>JAZKIV010000102.1:0-23758 GCA_040384685.1 Pseudomonadota bacterium | reverse complement strand
ACCTGCAGCATGAAGTGCACGCCGCCGCGCAGGTCCAGGCCCAGGTACATGGGCGCGGCGCGCAGCGCCGACAGCCAGTGCGGCGAGCGCGACACCAGGTTCAGCGCCACCACGTAGGGCGGATCGGCCGGATCGGGCACCAGGGCTTTCTGGATCGCGTCGCGGGCCTTCAGCTGCGCCTCGCCGCTGTCCAGCCGCACGCGCACCGAGCTGCCTTCCAGCGCCACCGCTTCCGGCTGGATGCCGGCGCCGGTGAGCGCCTGCTGCACGCGCGCGAGGGTCGATGCGTCCACCTTCACCGCGGACTTGCCCGAGGAGACCTGCACCGCCGGCGATTCGCCGAAGAAGTTGGGCATGGCGTAGACCAGCCCCACCAGCAGCGCGACCAGGATGATCGCGTATTTCCAGACCGGGTAACGATTCATGGATGTTCAGCGTTGGGCGTTCGGCATGCAGGACGGAACGCCGGGCGCCGCGCGCCCAGCGCCCATCGGCATGTTTACTTGATGGTGCCCTTGGGCAGCACCTGAGCCACGGCGGCGCGCTGCACCTGCACTTCCACGCCCTGGGCGACTTCCAGGTTGAGGAAGTTGTCGCCCAGCTTGGTCACGCGGCCCAGCATGCCGCCGGTGGTGGCGATCTCGTCGCCCTTGGCGAGCGCCTCGATCATGGTGCGATGCTCCTTTTGCCGCTTCATCTGCGGGCGGATCATCACGAAATACAGCACCACGAACATCAGCACCAGGGGCAGCAGGCTCGTCAGCGACGAGGCCATGTCGCCTCCGGCTGCGGCGGGCGCGGTTTGGGCGTAGGCGGAAGAAATCAACACAGGGACTCCAGGATATTGCCGGGACGCGGCGCGCGGCCGAGCCAGCACCGGTCGGTGCTGGACGGCAGGAAGCCGGATTGTATGTCTGCCCCTGGCCTTGTAACTTGTAACCAATCCCGCCGGCAGCGCGGCTGTAGCGCCTTTGGTTTCAAGCCGCCTGGCGCTGCTCGGCCGCGCCGTTCCACTGGGCCAGCAGTTCCTGCCAGCGCGTGCGCACCGCCGCCAGGTTGTGCTCCTTCACGTGGCCGTAGCCGCGGATCTGCTCGGGCAGGCGGGCGATGTCCACCGCCAGCGCGTGGTTGCCGGCCTGCAGCCGCGGCAGCAGGCCGGCGATGCAGTCGCGGTATTCGCGGATCAGCGCGCGCTCGGTGCGGCGCTCTTCGGTGCGCCCGAAGATGTCCAGCGCCGTGCCGCGCAGGCCCTTCAGCCGGGCCAACAGGCGGAACGCCAGCACGGTGGACGGGCCGAACTTGCGCTTTTGCAGCTCGCCCTTCTCGTTCGTCTTGGACAGCAGCGGCGGCGCCAGGTGGTAGTGGACCTTGTAGTCGCCCTCGAACTGCGACGCGATCTTCTCCAGGAAACCCGTCTCGGTGTGCAGCCGCGCCACCTCGTACTCGTCCTTGTAGGCCATCAGCTTGAACAGGAAGCGCGCCACCGATTCGGTCAGCGCGGTCTTGCCCAGCGGCGCCTCGGCCGCCCGCACCTGCTCCACGAAGGTGCGGTAGCTGTCGGCATAGCCAGCGTTCTGGTAGCCGGTGAGGAATTCCACCCGGCGCGCCACGAGGCCTTCCAGCGTGTCGCGCTTCTTGAACTCGATCACCTGCGCCGGTGCCAGCAGCTTTTCCACCGAAGCCCAGTCGTGCGCGGCGCGGCGGCCCCAGGCGAAGGCCGCCTTGTTGTTGTCCACCTGCACGCCGTTCAGCTCGATGGCGCGCATCAGCGACTCGTGCGCCAGCGGCACCCAGCCCTTCTGCCAGGCGAAGCCCAGCATCATCGGGTTGGTGTAGATGCTGTCGCCCATCAGCTTCGCGGCGGCGGTGTCGGCGTCGAACACCGACACGCCGTGCATGCCGACCGCTGCGGTGATTTCCGCCACGCAGGCGTCCGACGGGTTGTTCCAGCTGCCGTTCTTGACGAAGGCCGCGGTCGGCGTGCCGTGGTTGTTGAGCGCCACCCGGGTGCGGCCCTCGCGCATGCGCAGCACGGTTTCCTTGCCTGCGGTCACCAGCGGGTCACAGCCGATGACCAGGTCGGCGGCGGCCATGCCGACGCGGGTGGTGCGGATGTCGTCCTGGCTGGCGCCGATCAGCACGTGGCTCCAGGTGGCGCCGCCCTTTTGCGCCAGGCCCGCCGCGTCCTGCGTGACGATGCCCTTGTTCTCCATGTGCGCCGCCATGCCCAGCAGCTGGCCGATGGTGATGACGCCGGTGCCGCCGACGCCGGCCACCACGATGCCGTAGGCCGCGCCGATGGGCGGCAGCTGCGGCTCGGGCAGCGCGCCCAGGGCATCCAGCGCCGCCGGCGACTGCGCCTTGGACTTGCTCTTCATCTTGCCGCCTTCGACCGTGACGAAGCTCGGGCAGAAGCCCTTCAGGCAGCTGGTGTCCTTGTTGCAGGTGCTCTGGTTGATGGTGCGCTTGCGGCCGAACTCGGTTTCCAGCGGCTCCACCGACAGGCAGTTGGACTTGGCGCTGCAGTCGCCGCAGCCCTCGCACACCAGGTCGTTGATGACGACGCGCACCGCCGGGTCGACCATCTTGCCGCGCTTGCGGCGCCGCCGCTTCTCGGTGGCGCAGGTCTGCTCGTAGATGATGGCGGTGGTGCCCTTGATCTCGCGCAGCTCGCGCTGGACCTTGTCCAGCTCATCGCGGTGGTGCACCGCCACGCCGGGCGGCAGCTTGGAGCCTTCGTATTTCTCCGGCAAGTCGGTCACCAGCACCAGCTTCGTCACGCCTTCGGCCTGCAGGCTGTGCGCGATCTGGAACACCGTGTGGCCTTCGCCGCGCTCGCCCACCGGCTGGCCGCCGGTCATGGCCACCGCGTCGTTGTAGAGGATCTTGTAGGTCATGTCGGCGCCGGCGGCGATAGCCTGGCGGATCGCCAGCAGGCCGCTGTGGAAGTAGGTGCCGTCGCCCAGGTTGGCGAACATGTGCTTGTCGTTGGAGAACGGCTGCATGCCGACCCAGGGCACGCCCTCGCCGCCCATCTGGGTGAAGCCGGTGGTGGAGCGGTCCATCCAGATCGCCATGAAGTGGCAGCCGATGCCGGCCATGGCGCGCGAGCCTTCCGGCACCACGGTGGAGGTGTTGTGCGGGCAGCCCGAGCAGAACCAGGGCTGGCGCTCGCCCTTGACCTCCAGCACGCTCATGGCGCTTTCCTTGGCCTGCAGGATCGCCAGCTGCGCGTCCAGGCGCGCCGTGATGTCGGCGTCCAGCCCCAGCTTCTTCAGCCGCTTGGCGATGGCACGGGCGATCTGCGCGGGCGACAGGTCGGCCTCGGCGCGCAGCAGCTTGCGGCCCGACGGATTGGCCATCGACCACTCGCCGCCCATGAAGTCGCCCTCGGCCTCGTCGAACTTGCCGACCACGCGCGGGCGCATCTCGCCGGGCCAGTTGTAGAGCTCTTCCTTCACCTGGTATTCGATGACCTGGCGCTTCTCTTCCACCACCAGGATCTCGCGCAGGCCGTTGGCGAATTCGCGCGTGATCTGCGCGTCCAGCGGCCACACCACGGCGACCTTGTGCACGCGGATGCCCAGGCGCCGGCAGGTCGCGTCGTCCAGCCCCAGGTCCAGCAGGGCCTGGCGGGTGTCGTTGTAGGCCTTGCCGCTGGCCATGATGCCGAAGCGGTCGTTCGGCCCTTCGATCACGTTGTGGTTCAGGCGGTTGGCGCGCACGTAGGCCAGCGCGGCATACCACTTGTAGTCGAACAGGCGCGCCTCCTGCTCCAGCGCGCCGTCGGGCCAGCGGATGTGCACGCCGCCGGGCGGCATGTCGAAGTCGGTGGGGATGCGGATGTCCACCCGGTGCGGGTCGATCACCGCGGTGGCGCTGGACTCCACGATCTCCTGGATCGTCTTCATGCCGGACCAGACACCGGCGTAGCGGCTCATGGCGATGGCGTGCAGCCCCAGGTCGAGGATGTCCTGCACGCTGGCCGGGAAGAACACCGGCAGGCCGCAGGCCTTGAACACGTGGTCGCTCTGGTGCGCCGCGGTGGAGCTCTTGGCGACGTGGTCGTCGCCGGCCACCGCGATCACGCCGCCCCAGGGCGTGGTGCCCGCCATGTTGGCGTGCTTGAAAACGTCGCCGCTGCGGTCGACGCCCGGGCCCTTGC
Organism: Pseudomonadota bacterium; assembly: GCA_040384685.1. GTDB lineage: Bacteria > Pseudomonadota > Gammaproteobacteria > Burkholderiales > Burkholderiaceae_C > Ramlibacter. The sequence continues at coordinate 19,593 of JAZKIV010000102.1, read as the reverse complement.
CGTACCAGATGCCGAACACGCCGTCGAACCTGTTGCTGCCGGGCGGAGCGAACCCCAGCTGCTGGGTGCCCCACACGGCGGTGGCGGCCAGTTCCTCGTTGACGCCCGGCTGGAACACGACGTTCTGCGCCTGCAGGTACTTGCGCGCACCCCACAGCGCCTGGTCGTAGCCGCCCAGCGGCGAGCCGCGGTAGCCGCTGATGAAGCCGGCGGTGTTCTTGCCCTGCAGCGCGTCGCGCTGGCGCTGCAGCATCGGCAGCTTCACCAGCGCCTGCACGCCGCTCATGAAGGCGCGGCCCTGGTCCAGCGCGTATTTGTCGTCCAGCGTGACGGTTTCCAGGGCTTTGCGGATGTGCTCCGGCAGCGGTGCGTTCATGGCGCGGTTGTCTCCAGATGTACAGCGGGGAGGAACTTCGCAGTGTATTCCGCAGTGCCGGAGATGTCTTTGCGTTTGAAGCCCGTTCCGCGCTAGGATGAGCAAGAATCTTTCTCGGATCAGCCAGATATGGAAACACTCGACAAGTTCGACATCGCGATCCTGCAAGAACTGCAGGCCGACGGCCGCCTGACCAATACCGAGCTGGCGCAGCGCGTGGGCCTGTCGGCCGCGCCCTGCTGGCGCCGCGTGCGGGCGCTGGAGGAGGCCGGTTACATCAAGGGCTACCACGCCGAAATCGACCGGCACAAGGTCGGGCTGGGCGTGCTGGCCTTCGTGCGGCTGGACGCCGACAGCAACACCGGCAAGGTCACCGGCGAGATGGTGGAGATGATCCGCCGGATCCCGGAAATCGTGTCGTGCCACTACATCAGCGGCGCCGGCACCTTCGAGGTGCAGGTGGTGTCGCGCGACCTGGAGAGCTTCTCTGAGTTCGCGCGCAACGTGCTGATCAACCTGCCGAACATGAAGAACCTGCACACCAGCTTCTCGCTGGGCGAGGTCAAGGCCAGCAGCAGCTGGCCGCTGGCGCACCTGCAACCGGCGCTGAAGCCGGCACGCTGAGGGGTTTCATCCGCTTGTCACGGGCCTTTCCTAGGCTCGCGGCTTCACCAACGGATGACCATGAAGCAAGACAGCCTGACCCCGCACACCGATCCCGACGATCTCGACAACAACACTTCGTCCAATCCGGGCTTCGACGCCGTTCTCGCGGCCCGCCTGAACCGCCGCCACGTGCTGCGCGGCGGTGTCGGCGCGATGGCGATGGCGGGCCTGGGCGCCTTGCCGCTGGCGGCCTGCGGCGGCGGCGACGATGCGCCGGCCCCCGCACCCGCGCCGGCCCCTGCTCCCGCGCTGGGCTTCCAGGCCGTCGGCAAGGACCTGGCCGACCGCCTGGTGGTGGCCAGCGGCTACACCGCCACGGTGCTCTACGCCACCGGCGATTCCATCGACCCGGCCGTCGCCGACTACAGGAACGACGGCACCGACGGCGACTTCGCGCGGCGCGCGGGCGACCACCACGACGCGCTCGTCTACTTCGGCCTGAACGACACCGGCACCGCGCGCGACGCGGCGGGCGCCCAGCGCGCGCTGCTGGCGATGAACCACGAGAACATCGCCGGCACGGTGACCTTCATGCACCCGGCTGGCCAGACCAACGCGGCCAGCGGCGCGCGGCCGGAAGCCGAGGCGCTGAAGGAAATCCAGGCGCACGGCGTCTCGGTGATCGAAATCGCCAAGGGCGGCGGCAAGTTCGCGCTGAACAAGGCCTCGCGCTACAACCGCCGCGTCACGGCCGGCACGCCGGTGGAGCTGCGCGGCCCGGTGCGCGGCTCGGCGCTGGTGAAGACCAAATACTCGCCCGACGGCACGGCCACGCGCGGCACCATCAACAACTGCGCCGCCGGCCCGACGCCCTGGGGCACCTACCTGACCTGCGAGGAGAACTGGGCCGGCTATTTCCGCCGCGCCACCGGCGACGACGCCCTGCGCAGCGCCAAGGACAACACCGCGCTGCTGCGGGTGGGCCTGCGCCCGGGCCAGGCCGGCAACAACCGCTGGACCAGCGTGGTCCCCGCCGATGCCTCCAGCACCGAGTTCAGCCGCTGGGATGCGAGCGCGACCGCCGCCGACGCCACCGGCGACTTCCGCAACGCGCCCAACACCTTCGGCTTCACGGTGGAGATCGATCCCTACGATCCCGCCTCGGTGCCGCGCAAGCGCACCGCCATGGGCCGCTTCGCCAAGGAAGGCGCGACCTGCAGCCTGCCGGTGGCCGGCAAGCCGCTGGCCTTCTACATGGGCGACGACTCGCGAGGCGAATACGTCTACAAGTTCGTCAGCAAGGCGCTGTGGGATGCGGCCGATGCCGCGCGCGGCGGGCTGGCCATGGGCGACAAGTACCTGGACGAAGGCACGCTCTACGCCGCCCGCTACAACGCCGACGGCTCGGGCACCTGGCTGAAACTGGACATGGGCAACGCCGCCATCGCCGGCAACGCGGCCTATGCCTTCAGCGACCTGGCCGACGTGCTGGTGAACTCCCGCCTGGCGGCCGACGCCGCGGGCGCGACCAGGATGGACCGCCCCGAGTGGACCGCGGTGAACCCGAAGAACGGCGAGGTCTACATCACGATGACCGAGAACCCGGACCGCGGCAACACCGGCTCCAGCAGCAACAACAACCCCAACCCCGCTGTGGACGCCGCGAACCCGCGCTACTGGCTGGACAAGAAGGGCAGTGCCAACCAGAAGGGCAACATCAACGGCCACATCGTGCGCATGCGCGAGACCGGCGGCGACGCCGCGGCCACGACTTTCCAATGGGACATCTTCCTGTTCGGCGCGCAGGCCAAGGCCGATGCCGGCCTGGACGACGTGAACTACCAGAAGAACGTCAACCTGTCGGGCCTGAGCGAGTTCAACGACCTGTCCAAGCCGGACGGCTGCTGGTTCTCGCCCACCACCGGCATCCTGTGGATCGAGACCGACGACAACACGTATACCGACGTCACCAACTGCATGCTGCTGGCCGCGATTCCCGGCGACTACGGCGACGGCGGCCCGGTCACCATCGTCAACAAGGCCGACGGCAGCCCGAACGCGGCGGTGACCACCGACGTGAGCGTGGCCACGCGCATGGGCCGCAAGATGACAGACGCCACCTTCAAGCGCTTCCTCACCGCCCCGAGCGGCGCCGAGGTGACCGGCATCGCCGAATCGCCCGACGGCCGCGCGCTGTTCATCAGCATCCAGCACCCGGGCGAGAACACGGCCGCCGCCAACATCGGCGACGCGACGAAGTTCGAAAGCCACTGGCCGGGCAACGGCGCGGGCGTGGCGGCCCACGGTGCCGGCGGCGCCACGGCGCGGCCGCGTTCGTCGACCGTGATGATCACCCGCAACGACGGCGGGCTGATCGGCAAGTGATCAGGGGCGGGGCCAGAGCACCCACAGGCGCAGCGGCTGCTTGAGCCGCCCCGCGACCTCGCCGGCCTCCGGCCCCCAGCCCACGAAATAGTCGGCGCGCACCGCGCCGACGATGGCGCTGCCGGTGTCCTGCGCGAACACCAGGCGCTGCAGGTTGACCAGCCCGGAGGACGCCAGCCAGACCGGCGTACCGTAGGGAATGCTGTCCTTGTCCACCGCGATCGAGCGGCCCGGCGTGAGCGGCACGCCCTGCGCGCCGCGCGGGCCGAAGGCGGCGTCGAGTTCGGACAGCGCCTCCTCGCGGAAGAACACGACGCGCGGATTGCTCCACAGCAGCTCCTGCAGCCGCTGCGGGTTCTGCTGCACCCAGGCCTTGATGCCGGGCCAGGTCGCGTCGCGCACCGCGCCCCGCTGCAGCAGCCAGCCGCCGACGCTGCGGTACGGCTGGTCGTTGGTGCCGGCGAAGGCGACGCGCACCAGCCGCCGGCTGCCGTCCGGCTCGGTGATGCGCAGCCGCCCGCTGCCCTGGATCTGCAGCATCAGCGCGTCGAGCGGGTCGGCGACATACGCGATCTCGCGCCCGCGCAGGGCGGCGCGCGCGGCAGGCAGCGTGTCGATCTCCTGGCGGCTGAACCAGGGCTTGCGCACGGCCAGGTCGGCGGGCGGGCGATAGAGCGGAATGCCGTAGGCGGCGGTCGGCTGGCGCGAGGCGTCGAGCAGGGGTTCGTAGTAGGCCGTCAGCAGGCCTTCGCCAACACCGGCCTGCAGCGGCTCGACGCGGTAGGGCTGCAGCCGCTGCTGCATCCAGGCGCGCTGCTCCTCGGCCGAGGCGATGGACAGCCGCCGCACCTCGGGGCACAGCGCTGCCAGCGCGGAACCGGGCCGCTCGCAGCTCTTGGTCCACGCGTTCCAGGCCTCGTGCAGCGCATCGTCGTTCCAGCCCGGCAGTTCGCTCCAGCGCACCGGCTGCCAGCGGCTCTTGCCGTTGACCAGGGCGGGCGGCAGGGAAGCTCCGTCGGACGGCGGCGGCGTGATGGCCCCGGGCGCGGGCACCGTGCCGGCGGGCGGCACCTCATCCATGGGCGGCAGGGGCACGCTGCCGCAGGCAGCCAGCATTCCTACAATCGCGGCCAACACCACACTCGCCAGGAAACGGTTCATGCTCTTGATTCTGCTGGAAGCGCTGGGCGCGCTGTTGCTGCTGGTGGGCATCGTGTGGTGGACGATGTTCGCCGGGCGAAACAAGGGCGAGCTGCCCGAGGACAAGGATCAGGATCGCCGCTAGTCCCGAGCGCGCGCCACATCGCCTCTGCAAAGCCGCACGCGGCCCGCCCGTGTGCGGCTTTGCCGCGTGGTGGAGGAGAGTGCAGTAGCGGCAGCCCTCACCCCGGCCCTCTCCCAGAGGGAGAGGGAGGAATTCAAGTTTCGTCGCGCAGGAGATTGGCGAGTTCCACCGCCGACTTCACATTCATCTTGTCGAACACCCTGGCCCGGTGTACTTCCACCGTGCGCACGCTGATCGCCAGGCGTTCTGCGATCAGCTTGTTGGGCAGGCCGACGGCCACCAGCCGCATCACGTCGCCCTCGCGCTCCGTGAGTTCGGCCAGCCGGGCGCGCAGCATCTCCTTCTGCTCGCGCCGGCCCAGCACCTCGCGCGAGCGCTGCAGCGCCTGCTCGATGCGGTCCACCAGCGCATTGTCGGAGAACGGTTTCTCGCAGAAATCGAAGGCGCCGCGCTTGACCATGTCGACCGCGGTCGGCACGTCGGCATGGCCGGTGAGGAAGATCACCGGCATCAGCTCCAGCAGGCCGCGCTCGGCGATCTTGTCGAACAGGGCCAGCCCGCTCATGCCGGGCATGCGCACGTCCAGCAGCACGCAGCAGGCCTGCCTGGGCGCGAAGCCCGCGCCCAGCATCGCCGCGAAGCTGTCGGCGCTGGCGTGGCTTTCGCTCGGCACGTGGCGCGTGCGCAGCAGCCAGGCCAGCGCGTCGCGCACGCCGGCGTCGTCGTCGACGATGAACACGGTGGCGTCGGCCGCGGGATGCATCAAGGGCTCGAGGCAGTCATCAGGTGGGTGTCGGAGGCCGCGGCCGCGGTTTCGGCCGGCAGCGTGAACCGGAAGATCGTACCTTGCGGCCGGTTGGGCTCGAATTCGAGAAAGCCGCCGTGCTGCTCCACCACCGTGCGGCACAGGCTCAGGCCCAGGCCCATGCCCTCGGCCTTGGTGGTGAAGAACGGCGTGAACAGCTGCTGCTGCACCAGCGGCGGAATGCCCGGCCCGCAGTCGGCCACCGAGAATTCCAGCCACGCCTTGGCGCCGGGCGCATCGGCGCCGCGCGCCGCGCGCTTCACCGCCACCACCAGCCGCGGCTCGGGCACGCGCGCCTCGTTCATGGCCTGCATCGCGTTGCGCGCCAGGTTCAGCAGCACCTGCTCCACCATCGTGCGGTCGCACAGCACCGCAGGCACGCCGTCCTGCACGCGCAGCTCGACCCGCACGCCCAGCTTGCGCGCCTGCAGGTTCACCAGCGGCCAGATCGCGTCCAGCAGCGCCTGCGGCGCCACCGGCTCGCGCTCCTTGTCGCGGCGGCGCACGAAGTCGTGCACGCTCTTGATGACGCGGCCGGCGCGCTCGGCCTGTTCGGCGATGCGCTGCATCGCGATCTCGATGTCCGCCAGCGCGTGCGGCCCGCCGCGCAGCAGGTTCACCGAGCCGCTGGCGTAGCTGGAGATCGCGGCCAGCGGCTGGTTCAGCTCGTGGCTGAGAAGCGAGGCCATCTCACCCACCGTGGCCAGCCGCGCGGTCGCCTGCAGACGCTCCTGGCTGGCGCGCGAGAGCTCCTCCACGCGACGCTGCTCGCTGATGTCCAGCACCGCGCTCATCCAGCCGGTCTGCACGCCCTGGGCGTTGATCAGCGGCGCCTCGATGATCAGCACCGGGAAGCGCGAGCCGTCCTTGCGCATGAAGACCGACTCGAAGCCCTCGCGCGGCGGCACGCCGCCGGCCAGCCGCACCTCCTGCCGCTTGCTGTATTCGTCCACGTGCTCGGGCGGCCAGTAGGGCGCGGGCGCGCCGCGGCCCAGCAGTTCGTCGGCGCTGAAGCCCACCATCTGGCAGAACGCCGGGTTGACGTAAGTGGCGCGCGCCTGCAGGTCGCGCGCGCGCAGGCCGGTGACCAGCGAGTCCTCCATCGCCTTGCGGAATGCCAGCGCGTCGGCCAGGTCCTGCTCGGCGCGCATGCGCCGCCGCGTGTCGCGTGCCAGCAGGAACAGCACCACCACCAGCGCGATCGACATCGCCGTCACCAGCGCGGTCAGCACGTTGGGGAACAGGTCGGGCGCGGCGCGCCAGGCGTCCAGCCGCAGCACCATGGTGTTGCCCGGCAGGTCCAGCAGCTGCTGCGAGCTGAACACGCGGCTGCCGCGCCGCGCGACGCCGTGCATGGCCAGCCGCGTGCCGTCCGGCTCGGTGAACGAGACTTCCTGGCTGCGCGTGAGCTGCGGCCCGACCAGGCTGGACAGCATCTCGCCCAGCGCATAGGTCGCCACCGTGTAGCCGACCAGGCGGCCGGCGCTCACCTGCGGCAGGCACAGCTCCATCAGCTCCAGGCCCAGGCCGCCCGGCTGCGGCACGAAGTAGCTGCGCGCATAGGCCGGGCTGCTGGTGCGCCGCGCGTTGGCGCAGGCCTGCTGCACCTCGCCCTGCGTGTTGTCGCGGCCGAACTGCGCGAACACCGGCGCGCGCAGCGGCGAGTCGGCCGCCGCCACCGGCTCCAGCCCGGCGCCGCGCCATTCGATGCGCATCCATTCGCGGTGCTCGCGCAGCAGCTGGTGGGCCTGTTCGCCCCACTGCGCGCGGGTCGGCTCGCCCGCCTGCAGGGCCTGCAGCGCCTGCACGTTGCGCGTGAGCGCCGAGCGCATGTCGGCCAGCGCCTCGGCGGCATCGCGTTCCACCTGGCCTTGCGCCTGGCTGGCCTCGTAGCGGCCGGCCAGCCACACCAGGGTGGCCAGCACCGACAGCACCAGCGCGACCAGCAGCCCCAGCAGCAGCCAGCGCGTGCGGCCCGGGCGTGCGGCGGGCAGCGCCGTGCTCACAAGACCCGGTGTTCCAGCGCCGGCAGCTGCGTGCGCACCTGCGCCAGCCGCTCGCCGTCGATCTGCGCCAGCGCCAGGCCGGCGCCGTCCTCGGCGCGCCGCGCCAGCACCGTGCCCCAGGGATCGACCACCATCGAGTGGCCCCAGGTGCGCCGGCCGCTTTCGTGCACGCCGCCCTGCGCGGGCGCGACCACGTAGGCCAGGTTCTCCACCGCGCGGGCGCGCAGCAGCAGCTCCCAGTGCGCCTGGCCGGTCACGTGGGTGAAGGCGCTGGGCACCAGCAGCAGGTCGGCCTTGAGGCCGCGGTACAGCTCGGGAAAGCGCAGGTCGTAGCACACGCTCAGGCCGACGCGCCAGCGCCGTCCGTCGCGCGAGGGCAGCTCGAAGGCCTGCGGCGCGCTGCCGCTTTCGATCACGCGCGATTCGTCGTACTGCTCGCGCCCGTTGTCGAACCGGAACAGGTGGATCTTGTCGTAGCGCGCCACGCACTCGCCGGCGGGCGAGAACACCAGCTGGCTGTTGCGCACGTGCCCGGCGTCGCCCGCCGTCAGCGGCATCGTGCCGCCGGCGATCCACAGGCCCAGCGCGCGCGCGGTGGCGGCCAGGAAGTCCTGGATGCGGCCCGCGCCGAAATCTTCCCGCAGCGCCAGCTTGTCGGTGTCGCGTTGTCCCATCAGGCAGAAATATTCGGGCAGCACCGCCAGCTCCACGCCTTGCTGCGCGGCCTGCGCCAGCAAGGCATGGGCGGCCTGCAGGTTGGCCTCCAACGACAGGCCCGAGACCATCTGGATGGCTGCGACTTGCATGGCGTGTGCTCCTATCGGTTGTCCGCGGTCGGCGACGGCGCCGCACCGGCGGCGGCCGGCGGAGTCGCCGCCGCGCCCCTGCCGACGCGCGCGACCTTGGGGTCGCTCCAGGTGCCGTCGATGTGGAATTCCTGCGTGGCCGCGCGCATCAGCGGCTGGCGCAGGAACATCTGCGCCAGGAACGAGCCCAGGCCGATCGCCGGGTTGATCATGGTGGCCACCAGCGAGGCGGTGCCGGCGTTGATCTCGGGCACCACCACCACCTTCAGGTCCTGCGTCTCGCGCGCGATGTCGGCCTTGCCCTCCATCAGCACGGCGGCGTTGACGCCCTTCATCTGCAGGTTGTTGGTGGAGGCGATGCCCCTGTCGATGCCGATGTCGCCGCGCACGAAGTCGAACGGGAAGCCCTCGCTGAACAGATCGCGGAAATCCAGCGCCAGGCGGCGCGGCAGCGACTGCAGGCTCAGCACGCCCAGCAGCTTGGCCAGGCCCGGGTCGGCCTTGAGGAACTGGCCGGACTCGACGTTGACGCGGAAGCCCCCGGTCATGGACGGGTAGTCCATCGACAGCGGCGATCCCAGCCAGGCGATCTGTCCTTCCATGCGCCCCTGGCCGCGCCGCACCACGCCCGGCATGCCGAAGCGCCCCAGCAGGCCGCCGGCGTCGGCGATGTCGAGCTGGAAGCGCATGGCGGTGCGGCGCTGCTCCGGCCCGCTGCGCGCTGGCGCTGCCGGCCCCTGCGCGCTCACCGCCGCCCAGTTGCCCTGCGCGTTGAACAGCGCCTCGGGCGTGGTGAGCGCCAGCTTGTTGAGCCGCCACTCGCGCACGCCGCCGTCGCGCGCGCCCCGGTTGACCGCGTCGATCTCCAGCCGCCCGAGCTTCTTGCCCTTCAGCTCGAAGTCGTTGACCACCACGTCCAGCGCCGGGATGTTGGCCGGCTGCTGGTCCAGCAGCGTCTCGACCTCGCGTGCCGCCGCCGCCGCGATGTTCAGCCGCGCGAGGCGCGCATGCACGCGGCCCTGCTCGGTGCCGGAGGGCTGGCGGTATTCCAGGTAGCCGTTCAGCTCCTGCGCGTCGACGTTGGCGCGCCAGGTCAGCCCATCGCGCGAACCGCCGATCACCACGTCGTGCAGGGTGCGGCCTTCCACCACCAGCTCCTTGGCGCGCGCCGCCATGGTGGTGGGCAGGTAGCCCATGCTGGAAGCCGCCGAGGTGCCGCCGGCACGCCCGTTGGCGCCGGCGCGCGGCGCTTCGGCGCCCAGGCGGTCGAGCACCGATTCCCAGGCGTCGATGTTGAGCTGCGCCAGCTGCACGTTGGCCGCCACGCCCTGGTCCGGCAGCGGCGCGCTCTCGCCCGGCGCCAGGCCGATGGCGATGCTGCCGCGCAGCACGCGCGCTTCCTCGGCCGACAGGTCGCGCTGGAACACGATGGACGCGAGCCGGCCCACGTCCACCGTCAGCTGGTCCTGCAGCCGTCCGGCCGGGTCGCGGCTTGCCACCGTTTCGTAGCGCAGCGGCAGCACCGCTTCGGGCGCCTTCTTCAGCGGCGGCGGCAGGTTGACGCCCATGCCCTGCAGATTGCTGGTGACCAGCAGTTCGGGCGTGCCGTGCCTGAAATTCAGCGCCATCGCGTAGCTCGCGCCGCCGCTGAAATCGCGCGCGAGGCGCGCCACGAAACCCAGTTCGCGGGCCTGGCGCAGCGCCTCGGCGGTGGCCGTGCCGCCGGCGCGGATCTGGGTCACCGGCTCGCCGCCCGGCTGCGCGGCGGGCCGCATGCCGCCTTCGATGCGCACGTCGCCGCCCAGCGCGCGCGCCTGGGTGCCGACCAGCGTGAAGCCGCGCTCGCTGAAAGTCACCGCGCCCTTGGCGCGCGCCAAGAGCGGGCTGTCGGGCGTGATCTGCAGGTCGTTGCCCGACAGCGTGACCGTGCCCTGCACCTGCGAGCGGTCGATCTGGTGCATCGGCAGCACCAGGCGCAGCCGCACGTCGGCCGCGCCGCTGCCGCGCGCCTTGGCCAGCGCGTTGCCGGTGAAGCCGGCCACCGGCGAGCCGTTGACGATGGCCAGCGATTCGGCGAGCGGCCCGCGGATCAGCCCGGTGACGCCGACCGTGGTGGTGTGGAAATCGGGGATCGACGCATCGGCCTTCACCTGCAGGCCCGGCGCCCCGGCGAAGCTGCCGGCCGCGTTCTTCACCTGCATGCCGTTGCCCTGGAACACCAGCTCGCCCGACAGCTGCGTGAGCGCCGGCCAGGACACGGTGCCGCGCTGCGTGCTGCGCGGCACGTAGGCGTAGGTCGCATCCTTGATGTCGGCGGTGATCAGGAATTCGCCGGACTTGCCGTCCTTGAACGGGAAGTCGCGCAGGTCGCCCTTGACGCGGAATTTCGCGGCCGTGGCCACGCCGCGCTGCACCGACTCGTGCACGTACGCGCGCGCGCTGGCCGGCACGCCCAGCGGCAGGTAGCGCCACACGCGCGTGCCGTCGGCGCGGCTGAGGCTCGCCTGCAGCTCCAGCACGCCGGGAAAGCGCGAGCGGCCGGGCGCCTTGGCGACGTCGGCGGTGCGCCAGCTCACCTGCCCCTGGCCTTGCGCGTCCACGTTGCTGAACTTGAGGTTGGCCAGCGACACCGCGATCTTCGGCCCGTCGATCTGCCACTGCAGGTCGCCGCTCAGGCTGTCCATCGGCAGCACCGGATCGTCGAACACGCCGGGAAATTCCAGCGCGCCCTGCTGCACCGCGAGGCGCGCCTTGCCGCCGCTCTGGGTGAAATCGAAATCGATGGCCGCGCCACGCAGGCCGGGAATGCCGGCGGGCGGGTGGGTCGCGCCGGCAACGGGCGGCGCCGACTGCGCCGCCAGTGCCAGGCGCGACGCCTTGCCGCGTGCCTCGTATTTCTGCAAGGCGCCGATCGGCCCTTCCCACTTGGCCTGCAGCGTCTCCACCAGGCCCTGCGGCGCATACGCCGAGAGTGCCGCATGGGTGGCCGTGCCGAGCGGCAGCCGGGTGGCGATCTGCCCCAGCGCCGCCAGGTCCAGCTTGTCGGCGCGCAGTTCGCCCGCGGCCGGCTTCTGGCCGTGCGCCTCGGTCCACGACAGCGACACGTTGCCGCCGGGCCAGCGCAGCCCGTCGCGGGTTTCGAACTGCAGCGCCTGCGTCTCGAAGGTGAAGCCCCCGGCGAAGCGCTTGCCGCCCAGCCGCCCCGAGAGCTGCCGCAGCGCCAGCGGCTGCAGGCTGGCGCCCAGCGTGGCTTCGGCCTCGTACAGCGCGACGTCGGCGGTGCCGCCGGTGAAGCGCCCGCGGTCCACGTCGGCCCAGGCGCGCACGCTGCCCTGGCCCTGGCCGATGCGCACGCCCAGGTCGGCATAGCGGCGCAGCTGCGACAGGTCGATGCGGGCGAAGTCGGCATGCAGCTCGCCGGTCCACTCGCGCCATTGGCCGTCGGCACCGGACAGGAGCGGCTGGCGGAACTGGCCGGCCAGCGAGAAGCGCTCGCCCCACTCGGTGGGCGGCGTGGCGTCCAGCCGCAGCGCATGGCGGCGCGCGCGGTTGCGCACCACGAAGTCCACCCGCTCGAGCGCCAGCGTCGGCGCGCCGCGCATCTCGTCGGTCCACTGCACCGTGCCGCCGCGGATGGCGAACTCGCCCTGGCGGAAGAACCAGTCGGCGGCGCGGCCGTCGTTGTCGCTGGAGCGGGAGAAGTCCAGGCCGGCCACCGAGATGCGGCCGTCCTTCGCGCGGCGGATGTCGAGTTGCGGACCTTCGATGTAAAGCTGCTCGAACCCCAGGTTCCACAGCGAGCGCGGCGACAGCGCCGCCAATACCCGTGGCAGCCGCAGGGCCGCGCGGCCCTGCGCGTCGAGCAGCACCACCTCGCGCAGCTCGAACGAGGGAATCAGCCCCTCGCTGCGCGCGCTGATGCTGCCGATGCGCACCGGTACCCCCAGGGCACGCTGGGCCTGCCGCTCCAGCACGGGACGGAATTCGCCGATTCGCGGCACAATCCACGCATGAAGCGCTCCCCATGCCAGCGCCAGCAGCAGCCACAGCGACAGCAGCAGCCACAAGGCACCCTTGGCGACGGCGGCATAGGCCTTCAGCGGCCGTGAGGGAAGCGGCGGCGGCTCGTTCATGAATACATCGATGTGGCAGGCATTATGACCCCCGGCACCGGTGCGAACGTTGCCGGCGCGCAAGCGCTTGTGTCGCACGACAACGGCACGGCCCCCTCCTCGCATTCGCGCCTGGCGCAGCGGCTGCGGCGGCGCTACGCCCAGGAACTGCCGCTGCTCGTGCCCGGCGTCCCCGTCTACCGCGGCATGACCGGCGCCTATGCGCGCCTGCGCGACCGCGGCGACGACGCCGGCACCGCCCTGCGCATCGTGCGCCAGCTGGTGGTGGAACGCCTGATCGCGCTGGACTGCGACGCCGCCTGCCCGCTCGCCGAGGTGATGGCGGCGATGACCGACCTGGCCGAATTCGCGCTCGAAGTCGCCTGCGGCCAGGCCCTGAAGGACCTGGATGCGGTGCACGGCGCGCCCTTGGGCCCGGACGGCGAACGCGCCCAGCTGTGGGTGATCGGCATGGGCAAGCTGGGCGCGCGCGAACTGAACGTGTCGAGCGACATCGACCTGGTCTATGTCTACGACCAGGACGGCGAAACCGCCGGCGACGCGCAGGGCCGCGGACGCATCAGCAACCACGAGTATTTCGGCAAGGCGGTCAAGGCGCTGTTCGGCCTGATCGGCGACGTGACCGAGCACGGCTTCGTGTTCCGCGTCGACCTGGCGCTGCGGCCGAACGGCAATTCCGGCCCGCCTGCCGTGTCGCTGGGCGCGCTGGAGGACTACTTCCAGGTGCAGGGCCGCGAGTGGGAGCGCTTCGCCTGGCTGAAGAGCCGGGTGGTCGCGCCGCGCGCCTGCATCGCCACCGGCTCGGCGCAGGCGCTGCGCAGCGCCGTGCTGCCCTTCGTGTTCCGCCGCTACCTGGACTACGGCGTGTTCGAGGCGCTGCGCGTGCTGCACCGCCAGATCCGCGAGCACGCGGCGCGGCGCGCGGCCGGCCGGCCCGAGCGTGCCAACGACGTGAAATTGTCGCGCGGCGGCATCCGCGAAATCGAGTTCATCGTGCAGCTGCTGCAGGTGGTGCGCGGCGGCCAATATCCTGAGCTGCGCACCCGGCCGACCCTGGCCGCGCTGGAGCGCCTGTGCGCGGCCGGCCTGATGCCGCAGGCCACCGCCGATGCGCTGGCCGCAGCCTACGATTTCCTGCGCCGCGTCGAGCACCGCATCCAGTACCTGGACGACCAGCAGACGCACGTGCTGCCGATGGGTTGCTGCGACGGCGAGACGGATGCCGACCTGAACTGGATCGCCCGCACCATGGGCTATGGCGACTGCTGCCCGTTCCTGCACGAACTGGACGGCCACCGCGAGCTGGTGGCCCAGGAGTTCGACAAACTATTGGGCAGCGGCAACGAATGCCGCGGCTGCGCCGGCCCCAAGGGCGGCCGCGCCGTGCCGCCCGAGCTGGAAACCCTGGCCGAGCAACTGCCCGCGGCGCTCGGCGCGCGGGTGGCGCAGTGGAGCCGCAATCCGCGCGTGCTGGCGCTGCGCGAGGAAGCGCGCCAGCGCCTGTCGCGGCTGATGCAGCGCACCGGCCAATGGGTACTGGCCGGCCGGGTGGACGAGGCCGCCGCGCTGCGCCTGGCCGACTGGGTCGAGCCGCTGCTGCGGCGCGAAAGCTACCTGGCGCTGCTGGCCGAGCGCGCCGGCGTGCACGAGCGGCTGCTGCGCCTCTTGGGCGCGGCGCGCTGGCCGGCGCGCTACCTGATGCAGCACCCCGGCGTGATCGACGAGCTGGCCAGCGACGGCCTGCTGAACGAGCGCTTCGACGCCGCCGAGTTCGAGCGCGAGCTGGAACGCCGCCGGCAGTCGCTGCACATCACCGGCGAGGACGACGACGAGGCGCTGCTGAACCTGCTGCGCCGCGCGCACCACGCCGAGGTCTTCAGCACCCTGGCGCGCGACGTGGAAAGTGTGCTCACCGTCGAGCAGGTGGCCGACGAGCTGAGCGCGCTGGCCGACGCCGTGCTGCGCGTCACCTCGCGCTGGTGCTGGGAGCGGCTGAAGAACCGGCACCGCGACGCGCCGCAGTTCGCTATCGTCGGCTACGGCAAGCTGGGCGGCAAGGAACTCGGCTACGGCAGCGACCTGGACATCGTGTTCGTCTACGAAGACGAGGACGAACGCGCGCCGGACGCCTACGCCGCCTTCGTGCGCAAGCTGATCAACTGGCTGACCACGCGCACCGGCGAGGGCGACCTGTACGAGATCGATACAGCGCTGCGGCCCAACGGCAGCTCGGGCCTGCTGATCACCACCTTCGACGCGTATGCCAAATACCAGGAAGGCCGCGGCAGCAACACCGCCTGGACCTGGGAACACCAGGCCATGACGCGCGCGCGCTTCGTGCTGGGCGACGCCAGCCTGCGGGCGCGCTTCGACGGCGTGCGCGAAGCCGTGATCCGCGCGCCGCGCGACGCCGCGGCGCTGAAACGCGAGATCGTGGCGATGCGCGACAAGGTGCGGGTGGCGCACCCGGTGAAGGCCGGGCGCTTCGACGTGAAACACAGCCCCGGCGGCATGGTCGATGCCGAGTTCGCGGTGCAGTTCCTGGTGCTGGCGCAGGCGGCCGCGCACCCGGAGCTGATTCCCAACGTCGGCAACATCGCCTTGCTGCAGCGCGCCGAGACAGTGGGCCTGCTGCCGCCCGGCGTGGGGCGGGACGCCGCGGATGCCTACCGCGAACTGCGCAAGGCGCAGCACCAGGCCAGGCTCAACGAGGAGCCGACGCAGGTCGGGCCCGACGTGCTGGCCCCGCAGCGGGACGCCGTGCTGCGCCTGTGGCATTCGGTCTTCGACTAGACAGTTTCCGTCAGTAACCCAAAGGAACAAAGGCGTTGCCGCCGATGTTAGGCTTGCGGGTTCCGCCCGCAGCCAGCCCGCGCATGCCGGCCGCGTCTCGTCTCTCTGCGCAACTCCTCCTCAGAAGGACAAAAGAAAAATGACAACCTCGCGCCTGCTCGCGCTGCTCGGCCTTGCCATGGGACTCGCCGGCTGCGCCGTGCCGCATCCGCCGGAAAGAGTCGACGCGGCCGCGCCGCCCCAGTGGTACGCACCGCTGCCGCACAACGGCACCATGACCGACCTCACGCGCTGGTGGCAGCAGTTCAACGACCCGCTGCTGATCGAGCTGATCGCGTCGGCGCAGACCGCCAGCCCGACCGTCGCCACCGCGGCGTCGAACATCGAACAGGCGCGCGCCACCCGGGTGGCCGCCCGCGCCGCGCTGCTGCCCACGCTGGACGGCAGCGCCTCGGCCGTGCGCAGCAAGAGCGTGCCGCCCACGCCGATCGCCACCGTGGTGCAGGGCGGGCTGGACACCGCCTGGGAAATCGACGTGTTCGGCGGCAACCGCGACAGCGCGCGCGCCGCCCAGGCGCGGCTGGACAGCGCCCAGGCCGGCTGGCACGAGGCGCGCGTGTCGGTGGCGGCCGAAACCGCCAACAGCTACCTCAACCTGCGCACCTGCGAGCGCCAGCTGGTGGTCGCCACCAACGACGCGCGCTCGCGCGCCGAAACCGCGCGCCTGTCCGACCTGAGCGCCAAGGCCGGCTTCACCGCGCCGGCCAACGCCGCGCTGGCACGCGCCAGCGCGGCCGAAAGCGCGGCGCGTGCCACGCAGCAGCGCGCCCAGTGCGAAATCGAGGTCAAGGCGCTGGTCGCGCTCACCGGCCTGCCGGAGCCGCGGCTGCGGCAGAAGCTGGAAACGCGCTGGTCCGAGCCGGCGCAGTTCGCGCTGGTGTCGGTCGCCACGCTGCCGGCGCAGGTGATCGCGCAGCGGCCCGACGTGTACCGCGCCGAGCGCGAAGTCGCCGCCGCCAGCGCCGAGGTCGGCAGCGCGCGCGCCGACCGCTTTCCGCGCGTCTCGCTGAACGGCTCCATCGCGCTCGGCCGCGTGCATGCGCAGGGCGCGAGCGCCTCGCTGGACACCTGGTCGATCGGCCCGCTGGCCGTGACCGTGCCGCTGTTCGACGGCGGCCGGCGCGCCGCCACTGTCGACGCGGCGCAGGCGCGCTACGAGGAAGCCGTGCTGCTGTACGCCGGGCGCGTGCGCCAGGCGGTGCGCGAAGTGGAGGAAGCGCTGGTCACCCTGGACAGCGCGCGGGAGCGCAGCACCGACGCGCAGACGGCGGTGGACGGCTACCGCGTGTCGTTCAACGCCACCGAGGCGCGCTACCGCAGCGGCCTGGCCAGCCTGATCGAGCTGGAAGACCAGCGCCGCTTGCTGCTGGCCGCCGAAACCAACCTGGTGGCGCTGCAGCGCGAGCGCATCGCCGCCTGGATCGCGCTGTACCGCGCGGTCGGCGGCGGCTGGGCGCGCCCGGACGCGGCGACGGTGGCCGGCTCGTGATGGGCGGGCGGAGCATCGCGCTGCTGGCCGCCGCGCTGGCGCTGGCCGCCTGCGGCGACGACGGCAAGAAAGCCGACGACAAGAAGGCCGCGCCCCGGCCCTCGCTCACCGTCACCACCGCCACGCCGCAGCAGGTGATGCTGCCGGTCACGCTGGCGGCCAACGGCAACCTGGCGGCCTGGCAGGAAGCCAGCGTCGGCGCCGAAGCGGCCGGCCTGCGCATCGCCGAAGTGCGCGTGAACGTCGGCGACCGCGTGCGCAAGGGCCAGGTGCTGGCCACCTTCGCCTCCGACACGCTGCGCGCCGACCTGGCGCAGGCGCGCGCCGGCCTGGCCGAAGCGGAAGCCGCGGCCGCCGAGGCTGCTGCCAACGCCGAGCGCGCGCGCAGCCTGCAGTCCACCGGCGCGCTCAGCGCCTCGCAGATCAACCAGTACCTCACCGCCGAAAAGACCGCGCGGGCGCGCGTGCAGGCAGCGCGCGCGCAGTTCCAGACGCAGGAGGTGCGGCTCGGCCAGTCGGCCGTGCATGCGCCGGACGACGGCGTCATCTCGGCGCGCGGCGCCACCGTCGGCGCGGTGGTCGGCAACGGAGCCGAGCTGTTCCGGCTGATCCGCAAGGGCCGGCTCGAGTGGCGCGCCGAGGTCACTTCGACCGAGCTGGGCCGCATCACCACCGGCACCACCGCCATCGTCACCGCCGCCAGCGGCGCGCGGCTGACCGGCCGGGTGCGCAGCATCGGCCCGACCGTCGATCCGCAGAACCGCATCGCGTTGGTCTACCTGGACGTCCAGCCGCTGCCCGGCGGCGATTACGGCAGCGCGCGCGCCGGCATGTTCGCGCGCGGCGAGTTCGACCTGGGCGCCGTGCCCGCGCTGACCGTGCCGCAGCAGGCGCTGGTGGTGCGCGAGGGCTTCAACTACGTGTTCCGCGTGAACCCGGACAACCGCGTGGCGCAGACCAAGGTGCAGCTCGGCCGCATGGCCGGCGACCGCGTCGAGGTGGCGGGCCTGCCGGCCGATGCGCGCATCGTGGCGGCGGGCGCGGGTTTCCTGAACGACGGCGACATGGTGCGGGTGAACGACGGCGGCACCGCCGGCACGCCGGCCAAACCGGCATCGGCCGCGGCATCCGCGGCCTCGGGCGCGAAGACCGCGACCTCTGGCGCGAAGAAGTAGCGAGCCTTCCCACATGATCAACGTCTCGTCCTGGTCCATCCGCAACCCGATTCCCGCGGTGATGCTGTTCGTGCTGCTCACCTTCGGCGGCGTGATCGCGTTCAAGTCGATGAAGATCCAGAACTTCCCCGACATCGACCTGCCGACCGTGACGGTGACGGCGGCACTGCCCGGCGCCGCGCCGGCGCAGCTGGAAACCGACGTGGCGCGCAAGCTGGAGAACTCCATCGCTTCGGTGCAGGGCCTCAAGCACATCTACACCAAGGTGCAGGACGGCGCGGTGACCGTGACGGCCGAATTCCGGCTGGAAAAGCCGGTGCAGGAGGCGGTGGACGACGTGCGCTCGGCCGTGGCGCGCGTGCGCTCGGACATGCCGGCCGACCTGCGCGACCCGATCATCAGCAAGTTGGAGCTGGCCGGCCAGCCGGTGCTGGCCTTCACCATCGCGTCGCGCAACATGGACGAGGAGGCGCTGTCCTGGTTCGTCGACAACGAGCTGTCGCGCAAGCTGCTGGCGGTGCGCGGCGTCGGCGCGGTCAACCGCGTGGGCGGCGTCACGCGCGAGATCGCGGTGGCGGTCGACCCGTCGAAGCTGCAGGCCCTGGGCGCGAGCGCCGCCGACATCTCGCGCCAGCTGCGCCAGGTGCAGACCGAAAGCGCCGGCGGGCGCACCGACCTGGGCAGCTCCGAGCAGCCGGTGCGCACGCTGGCCACGGTGAAGTCGGCGCGCGAGGTCGGCCAGATCCAGATCGCCATCAACGGCGGGCGCACCATCAAGCTGGAAGACGTCGCCACCATCACCGACACGGTGGCCGAACCGCGCGCCGCCGCGCGGCTGGATGGCCGGCCGGTGGTCGGCTTCGAGGTGGCGCGCAGCCGCGGCGAGAGCGAGGTGCAGGTCGGCGCCGCCGTGCACAAGGCGCTGGACGAGCTGAAGGCCGCGCGGCCGGACATCGAGCTCACCCAGGCCTTCGACTTCGTCACGCCGGTGCAGGAGGAATACGAGGGCTCGCTGCACCTGCTGTACGAGGGCGCGGCGCTGGCGGTGCTGGTGGTGTGGCTGTTCCTGCGCGACTGGCGCGCCACCTTCGTCTCGGCCGTGGCGCTGCCGATGTCGGTGATCCCGGCCTTCATCGGCATGGCGCTGCTGGGCTTCTCGATCAACGTGGTGACCCTGCTGGCGCTGTCGCTGGTGATCGGCATCCTGGTGGACGACGCCATCGTGGAGGTGGAGAACATCGTGCGCCACCTGCGCATGGGCAAGACGCCCTACCAGGCGGCGATGGAGGCGGCCGACGAGATCGGCCTGGCGGTGATCGCCACCACCTTCACGCTGATCGCGGTGTTCCTGCCCACCGCCTTCATGAGCGGCGTGGCCGGCAAGTTCTTCAAGCAGTTCGGCTGGACCGCGTCGCTGGCGGTGTTCGCCTCGCTGGTGGTGGCGCGGGTGCTGACGCCGATGATGGCCGCCTACATCCTCAAGCCGGTGGCGGACCACGGCGATCCGAAGTGGATGCGCTGGTACCTGCGCGCGGCGACCTGGTGCATGCACAACCGCATCAAGACGGCCCTGCTGGCGGCGCTGTTCTTCTTCGGCTCGGTGGCGCTGATCCCGCTGCTGCCCACCGGCTTCATCCCGCCGGACGACAACTCGCAGACCCAGGTCTACCTGGA
>JAZKIV010000101.1:0-27362 GCA_040384685.1 Pseudomonadota bacterium | reverse complement strand
CGCGCGAAGCGCGGGACGCCCTGTCCGCGCGACACGGCCCGCCCGCGTGCGGCTTTGCCGCGAGGTACTTGCACGCAAAAGGTAAACTGGTTTACCATACCGTCCATCAACAACGCGAAGAGGAAGAGAAACCATGTGGACCGCCACCTACAGCAAGAAAGTCCCCGGCCTCACCGCAGCCCAGGTCTGGAAAGTCTGGTCCGACGTCGACCAATGGCACACCTGGCAGGACGACATCGACCACGCAAAGATGCTCGGCGACTTCCAGACCGGCGGCAAATTCCGCTTCAAGCCCAAGGGCGGACCGAACCTCACGCTGGAACTGACCGAAGTCCGCCCCGGCGAATCGTTCACCGACCTCACGCGCTTTCCGCTCGCCCGCATGTACGACGCGCACGACCTGGTGGACACGGACGACGGTGTCGAAATCAAGCTGCACATGCGGCTGGAAGGGCCACTCGCTTTCCTGTGGCGCAAGCTGGTGGCCGAAGACGTGGCCAAGGGCTTCGCCACGCAGACCGATGCGCTGGTCGCCAAAGTGCGCAATGGCTGAGAAGGAAGGTTCGCCCTTCAAGCACAAGAAGGCGGACGACAGCGCGGGCTTCCTGCTGTGGAAGATTACCGCGCTGTGGCAGCAGCGGCTGGGCGGCGTGCTGGGGGAACTCGGCATCACGCAGACGCAGTACGCCATCCTGGCGTCGCTGCGCTGGTTCGAGGAACAGGGCGAGCCGCCGACGCAGACCCACCTGGTCGAGCACGCGAAGATCGACAAGATGACCCTGTCGAAGGCGATCCGCCGGTTGGAGGAAGACGGCCTGCTGGTGCGCGAGCCGTCGCCCGCCGACAGCCGCGCGGTCAGCGTGCGCTTCACGGCCAAGGGCCGCAAGCTGGTGCAGAAGGCGGTGGTCGCGATCGAATCGGCCGACGACGCCTTCTTTTCCTGCCTGCCGCCGCGCCTGCTGGACGACTACAAGGCGCTGACGGTGCGCCTCATCGCCGGCAACAGCGGCAGGCCGTGAGCAGCAGCCTCAGGCCAGCGCGCCGAGCGCCTGCTCGATGTCGGCCTGCAGGTCGTCCGCCACTTCCAGGCCGATGGAAAAGCGCACCAGACCGCCCTTGTAGGGCCAGCTCGCGCCGCGCATCGCGGGAATGTCGTAGGGCACCACCAGGCTGACCGGGCCGCCCCACGAATAACCCATCTTGAACAGCCGCAGCCGGTCGCAGAAGGCGTCGACCTGCGGCTGGCTGTAGCGCTCGTGCAGCACGATCGAGAACAGGCCCGCGGCGATGCCGTCGTCGCCGCACAGCGCGCGCCAGTGCTCGTGCCCGGGCGAGCCTTCGAACGCCGGGTGCAGCACCTGCGCGACCTCCGGCCGCGCCTTCAGCCATGCGGCAAGCTGCCGCGCGGCCTGGTCGTGGGCGCGGTAGCGAACCTCGATACTGGGCAGCGAGCGCAGCACCGCCTCCACGTCGTTGCCGCCCAGGCCCCAGCCCATGCGCATGTGCGAGAGCTTCAGCTGGACGTGCAGCGCCTCGTCGCGCGTGACCACGCTGCCCATCAGCACGTCGCCGCCGCCGCTCGGGTACTTGGTCAGGGCCTGCACCACGACGTCGGCGCCGCTGCCGGGAGTGAAGCGGTCGCCCCGCCCCAGGTCGAAGCCGTTGAAGGCCAGGCCCGCGCCCCAGGTGTTGTCCAGCGCGCTGGTGATGCCGCGCTCGCGGCAGACCTGCGCCAGGTGCGCGAGCGGCGGAAACTCCATGGTCACCGAGCCAGGCGCCTCCAGCCACACCAGCTTGGTGGCCGGGCCGATCATCGCCTGCAGCGCGGCGGGGTCCATCGGGTCGTAGAAGCGGTGGCCGATGCCCCAGTTCTTCAGCTCGCCCTCGGCCAGCGACTTGCTCGGGCCATACACGTTGTCCGGCAGCAGCACCTCGTCGCCGGTCTTCAGCAGCGCCAGGTTGACGGCGGCGATCGACGCCAGGCCGCTGGGCACCAGCAGGCAATGGCGCCCGCCTTCCAGCGTGGCGATGCGCTCCTCCAGCATGAAGGTGCTCGGCGTGCCGTGCAGCCCGTAGGTGTAGCCGGTCTTGTGCCGCCAGTCGCGCGCCCGCAGGGCGGCGACGTTGGGAAAGATGACCGTGGACGCCTTGAAGATGCCCGGCTGCGGCGCAGCGAAGCCGGCGGGCGGCTGGTAGGGATGGTGGATCAGGTCGGTTGTGGACGCGCTCATGCCCGGATGGTAACCAAAGGGGCTGATACATTGCCCGCATGCTGGTTGTCCGTGCTCCACACGTGCTGCTGCGCCCCTTCGTGCGCACCATCTGGACCATGGAGCCGGGCGGCGGCGACAGCCCGGCGCCGGGCCGTGAACACGTGCTTCCCACCGGTCTGGTGCACCTGGCGATGCGCCTGTCGGGGCCGCCGCTGCGCGTTTTCACGCAGGAGCAGGATGCGCACGGCATGCGATTGCCGCCCGCGCTGCTGGGCGGCGCGCGCGACAGCCACTACGTGCGCGAAACCGGCGGCGCGGTGGTGTCCGTCGGCGCACTGCTGGAGCCGGGCGCGGCAGCCGCGCTGTTTTCCGTACCGACCGGCGAACTGGCGCAGCGCCATACGGCGCTGCAGGATGTCTGGGGGCCGCTCGCGGGCGAGGCCCTGGACCGGCTGGATGCCGCGGGCAGCGCGCATCGCCGCCTGGCGGTGCTCGAAGCCCTGCTCTGGCGCAAGCTGGCCAACGCGCGGCCACTGCATCCGGCCGTGACGCTGGCGCTGCGGGTGCTCAAGGCCGGCGCCCCGGTCGGGCAGGCGGTGCAAGCCAGCGGGCTCAGCCATCGGCGCCTGATCGACCTGTTCCGCGCGGGCGTCGGGCTGGCGCCCAAGCAGTACGCGCGCGTGCTGCGGCTGCAGCAATGGATGGCGCAGGTCCGGCGCGAACCATCCGGCTGGGCCGATGCGGCACTTGCGGCGGGGTTCGCCGACCAGCCGCACCTGAACCGGGAATTCCGCGGGTTCGCCGGCATCACGCCGGGGCAGTGGCTGCGGTCGCAGCCGGTGCACCCGAACCACGTGCCGTGGCCGCGCTGACTTCAAATTCCTTCAAGACGCGCGGGCGCCGCAGAACTAGAGTGGCGCCATGACCACCAAGCACCTCTACCCCTACCTGCACGTGCGCGACAGCGCCGCCGCGATCGTCTTCTACACGCGGGCATTCGGCGCCAGGGAGCTGTTCCGGCTGACCGAACCCGGCGGGCGCATCGGCCATGCGGAACTGGACTTCGACGGCACCGTCGTCATGGTGTCCGATGAATACCCGGAGCTCGGCGTGCACGGCGCCGACCGTTTCGAGGGTGCCGCGGTGACCCTGCACCTGCATGTGGACGACGCGGACGCCGTGATTGCCGCCGCGGTGGAAGCCGGCGCCACGCTGGTCCGCGCGCCGCAAGACCATTTCTACGGCGAGCGCTCCGGCACCGTGCGCGATCCGTTCGGCCATCGCTGGCTGATCGGGCACGCCATCGAGGAGGTCAGCCCGCAGGAGATGCAGCGCCGCTACACGGCGGCGATGCAGGGCGGCTGAGCGGCGCCGCTCAGACCTTCCACTTCTCCAGCAGCTTGTCCGGCCCCATGCTGTCGTACAGCTCGAACGGCTGGTGGATCCACGGGTTGGTGGGCAGGAATTCGACCGAGTAGTCGGGCGTGAAGGCCGACAGGCCCTTGGTCCAGAGCACCGCGCTGCGCAGCTCGGTGATCGGCGCGTACTTGTTGCGCAGCAGGTCCACCACGTGGTGCAGCGTGTGGCCCGAATCGGCCAGGTCGTCCACCAGCAGCACGCGGCCGGCGATCTCGCCCCTGGGCGTGGTGATGTAGCGCGCGATGTCCAGGTGGCCCTGCACGGTGCCCGCCTCGGCGCGGTACGAACTGGTCGACATGATGGCCAGCGGCTTGTCGAAGATGCGCGACAGGATGTCGCCGGGCCGCATGCCGCCGCGCGCCAGGCACAGGATGGTGTCGAATTGCCAGCCCGACTGGTGCACCTTGATCGCCAGCTTCTCGATCAGATTGTGGTACTCGTCGTAGCTCACATACAGGTGCTTGCCGTCTTCCGTCAGCATCATCGAACGCTCCGTCCTCGTTGTGGGGTCAATCGGCCAGGTAGGGATGCCGCTGCATGATCGTGTGGTCCCGGTCGGGGCTGGTGGAAATGATATCGACGGGCACGCCGGTCACCTGCTCGATGCGCTGCAGGTACAAACGCGCATTGACAGGCAGCTGCTCGTATTGCGTGACGCCCACCGTCGATTCGCTCCAGCCTTCCATGGTCTCGTACACCGGCTGGCAGCGCGAGATTTCGTCGGCGCCCAGCGGCAGGATGTCGGTGTGCTGGCCGTCCAGTTCGTAGCCGGTGCACAGCTTCAACTCCTTCAGGCCGTCCAGCACGTCCAGCTTGGTGATGCACAAACCCGACAGGCCGTTGACCTGCGCGCTGCGTTTGAGCAACGCCGCGTCGAACCAGCCGCAGCGGCGGGAACGCCCGGTGGTCACGCCCTTTTCCGCGCCCACGGTGGACAGGTGGTAGCCCACGGTGCCCGGCGTCTGCCAGTCCAGCTCGGTCGGAAACGGGCCGCCGCCCACGCGGGTGCAGTAGGCCTTGGTGATGCCCAGGATGTAATGCAGCATGCCCGGCCCCACGCCGGCGCCGGCGGCGGCGTTGCCGGCCACGCAGTTGCTGGAAGTGACGTAGGGATAGGTGCCGTGATCGACGTCCAGCAGCGTGCCCTGGGCGCCCTCGAACAGGAGGTTGTCGCCGTGCAGGTGCGCCTCGTTCAGCTCGCGCGACACGTCGGCCATCATCGGCTTGAGCTGCTCGGCCTGCCGCATCGATTCGTCGAACACCGCCTGGAAGTCGACCGGCTGCGCGTGCAGGTAGCCGGTGAGCACGAAGTTGTGCAGTTCCAGCAGTTCCTTCAGCTTGGCGGCGAAGCGCTCGGGGTGGCGCAGGTCCTGCACCCGCAGCGCACGCCGCGCGACCTTGTCCTCGTAGGCCGGCCCGATCCCGCGGCCGGTGGTGCCGATCTTCTCGGTACCGCCTTTTTCGCGCGCCGTCTCGCGCGCGATGTCCAGCGCCGCGTGGATCGGCAGGATCAGCGGGCAGGCCTCGCTGATGCGCAGGCGCCCGCGCACCTCGACGCCGGCCTTCTCCAGGCCTTCGATCTCCTCGAGCAGCTTGGACGGCGACAGCACCACGCCGTTGCCGATGTAGCACTTCACCCCCGGGCGCATGATGCCGCTGGGGATCAGGTGCAGCGCGGTCTTCACACCGTTGATCACCAGCGTGTGGCCGGCGTTGTGGCCGCCCTGGAAGCGCACCACGCCCTGCGCCATCTCGGTCAGCCAGTCGACCAGCTTGCCCTTGCCTTCGTCGCCCCACTGGGTGCCGACCACGACCACGTTGCGGCCCTTCGTCTTCGTCATGACTTCGCTTTTGAAAAAGGGAGAAAAGAGGGACGGTTGTCCCGGATCAGGTCGCGCGCACGACCCAGCGGCCGGCCTGCTGCGTCAGTTCGCGGTCGCAGTGGAATTCGTCGACGTCGCTCTCGTGGCCCGGCAGCACGCACACCACGATCTCGCCCTCGCGCCGCAGCGCCGCCACCGCCGCGCGCAGCGACGCCGCGTCGGCGCCGGTGTCCAGCCAGGGCGCGCGGATCGCGGCCCGGCGCGCGCGCGCGGCGGCCACGCCCACCAGTTCCTTCAGATCCAGGCTGAAGCCCACGGCCGGCCGGTTGCGGCCGAACACCGCACCCACCTCGTCGTAGCGGCCGCCGCGCGCCAGCGCGTCGCTCACGCCCGGCGTGTAGATGCCGAAGCGCGCACCGGTGTAGTAGGCATAGCCGCGCAGGTCGGCCAGGTCGATGCTGACCCTGGCGCCTTCCACGTGCCCGGCCAGCCACTTCAGCTGCGCCAGCGCGTCGCGGATCGCAGGTGCGTCGGGCAATGCCTTCGCGGCTTCGTCCAGCACCTTGCCGTCGCCGTAGAGGCCGAGCAGCGCTGCCAGGCCGGCGCGCGCCTGCGCGGGGAAGTCGCGGGTGATCGCGGCGAGTTCCGCCGCGTCCTTGGTGGCCAGCGCGCCGTGCACGCGCGCCAGCACGGCGGCATCGGCCGCCACGCCGACCAGCAGCGCGCGCACGATGCGCGCGTCGGCCAGGTCCACGGTGAGCGATTCGACCCGCGCGGCGCGCAGGCAGTCCAGTGCCAGCATCAGCGCTTCGAGGTCGGCCTCGGCGCCGGCGTGGCCGTAGATCTCGGCGCCGAACTGCAGCGGCTCGCGCGTGGCGTAGGGGCGGCCCGGGCGGGTGTGCAGCACGGGGCCGCAGTAGCACAGGCGGGTGACGCCGGGGCGGTTCAGAAGATGCGCATCGATGCGCGCGACCTGCGGAGTGGTGTCGGCGCGCAGGCCCATCATGCGGCCCGAGAGCTGGTCGACCAGCTTGAAGGTCTGGAGATCGAGCGCTTCGCCGGTGCCGGTGAGCAGCGACTCCAGGTGCTCCAGCAGCGGCGGCATCACCAGCTCGCAGCCGTAGCCGCGGGCGGTGTCCAGCAGCTCGCGCCGCAGCTCTTCGATGTGCCGGGCCTCGGAAGGCAGAACGTCGGCGATGTGATCCGGCAGGACCCAGGCGGACATGGGTTTTGGCAGGCTGTTAAAACCCAGATTCTACGCGGGGCCGCTACGGGCCCCGCCGAGCTGGCGGCCGCTCAGCGCTTGAGGCCGAAGGCGCCGAACATCTGCTCGGTCTGTTTCTGCATCTGTTCCTGCATCTTCTCGAACATCGCCTTGGACTGCTCGACGTAGGTGCCCATCATCCCCTGCACCATGGGGTTCTGCACGTTCATGAACTGCGCCCACATCTCGGGCGTGACGTTCTTGGACTGCTCGGCAAACTTGGCCTGCAGGTCGGTGAAGGCCTGCACGTTCTTTTCGAGGTAGCTGCCCATGAAGCCCTGCATCGCATTGCCGTAGATGCGGATGATGTTGGACAGCGCCGCCTCGCTGAACATGGGGGTGCCGCCGGCTTCTTCCTCCAGGATGATCTGCAGCAGGATGCTGCGCGTCAGGTCGTCGTTGCTCTTGGCGTCGCGCACCACGAACGCTTCGCTGTCCAGCACCAGCTGCTTGACGTCGGCCAGCGTGATGTAGGTGGAGGTGTCGGTGTCGTAGAGCCGCCGGTTCGGATACTTCTTGATCACGCGCGGCTGTCCGGGCGTGGCCGGGCCGCTGGCTTTCTTGGTCGTCACGGGAGGGCTCCTGGCGCGCGGTGCATCCGCGTCTCTATTGCGTCGCAACAGATTCTAGGGAGGGGCATGACCAGAAGCCCTCTCGTTTACCCGCAACGCGGGAAAGGAGAGGTCCGGCATGAGAAGAATTGGTAGGCGCGATTGGACTCGAACCAACGACCCCCACCATGTCAAGGTGGTGCTCTAACCAGCTGAGCTACGCGCCTGAGTTCGTTCGAGAGGCGGGATTGTAGCAGCATCGATCGAGGTGCTTTTTGGACCGCGCTTCGTTCCGAGACCTCGCGCGTCGCGGCGCGCCACGTCGTCTCTGCAAAGTCGCGGGCGGGCGGGCCGTGGCGCGCAGTTGGGCAGGGCGCCTGAGGTGGTTGGCCGGGTGGCAGGCGCGCGCAGCGCGCTTCGTTGACTGACTCACGGCGGCTGTCTGAACGGAGCGTTTGCTTTGCAAACGCGCAGTGAGTTCCGCCGTGCTGCCACCCGGCCAACCACCTCAGGTCTGCCCGCGCGAAGCGCGGGACGCCCTGTCCGCGCGACACGGCCCGACCGCCCGCGACTTTGCCGCGAGGTCTCCGCACGCAGCCAGCGAACTCACCGCCGACGCGCCCACCGCACCCCCTGCACCTGCGCCACCAGCCCCAGAACCTTGGACAAACGAGAGGAATCAGACACCTCCGCGGTGAACGTCATCCAGGCAGTCCCCTTGACGGTCTGCGTCTGCACCCCGATCACGTTCATCTTCTCCTTGGCGAACACCTCGGAAATATCGCGCAGCAATCCTTGCCGATCGGCAGCTTCCACCGCCACGTCCACCGGGTAGACCGCGCCCTCCTCCTTCTTGGGCGTGCCCCATTGCACGTCGATCACGCGCTCGGGATTGCGCGCCACCATGTCGCGAAAACTGCTGCAGTCCCTGCGGTGGATGCTCACGCCACGCCCACGGGTGACGAAGCCGCTGATCGCGTCCGGCGGCGCCGGCTTGCAGCAGCGCGCCAGCTGCGTCATCAGCGAATCCACGCCCACCACCAGCACACCGCCCTTGGGCGACTTCTCCGGCGCGCGCGGCTTCTTCAGCAGGAACTCGTCCTGCGGCAGCGGCTCGGCCGGCGGGTGCAGCAGCGCCTCGATGTTGCGCAGCGAGAACTCGTCCTTGCCGACCACGGCGAACAGGTCCTCGGCCGACTTGAATCCCAGCTGGCCGGCCAGGTCGTCCAGCTTGATCGCCGTGCGGCCTTCGCGCTGCAGCAGCTTTTCCACCGCCTCCCGGCCGCGCGCCACCGTCTCGTGCCGCACCTGCTCGTTGAACCAGGCGCGCACCTTGGCCTTGGCGCGGTGGCTGGCCAGGAAGCCCAGCTCGCCATTGAGCCAGTCGCGCGACGGGCCGCCTTCCTTGGCGGCGACGATCTCCACCGTCTGGCCGTTCGCCAGCTGTGTGTTCAGCGGCACCATGGCGCCGTCCACCCGCGCGCCGCGGCAGCGGTGGCCCAGGCTGGTGTGCACCGTGTAGGCGAAGTCGACCGGCGTCGCGCCCTGCGGCAACTCCACGATGGAAGCCTGCGGCGTCAGCACGTAGATGCGGTCCTCGAACAGGCCGTCGGACGCGCCGGCCAGGTCGCGCTCCCAGGCCAGCAGCTGGCGCAGCACAGCGATCTTGGCGTCGTAGCCGCCACTGGCCGACACGCCGCTATAGCCCTTGGCGCCGGCTTCCTTGTAGGCCCAGTGCGCGGCGATGCCGTGCTCCGCGTGGTCGTGCATGGCCTGCGTGCGGATCTGGATTTCGATCGGGCGGCCCGAGCCGTCGCGCACCACGGTGTGCAGCGACTGGTAGCCGTTGGGTTTCGGCCGCGCGATGTAGTCGTCGAACTCCTCCACGATGGGCGAGAAGCGCGCGTGCACCCAGGCCAGCGCGGCGTAGCAGTCCTGCACCTGCGGCACGATCACGCGCAGCGCGCGGATGTCGAACACGCGCTCGAAGTCCAGCGACTTGCCGCGCATCTTCTTGACGATGCTGAAGATGTGCTTGGGCCGGCCCTGCACCTCGGCGCGCACGCCCTCGGCCTTGAGCTCGGCGGCCAGCTGCGCGCGCAGGCCGTCGACGTATTCCTCGCGCTCGATGCGCCGCTCGTCCAGCAGGCCGGCCACGCGCTTGTACGTGTCGGGCTCGAGGAAGCGGAACGCCAGGTCCTCCATCTCCCACTTCAGCTGCCAGATGCCCAGGCGGTTGGCCAGCGGCGCGAACACGTGCAGCGCTTCGCGCGCCACGCTGGGCGGGCACGGCGCCTTGGTGGCCGCGTAGTGGCGCAGCGTCTGCAGGCGCGAAGCCAGGCGCAGCATCACCACGCGCAGGTCGCGCGAGAACGCCAGCAGCATCTTGCGCACGTTCTCGGTCTGCGCCTTGGAGTCGTCCAGCAGGTGGGCCGCTTCGTCGGCCATGCGCGCCTGCTCCTGGATGCGCACCAGCTTGGTGGTTTCCGCCGCCAGCGCGGCGTAGCTCTCGCCAAAGGCCTTGGCGATCACCTCGTGCGGCTTGTTCAGGTGGCGGCTGGCATAGACCAGGTAGCTGGCCGCCTGCATCGCCTCCGAGCCGCCCATCGATTTCAGGATGGAGGCCACCGCATCGGCATGCGCCAGCGTGTTCTCGCCGGTGTCCAGCGTCTCGCCGGCGATCAGCGGCTCGGCGAAGGCGCGCGCGCGGTCCAGCGCATGCGCCTGGTGCGGCAGCGCCTGCTCCGCCGCCGTCACCAGTTCGGGAACGGCCTGCGCTTCAACCTGTTCCGCTGCGTGGCTTTTCATCGGGGGATTCTTGTCTCAGCAGGAACGAGGCAACCGCCTCGACCTGATCGTCCGCAATCAACGTGGGGGCATGTCCCACATCTTCAAATTCGATCAGCTTCGCGCGGGGACCGCGCTGCGCCATGGCCAGCGCGGTGTCGCGCGCCAGCAGGTCGGATTGCGCGCCGCGCGTGAGCAGCGTTTCGGCGCGGATCTGGTCGTAGTAGTGCCAGGCTGCGGCCTCGCCCTGCCGGGCGGCCTCTTCGGTCAGGGCGCGGAACGGCACGGCGATGGCCGGGTCGTAATGCAGCGCCAGGCCGCCCTCCGGCAGGGCGCGTACCATCGGCGCCGAGAGCGCCAGCCACTGCGCGGGCGTGTGCGGCCCGAAGCTGCGCGAAATGGCCCACATCGCGTCGGCCGCCTGCTGCAGGGAGTCGAAGCGGCCGGTGTGCCCGAGGTAGGTGCCGATGCGCTGGATCGCGCCCCACTGGATGGCCGGCCCGACGTCGTTGAGCACCAGCCGGCGCAGCGGCGCGGGCAGCGGCAGTTCGGGCGTGCCGGCCACCACCATGCCGATCAGCCCGCCCATGCTGGTGCCGACCCAGTCGAGCAGGCCGACGGGCGCCTGCGCATGCAGATGGCCGAGCAGCACCAGCATGTCGGCCGCATAGGCCGGAATGCCGTAGCCCATCGGGTCGGCCAGCCAGTCGCTGCGGCCGCGCCCCACCACGTCGGGACAGACCACGCGCAGCGGCTCGCGCGAACGCGCGACCAGGGCCTGCGCCAGCACGTCGAAATCGCGGCCTTGGCGCGACAGGCCGTGGACGCAGACCACCAGGTGCCGCGCCGCGGCGTCGCCCCAGGACCAGTAGGCCATGCGGTGGCTGCCGCCCGCCGGCTCCGCGCAGGTTACGTAATTCAGCGTAGGTTCCGCCATGGTGAAAAGCCCGATACTCCTGTGCTGCCTGCACGATGATGGCCTCATCGTACCCAACTCACCATCCACTGAAAGCGGAGACGTTTTTCATGCTCAAAGGCAAGACCGCCCTCGTCACCGGTTCCACCAGCGGCATCGGCCTGGGAATCGCCCTGGCCCTGGCGCGGCAAGGCGCGAACATCGTGCTCAACGGCTTCGGCGACACCGAGGGACCCAAGGCCCAGGTCGAGGCGCTGGGCGTCAAGGCGGCCTACCACGGCGCCGACATGAGCAAGGCGGCGGACATCGAGGACATGATGAAGTTTTCCGCGGCGCAGTTCGGCCGCGTGGACATCCTGGTCAACAACGCGGGCATCCAGCACGTGGCCCCGATCGAGTCGTTCCCGCCCGAGCGCTGGGACGCCATCATCGCCATCAACCTGACCAGCGCCTTCCACACCACGCGGCTCGCGCTGCCTGCGATGAAGCAGGCCGACTGGGGCCGCATCATCAACGTGGCCTCGGTGCACGGCCTGGTGGCCTCGGCGCAGAAGTCGGCCTACGTGGCAGCCAAGCACGGCATCGTCGGCCTGACCAAGGTCACGGCGCTGGAGAACGCCACCACCGGCGTCACCTGCAACGCCATCTGCCCCGGCTGGGTGCTGACCCCGCTGGTGCAAAAGCAGGTGGACGCGCGCGCCGCCGAACACGGCCTGTCCAACGAGGACGCCAAGAAGCAGCTGCTGGCCGAAAAAGAGCCCTCGCTGCAGTTCACCACGCCCGACGAGCTGGGCGAGCTTGCCGTGTTCTTCTGCTCGGCCGCCGCCAACAACGTGCGCGGCGTGGCCTGGAACATGGACGGCGGCTGGGCGGCGCAGTAGCGCCGCCTCCTACGCCAGCAGCAGTTCCTCCGCGGGCGCGCAGACGAAGCGCCCGCGCGTCGCGTCGAAGTCGCAGCGCTCCACGATGCACATGCGCGATTCACCGGCAGCCGGCGCCTTCCACTGGATCAGGTTGACCGAGTTGGCGATCGCGTGCCGCACGCGCGAGGACACCGCCGTGCCGGCCTGCACGCACCACATGCGGCGCGACGCGGCCCAGGGCTGCTGCGACAAATCCAGCACATAAGGCAGATGGATGTGCCCGCCCAGCACCAGGTCGGCACCCGCATCCGCCCAGGCGCGGATCGCCGGGTCGGCGCCGCGCAGGCGGTCGGTTTCGTCGTGCGCCGCGGGCAGCGCGCAGGGCTGGTGGGTCACCACGATGCGCAGCTGCCCGGGGCGCGCCTTGCGCAGCAGGGCGGCGACGCGCTCCACCTGCGCGGCGGACACCTCGCCGTCCTTGTGCCGCCGCGGCCGCGTCGTGTTGACGCCGATGGCGACGAAGTCCGCGCCCTGCAGCACCGGCTCCAGGTCGTGGCCGAAGGCGCGCACGTAGCCGCCGTACGGTTGCAGCACGCGCGCGGCAACGTTGAACAGCGGAATGTCGTGGTTGCCCGGCAGCGCCATCCGGCGCGTGATGCCCAGCGATTCGACGAAGCGCGCCGCCGCGGCGAACTGCGCGCGGCGCGCGCGCTGCGTCACATCGCCGCTGAAGATCAGCGCGTCCGGCCGCCGGTCGCGCGCCAGCACGCGCAGCGCCTGCAGCACGGGCGGCTGCTCGGTGCCGAAATGGGTGTCGGAGATGTGCAGCAGCAGGCTCATTCCTGCCCCGGTTTCGGCAGCACCACCATCAGCGGCCGCGGCGCGACCGAGAAGCGCAGCGGCGGCACCATCCACTGCACCTCGCCGTCGATGCCGACCTTCACGCGCCTGGCATGCGGCGCCAGCACGTTGAGCGAGCGGAACGCGAAGCTCTCCACTTCCTCGCTCTGGCCCAGCCGGCCGATCGCGCTGCGGGCCATCAGCCGCCACTTGGCCCAGCGTCCGCCGGGGCGCATCGCCAGCGCCGCGAGGCTGCCCTCTTCCACCTGTGCCAGCAATTGCGCAGGCAGGCCGATGCGTTCCAGCTGCAAGGAGTTGGCGCCGACCACCAAGGTGGGCGTGACGAGGCGGCGGATCGCCCCGTCCTGCTCGATTTCCAGGGTGAGCTTGCCGCTCCAGCCCAGCACCGTGCGCAGCCCCGACAGCATCGCCACCCAGCGGCGGCGGCCCAGGCGCTGCTTGAAGGTCTCGCGGTCCTGCAGCAGCTGCGGATACAGCCCCATGCTGGCATTGACCAGGAACAGCCGTTCGTTGACCAGGCCCACGCGCACCGGCTGCGGCGTGCCGTTCAGCAGGACCTGCACGCCCTGCTCCACATCCTGCGGCAGGCCATGTTCGCGGCCGAAGAAATTGAAGGTTCCCTGCGGCAGCACGCCGAGCGGGCAGCCGGCGTCGTGCGCGGCCTGGGCCGCGGCGCTCACCGTGCCGTCGCCGCCGGCCACCACCAGCACGCCGCCTTCCTGCTTGGCCTGGCGCGCGGCGCGGCGGCACGCGGCGGCCGGGCCTTCGTGGTCCACCGGCACGAAGGTATGGGTGCGGCCGGCACGCGCGAACGCCTCGGCCAGCACGGCACGCGCCTGCTCCGCTTCATGCCGGCCGGAGCCGGGATTGAGGACAACGAACAGGGGCTGCTGCGAGGCGGGCCGCGGCGCGGCTGCCGGCGCGCTTTCGGAAGGAAGGATTGCGCGCATCCACCGCAGCTTAGGTGCGCGCCGCGCGCCGGGCTGTCGGAGACCGGCTACCGAAGCTGTACGGAACCCGACACGTTGACGGTCACCACCGTCTTGCCCGCTTCGACCGGCACCGCCTGGTCCATGGATGCCGCCTTGGCGGCTTCCATCATCATGACCCGGCCGCGCTGCGGGTAGACCTGGTCGCCGGCATTCACCGCCACCTCGCGCAGCGTGTAGCCGGAGAACCCGAACGACTTCGCCAGTTCGGCCGCCTTGGCCTTGAAGCGCTCGATGGCCATCGACTGGGCCTCGGTTTCGGTGCGCGCGCGCTGTTCGCGGCTCAGCCCGAAGCCCACGCCGCCCAAGGTCATCGACGTGGTGCGCCCGCCGGTCTGCGTGATGCGCTGGAAGTCGCGGCCTTCCAGCACCAGTTCGGCCGTGCCCTGCCAGCCGGTGATCTTGCCGTCGCGGTTGTTGCGCGGGTAGAGCGCGAAGTTGCCGGTGCGCACGTCCAGCTGGCCCGGCTGCGCGTTCTTGCGCGCCTCGTTCAGGGCGGCGTCCAGCGCCGTCTTCAGCTGCGACTGCACGGCCGCCGGATCGGGGCCGTCGCGGCTGGTGGTCAGGGTCATCGTCAGCAGGTCCTGCTGCACTTCCACCGTGCCGGCG
This sequence comes from Pseudomonadota bacterium, assembly GCA_040384685.1. Taxonomy (GTDB): domain Bacteria; phylum Pseudomonadota; class Gammaproteobacteria; order Burkholderiales; family Burkholderiaceae_C; genus Ramlibacter. The sequence continues at coordinate 13,067 of JAZKIV010000101.1, read as the reverse complement.
GCGCTCAGCTGCAGCACGTTCTGCGGCGGCGGATAGGGCGCGGGCTGCGCGGCAGCGTGCATGGAGGCGGCGAGCAGCACGGCCGCCGGCCACCAGGGTTTCATTCGCATCGGGGGGTCCTTCAGGTTGTGCGTGTGCGCCGGATTCTGCGTCGGATCGGCAGGCTCACGAGCCCTTGCCCGGGCGGCGGCTGAACTGGGTGAGCTGCCGGCGCAGCTCGGCGCGCTGTTCGGCCGAGAGCTGCCGCGTGCCGCCGGAATCCTGGCTGCCCGCCTGCTTCATTGCCGGCAGGCGGGGCGGCGCCTGGCCCCCGCCCTGGGCACTGGCACCGAACGACATGGTGGCGAGAACGAGAGCGGCAGGAAATCGCATGGTTGCCATTCAACGCTGTGCCAGGGGTGCGGTTCACGTCGCTCCAGTGAACGCTTGCGCGGCGCCGCAACATTTGTAACACTGTGTCAGACCTCTCGAAAAAACGCGATTGCCGAGTTGGAAGCGCCTCAGAATCGGCTCTGTTACAAATTGGACCGGGAGAATCATGACTCAAGCTGCAGCCCGCACCGACAAGATCCTCGTGGTCGACGACGACGCGCGCATCCGTGATCTGCTGCGCCGTTATCTGACCCAGGAGGGCTTCGAGGTCATCCTGGCGGAAGACGGCAAAGCCCTCAACCGCCTCATGCTGCGCGAAACGGCCGACCTCATCGTGCTCGACCTGATGATGCCGGGCGAGGACGGCCTGTCGATCTGCCGGCGGCTGCGTGCCGCCAACGACCGCACGCCCATCATCATGCTGACCGCCAAGGGCGAGGACGTGGACCGCATCGTCGGGCTGGAAGTCGGCGCCGACGATTACCTCGGCAAGCCGTTCAACCCGCGCGAACTGCTGGCCCGCGTGCACGCCGTGCTGCGCCGCCGCCCCGCGCAGGAAGCGCCCGGCGCGCCTTCCAGCGACAACGAGGTCGTCACCTTCGGCCCGTTCGCCTTCGACCTGGGCGCGCGCACGCTGCGCAAGAACGGCGACGAGCTGCCGCTGACCACCGGCGAATTCGCCATGCTCAAGGCGCTGGTGCGGCATCCGCGCCAGCCGCTGTCGCGCGAAAAGCTGGCCCAGCTGGCACGCGGCCGCGAGTTCGAGCCGTTCGACCGCAGCCTGGACGTGCAGGTCTCGCGCCTGCGCAAGCTGATCGAAGCCGACCCGGCGTCGCCGCGCTACATCCAGACCGTCTGGGGCGTCGGCTACGTGTTCGTGCCGGACGGCGCGGGCTGAACTTCCCGGGGTTCATTCACCGCAGAGACGCAGAGAAACGCAGAGGGCCGCGGAGAACATCCGTTGAATTCTCTGCGGCCCTCTGTGCCCTCTGCGTCTCTGCGGTGAGGTCTTCAGGTATTCTTTGACGCAACCATGATCCGCGGCGTCACCCAAAGCATCGATGTCACCGGCCCGGCGCCGCTGGAAACCGCGCCCGCGCCGCTGGAAATGCGGCCCCGCCTGGGCCTGTCGCTGTTCTGGCGCACCTTTTTTCTTCTTTCGCTGCTGCTGATCGGCTCCATCGTCGCCTGGCTGCAGACCTTCCGGGCGCTGGAGTTCGAACCGCGCGCGGTGCAGACGGCCCAGCAGATCGCCTCGCTGGTGAACCTCAGCCGCGCCGCGCTGGTGCATGCCGACCCGATCGCGCGCGTCTCGCTGATCAAGACCCTGGCCGACCAGGAAGGCGTGCGCGTGGTGCCGCGCGAGCCCACCGACAAGTTCGCGCCGCTGACCGGCGGCGCCATGGACCGCCGCATCATCGACGAGCTGGTCGGCCGGCTCGGCCCGGGCACCGTCATGGCCAGCAGCGTCAACAAGGAAGAAGGCCTGTGGATCGGCTTCAAGATCGACGCCGACGCCTACTGGATGCTGCTGGACCGCACGCGCTTTTCCAACGTGGGCGGCAAGACCTGGCTGGTCTGGCTGATCACCGCGGCGGCCCTGTCGCTGGCCGGCGCCGCGGTCATCGCGCGCCTGATCAACCGGCCGTTGAAGCAGCTGTCGTTCGCCGCCAGCCGCGTACGCGACGGCGACTTCGACGCCAGCCGGCTGGACGAGAAGGCGGTCACCAGCGAGATCCGCGAGGTCAACATCGGCTTCAACCGCATGGCGCAGCAGCTCGCCAAGATCGAGCAGGACCGCGCCGTCATGCTGGCCGGCATCTCGCACGACCTGCGCACGCCGCTGGCGCGGCTGCGGCTGGAAACCGAGATGAGCGTGGCCGACGCCGACGCGCGCGAGCACATGGCGTCCGACATCGACCAGCTCGACGCCATCATCGACAAGTTCCTCGATTACGCGCGCCCCGACCACGCCGAGCTCAAGCCGGTGTGCCTGAACGACGTGATCGAGGCCTGCATCTACGCCATCCAGGACCACGGCGACATCCGCATCAACCTGGACGTGGGCAAGAACCTCTACGTGCTGGCCGACGAGGTGGAGCTGGCGCGGGTGATCTCCAACCTGCTGGAGAACGCGCGCCGCTACGGCAAGACGCCGGAGACCGGCATCGCGGTGGTGGACATCGCCGGCAAGTCGCGCAACGACTGGGTGCTGCTGAAGGTGCGCGACCACGGCATGGGCGTGGCGCCCGAGGCGCTGCCCAACCTGGTGAAGCCGTTCTTCCGCGGCGACGCGGCGCGCACCGCCGCCACCGGCGCCGGCCTGGGACTGGCCATCGTCGACAAGACGGTGCAGCGCATGGGCGGCATCTTCGCGCTGGCCAACACCACCTCGGGCGGGCTGGCCGCGCACATCAAGCTGCAAAAGCCGAAGGCCGCCGCGCCCGAGGAGCCGCCGCAGCGCGAAGGCCGGCGGCTGCGCCCGCGCCCGCCCGAGCCGCAGGCCGAACCGGCCGGCTGAGCGGCCGCGTGCGCTGTCAGGCCGCGGCCTGCAGCAGCACCACGGCGCGCGCCTCGATGCCCTGGCCCTGCCCCACCGGCCCGAGCCGCTCGGCCGTCTTGGCTTTCACGTTGACTTGCGCCGGCTGCAGGTCCAGCGCGCGGGCGATGTGCTCGCGCATGGCCGGAATGTGCGCCGCCAGCCGCGGCGCCTGCGCCACGATGGTGCTGTCGACGTTGACGATCTGCCAGCCGGCGGCGCGCACGCGCACCGCCGCCTCGGTCAGCAGCAGCACCGAGGCCGCGCCGCGGAAGCGCTCGTCGGTGTCGGGGAAATGCGTGCCGATGTCGCCCAGCCCCGCCGCGCCGATCAACGCGTCGACGATGGCGTGCAGCAGCACGTCGGCATCGGAGTGGCCCAGCAGGCCGTGGGTGTGCGGGATCTCGATGCCGCCCAGCATCAGCTTGCGGCCCGGCACCAGCGCGTGCGAATCCCAGCCTTCGCCAATCCGCAACTTCGGCAGCTTCAACAGCTCCATGCGTCAGCGGCGGCTGCGCAGCACGGCCTCGGCCATGGCGAAGTCGTCCGGGTAGGTGACCTTGAAGTTCTGCGCGCCGGCCGGCACCAGCAGCGGCCGCAGGCCCATGGCCTCGATGGCGCTGGCCTCGTCGGTAGCGCTGTCGCCCGCGTTCTCCAGCGCCTGGCGCAGCATGCCCAGGCGGAACATCTGCGGCGTCTGGGCCAGCCACTTGTCCTCGCGGTCGATGGTGGCACGCACGCGGCCGTCCTGCGCCTCCTTCAGGGTGTCGGGCAGCGGATAGGCCAGCAGGCCGCCGACCTCGTCGTCGACGCAGGCGTCGATCAGGCGGTCGACGAGTTCGGGCGTGACCAGGCAGCGCGCGGCGTCGTGCACCAGCACCCAGTCGGCGTCGGTGGCGCCGGCCCGGCGCAGCTCGCGCAGGCCGTTGGCCACGCTCTCGGCGCGGGTGGCGCCGCCGCAGGACGCGACCAGGGCCGAGGTGCTGGGGTTGCGGTCGAAAAAGCCGTCGCCGGGCGCCACCACCACCATGGTGCGCGCGATGCGCTGCACGGCGGCGAAGGCGGACAGGGTGTGCCAGACCATGGGCTGCCCGGCCACGCGTTCGTATTGCTTGGGCCCCGTGGTCCCGGCGCGGCTGCCGTTGCCGGCGCAGGGGATCAGGGCGAAGAAACGGGCACTCGGGGAAGTGGCGGAACTGGGGGGATTGGATGCGCTTGCATTCATAGCGGTCGCTTCATTCTAGAATCGTGCCACACCCCTGTCTGCTGCGACCGGGGTGTTTTGCATTCTTCATGGAATTACCCAAGCTCTCCCCCGGCAAGCGTTTTAACCTTCCCCGTCCCGTGGGTTCGGCCGATGCGCTGCTCATCGCGCGCATGGCCGAGCGCGAAAAGCCCGCACGCCGCATCACGGCGGTGGTCACGGCCGACGCCACGGACGCGCAGCGCCTGATCGACGAACTGGCGTTCTTCTCGCCGGATCTGCGCTGCGCGCTGTTCCCGGACTGGGAAACCCTGCCGTACGACCAGTTCTCGCCGCACCAGGACCTGATCAGCGAGCGGCTGGCCACGCTGTGGCGCATCCTGCAGGGCGAGGCCGACGTGGTGCTGGTCCCCGCCACCACCGCGCTGTACCGGGTGGCGCCACCGGCCTTCCTGGCCGGCTACACCTTCCATTTCGCGCTGCGGCAAAAGCTCGACGAGGCGCGCCTGAAGGCGCAGCTCACGCTGGCCGGCTACAACCACGTGACGCAGGTGGTGAGCCCGGGCGAGTACGCGGTGCGCGGCGGCCTGATCGACCTGTTCCCCATGGGCTCGGCCGTGCCCTACCGCGTGGACCTGTTCGACGACGAGGTCGACTCCATCCGCACCTTCGACCCCGACAGCCAGCGCAGCCTGTACCCGGTGCCCGAAGTGCGCCTGCTGCCCGGGCGCGAGTTCCCGATGGACGAGCCGGCGCGCGCCAAATTCCGCAGCCGCTGGCGCGAGCTGCTGGAAGGCGACCCGACCAAGAGCCGCATCTACAAGGACATCGGCGCGGGCGTCGCCACCGCCGGCATCGAGTACTACCTGCCGCTGTTCTTCGACGACACGGCCACCGTGTTCGACTACCTGGGCAAGGACGCGACGCTGATGCTGCATGGCGAGCTGGAGCCCGCGTTCCAGCGCTTCTGGCAGGACACGCGCGACCGCTACCGGCTGGTGCAGGGCGACCCGGAACGGCCGGTGCTGCCGCCGGACGCCCTGTTCCTGAGTTCAGAGCAGTTCTACGTGCATGCCAACGCGCACGCGCAGCTCGCGCTCAAGGCCCTGCCCACGCCGGAGGAAACGGCGGGCGCCTACCCGGAGTTCGGCCCGCTGCCCGACCTGTCGGTGGTGCGCGGCGCCGAGGAGCCGCTGGCGCGGCTGAAGCAGCACGCCGCCAACACGCCGCACCGCCTGCTGGTGCTGGCCGAAAGCGCGGGCCGGCGCGAAAGCCTGCTGGATTTCCTGCGCGCCAGCCACCTGTCGCTGCCGGCCTTCGACTCGCTGGACGAGTTCGCCTCCAGCGACGAGAAGCTGGGCATCGCCACCGCGGCGCTGGTCACCGGCTTCAGCTGGATCGAGCACGGCATCGACCTGGTCACCGAGACCGAGCTGTTCGCCGCGAGCCCGACGGCGCGCCGGCGCAAGAAGCAGGAACAGGTCAGCGACGTCGAGGCGCTGATCAAGGACCTGTCGGAGCTGAACATCGGCGACCCGGTGGTGCACGCGCAGCACGGCATCGGCCGCTACCGCGGGCTGGTCAACATGGACCTGGGCCAGGGCAGCACCGAATTTTTGCACCTGGAATACGCCGACAAGGCGACGCTCTACGTGCCGGTCAGCCAGCTGCACCTGATCAGCCGCTACACCGGCGTCAGCGCCGACGAGGCGCCGCTGCACAAGCTGGGTTCGGGCCAGTGGGACAAGGCCAAGCGCAAGGCGGCCGAGCAGGTGCGCGACAGCGCGGCCGAACTGCTGAACATCTACGCGCGCCGCGCGGCGCGCGAAGGCCATGCCTTCCGCTTCAACGCGCAGGACTACGAGGCCTTCGCCAACGAATTCGGCTTCGAGGAAACCGCCGACCAGAACGCCGCCATCCACGCGGTGATCCAGGACATGGTGTCGCCGCAGCCGATGGACCGGCTGGTGTGCGGCGACGTCGGCTTCGGCAAGACCGAGGTCGCGCTGCGCGCCGCCTTCGTCGCCGTCACGGGCGGCCGCCAGGTGGCCTTCCTCGCGCCCACCACCCTGCTGGCCGAGCAGCACTACCAGACGCTGGTGGACCGCTTCAGCAAATGGCCGGTGAAGGTGGCGGAGATGAGCCGCTTCCGCTCGGCCAAGGAAATCACGGCGGCCGCCAAGGGCCTGGCCGACGGCACCATCGACATCGTGGTCGGCACGCACAAGCTGCTGTCCACCTCCGTCAAGTTCAAGAACCTGGGCCTCTTGATCATCGACGAGGAGCACCGCTTCGGCGTGCGCCACAAGGAGGCGGTGAAGGCCATGCGTGCCGAGGTCGACGTGCTCACGCTCACCGCCACGCCGATCCCGCGCACCTTGGGCATGGCGCTGGAAGGCCTGCGCGACCTGTCGGTGATCGCCACCGCGCCGCAGCGGCGGCTGGCCATCAAGACCTTCGTGCGCAACGAGGGCACAGGCGTGATCCGCGAAGCCGTGCTGCGCGAGCTCAAGCGCGGCGGCCAGGTCTATTTCCTGCACAACGAGGTGGAGACCATCCAGAACCGGCGCGAGCAGCTGGAACGCCTGCTGCCCGAGGCGCGCATCGCCGTGGCGCATGGCCAGATGCCCGAGCGCGAGCTGGAGCGGGTGATGCGCGACTTCGTGGCGCAGCGCTTCAACCTGCTCTTGTGCTCCACCATCATCGAGACCGGCATCGACGTGCCGAGCGCCAACACCATCGTGATCGCGCGCGCCGACAAGTTCGGCCTGGCGCAACTGCACCAGCTGCGCGGCCGCGTCGGCCGCAGCCACCACCAGGCCTATGCCTACCTGATGGTGCCGGACACCGAGAGCCTGACCAAGCACGCCTCGCAGCGGCTCGAAGCCATCCAGCAGATGGAGGAACTGGGTTCGGGCTTCTACCTGGCCATGCACGACCTGGAGATCCGCGGCGCCGGCGAGGTGCTGGGCGAGAACCAGAGCGGCAACATGCTGGAAGTGGGCTTCCAGCTGTACAACGAGATGCTGTCCGAGGCGGTGCGCTCGCTGAAGGCCGGCAAGGAACCCGACCTGCTGTCGCCGCTGGCCGTCACCACCGAGATCAACCTGCACGCACCGGCGCTGCTGCCCGACGACTACTGCGGCGACGTGCACCTGCGCCTGTCGTTCTACAAGAAGCTGGCCACGGCGAAGAACGCCGACCAGATCGACCGCCTGCTCGAAGAGATCGTCGACCGTTTCGGCAAGCTGCCGCCGCAGGGCCAGACGCTGATCGACGTGCACCGCCTGCGCGTGCTGGCGCGGCCCTACGGCGTGGTGAAGGTCGACGCGGCGCCGGGCGTGATCCACATCGCGTTCCGCGCCAACCCGCCGATCGAGCCGATGCGCATCATCGAGCTGGTGCAGAAGAACCGCCACATCAAGCTGGCCGGCAACGACCGGCTGCGCATCGAGCGCGAGCTGAAGGACCCGAAGGACCGCGCGCAGATGGTGCGCGATGTGCTGCGCTCGCTGGGCCAGCCGAAGGTGGCCGAAACCGCTTGAACCCGGTGCGACAATTCCCCGCAATGACTTCTTCCCCTCGCGAACTCTCCCCCGGCCTGGTCGTCCAGGGCATCACCCCGCCGCTGTCGCTGAAGGACTTCAAGCTGATCGCCTTCGACATGGATTCCACGCTGATCAACATCGAATGCGTGGACGAGATCGCCGATGCGGTCGGCATGAAGGAGGAGGTCGCCGCGCTGACGGAAGCCGCCATGCGCGGCGAGATCGCCGACTACAAGGAAAGCCTGCGCCGGCGCGTGGCGCTGCTGCGCGGCGTGACGGTGGCCGACCTGGAACAGGTCTACGTCGAGCGGCTGCAGCTCAATCCCGGTGCCGAGGCGCTGGTGCGCGCCTGCAAGGACGCGGGCCTGAAGGTGCTGCTGGTGTCCGGCGGCTTCACCTTCTTCACCGACCGCCTGCGCGACCGCCTGGGCATCGACTTCACGCGCTCCAACATGCTGGAGATCGCATCCGGCCCCAACTGCGGCGAACTCACCGGCCGCATGGTCGACCAGCCTTGGGGCGATATCTGCGACGGCGAGGAAAAGCGCCGCATGCTGCTGCAGACTTGCGAGCAGCTGGGCATCTCGCCCAAGCAGGCGATCGCCATGGGCGACGGCGCCAACGACCTGCCGATGATGGGCGAGGCCGGCCTGTCGGTGGCCTACCACGCCAAGCCCAAGGTACGCGAGCAGGCGATGGTGGCGATCAATGCAGGCGGCCTGGACCGGCTGCTGGAAGTGGTGCGACCGGGTTAGTTTTTTGAACGGTAGAACTCAGGCGCGTTCCACCACCGGCCGCCCGGCCTGCACGGCGAAGCGCGCCAGCGTCGACACGCCGCTGTCGGCGCGTACCACGTCGTCCACCGCGCGCAGGTCCACCGTCAACTGCTTCGGCGTGAACTCCGCGATGCCGTAGCCGCGCTTGAAGCCGTCGGCGAAGATGAAATGCGGGTTGTCGGCCATGCGCTCGCCGATGCGCTCCGGTGCCGACGACCGGGAGCTGATGCTGGTGCCGCAGAACTCCACGCCCAGCGCCGCGCTCTCCGGCTTGTCGTAGTCGGCCTTCACGTGGCCGACCCAGTTCTCGTGCACGTCGCCGCCCAGCAGCACGGCGTCGGCCACGCGGTGGCGCTGCAGCGACTGCGCGAAGCGCCCACGCGCCGCCGCGTAGCCGTCCCAGCCGTCGTTCCACAGGCTCTGGCCGGGGCCGGGCTTGAAGTCGCGCTGGCCGAACAGGGTCGACTGGCCGAGCACGGTCCAGCCCGGCGCCGGCGCGGCCAGCTGCGCGTCCAGCCATTGCTCCTGCGCGGCGCCCAGCATGGTGCGGCGCGGGTCGTTCCAGGCGGCGCAGCCGGCCGGGTCCAGCGTGCCGGAGCCCAGCTTGCCGCCGCGCGTGCATGCCTGCGGGTCGCGGTACTGGCGCGCGTCCAGCAGCACCAGGCGCGCCAGCCGGCCGTAGGCCTGCCGCGTGTAGATGCGCATCTCGGCGCCGCCCGCCAGCCCGGCCAGCGCGCGTGTGAGCACCGAAGCGCGCAGCGGCATGTGCTCGTAGCAGGCCTGGTAGGCGGCGGCGCGGCGTGCGGCGAAGTCGGCCACCTCCGGCCCCGAGTTGCCGGCCTGCAGGCCGGCATAGTCGTTCTGCACCTCGTGGTCGTCCCAGGTGAACAGCCAGGGGCAGGCATGGTGCATGGCCTGCAGGTCGGGGTCGGTCTTGTACAGCGCGTAGCGGCGGCGGTAGCCGTCCAGCGTCAAGACCCAGTTGTCGCCCGGCGAGCGCACCGGATTGGTCGCGGTGGGGTACTCGTAGATGTAGTCGCCCAGGAACAGCACGGCGTCGGGCGCGTCCCGGCGCATCTGGCGGTAGGCGCTGAAGTAGCCGTGCTCCCAGCGCTGGCAGGAGGCATAGGCCAGCCGCAGCCGCTGCGGCATCGCGTCGGCCGCGGGGAAGGTTCTTGTCCGCCCGGCCGGGCTGGTCCAGCCGCCCGCGATGAAGCGGTAGAAGTAACCGCGCTCCGGCTCCAGCCCCGTCACCTCCACGTGCACCGAATGCGCCAGCGCCGCCACGGCGCGCGCCTCGCCGCGCTGCGCGATGCGCGCGAAGCCTTCGTCGTGCGCCAGCTCCCAGCGCAGGCCGACGTCGCCGCCCTCCAGCGCCTGCGCGCCGGCGCCGACCAGGCGCGTCCACAGCACGACCGAATCGTGCGCCGGCGAGCCGCTGGCCACGCCGAGGGCGAACGGGTTGTCGGCCAGCCGGGGCTGGGCGCCGGACGGCAGCACCAGGCCCGAGGACACCGCGGCGGCCAGCTGCAGCAGGCGGCGGCGCGAAAACGAGGAGAAATCTGCCATGGCCGAGCCAATATAGGGCATCGCGAAGCCCAGGCGTGGGATTGCGCCGACAGCGCCGGATGCCGGGCACCGACGGGGCGCGGGCACACGGACGTTTAGGGTCGGAGCACAGCAAAAGGATCAGGCATGCAAACCAATGCGCGGCGCCATTTCTCCATGGTCCGGGAATTCCACCTGGCCGATTTCTTCACCCTCGGCAACGCGGCATGCGGCACCGGCGGCGTGCTGCTGGCGATGCTGTACATGGCCAGCGGCGAGGTGGCGCACTTCCTGTGGGCCGCGGCGCTGGCCCCGGCGGCGTTCGTGTTCGACGTGCTGGACGGCCGCATCGCGCGGGCGCGCCACGAGCATTCGGCGCTGGGCCGCGAATTGGACTCGTTGTCAGACATCATTTCCTTCGGCGTCGCGCCCGCCGCCCTGGGCTTCGCCGCCGGCCTGCGCGGCGGCTGGGACGCGGCGGCGCTGATCTACTTCGTCTGCTGCGGCGTGAGCCGGCTGGCGCGCTACAACGTCACCGCCGAAAGCCTGGCCGGCGACAGCGGCAAGGTGAAGTATTTCGAGGGAACCCCGATTCCCACCAGCGTGGTGCTGGCCGCCATGCTGGCCTTCGCTGCCTGGCAGGACCGGCTGGGCGATTCGCTCTACGGCGGCGCGCTGGCGCTTGGTCCGTGGGAGCTGCATCCGCTGGCCCTGCTGTTCGTGCTGTCCGGCAGCCTGATGATCAGCAAGACGCTGCGCATCCCCAAGTTCTGAGTTCCCGCCATGGCACCTCCGGTACCCGCGTTTTCCCTCTCACGGGATCGGGGAAGGCGCATTACATTGGCTCTGTGTGGGACGCGGCCGCGCCGCAGACCCTCCACGAGCGATTCGAGCCCTTCGGGGCTCGTTTTTTTTTAGTTCATCCATCACGCTCCAGTCGCCTTTGCAACCCGCCGGGATGGCACAAGCCGCGCTGTCCAGCGCATAATCCCCGCCATTGCAGTGTTGGGCTGCATGTACGATGACTCCGTCTTGAATAACAGCGATCCTGCCAGCGACTTCATGCAGCAACGGCTGACCTGGGCCCAGGCGGCCTGCGCGCGCGCCATGCGCCCGCTGGTCCGGCTGGCGCTGTGGGTCGGCCTGAAGCACCCGCAACTGGAAGAATTGCTGCGCGAGCTGCTGATCGCCGAGGCGCAGCGGCTGTGGCGCGCCAAGGGCGTCGCCGAACCGAACATCAGCCAGCTGGCCGTCACCACCGGACTGAACCGCAAGCAGGTCACCGCGCGCGTGCGCGGCAGCGGCCCCGATCCCCTGCTGCATACCGAGATGTCGGCCGCGGCCAAGACCTTCACCCGCTGGCTGCAGCTTTCCCAGGAGCGCCCGGAAGTGCGCCGCCTGCCGGTGGCGGCCCAGCCGGACATGCTGTCGTTCGAGGAAGTCGCGCGCCAGGCCAGCCGCGGCGACGTCCACCACCGTTCGGTGCTGGACGAGCTGGTGCGCCTGGGCATGTGCGACGAGGAGCGCGGCTGGGTCGAGCTGCTGGCCGACAGCTTCGTGCCGAGCGCCGACCTGCAGAACACGCTGGCCTTCCTCGGCGACAACCTGCGCGACCACGCGGCGGCGGCGGTTTCCAATACCACCGGCGCCGCGCCGCCGTTCCTGGAGCGCGCGGTGTTCGCCGACGGGCTGTCGCCCGAGGATTGCGCCGTGGTGCACCAATTGGCGCGGGAGCGCTGGAACGGCCTGCACCGCGAATTCGTGCATACACTCACCGATGCCGTGGAGCGTTCGCGCGGCACCGGCTCCAAACGGGCCCGGCTGGGCATGTACGTGTACTTCGAAGACCAGGAAGGGGCCGCGGAATGAATCGGCTTCGCCGCCATCTCACTGCCTGCGCGCTGCTGCTGGCGCTCGCCGCCTGCGGCGGCGGCGGCCTGGGCTCGGGCGGGACCGGTATCGACCCGGGCGGCATCGGCTCGGGCGGCACCGGCTACACCATGGGCGCCATCACCGGCACCGACGGCCTGGTGGTCAACGGCACGCGTTTCGACACCAGCCAGGCCAGCTTCCAGCTGGAGGATTCCACCTCGCTGCAGCCGGGCATGACGGTGCGGGTGATCGGCCAGGTCTCGGCCGACCACAGCCAGGGCACGGCCACCATCGTCGTCTCGGCGGCCGACCTGCGCGGGCCGGTGGCCTCGATCGACGTGGCGGCCGGCCGCTTCAGCGTGCAGGGCATCGCGGTGACGGTGGACAGCCAGACCGTCTTCGCCGGCTTCGCCGCGCTCGGCGAGCTGGGCAATGGCGACGCCGTGATCGTCTATGGCCTGCCGGGTGCCGAGGGCACGCTGCGCGCCACCCGCGTCGAGCGCACCGCCAGCACGGGCGTCGCCGTCGTGAGCGGTGTGGTCCAGGACCTGGACCCGGTCGGGCGCACCTTCCGCGTCGGCGGCGCCGCCGTGTCGTACAGCGTCGCCGCGGTGCAGGTCAGCCTGGCCAACGGCGTCGCGGTGCGCGTGCGCGGCGCCAGCGCCCAGGGCGTGCTGGTCGCCGCGCAGGTCCAGGCCTGGTACGACCTGCCGCAGGCCGAAACACGCAACGTCACGCTCGCCGGGGTGGTCGCCAATTTTTCGACGCCGGCCTCGTTCACGCTGGCCGGCGTGCCGGTGCAGGCCGGATCGGCCGTGGTCACCGGCGGCACGCTCGGCAACGGCGTGCGCGTCGAGGCCACCGGTACCCTGGTGGGTGGCGTGCTGGTGGCGAGCGGAATCCGCGTGTCGCCGGCGCAGACCAATGGGCCGCAGGGCGACAACAACAACGGTGGCGGCACCGGCAACGACGGCAACAATGGCGGCGGCACGGGCAACGGTGGCGGCACCGGCAACGACGGCAACAATGGCGGCGGCACGGGCAACGGCGGCGGCACCGGCAACGACGGCAACAATGGCGGCGGCACCGGCAACGGTGGCAACAATGGTGGCGGCAACGGCGGCGGCACGGGCAACGACGGCAACGGCGGTACCGGCAACGGCAACGGCAACGGCGGTACCGGCAACGGCAACGGCAACGGCAACGGC
>JAZKIV010000100.1:0-14223 GCA_040384685.1 Pseudomonadota bacterium | reverse complement strand
ACTACGCGAGCGGCAGCGGCACCAGCACGCTGACCTTCACCTACACGGTGCAGGCCGGCGACACGGCCGCCGACCTGGACTACATCAGCACGGGCGCCCTGGCGCTCAACGGCGGCGCGATCCAGGACGCGGCGGGCAACAACGCGACGCTGGCGCTGGCCTCGCCGGGCGCGGCGAATTCGCTGGGTGCCAACAAGAACTTCGTCATCGACACCACCGCTCCCACCGTGAGCGGCGTGACCTCGTCCACGACCAACGGCGGCTACAAGGCCGGCGACGTGATCTCCGTGCAGGTGAACTTCAGCGAGGCAGTGACGGTCACCGGCACGCCGCAGCTCACGCTGGAAACCGGCGCGACAGACCGGGTGGTGAATTACGCGAGCGGCAGCGGCACCAGCACGCTGACCTTCACCTACACGGTGCAGGCGGGCGACACCAGTGCCGATCTCGACTACATCAGCACCGGCGCACTGGCGCTGAACGGCGGCACCGTCCGCGACGTGGCCGGCAACGACGCCACCTTGACGCTCGCGTCGCCCGGCGCGGCGAATTCGCTGGGTGCCAACAAGGCCATCGTCATCGACACGACGCCGCCGACGGTCAGCGGCGTCACCAGCACCGCGGCCAACGGCACCTACAAGATCGGCGACGTGATCGCGGTCCAGGTGAACTTCAGCGAGGCGATCAACGTCACCGGCACGCCGCAGCTGACGCTGGAGACCGGCGCGACGGACCGGACGCTGAACTACGCCAGCGGCAGCGGCAGCAGCACGCTGGTTTTCAACTACACGGTGCAGGCCGGCGACACGACCGCCGACCTCGATTACCTCGGCACCTCGGCGCTGGTGCTCAACGGCGGCACCGTCCGCGACGGCGTCGGCAACAACGCGACGCTGACGCTGGCGGCACCCGGCGCGGCGAACTCGCTGGGCGCCAACAAGAACATCGTCATCGACGGCATCACGCCGACGGTGACGGGCGTGACTTCCAGCGCCGCCAACGGCACCTACAAGCTCGGCGACGTGGTCTCCATCCAGGTGAACTTCAGCGAATCGGTGAACGTCACCGGCACGCCGCAGCTGACGCTGGAGACCGGCAGCACCGACCGGGTGCTGAACTACGCGAGCGGCAGCGGCACCGGCACGCTGACCTTCACCTACACGGTGCAGGCCGGCGACACCAGCGCCGACCTCGACTACACCGGCACTTCGGCGCTGGCGCTCAACGGCGGCACCATCAAGGACCTGGCCGGCAACACGGCCGTGCTGACGCTGGCCAGTCCCGGCGCCGCCAACTCGCTGGGCGCCAACAAGGCCATCGTGATCGACGGCATCGTGCCGACGGTGTCGGGCGTCACCTCGACCAACCTCGACGGCCTCTACCAGGTCGGCGACGTGATCACCATCCAGGTGAACTTCAGCGAGACGGTCAACGTCACCGGCACGCCGCAGCTGACGCTGGAAACCGGCACCACGGACGAGGTGCTGAACTACGCGGGTGGCAGCGGCAGCAGCACGCTGACCTTCACCTACACGGTGCAGGAAGGCGACAACACCGCCGACCTGGACTACCTCGGCACCACGGCGCTGGCGCTGAACGGCGGCACCATCCGCGACGGGGCGGGCAACGACGCCACGCTGACCCTGGCGGCACCCGGCGCGGCGAACTCGCTGGGCGCCAACAAGAACATCGTCATCGACGGCATTCCGCCGACCGTGGCGGGCGTGAGCTCCAGCACCGCCAACGGCCTCTACAAGGTCGGCGACGTGATCCTCGTCCAGGTGGAGTTCAGCGAGACGGTGAACGTCTTCGGCACGCCGCAGCTGACGCTGGAGACCGGCAGCACCGACCGGGTGGTGAACTACACGAGTGGCAGCGGCACCAGCACGCTGACCTTCGCCTACACGGTGCAGACCGGCGACACCAGTGCCGACCTCGACTACCTCAGCAACGGCGCGCTGGCGCTGAACGGCGGCACCATCACCGACGCCGCCGGCAACGACGCCACCCTGACCCTGCCGGAGCCGGGTGCCGCCGGTTCGCTCGGCGCCAACAAGAACCTGGCGCTGGACACCACGGCGCCGGTGTTCTCGTCGGCGGCGGTCAACGCCACGACGCTGGTGCTGAGCTACATCGAGGCGGATGCGCTGAACGCCGGCGCCGCGCCGGCCACGGGCGCGTTCACCGTCAAGGCCGGCAACAAGGTCATCGACGTGAACTCGGTGGTGGTCAACGCGCTCGCCAAGACCGTCACGCTGACCCTGGGCGAAGCCGTCACCAGCAGCCAGCTGGTGGTGATCAGCTACACCGACCCGACCGCGGGCGACGATGCCAACGCCATCCAGGACGCGGCCGGCAACGACGCCGCCAGCCTGGTGGCCGTGGCCGTCACCAACAACACGCCGGTTCCGCCGCCGCCCACCAACACGCCCGGCACCAGCGGGCCGATTGCCAACAGCAGCCACCCGGGCATGCTGCCCGAGCGCGGCGACATCCTGGCGTTCGATCCGCTCAGCATCGTCGACCCCGACGGTGGCGCCAAGATCGGCTCCATCACCTACCAGTGGCTGCGCGACGGTGCGGCGATCAACGGCGCCACCGGCGCCACCTACCAGGTCGGCCTGAACGACTCCGGCAAGCTGCTGTCGCTGACCGTCAACTACCTGGACGGCGCCGACCACCACGAAGCGCTGTTCCTCACGGCCAGCGGCCGCTCCGGCGACGGCGACGGCGTGCCGGCCGCCATCGAGCTGCTGGTGCCGGCGCTGCTGCCGGGCGGCCTGGTGGGCGATGGCAACGGCGACGGCCTGCTGGATGCCTACCAGGTCGACGTGCTCTCCGCGCTGCTGCCGAACCAGCCGGGGCAGACCGGCACCCACTACATCACCCTGGTCGGCGATTCGGCCCAGGGCGGGATCAGCGGCGACCCGAACCACGCGGTCATCAACGGCTTCAGCACGGGCACGGTGACCGGCCAGGCGCCGGCGGTGCTGCGCATGAACACCACGCTGAACTTCAGCGTCAACGTCGGCTTCGACGGCCTGCTGGAAACCTTCAGCATCTTCGTCGAGGGATCCGTCGGCGCCAGGGGCTTCTGGCTGCTGGGCAACAACGGCCACTGGCACAACGTGACCGCCGGCATCGCGCAGGTGGGCAACATGACGCGGCTGGACTTCTTCGTCGCCGACGGCGGCCCGTTCGACCGGGACGGCACGGCCAACGGCGTCATCAACTTCACCGGCGTCGTCGCCGACCCGCCGGCCAGCATCATCGGCGCCGCGCCGACCATCATCCTGCCGGGCGTCGGCGGCAACTGGCTCCTGTTCTGATCCGCAAGGCAACACACGACATGGCTGCTTCCTCGACCGTGCTTCCGCGCTCCCTGCGCGTCCTGTTCTGCGCCACGCTGGCGGCAACGCTGGCCGCCTGCGGCGGTGGCGGCAGCGACGCACCGCCTCCACCTCCGCCTGCGCCGCCGCCTCCCGCCGCGGCGGCCACGCAGGGCTTCTGGTCCGGCAGCATCGACAGCCAGACCACGGTGTCGGCCGTCTACCTGGCCGAAGGCCCGGCGGTCACGCTGTTCCAGACCGGCCTGCTCACCACCGTGGTGGTGGGGACCGCCACCGTCGCCCAGCCGGCGTTCTCGATGGCCGGGCGCAGCTACGACATCGCCACCGGCGTGGTGGGCAACTACAGCGCGTCCGGCACCGTGGTGCCCAGGAACACGCTGAGCTTCGCCGGCGCCGGCCTCACGCCGCCCTACACGCTGAGCTACAACCCGGCCTACGAAGTGCCGGCCAGGCTGCCGGACGTGACCGGCCGCTGGCAGGCCGGCTTCAGCGGCGGCACGCTGACGCTCACGCTCGACGTCGCCGCCAACGGCGCCCTGACCGGCACCAACAGCGCCGGCTGCGGCTACGGCGGCACGGTGGCGCCGCATGCCGGCGGCGTGGCGGTGTTCGACGTGCAGCTGATCGAATCCTGCCCCTCGGTGGCGGCCAGCCCGCTGAGCGGCATCGCGACGCTGAACGCGGCCAAGACGGCGCTGTCGGTGGTGCTGGTGTCGGCCACGCAATCGGCGGCCACGGTCTTCCAGGCCACCCGCTAAGCCCAGGGGAAACCCGCATCGGCCTGCCGGATCGCCGATGCGGCTATCCTTGGGCGATGACAGCAGGTTCCGATGATTTCGCCGGCGTGGCCGCGCTGGCCCGCTCCGACGTCGCCCGCGCGCTGGCCGAAGACCTGGGCACCGGCGACCTCACCGCCGGCCTGGTCGACCCCGCCAAGCGCGCCCGCGCCCGCATCCTGGCGCGCGAATCGGCCGTGATCTGCGGTGCGCCCTGGGCCGAAGCGGCCTTCCTCAGCCGCGACCCTGGCGCGCAAGTCCGCTGGCTGGTGCCCGAGGGCACGCGCTGTGCCGCCGACCAGGTGGTGGTGGAAATCGAGAGCACGGCCGCCGCGCTGCTGAGCGCGGAGCGCACGGCGCTGAATTTCCTGCAGCTGCTGAGCGCGGTGGCGACCAAGACGGCGGTCTACGTCGAGGCGGTGCGCGGCACCCGCGCCCAGGTCGTGGACACGCGCAAGACGCTGCCGGGCCTGCGCCTGCCGCAGAAATACGCGGTGCGCACGGGAGGCGGCACCAACCACCGCATCGGCTTGTACGACGCGGTGCTCATCAAGGAAAACCACATCGCGGCCGCTGGCGGCGTGACCGCCGTGCTGCAAGCGGCCGAGCGGGTCGCCGGCCAGGCCAAGTTCATCGAGATCGAAGTCGAAACACTGGCCCAGCTGGAAGAAGCGCTGGCCGCCGGCGCGCGCATGGTGCTGCTGGACAACATGGCCCTGCCGACCCTGCGCGAGGCGGTGCGCATCAACGCTGGCCGCGCCATCCTGGAAATCTCGGGCGGCGTCACGCTGGACAGCGTGCGCGCCCTTGCCGAAACCGGCGTGGACCGCATCTCCATCGGAGCGCTCACCAAGGACGTGAAAGCCACGGACTTCTCGATGCGCCTGCAGGAACTCTGACCAGATATGAGCGCAGTCATCCCCATCTTCGACGTCGAGTACGAACACCCCCTCACCGCCAGGGACGCGGCCAGCGCCTGCGACACCCGGCACGCCTGGGCGCGGGTGCCGGTCGAGCCGGCACCGGCCGAGCGGGCCGCGCTCAAGGACAAGATCAAGCGGCTGCTGAAGGAGCGCAACGCGGTGATGGTGTCGCACTACTACGTGCACCCGGACCTGCAGGACTTGGCCGAGGAAACCGGCGGCATCGTCAGCGACTCGCTGGAAATGGCGCGCTTCGGGCGCGACCACCCAGCCACCACGCTGGTGGTGTCGGGCGTGAAATTCATGGGCGAGACGGCCAAGATCGTGTCGCCCGAAAAGACCGTGCTGATGCCCGACCTGGACGCGACCTGCTCGCTGGACCTGGGCTGCCCGCCGGACGAATTCAGCGCCTTCTGCGACCGCCACCCGGACCGCACCGTGGTCGTCTACGCCAACACCAGCGCCGCCGTGAAGGCGCGCTCGGACTGGCTGGTGACCTCCAGCTGCGCGCTGGACATCGTGCGCGCGCTCAAGGACAAGGGCCACAAGATCCTGTGGGCGCCCGACAAGCACCTGGGCTCGTACATCCAGCGCGAGACCGGTGCCGACATGGTGTTCTGGAACGGCGCGTGCATCGTGCACGACGAGTTCAAGGCATTCGAGCTGGCCGACCTCAAGCGCCAGTACCCGAAGGCCAAGGTGCTGGTGCACCCCGAGTCGCCGGCCGACGTGGTGGCGCTGGCCGACGCGGTGGGCTCGACCTCGGGCATCCTGAAGGCGGCGCGCGACATGGACGCGCGCGAATTCATCGTGGCCACCGACAACGGCATGATGCACAAGCTGCGCACGCAGAACCCGGACAAGCTGTTCATCGAGGCGCCGACCGCCGGCAACAGCGCCACCTGCAAGAGCTGCGCGCACTGCCCCTGGATGGCGATGAACGGCCTGGCCGGCCTGGCGCACGTGCTGGAAACCGGCGCCAACGAGGTGCTCGTCGATCCCGCACTGGGCGTCCGCGCGCGAGTGCCGATCGACCGCATGCTGGCGTTCACCGCCGCCCTGAAGGCCGGGCAGCCGGCCGGCGCGCTGGTGCCGGGCATCGGCGCGGCCTGAGGCGCGCGTTCAGGCGGGCTCGAAGGCGTTCAAGAACGCGGCGAACGAGGCCGCCACCAGCTTGCAGCCCGCGTGCGGCAAGGCTTCACCGGGAGATGGCTCGCTTTCGTGCAGCCAGAAATAGACCTTGCCTTCGTTGCCGCCTTGCGTGCCGATGCAGACGAAGTTGCCGAACGGATCGGACGCGATCGGCAGCAGGTCGACGTGCAGGTAAGGCCGGTAGGTTGCCGCCAGGCTGACCAAGCCATCCTCGCGGTCATGCACCGCCAGGAACCACGCCACCGATTCCGGCCCGCTGCCGTCGGCCAGGCGGAACCGGTCGGGCACCGGCTGGCCGCCGTTGTGCTGGAGCAGGAACGCGCGGTAGGCCGCGGGCAGCTGCAGGCCGAGCGCGTGTTCCGCCGCCTTCAATTGCGCGGCGGACACGGCAGGTTCGATGTCGCGGATCTGCGGCGTCATCAGCCGTACACCCCGTGGCCGGGCGAGTGCTCCCACTGCCAGACGCCGCCTCGGTGGCCCGGCTTGTGGTCGGCGATGGGCAGCAGCATCATCGTGCCGATGTTCGTGGCGGCGACGTAATCGTGGTGGTGGTGCCAGACGAAGCCGGGCGGCGTGCCGCCCAGCGCGACGATGTCGCCGGCGCGGGAGCCGGTGTACGCCAGCTTGACCCGCCGCAAGTAAGTGCCGAGAGGGCAGGACAGGACCTGGCCGCCGCCCACGACTGCGCCGCCCGGGCGCAAAGCGGTGCGCGGGCGTGCGCCCGGAACGAACCGCACGAGCTCGCTGCTCCTGGCTTTGCGGCGCTTGCGCTCGTTGCGCGCCTTGATCTGCTGGTAGCTGGCGATCCGGTTGCTCTTGCCCCTGCCGAGCTGTGCGACGGTGCCCTGCGCCGCCCTTGCCTGCGCGATGCCGTCGTCCACGGGCGCCGGGTCTGCGTCGTCCTCGCCTTCCTCGACAGCAGCCTGCTCGTCTCCCTCCTCGCCCGCCGCGTCGCCGTCGTCGCCCTCCGCGGCCTGCTCGCCGGCCCAGGACGCCCGGGCAGCCGCATTCTCGAGCTCGGCTTCATCCGACG
The DNA here is from genome assembly GCA_040384685.1 of Pseudomonadota bacterium. Taxonomy (GTDB): domain Bacteria; phylum Pseudomonadota; class Gammaproteobacteria; order Burkholderiales; family Burkholderiaceae_C; genus Ramlibacter. Next base: position 6,989 of record JAZKIV010000100.1, on the reverse strand, counting down.
CGGGAATCTCCTCGGCGCCGGGAGGACCGCCCAACAACTGCATCTGCGCGCGCTGCGCCGCCATCGGCGCGCTGCGCTGGATGCCCTGGCCGACGGCGCGCTGCAGCGCCATGCGCGGGCTCTGGTGGATCGCGTCGGCCAAGCCGTCCTGCTGCGAGAAGGCGCCGGGGAGCGCCTCGGTCCGGGTAGCCATGGCGGCGGCCGATTGCGGCCTGTGTGCAGGGCCACTCCTCACTGACTCCGGCATGGCACTCCCTTTTTCCGCCGCATCGCACGGATGGGCTCAGGGATTCTAGGCCTTGCCCCGGCGACAGCACGGCCTGTTCGCGCCAAGATGTCGAAATCGCCGTTCGCCGCCCGACATTGTCAGGGCACGCATGGTGCGCTGCCCGACTCTAGGAGCTTTTCATGGAATACATGCTGCTGATCCACGTCGACCCCGCCGGGCTGCAGGCGATGCGCGACGCCGAACGGTCCACCGCCCTCGCCGCCTACGGCGCCTACACCGAGGCGCTGAAGGGAGCAGGGGTCTGGCGCGCCGGCGACCGGCTGCGCAACGCGGACACGGCCACCACCGTGCGGGTGCGCGAAGGCAAGACCGAGGTGCTCAACGGCCCGTTCATCGAAACCCGCGAACAGCTGGGCGGCTATTACCTGATCGACGCGCCCGACCTGGACACCGCGCTGTCCTGGGCGGCGCGCTGCCCCGCGGCCAGCCACGGCGCGGTGGAGGTGCGCCCGCTCTGGCCGATGGGCGCGGCCTGAGTGCGGGCCGGCCGACCCCCTGACGAGGCCGCCCGCGCCGCCGAGGCGGCGGCGCGGCGCAGCTACGGCAAGCTGGTCGCCTTCCTCGCCGCGCGCACGCGCGACGTGGCAGGCGCGGAAGACGCCCTGGCCGACGCCTTCGCCGCCGCGCTGGCCGGCTGGCCGCTGGGCGGCATCCCCGACAACCCCGAAGCCTGGCTGCTCACCGTGGCGCGCCGGCGCATGGCCGACGCGGTGCGGCGGCGCTGCCTGGACGAGGCCGCCGCCGGGCACTTCGCGCTGCTGGAGGAACTGGCCGAGCCCGAGACGTCCGATCCGCCGTTGCCGGACCGGCGGCTCGAGCTGCTGTTCGCCTGCGCCCACCCGGGCATCGACCCGGCGGCGCGCGCGCCGCTGATGCTGCAGACGGTGCTGGGCTTCGACGCGGCCACCATCGCTTCGGCCTTCCTGGTGGCGCCCGCTGCCATGGGCCAGCGCCTGGTGCGCGCCAAGGCCAAGATCCGGCTGGCCGGCATTCCCTTCCAGGTGCCCGGGCACGCGGAATTGCCGCAGCGGCTGGACGCGGTGCTGAGCGCGATCTACGCCGCCTATGCCGAGGGCTGGGCCGATGCGGCCGGGGCCGATTCCCGCTGGCGCAATCTCGCGGAAGAAGCCATCTGGCTGGGCCGGCTGGCGGCGGCGCTGCTGCCGCGGGAAGCCGAGGCGCTGGGCCTGCTTGCACTGATGCTGCACTCCCATGCGCGGCGCGCCGCGCGGCGCGATGCCCAGGGCGAGTACGTGCCGCTGGCCGAACAGGACGTGGCGCGCTGGGACGCAGTCCTGATCGAGCAGGCCGAACAGGCACTGGCCAGCGCGTGGAGCCTGGGACGGCCGGGCCGCTACCAGCTGGAAGCGGCGATCCAGTCCGCGCACTGCGTGCGCCACCGCACCGGCAGCGCCGACTGGCCGGCCATCGCGGCCTTGTACGACGCGCTGCATGCGATGACGGATTCGCCGGTGGCGGCGCTCAACGGCGCCGTCGCGCGCGCGGAACTGGCCGGCCCGCAAGCGGCGCTGCACGAGCTGGACGCCTTGGCCGGCGACGCGCGGCTGGCCGACTACCAGCCGTACTGGGCGGCGCGCGCCGACCTGCTGGCGCGCACCGGCGCGCATGACGCGGCGCGCGAGGCCTACCAGCGCGCCATCGGCCTGGAGCGCGACCCGGTGGTGCGGCGCTTCCTGCAGCGGCGCGCCGCCGCGCTGTGAAATCTATATAAATGAGGGAGCCGCCGGCGGCCATCTTGATACTCCAGGCTGCGTGATTACGTACAACTACGCAGGAAGCCCGCTGGATAGTTTCGCGCCCATCTTTGCGCAGTGCCCAGCCGTATACTGATTTCGCCTGCGAGCTCCCGCAGGCACCGTCCATCTCCCTGGAGGACTTGTCTTGACGCGAGAACTGCACATCGGCCTGGAAGGCATTGCCATCGCCGAATCGAAGATCACCTATGTCGATGGCGTCAAGGGCGAGCTGATCTACCGCAGCCACTGGGCCGGCGAGCTGGCACGCGACAAGTCGTTCGAGGAGGTGCTGCACCTGGTGATGTTCGGCAGCCTGCCGGACGCCTCCCAGCTGGCCGCGCTGAAGGACAAGCTGATCTCGCTGCGCACGCTGTCGCCCGAATTCAAGGCCGTCATCCGCACCATCCCGGCCGAAGTGCCCCACATGGCGGCGCTGCGCTCGGTGCTGTCGATGGTCACCGTGCCCGAAGACCAGGAATACCCGCCCACGCCCGACCAGGCGCTGCGGCTGGTGGCGCTGACTCCCACCATCCTGGCCTACCGCCACGCCTGCCTGAGCGGCAAGGAAGCGATCGAGCCGCACGCCTCGCTGGCGCACGTGGAGAACTACCTCTACATGCTCAACGGCCGTGAGCTGGAGCCGGGCCTGGTGCGCGCGCTCACCGCCTACCTGGTGCTGAGCATGGACCACGAGATCAACGCCTCGACCTTCACCGCGCGCGTGGTGGTGGCCACCCAGGCCGACCTGGTGTCCTCGGTGTGCGCGGCCATCGGCGCGCTGATCGGCCCGCTGCACGGCGGCGCCCCCTCCAAGGTGGACGACCTGCTGGACGAGATCGGCACCGAGGACCGCGCCGAGCAGGTGATGCGGCAGAAGATCGAATCGGGCGAGCGCCTCATGGGCTTCGGCCACCGCGTCTACAAGACCTGGGACCCGCGCGCCGCGGCGCTGAAGTACGTGGCCGAACGCAACACCGGCTCCAGCCGCCTGCTGCAGCTCAGCCTGCACGTGGAGAAGGTGGCGGTCGAGCTGCTGGAAAAATACAAGCCCGGGCGCAACCTGTACCCCAACATCGAGTTCTGGGCGGCCGCCGTGCTGCGCTCGGTCAACCTGCCGAAAGAGCTCTACACACCCACTTTCTGCTGCAGCCGCATGGTGGGCTGGTGCGCGCACGTGATCGAGCAGTCGGAGAACAACCGGTTGATCCGGCCGAATGCGATCTACACGGGCGCCTGGCCCGACCACGAGCAGGCGCGTTAGCCCTGGGCAGACAAGGTCGGCTTGGGCCAGTGGGCAGCCGCTGGCACCGGACTGTTTGCGGCCACGCGCAAGGCTTCGCGCAAAGTATCGATCGCAGCTTCCGGAGACGGTGCGGCGGTGATGGCGCTGATGACCGCCACGCCGGCGGCGCCGCGGCGCGCCGCCTCGGTTGCGCGTGCAGCATCCATGCCGGCGATGGCGACCACCGGCGTGGAAAGAAGCTTGCACCAATACGCCAGGTTGCCGTTGCCCTGCGGGATCCACGGCATGGCTTTGGCGGCCGTCGGGTGGATGGGGCCGCAGGCGATGTAGCTGGGCTTGAGCGACCAGGCGCGGCAGACTTCCCAATAGGCGTGCGTGCTCAGGCCCAGGCGCAGGCCGGCGCGCTGGATTGCGGCGAGGTCGGCCGTCGCCAGGTCTTCCTGCCCCAGGTGCACGCCGTAGGCGCCTTCCTCGATCGCCACCTGCCAATGGTCGTTGATGAACAGTTGCGCATCTACCTTGCGCGCGGCTGCGACGCTGGCGCGGATCTCTTCACGCAGGTTCGACTGCCGCGGGTCCTTGATGCGCAGCTGCACCGTGCGCACACCGGCCGCCAGCACGCGTTCGATCCAGGCGGCGCTGTCGACGATGGCGTAGAGGCCGAGCTTGTCGTCCGTGAGCGCAGCGAATGGCGGGAGATCGGCGAAGCGCGAACCGGCCGCCTGCGACGCCGCGGGCAGGGACATCTCCGGCAGGTTCTCGATGCGCAGCGCGAATCCTTCCTGCGGACGCACTGGCCCGGCTCCTTCGCCCGCCGCGTAGCCGTTGCGCAGCGCGTGCGTGGTCGCCATCTTGGCCAGCACCACCGCTTCCACACTGACGAAGCCGCGCGCCATCGCCGCCGCTGCGCTGGACGCGAACACGCAGCCCGTGCCGTGGCTGTGCGGCGTGCCAATGCGCGGCAGGCGCAGCCAGCCTTCGGCCCAGGGTGCGCAGACATAGTCCAGGCTGTGGGCGCCGCTCTCGTCGCCGCCGGTGATCGCGACGGCTTGGCAGCCGAGTTCGCGCAGCGCACGTGCTGCGTGTTCGATGTCCGCGTCGTCGTTCAACGACGACAGCCCAAGCAGCGCCGCTGCTTCGCGCCGGTTCGGCGTCACCAGGCTGGCGCGCGGCAGCAGCTCATTGCGATATGCCGCAACCAGTTCGTCACCCGCGAACGAAGCTCCCGTCGTTGCGCGCAGCACCGGATCGACCACCAGCGTCATCGCAGGATTCTTCTGGCGCAAGCGGTCCACCCAGCGCACCACCACCCGCAGGTTCGCCACGCTGCCCAGCATGCCGGTCGTGATCGCGGCGGGCGGCATGTCCTCCGCCAACGCCGCGAGCTGTGCATCCAGCATCGCTTCCGACACCGGCTCGATCGCGCGCACCGCAATCGAGTTCTGCGCCGTCAGCGCGGCAACTGCTGTGCAGCCGTGCACGTCGAATGTCTCGAAGGCCTTCAGGTCCGCCTGCAGCCCCGCACCACCGCCGCTGTCCGAGCCGGCGACGCTCCAGACGATTGGCTTCTTTTTATCCGCGCCGCTCATAGCACGAAGGGCCGGCCGGTCACCGGAGTGCTGGGCACGGCCATGTCCTGCTTGGCCATGATGCCGCCCTCGTAGGCCAGCCGCCCGGCTTCGATGGCGAGCTTGAAGGCCTGTGCCATGCGCACCGGATCGTGTGCCTGTGCCACGGCCGAATTCAGCAGCACGGCGTCGAAGCCCAGCTCCATCGCGGCCACCGCATCCTTCGGCGAGCCGATGCCGGCGTCGACGATCAGCGGCACGCCCGGCAGGCGCGCGCGCAAGGTGCGCAGCGCCGTCGGGTTCAACAGGCCCTGGCCCGAGCCGATGGGCGCGCCCCAGGGCATGAGGATGCGGCAGCCCACGTCCAGCAGGCGCTGGCAGGTGACCAGGTCGTCGGTGCAATAGGGAAACACCTCGAAGCCGTCGCGCGCCAGTTCGCGCGCGGCCTCGACCAGCTCGAACGGGTCGGGCTGCAGCGTGTACTCGTCGCCCACCACTTCCAGCTTGATCCAGTGCGTGCCGAACAGCTCGCGCGCCATCTTGGACAGCGTGACGGCCTCGCGCGCGGTGCGGCAGCCGGCCGTGTTGGGCAGCAGGCGCGCGCCGCTCTGGCGGATCAGGCTGTAGAAATCGTTGGGCGTGCCGGCCGCGGCCAACTGGCGCTTCAGGCCGACGGTGACAACCTGCGCGCCCGACGCGGCAATCGCGTCCTGCAGCACCTGCGGCGAGGGGTAGCCGGCGGTGCCGAGGAAGAAGCGGCTGTGCAGCTCGGCGCCGCCGATGGGGAAGGGTGTGCTCGTCGTCATGGAATCAGCCTCCGGTGATGGGCTGGAAAGTGAACACGGCGTCGCCGTCGCGCAGCACGCATTGCGCGCGCGCCTCGCGCGCGACGAAGTCACCGTTGACGGCGGTGGCGAGTGCCTGCGGCGCCTGCGCCAGCGACGCGACCAGGTCGGCCAGCGTGGCGCCCGGCGCGAGCTCCTTGCGCTCGCCGTTGACGGTGACCGCGATCATGCGAGTGCCTCCATCGCATCTTCAACCAGCGCCGGCGCGATCAGCCAGCCGTGGCGGAACAGGCCGTTGATGCGGGTGAGGCCCGGCTGCCGCTCCACGCGCGGCAGGTTGTCCGGCAGGGCGGGGCGCAGGTTGGTCTCGCTGTGCACGATGCGCGCTTCGGCCAGCTCGGGCACCACGCTGTGCGCGGCGGCCAGCAGTTCGACGGTGGTGCGCAGCGACACGGAAGAGCGGTCCTCGCTCTCGATTTCGCTGGCGCCGACCACGACCAGGTCGCCTTCGCGCGGCACCAGGTAGACGCGGTGGCGCGGATGCAGCAGGCGCAGCGGCCGGCGCATCGTGACACCCGGCGCATGCAGCCAGAACACCTCGCCGCGCACGCCGCGCACCGGCAGCTCGGGGCGTGCGCCGGTGCCGCGCACGTCGAACACCCAGTCGAAGGCGTGGCGCTCGCCGTTGATCCAGAGAGCCCCGGCTTCGACACGTTCGACGTGGTGGGACCAGCGGAAGCAGGCGCCTGCTGCCGCGGCTGCGGACGCCATCGCCGCCATCGCCTGCACCGTGTGGATGCGGCCTTCGCCCGGCAGCAGCCAGGCATGCGCCGGGCCCTGCACGGCGGGTTCGAGTTCACGCAAGGCAGCCTGCGTGAGCGCTTCCGGCAGATGGTCCGCGGGCGCCTTCGCCTGAAGCAGGTCGACCACGCGACGCGCCGCGCCTTCGTCGCCGCGGTGCGCCAGCAGCACGCTGCCCTCGCGCTTCAACTCCACGGGCACGCCGAGCGACTGCACGATGGCGGGCCACAGCGCCAGCGAGCGCAGGCCGAGCGCGAACACGTTGGCGTCGGCGCATTCCAGCTCCGCCACCGGGCTCAGCATGCCGGCCGCGGTCCAGCCGGCCGCGCCGCGCGCCTCGGCATGCGCGGCCGGGTCGAACACCTCGACCGCATGGCTCGCGCGCGCGAGCTGGAACGCGAGCAGGCGCCCGAGCAGTCCCGCGCCTGCGATGCCGATGTTCATGTGTCGTGTCCCGTGTCTTGCCCCCTCTCCCTCCGGGAGAGGGCTGGGGTGAGGGCATGCCGCGCCGGGGGGGGGGGGGGGGGGGGGGGGGGGGGGGGGGGG
>JAZKIV010000099.1:0-32404 GCA_040384685.1 Pseudomonadota bacterium | reverse complement strand
CAGTCCCAGTGTGGCTGGTCGTCCTCTCAGACCAGCTACAGATCGTCGGCTTGGTGAGCCTTTACCCCACCAACTACCTAATCTGCCATCGGCCGCTCCAATCGCGCGAGGTCTTGCGATCCCCCGCTTTCATCCGTAGATCGTATGCGGTATTAGCGTAGCTTTCGCTACGTTATCCCCCACGACTGGGCACGTTCCGATGTATTACTCACCCGTTCGCCACTCGCCACCAGGGTTGCCCCCGTGCTGCCGTTCGACTTGCATGTGTAAAGCATTCCGCCAGCGTTCAATCTGAGCCAGGATCAAACTCTTCAGTTCGATCTTGATTTTTGCTCTAGGAATCGAAGTGAACTTCACTTCTTTTCGTTGAGCGTTTGATTTGTTCCGAAGAACTTGGCAATTGCCATCAAACGCCCACGCTTATCGGCTGTATATTTTTAATGAACCCGCAGAAACTTTAGCGTTGCGCTTTGTTTTCTGCTTTGCTTGCTGCGATCAGCGAAGCCTTGAATTATGACAGTTTTTTTAAAGTCCTGTCAACTTCTAGGGTTTCTACCGATTCGCTTTGCTGTCGTTTCGTGTTTGGAACCGACTGCTTGGCGTGTTCAGCAGAGCCTCGAATTCTATACCAGTTTTTTCGTTCTGGTCAACTCGCGGCATCTTTTTTTGCCCCACTCCACTTTCGAACTTCGTAGCGCTTTTCGCGCTTCGCTGTCATCAGCAGAGCCCACGACTATAGCACGAGATTTTCGCGCTTCGCAAACACCGCCCCGACTTTTTTCGAGGCTCAGCTTGCGAGTGGCAGCGAGCGCAATCTGCGGCCGGTCAACCTGAACAAGGCGTTGGCCACTGCGGGAGCAATCGGCGGCACACCCGGCTCGCCAACACCTCCGGGATCACGCTCGCTGGGGACGATCCAGGTTTCTACCTGGGGCGCGACAGCCATTCGGACCAGCGGTGCGTTGGCAAAGTTCCCCTGCTGCACCGCGCCATCGTGGATGTCGGCGCGCCCGTGCAGCGCGGCTCCGAGCCCGAGCACAACAGCGCCCTCCATCTGCTGGGCCACGGTAGCCGGATTGACCACCGTGCCGCAGTCGATGGCGCACACCACACGATGCACGCGCGGCTGGCCGCTCTCGACGGAAACCTCGGCCACTTGCGCCACGATGGAGCCGAACGACTCGTGCAAAGCAACTCCACGCGCCCGGCCGGGCGGCAGGCTGTCGCCCCACCCGGCCTTCTGAGCGGCAAGGTCGAGAACGGCGCGGTATCTCGGTTCGGCTTTCAGCAGTCGCCGGCGCAGCTCCACAGGATCGGCGTCAAGCTGGGCAGCGATCTCGTCCATGAAGCATTCGGAGAAGAAGGCGTTGTGCGAATGGCCGACCGAGCGCCAGAAGCCCACCGGCACCCCAGAGCGCGTGGCGACGTGCTCCACGCGCTGATGGGCCAGTGCATACGGCAGATCGAACAGGCCTTCGGACGTCGTCTTGTCCGGCAGGTCGACCGGCCCGGCAAACGCCGGCAGCACGCGCTCGATCCAGCGCTGCGCAATCGCGTCGCCCGCCGACTTGATGCGCAAGCTCGCCAGTTGCCCATCACGGCCGATCGTCGCGCGCAGCATCGCCGCCTGCATGGGCCGGTAATAGTCGTGCTGCATGTCCTGTTCGCGCGGCCAAACCAGTTGCACCGGGGCGCCACCGCAGTCCATGGCCACGCGCACGGCATACGCTGCGTAGTCCACCTCCAGCCGCCGGCCGAAGCCGCCGCCCAGGAAAGTAACGTGCACGGTCACCTTGTCGCGCGCCACGCCAGCCACCCGCGCAGCCATGTCCTGGCACAGCTGCGGCACCTGGGTCGGCGCCCAGATTTCGACCAAGCCGTCCCGCACACGCGCCGTGCAGTTCATCGGCTCCATCGCCGCGTGTCCCAGGTAGGGTGCGCTGTACCAGGCCTCGATGACTTTCCCTGCGTTGCGCTCCGCTTCGTCGACGTCGCCTTCCTCGTGAAAGCGAAAACCGTCGCGCGTGCGCACTGCCTGCTCGAGCTCCGCGGCAATGCGGCGCGAATCCGCGGTACCGGCGGGCGGCGGCTGCCAGTCGACCTCGACCGCCTGCACGGCGCGATGTGCGTGCCAGTAGCTCCTGCCCACCACCGCGAGGCCAGCCGTGGACCCGGCATAGGCCGGCAGCATCACCAGCCGCTCCGCGCCGGGCATCTTCAGCGCCGCCTCGGCACGCACGCCGCCGGGCGAGCCGCCCAGGATCGGGCACAGCCGCAGCACCGCATGCTTCATGCCCGGCAGGCGCACATCGATGCCGAAGCGCGCCGAACCATCGACCTTCGCCGGGATGTCCATGCGCGCCGCACCTGTGCCGATCAGCTTCCAGGCCTTGCGCTCCTTCAACCGGACCTCTCCTGGCGGAGTTCCCGAAGCATCGCGCGCCAGTTCACCATATCCCGCGGTGCGGCCGGACGCATGCGAAACCACGCCATCGGCAATCCTCAATTCTTCGACCGGCAGCTTCCAGCGCAGCGACGCCGCGCCCAGCAGGCAGGCACGCGCGGTCGCCGCGGCGAACCGCACCACCTCCCAGCCGTCGCGCACGCTGGACGACCCGCCGGTGGCGTTGATCCCGAGTTCGCGCGCCGCCTTGCCGAGCAGCCAGCGCGCCGCCTTGGCACGGCCGAAGCCGTCTTCGTGCTCCTCATCCGAGGGGCGGAACGGCAGCGCATTGAGCACGTTGGCGACGTTGCCGTAGATCGCGTCGGCGCCGGCCTGCTCCACGCGCACGCGGTCCAGCGGCACATCGAGTTCCTCGGCCGCCAGCATCGCCAGCGCCGTGTGCACGCCCTGCCCCATTTCGCTGCGCGGCATCGCCAGCACGATCGCGCCGTCCGCGGCGACCTTGATCCAGCCGTTCAGCGCCACCTCGCCATCGCGCGCCTGCATCAGCGCGCCGGCGCCCAGGCGCGCGCGCTGCGGCGCGACGGACCAGCCCACCACCAGCGCACCCGCCACGCCCGCGGTGCCCAACAGCCAGGCGCGGCGCTTCATCGCTTCATGCCGGCGGCGCGCTTGATCGCCGCCCGCACGCGCTGGTAGGTCCCGCAGGCGCAGAGATTGGTGATCGCCTGGTCGATGTCGGCGTCGCTGGGCTGCGGCTTGCGTTCCAGCAGGGCGGCGGCGGCCATCAGCATGCCGCTCTGGCAGTAGCCGCACTGCGGCACCTGTTCGGCGATCCAGGCCACCTGCAAGGGGTGCGGGCGGCCCGGCGCACCCAGGCCTTCGATGGTCTGCACCGGTTTGCCGATAGCCGCCGATACTGGCGTGACGCACGAGCGCACCGACTCGCCCGCGACGCGCACCGAGCAGGCGCCGCAGGCTCCGACACCGCAGGCGAACTTGGTGCCGGTCAGGTCCAGCACCTCGCGCAGCACCCACAGCAGCGGCATCTCGGGTTCGGCATCGGCCTGCACGGCCCGCCCGTTGATCTGAAGCTCCATCACCCCTCCTCACCCGCGGGCCGGGACCCGGACGAGTCACTATAGCGAGCCGCCACCGATAATCGCGCTCCCATGGCCCTTATCACCTTAGGCGACGCGCAGCTGGCTTACGGCCACGTGCCCCTGCTCGACCACGCCGACCTGTCCCTCGAAGCCGGCGAGCGCATCGGCCTGATCGGCCGCAACGGCGCCGGAAAATCATCACTCCTGAAAATCCTGGCCGGCCTGGAGAAGGCCGACGACGGCATTCTCCAGATCCAGCAGGGCCTGCGCAGCGCCTATGTGCCGCAGGAGCCGGCGCTGGACGCCGAGCTCACGGTGTTCGACGCGGTGCGCGCCGGCTTGGCGGACCTGATCGAGATCATCGAGCGCTACTCGCAAGGCGAGGGCGACCTGAACGAACTGCAGGGCCGCATCGAGGCGCAGGACGGCTGGCACTGGCAGCAGCGGGTGGAGGAAACCCTGCAGCGCCTGCGGCTGGACCCGGCGGCGATCGTGGACACGCTGTCCGGCGGCACCAGGAAGCGTGTCGCGCTGGCGCAGGCGCTGGTGCGCCGGCCCGACGTGCTGCTGCTGGACGAACCCACCAACCACCTCGACCTGGATGCCATCGACTGGCTGGAAGTCCTGCTGCTGGACTTCAAGGGCAGCGTGGTGGTGATCACCCACGACCGCGCCTTCCTGGACCGCGTCGCGACACGCATCGTGGAACTCGACCGCGGCCGGCTGCTGTCCTATCCCGGCAATTTCAGCCGCTACCGCGAACTGAAGGAGGAGCAGCTGGCGCAGGAGGCGGTGATCAACGCCAAGGCCGACAAGCTGCTGGCGCAGGAAGAGGTTTGGGTGCGCAAGGGCGTGGAAGCGCGACGTACCCGGGCGCAGGGCCGCATCGTGCGCCTGCAGCAGCTGCGCTCCAGGCGCGCCGCGCGGCGCGAGGCGGTCGGCAGCGTCAGGCTGGACCTGGCCAGCGGCCAGCCCACCGGAAAAATCGTGGCCGAGCTCACCGACGTGAGCAAGTCGTTCGGCCAGAAGAGCGTGGTGCAGGGCTTCACCGGCACCATCCTGCGCGGCGACAAGGTCGGCCTGATCGGCCCCAACGGCGCCGGCAAGACCACGCTGCTCAAGCTCATCCTGGGCGAGCTGGAGCCCGACAGCGGCAAGGTCCGCCTGGGCAGCAACCTGCAGGTGGCGTACTTCGACCAGATGCGCACCGCGCTCGATCCCAACGCCACGCTGGAGGATTTCATCAGCCCCGGCAGCGAGTGGATCGAGATCGGCAGCCAGCGCAAGCACGTGAAGAGCTACCTGGGCGACTTCCTGTTCTCGCCGGCGCGCGCCACTTCGCCGGTGCGCTCGCTGTCCGGCGGCGAGCGCAATCGCTTGTTGCTGGCGCGCCTGTTCGCGCGGCCGGCCAACGTGCTGGTGCTGGACGAACCGACCAACGACCTGGACATCGACACGCTGGAACTGCTGGAGGAACTGCTGCAGGACTATGACGGCACGGTGTTCCTGGTGAGCCACGACCGCGCCTTCCTGGACAACGTGGTCACCAGCACCATCGCCTCCGAAGGCGACGGCCGCTGGCGCGAATACGAGGGCGGCGTGCAGGATTGGCTGCTGCAGTCGCGCCGCGCACAGCAGATCGCGCAGGCCGCGGCACCGGCGCAAGCGGCCAGGAATGCGGCGCCCGCCGCCCCGGCGCCGGCCACCGCGTCGCTCGCAAAGAAGAAGCTGAGCTACAAGGAGCAGCGCGAACTGGAGGCCTTGCCTGGCCGCATCGAGGCACTGGAGCAGGAGCAGAAGGCGCTGCAGAAGGCGCTCGCGGACGGGACGCTTTATGCCACCGACCCGGCACGCGCCGCGGCGCTCGCGCAGCGCAGCGCGGGAATCGAAGACGAATTGATGTCGGCGCTGGAACGCTGGGAGGCCTTGGGCGGCGCTTGATTCGGGCGTGCCGCGGCATGTAGCTCGCGTCCTGCACTGTCTGGGGGGAACGGCTGACTTCATGCGAACCCCATCCGTCGGCCCTGCCCACTACAGTGGATGCAGCAATGCAAACACTGGCCCCCCCTCCCGCCGGCGCACACGCCGCCCCCGCGAATTCCTTCAGCTGGCCCCCGCTCTGGCGCTGGCTGGCGGCCGCGATGCTGCTGTGCTGGACCACCGGTTGCGCCAGCCTGCCGGACAACGTGCACCGGCAGCCGTCGACCGCGTTCGCCGCGCCCGACCAGACGGCGCTGGGGCAGCTGGTGCAGGCCCGGCGCGCGCAGGCACGCAGCGACTCGGGCTTCAGCCTGGTCGATACCGTGGATGTGGCGTTCAGCAGCCGGCTGGCACTGATCGAACGCGCGCAGCGCAGCCTCGACCTGCAGTACTACGCCGTCCACGCCGACGCCAGCACCGAAGTGCTGCTGCGCGGCATCCGCGAGGCGGCGCGGCGCGGCGTGCACGTGCGCATCCTGCTGGACGACTTCAACACCGTGGGGGAGGATGCACAGGTGCTGCGGCTGGCGTTCGAGCCCAACGTCGAGATCCGCCTGTTCAACCCGCTGAGCGGTCCGCGCAACAGCCTGATCGGCCGCGTGGTGAGCTCCTTGCACGACGGCGAGCGCATCCAGAAGCGCATGCACAACAAGCTGTTCATCGCCGACAACGCCTGGGGCATCACCGGCGGGCGCAACCTGGGCGACAGCTACTTCGGCACCGACGGCAAGCAGAACTTCGTCGACCTGGATGTGCTGGCGACCGGGCGCATCGTGCGCGACATGTCGGCCAGCTTCGACCGCTACTGGAACAATGAGCTCGCCTATCCCGTGCAGTCGCTGATATCGCCGAAGGAACTGGAAGAACTGCGCAAGCCGCCGGCGGGCGACGGTGATCCGTCGCGCCCCGCGGCGGCCAAGCCCGCCCAGCCGCCGCAGCCGGTCTTGCCGGTGACGCTGTCGCCCTCGGTGCTGCCCTCGGTCAGCGCCACCGCGGTAGCGCAGGCGCAGCGCCCGTCGCTCGACCTCACCACCGTCACGCTGACCTGGGCGCCGGCCGCGCTGCTCGTGGACAAGCCCGGCAAGATCGGCCCGGGCGACGACGAGGTGAACGCCGGCGACACCATGGTGGACGGCCTGCAGAGCCTGATGGGCCAGGCCCAGCGCGAACTGCTGATCGTCTCGCCCTACTTCGTGCCGGGCGCGCGCATGATGGCGCTGTACGAGCAGCTGCGCAAACGCGGCGTGCGCATCCGCGTGCTCACCAACTCGCTGGCCTCCAACGATGCGCCGGCCGCGCAGGCCGGCTACATGCGCTACCGCAAGGCGCTGCTGGACATGGGTGTGGAGCTGTACGAGATGCGCTCGGACCCGGAAAGCGCGGCCGCCCTGCTGGGGTCGAGCGCCGCGCGCAAGAGCAGCGGCTTCGATTTCGGCCTGGGCAGCGGGGCCGGCGGCTCCAAGAGCGGCAGCAACCGCTCGCGCGCGAGCCTGCATTCCAAGGCGGTGATGATCGACGGCCGGATCTCGGTGATCGGCTCGATGAACCTGGACCTGCGCTCGCAATTGAAGAACAGCGAGGTGGGCCTTGTGATCCGCAGCGCGGCACTCGCCGCGCAGGCCACCGCGCAGCTGGAAAAAACCATCGCGACATCCGCCTACCGCCTGGAGCAGCAGCGCGGCGATGAATTGGTCTGGCGCGCGCCGCCCGGCGCGACCTTCAAGGATGCGACCAGCGAGCCGGAAGCCACCACCAAGCAGAAGCTGCTGGTGAGGATGCTGGGCCCGCTCGCCCCCGACGAGATGCTGTGATCCCGGCGGCGCGCGCCATGGCTCACATGCGGCGCACCAGCTCCGAATACTTCTTCCAGAACGCCGCGTCCTGCGTGGTCGCGAAGTTGATGCGCATCAGCGTGCTGGGCGTGCTGTCGGCATGGAACAGCGCACCCGGCGCCAGCAGGTAGCCCTCGTCCAGCATGCGCTGGGCCAGCGCATCGGTGTCCACGCCGGTGTCCACCCAGCCGAACAGGCCGGCCGGCTCCGCCTCGAAGCGGCAGCCGGCCTGCAGCGCCAGCTTCACGCTGCGGCTGCGCGCGGCGTCCAGGCGGGCGCGCACGCGTTCGGCGTGGCGGCGCAGCTGCCCCTGGTCGATGCACAGCGCCAGCGCCTTTTCCAGCAGCGCGGGCGTGGTCAGCGTGGCCAGCAGCTTGGTGTCCAGCAGCTGCTCCACCAGGTCGGGCGGCGCGGCGATGAAGCCGATGCGCCAGTTGGGCGCCAGGATCTTGGCGAAGCCGCTGACGTAGATGGTGCGGCGCAGGCCGTCCAGCACCGACAGCCGCGTGGCGTGCTCCGGCGCGATGTGGCTGTAGGTGTCGTCCTCGACGATGTGGAAATCGTGCTGGTTGGCCAGCTGCAGGACGCGGTGCGCGCTGCCGGGCGTCAGGCAGTAACTGGTCGGGTTGTGGAACACGCTCACACTGACGAACAGCTTGGGCTTGTGCGCCTCGCAGTAGCGCGCCATCACGTCCAGGTCGGGGCCGTCGGCGCGGCGCGGCACCGGCAGCAGGCGCATGCCCAGCGCGTTCAGCCGCGCGAACTCCACCGCCCAGCCCGGCTCTTCCACCATCACCGGGTCGCCGGGACGCAGCAGCGTGCGGCTGACGATGTCCAGCGCATGCGTGGCGCCCACACTGGTGATGATCTGCTCCGCCGACGCCGGCAGGCCGAGCGTGGCGACCAGCTTGTTGGCCAGCGCACGGCGCAGGCCGCTGTCGCCCATCGGTTCGCCGTACTCGAGCGAGAAGGCGTGCAGCGCGCGCGTGCTGGTCACCTTGCGCACCGCGCCGCCCATGAAGGTGGACTCCAGCCATTCGGGCGGGAACGTGCCCATGCCCGGCTGCGGCTTGTTGCTGATCTTGTGGAACATGCCGCGGATCAGCGCGGTGGCGTTCACCGGTGCCGGGGCGCGCCGCGCCATCAGCCAGGCGAAGGAGTTGAAGGCCGCCGGCGTCCCTCCGACCGTCGCGCCCAACGCACCCGGCGCGCTCGCGCCTGGCGCGGGCTGCGGTGGCGCCATCGCCTCGCGCACGAAGAAGCCGCGGTTGCGGCGCGCTTCCACCAGACCCTGGGCCAGCAGGTGGTCGTAGGCGGCCACCACCGTGGCCGGGCTCACGCCCTGCTGCTGGGCGCACTGGCGCACCGACGGCAGGCGGGCCCCAGGCACCAGCAGCCGGGTGCGGATGCGCTCGGCGAAGCGCCCGGCCAGCTGCTCGGTGAGCGACTGCGACGCGGCTTTCATCAACATGCGGCGGTTCCTTGTGGAGGCTGGGCCTGTGGGGGTATCGTGTACTGCCAGGATGACCGACACAGAGGCTAAAGTGATCTGGCCAAGTGTATTGGCTGTGTATTGGTCCACAAGGTTACATTGACCCGCATGCTGCCGCAAGCGGTTGTTGCCGTACCGAATCTTCCACCCATGTCGTCCAGCGAATTCACCGCCCTGTTCCTGTTCTGCACGGCGATGAGCTTCTCGCCGGGACCGAACACCACGCTGTCGGCCGCGCTGGCGGCCAACCTCGGCCTGAAGCGCGCGCTGCGCTTCTGCCTGGCGGTGCCCACCGGCTGGACGCTGATCATGGCGGCCAGCGGCCTGGGGCTCGGTGCGCTGGTCACCGGCATTCCGGTGCTGCGCTGGGCCGTCACGCTGGGCGGCGTCGGCTACATGCTGTGGCTGGCCTGGAAACTGGGCCGTTCCTCGCAGCTCGCGCAGGCCGACACGCGGCGCCTGAACGTCAGCTTCTGGCAGGGCGTGGGCCTGCAGTTCCTCAACATCAAGGCCTGGATGCTGGCGCTCACCCTGACCGCCGGCTGGGTGCTCAACACCGGCGGCCAGCCCTCCACCAATCCCGGCGAACGGCTCCTCATCATCTGCATGGTGATGGTGTGCTTCGCCTTCAGCAGCAACTTCACCTATGCGCTGGCCGGCTCGGTGCTGCGCGACTGGCTGGCGCAGGGGCGCCGCCTGGCCTGGTTCAACCGGGCGCTGGCACTGGTGCTGCTGGCCACCGCCATGTGGATGCTGACCGTATGAAGAACGAGGCCAGGAAGCAGGAAGTGCGCGGCCTGTGGCTCGGCGTGGTGGGCGTGGTGATCTTCGCGCTCACCCTGCCGATGACGCGGCTGGCGGTCGGCACGCCCGAGGCGCCGCAGATGTCGGGCATGTTCATCGCGCTCGGCCGGGCCGTGGTCGCCGCTGTGCTGTCGGCGGGCTTCCTGGCCGCCACGCGCGCGCCGCTGCCGCGCCGCGCCGACTGGCTGCCGCTGGCGATCACCTCGGCCGGCGTGGTGTTCGGCTTCCCGCTGTTCACTTCCATCGCCATGCGCTACGTGGAAGCCGTGCACGCCAGCGTCATCGTCGGCGTGCTGCCGCTGGCCACCGCCGTGGTCGGCGCCTGGCTGCACCGCCAGCGGCCATCGGGCGCGTTCTGGCTGTGCGCCGCTGCCGGCAGCGCGCTGGTGGTCGGTTTCGCCGTGCTGAAGTCGGGCAATGGCGTGGCGCTGCACACGGCCGACCTGCTGCTGTTCGCGGCCATGGCCTGCGCGGCCGTGGGCTACGGCTACGGCGGGCAGCTGTCGCAGCGCATGCGCGCCGAGCACGTGATCTGCTGGGCGCTGGTGATCGCGCTGCCGCTCACCGTTCCGCTGGCGGTGCTGGCGCGCCCGCAGGCCGATGTCCAGCCGGCCGC
The DNA here is from genome assembly GCA_040384685.1 of Pseudomonadota bacterium. Lineage (GTDB taxonomy): Bacteria > Pseudomonadota > Gammaproteobacteria > Burkholderiales > Burkholderiaceae_C > Ramlibacter. The sequence goes on along the minus strand of JAZKIV010000099.1, from coordinate 22,173 downwards.
CTGGTGGGGCTTCGCCTACGTCGCGGTGTTCTCCATGTGGATCGGCTTTTTCGCGTGGTACCGCGGCCTGGCCCTGGGCGGCACGGTAAGGGTGAGCCAGGTGCAGCTGTTACAACCCTTTCTAAGCATGGTCTTTGCCGTACCCCTATTGGGCGAGCGGCTCGATACATTGACACTGGGATTCGCCGTCGCGGTCATCGCGACGGTCTTCATCGGCAGGAAGATGCCGGTGCGCGCGAGGGCTTCCGCATGACGAAGGCCTTCGCATTGAAGATCGCGTCCCCACGAAGGACCGTCCTGTTCATCACCCCCTGACGCACGAGACTGCCATGAAACTCAACGACATCCAATCCTCCACCCGCTGGACCCTGGCGCGCCGCACCGGCCGCATGAACGCTTCGGCGATCCGCGAGATCCTCAAGGTCACCGAGAAGCCCGGCGTCATCAGCTTCGCCGGCGGCCTGCCCTCGCCCAAGGCCTTCCCGGTGGAAGCCTTCGGCGAAGCCTGCGCCAAGGTGCTGCGCGACGACGGCCCCGGCGCGCTGCAGTACGCGCCCACCGAAGGCTTCCCCGCGCTGCGCGAAGCGGTGGCCGCCATGCTGCCGTGGCCGGTGGATCCCGCGCAGGTGCTGCTGACCACCGGCTCGCAGCAGGGCCTGGATCTGGTGGCCAAGGTGCTGATCGACCCGGGCAGCCGCGTACTGGTGGAAACGCCCACCTACCTCGGCGCGCTGCAGGCCTTCGCGCCGATGGAGCCCGAAATCGAGAGCGTCGCGAGCGACGCCGAAGGCGTGGACGTGGACGACCTGGCGCGCAAGGCCGACGGCGCGCGCTATTTCTATGTGCTGCCCAACTTCCAGAACCCGACCGGCCGCACCATGAGCGAGGCGCGCCGCGCGGCGCTGACCGTGCGCGCCGCCGAACTCGGCCTGCCGCTGGTGGAAGACAACCCCTACGGCGAGCTGTGGTTCGACGCGCCGCCGCCCGCCACGCTGACTTCGCGCAATCCCGACGGCTGCATCTATCTCGGCACCTTCTCCAAGGTGCTGGCGCCCGGCCTGCGCATGGGCTTCGTGGTCGCACCGCCCGCCATCACGGCCAAGCTGGTGCAGGCCAAGCAGGCGGCCGACCTGCACTCCCCCAGCTTCAACCAGCGCATGGTGGCCGAAGTGCTGAAGGGCGACTTCCTGGCGCGCCACGTGCCGACCATCCGCGCCCTGTACAAGGCGCAGCGCGACGCCATGCTGGCCGCGCTGGAACGCGAGGTCGGCGGCCTGGGCGCGACCTGGAACACCCCGGAAGGCGGCATGTTCCTGTGGGTGCGCCTGCCCGAAGGCATGGACTCGACCGCGCTGCTGGCCAAGGCGGTGGAAAAGGGCGTGGCCTTCGTGCCGGGCGCGCCGTTCTACGCCCAGGAGCCCGACACGCGCGCCATGCGCCTGTCCTTCGTGACGGCCAGCGTCGAGCAGATCCAGCAGGGCATCGCCGCGCTGGGCGCCGCGATGCGCGAAACCCTGGGACGCTGAACGCATGCTGCGCATCTGGGGCCGCATCTCGTCCATCAACGTGCGCAAGGTGGTGTTCACGGCCCGGATGCTCGGCCTTCCGTTCGAGCGGATCGACGCCGGGCAGGCCTACGGCATCGTGCAGACGCCGGACTACAAGGCCAAGAATCCGAACGCCATGGTGCCGCTGCTGGAGGACGAGGACGGCTTCATGCTGTGGGAGTCCAACGTCATCGTGCGCTACCTGTGCGCACGGCATGCCGACGGCACGCTCTATCCGCGGCCGCTGCGCGAACGCTTCGATGCAGAGCGCTGGATGGACTGGCAGCAGACCGCGCTGAACCCGGCCACCCGCGGCGCGTTCATCCAGCTGGTGCGCACGCCTGTCGAGCAGCGCGACGCGGCCGCGGTGGCGCGGTCGCAGGCCGAGACCGAGCCGCTGCTGGACATGCTGGAAGCGCAGCTCGCGCAGCGGGCGTTCCTGGTGGGCGACCGGCTCACCATGGCCGACATCCCGGCCGCCGCCGAGCTGCACCGCTGGCTGCCGCTGCCCCTGCCGCACGCCGACCGGCCGCACCTGGCGCGCTGGTTCGAAGCCATCCGCGCCCTGCCCGCCGCGCGCGGCGTGTTCGACATTCCCCTGTCCTGAGCCAAGCCCACCGCATGAAGCAACGCCCGTTCAAGCAAGTCGACGTGTTCACGCAGCTGCCCTACCGCGGCAACCCCCTGGCCGTGGTGCTGGACGGCACCGGGTTGAGCACCGAGGAGATGCTGCACTTCACCACCTGGACCAACCTGTCGGAAGCCACCTTCCTGCTGCCGCCGACGGACCCCGAGGCCGATTACCGCGTGCGCATCTTCAGCCCCGGCCGCGAAATGCCGTTCGCCGGCCACCCGACCCTGGGCAGCTGCCACGCCTGGCTGGAGGCGGGCGGCACGCCCAAGGGTGAGCACGTGGTGCAGGAATGCGGCATCGGGCTGGTGAAGATCCGCCGAGATACTGAACGCCTGGCATTCGCGGCGCCGCCGCTGCGCAAGAGCGGGCCGCTGGCCGAGCAGGACGTCGCGCTGATCGCGCGCGGCCTGGGCGTGCCGCGCGATGCGATCGTGCAGCACGCCTGGTGCGACAACGGCCCGAACTGGCGCGGCGTGCTGCTGCGGTCGGCCGAGGAGGTGCTGGCGCTCAAGCCCGACGCGTCGATCCTCGCCGGGCTGGACATCGGCGTTGTCGGGCCGGCCCGCAAGATCGGCGTCATCGCGCCGCAGGCAGGCGACGACGTCGCCTTCGAAGTGCGAGCCTTCTTCCCGGGCAACAGCGGCATGGCCGAAGACCCGGTCACGGGCAGCCTGAATGCCGGGCTCGCGCAATGGCTGATCGGCGCCGGCCTGGCGCCCGAGCGCTACGTGGCCGCGCAAGGCACGGCGCTGGCGCGCGCCGGCCGCGTGCACGTCGAGCGCCAGGGCGACGACATCTGGATCGGCGGCGCATCGGTCACCTGCGTGGAAGGCACGGTGCTGCTGTGAGCGCGCCCGCGCGCATCGACCACCTGGTAGTGCTGGCCAACAGCCTGGACGCGGGGGTCGCCTGGAGCGAAGCCACGCTCGGCGTCACGCCCGGCCCCGGCGGCAAGCATCCGCTGATGGGCACGCACAACCGGCTGCTGCGCATCGGCACGCCGCGGCAGCCGCGCGCCTACCTGGAAATCATCGCCATCGATCCGGCCGCCACGCCGCAGCGCGCGCGCCGCTGGTTCGACATGGACGACGCACCGCTGCAGGAAACCACGCGCAGGCACGGCCCGCGGCTCGCGCATTTCGTGGCCGAGGTGCCCGACGTGGACGCCGCGGTGGCGGCCTGGCGCGGCCAGGGCATCGAGCGCGGCGACGCCATCGCCGCCTCGCGCGAGACGCCGCGCGGCCTGCTGCAGTGGCGCATCACCGTGCGCGACGACGGCCAGCGGCTGTTCGACGGCTGCCTGCCCACGCTCATCCAGTGGGGCGAGGTGCATCCGGCTGCCGGCATGGAGCCGTCGGGCCTGGCGCTGCAGTCGGTGTCGGCGACGCACCCGGATGCCGCCGCGCTGCGCGCCGCGTACCAGGCAGTCGGCCTGGACGTGGCCGTCGCCGAAGGCCCGGCCTGCCTGCGCGCGGTGCTGGACACCCCCAAGGGCCGTATCACCCTCGAATCGGAAGGACTCTGATGCTCACGTTGACGCAACTGGGATGGTTCGCGCTCGCCGCCTTCGTGCTGGTGCTCACGCCGGGGCCGAACATGATCTATTGCATCTCGCGCACCCTGTGCCAGGGCCGCGCGGCCGGCATGCTGTCGCTGGCCGGCGTGCTGCTGGGATTCGTCGCGCACGCGATGGCGGCGGCATTCGGCCTCACCGCGCTGCTGATGGCGGTGCCGTTCGCGTTCGGCGTCATCAAGGCGGTGGGCGCGGCCTACCTGCTGTGGATGGCATGGCAGGCAGTGCGGCCGGGCGGCGCGGCGCCGTTCCAGGCCCGTGAACTGCCCGACGACCCGCCGGGCAAACTGTTCCGCATGGGCTTCCTCACCAACGTGCTGAACCCCAAGGTGGCGATGTTCTACCTGTCGTTCCTGCCGCAGTTCCTGCACCCCGAGCAGGGCAGCGTGCTGCTGCAAAGCCTGGAGCTGGGCGCGGTGCAAATCGTGGTGAGCGGCACGGTCAACACGCTGCTGATCCTCGGCGCGGCCACCATCTCGGCGTTTCTCACGCGCAGCCGCAGCTGGATGCTGGCGCAGCGCTACCTGATGGGCGGCGTGCTGGCCGCACTGGCCGCGCGCATCGCGCTGTCGGATCGCTAGGCGCTCGCCTTCTTCGCGCCGCTCTTCTTCGCGGCGGTCTTCTTCGCCGGCGCCTTCTTGGCTGCCGTCGTCTTGCGAGCCACGGTCTTCTTCGCCGCGGTCTTTCTTGCGGTGGACGCTTTTTTCGCCGCGGCTTTTTTGGCCGGCGCCTTTGCCGCGGTGATCTTCTTCGCGACCGTCTTCTTGGCCGCCGCCTTCTTCGCCGGCGGCACCTTGCCGCCCTCGCGGCGCGCTTCGGACAAGCCGATGGCGATGGCCTGCTTGCGGCTGGTCACCTTCTTGCCGGAGCCGCTGCGCAGCTCGCCTTCCTTGAGTTCGTGCATGGTCTCTTCGACCTTGTCCTGGGCCTTCTTGCCGTAGCGCGCCATGGGTGTGTCTCCTGAAGATCGGGCAAGGCCCGATTGAAAACGCCACGTCGCGCGCGGGCGTGAAGGACAACGCCACTGGTGCGCGTGGTCCGGGGCCGCGTCAAGCCGCCGGCGCCGCCGGACCGAAACTGATGCGATAGCAGCGCCCGCGGCCCTGCTGCGCAGCCGGCATCTCGAAGCGCGCGCCGTGGATGGCCGCCACCTTTTCCACCACGCGGTGCCCCAGCCCGAGGCCGAGCGCGCGCGCCGGCGCGTCGACGGCAGCCTCCGGTCCGCTTGCCCAGACCTGCGCCGCAACGGGCGCCGCGGCGCCCGCGTCGTCGCATACCTGGATCCAGCGCGCCCGTGCATCCAGCTGCACCTGCACCTCGGTGCCGGCCGGCGTGTGGCTGAGGGCGTTCTCCACCAGGTTGCGCAGCGCCAGCGCCAGCAGCACCGGGTGGCCGGTGAGCGGAAACGGCCCGTCGGCGGCCAGCGCCAGCTCGTGGCCGCTCGCATAGGCCTGCGGCACGAAGCCGGCCACCACCTCGCGCGCGAGCTCGCGCAGGTCCAGCGGTTCGGCCGCCTCGTCCAGCTCGGCGCGGTTGGCGCGGGCCAGCGCCAGCAGGTCGGACATCACGTCGTCGGCGCGGCGGACGTCGCTTTCCATCTGCGCCAGCGCGGGCCCGCCGCCCGGCCCCGCCACGTCGCGCAGCGCGCGCAACTGCAGCGCCAGCGAAGCGAGCGGCGTGCGCAGCTCGTGCGCGAATTCGTCGGCCAGTGCCCGCTCGCGCGTGAGCGCCGCGTTGTAGCGCTCCACCAGCAGCCCGATCGCGTCGGCGATGGCGGCCAGTTCGGCGTGCCGCGCCGGGTGTGCCAGCGGGCGCGGCCGCTGGATGTCCAGCGCCAGCACCTCGTGCGACAGCCGGTACAGCGGGCGCAGGCCGCGCCACACAGCCAGCCCGAGCAGCAGCGCCACCACCGGCAGCAGCCACAGGCCGGGCTGGCTGATCTGCTCGGCGATGTCCTCGGCCAGCTCGTCGCGCTCGCGCTCCGACAGCAGCACCATGATCTTGCGCGTGCGCGGCTCGTTCCAGCGCGAGAACACGCGCCAGGGCACGGGCGGCGTGCCGAGCTGCAGCGTGGCGAAGCCCTGCGGCGTGGCGAAGGGCGGCTGCGGCGCATCGCCCATGCGCGTGAGCACCTGGCCGTCCGCGTCCCAGATCACCACGCTCATGGACTGCTGGTAGTCGTGCGCCTTCAACTCCGCGGCACCGGCCGGCCGGCCGATCACGGTGCCCGGGGTGAATTTGCCGCTGTCGTAGGCCAGCAGCACGGCACTGATGCTGGCCAGGTGGCCGTCGGTCAGCTCGTCGGCCTCGTGCTGGCCGGTCATGTAGCCCACCGCGACCAGGCTGCCCCAGACCAGCACCAGCGCGCCCAGGGTCCAGGCCAGCAGGTGGCGCGTGAGGCTCGGCCCCTTCACGCGCCCTCCTGCGGCACGAAGTAGCCGACGCCGCGCACCGTGCGGATCACGCCCTCGCCGAGCTTTTTGCGCAGGTGGTGCACGTGCACCTCCACCGCGTTGCTCTCGATGCCGCTGGCCCAGTCGTAGAGCTTGGCCTCGATCTGCGCGCGCGACAGCACGCGCGGCGACGCTTCCAGCAGCGCCAGCAGCACCGCGAACTCGCGCGCCGGCAGTTCCACCGGCCGGCCGGCGCGGGAAACCGTGCGCGCGGCCGGATCGATCCGCAGCTCGCCATGTGCCAGCACCGGCTGCGCGCGTCCCACTGCGCGGCGCCGCAGCGCCCGCATGCGCGCCGCCAGTTCGTCCGGGTCGAAAGGCTTGGTCAGGTAGTCGTCGGCGCCCAGGTCCAGGCCGGCGATGCGGGAAGCCACCTCGTCGCGCGCGGTCATGATCAGCACCGGCGCCTGCGGGTCCGGCATGCGCCCGGGCGGCGCCGCGCGCAGCCGCCGCAGCAGCTCGCCGCCTTCGCCGTCGGGCAGGCCCAGGTCCAGCAGCACCAGGTCGAACGGCTCCGTGCCCAGTGCCGCCCATGCCGCGGCAACCGTCGCGACCCGGTCGACCGCCCAGCCCTGCGCGCGCAGCGTGGCGGCCAGGCCCGCGGCAATGCCATCGTCGTCTTCCACCACCAGGACTCGCATGACCGGGAATTGTCCGCGCAACGGCGCCCGGGCCGCGGCCCTTAAGGATGACTTAAGCCCGGTTCGGCAGCATGCCTGCCTGTGAACCGCATTGCCGACGCCGCGCTTGCCGAAGCTGCCGGCACCCTCCCCGCTTCGATCTCCACGCCCGGCGTTGCCTCCGGCGGCACCGGGCGCCGCCAGTCCACGTTCGACGCACCGACCTGGGCCGCCTTGGCCGGCCTGCTGGTGCTGGCGATCTGGGAGCTGGCCGGCTGGGACATGGCCCTCGCCCGCCTGGCCGGCTCGGCCCACGGCTTTGCGCTGCGCGAACACTGGTTCCTGGACAGCGTGATGCACGACGGCATGCGGCGGGTCTCCTGGTTCCTGGCGCTGCTGCTGTCGCTGGGCGTGTGGTGGCCAGCCGGCCCGCTGAAGCGGCTCGGCACCTCGCGCCGGCTGCAACTGGCGCTGACGACGCTTCTGTCGGCCTTCCTGGTGTCCGCGATGAAAGGGCTCAGCACCACCAGCTGCCCCTGGGACCTGCAGGCCTTCGGCGGTGTGGCGCGCTACGTGTCGCACTGGTGGCCCGGCGCGGACGGCGGCCCGGGCCACTGCTTCCCGGCCGGCCATGCGTCGTCGGGCTTCAGTTTCCTGGCCGGTTATTTCGTGTTCCGGCACACCGACTCCCGCACGGCCCGCCGCTGGCTGGCCGCGGCGCTGGCCGCTGGCCTGGTGCTGGGCCTGTCGCAGCAGCTGCGCGGCGCGCACTTCACCAGCCACACGCTGTGGACCGGCTGGCTGTGCTGGAGCTTCGCCTGGGCGGTGGACCGGCTGTGGCCCGCGACAATGGCCATTGAACACGAACTCTGATCGTCCGCATGACTTTCGAAAGCAAGCGCCGCGGCCTGCGCCCGGCGTGGCTGGTGGCCGGCAGCAGCGCCTGGATGGCGACGCTGGCCAACATCCCCCTGTGGCGCGAACTGGGCAGCCTGTCCCTGCTGGACCGGCCGTCCGGCTGGCTGCTGGCCGCCGCGCTGGCGGTGCTGATGGCCGCCCTGCTGGCGGCGCTGACCAGCCTGCTGGCCTGGCGCGGGACGCTGAAGCCGGTGATCCTGCTGCTGCTCGCGGCCTCCGCCCTGGGCAGCTATTTCATGCTGACTTACCGCATCGTGATCGACAGCACGATGCTGGTGAACGTGCTGCAGACCGACCGGCGCGAGGCCCTGGCGCTGTTCAGCCCCAGGCTGCTGGTCGTGCTGTTCCTGCTGGCGGTGGTGCCGGGCTGGCTGGTCTGGCGCACCGACGTCCGGTACGCACCCTGGCCGCGCCAGATGCTGCGCAACCTGCTGGCCATTGCCGTCACCGTCGCGGCGGCGGCCGGCGTGCTGCTGCTGAGTTTCCAGCCGCTCTCGTCGGCCATGCGCAACCACAAGCAGCTGCGCTACCTGATGAATCCGCTGGCCTCGGTCTATGCGTTGGGGCAGCTGGTGGCCAAGCCGCTGCAGCGCGGCCCGGGCCGCACCGAACCGTTGGGACGCGACGCCGCGCTGGCCTGGCAGGGCGCGCGGCCGCCGCTGCTGGTGCTGGTGCTGGGCGAGACCGGGCGCGCCGGCAACTTCTCACTGAACGGCTATCCGCGTCCGACCACGCCGGAACTCGCCGCGCGCGACGTGGTGAGCTGGCGCAATGCCTGGTCCTGCGGCACCAGCACCGCGGCGTCGGTGCCCTGCATGTTCTCGCACCTGGGCCGCCAGGGCTACGACGACCGCAAGGCCGATTCGGAAAACCTGCTGGACGTGCTGCAGCACGCCGGCCTGGCCGTGCTGTGGATCGACAACCAGGCCGGCTGCAAGGGCGTGTGCGAGCGCGTGCCGAACGCCAGGGTGTCCGACAGCCCCCATCCCACGCTGTGCCCGGACGGCGAATGCCTGGACGCGATCCTGCTCGAAGGAATTGACCAGCGCATCGCGCAACTGCCGGCCGAGCGACGCGCGCGCGGCGTGGTGCTGGTGCTGCACCAGATGGGCAGCCACGGGCCGGCCTATGCGCGGCGCTCGCCGGCCGCGTTCAAGCGCTTCCTGCCGGAGTGCACCAGCGTCAACCTGCAGGACTGCAGCCGTGACGAGGTGGTAAACGCCTACGACAACACCATCGCCTACACAGACCACGTGCTGGCCTCCACCGTCGACTGGCTGAAGCGCCGCCAGGCCGACTACGACACGGCGATGCTCTACGTCGCCGACCATGGCGAGTCGCTGGGCGAGAACAACCTGTACCTGCACGGCCTGCCGTACGGGCTGGCGCCTGACGTGCAGAAGCGCGTGCCCTGGATCACCTGGCTGTCGCCCGGCTTCGAGCGCGACGCGGCCACCGGCATGCAGTGCCTGCGCGGCCGCGCCGAGCGCCAGGTCTCGCACGACAACTACTTCCACTCCGTGCTCGGGCTGCTGCGCGTGCGCACCGCGGCCTACCGCGCGGAGCTGGACGCCTACGCCGGCTGCGCTCCGGCGTGACGGGCGCCCCCGGCCCCACGCCTGCGCGGCAAGAAGGCCGCCGCTAAACTGGCCCGATGCAAGCAGCAGCAGCAGCCGGCGACACCTCCGCCCCCTTGTGGGTGGCCTGCCTGTGCGCCGCCTGGTGCGTGGCCTGCCGCGAGTGGCAGCCGGTGTTCCAGGAGCTGGCGCGCCGGCGGCCGGACCTGCGCTTCGCCTGGGTCGACATCGAGGACGACGACGATGCCATGGGCGACGTCGACATCGAGACCTTTCCGACACTGCTGGTCGCGCGCGGCCACGATGCGCTGTTCCTCGGACCGGTGCTGCCCTCGGCATCGGGCGTCGAGCGACTTGTGACAAGCCTGCAAGCTCAGGCTCAGCCGGGGACAAGCGTCACGCCCGCAGCGAAGGCGTTGCTTGCCCGCTTGCAAAGCGGCGTGCTCGCTCGCACCGCGTTGTAACGGGGCAAGGTGCAGTCCTACAGGTGCCTGCATCGGCGCCTGACGAGCGCCAATAACACATGCACGCTCAATCAATGCATGGCCGATGCATGAATGGCCATGCAATCAACCGTTTCAAGGAGTACCCCACATGGACAACAACCAAAGCAAGAAGAGCGGCACGTCAAATCGCGGCTTCGCCTCGATGGACCCGCAACGCCAGCGCGAAATCGCCAGCGAAGGCGGCCGCGCTGCCCACGAAAAGGGCACGGCGCACGAGTTCACCTCCGAGGAGGCGCGCGAAGCCGGCCGCAAGGGCGGCCAGGCCCGCAGCCAGAACCGCGCGAGGAACAACAGCCAGAGCGGCGGCAGCGAGAGCAACCGCTGACAGGAGAAAAGTCCTTCACGCAAGAACAAAGGGCGCCCTCGGGCGCCCTTTGTTCTTGCGTTGCCGCGTGCCGTCCTGTCACCAGTCTTCCAGCTGCCACTCGCCGATCTGGCGCACGCGCTGGTCGAGATCTTCGGGCAGGTCCTGCGCCAGCGCCGGCATCACGTTGACGGCCTGCTTGGCGGCGGCAGACGTGCCGGCGTGCTCCTGCGACTGCGGGAAACGCACCGGAAATTTAGGATCGAAGACACTGGACAAACGCATATGAACACCTGTGCTTGCAGTGTAGGCAAGCACAGATGAACGCGCTGTGACGGAAAGCACAGCGATGGCCCGGTGTGGTCGCGGCACAACGTGCCGCAGCGAAACAAGATGCGCGATCAGTGCGGCTTGCCGCGCGGGCGGCCCGAAGCGGACCCGCCGCCGGCCTCGCCGCTGGCGGACGACTGGTTGGAGCGATCGGGTTCGGCCGGCGTGGAAATGTCGCCCAGCGACATGGCGACTTCCATCTCGTCGCCCGGATCCTTGGCGGCGATGTCGCCCAGCGACACGATGCCGACCAGCCGCTCGTTGTCGTCCACCACCGGCATGCGCCGGATCTGCTGTTCGGCCATGCGGCCGAGCACCTCGTCCACGTCGTCGCCCTCACGCGCGCAGCGCACGTTGGTGCTCATCACGTCGGCCAGCCTGGTGCTCCTGGGCTCGCACTCCTGCGCCACGCCACGCACCACGATGTCGCGGTCGGTCACCATGCCGACCAGCTTGTCGCCTTCGCACACCGGCAGCACGCCCACGTTCAACTCATCCATGGCCTGCGCGGCACGCACCACGGTGTCGTTCGGGGTGAGGCTGCGAACGCCTCGGGTCATGATCTCTGCCACAGTCGTCATTGCGTATCTCCTTGCGTTGCCCCTGAATCTACCGGGCACCCGCAGGCGGGCTGTCGGTGCCCTCGGAAGCTGGCGTAGGAGTGCTTCGACGCAGCCGCCCCGCGCGGCGCCCTAGGCCTGGGCGGCGTAGCGGCCGATGCGCTGCACCTCCACGTTGGCCGGCGGCTCCTCGCAGCGCGCGCGGATGCCGGAGAGAAAGGCCTGGAACGCCTCCACCGCCTGCAGCGGGCTCGGCTGCCCAGCCTCGGAAATGGACACGTGCACGAAGCTGACGCCGTCGTCCATCCGGAACGACTGGTATTCCAGGCCGGCCGGCCGGGTCCGCTCCAGTTCGCCGAACACCGCCTCGATCAGCTGCTGGTTCAGCGCCGCTTCCTCGGGGCGCACCTTGTAGCGCACCATCGTCGTCTTCTTCATCGCTTGCTCCTTTTGGGTGGACCGGAGCCAAACCGGCTCCGTTCACCAAAGACGCGCCCGCGGGCATGGACGGTGCGGAATTTTTTCGGCCGATGCCGCATCGTTTGGGCGGCCCCACGCGTCTCCTCCTCGAGCGCCCACAATCGAACCGCCATGCCCGACTCCGCCCCGCCGACCGATTTCGACCAGCTCGCCACGCGGCTGCGCCCGCGCCTGCACCGCTACTGCGCCCGCATGACCGGCTCGGTGCTGGACGGCGAGGACGTGGTCCAGGAGACGCTGATGAAAGCCGCCCTCAGCTTCGACGCCGAGACCGTGCGCCAGCCGGAAAGCTGGCTGTTCCGCATCGCCCACAACGCCGCCATGGACCTGCTGCGGCGCCGCGCCCGCGACCAGGCGCTCTTCGCCGACGACGTGGACACCGACGCCTTGCCCGCCGCCGCCGAGGCCGACCCGGGCACCGCCGCCCTGGCGCTGCGCGTCTTCATGCGCCTGCCGCCGGCGCAGCGCGGCGCGGTGATCCTGGCCGACGTGCTGGAGCACGCGCTGGACGAATGCGCCGAGACCCTGGGCATGAGCCTGGCGGCCGCCAAGGCGGCGCTGCACCGCGGCCGCACGCGGCTGCGCGAGCTGGCGCCGCTGGTCGAGCAGGCGGCGCCGCAGCGGCTGTCGCCCGAGGACCAGCAGTTGCTGGCGCGCTATGCCGAGCGCTTCAACGCCCGCGACTTCGACGGCCTGCGCGCACTGCTGGGCGAGGACGTGCGCCTGGACCTGGTCGGCCGGCGGCGCGACGTCGGCCGACCCATCGTCTCCGCCTACTACGGCAACTACGCGAAGCTCCCCGTCCCCGTGCGCGCCGAACCCGGCGTGCTGGAAGGCCGGCCGGTGCTCTGGATCTTCGAATCGGGCCAACCGGCCGGTGCCGCGCCGGACTACGTCATCGTGCTGCGCGGCACGCCGGACTGCGTGGAGGGCATCCGCGACTTCCGCTACGCCCGCTACGTGATGGACAGCATCGCGCCCTGAGGCGGATGGCCACGGCTCACTGCGCCGGCCGCTCCACCAGCGTGGACAGCGGCAGCGCCGAGAACTCCTGCAGCAGCAGGGCCAGCTGCCGGCCGGCGGCATCGAGCAGCGCCTGGCCTTTCTGCGCCGTGGCGGCGGCGGCGTTGCCGGCCGCGCCCTGGGCGTTGTAGTCCTGCATGGCCCAGCCCAGCTTGGCGCTGCGCCCGTTGCCCAGGATCGGGGAGCCGGCCGCGCGCTCGCGCGCGCTCGAACCGAAGTCGCGCGCCTCATCCATGCGCACCTGCTGCGGGCGCAACGCCAGCATCAACGAGGTCTCGATCTCGCCGGCATGCACGCCGAAGCGGTGCTCCTCGGCGCTGAACAGGCCGTTGACGGCGTCGCCCAGCGGCAGGTTCCACCAGCTGCAGCTGTAGACCATCAACTGGTGGCGGGTGCGCAGCTCGCGCGCCACGACGTCCATCAGGCTCACCTGGCCGCCGTGGCTGTTGAACAGCAGCAGCTTCTTCACGCCGGCGCGCGCGACGCCGGCGCCGATCTCGGTCCACAGCGCCATCACCGTTTCCGGCGACAAGGTGAGCGTGCCGCGGAACTGCGCGTGTTCCGGGCTGTAACCGATGTGCTGCGTAGGTAAGAAAAGTACCGGCAGGTCAGGCGGCAACTGCGGCAGGGCGGCCTGCACCATGCCGTCCACCAGCGCCTGGTCGACCGACAGCGGCAGGTGCGGCCCGTGCTGCTCGGTGGCGGCCACCGGCAGCACGGCCACGGTGGAAACGCGGTCGAGCGCGGCGAAGTCGGTGGTGGCCAGGTCGGCCCAGAAACGCGGCAATGCGGGCATGGCGCATCTTAATCAGCTGAAGGCACGCTGTCGGGAGGCGTATTCCAGCTCATCCATTGTTTTGTGCAATTGCCCGCTAGGATGTGCTGGCCAGCGGTCGTCACCCGCTTAGTCTCCCCATCATCAGGAAGGAAGAAACAATGCCCATGCAGAAACTGCAGCGCACCATCTATACCGCGCGCGTCCACACCACTGGCGGCCGTGACAACGGCCATTCCCGCAGCGAAAACGGCAATCTCGACGTCGACCTCTCGCCGCCCGGCACCACCGGCAAAGGCACCAATCCGGAGCAGCTGTTCGCCGCCGGTTATTCGGCCTGCTTCATGGGCGCCATGAAGGCGGTGGCCGGCAAGCTGGGCACCACGGTGCCCGACGACGCATCGATCGACGCCGAGGTGTACCTGGGCCCGATTCCCGATGCCTACGGCATCGCGGTGCGCATGATGGTCAGCCTGCCCGGCGTGGAGAAGGAAGAGGCGCAGCGCCTGCTGGACGCGGCCCACAAGGTCTGCCCCTACTCCAACGCCACGCGGGACAACATCAGCGTGAAGATCGAGCTGTACTGATCCCGGGCCGAGCCCGTTTCACGAACGCCGCGCCCCGCGCGGCGTTTTCTTTTGTGTCGGCGCACATGGCCGGCAGCCGACAATGGCGCATGTCCGCCGCCTCCCATCCCTACGACACCCTCACCCCCGACGCCGTGCTGGACGCGCTGGCCGCCGTCGGCCTGTACGGCGACGGCCGCCTGATGGCGCTGAGTTCCTACGAGAACCGCGTGTACCAGGCGCACCTGGACGATCCGTTCGAAGGCCACCCGATCGTGGTCGCCAAGTTCTACCGGCCCGAGCGCTGGACCGAGGAACAGATCCTGGAAGAACATGCCTTCGCCGCCGAGCTGCTGCAAGCCGAGGTGCCGGCGGTGGCGCCGCTCGCACCGCAGGGCGCCACCTTGCACCACTTCGGCGGCTTCGCCTTCAGCGTGAGCCCGCGCCGCGGCGGCCGCGCGCCCGAACTGGACGACATGAACGTGCTGGAATGGATCGGCCGTTTTCTGGCGCGACTGCACATCGTGGGCGCGGCCAAGCCGTTCCGCTCGCGCCCGGCGCTCGACATCCAGAGCTTCGCCATCGAACCGCGCGACTGGCTGATGGCGCACAACGCCGTGCCGCTGGAAGTGCAGACCGAATGGCGCAAGGAATGCGACGCCGCGATCGCGATGATCGAGGCGGCGTTCGCGCAGGCCAAGGAAGCCGGCGTGCGCAACATCCGCCTGCATGGCGACTGCCACCCCGGCAACATTTTGTGGACGCCCGACGCCGGCCCGCACTTCGTCGACCTGGACGACGCGCGCAGCGGCCCGGCCGTGCAGGATTTGTGGATGCTGCTGTCCGGCGAGCGCGCCGCGCGCCAGCGCCAGCTGGGCGCGCTGGTGGACGGCTACGAGCAGCTGCGCGAATTCGACCGCACCGAGCTGGCGCTGATCGAGCCGCTGCGGACCTTGCGCCTGATCCACTACAGCGCGTGGCTGGCGCGCCGCTGGGATGACCCGACGTTCCCGATCAACTTCCCGTGGTTCGGCACGCCGGACTACTGGCGCGGGCAGGTGCTGATGCTGCAGGAGCAGCAGGAGGCGATGGAGGAGGCGGTACTGGTGGTGTAAGGACGCGCGGCGTGGCTACCGCACCGGGTTCTCCAGCACCCCCACCCCATCGATCTCGATCCGCACCACATCCCCGGCCTTCAAATACTTCGGCGGCTTGAACCCGATCCCCACGCCCAGCGGCGTGCCCGTCGCGATCACGTCGCCCGGATGCAGCGTGATCCCCGCCGACAGCGTTTCGATCAGCCTTGGAATGCCGAAGATCAGGCCGCGCGTGCTGGCGTCCTGGCGCAGCTCGCCGCTCACCCAGCAGCGCACGCGCGTGTCTTCGCCGTTCACCTCGTCCGCGCTCACCAGCCACGGACCCATCGGGCAGAAGGTGTCGAAGGACTTGCCCATCAGCCATTGGTGGTGGCGGATCTGCCAGTCGCGCGAGGTCACGTCGTTGATGATGGTGTAGCCCCACACATGGCGCATCGCGTCGGCGGCGCGGATGCCCTTGCCGCCTTGGCCGATGACGACGGCCAGCTCGGCTTCGTAGTCGATGGCGTCGGACACGCCGGCCGGGATCACGATGGCTTCGCCGGTCGCGATCACCGACTCCGGCACCTTGGAAAAGAGGATCGGTTCGGCCGGCACGTCGCCCGCCTTCGCGCTGGAGTCGAAGCCGCTGCCGGCGAATTCGTGCGCATGCGCGTAGTAGTTCTTGCCGACGCAGAAGATGTTGCGGCGCGGTTTGGGCAGCGGCGCGGTCAGCGTCACCTCGCCCAACGGCAGGGCTTCGCCGGTGGGCGGCAGCGGCTGGCCCTGCGCCAGCAACTCGACGATGGGCAGCGCGCCCAAGACGCGCTGGGCGGCGGGCAACTGCAGCGGGCGCAGCCGTTGCAGGTCATCCGAAACCAGGCCGACACCCGGCTCACCACGGTAGAGATAAGCAGCAAGTCTCATGGGGAAAGTTCTCTGGCGGCGCGTGAATGCGGATCCCAGCATGCTAGTCCATGCAACGCCCCTTCCTGCCCCGCCCTTTCATGCAACGCCGCATCCTCCTGTCCGCAGCAATGCTGTGCCTGAGCGGCCTCGCCGCCGCGCAGGCACCCTACCCCGGCAAGAGCATCGCCATGGTCGTGCCGTTCCCGCCCGGCGGGCTGGCCGACATCGTGGCGCGGCCGGTGGCCGAAGCCATGTCGCGCGAACTCGGCCAGCCGGTGGTGATCGAGAACAAGCCCGGCGCTGGCGGCGGCATCGGCATGGCGCAGGTGGCCAAGGCGCCGGCCGACGGCTACACGGTGCTGCTGTCGCTGTCGTCCTTCACCGTGCTGCCGGAAGCCGACGCGGTGATCGGCCGCGCCCCCATGTACACGCTCAATGCGCTGCGGCCGATCGCGCGCTTCACCGCCGACCCGACCGTGCTGGCGGTGCGCGCCGACGCGCCGTGGAAAACCGTCAAGGACTTCGTCGAGGACGCGAAGCGCCATCCGGGCGCCATCAACTACGGCTCGTCGGGCAACTACGGCACCATGCACGTGCCGATGGAAATCCTGGCGCAGAACGCCAGCATCAAGATGACCCACATCCCCTACACCGGCGCCGGCCCGGCCGTGGTGGCGCTGCTGGGCGGGCAGATCCAGGCTGTGTCCTCCGGGCCCGCCACCGTGCTGCAGCATGTGAAAGCCGGCAAGCTGCGCGTGCTGGCGCACTGGGGCAACGGCCGGTTGGAAACGCTGCCCGACGTCCCTTCGCTGAAGGACGCGGGCTACGACGCCGAGTACGCGCAATGGTCCGGCCTGTTCGTTCCCGCCGGCACGCCCGAGCCGGTCGCGCAGCGGCTGCGCGCCGCCGCGCGCGCGGCGGCCAACGACCCCAAGGTGAAGGAAGTCATCCTCAACGCCGGCAGCCCCATCCTCTACCAGGACACGCCCGACTTCCAGGCCTACGTGCAGGCCGATGCGCGCCGCATGGCCGAGGTGGTGAAGAAGATCGGCAAGGTGGAATAACCCGCACGGACGAGGCCCGCGCGGCAAACCGCTGCGCGATACTCGAAACCATGCCGCTCACGCTGGAACGCCTGCGCCGCCGCGGCCGCATCGCCGCACTGGGCGGCGTCGCGGCGGTGATGGCATTGCTGGTCTGGACCTGGACCAGCATCAATCCCACGGTCACCGACGTGGCCTACATCGAGTCCGAGCGCCTGCCGCGGCTGGAGCTGATCCAGCACATGCAGGTCTCCGAGATGGAAGCCAGCATGGCGTTGCGCAACGCGCTACTGCTGCGCGATCCCGGCCGCACCCTGGCCGAGCTGGCCACCTGCGAGCGCCAGCAGGCCCAGGCCGCGGCGGCGCTGCGCGAGCTGGAACAGCAGGTCGCGCCCAAGAACCGCGAGTTGCTGCAGGCCCTGCGCGCCCAGCACGACAGGCTGCTGCGCGTGCGCGCGGCCGCCGTGCAGCGGGCGCGCGAGCAGCCCGGCGCGCCGCCGCCGGATGGCCTGATGGTCGAGCTGCAGGGCGCGCTCGACGGCTACCTCGGCGTCCTGCAGCAGTTGCGCGCCTACGAGCGCGAGCGCGTGCTCGGCCTGGTGGGCGATGCGCTGGCGACGGCCGAGCAGGCACGCCTGCTGCTGGCGCTGTCCGGCGTGGCCGCGGCCCTGGTGCTGCTGGCGCTGGTGCGCGGCTGGCGGCGCGAGGCGCGGGGCGAACTGCTGCGCAAGGACCAGGAGATCCGCCGGCTGCACGCGCAGCGCGACGCCCTGGTGCGCGACGTGCACCATCGCATGAAGAACCACCTGCAGGGCTTGCTGTCGCTGATCGACCAGCAGCGCGCCGCGCACCCGCTCGCCGCGCCACCGCTGGACATGCTGCAGAGCCAGGTGCTGGCGCTGGTGAGCCTCCATGGGCTGCAAGGACAGCAGGGCGGTGAACAGGTGGACCTGGGCACGCTGGCCGAGCGGCAGGTGCCGCTGGTGCAGGCGGCATTCCCGGGCGCCCGCGTGGCGCTGGCGCCGCACGGGCCCGGCGCGCTGGTGCAGGGCGAGCAGGCGGTGCCGGCCGCGCTGGTGGTGTCCGAGCTGATCGTCAATGCGGTCAAGCACGGTGATGGGCAGCAGGCGCAGGTGCGGATCTTCCGCGACGGCGGCGATTGCTGCGTGGCGGTGGACAACCGCTGCGCAACGCCGCCGCGATTCGACTGGGCGCAGGCGCGCGGCCTGGGCACCGGGCTGGAACTGGTGCAGGCGTTGCTGGCCGGCCTCGGCCGGCTGGAGCAGGTCCTGGCCGGCGACACCATGACCATGACGTTGCGCCTGCCCTGTGCGGCGCCGCAAGCCTGAGGACACCGCGTCGATGGCGCGCATCCTGTTCGTGGAGGACGACCCGCTGGTGCGGCACGGGCTGGCGCGCGTGCTGGCGGTGGGCGGGCACGAGGTGCGCGCCTGCGCCTCGCTGCGCGAGGGCCTGGAGCAGGCGGCGCTGTTCGCCACCGAGCTCGCGCTGCTGGACGTGACGCTGCCCGACGGCACCGGCGTGCAGTGCGCCGCCGCGCTGCGCGCCCGCGGCTTCGCCGGCGCCATCGTGTTCCTCACCGCGCACGGCGATCCGGCCCAGGTGGAGCAGGCCATGGCGCAGGGCGCGCAGGGCTACCTGGTCAAGCCGGTCACCGGCGCGCAGCTGCTGCCCGCGATCCAGGCGGCGCTCGCGGCCGCGCGCGCCGGCGAGCGCGAGCGCGCGGCGCTGCTGTCGGCGGTGCGCAACAGCCGCGAGATCAGCGCCGCCGTCGGCGTGCTGTCCGAGCGCCACGGCTGGAGCCTGGAGGACAGTTTCGCGCACCTGCGGCGCGCGGCGCGCTCCTCGGGCCGCAAGATCACCGAGGTCGCGGCCGAGACGCTGCGCAATAAATCCGGCAGCGCCGGAACGCAATAAGAAAATTGCCTATCCGCCGGCCGCCGGCACATCCCAGAATGCGTTTTCCGCTGCCCAGAACCCGTGGCGGTCCAGCCTGCCGTGACTGCGCGCCGACCGTGCGCGCGCGTGACGATGCAATTCGAGGGAGTTTCTGGGCATGTGCGGTATCGCCGGTTTTCTTTCCTATCGTTCCTCGGGCGAAGACCCCGCCGCCAGGCGCCGCCGGCTGCAGGCCATGGGCGACGCCATCGCGCACCGCGGCCCCGACGACGCCCAGTACTACGACGACGGCCACCTGGCCCTGGTGTTCCGGCGCCTGTCCATCATCGACGTCGACGGCGGCGCGCAGCCCATGGCCAACGAGGACGGGCGCCTGCGCATCGCGGTCAACGGCGAGATCTACAACCACGGCGCTTTACGCGCGCAGCTGCGGGATCGGCACCGCTTCGCCAGCGCGTCCGACAGCGAAGTCGCCCTGCACGCCTGGGAGGAGTGGGGCGAGGCCTCGCTCGAACGCCTGCATGGCATGTTCGCCATGGTGCTGTGGGACCGCGCTGCGCGGCAACTGGTGCTGGCGCGCGACCGGCTGGGCATCAAGCCGCTGTACGTCTGCGAGCTGCCGCACGGCCTGCTGTTCGCCTCGGAGCTGAAGGCGCTGCTCGCGCACCCGGACTGCCCGCGCGCGATGGACTGGCAGGCGGTCGACCGGCCGGACACCGGGCAGCCCTGCGACACCAGCTACGTGCGCGGTGTCGCGTAGCTGCCCGGCGGCGAGCTGCTGCGTGCCGACGCGCAGGGCCGCATCGCGCGGCGCCGCTGGTGGAACCTGGCGGACCACCTGGGCACCGATCCGCTGGGCGGCGACGCGCGCGCCTATTCGCGCGCCTACGCCGACTTGCTGGAGCAGGTGACCCGCGAGCATCTGCAGCGCGACGTCGGCGGCGGCCTGCTGCTGAGCGGCGGGCTGGACTCCTCGCTGCTGGCCGCGCTCATCGCGCGCACCGAGCGCGACCTGCCCTGCCTCACCATCGTCGAGCGCAGCGCCTTCCTGGGCGGCGACACCGAGGCCGCGCGCCGGGTGAGCGCGGCGCACGGCCTGCCCTGGCAGCCGGTGCGCTTCGACCACCGCCGCCTGGCCGACACGCTCGGCTTCGGCCTGGAGCGCTTCGAGCAGATGGTGTGGATGATGGACTCGCCGCGCTTCGACATCGAATGGCTGTTCAAGAGCGAGCTGCAGCGCGCCGGCCGCGCGCAGCAGCCCGGCCTCAAGGTGCTGCTGCTCGGCCAGGGCGCCGACGAATTCGCGGGCGGCTACTCGCACCGCATCGACCAGCCGGCGGCGAGCTGGCAGGACTACGTGCGCGAGGAGGTGGAACCCACCCTGGCGCAGGACCGCGCGCTGGGCGAGGGCGGCATGGAGCTGCTGCGCTACCTGCGCCCGGGCCCCGGGCCCGCCGGCGTGGGCCCCTACCACCGCATGATGCTGCTGATGGTGCGCCAGCTGCAGCACCACAACCTGTGGCACGAGGACCGCTCCAGCTCCTGGAACAGCCTGGAGGCGCGCGTGCCCTTCCTGGACCACCGCCTGGTGGAGCTGCTGGCCGGCGTGCCCGCCGCGCTGCACGAAACGCTGTTCTGGCACAAGCGCATCGTGCGCGACGCCTTCGCGCGCTTCGCGCCGGGCGTCGTGCTGCGCCAGCCCAAGATCGGCTTCGTGAACGGCGCCGACACGTCGTCGCTGGAAGAGATCGAGCGCGCGCTGGCGCTGCGCGTCTGGCCGGCGTTGCGCGAACGCTACCTGGACGGGCCCGGCGCTGTGTTCGACGCCGCCCGGCTGGAAGTGCTGGCGGCCGAAGTGGAGCGCCGCGGCCCCCAGTTGCGCCGGCACACGCACCAGCTGCTGCAGTGCATGGCGGTGGCGGTGTTCGAGGCGCAATGCGCGGGCCGCGTGAGCCCGCCCGTGCGGGCGGCGGGCGTGCCGCCGCTGCCGCTGATCCGGCCGGCCGAATGGCCGGCGCTGGTGCGCGACTTCACGCCCGCGCCCGGCTGCGGCGCCGACTGGCGGCCGGCCGAGCCGGTGCGCTGGATGCCCGGCGTCGAGGTGCTGGCGCCGCTCGCGCGCGACGCGCAGGGGCGCTTCGTGTTCCTGCGCGACGGTGAAGTCCTCGGCCAGGTGAGCGCGCAGGGCGCCGCCTGGATGGGCGCCTTCCTGCGCAACCTGGGCACGGCCGCCACCGCCACCTTCACCGTGCAGGACTGGGTGGACGAATACGAGCTGCCCTGGGCCGATTTCTGTGCCGCGCTGGACCTGCTGGCCAGCCGCGGCGTCATCGCGCCGGCCGCGGCGCATGCCGGGCCGGCGCGGCTGCCGGCCGATACCGATACCGCGCCGCTCGTCGACGCCTGAACCGAACGATTGGTGCTGTCGCCCTACCCGCCCGCGCGCTGAAGCGGCTTCACACCAGCAGCGCGTTCACCCGCTTGACGTAGGCCGCCGGGTCCTCCGGCAGGCCGCCTTCGGCCAGCAGCGCCTGGTCGAACAGGATCTGCGCCAGGTCGTGGAAGTTGGGCGAGCCGTCCAGCTTCTTCACCAGCGGGTGGTCGGCATTCACCTCCAGCACCGGCTTGGTCGCGGGCGCGGCCTGGCCGGCCTGCTTGAGCATGCGCGCCAGCTGGTTGCTCATGCCGCCTTCGGTGGCCACCAGGCAGGCCGGCGAATCGACCAGCCGCGTGGTGGCGCGCACGTCCTGCGCCTTGTCCTTCAGCGCTTCCTTCAGCCTGGCCAGCACCGGCTTGAAGGCCTCGGCGGACTCTTCGGCGGCCTTCTTCTCTTCCTCGTCCTGCAGCTTGCCCAGGTCGACCTGGCCCTTGGCCACGGACTGCAGCGGCGTGCCGTCGAACTCGGTGAGGTAGCCGAGCGCCCACTCGTCCACGCGGTCGGTCATCAGCAGGACCTCGATGCCCTTCTTGCGGAAGATCTCCAGCTGCGGGCTGTTCTTCGCCGCGGCCAGGGTGTCGCCGGTGATGTAGTAGATCGCGTCCTGGCCTTCCTTCATGCGCGCCTTGTAGTCGGCCAGCGACACGCTCGCGGTGTCCGACTGGGTGGAGGCGAAGCGCAGCAGCTTGGCGATGCGGTCGCGGTTGGAGAGGTCCTCGCCCAGGCCTTCCTTCAGCACGGCGCCGAACTCGCCGTAGAACTTCGCGTACTTTCCCTTGTCGTCCTCGCCCGCGGCCTCGTCCTTCTCCGCCTTGGCCAGGTCTTCCAGCATCGACAGCACGCGGCGCGTGTTGCCTTCGCGGATCGCCTTCACGTCGCGGCTTTCCTGCAGCAGCTCGCGGCTCACGTTGAGCGGCAGGTC
>JAZKIV010000098.1:0-4112 GCA_040384685.1 Pseudomonadota bacterium | reverse complement strand
AACGCCGCCGACCGCAAGGCGCAGGTGGCCGAGCACAAAGCCGCCCGCAAGGAGGCCAAGGACGCCTACAAGGAGCGCGACAAGGCGCGCGCGACCGGCGCGCGCGTGCTGGCGGGCGCCCGCGCCGACCTGGCGAAGGCCAAGGGCCGCGCCGAAATCTTGTCGCGCAACGTGAGCGGCAAGGAGCGCATCCCCGGCGACAAGGCCGCTGGCCGGGCGCCCAGCTACGCGGGCGGCGGCCACGGCGTGCGGCAGGCGGAGGCCGCGCTGGCCAAGGCGCAGGCGGCCGTTGACGCGAAGGTGGGCGGCGCCACGGAGCGGCTCGTGGCGGCCCGCGCGCAGCTCAAGGAGGCGCGCAAGCCGGAGCCCCGCATCGTCGAGACGCCGCAGCAGTTCGCCGCGCGCGAGCAGGCGGCCGCCGACAAGCTGGGCCTCAAGCCCGCAGGCTATGTGCACGCCGGGCTCGGCATACGCCCCCAGTTGAAGGCGCGCACGCCGGGCACCGGCAACCGCCGCGCCAACCCGCTGGCCAAGAACGTGAAGCGCACCGGCGTGCTGACCAAGCTGGGCCGCAACGAGGCGTCGCTCGGCGACACCGCCAAGATCCTCGCAGCCGAGATACGCAAGGGCACGCTCGACCAGGCGGCGGGCACCATGCTGCGTACGCACGGCGTTCACGTTCCCGACGAGGCGGCAGCGTACCAGTGGGCGCGCGAGAACGGCATCAGCAAAGACAGCTTTGAGAACGACATGGCCGTTTGGAAGCACGCCGAGCCCGGTGCCGACAAGCCGCAGCTCTACATCGTGCCCAAAGCCCAGCTCGACGAGTGGGAGGCGCTTCGCGCCCAGGAGGGCAAGCTGTCCAAGGGGGCCGTCGGCGTGCTGCGCCGCATCGCGTCCGGCGGCCAGGCCGTCCTGCTCGGGTCCAACCCCGGCTGGTGGACCTTCCAGCGGGTCAACAACGCCATCGCACTGACGGCAGGGCGCACCAACCCCGCCCACTACCGCGAGCTGCTGCGGGTCCGCAAGACGCTGACGCCCGCCGAGCGCGAGGCGCTGGCCACGTTCACCGGCGGCCCGTCCACCCGCAGCTTCGTCGGCGTCAACATGTTCGACGACCTCGGCACGCTCCAGCGCATCATCGACAACGACCCGCGCTACCGCGCCACCGAGAAGGTCAAGAACGTGGCGAGCGTGCTGCTCCGCAGCGACGCCAAGCTGGAGCACACCGTGCGCGAGATGCAGCTCCTCAACAACCTGGCCAAGCAGATCGGACCGGACGTGGGCACCGTCCTGAAAGCCTTCCGCCCGGCTGGGCGCGCCATGGCCGACGGCGACGCGAACGCGCTGGGCCGCATGCTGTCCGACGAGGGCTACATCCGCCAGCTTGAGGAGGGCGTCGAGGCGCTGAACCGCGTACACGGCTCGTGGTCACCGCTGACCGCCCAGGAGCGGCAGTTCAAGAGCTTCGTGGCATTCTACGGATTCCTGCGCTACGCCACTAAGCTGGCGTTCGCCACGCTGCCGGTGCGCCACCCGCTGCTGACCGCCATGCTGTTGCAGGAGGGCGCGGCCGAGAACCGCTACTACGAGAGCGTGCTGGGCAAGGACTACCCGTACGCGCGCGGCACGCTGCTCGACTCCAAGGGGCACAGCCTCGGGTCGATGAAGCGCGCCCTGCCGGTCGCGGGCGGAGGCATGGACCTGGCGCAGGCCATCAGCAGCGGCAACATCACGGCGGCCGTCGCGCGAGGCGCGTCGCCTGCGCTCGCGGTCGTGCTCAACACGCTGTCGAGCCAGAAGCTGAGCCTCGACGCCAGCGGCGAGGGCCGCGTGTCCAAGCCGAAGTTTGAGGACGACGAGGCCATCGGCGGGATGTTCAGCAGCAACCGCGCGAAGTGGCTGGCCAACCAGGCGGCGACGCTGCTCGGGCCGGTGCAGGCGTACAACGCCACCGACCGGCGCAAGCAGACGGACGAGAGCCTGCCGTGGTCGCGCAGCTACCAGACGCGCAGCGACATCAATGAGAAGCTGGCGCTGGAGGAGGACAATGCCGAGCGGCAGAAGGGTGCTGGCCTGCTGGGCGCGGGCCGTGTGCTGTTCCCGCTGGCGCTGGGCACGCCCGGCACCGGCGAGAACCTCAAGCTGAAGGCCGACCGCGCGACTGCGTTCAAGGTCGAGGCAGACGCGGCTGCCCGCACGCGAAAGGCCAAGGCGCAGGGTGCCCGAACGCCGCTCGGCAAGGCGCGCATCCGGCAGCAACTGGTCGACGCCAAGCTGGACCGCAGCATGGAGGCCGTCAACGCTCGCATCAAGGCGGCCGAGCAGCGCATCAAGGACAAGCTGCTGGCCGCAGGGCTGGAGCCCTAGTCGCTGAACCAGCCGGTCGTGTCGACGGCGCCGAAGCGCGCCGGGCCGTCGGCGTAGGCGGCCAGGTCCAGTGCGCTGCGGATGGGCCTAAGCAGCCAGCCGGTTAGCACGATACCGGGCAGGCTTAGCACGATGACCAACGCGGGTATCGCTAGGTCCACGACTCAGGGAACGTGTCGGGCTGGTGCGCGCCGACTTCGGGCAGCGTCGGGCGCGCGGTGAACGTCAGTCGCTCGATGCCGACGCCGTCGAGCTTGGCCGCCGCCGGATTGGCCTGCATGGTGCGGTACTTCCCGTGCAAGGCGTTGTCCAGCAGGTAGCACCGCGCACAGAGGTCGAAGCGAATGTTGCCCTTACCGAGCAGCACGCGGCCGTCACCCCAGATCGGCCTTCGACACCCGCCTTCGTGGTCGTGGTATGGGCCGGTACAGGTTGGTCCCAGCCTTGGCCGGGGCTTGGATAGCAGGTACGCCGCCATGAGGTCCGTCACGCCGATGTCGAGCCCGGTCAGCATGGCGCGTGGTGGCGTAGCCTATGGCAGTTGGCGCAGCGCAGCTCGCACTTCGCCAGCTCCTCCGCCAGGTCGGCTCGACACATCTTCTGGGTGTTGATGTTGTACTTCTTGGCGCCGCGCACATGGTCGAAGTCCATGACGCAGGGCGGGTAGTCACGCCCGCAGTCGACGCAGGGGTGCGCCTTTAGCGCGTCGAGCTTGGCCCGACGCTCGGACTGCTCAACCACGCCGCGCGCCCTGCGCCGACCCTTGGACGCTGCGCGCAAGCACGCCACGCAGGCCGACGCGCAGCCGCCACGCAGGCTGGGTCCGCTCACGCGGCGCGAGCCGCCGCAGTCGCAGCGGCACAGCCAGTAGATGCGCTTACCCGCCTCCTGCGGCAGACGGCGCTCCACGACTAGCGTGCCGTAGCGCACGCCCAGCAAATCAATCACCGGTCGGCCCATCACAGCGGGCCCCCGGCCGGGCTCGGCAGGTGCAGGGCCAGCAGGCCCTCCAGCCGCTCGATGCTGGCGTCGAGGTGCGGGCACTGCGGCAGCTTGCCGGTGGCCTTGATCCGCTCGTTGCGGAAGTTGGCGCGCACCTCGTTCATCAGGTGCAGCCTGCGGGTCAGCTCGACGGGGTCGAGCTGGTGCTCGGGCACGAGGGTCACTACGCGCATGGCTTGGCCTTTCGGGTAGGGGCGGGGTAGCCGAGGTCGGCGGGGCGCACCTTGAGTATGCGCAGCGCCTCGCCTAGGTCATCGAGGGCGATGCGGATGTCATCGCCGCTGTGGCCCTTGATGCTGATGGCCTTGCGCTTGCCGTACGGCGCGCAGCCCCACATGCTGATGCGACGCAGCACGGCGCGCTCTTGCAGCACCGGCGACTCGATGTGGGCGCGGGTGTCGACGCTCATGGGGTGTACCTCGCGCCGCCAACGAACAGCGACTCGCCGTTCCAGCGCATGCGTTCCGCAACCCACTCGCCGTCGGCGTGGACCGTGACGAGCACGCCGCCTTGCAGCCAGCCGTCGTGCGGCGCGAACGCTGGGAAGGACTTGCCGCCGCCGCCACGCGCCTCGCACTGGCAGCCGAGCACCATCGCGCGCATCTCGAACCCGATGGTGGCGTTCCACTTCGTGATGCTTTCCGGGTTGTGGGTGTGGCCCACCAGCACCGACCGGCCGACCTTTTCGAGCATGCGCTCGGCCACGTTCTTGCCGGTCAGGTAGCCGTGCGCCGCCGCCA
>JAZKIV010000097.1:0-28091 GCA_040384685.1 Pseudomonadota bacterium | reverse complement strand
AACGACGCCTTCGTGATGGGCGCCTGGGCGCGCGACCAGAAGACCGACGGCAAGGTGCGCATGCTGGGCGACGGCAGCGCCGAGTTCGCCAAGGCCACCGGCCTGACGCTGGACCTCAACGCGCGCGGCATGGGCCTGCGCAGCGCGCGCTATTCGATGCTGGTGAAAGACGGCAAGGTCGCCACGCTGAACGTGGAAGGCCCGGGCAAGTTCGAGGTCAGCGACGCGGGCACGATGCTCGCGCAGGCAAAAGCCTAGAGGTCCGCCTTGAGGTAGTGCGCGCCCGCAATCGGGTTGTGGTAGTAGGGCGGGATCGCCTCGAATCCCAGCTCCTCGTACAGGGCGCGCGCCGCTTCCATGTCGTCCAGCGTGTCCAGCAGCACGCTGGCATAGCCGGCCTGGCGGGCCGCGTCGAGCGTGGCTTCCGCCAGCTGCCGTCCCAGGCCGAAGCCGCGGAAGGCCTTGCGCACGTACAGGCGCTTCATCTCGGCCGCGTTGGGGTAGTCGGCGGCGTCCAGCGGGCGCAGCGCGCAGCATCCGGCAATCTCGCCGTCCACCCGCGCCAGCAGCAAGGCGCCGCGCGGCGGTGCGTACTCGCCGGGCAGTTGCGCGAGTTCTTCGTCGAATTGCTGGAAGCACAGGTCGACGCCCAGGTTCCGGGCGTATTCGCGGAAGACGTCGCGCAAGGCGTCCAGGTCTTCGGCGGTGTGCGGGGTATCGAGCTGGATCAGTGGAGTGGCTGTGTCCACGGGCACGGGCAAGAGTGGTGGGGCGCCCAGTTTACCCATGCCGCCGCCGGAATGCATGCTCAGCTGGCGCCCAGCCCGACCAGCCAGGCCACCGCCGCCGCGCAGAGCGCCAGCAGCACCAGGGCGCCCAGCCGCGTCGCCGTGTCGTCGCGCGAGGACGCGGCTGCATGGTCGAGCTGCTTGTCGCCGGCGATCATCGGGCGGATCAGGTTGTCGCGCTTCTTCCACAGGTAGAACAGCACCGCCGCGATGTGCAGCAGCACCAGCGCGATGATCAGCAGCTGCCCGACCTCCTTGTGGTACCAGGTCGCCTTGAGCGCCTTGGCGCTGGCGACGAAGCGGTTCAGCGGCCCCGTGAACGAGATCTCGTCGTCGGCCACCAGGCCGGTGCCCACCTGCGCCAGCAGCACCACCAGCATGGCCAGGACCGAGAGCGCTCCCAGCGGGTTGTGGCCGACCAGGTGGTCGGGATGGGCCTGCCCGCGCAGGTAGGCGGCGACGCTCCCCGGCCCGCGCACGAAGCTCGCGAAACGCGACCAGCGGCCCCCGACCACGCCCCAGACCAGGCGGAACAGCAGCAGGGCCAGCACCGCATAGCCCAGGCGCGCATGCCATTCGATCACCCCGCCGCCGATGTAGCCGGTGGTCACCGAGCCGATGATGCAGGCCACCAGGCCCCAGTGAAACAGCCGCGTGGGCAGGTCCCAGACCCGGACGGTGTTTGCCATTGACGCTCCTCCTTGTGGTACAGCCCGCTGCCGGGCAAGGCTCAGATGTTAGTGAATTCCCGAGTTCGCGCTCGCGTGCAGAACTTTTTCGCAACGCGCACACTCTGCCGCTTGGCGCATGCCAACTTTTACAAGCCCACAGGAGAAGAATCCATGAAACTTGCCGCTTCGCTCGCCATCGCCGCAGCCGCCTGCGCGCTGGCCGCACCCGCCTCGGCACAGTTCGCCAAACCCGAAGACGCGATCAAGTACCGCCAGAGCGCCCTGTTCGTGATGGCCCAGCACTTCGGCCGTATCGGCGCGATGGCCAACGGCCGGGTGCCGTACGACGCGAAGGCGGCGGTGGACAACGCCGAAGTGGTGGCCGAGATGTCCAAGCTGCCCTGGGCCGGCTTCGGCCCCGGCACCGACAAGGGCCTGCCGACCAAAGCCAAGCCTGAAATCTGGTCCGAGCAGGCCAAGTTCAAGGAACACAACGAGCGCCTGATGGCCGATACCGGCAAGCTGCTGGCGGCCGCCAAGACCAACAACCTGGACAACCTGAAGACGGCGTTCCAGGCGACGGCGGGCAGCTGCAAGGCCTGCCACGACAACTTCCGCAGCCAGTAAAAAGGTTTGCAGCCCAACAAAAAACCCGGCATGCGCCGGGTTTTTTGTTGGGGCGGACCGCAATTCAGGTCTCGGCCAGCAGTTTCTCGATCAGCTGGTGCAGCTCCGCGAAGTCGGGCTGGCCGACGTAGCGCTTGACGATCTCGCCGCGCTTGTTGACCAGGTAGCTGGTGGGCGTCAGCTGCACCTCGCCCCAGGCCTTGGCGACCGCGCCGGTGTTGTCGATGGCGACCTTGAACGGCAGCTTGCGCGTTTCCGTGTAGTTCACCACGTAGCTCGGCGGGTCGTAGCTCATGGCCACCGCCAGCGTCTCGTAGCCGCGGCCCTTGTACTTGTCGTAGGTAGAGACGATCCTGGGCATCTCCGCCACGCAGGTGGTGCAGCTGGTGGCCCAGAAATTCACCAGGGTGACCTTGCCCTGGAGGTCCGCCGTGGTCCTGGACGAGCCGTCCAGCAGCACGAAGGTGGAGGCCGGCGCCGCGGCGCTGGCGGAACCGAGGGTGACGGCCGCGCCGATGCCGATTGCCGCGGCGGCGGCCAGGCCGATCAGGAGTTTGCTTCGCATCCGCGTTTGCCTATGGGAATGGTCCAGTTTACTGCGGCAATGCTCAAACCACCTTGGCGCCGCGCAGTGCCCCGATCTGATCGGCGCAATACCCCAACAGTTCCCCGAGCACCTCGTCCGTGTGCTGCCCCAGCAGCGGCGGCGGCAGGTCGGTGCGCACCGGCGTGCCCCCCAGCTTCATCGGGCTGGCCACCAGCCGCAGGTCCGGCCGCAGCGGATGCGGCCATTGGTTCACCATGCCGCGCTCCTGCACGTGCGGGTCGGCGAACACCTCGGCCAGGCTGTTGATGGCGCCGCACGGCACCTTGGCCGCCTCCAGCGCGGCCAGCCAGCCGGCCTTGCCGCGGGTCTTCAGGATGGTTTCCAGCAGCGGCACCAGCACGCCGCGGTTGCGCACCCGGTCCTGGTTGCGGGAAAAGCGCGCGTCGGCGGCCAGGCCGGCGTGCCCGGCGACTTCGCAGAACCTGGCGAACTGCGTGTCGTTGCCCACCGCCAGGATGATGTGGTCGGGGCGCCCGTCCGCCGCCGGCGCGACCTCGAACACCTGGTAGGGCACGATGTTCTGGTGGGCGTTGCCGGCGCGCCCCGGCACCTTGCCGCTCACCAGGTAATTGGCGCCCAGGTTGGCCAGCATGGCGACCTGGGTGTCCAGCAGCGCCATGTCGATGGCCTGGCCCTCGCCGGTGCGCTCGGCGTGGCGCAGCGCGGCCAGGATGGCGGTGGCCGCGTACATGCCGGTGAACAGGTCCGCCACCGCCACGCCGACCTTCTGCGGGCCGCCGCCGATGTCATCCCGCTCGCCGGTGATGCTCATGAGCCCGCCCATGCCCTGCACCGCGTAGTCGTAGCCGGCCCGCTCGCGGTACGGCCCGGTCTGGCCGAAGCCGGTGATGCTGCAGTAGACGATGGCCGGGTTGACCTGCCTGAGCGCGGCGTAGTCCAGCCCGTAGCGGGCCATGTCGCCGACCTTGAAGTTCTCCACCACCACATGGCAATGGGCCGCCAGCGCGCGCACCAGGGCCTGGCCTTCCGGGCGCGCCAGGTCGCAGGTGACCGAGCGCTTGTTGCGGTTGGTGCCCAGGTAATAGGCCGCCTCGGCCGTGTCCCGGCCCCCGGCGTCCTGCAGGAAGGGCGGGCCCCAGGTGCGGGTGTCGTCGCCGGTGCCGGGGCGCTCGACCTTGATGACGTCGGCGCCCAGGTCGGCCAGGGTCTGCGTGCACCACGGGCCGGCCAGCACCCGCGACAGATCGAGCACGCGGATTCCATCCAATGCATTCATGCGCGCATTGTGCGGCAGGGCCCGGGATCGCCCACCGGCATAATCGAGATGCCCCCTATGAACGCCATCCTGATCATCGCGCACGCCCCGCTGGCCAACGCACTGCGGCAGTGCGCGCTGCACGTGTTTCCCGACTGCGGCCCGGGCGTCGCGGCGATCGACGTGCAGCCCAACCTCTCGCCCGAGGAAACGCTGGGCGCCGCGCGCATCGCGATGGAGCAGCTGACGCATTCGCCGCAGGTCAAGGGCGTGCTGGTGCTGACCGACATCTTCGGCGCCACCCCCAGCAACGTGGCGCAGAAACTGGTCGACGGCGCCCGCTCGCGCCTGATCACCGGCGTCAACCTGCCGATGCTGCTGCGCAGCGTCAGCTACCGCCACGAGCCGCTGGAGGCGCTGGTCTCGCGCGCGGTGGTGGGCGGCACGCAGGGGGTGATGCAGGTGGCGGTCACGGCGCCCCAGAACCAGGCCCGACGCAAGCATGATCAAGACGAACACGACCATCAGCAATAGGCTGGGCCTGCATGCCCGCGCCTCGGCCAAGCTCACCAAGCTGGCCGGCAGCTATCCCTGCGAAGTGTGGATCGCCCGCGGCGAGCGCCGCGTGAACGCCAAGAGCATCATGGGCGTGATGATGCTGGCGGCCGGCATCGGCAGCGACGTGACGCTGGAAACCGACGGCGAGCGCGAGCAGGAATGCATGGACGCGCTCTTGGCCCTGATCGCCGACAAGTTCGGCGAAGGCGAATGACCTTCGCCATCCACGGCCTCCCCGTGGCGCGCGGCGTCGCCATCGGGCGCGCCGTGCTCGTGGCGTCGAGCCGGGTCGACGTGGCGCACTATTTCGTCGAGCCGGGGCAGGTCGACGCCGAGATCACCCGCCTGCGCGACGCGCGCAACGCCGTCACCGAAGAGTTGCAGCGGCTGCAGCACAGCATCGCCGCGATGGGGCCGAAGGAGACGCCGCACGAGCTGTCGGCGCTGCTGGACGTGCACATGATGCTGCTGCAGGACGAGCAGCTGATCACCGGCGTGAAGCAGTGGATCAAGGAGCGGCTCTACAACGCCGAGTGGGCGCTGACCACGCAGCTGGAAGTGCTGTCGCGCCAGTTCGACGAGATGCAGGACGAGTACCTGCGCGAGCGCAAGGCCGACCTCGAGCAGGTCGCCGAGCGCGTGCTGCGCTACATGAAGGGCGTGCCCTCGCCGGTGGCGCAGCCGCCGGTGCGCCGCAAGCAGGACCACCTGTCGCAGGACGGCGGCGATGCGCCGCTGGTGCTGGTGGCGCACGACCTGTCGCCGGCCGACATGCTGCACTTCAAGCAGAGCGTGTTTGCCGGCTTCGTCACCGACGTCGGCGGGCGCACCTCGCACACCGCCATCGTGGCGCGCAGCATGGACATCCCGGCGGTGGTGGGCGCGCGCAGCGCCAGCCACCTGGTGCGCCAGGACGACTGGGTGATCATCGACGGCGACACCGGCGTGGTGATCGTCGACCCCTCGCCCATCATCCTGGCCGAATACGGCTTCAAGCAGCGCCAGGGCGAGCTGGAGCGCGGCCGCTTGGCGCGGCTGCGCCACACGCCGGCGGTGACGATGGACGGCCGGAAGATCGAGCTGCTGGCCAACATCGAACAGCCCGAGGATGCGATCGCAGCGCTGAACGCGGGCGCGGTCGGCGTCGGCCTGTTCCGCAGCGAATTCATGTTCATGGGCCGCCAGAACCGCCTGCCCGACGAGGAGGAGCAGTACCTTGCCTACCGGCGCGCGGTGGAAGGCATGCAGGGCCTGCCGGTCACCATCCGCACGGTGGACGTCGGCGCCGACAAGCCGCTGGACGACTCGCGCCGCGACGACGCGCACCTGAACCCGGCGCTGGGCCTGCGCGCCATCCGCTGGAGCCTGGCGGAGCCGGAGATGTTCCGCACCCAGCTGCGCGCCATCCTGCGCGCCGCGGCGCACGGCAAGGTCAACCTGCTGATCCCGATGCTGGCGCACGGCGCCGAGATCCGGCAGACGCTGTCGCTGGTGGACTTCGCGCGCGCCGAACTGGACAACCGCGGCATCGCCTACGGGCCGGTGCAGCTGGGCGCGATGATCGAGATCCCGGCCGCGGCGCTCACGCTCAAGACCTTCCTGAAGTATTTCGACTTCCTGTCGATCGGTACCAACGATTTAATCCAGTACACACTGGCGATCGACCGCGCCGACGAATCGGTCGCCCACCTGTACGACCCCTGCCATCCGGCGGTGCTGCGGCTGGTGGCCGACACCATCGCCGAATGCCGCGCGCAGGGCAAGGGCGTCAGCGTGTGCGGCGAAATGGCAGGCGACGTGCTGTTCACCCGCCTGCTGCTTGGCCTGGGCCTGCGCAGCTTCTCCATGCATCCGGCGCAGATCCTGGCGGTCAAGCAGGAAGTGCTGCGTGCCGACACCGGGCGGCTGCGCCCCTGGGCGCAGCAGGTCATCGAAGCCGAGAACCCCGCGGCACTGCTGGGCTGAAGCACACCCGAGCCGGGCAATTGCCCGACCGCTCCGAGCGTTTTGCTTACTGCTGAGTACCGATTTTTTTCCAAATGTATCTGTTAGGTCGATAAGCCTAACTAATGCCCGTTTTGGGGACCAATTTCTGGTGCACTTTTTCCCCCTGTCAATGTTGACAGGGAGATGGCGGCAGCGCGTCCCATTTCTATCCTTTGGGCTGCATCTACCGACGCAATCGCGCTTCCTGTCAGATCTGACAGGTTGGCCCCGTTCAAATAGCGTCTTGCGCGGCAGTTGCTCGCCAACGGTCGAAATCAGTGCGGCGCGGCCGCGCATGCCATGTGTCAACGCGAGTTACATAGGAAGCATGCATTGCAATGGCTGAAGAGTAGATTGCGCCGCTTCTCTCGCTCCGCCGGTGCCGGTCGCACCGCCAAACCCAAGAGGTCTGCGTTGAACGAAGCCACACGTCTGGCGCCTCTACCCGAGGCATCGGAATCTGAGGCGTTTGCTGTCACGGCCGGGGAGTCAACCCCCAGCCAGCACCGGCCCCACATGCTGGGCCACTACGCCAGGCCGCTGCGCACGCAGGCGGCCGACGCGCATACGCCGCCGCTGGAATTGCTGGCGGCGCTGGCGGCGATGGAACTGTCGGCCCGCCTCGGGCGCCGCCTGCCGGTGAGCGTGAGCCACGCGTCGCCTGCGCTCGACGCCGGCGACTTCGCTGCCGCCGCGGCGCCGCAGCCCGAGCGGCTGCTCGCCTGGCCGCAGTGGGACGACCAGCGCGTGCGGCATCAAGCCGCGCGTGCCTCCACCTGGCTGCTGGACGCGGCCGACACCGTGGCGGCTGCCGGCGGCACGCCGTCGATTGCCGTGGAACTCACCGAGCAGCAGGTCGAGATGGGCGTGGAGCAGGCCGGCGCGCCGGTGCGCATCCTGTGCCGCATCGGCAACGGCACGCTGCTGGTCACCGCGCTGTGCGACACCAACGATCCCTGGGCCCCGGCCTGCGGCGCGCTGGCGGAAACCTACGCCGAGATCCTGCACGCGCTGCTGGCCGATCCCGGCAGGGCGCCGGCGCAGGCCGACGGCATCAGCGACGCCTCGCGCGCCTGGGTGCTGGGCGCGCTGTCCGGCCGTGCCTATTCGCATGGCGAGTTCATCGCCGTGCCGCGCATGGTGGAGGCCAGCACCGACCGGCATCCCGAGCGCACCGCGTTCCATTTCGCCGACCGTTCGCTCAGCTACGGCGAGTTCGACGGCCTGGCCAACGCGCTGGCCGCGGCGCTGGCCGAACGCGGCGTGGCGCGCGGCGCCGTGGTGCCGGTGCTGCTGTCCAACAGCCTGGAAATGCCGGTGGCCTACCAGGCGCTGATGAAACTGGCGGCGGCCTTCGTTCCGCTCGACCCGGGCTGGCCGGCGCAGCGCCTGCACGCGGCGCTCTCGGTGCTGGACGCGCCGGTGGTGCTGTGCGCGGACGTCGGCACCGTGCCGCCCGAATTCCGCGCGTGGGCGCTGCCGCTGGACATCGCCGCGCTGCAGCCGAGCGCGCGCCGCCCGGGTGTGGAAGTGCGCCCGGACGACGCGATCTACGGCATCTTCACCTCGGGCACCACCGGCCTGCCCAAGTGCGCCATCAACAACCACCGCGGGCTGTCCAACCGCTTGCGCTTCATGACCCGCTACTTCCATGGCGGGCGCGACACCGGCTGCGTGCTGCAGAACAGCAAGCACATCTTCGATTCGTCGGTGTGGCAGCTGTTCTGGCCGCTCAGCTACGGCGGCGAAGTGGTGATCCCGCAGACCGGCGCCTTCCTCGACCTGGAAGCGACGCTGCGCACCATCGAGCGGCACCGCGTCTCCATGACCGACTTCGTGCCCAGCGTGTTCAACCAGGTGGTGGAACTGGCCGAGCGCGACGCCGCCATGCGCCAGCGCCTGTCCACGCTGCGCGAACTGGTGGTGGGTGGCGAGGAGATCACGCCGCGCATGGTGCACAAGCTGCGCGCGCTGCTGCCGCAGCTGCGCGTGACCAACGCCTACGGCCCCACTGAAACCTCGATCGGCATGGTGTTCCATCCGGTGGAGACGGCCGACGGCAACGAAATCCCGCTGGGCCGCCCGATCGACAACTGCCACGTGGTGGTGGTCGACGAAGCCATGCGCCCGCTGCCGCAAGGCGCCTGCGGCGAAATGCTGATCGGCGGCATCTGCGTGGGCGACGGCTACCTGCGCGACGCGGAGCGCACCGCGCGGGTGTTCATCGACAACCCGTTCCCGGCCATCCCGGGGCCCAAGCTGTACCGCAGCGGCGACCTGGGCTGGTTCGACCGCCAGGGACGGCTGCGCTTCGTCGGCCGCAAGGACTTCCAGGTCAAGGTCGGCGGCGTGCGCATCGAGCTGGGCGAGATCGAGTCGGCCGCGCAGCAGCTGGCGGCGGTGCACCAGGCCAAGGCGCTGCTGGCCGGCGGCGAGAACAAGGCGCTGACGCTGTTCGTGACCGGCGACGACGGGCTGGACGCGCAGGAGCTCACGCGCCAGCTGCGCGAGCTGCTGCCGCGCCACAACATGCCGCGCCACGTGCTGGTGCTGCCGAAGATGCCGGTCAACGACAGCGGCAAGGTGGACCGCGCCGGCCTGGAGCGCCTGCTGCAGGACCACCTGGCGCAGCAGCGCCCGTCGTCGGCTGGCGCGCAGAGGCCACCGGCCGACGTGCTGGTGGCGCAGGTGCTGGGCGTGTTCCGCGAGGCGCTGGAGCGGCGCGACCTGCAGGCCGAAGACAGCTTCTTCGACGCCGGCGGCAACTCGCTGCAGGCGCTGGGCGTGGTGCTGCAGCTGGAGCGTGCCTGCGGCGTGCGCCTGAACGTGCAGGACCTGTTCGAGTGCCCGACGGCCGAGCGCGCCGCCGAGCGCGTGCGCTCGGTGCGCCAGGGCGTGCGCGCCGACGCCGCGGCGAACGACGACGACCTGGCGCTGATGGAGCGCGACGCCGGCCTGTACGCCAAGCTCGCCATGGCCACGCCGCATGCGGCCGTGCGCGCCGCGCCCAAACGCATCCTGCTGACCGGGGCCAGCGGCTTCGTCGGCGGGTATCTCGCGCGCGAGCTGCTGCGCCAGGGCGGCGACGTGCAGGTGTTCGCGCTCGCGCGCGGCCGCGGCGACGTGCAGTCGCAGCTGATCGAATCGCTGGCCGAGCGCCAGCTGTGGGAAGACGGCTTCGCCGGCCGCCTGCACGCCGTCAAGGGCGACCTGGCGGAGGCGCGGCTGGGCGTCGGCATGGAAGCCTGGTCGCGGCTGGCGTCGGAGTGCGACGCCATCGTGCACTGCGGCGCGCTGGTCAACTTCGTCTACGACTACCGCATGCACCGCGCTTCCAACGTGCTGGGCACGCTGGAACTGCTGGAGCTGGCCGCGCAGGAGCGCGCCAAGCCGCTGCACTTCGTCTCGACGCTCGGCACGCTGGACCGCGAAGCGGCGCTGCGCAGCGAGCCGCTGGCCGAGGACTTCGAGCTCACCCAGGGCGTGTGGCCGATGTCCGGCTACAGCCGCTCCAAGTGGGTGGCCGAGCGGCTGGTGCGCAGCGCGCGCGAAGCCGGCCTCTCCGCCACCGTCTACCGCCTGGGCGAGGTGATGCCCAGCCCGCTGCACGGCCTGCCCAACCAGCGCGCGCTGACGCACTTCCTGCTGTCGGCCTGCGTGCGCCTGGGGGCGGTGCCGGCCGCGGAGATCCGCACCGACTGGTCGCCGGCCGATTACGTGGCGCGCCGCGTCGTCGCCGGCGTGTTCGATCCGGCAGCCTGGAATCGCGACTACCACGCCATCCATCCGCAGAGCGTGCCCATCACCGACGCGCTGGCGCGCGCCGGCATGCCTTTGCCGGTGCTGCCCTGCCGCGACTGGCTGGCGCGCCTGGACGAACTGGTGGCCGCCACCCAGCCGATTGCGCGCGAGCTGACGCTGGTGCGCGGCTTCCTGCCGGACAGGAGCCTGCCCGAATCCGCGCTGGCCGCGGCCTTCGCCGGCCTGCTCACCGACAACGCCCGCCTGTTCCGGCGCGACGGCATCGCGGCCATCGAGCAGGCGCAGGGCTGGCAGGACAGGGAACTCGACGCCGCCATGTCGGCCTACGTGCGCGTGCTGCGCGCGCGGCACGACGGCGGCGCAACCGTATCGACATTGAAGGAGACAGCATGAAATACCGCAGGATGGGCCGGCTGGGCTGGGAGGTCAGCGAAGTCGGCTACGGCATGTGGGGGATCGTCGGCGGACCGGGCAACTTCACCGCCGGCGCCAACCCCGACGCCGCGCCGGACTGCCTGGACCTGGCCGTGGAGCTGGGCTGCAATTTCTTCGACACCGCCGCGTCCTACGGCGGCGGCGAGAGCGAGAAGCTGCTGGGCCGGCTGCTCAAGCGCCAGCGCGCCAATGGCAAGCGGATCTACATCGCCACCAAGCTGCCGCCCAAGAACCGCGAGTGGCCGGCGCGCCCCGGCGACACGCTGGACGACGTGTTCCCGCCCGAGCACATCCGCGAATTCACCCACCGCAGCCTGGAGAACCTGGGCGTGGACCGCATCGACCTGCTGCAGTTCCACGTGTGGGAAGACCGGTGGGCCGAGGACGAGCGCTGGCAGCGGGCGCTCAGCGACCTGCGCGCCGAAGGCCTGATCGAAGGCATCGGCATCAGCGCCAACCGCTGGGAGCCGGGCAACTGCCTGAAGGCCATCGAGACCGGCCTGATCGACGTGGTGCAGGTGATCTACAACATCTTCGACCAGGCGCCGGAAGACGAACTGTTCAAGGTGGCGCTGGAGAAGAACGTCGGCATCATCGCGCGCGTGCCGTTCGACGAGGGCGGCCTGTCGGGCAACCTGACCAAGGACGCAAGGTTCCCGCCGGAAGACTGGCGCGCCACCTACTTCGGCCCGGAGAACCTGGGCCCGACGGTGGACCGCGCCGAGGCGC
Organism: Pseudomonadota bacterium; assembly: GCA_040384685.1. GTDB lineage: Bacteria > Pseudomonadota > Gammaproteobacteria > Burkholderiales > Burkholderiaceae_C > Ramlibacter. Next base: position 16,712 of record JAZKIV010000097.1, on the reverse strand, counting down.
TGAAGAAGATGCTGCCGCTCGGCATGACGCTGCCCGAAGCCTCGCTGCGCTTCATCCTGCACCACCCGGCGGTGTCCACCGTGATCCCCGGCATGCGCAAGGAGCCGCACGTGCGCGCCAACATCGCCGCGAGCGACGGCCGTCCGCTGCCGCAGGACCTGCTCGCGCAACTGCGCAACCACCGCTGGGACCGCAAGCCGTCGTCCTGGTCCGGCTGAAGGAGAAACCCATGAACCCCATCATTGCCATGTGGGCGCACCAGCGCGCCATGTCCACCGCGTTCCTGCGCATGATGATCGAGCGCGGCGACGTGACGGTGATCCACGAGCCGCTGGTCACCCTGATCGACGAGGGCGAGGTGGCGCTGCCCGACGGCCGCGGCGGCCAGGTGGTGGTGCGCAGCGAGCAGGCCCTGTTCGCGCAGATGCGCGAGCTGGCGCGCGACAAGCCGGTGTTCTTCAAGGACACGGTGGAGCACCGCTACGACTACCTGTTCGAGCACCCGGAGGACGTGGCCGACATCGAGCACACCTTCATCGTGCGCGAGCCGCGCCGCACCATCAGCTCGATGTACAACATGAAGCCGACCATCACCAGCCCGGAGATCGGCTACGAGCACCTGCACGAGATCTTCGAGCTGGCGCGCCGCATGAGCGGCCGGGTGCCGGCGGTGGTCAGCGCCGACCGCATGATCGAGGACCCCGCGGCCGCGATCCGCCGCTGGTGCGACCGCGTGGGCCTGCCGTTCATCGAGCGCGCGCTGACCTGGAAGGCCGAGGACCGCCCGGAATGGTCGCGCACCCGCAAGTGGCACATGGACGTGATCAACAGCACCGGCTTCACCCGCCCGTCGAAGACCTACAGCGACACGGTGGAAACCAACCCCGTGCTGCAGGGCTTCTACAGCTACCACCAGCCCTTCTACCAGCAGATCGTGCAGCACGCGCTCTGAGCCGTTCCCGTTTTTCGTTTCATTCGCAAGCAAGACCCAACAAAGGAGATTCCATGTCCAGCCAACAAGCCACCCAAGCCACGGAAGCGTCCTCCGGCGAGCTGTTCGCCCGCGCGTTCCGCGAGCAGGGCGCCAACACCGAGGTGCGCTTCGACTTCACCATCACCGAGGCCTTCAAGCCCACGCTGGAGCGCCCGCGCCTGATGGTCAGCCAGCTGTTCAAGAAGCGCCTGGTCGAGCAGGAGCAGAACCGCTTCTGGACCGAAACCCGCCCGCCCAAGACCGAAGTCGCCGGCATCTTCGAAGGCCAGCTGCGCCAGGAAGCCACCTTCCGCTTCGGCATGGGCGAGAGCACCATCCGCCCGATCAACGCCTGGGTGCAGATCCCCGAAGGCCTGGAGAAGGACGAGCGCGGCCTGGCCGAATTCATCGACTACCGCCTGCTGGTGCGCCTGGCCACCGCGGAGAACCAGGCCCTGACGCTCGGCCCGGGCGGCCTGCTGAACACCGCCGGCCTGACCCAGGTGCCGTACGACGGCGACTACCTGTCGGGCATCATGGAAGCGAGCAACCTGATCGAGCAGAACGGCGCCACCGCGCACGCCATGATCGTCAACCCGGTGGACTACTACCACCGCATGATGGGCAAGAGCATCCTGGAAGACCTGGCGCGCAACGGCGCCAAGATCGTGCGCACCCGCATGGTCGCTCCGGGCTGCGCGCTGCTGGGCGACTTCGCCGTGGCCGCGCGCATCCTGCACACCGGCAAGTCGGTGATCCGCGTCGGCACGCCCCCCAAGGGCACCTTCGCCACCGACGGCCTGGCCGTGATCGCCGAGATCTACGAAGGCCTGGCCGTGCACCTGCCGACCCACTTCTTCCACGTGAAGCCGCGCGGCTGATGCGAGGGAGCACCGCGATGGATGCCCAACCGCAAAGCGGCCTGCGCTTCTACGGGCCCTACATGCCCCTGTTCCTGGGGCTGTTCTTCTGCCACCTGGGCATCGGCGTGACGCTGTCGGTGCTGCCGTTCTACGTGAAGAACGTGCTGAACGGCACCGACGTGGACGTGGGCACGGTGATCGCGGCCATCGCGGTGGCGGTGGTCGCGGCGCGCCCGGTCGCGGGCCGGCTGTCCGACCGCATCGGCCACAAGGTGCTGATGCTGGCGGGCGCCGTGTTCTGCGCGCTGGCCGGCGCCGCCTACGTCATCGCGGCCAACGTGCCGACCTTGATCGGCGTGCGCCTTTTGCACGGCATCGGCGAGGGCTGCGTGTTCACCGCCGGCGCCACCTGGCTGGTGCAGCTGGCGCCATCGAGCCGGCGCGGCAAGATCATCGGCCTGTACGGCGTCAGCATGTGGAGCGGCGTGACGCTGGGCGCGCTGGCCGGCGCGCTGGTGATGCAGGCGGCCGGCTTCGGCGCGGTCTGGCTGGTGTGCGCGGTGCTGCCGGTGGTCGGCCTGGCCTTCATCGCGATGAAGGCGGCGCCGCCGAAGATCCCCGGCGCCGCCAAGACCGCGCTGTTCCCGGCCACCGCTTTCGCGCCGGGCTTCACGCTGGCGCTCGGCTCCATGGGCTACGCGGCGCTGGCCTCGTTCGTGGCGCTGTACATGACCAGCAAGGGCATCGACAACGGCATCCTGGCGTTCAACGTGTTCGGCTTCGCCTACGTCGGCTCGCGGCTGTTCCTCGGCCACCTGCCCGACCAGATCGGCCCGGCGCGCGTGGCGTTCTGGTCGGCGCTGGTGGAGGCGGTCGGCCTGGGGCTGCTGGCGACGGCGGTCAACCTGCCGATGGCGGTGGCCGGCGGGCTGCTGATGGGCCTGGGCCTGTCGCTGTTCTATCCCTCGCTGGCGCTGGTGGTGGTGCGCAACACCGACCCCGCGCAGCACGGCGCGGCGCTCGGCATGTTCACCTCGTTCTGGGACCTGGGCGTGGCCCTGGGCGGCGTGGTGGCGGGCTTCATCGCCACCAGCTACGGCTATCCGCCGATCTACATGGCGATGCTGGTGACGGCCTTGCTGAGCGCGGCCGGCGTGGCCTGGATCGGCATTCCCAAGCGCGAAGGCGTGGCGCAGCAACAGGGGCGCACGGCACCTTGAGCGCCGACGCCGACTTCCTCGTCCTGGGCGGCGGCATCGCCGGCGCCGCCTGCGGCGCCGCGCTGGCGCGCCACGGCCGGGTGCTGCTGCTGGAGCGCGAGCAGCACTTCGGCTACCACGCCACCGGCCGCTCGGCGGCGCTGTTCTCCGAGTACTTCGGCAACACCGCGGTGCGCGCGCTCACCGCGGCCAGCCGCGGCTTCTTCGAGTCGCCGCCCGAGGGCTTCACCGAGGTGCCGCTGCTCACGCCGCGCGGCGTGATCGCGCTGGCCACGGCCGACGACGTGGCGCAGGGACATTTCGACGCCGCGCTGCACAGCGGCCGCGAGGCAGCGGTGCCGCCGCGCGAGATCGGCCTGGACGAGGCGCGGCGGCTGTGCCCGGTGCTGGCGCCGCGCGAGCACGTGCGCGCGCTGCTGCGCGCCGCGGCCATGGACATCGACGCCGACGCGCTGCAGCAGGCCTACCTGCGCCAGCTGCGCGCGCGCGGCGGCAAGGCCGTGAGCGGCGTCGCGGTGAACGCGATCCGCCGCGAAGGCGGCCTGTGGGTGGTGCGCACCAGCAATGGCACGCATGCCGCGCCGCGCATCGTCAACGCGGCCGGCGCCTGGGCCGACGAGGTCGCGGCGATGGCCGGCGTGGCGCGCATCGGCCTGGTGCCCAAGCGCCGCACGGCGGTGCTGGTCGACGTGCCGCCCGAGGCCACCGCCGAGCGCCCGCTGCACGACTGGCCGATGGTCACCGACCTGGCCGACACCTTCTACTTCAAGCCCGAGAGCGGCAAGCTGATGGCCTGCCCCTGCGACGAGACACCCAGCGCGCCGACCGATGCGCAGCCCGAGGAGCTGGACGTGGCGATCGCCGTGGCGCGGCTGGAGGAAGTGACGACCTTGAGCGTGCGCCGCGTCACGCACAAATGGGCCGGCCTGCGCAGCTTCGTCGACGACGAGGTGCCGGTGCTCGGCGCCGCGCCCGACACCGAAGGCTTCTACTGGGCCGCCGCGCTCGGCGGCTATGGCCTGCAGACCGCGCCGGCGGTTGCCGAGGCCGTGGCGTCCCTGGTGACGCAGGGCGAACTGCCGCCGCAGCTGGCGGCGCGCGGGCTGACCGCGCGGATGCTGTCGCCGGCGCGCCTGCTGGTCAGGGCGCTGGCCGCGGCCTCGGCTTGAACATCGACATCGACATCGGCATCAGCGCGCGCGCGTGCCCAGCATCGCCGCACCGACGATCAGCGCCGCCGCCAGGCCGATGCTCCAGGTGAAGCCGCGCCCGCTCACCGCCATCAGCAGCGCGGTGGAGGCGAGCGGCGTGATGTAGCTCAGGATGCCGATCTGCCGCGGGTCGCCGTGCTTGAGCGCCTTGTCCCACAGGAAGAAGGCGGCGCCGAGCGGACCCAGGCCCATAACGGCGATCAGCAGCCAGTCGCGGCCGCCCAGCGCGACGCTTTGCTCCAGCAGCAGGTGGCAGGCGAGCGACAGCAGGCCCGACACCAGCCCGAACAGGCCGATCGCCGCCGTCGGGAAGGTGCGCACGCGCCGCGTGCCCAGCGAATACGTCGCCCAGATCACGGCCGAGCCCAGGGCAGGCAGGTAGCCCCAGGCCCAGCCGCCGGTGAGCTCGCGCCCGCCCAGGATGGCCATGGCCGCACCGGAAAAACCGAGCAGCCCGGCCAGCACGTGCGCCGCCGTGAGCCGCAGGCCCGGCAGCAGCAGCGGCGCCAGCACCACGATCAGCAGCGGCCACAGGTAGTTGACCAGGTTGGCCTCCACCGGCGGCGCGTGGCGCAGCGCGATGAATAGCAGGAAGTGGTAGCCGAACAGGCCGTAGATGCCGAGCGCCAGCGTCCCTGGTGGCACCTTCCACTGGCGCACCAGCGGCCAGGCCGGCACGCTGCCGATCACCAGCGCCAGGCCGGTGAGCAGGAAGGGCGGCACGTGCGTCAGCGCGACGCCGAGCGAGGCCAGCGTCGCCCAGATGGCGATGGCGCCGAGCGCATAGAGATTCGCATGCATGGTTCGAGCTTAAGCGCGACCGTCGTCGCGCATCGCCGGCCTGCCGTCGCGCGGCGCGGGTGTGTTCAGCGCAACCCGGCGCGGCGCAGGGCGGCCGTCAAGGCCGAAGGCGAGCGGTAACCGGTGCGGCACGCCACCTCGGCCACCGGCAGGCCGGCATCGCGCAGGGTGCGCGCCCGCGCCAGGCGCTGCGCGCGCAGCCAGTCCAGCGGGCTCGCGCCCTGCACCTCCTGGCAGCGGGCGGCGAACTGGCTGGGGCTGAGGAACACGCGCTCGGCCAGCTGCGCCACGGTCAGCGGCTGGTGCAGGCGTGCCTGCACCCATTCGGCAAGCTCGGCCCAGTCGATGGTGCGCCGCGTCCGTGCGACGCGCGCCGCGGGCTTCCAGGCTTCCAGCAGCAGTGCAGGGCCGTACAGCGTGGCCAGCGGCTGGCCGGCCTGCAGGCTGCGCGCGAGGTACGTGGCCAGCGCGACCACGTCGTCGTGCCGTGCCGGGGCGGGCGTGCAGCGGCGCCACAGGTCCTGCCGCGTGTCCAGCACCAGGCAGCGGCTGCCGGCGGCGGAGATGAAATCGTGGCGCTCGCCCGGCGCCACCAGCGCGGTGTCGCCGGCGCCGAGGCGCTGGCCGCGGCCTTCCACCTCGAGCTCCAGCACGCCGCCCAGCCCGACCAGCACCTGGAAATGCGCGTGGCTGTGGCTGCCGGGCGAAGGGCCGTAGTCACGCAGGCACAGCCGGTCGTGCAGGCTCATGCCGCCGCCTGTGCGCGCCAGCGCTCGAAGCCCGCGCGGCGCAGCGCGCAGGCCGGGCAGCTGCCGCAGCCGTAGCCCCAGGCGTGCTTCACCGTGCGGTCGCCCAGGTAGCAGGTGTGGGAGTCGTTCACGACGATGTCCACCAGCGCGTCGCCGCCCAGCCGGTGGGCGAGTTCCCAGGTCTGCGCCTTGTCCAGCCACATCAGCGGCGTCTCGAACACGAAGCGCCGGCCCATGCCCAGCGACACGGCGACCTGCTGGGCCTTGATGGTGTCGTCCCTGCAATCGGGGTAGCCGGAGAAATCGGTTTCGCACATGCCGCCGACCAGCGCCGTCAAGCCGCGGCGATAGGCGAGTGCCGCGGCGAGCGTGAGGAACATCAGGTTGCGGCCCGGAACGAAGGTGTTCGGCAGGCCCGCTTCGGTCATCGCGATTTCGGCGTCGCTGGTGAGCGCCGTGTCGCTGATGGCACCGAGCACGCCGAGGTCCAGCAGGTGGTCGGCCCCGAGGCGTTCGCCCCATTGCGGGAACGCATTGCGCAAAGATGCAATGACGTTCTGGCGTGCCTGCAGTTCCACCTTGTGACGCTGGCCGTAATCGAAGCCCACGGTTTCCACGTGCGCGAAACGCGCCAGTGCCCAGGCCAGGCAGGTGGTGGAATCCTGCCCGCCGGAATGCAGCACCAGGGCTCGCTCGGAACGTCGCATGGCGGCGATCTTACGGGACGCCCGCACTGCTTACTTTTGATTTCAGCCGCACGCTTGTGGTGCGGATTCATCGTCCTAGAGTGGGGTGTGCGCGGATGCCGCGATGGTCGCGGGGACGCAGTACAGCACAGGGAGACAAGGATGATTGAAGACACCAAGGCCAGCGCGGTCATCGATGCGGCGAACCTGCGGTTCACCTCGCATGTGAAAGACCAGCTGAAGGCGCTGGACACGTTCAGCGACGACGCGCTGGAATGGCTGATGCTGGAGCACTACCAGTTTTCCAGCACCAACCCGGGGTTCCTCTCGACCGCGGCCACCACCACACAGCGGCTGGCGCCCAGCGGCGTGGCCGAGGAACTGCTGCGCAATTTCCGCGAGGAAGGCGGCCACGCCGCCATCTACAAGCAGGCGCTGGCCGAGATCGGCAGCCCGGTGGAGACGCGGCGTGCGTTCGCACCGACGCAGGCGTTCCTGGCGGGCATCGAGCAGCTGACCAAGGGCACGCCATCGCAGATCCTCGGCACGATGTACGCGACGGAAACCGCCGCGATCTTCGAACACGAGGTGTTCTGGGACATCTCGCGCGAAGTCTGCCGGCGCCGCGGCATCGACTTCGGGACCACCACGCTCAAGCGCTTCCACGACATGCACCTGGAAGGCGTGGAACAAAGCCACAAGGACGGGCTTGGCATCTTCATCGACCGGCCGGACGCCTGCGGCGATGCGGGCGACGGCGAGCCGATCGATGCGGCGCAGGTGGCCGACGGCGCCGAAGCGGCGATCCGCACCATGCGCATCTGGTGGGAGGCGCTGCTGGACGAGGCGAGGCGCATGACGCGCCCTGCGGCGCAGCCGGCCTGACCCCGGATCAAGCCACGCCGGCCGCGTGCGCTTGCTCGTCGGCGTGGTACGAGCTGCGCACCATGGCGCCGACGGCGGCGTGGCTGAAGCCCATTTCGTAGGCCTTGGCCTCGAACATCTTGAAGGTGTCCGGGTGCACGTAGCGGCGCACCGGCAGGTGCGAGATGGAGGGCGCCAGGTACTGGCCGATGGTCAGCATCTCGATGCCGTGGGCGCGCATGTCGCGCATGACCTCGAGGATTTCCTCGTCGGTCTCGCCCAGGCCGACCATCAGGCCGCTCTTGGTCGGCACGCTGGGGAACAGCGCCTTGAATTTCTTCAGCAGGTTCAGGCTGAATTGGTAGTCCGATCCCGGGCGGGCCTGCTTGTACAGGCGCGGAATGGTTTCCAGGTTGTGGTTCATCACGTCGGGCGGGGCGGCCTTCAGGATCTCCAGCGCGCGGTCGTCACGGCCGCGGAAGTCGGGCACCAGCACCTCGATGGTGGTGCCGGGCGACAGCTCACGCGTCTTGCGGATGCACTCGACGAAGTGGCCGGCGCCGCCGTCGCGCAGGTCGTCGCGGTCCACGCTGGTGATCACCACGTACTTGAGCTTCAGCGCGGCGATGGTCTTGGCCATGTTCTCGGGCTCGCTCGCGTCCAGCGGGTCGGGGCGGCCGTGGCCGACGTCGCAGAACGGGCAGCGCCGCGTGCACTTGTCGCCCATGATCATGAAGGTGGCCGTGCCCTTGCCGAAGCATTCGCCGATGTTCGGGCAGGAGGCTTCCTCGCACACCGTGTGCAGGTTGTGCTCGCGCAGGATCTGCTTGATCTCGTAGAAGCGGCTGCTGGCCGAGCCGGCGCGCACGCGGATCCAGTCGGGCTTGCGCAGGATCTCGCCGGGCTCCACCTTCACCGGAATGCGCGACAGCTTGGCCGCGGCCTTCTGCTTGGCGCCGGCCTGGTAGGTCTCTGTGGATTGCGCTTCGCGCACGACGGGGTTGGAGCTCATGGAGGGTCCTTCAGGGGGCCAGGAGGGCGGCGAGCTTCTGGCTCAACACCTCGGCCGCTTCGTCCCAGGGGACGGAGAGGCCCATTGTAGAAAGGTCGGTGGTTCGCAGGCTCGCATAGCCGCAAGGGTTGATCCGCGAGAAGGGTTCCAGGTCCATCGCCACGTTGAGCGACAGGCCGTGGTAGCTGCAGTGGCGGCTGATCTTGATGCCGAGGGCGGCGATCTTTGCGAGGCCCTGGAAAAGGTCGGAGGGCTGGGGTGAGGGCAGCCGCGCATGCCCGAACGGATTGTCTATCCGCACATAGATCCCCGGCGCGCCCGCCACCCGATGCCCCGTCATCCCGAACTCCGCCAGCGTGCGGAGGGTGGCTTCCTCCAGCCGGTAGACGTATTCCTTGACGAAGTAGCCGGCGCGCTTCAAGTCCAGCAGCGGGTATGCCACCACCTGCCCGGGCCCGTGGTAGGTCACCTGGCCGCCACGGTTGGTCGCCACCACCGGGATCCCGCCGGGCGCGAGCAGGTGCTCAGGCTTGCCCGCCAGGCCCTGCGTGAAGACCGGCGGGTGCTCGCACAGCCAGAGTTCGTCTTGCGTGTCCGCCGCGCGTTGCGCGGTGAAGTCCTGCATCGCCTGGTAGGTCGGCAGGTACTCCACGCGGCCGAGCCGGCGCACGCGCATCGGTGCTGCTTACAGCACGACCTTCACCATCGGGTGCGAGCTCAGCGTGCGGTACAGCTCGTCGAGCTGTTCGCGGCTGGTGGCCGTGATGGTGATGGTGATGCCCAGGTAGTTGCCGGCGCGGCTGTCGCGCAGCTCGATCGTTGCCGCGTCGAACGCCGGGTCGAACTGCTTCGCGATGTGCGTGACCGCGGCGACGAAGCCGTCGGCATTGGTGCCCATCACCTTGATGGGAAAGCGCGAGGGGTACTCGATCAGCGAATCCTTGCGCGGATCGGTGGAGTCGGAAGGTGGAGTGGTCAGGGTCATGGAGTGGGCTGCTTGGCCCGCTGGTAGCCGGCATACAGCTTCTCGTAAATGGGGCCGGGCCGGCCGTTTCCAACCGGCTTGCCGTCCAGCTGCACCACCGGCAGCACCTCCTTGGTGGCCGACGACAGGATCAGCTCGTCGGCGGCCAGCACCTCTTCGCGCGACACGCGGCGCAGCTCGAAGGGAATGCCGGCGCCCCGGCACAGCTCCTCGATCAGCCCGTAGCGGATGCCTTCCAGCACCAGGTTGTCCTTGGGCGCGCCCAGCAGCTTGCCGCCCTTCACCACCCACACGTTGGAGGCGGCGGCTTCGCTCAGGAAGCCGTCGCGGAACATCACGGTCTCGATGGCGCCGACGTCGGCGCTGGTCTGCCGCGAGAGCACGGCCGCGGCCAGGCTGGTGCTCTTGATGTGGGCCTTCTGCCAGCGGAAATCGTCGGCGCTCACGCAGGCGAAGCCGGCCGCGCGCTGCTCGGGCGGATAGATGTAGAGCCGATTGCTGGTGGCGAACACGGTCGGCTTGAGGCCGGGCGGCATCACGTGGTCGCGCATCGCCACGCCGCGCGTGATCTGCAGGTAGACCAGCTGGTCGGTGTCCTGCGGCCGCTTGTTCACGGTGGCCGCGTAGACCTCGATCAGCCGCAGCACCAGCGCCATCCATTCCTCGCGCGTGTGCGGGTTGGGGATGCGCAGCTCGCCCAGGCTGCGGTCCAGCCGGGCCATGTGCTCGGCAAAGCGGAACGGCCGCCCGGCGTAGGCCGGCACGACCTCGTAGACGCCGTCGCCGAAGATGAAGCCGCGGTCGAGCACGCTGACCTTGGCCTCGCGCAAGGTGCTGAATTCACCGTCGAGATAACAGGGAAGGGCGGGAATGGATTCGTCGATCATGGGCAGGATTGTCCGGGTTTCGAGGAGGCCGTGGTCAGCGCCAGAGCACCACGGCGGCGATGGCGATCCAGCCCAGGCCGAGGTTGATCTTGGCCAGCAGCGTGATCTGCGCCATGCGCTTGCCGCCCGCGGGCCAGTCCTGCGCCGCCACCGCGCGCTTCAATGCGCGAAACGGTGCGGCAACGATGTGGCCATAGATCAGCATCATCACCACGCCGATGCCGGCCATGGCCTTCCAGCCCGGCGGCGCGCCGGCGCCCCCCGGCAGCATCAGCACCAGGCCGGTGGCCAGCAGTACCACCACGCCCACGCCCACCAGCAGCAGGAAGCGCGAGAGCACGGCGGCCATCAGCGGCAGGCGCTGCGGCGGCTGCAGCAGGGCGTGGGCCGGCGCGCGCAGGGCCGCGACCATGAACACCATGCCGCCCATCCAGACGATGGCGGCGGCGAGGTGAAAGAACAGCAGCAGGTCGCGCATGGAAGCCCTCTTTTTCCTGTGAGCCGACCATTGTCGTGCCTGGCCGAAAAGCCCCTGCCGCGGCACGTGTCCCTACGCCGCAGTCGGAAGCATGGCGGAAGGGCCTGGGTTTCTACTTATAATGGGAGGCTTTGCGAGATTTCAGGGCCCAAGCGGGGTTCAAAAACATGAAGAACATTGCCCCGCTTCCTGAAGATACGGAAGAAGCGCCTCCCCCCAGATCGCTCAGCGCCGAAGAAGCGCGGCGGTTGCGTGAACAGAACCCGCCGGTTTCCCCCTGGCGGGTGGTGGCGGGGCAGGCAGCGATGGGGCTCGTGGTGGCCTTGGCCGCCTGGGCGCTGACCGGGAGACAAAACGTCGGGTGGTCTGCCTTGTATGGCGCGTTGGCCGTGGTGATTCCCGCGGCGGTGTTCGCGCGGGGCCTGACCGGGCGCTTTTCTTCCGTGAATGCCGGCAGTGCCGCCGTCGGGTTTCTGATGTGGGAGATGGTCAAGATCGCCTTGTCGTTCGCCATGCTGGTGGCGGCGCCGAGGCTGGTGGCGGGACTGAGCTGGCCGGCGTTGCTGGTCGGCATGGTCCTCGCGATGAAGGTTTACTGGCTGGCGCTGGCATTCAAGCCGCGTCCCAAGACGAAACTTGAAAACTGAAGCAAGACATGGCTGCTGAAGAACACGGACAGACCGCGGGTGAATACATCCTGCACCACCTGACTTTCTGGCAGAACCACAAGGCCGGCAACGTCGTCGACTTCACCGTCTTCAATTACGACTCGCTGATCTTCTCCACCCTGGTCGGCGTGCTCGCCTGCTGGGCGCTGTGGGCCGCCGCGCGCAAGGCCACCTCGGGCGTGCCGGGGCGCTTCCAGGCCGCGGTGGAGATCCTGGTGGAGATGGTGGACACCCAGGCCAAGGGCATCGTGCACAACGCCCAGAGCCGCAAACTCATTTCCCCGCTGGCGCTCACCGTGTTCGTCTGGATCTTCCTGCTGAACGCGATGGACCTGCTGCCGGTCGACCTGATCCCCTGGATCTGGGGCCACATCTACAGCGCCGCCGGCCACGACCCGCACCATGCCTACATGCGCGTGGTCCCCACCGCCGACCTGTCGGTCACCATGGGCCTGTCGCTGTCGGTGCTGCTGATCTGCCTGTTCTACAACGTCAAGATCAAGGGCATCGGCGGCTGGGCGCACGAGCTGGTCACGGCGCCGTTCGGCACCAGCAAGAACCCGATCCTGGCGGTCGTCATGGGCGTGCTGAACCTGGCCATGCAGATCATCGAATTCATCGCCAAGACCGTCTCGCACGGCATGCGGCTGTTCGGCAACATGTACGCCGGCGAACTGATCTTCCTGCTGATCGCCCTGATGGGCGGTGCCTTCACGCTCAGCGCCACCGGCATCGGCCTGGCCATCGGCCACGTCGTCGCCGGCTTCGTCTGGGCCGCGTTCCACCTGATCATCATCACGCTGCAGGCCTTCGTCTTCATGATGCTGGCGCTGGTCTACCTGGGCCAGGCGCACGACGCGCACTGAGTCCCCGTCCCCTTTTCATTCCACGTCAACCAAGTCCTTAGGAGCAATTCAAAAATGGAACAAGTCATCAGCTTCGTCGCGCTCGCCGCCGGCCTGATCATCGGTCTGGGCGCCATCGGCGCCTGCATCGGCATCGGCATCATGGGCAGCAAGTACCTCGAATCCGCCGCTCGCCAGCCCGAGCTGATGAACGAACTGCAGACCAAGATGTTCCTGCTGGCCGGCCTGATCGACGCCGCCTTCATCATCGGCACGGGTATCGCGCTGTGGTTCGCCACCGCCAACCCGTTCCTGGGCCAGCTGGCGAAGTAATCATCGTCGTTTCGCCCAACCCATTCCTGGCGACGCGCACGCGGCCGGGAGCAAGGATGACAAAGTGAGCATCACCGGTACCCTCATCGTCCAGATGATCGTGTTCGCCCTGCTGGTCGCGTTCACGATGAAGTTCGTGTGGCCGCCGATCGCCGCGGCGCTCGACGAGCGCGCGCGCAAGATCGCCGACGGCTTGGCCGCGGCCGACAAGGCCAAGGCCGACCAGGCAGCCGCCGAGAAGCGCGTGGAAGAGGAGCTGGCCAAGTCCCGCAACCAGACGGCGGTCCTGCTCGCCGACGCGGAGCGCCGCGGCCAGGCCATCGTCGAAGAGGCCAAGGGCCGCGCCACGGAAGAAGCCAACAAGATCGTGGCCGCCGCCCGCGCCGAAGCCGAGCAGCAGACCGTGAAGGCGCGCGAGGCCCTGCGCGAGCAGGTCGCCGCGCTGGCCGTCAAGGGCGCCGAGCAGATCCTGCGCCGCGAGGTCAACGCCGGCGTGCACGCCGAGCTGCTGAACCGCCTGCAGACCGAGCTGTAAACGAAGCACGACCATGGCCGAACTCGCCACCATCGCCCGCCCCTATGCCGAAGCCCTGTTCAAGTCGTCGCAAGCCGACCTGAACGGCACGGCCCAATGGCTGGACGCGCTTGCCGCCGTGGCAGGCAACACCCAGCTGCTGCAATTCGCCGACAACCCCAAGGTCAGCCACCAGCAGGTGTACGACGTGGTGGCCGACGTGGCGAAGGTGGCGCTGCCCGACGCCGGCGGGAACTTCCTGCGCGCGGTGATCGAGAACCGCCGCCTGGCCGCGCTGCCGGAAATCGCCGCGCAGTTCCGCGCCATGAAGAACGCGCAGGGCGGCTCGTCCGACGCCGTCGTCTACAGCGCCTTCCCGATCCCCGCCGCGCAGATGGGCGAGGTCGCCCAGGCCCTGGAGAAGCGCTTCGGCCGCAAGCTCAACCTGACAGTGCAGGAAGACCCGTCGCTGATCGGCGGCATTCGCGTGGTGGTCGGCGACGAGGTGCTGGACACCTCGGTGAAGGCGCGCCTTGAACAAATGAAAGTCGCCCTGACAGCGTAAGCGCTGCCGGCAACAACCGAAGGAAAGGAAAGGGTCATGCAACTCAATCCCGCAGAAATCTCCGAACTGATCAAGAGCCGCATCGAGGGCCTTGCAGCCAGCGCCGACATCCGCAACCAGGGCAGCGTGCTCTCCGTGACCGACGGCATCGTGCGCGTGCACGGCCTGTCCGACGCGATGCAGGGCGAGATGCTGGAGTTCCCGCCGACCGCCGACGGCACGCCCACCTTCGGCCTCGCGCTGAACCTGGAGCGCGACTCCGTGGGCGCGGTGATCCTGGGCGAATACGAGCACATCTCGGAAGGCGACACCGTCAAGTGCACGGGCCGCATCCTGGAAGTGCCGGTCGGCCCCGAGCTGATCGGCCGCGTGGTGAACGCGCTCGGCCAGCCGATCGACGGCAAGGGCCCGGTGAACGCCAAGCTGACCGACGTGATCGAGAAGGTCGCCCCGGGCGTGATCGCGCGCCAGTCGGTCAGCCAGCCGGTGCAGACCGGCCTGAAGGCCATCGACTCCATGGTGCCCGTCGGCCGCGGCCAGCGCGAGCTGATCATCGGCGACCGCCAGACCGGCAAGTCGGCGGTGGCGGTGGACACCATCATCAACCAGCGCGGCCAGAACATGACCTGCGTGTACGTCGCCATCGGCCAGAAGGCGTCCACGATCAAGAACATCGTGCGCGCCCTGGAAGCCAACGGCGCCATGGAGTACACCATCGTCGTGGCCGCGTCGGCTTCCGAGTCGGCCGCCATGCAGTTCGTGGCGCCGTACGCCGGCTGCAGCATGGGCGAGTACTTCCGCGACCGCGGGCAGGACGCGCTGATCATCTATGACGACCTGTCCAAGCAGGCCGTCGCCTATCGCCAGGTGTCGCTGCTGCTGCGCCGCCCGCCGGGCCGCGAAGCCTACCCCGGCGACGTGTTCTACCTGCACAGCCGCCTGCTGGAGCGCGCCGCGCGCGTGAACGCCGACTACGTCGAGAAGTTCACCAAGGGCGAAGTCAAGGGCAAGACCGGTTCGCTGACCGCGCTGCCGATCATCGAAACGCAGGCCGGCGACGTGTCCGCGTTCGTGCCGACCAACGTGATCTCGATCACCGACGGCCAGATCTTCCTGGAAACCTCCCTGTTCAACTCCGGCATCCGTCCCGCCATCAACGCGGGCATCTCGGTGTCGCGGGTGGGCGGCGCGGCGCAGACCAAGCTGATCCAGAAGCTGTCGGGCGGCATCCGGACCGACTTGGCGCAGTACCGCGAACTGGCCGCCTTCGCGCAGTTCGCCTCCGACCTGGACCCGGCCACCCGCAAGCAGCTGGACCGCGGCGCGCGCGTGACGGAACTGCTCAAGCAGCCGCAGTACAGCCCGCTGCCCATCGGCTTGATGGCCGCCTCGATCTACGCGGCGAACAAGGGCTTCCTGGACGACCTCGAGGTGAAGAAGGTGCTTCCGTTCGAACACGGCCTGCACCAGTACCTGCGCGACAAGCACGCGCCGCTGCTGGACACGCTGTCGCAGGGCAAGGCGCTGGACGACAGCACCGAGCCCCAGCTGAACGCGGCCATCACCGAGTTCAAGAAGACCTTCGCCTGAACGCAACCCTCTTAAGGAACCGCAGTGGCTGCAGGTAAAGAGATTCGCGGCAAGATCAAGTCCTTCGAGAACACGAAGAAGATCACGAAGGCGATGGAGCTCGTGTCCGCCTCCAAGATGCGCAAGGCGCAGGACCGCATGCGCGCGGCCCGGCCTTACAGCGACAAGGTCCGCAACATCGCGAGCAACCTGGGCAAGGCGAACCCCGAGTACACCCATGCGTTCATGAAGACGAGCGAGGTCAAGGCGGCCGGCTTCATCGTCGTGACCACGGACAAGGGCCTGTGCGGCGGCCTCAACACCAACCTGCTGCGCGCGGTCACCACCAAGATCCGCGAGCTGCAGGAGGCGGGCACCGCGGTGCAGACGGTGGCCATCGGCAACAAGGGCCTGAACTTCCTGAACCGCATCGGCGCGCCGGTGGTGTCGCACGCCACGCAGCTGGGCGACACGCCCCACCTGGACCGCCTGATCGGCCCGGTGAAGGTGCTGCTGGACCAGTACGCCGAAGGCAAGCTGTCGGGCGTCTACCTCTGCTACACCCGCTTCATCAACACGATGAAGCAGGAAGCCGTGGTGGAGCCGCTGCTGCCGCTGTCGGCCGCCCGAATGGAAGCCGAGACCAAGGCCAGCGGAGAACACGGCTGGGACTACATCTACGAGCCGGACGCCAAGACCGTGATCGACGACCTGCTGGTGCGCTACGTGGAAGCACTGGTGTACCAGGCGGTGGCCGAGAACATGGCCTCCGAGCAGTCGGCGCGCATGGTGGCCATGAAGGCCGCCACGGACAACGCCGGCAACCTGATCGGCGAGCTGAAGCTGGTCTACAACAAGACGCGCCAGGCCGCGATCACGAAGGAACTGTCCGAGATCGTCGCCGGGGCCGCCGCAGTGTGACCTGACGGTCACGTCGCAGCCGTTTAATTTGATATCTATCGGAGCAACCAATGGCTCAAGCGCAAGGAAAAATCGTTCAATGTATCGGCGCCGTGGTGGACGTGGAGTTCGCCCGTAACGAGATGCCGCGCGTGTACGACGCGATCAAGATGGAAGGCACGGCGCTGACGCTGGAAGTGCAGCAGCAGCTGGGCGACGGCATCGTGCGCACCATCGCGCTGGGCTCCTCCGACGGCCTGCGCCGCGGCACCATGGTGTACAACACCGGCAAGCCGATCCAGGTGCCGGTGGGCAAGGCCACGCTGGGCCGCATCATGGACGTGCTGGGCAACCCGATCGACGAGCGCGGCCCGGTCAACGCGGACCTGACCGCGTCCATCCACCGCAAGGCACCCGCCTACGACGAGCTGTCTCCCTCGCAGGAGCTGCTGGAAACCGGCATCAAGGTGATCGACCTGATCTGCCCGTTCGCCAAGGGCGGCAAGGTCGGCCTGTTCGGCGGCGCCGGCGTCGGCAAGACCGTGAACATGATGGAGCTGATCAACAACATCGCCAAGGCGCACTCGGG
>JAZKIV010000096.1:0-22125 GCA_040384685.1 Pseudomonadota bacterium | reverse complement strand
CATCTAAGCGGGAAACTCGTTTCAAGATGAGATCTGCCGGGGCCTTGAGCCCCCTGAAGAGTCGTTCTAGACCAGGACGTTGATAGGCTGGGTGTGGAAGCGCAGTAATGCGTTAAGCTAACCAGTACTAATTGCTCGTGCGACTTGACCCTATAACTTTGATCAGTCGATCAATGGTTATGCCGAGGTTGAACGCAATCAAACAAAGCTGATTTTGGCTCTATGAATTGGCTGCCTTGAGCGATCAAGGTGGCGACAAGTTAAGCCTGATGACCATAGCGAGGTGGCCCCACTCCTTCCCATCCCGAACAGGACAGTGAAACGCCTCTGCGCCGATGATAGTGCGGATTCCCGTGTGAAAGTAGGACATCGTCAGGCTATTACAGCGAGAAAGGCCCAGCATTCGTGCTGGGCCTTTTCTTTTTCCGCGCGCCTTTACGCGTTGCTGACCCAATCCCCATCCTGAGCCGCAGCTCCTGAGCGCGCCAGGTCACGCACCAGTTCCTGCTCCCATTCACTCCGCCGCATCTCGCTGAACCAGCGCCGGTGCACGAGGGCGAAGTAGGGCGTACGAGCCATCCAGAGAGAGAGTTCGTCGAAGCGGGTGCGCTGAAGCTCCAGCAGCTTGAATTTCAGCAGCACCTTCGCAGCGTGGTGCGCGTGTTTGCGCGGATTGCGTGAAAGCCCGTCCAGCCGGCGGCGTGCTGTTGCGATCGCGGCGCCGACATCGGTGAACACTTTGCCGTGCCCCGGAATGACGACCTTGGCTTGCAGCGATTCGATCAGGTCCAGCGTCGCGGCGACTTGATCGAACGCATCCTCGCCTTCCAGTTCCTGAAATACGACGCCGAAGCCGTTCTGCCATAAGGCATCCGCGGAGATCAGCACGCCGGAACCGGGTTCGAACAGCACCACCGAATGGGGATCATGGCCAGGCGCTGCGTGCACCTGCCACGCCCGGTCACCCAGAACAACGTCGGTTCCAGGGGCCAGCAATCCCTCGAATCGAAAACTGGGGCACTGTTGCCCCGTCGGCTCGTAGGTCAGCGCGACCGGATCCCAATCCCGCACTGCCGCAGCCAAGCCGGGTGGAATTCTTGTTTCGACGTCGGGATAACGCCTCTGCAGAATTGCGTTGCCTCCGCAGTGATCGCTATGCAGATGCGTATTCAGGATCACATCGAGCGGCCGCTCGTGCAGGGTGTCTTCGACGAGCGCCAAGGTCTGCTGCGCGTGCGTGCAGTACCCGCTGTCGACCAGCGCTGTTTGTTGCGAAGAGACGAAAAGGGTGTTGTTCGCCGAGAGCCAACCTCGCTCGAAAACAAAAACACCTGGGGGCAACAGTCCTGCTTCTGCCATTCTCCAAGCCTAACCGAAGGCACAGTCCGACTTGCCGAGAGCGATGCGTGCAAGAAAATAGGTGATGACCAAGTTCTCGAACGAAATGGCCCAGGCCGCACGGACCAGCGAAGCGCGTCGCGCAATGAGGCTTCACTGATGCCGGAACGCTCGGCCGTCGCCCGATTGCAACAACTGACCACGTTGGCACTTCTCGCGGCAGCTGTGGTGTGGCTGATGATGGCGCAATGGTCTGCGTCGCCGTTACGGGCTGCCGCTGGCTCTCTGGTCATCATGTTCGGCCATGGTCTCTTTTTGGCAATGGAATTCGTCCTGCTGCGGTGGGCTAGCCGCGCCGATCCCACAGCTCGCGCCGCTTGGAAGCAGTTGCTGCGCGCCTGGTGGGTTGAGGTCTGGCAAGACATCCGGGTTTTCGCCTGGAGGCAGCCCTTCTGCTGGCGTGACGCGCCCGATCACCTGGGACCGGATGTGCGCGGTCAGCGAGGCACGGTTTTCATTCACGGCTTCGTGTGCAACCGAGGTTTTTGGTTGCCTTGGTTGAAGCGCGTGCGCCATGACGGCCATCCATTCGTCGCGGTCAATCTGGAGCCGATCTTCGGTTCGATCGACGAGTACAGCGCGATCGTGGAGCGGGCGGTTTGCCAGATCACGCAGGCCACCGGACTGCCCCCCGTGCTCGTATGCCACAGCATGGGCGGGCTCGCCGCACGCGCCTGGTTGCGGCAATCGGGAAATTCGTCGCGCGTGCACCACGTCATCACCATCGGCACGCCGCATCAGGGGACTTGGCTGGCGCGCTTCAGCCGCGTTTCCAACGGGCGCCAGATGCGTCCGCGCAATCCCTGGCTCCTCGCCCTGCAGGCAGCGGAAGCGAAGGCGTCGCTTCCGCCTTTCACCTGTTGGTATTCCAATTGCGATAACGTCGTCTTTCCTCCTCAATGTGCGACGTTTCCTGGCGCCGACAACCGGCTGCTGCCCGGCGCCGCGCACGTGGACCTGGCATTCCGTCCAGAGGTTTTTGCTGGCTTCCTTGCCATCCTCGATTCACCCAGCACAAACCTCCTCTAGGTTTCTGGAAATTTGTCACAAAAAGCAGGTGCATATTCACCTTACTGCATCGCAGTCACATTCCTAAGCTTGGCCGACGAATAACGCGGTGGGGGAGTGCAATGGACAGCACGGAGAGCACGGTCTTTGAGGAGGCGGTACTGCCCCAGCTGCATGAGCGCGTCGGCCCGGGGCTGGTCGCTTTGCTGGACGAGCTTGCGCACGGGATGGCTGTTGTGGGTTTTGACGCCCGCGTGCTGCATGCCAACCAAGTCGCGCTGCGCGAAATCGGCGCCGCGCGGATTCTTGTGGTGCGCGACCGCGCACTGCAGGCGATCGATGCCTCCGACAGCAAGGCGCTGCATCTTGCGATGGCAAGTGCCAAGCTCGGCAAGCGCAGCCTGATCACACTCGGAAAGGCCGCTGCGGGAGGCGCGCTGGAGATGACCGTTCTGCCGCTCAAACCCGATGCGAGCTCTGCCCGCCCCGGTTCGGTGGCACTCGTCTTTGCGCGCGCCTGCCTTTGCGATCCGCTCATGCTGTCCTCGTTTTCGCGCAAGCACGCCCTGACCGGCGCCGAAGAGCAGGTGCTCGGCTTGCTATGCCAGGGATGCTCGGCGCCCGCGATCGCGGCGCAGCTGAAAGTGGCGGTATCCACGGTCCGCAGCCACGTGCGTAGCGTCTGCGCCAAGACCAGTTCCAGCGGTGTGCGGGAGCTGGTGAACCGTGTGGCCGTGCTGCCGCCGCTGGCTCCAGCGGTGTGGGGGCGGCCGCTGCATTAGCCGGGGGCATTCCGTGCCCATGCTAGAGTGCGCGTGGATGGAGAACGCCATGAGCATGAGCAATCCCGCGGAAGCCCATGAAAACCTGATCGCCGCATTGAGTCCCGAGCTGCGGGCGCTCGCTTTGCGCGGTGTGATCCGAAGCTACCGCAAGAACAGCGTCATCATCAACGAAGGCGAAATCGGCGATTCGCTGTTCGTGCTGCTGCAAGGCAAGGTCAAGGTGTATTCTACAGACACCGAAGGCCGCGAGATCACCTACAACATTGTCGAAGCCGGCGACTATTTCGCCGAAATGTGGCTCGACGGCGGCCCCCGTTCCGCTTCCGTGATGACGATGGAGCCTTGCGTCTGCTCCATCGTCGGCCGTGACGCGCTGCGCGATCACTTGGCCGAGGAGCCTGAGTTCGCACTCGCACTGGTGGCCCAGGTCATTCGCCGGGCCCGCGCCGCCACCGAGACAGCCCGCAACATGGCGCTGCTCGATGTCTATGGGCGCGTGGTCGCCGCACTGGAAAGCCACCAGGGCGTCGCCTCGCCGGAAGCGCCGATCATCCTCACGCAAATCACCCACCAGCAACTGGCGAGCCGTGTCGGTGCGTCGCGCGAGATGGTGAGCCGGCTGCTCAAGGACCTCGAAAAAGGCGGCTACATCGAGCTGGGCGTCAAACGCATCACGCTCAAGAAGAAGCTGCCGGCGCGGTGGTGAGCCCCTCGCTTCAGGAGGAGCAATCCAGCGAGGCAACGGCTCCCCGGCTGCACTGCATCTGCTGCGCCTTGCCGCGCAGCGTGCTGCGGCACGTCGCCGCGCATGCCGCGGACGGCCATGCACGGCGGCTGTCGCAGCACGATCGTGTATCGGCGCGCCTGCGCGCAGCCCGCGGCACGCGGGAAGAGGCGCCGTCGCCGATGCGGACGCTCTTCGCCGCACAACCCGAGAGCGCGCCGGCCAGGCGCGGCGCAGCCAAGAGCGCTGAACGAGCGGTGTACGACGCCGGGGGGGCCGAGGAGCTGCCCGGCCGCTTGGTGCGTACCGAAGGCGCGCGCGCGGTCAGCGATCCGGTCGTCAACGCAGCTTACGCCAACGTCGGGCTGACGCTGCAGTTCTATGCCAAGGTGTTCGGTCGTCACTCGCTTGACGACCAGGGCATGGCGATCACTTCGTCCGTTCACTACGGCGACCGGTTCTCCAACGCGATGTGGACAGGCCGGCAGATGCTGTTCGGCGACGGCGACGGCATCCACATCATGGGTTTCGCGCAATCGCTCGACATCGTCGCCCACGAGTTGACGCATGCCGTCACGCAGAGTGCCGTTCCCGGCGGCCTGGGGCAGCAGCGGCGCGGCGACAAGGTTCGGCTGGCAGGGCAGGCAGGCGCGCTCAACGAGTCGTTCTCCGATGTGTTCGCGAGCATGGTCAAGCAGTGGCATGCCAAGCAGGATGTGCGCGAGGCCGATTGGCTGATCGGAGCCGGCGTGCTGGCGCCGGAGCTGGGCAGGGCGGTGCGTTCGCTGAAGGATCCGGGCAATCCGGCGCGCACCTACGCGGCCGACGACCAGGCAAGGGATATGGCCGGATACGTGCCCAACGGCGACGTGCATGCCAATTCGGGAATTCCGAACCACGCGTTCTATCTGGCCGCCCGCGCCCTGGGTGGCCACTCCTGGGAGCGCGCGGGCCGCATCTGGTACGAAGCGCTGCACAAGCTCGGGTCGCGGGCAGGTTTCACCGACGCCGCGGCGGCCACGACCGCGACGGCCACCGCCTTGTTCGGCGACGGGTCGGCCGAGCGCAAGGCGGTGGTGGCGGCCTGGCGCAAAGTCAAAGTCAGCGCCTAAACGACAGTTTGCGCAATGTCATGCGCCGCCTTGCGCGGTGTTTGCTATCCTCGGACTTGCACCGACGGTGCAATTGAGGGAGCAAAAAACGCATGCGCTGCGTTTCCTGCATGACAGCCAACCCCATCGGAAACCGCTTTTGCGAGAGTTGCGGTGGGCAATTGCATTTGACCTGTTCCGCCTGCGGACACGAGGCGAGCCTCACGGCGCGTTATTGCGGCAACTGCGGCCATTCGCTCCTGTCGGCCGCCGTTCCCTTGGCGACGGCGGAGCGCAGCCCCAAATGGGGCGAGCTGAAACAGGCCACGGTGCTGTTCGCCGACATCGTCGGCTCGACCGAGCTCGTGGCAAACCTCGATCCGGAGCAAGCCATGGGCCGCCTGCGGCCGGCCGTGCTGCGCATGCGCCATTCCATCGAGCGCTTCGGCGGCACGGTGGTGCGGACCCTGGGCGACGGCGTGATGGCGCTGTTCGGCGTTCCTCGTACGCTGGAGGGGCATGCGCTGCTTGCCTGCCAGGCCGCATTGCACATGCAGAACGCGTTCAAGCAGGGCCCGGACGGGCTGGCGATCCGCGTCGGGCTGCATTCCGGCCAGGTGGCATCCGATCCCGAAGACGCGGCGGACGGCCATGGCGGCGGTGCGCACGGGCTCACCATCCACTTGGCCAGCCGGGTGATCGCGCTGGCCGAGCCCGGTGGCATCTGCCTGACCGAAGCCTGCCGCGCGGCGGCTGGGCCGACGTGCGACGCGCGCTCGGTCGGAGCCCATCGGCTCAAGGGCATTCCGCAGCCGGTGGAAATCCTGCAGCTGGCCGGCATTGCCGCGCATCCCCGGCGCGGCGCGGCTCAGTTGTTGGCGCAGACGACCTTCCGCGGCCGCGCCGATGAGCTCGAGTTCCTGCACCGCAGCCTGGGCAGCCTGGGCGATGGCGCCGTGCAGGTGGTGGGCGTGGCCGGAGAGCCCGGGGCGGGCAAGAGCCGCCTATGCCAGGAATTCGCGCAGGCCTGCCGCAGCCGCGGCACGCCGGTGTTCGAGGTGCGGGCCCAGCCTTACGGCCACGCGCTGCCGCTCCAGCCGATCCTGGAGCTGTTCCGTGTTTCGTTCTTCGGCATCGGCGTCCTCGACGATGCGGTAACCGCCCGCGCGCGCATCGCGCGCCGCTTCGAGCTCTTGCAGCCGACCGTTGCCGATCTGGACCTGCTGTACGAATTTTTCGGCGTCGCTCCCCCCGGTGCGGCATCCGTGGCGCTCGGGCCGCGCGCCCGGCAGGCGCGCCTGCTGGCGCGGCTGAAGGAACTGGTGCGGCTCGATGCCGCCGTCGAGCGCCTGATCCTGATCGAGGACCTGCACTGGCTGGATGAAGCCAGCGAGGATTTCGTCGCGGCGCTCGGCGAAGCCGTGATCGGGACGCGCACGCTGCTGCTGCTGAACTATCGGCTGGCCTATCGCTGCCCGTGGCTGGGAGTGCCGCATTTCGCCCAGTTGCAGCTGGGCGAGCTGCCCTCCGCCCACATGGATGCCCTGGTGGCGGAGCTGATCGCGCCGCTGAGCGCGCTGCCGGAGATCGGCCGCCTCGTCTGCCAGCGCAGTGCAGGCAATCCGTTCTTCGCCGAGGAGCTGGTACGCAC
Organism: Pseudomonadota bacterium; assembly: GCA_040384685.1. Taxonomy (GTDB): domain Bacteria; phylum Pseudomonadota; class Gammaproteobacteria; order Burkholderiales; family Burkholderiaceae_C; genus Ramlibacter. The sequence goes on along the minus strand of JAZKIV010000096.1, from coordinate 15,468 downwards.
CCTGGCCGAGAGCAAGCTGCTGGCCTCGGAAACAGGCCTGCCGTTGGGCGGCATGGAGGCGGTGGAGCGCGCGTTGCCGGCCACCCTGCAGGCAGTGATCGGGGCTCGCCTCGATCGCCTGGGCGAACCGGAAAAGACGCTGCTGCAGATGTGCGCGATCATCGGCAAGGAAATCCCGCTGGCGGTTCTGGAGCATGTGGCCAGCCCGCTGGCCAGCCAGATCGAGCGTGGCCTGGAAGGGCTCTGCCAGGCCGGCTTGATCCTGCCGCAGCCTTCGCGGGGCGGGCGCCGCTTCGTGTTCCGCCATCCGCTGATCCAGGAGGTGGCGTACGGAGCGCAGCTCAAGGTGCGGCGCGGCCAGGTGCATGCCAACGTGGCCGCGGCGATGGAGCTGTACTACGTGGAGCAGCTCGACGAATTCGCGGCCCTGGTGGCCTACCACTACGAGCAAGCGGGCATGGAACTGCCGGCGGCGCGCTACAACGCGCGCGCCGCAGCCTGGCTTGGCTCCAGCAATGCGGCGCAGGCCATCAAGCACTGGCGCAAGGTGCGGCAGTTGCTGGACGGCGCGGAGCGTACGGCCGAGGTCGACCGGCTGCGCGTCACCGCCGGCGGCAAGATCGCCCTCTTGGGCTGGCGCGAGGGGCTCACGTTGCAGGAGGTGCAGCCATTGATCGACGAGGCGGTCACGCTTGCCAACGAGGCCGACGACCGCCTGGTGCCGTGGCTCCTGACCATCGAGGGGCGCATGCTGGTGGCCAGCGGCGGGCCGGCCGACGGCTACGTCGACCGGGTGAAGAAGGCGCTGCTGTACATCGACGTCGACCGCGATCCGGGCCGCGTGGCCGTCGCGCACGCATTCCTCAGCCAGGCCTACGCGTGGGCCGGGTTGCTGCAGGAGGCACTCGATGCCAATGACGTGGCATTGGCGAATGCCGAGTTCGTCGACGCGTTCGACCGGGAGTTCATCGGCTTCAGCATCGAGCAGTGGGTCCTGTCTACGCGCTCCCGGCTGCTGATCCGCCTGGGGCGGATAGAGGAGGCGAAGACATGCCTGAACAGCATCCTGGAATTGGAAGCCACCTCGGCCGAAACCCCGGTGCCTGGCATGTCGCGGCTGGGCTTCGTCGAGCTTGCCTGGGCGTTGCGCGATGCTGCGCTGGCAGAAGAGCACTCCATCCAACTGGTTCATGCCGCAGAGAAGAACGGAACGCCTTACCTGAAGACGTTCTCGCAGGGCTATCGTGGCCTGGCTGCAATGGTGGCGGGCGATCACGTGGTGGCGGTGCAATGCTTTCAGGCAGCCTTGTCGCTGGCACGGGCAAGCGGCGCCGCGCGCGAATTCGAGACCGAGGTCCTGGCTGGCCTGGCGGAGTGCCGGCTGCAGATGGGCCATCATGTGCAGGCTTTGGCGGACGCGAACGAGGCGATCGAGCTGGCATGCCTGCGCGGCACACGTATCGCGGAGTGCCGCGCGCTGATCACGCGCGGGACAGCTGCGCTTTCCGTGCACGGACCAAGCGCCTTGGTTGCAGCGGAGGCGGATTTCAGGCGCGCGGACGAACTGATCGGCGTGACGGGGGCCGTCATCTTTCGGGCGGTGCTGGAACGCGCCCGCGCGGAGGTCAGTGCAGTGCGTGCAGTGTGAACTCGCGCATCCCGTAGGCGTCCAGCAAGCTCACCTTCATTCCCAGCTGTTCCCGGCAGAAGCGCATCCATCGGTCCGCGGCGGTGCGGTACAGCTCGCGCGCTCCATCCATTTCCGGCGGTAGCGGCTTGAGAAAGTTGACGGCGAAGCCACGCTTGCTGGTGCGCGCCAGTTCACTCAAGGTGTCCTGGATCAGTTGCTCCCAGCGGGCCCCCGCCGCGTCCAGCCGCACATTGAAAATGCCGCTGGCGACGCTGAAATCGGCTATCCGCGGGCTGTGTCCGCCCAGATGAAATGCGGTGCCCTGGCGTGTGCGCCAAAGCTGCCGTGCCTGCTCGATCATCGCTTGCGACAGATCGATGCCCAGGTAGTCGACCTTGTTGCCCCTGTGTCTTCGGTCCAGAAAGCCCACGAGGGCGCCATAGCCGCAGCCGAGATCGTTGAGCGTGAAGGGGCGAAGGGGGTCGCACGGGCGCAGGAGTTGAACGAAGCGCAGTTCCTGCGTCAGCTGGTCCGGCCAGGCGACGCCGAGCGGCGTCGCGCCGTGCCGCAGCACCTGGGCGGTGTAGTACCGCTCGGTTTGGGCGCGCAAGGCGGCGACATCGGCATCGCCGCCTTGTGCTGCGCCGCCGGCCTCCGTGGCCAGGACCGGCATGCCTTACTTCTTCTTGGCCGGCTTCTTCTTCGCCTTCGCCGCAGTCGCGTCCGCCTTCCCGGCAGCAGGGGCTGCAACCAGCTTCTTCGCTTCGGCGGCGCTTTGCGGCTGCATCGGCAGTGACACCGACAGGTAATCCTGCTCCAGGTAGAACAGCGGCCGCGCCTTGTCGCGAATGATCACCCCTTTGTGCTCACCGTCGCCGCGCATGTCGTGGTAGCCGAAGTGGACGGGCAGGGGCTTCTTGGCGGACAGGTTGCGAATCAGCGCACCAACAATCGCCGCGTCTCCGTTCTGGCCCGGTACGTTGGATTTCTGGCGCCGCAGATTGGTCAGGTACCGGTAGAAGCGGTTCTTGACTTCATGGTTGGCCGAGCCGCCGAGGTGCAGCGCCGTCACGCTGGTGCTCAGCGAGCGGCCTTCCTTGAAGATCTGGAACTCCTTCTGCAGCTCGACCATTTCTTGGATACCGCCGAAATGTTCCTTGGTTCCTTGCGCGGGGGCAAACCGCAGGTTCAGCTCGTCGAGCATCGTGCCGACGTAAACGTCGTGCTCTTTCATGAAAAAACCCATGACCACTCCTCGCAGTTGTGAATGCTGTAACTCCGCGTTACAGGCGCAGTGTATGCGCATCGAGGGCCGGGCGCCAAGCGGTGCGACCCGGAATGGTCAGGCGTCACAACTTCAGGGCGCGGCCTTGCCCTCCAGCACGCCGCGCCGCATCTGGTCCAGCTCGATGCTTTCGAACAGGGCCTTGAAGTTGCCTTCGCCGAAGCCTTCGTCGCCCTTGCGCTGAATGAACTCGAAGAAGATCGGGCCGAGCTGGTTCTCGCTGAAGATCTGCAACAGGAGCGCCCCCTTCTTGCCGTCCACCAGGATCTTGCGCCTGTGCAGCTGCGCCACGTCCTCGCCATGGCCGGGGATGCGCTTGTCGATCAGTTCGTAGTAGGTGTCGATGGTGTCCAGCAGCTTGACACCGGCGGTGCGCAGCTGGTCCACCGTCGCGTAGAGGTCGGTCGAACCCAGCGCGATGTGCTGGATGCCTTCGCCGTGGTACATGTCCAGGTACTCCTGGATCTGGCCGGCCTTGTCGTTGCCTTCCTCGTTGATCGGAATGCGGATCTTGCCGCAGGGGCTGGTCATGGCCTTGCTCTTCACCCCGGTCACCTGGCCTTCGATGTCGAAGTAGCGGACTTCGCGGAAGTTGAACAGGCGCTCGTAGAAATCCGCCCATTCCTTCATGCGGCCGCGGTGCACGTTGTGCGTGAGATGGTCGATGTACCCGAGGCCGAAGCCGGCCGGGTTGAGCGCCTCCTGCGCGTCCACGCCGGGCAGCGGCTCGAAGTCCACGTCGTAGAAGCCGATGTTGCCGATGTCGCCTTCGGCTGCGCCGTTCTTGCCGCGCCAGCGGTCCACCAGGTAGATCAGGCTGTCGCCGATGCCTTTGATCGCGGGGATGTTCAGCTCGCCCGGGCCGGCATGGCCGGCATAGCCCCAGGCACCCAGCGAGATGGCCCGCTCATAAGCCGCCTTGGCGTCCTGCACGCGGAACGCGATGGCGCAGATGCTGGGGCCGTGCATGCGCGCGAAGCGCTGCGCGAACGAATCCGGCTCGGCGTTGACGATGAAGTTGATGCCGCCCTGCCGGTACAGGACCACGTTCTTGTGGCGGTGCCGCGCGATGGCGCGAAACCCCATGCGCTCGAACAGCTCGCCCATCGCCTTGGGATCGGGGGCGGCGTATTCGATGAATTCGAAGCCGTCCGTGCCCATGGGGTTGTCCCAGGCGGAGGCAGTTGCGGCGGCTTGTCGGGGCAGCGGTGCGTTCAAGGGGGTCTCCTGGCGAATGCCTGCCTGGATGATAGAACCCGAGGCGCACAGTTTTGCGCTGTTTTCAGGCTTGTAAACAGCATCACTTGCAGTAAAGTTGTGCCATGGACGAGAAGCAAGCACTCGACAAGCTCGACAAGGGCATCCTGCGCTGCCTGCAGGAGAATGGCCGCGAAACCTATGACGTGATCGGCGAGGAGGTCGGCCTGTCGCCCAGCGCGGTGCTGCGGCGCGTGAAGCGGCTGGAGGAAGCCGGCGTCATCGATCGCTATGTCGCCCTGGTCAAGCCCGAGTCGGTCGGCCTGGGTCTGACCGCCTACCTCAACGTCCGGCTGGAGAAGAACACCGAGGCGCACAAGCGCAATCCCATGGACCTGTTCCGCTCCGCGGTGCAGGCCTGGCCGGAGGTGGTGGAGTGCGCGGCGCTCACCGGCGAGATGGATTACCTGTTGCGCGTGGTGGTGCAGGACATGCGGCATTACAGCCGCTTCATCATGGAGACCCTGCTCAAACATCCCAGCGTGCACGATTGCAAGACCAGCTTCGTGCTGGACCGGGTGAAGGCCACCACCGCCGTACCGCTGTGAGGGCGCAGCGCAGCCCAGCCCTTAAGTAGAACTACTCGCCCGGTGCTGCAGGCCTGGAAGAATCGGGGAAAACCCTTACATTTGATCCATGACCTCGTCGCTCAGCATTCCCATCCGCTCGCTCGGCTTCCGGCACCGCGGACGCATCGAGCGGCACCTGCTGGCGCTGGATCCGCAAGACCGCTATCTGCGCTTCGGCTATCCCGCCAACGACGACCAGATCCGCCGGTACGTGGCCGGACTCGATTTCTCGCGTGACGACATCTTCGGCATCTACAACCGCAAGCTGGAGATGATCGCCATGGCCCACCTGGCCGTGGTCGACGGCGCGCGGGAGCCGTCCTGCGCGGAGTTCGGGGTTTCGGTGCTGAGCAAGGCGCGGGGCCGCGGCTACGGCGCCCGGCTGTTCGAACGCGCCGTGATGCACGCACGCAACCTGGGTGTGGAAACCCTGTTCATCCACGCCCTCACCGAGAACACCGCGATGCTCAAGATCGCGCGCAACGCCGGCGCCACGCTGGAGCGCGCGGGCAGCGAGACCGACGCCCACCTGCGCCTGCCGCCGGCCACGCTGGACAGCCACGTGAGCGAAATGGTGGAAGAGCGCTTCGCCCGGACCAACTACGGCTTGAAATTGCAGGCCCGCAAGCTCCTGCGTTTCCTGCTGGGCGTGCAGGAAATCCGCCAGGGCGTGCGCGACGCGCGGCACAAATCGGCGCAGTGACGCGCCAGGGATGAGCTGGTTCCGTAACGGCTGAGCCCGGCCGTCATCGCGATCCAGTATCCTATTGGTTCCCTCATTTCGCCCACCAGGCCGTGTCAGACCCACACCCTGCGCGCGCTTCGCAAGAAAAACAGGACAAGCGCGGCTTCCTGCAAAAAGTCGCCGAGTTCATCCATCCAGGCCCTGACTCAAAGGCCGAACTCATCGAGACGCTCGCCGAGGCCGAGGACAACGACGTCATCGGTGCCGAGTCGCGCGTGATGCTCGAGGGCGTGATCCGCATGGCGGAGCTCACCGCCGGCGACGTGATGGTGGCGGCGCCGCGCATGGACCTGATCAACATCGACGCGCCGTACGACGAGATCCTCAACGTCGTCATCGACACTGCGCACTCGCGCTTTCCGGTGTACGAAGGCGACCGCGAGAACATCATCGGCATCTTGCTGGCCAAGGACCTGCTGAAGCTGCAGCGCGCACCCGAGCTGAACCTGCGCGCGCTGCTGCGGCCGCCGTCGTTCGTGCCGGAGAGCAAGGGCCTGAACGACCTGCTGCGTGAATTCCGCGGCAACCGCAACCACCTGGCGATCGTCATCGACGAGTTCGGCCGCGTGGCCGGCCTCATCACCATTGAGGACGTGCTGGAGCAGATCGTCGGCGAGATCGAGGACGAATTCGACATCGGCGAGGACGCGGGCGACATCTTCGGGCTGGCCGACCGGACCTACCGGGTCAGCGGCGACACAGCCATCGACCGCGTCTCCGAAACCTTCGGCGTGGCGCTGCGCTCCTCCGACGAGGAGCAGGACTTCGACACCATCGGCGGCCTGGTCGCGCACGAGATGGGCCACGTGCCCAAGCGCGGCGAGCGCCTGACGCTGGCTGGACTCGACTTCGTGGTGCTGCACACGCGCGGCGGCGCGGTGCGCTGGTTCAAGGTCTCGCCGGCGCCGGTGGACGACGGCACCGGTTGATGGTGCGCGCCGACCGCTGGGTCCCGGCTGCCGCCGCGTTGCTTGCCGGGCTGGCGCAGGCCGTCTCCATCGCGTCCCCCTGGAGCGGTCAGCCGCTATGGTGGCTGCAACTGGCCTCGCTGGGCATGCTGTCGGCCATGTTGCTGCGTGCCCCTTCGGCGCGTGCGGCGGCGATCCTGGGCTGGGTGTTCGGGCTGGCCTGGCTGGCCGGAACGTTCTGGTGGCTGTTCATCTCCATGCACAGCTATGGGGGCCTCGCGGCGCCGCTTGCCGCCGGCGCCGTGCTGCTGCTCGCCGGCTTTCTCGGCTCCTATTACGCGCTGGCCTGTGGCCTCTTCGCCGCGCTGCGCGGGCGCGCCCGGTTCGCCGGCGCGGTGCTGTTCGCCTCGCTCTGGCTCGGCGCGGAGCTGATGCGCGTGAGCTGGTTCACCGGCTTTCCGTGGGGCGAGGGCGGCTATGCGCACGTGGATGGGCCGTTGGCCGCGCTGGCGCCCTATGTGGGCGTCCATGGCATCGGCTTCGTGGCCGCGCTGCTGGCGTACGCGCTGGCCGTGCCGTTCGCCGTACGCGTGGACGGCGCCGGGCGGCCCTGGGGCGCAGTGGCGGGGGCGCTGCTCTCGCTTGCCGCTTGCGCCTGGCTGGTGCCGCCGCCGGCTGCATCGGCGCCTGCGGGACCGCGCCTGTCGGTGGCCTTGCTGCAGGGAAACATCCCGCAGGACGAGAAGTTCCAGGGCGGCTCCGGCATTCCGCAGGCACTCGGCTGGTACGGGCAGCAATTGCTCGACGCGCCAGCGTCGCTGGTGGTCGCACCCGAAACCGCGATCCCGCTGCTGCCGCAGCAGCTGCCCGATGGCTACCTGCAGGCGCTGCAGGAGCGTTTCGCGCGGGGCGACCGCGCCGCCCTGATCGGCATTCCGCTGGGCAATCTGAGCGAGGGCTATACCAACTCCGTGATCGGCCTGCAGCCGCAGGCATCGCCCTACCGCTACGACAAGCACCACCTGGTGCCGTTCGGCGAGTTCATTCCTCCCCTGTTTCGCTGGTTCACCGAGGCGATGAACATCCCGCTGGGCGACTTCAACCGTGGCGCCGTCGGCCAGCCATCCTTCACATGGCAAGGCCAGCGGCTCGCGCCCAACATCTGCTATGAAGACCTGTTCGGCGAGGAGCTGGGCGCCCGTTTCGTCGACCCCACGCAGGCGCCCACCATGTTCGTCAACGTGAGCAACATCGGCTGGTTCGGCAACACTGTTGCGATAGACCAACATCTGCACATCAGCCGCATGCGATCGTTGGAATTCGACAGGGCCATGATCCGAGCTACTAATACCGGTGCAACGGTTGTGATCGACCGCCGTGCACGGGTCACGCACGCATTGCCTCGGCACACCCGCGGCGTCTTGCTCGGCGAGGCGGAAGGCGCGTCCAGCCTCACGTTTTACGCATGGTGGGTGTCGCGCCTGGGGCTGTGGCCGCTGTGGCTTTTGGCGCTGTCTGCGCCTGCGATTTGCCTGCTGCGCGGCCGTCGGACGCCGCCTACAGCCCATGCGTGACTAAGCTATGAATTGGAGGAACAGGATCCTGCCGAAGATTCCATACCTCGTTCGTTCAATGGTTCTCAACAATACGATTCGTCCGCGTCTCCCGAAGAGGAGGCCGCGCGGCATTTTGGGCACATTGAGCACACTGAACAGGAGAATCATCGCTATGAAGAAAAAGTTGCTAGCTCTCGCTGCACTTTCCGCGCTGGCGGGCGGCGCTGCGGCGCAATCCAGTGTCACGCTGTACGGCGTGGTTGACGTCGGCCTCGAGCAGACGCGCCTGAGCCCCGGTGGCAACACGCTGCGCCTGAGCAGCGGCATCCAGTCGGGCAGCCGCTGGGGTGTCAAGGGCAAGGAAGATCTGGGCGGCGGCCTGTCGGCCTCGTTCCAGCTGGAAGCCGGTTTCGACGCCACCACCGGCGCGCGCGGCCAAGGTGGCCTGGCCTTCGGCCGGCAATCCTGGGTCGGCCTGGACGGCGGCTGGGGTTCCGTGAAGCTGGGTCGCCAGTACGTTCCGCTGTTCCTGGCGCAAGACACGGTTGACCCGTTCGGCACCGGCATCACCGGTGACGGTTCCGGCATGGCCGCGGTGTTCCGTCCGTACGGCGTGCGCATGGACAACACCATCAACTACTCCACCCCGAACTTCGGCGGCCTGTCCGCTGAAGTGGCCTACGGCTTCGGCGAAGTGGCGGGCAGCACGTCGGTCGGCAGCCAGTATGGCTTCGCCGCCTACTACGACAAGGCGCCTGTGACCGCGGTGCTGGCTTACCACAAGCAGAACCTGGCTGTCGGCAACATCGACGCCGGCGAATCGCGCAGCTGGCTGCTGGGCGGCGTGTTCGACTTCAAGGCTGCCAAGCTGCATGCCGCCTACGCCGACAACCGCGACGAGAACGCCGCTGGTGCCGCTACCGGCCGCAGCCGCGACTGGATGCTGGGCGTGAGCGCCCCGGTGGGTCCCCTGACGGTGATGGCTTCCTACATCCGCCACAAGGACCGCTTCGTGTCGAACGCCGATGCCGACTACTGGGGCCTGGGTGCGACGTACAACCTGTCCAAGCGCACGAACTTCTACGCGTCCTACTCGCGCGTGAACAACGACGCTCTGGGCGCTTCGGGTTCCGGCCTGACCGGCGTCGACATCAGCTGGCTGAACGTGGGCATCCGCCACAAGTTCTAAGCTAGGCGGCCAGGGTCTCCGTCTCCGGCTCGGCACGTGCCGGAGCGAGACCTGGCTGGATCCGCAGCAATTCCAGCATGCGCAAGGCATGCTGGCCCGGCGGCGACGCCGTGGCATGGTAGGCAAACAGCGGGATCGGGGGCAAGTCCCGCAGCTCCAAGGCGACCATGTACTGCGGATCCAGGTTCGCTGCCGTCAGGAAATCCACCACCGTCCAGCCCATTCCGCGGCGCACCAGTTCCAGCGCCAGACGCGAAGTCTGCACTTCGACGGTCGGCTCCACGCTCACGCGCAGCACGCGCGCCAGCTCATTGATGAATTCCCGCATCGGGTCGTCGCCCACCAGCCGAATCAACGGCGTGCCGGCGAGAAAACCCATCGGATCGCGCCGGTTCGCGCGCACGGCGCGCTGCCAGGTGTCGCGCGGCACCGCCGCATAGAGTGCGCCGGTGGCGAGTTGCGAGCCGGTGAGCTGTGGATGCGGATGCGGGTAGAAGCCGAGCGCGAAATCCACCGCGCGCGTGAGCAGCGCGTGCGCCATCTGGTCCTGGTGCAGCGTGCGCACCTCGACATGGACGCCCGGATAGCGCTGCGCATGCTGCTGCAGCACGGCCGGCAGCAATTCGTGCGAGACCGACGGCAGGGCCGCCATCCGCACGCGGCCCTGCGCCACCTGCCGCAGGTTGAGGGCGATCTTGCGCAGGTCTTCCAGCTTGCCGTGGATGGCGGTGGATTCGTCGAACAGCACCATCGCTTCGGGCGTCGGCGCGAGCGCGCCCTTGGAGCGCGTGAACAGCTTGTAGCCAAGCTGCAGTTCGGTGTGGGCGATGGTCTTGCTCACGGCGGAAGGCGTGATGCACACGAGCCGCGCAGCCGCGCTCATGTTGCCGGTCTGCATGACGGCCTGAAAGACTTCAAGCTGGCGAAGGTTCATGGCCCTGACATGGTTGTCGAGCAAAAGTAGCAAACAATACGCCCGGCCTCCCAGGGCCGCGCGCACGGGCTGTTCCGTCCAGAAACAGTCATGGGCCGTGCCTGCCACTAATGCGGCCGGCCCAGCCGGGTTCAGTACTCCAGGGTCAGGGTTACGGTCGTGGAGTAAACACCCGCCGGCAGCGCCCTGAAGTCCACCGACCGGATTTTCCCGTACAAAGTGACTGTCTGGTTGGTGCCGTTGCGAACAATGGCCAGCGCCGTTCCTGGCGAGGCGGTCGGCAACTGCAGGCCGCCGGGCGCCGCAAGGCTCAGCGTGAACGGCAGATTGCCCCCGGCCGAGCCCATGGTGCGGCTGGTGTCGGAGTACAGCAGCGGCGCCGAAGCCACTTCCGCGTTGCAGTTCACCCAGAAGCCGGCGCCTGTGTCGCTGGTGGCGTCCGGCGAACTGGCCAGCGCGACCACCGTGCCGAAGGCCAGCTGCGCGCCCGAACCCACCATGCATTGCGGCGCCGCGGACGCCGCGCCGGCCACTCCGAGCAGCAAGGCGGCGACGAAGCAGTGTGTCGCTTTCACGCAACGATTTCTCATGGGGTGCCTCCACAGACCAGCGGGCCGAGGTGCGATTCCGCCGGCAGCGCCGCATCGACAGCCAATGGAATTTCGCAGCCGCCACCGGCAAACCGCACCTGCAGCCGGTTCTCGGCCTGCACGTTCATCAGGTACACCTCGCCGCGCGTGGCAACCACGAACTGCTGCCCGCCGGGCATGAGCACGACCTGCGTGCCCGCGGGAACAGGGGTGCCGTCCGGCCGGCGCAGCGTGACCAGCACGTTGCGCGAGCGGCGCACCGGAAACTCCACGCGCATGCCGCTGCGCGCATACGGCACCACTTCCTCCCGCACGCCGTCGATCTGCGCGTCGAGCGGCAACTCCTCCGCGTTCACCGTGAGCTGGTTCTTCTGGTAGGGCAGCAAGCCGGTGACCAGCGCCCGCCCGCGGCTGTCGGTGGTCGCCACCACCTGGTTGGAGCGGGACACCGGCACGCCTTCCAAGTCGCCCACCTGCACCACGGCGAACGCACCCTGGTCGATGCGCCGCGCGGCGAATGCCTGGCCTTCCAGCCAGCCGGTCGAACCGTTGGCCGAGAGCCGCACGGCGTTGCTGCCCTTGCCGGCATTCACCTCGGCGGAGAGCTGGGCGTGATTCGTGTTCACGGTGGCCTGGGCACGCGCGCGCTGGGTGGGTGTATCGCTGGCGCGCACGTCCCAGCCCCAGCCCGGCCCCGCCGGCGTGGCCTGGGTGGCCTGCACCGCGGTGGTGATGCTGCCGTCCACCTGGCGCGTGGTGCTGGCCGCGATGATCCTGTTGCCTTCCAGCGGTACCACCAGGTTGACCCCCGCGCTCCAGCTGCCGGCCGCCAGCTCCCGGCCGGCGTAGAGCGACAGCGAGGAATTCCCCGGCAGCCGCACGCCGAGGCTGGCGCCCGCCAGCGAGACGCGTTCGGCGTTCCAGCTGGTCTGGCGCGTGTAGTTCAGGCCGGCCGTGAAGGTGTCGTTCAGGCGCATGCCGCCGCCGACCTGCAGCCGGTCGCGCGGGCGCAGTTCGCGCTCGCCGGCACCGAAGGCGCGATAGCCGTCGGTGGAGTGCTCCCACAGCACGGAAGCGCCGCCGCCCGGCGTCACGCGTTCCGCGCCGGCCAGCCAGTGCGCGCCGCTGCCGGCCTCGGAGTGCGACACGGCGAAGGCGCCGTGCGCGACCGCGTAAGTGCCCAGCAGCGTGGTCGCGTCCGCGCCGACGGCCTGCCGCGCGCCCTGCAGCTCGGCGCGTGCGCCGACGGTGGTCCGCGTGCCCAGCCCCCAGCGGTAGGTGCCGGCGGCGAACAGCGGGCCGTAGTCGTTGCTCTCGGTGCCGAAGTTGTGGCGCAGCGCGCCGGCTTCGAACGAAAAATCGGACAGGCCCGGCGCGAGCAGCGCGGGCGAGGTGTAGTAGCTCTGCGAGACCACCGTCTCGACGCCGCGCAGGTCGCGTACCACCACGTTGAGTTCACCGGCGCCGTTGACCAGCGGCACATTGGTCAGCGAGAACGGCCCGGACGGCACGCTGGTGCTCGACTGGCGCTGGTTGTTCACCAGCACGTCGACGGTGGACGGCAGCGCCGCCGAACCGTTGATGGCCGGCATGGGCGTGGTGATGTAGCCTGGCGCCAGTGCGAAGTCGCGCGCGTAGCGCACGCCGCCGAAGCGCACCGGCCGGCTCCAGGCGCCCGCGCTGCCGACCGCGTCCCCCACCACCAGCGACTCCATGCTGCCGGGCCAGTCCTTGCGCGCGTAGGTTTCGGTGCGCACCTGACGCAGGCCGCCCGCGCCGCTGCTGGAGAAGGCGCTGCCGGTGACCAGCGCGCCCCAGTGGTTGAAGGCCACCGCTTCCACCAGGCCGCCGCGGCTGTTGCCGCCTTCGCCGGCCACCATGGCCACGTCGTAGTTCAGGTAGACGCCGGGCGAGGCCTTGTTGGGAAGGTCGCGATCCGTGCCCGATACCGAGATGCTGGTGCCGTCGAAGGCCGCGGGCTGTGCCTCGATCACCAGCTGCAGCCGGCTGCGGTCGATGCGGTAGTTCAATCCGGTGGCGGCGTCCAGCGCGTAGCCGGGGCCATCGCTGTCGCTGACAACCACCGCTTCGCCGGCAGGGCGCAGGCGCGCGGTTTTCCAGGCGGCCGCGGGCAGGATCACCCGTCCGTCGGCCAGGCGCTCGACGCGCACGACGTCGGGCAGGGCGTTGCCGTTCACCTGCACGTCCACCAGCAGCGTTTCGGCGCGGCGGTCCGGCGGCGGGACGGCGGCGGGGCGTGCGAGCGCAACGATCTGTTCACGCGCGGGCATGGGCGGGGCGGGTGCAGGAGGCGCGGGTGCGGGACGTGCGGCTGCGGGCTGTACGGGCGCAGGCGCAGGCGGCGCCCGCGGCGCGGCGGACGCCACCGCATCGAGCTGCAGCACCCAGCCGCCGGCTGCACGGCGCAGGCGCGGCATCACATCCTTGTCGACCTGCAGTTCCAGGCGGGCGCCTTGCGCCGTGTCGCTCAGGGTCATTGCCTGCAAGGGGCCGGCACCGCCCGCCGGTACCTGCGGCAGAGGCCGGCCGAGCGCCACCTGCGAGGCCTCCCACAGCAGCGCGACGCGGTAGGGCGGCGCCTGCGACGTGCCCGACCACACCAGCACAGGCTCTTCGGCGGTGCCGCGCATCTGCACCTGCACGCCGGCATCGGCCTGCGGCACCACGCTCACATCCAGCGAAAGCGTGGCGGCCCAGGCGGGCGCCAGCACGGCCGCGCCCGCGAGACAGGCCCAGCCATGCAACGGCAACAGAGGAGAAAAGCCCATGTGTCCGGCCGCGCGCCGCTAGTGGGTGCGCTGTGGCAACTGCAGCGTCAGCGGGCCCGCGGTGGTCTCGGCCGTGACGGTCAGCGCACCGGCTGTCGCGGGCGCCTCGAACGGCCATTGCTTCCAGCGGCCGGTCAGCACGGTGGCGGACGCGGCGATCTCGCGCCGCCAGCCCGCCCCGGCGGCGGCCAGCTTCAGCACCTTCACGCGCTGGCTGCCCTGGTTGTCCAGGCGCACGCAGGGCGAAGGCGCGGTCGCCGCGCACGGAACCAGGCGCGCACCGTGCTGCGGCTTCTCGCGCGTGCCGACGAACACCGGCAGGCTGTGGCGGAACTGCAGGCGCACCGCCGCGCCGTCGCCGCTGCGCGGCGCGGTGTCGGCGGTGACGTCCTCGAGGATCAGGCGGTAGGCGAGCTCTTCCGTCGGCGGCTGCCGGCGCAGGGCGACGCGAAAGATCTGGCTGGCGCCGGGCGCGACATTGGCCACCGGCGGCACGACCAGCAGGTCGGCGCTTTCCGCGTAGCGATCGGTGCCGTCCACCTGGTCCCAGGACAGCGCCTGGGCCTGGAAAGTCATGGGCCGGTCGCCGCGGTTGCTCAGCGTGACCGAGACCACGCGGCGCGCCGCGGACAACTCCACCAGCACCGGCGCGATCAGCTGGGCGCCCGCCGTGCCGGCGGCCATGCAGAGCGCCAGGGCGCTGCCCAGGCGCGGCAGGGCGCGCCGCCGACCGGCGCGGGAACCCACGGTCATTGGCACTGTCCGCCTGCGCTCAGTAGTCGACGTTGACGGTGACCGACTTCGAATAGCTGCCCGCGGGCAGCCCCTGGAAGTTCGTCGCCAGGATGCGGCCGTGCAGCGCCACGGTCTTCAGGGTGCCGTCCTGCGTGATCGACAGGCTGTCCGCGCCGCCTTGCGTGGCGGCCAGGTCGTTGGAGCCGGTGCAGGCCGACAGGCACAGGTTGAACGCCAGCGTGTGGCTGGCACCGTCGTCCATCTCGCGGGTGGTGGTCGAGTAGATGGTCGGGGTGAGGCCGGTGCTGCAGGCAACCTGGAAGCCGGAGCCGCTGTTGGCCGCTTTGTTGCCGGAGCTGGCCAGCGCCACCACCGAGCCGAAATCGATCGCGGCGCCGGAGGCCGAAACTTCGCAGGCGGCGGTCAGCGTGGTCTGCACGTTGACCGAGCCACCCACGGTGGCGGCATGGGTGCTGAATGCCGCGGCAGCGAGTCCAGTAGCGGCCAGGGTGGAAATGAGAGTGCGCATGAACATGAAAGTCCTCCGGTTGGGTGTGGAACAACGGCATCTGCGGGGGCTTGCCCTCGCTGCGATCTCCGCAGGTGCCAAGCCAATGTAGGGCGGGCCGAGCGCCGCACGCGGCTGAGTTCCCTAGCGCGCGCTAGGCGAATTTCCTAAGCGCGTTGGGCCGCAGGCGGGGTGCCCCAGCGTGGGGCCGTGCCCGCCTACAATCGAAGGCTTTGGTCGCCGTTGCATGCCCGCCACACATCCTGGCGCCGGCCGGCCATTCCAAGCCTCTATGCTCACTTTCCAGCAACTCATCCTGAAGCTGCAGTCGTACTGGGACGCCCAGGGCTGCGCGCTGCTGCAGCCGTACGACATGGAGGTCGGCGCCGGCACCTCGCACACGGCCACCTTCCTGCGCGCCATCGGCCCTGAACCGTGGAAGGCCGCGTACGTGCAGCCCAGCCGCCGCCCCAAGGACGGCCGCTACGGCCAGAACCCGAACCGCATGCAGCACTACTACCAGTTCCAGGTGGTGCTCAAGCCCGCGCCCGCTGACATCCTGGAGCTGTACCTGGGGTCGCTGGAAGCGGTGGGGTTCGACCTGAAAAAGAACGACATCCGTTTCGTGGAAGACGACTGGGAGAACCCGACGCTCGGCGCCTGGGGGCTGGGCTGGGAGGTGTGGCTGAACGGCATGGAAGTCACGCAGTTCACCTATTTCCAGCAGGTCGGCGGCATCGACTGCAAGCCGATCACCGGCGAGATCACCTACG
>JAZKIV010000095.1:0-49526 GCA_040384685.1 Pseudomonadota bacterium | reverse complement strand
CCTTCACGTCGCGGCTTTCCTGCAGCAGCTCGCGGCTCACGTTGAGCGGCAGGTCGGCCGAGTCGATCACGCCCTTGATGAAGCGCAGGTACACCGGCAGCAGCGCCTCGGCCTCGTCCATGATGAAGACGCGGCGCACGTACAGCTTCACGCCGGCCGCCTTGTCGCGGTTCCACATGTCCATCGGCGCGTGCGCCGGCACGAACAGCAGCTGCGTGTACTCGGTGCTGCCTTCCACCCGGTTGTGCGACCAGGCGAGCGGGGCCTCGTAGTCGTGGCTGATGGCCTTGTAGAACTCGGTGTACTGCTCCGGCGTGATGTCCTTCTTGGGCCGGCTCCACAGCGCGCTGGCCTGGTTGACGGTGTCCCACTCGTCGGTGAGCTCCATCTCGCCCGGCTCGCCGTCCTTGCCCTCTTTCCAGGTCTCCTTGCGCATCAGGATCGGCAGGGCGATGTGGTCGGAGTACTTGGCGATGATGGACTTGATCTTCCAGGCCGACAGGTAGTCGGCGGCGTCTTCCCGCAGGTGCAGGACCACGCTGGTGCCGCGCGCCGGCCGCTCGATGGCTTCCACCTCGAAGTCGCCGGCGCCGCCGCTGGTCCAGCGCACGCCCTCTTCCGGTTTGGCGCCGGCGCGGCGCGACTCCACCACGATCTTGTCGGCGACGATGAAGCCCGAATAGAAGCCCACGCCGAACTGGCCGATCAGCTGTGCATCCGCCTTCTGGTCGCCCGACAGGCGGTTCATGAATTCGCGCGTGCCGCTCTTGGCGATGGTGCCCAGGTTGTCGATGGCTTCCTGCTGCGACAGGCCGATGCCGTTGTCGGCGATGGTCAGCGTGCGGGCTTCCTTGTCGAAGGACACGCGCACTTCCAGGTTGGGCGCGTCCTCGTACAGCGCGGTGTCGTTCAGCGCCTCGAAGCGCAGCTTGTCGCAGGCGTCCGAGGCGTTGGAGATCAGCTCGCGAAGGAAGATGTCCTTGTTGGAGTACAGCGAGTGCGTGACCAGGTGCAGCAGCTGCGCCACTTCGGCTTGGAAGGATAGGGTCTGTTTCTGGCTCATGGTGTTGTTGGGGCAAACGTGACGGGCGCACGCCACCTAGTGGCGAAACCGCGTATTTTCAACCCCACAGCCCGGCCGTGAAAAATTCGACGATGTCAGGGGCTTCTCGGCCGAAGGCTTGGGCGCGGGCGGACAAGTCGTTACATTCCAATGCATGAGCTTTGACTTGCCCCTGACGGCCTTCGCCCTGGAGTCTTCCGGCCCCCAATCCACGCTGGGCGTGGTGCACACCCTGACCGTGCCGAAGGCCGCCGAGGACGATCCGCAGGCGCTCGCTGCCGCCTTCGCCGCCCCGCCGCTGCTGGGCACGTCGGTCATGGCCGGCGACCCGCCGCCCTGGATCACCCTCACCTTCTGAGCCGCCCGGCCACGGACCCCCAAAAGAAAAACGCCCCTTGCGGGGCGTTTTTTTCTACCGGAGGCTGCGGGCGGCTCAGAAGTTGCCGACGCCTTCGCCGCGGGAGATCTGGCCGGTGCGCACGGCTTGGGCGGCCTGGGCGCGCAGCACCTGGGCGTCGACCGTGGATTGCACCGGGGCCGCGACACGCGAGCCGGCCGGCTCGGTGCTGCGCGTGGCCGGCACGCGGCCCGCTTCGGCCATCACTTCGGCGCGGGTGCGGGTGCCCTGGAACTGGATGACGTACTGCGACGCGTCGGCTTCGTCGGCGCGGGCCATGCCGCTGGCGACGGCGGCGAAGACGGCGGTGGCGGCGATGAGGGACTTGGTTGCGTTCATGATGAAAGGCTTTCTTTTTGCTGTTAACCCGGAGACTTAGGAACCGTTGGTGCTTGCCCGGATCGCTTCAAGCATCACCGTGGAAGTGAATGTAGGCACCGGGCTTTAGCTGACCCTTAGGGTTCTGTTAGCTGGGAATTAGGGTTTCTGCGGAGTCCGGGTCCGGGCCCAGGTGCACCTCCAGCGGCTGCGGCGACAGCGCCTGCAGGAAGTCCCGCGCATCGAACAGCTGCCCCGCCGCGAACGCACCGCCGGCGTGCGTGCCGCGCAGGAGGCGCGCGCAGGCCTCGGCCACCAGCGGCGCCGTCATCGCGTAGATGTCCTGCCCGCCGGCGCGCGCGCGGCGCTCCTGGCCGCCGCGGCGCACCACGGCTTCGAGCGCAAAGCGCTGCGCCGAACGCCCGCTTGCATCCACCGCCTGCGGCGCGGGCGTGGCCGGGTCGTGCAGGTCGCGCATCGGCGCCTCGTTGATCCAGGTGCGGACGTCGCGCACGCGCAGGTGGCGCGAGATGGTGACCGCGTCGGCCAGGTTGATGCCGACCATCGGCTGCTCGCCGAAGGCGCCGGCCGCGAAGCGCCAGCGCGTGGACGGCGGCGTGGCTGGCGGCGGCTGCAGCCGGCCGTCGGCGAACACCATGCGGCGGACGTTGCGCTCGCCGGTCTTGCGCGTGCCTTCGGTCGGATGCCAGCTGTCCAGCGCGGCGAACAGCGCGACCTCGTCCGCCGCGTCCCAGTCGCCCATGGCCGCGGTCGCGAGCAGGTCGCCCAGGCCGCCGTAGAAGCCCATCGCCGGCAGGGCGACGATGCCTGCCCCGCGCGCCGGCGCGTCCCAGCGCTCGAACACCTCCAGCGCCATCGCCTGCTCCGCCGTGATGTCCACGTAGTGCGCGCCGGCCGCGACCGCCGCGGCCAGCAGCGGCGCCGTGGTGTCGGCGAACGGGCCGGCGCAGTTGACCAGCAGCGAGGCACCGCGCAACGCCCGTGCCAGCGCGGCGGCGTCGGCCAAGTCGGCCACGCGGATGTCCCCGGGGGCGGCATCCGGGTATGCATCGCGCAGCCTGGCGGCGTCGCGGCCCCCCAGCAGCACGTGCAGGCCGTGGCGGCGCAATGCGGCGACGATGAAGCGGGCGGTGTGCCCGGCGGCACCGAACACGAGGACGCAGGCGGAGGAAGCAGGGGATTGCGGCATGGCGAGTCTCTTTTGAGTGAAACGTACAGGTCTGTATCTTTGAAAGTTGTGACGATACGGACCTGTCCGTTTTGAGTCAAGCGTTCTGTGGAAGAATCCGCACCACCCACCGGATTGCACGCATGAGCCCACGCACCTCCCTCGCCACGCCGGCAGCCGGCGAACCGGCACCTTCGCCCGACGTGCGGCAGCGCATCCTCGACACGGCGTCCGACCTGTTCTACCGGGAAGGCGTGCGCGCCATCGGCATCGACCTGGTGATCGAGCGGGCCCAAGTCGCCAAGACCAGCCTGTACCGCCACTTCCGCACCAAGGACGACCTGGTGGCGGCGTTCCTCACCCGCGAGGACGAGGAGTTCTGGGGCCAGTGGGACGAAGTCGTGAAGCGCCATGCGCCGGAGGCCGGCGCCGAGCTGGATGCGCTGCTGCAGTGGGTCGGCCAGCGCGTCGCGCGGCCCGGCTACCGCGGCTGCCCGCAGCTGAACGTGGCGGCCGAATTCGCCGACCCGGAGCACCCGGCGCGGCGCATCGCCGCCGCGCACAAGCTGGAGCAGCAGCGCCGCCTGGCCGGCATCTGCAAACGGCTCGGCGCGAAGAAGCCGGACCTGCTGGCCGCGCAGCTGTCGATGCTGATCGACGGTGCCTTCACCAGCGGCTCGCTGCTGCTGGGCGATGCGGCCGGCAAGGCGCTGCGCGCCGCCGGCGCGGCGCTGGCGGCGGCCTCGCTCAAATAACCGCTACGCGGGCTCGACCCGGGCGATCAGGCCGCTGCGGTCGTCGCGGTTGCGCAAGGTCAGGCGCAGGCCGCAGCGGCGCGCCGCGCCCTGCGCGATGGCCAGGCCCAGGCCGCTGCCCGAGGCGCCGGTGCCCGGCACGCGGAAGAAGCGGTCGAACACGCGCGGCAGCAGCTCCGGCGGAATGCCCGGGCCGGTGTCCACCACCTCCACCGCGGGGCGCCCGTTCTCGTTGAGCAGCCGCACGTCCACCACGCCGCCCTCGGGCGTGTAGCGCAGCGCGTTCTCGATCAGGTTGTCCAGCACACTGCGCAGGTCGCCGGGCACGCAGCGCAGCGACGCGGCCGTCGGCGCCTGCGGCGGCGCCACCAGGCCGAGGTCGATGTTGCGCTGGTCGGCCAGGGCGATCAGCGTGTTCATGCTTTCGTGCAGCTGCGCCTGCAGGTCGACCAGCGCCGAGGCCTCGGCCGCGGTGGTTTCCTGGCGCGACATGCGCAGCATCTGGTCCACCACGCGCTGGGCGCGGCGCACGCCGGACTCGAGGTGCGCGAAGCGCTCGGTGCAGGCGCCCTCGGGCAGCGTGGTGCGCAGGTTTTCCAGCTGCAGGCCGATGGCGGCGATCGGCGTGCGCAGTTCGTGCGCGGCGTCCTGCACGAAGCGCCGCTGCGCCGTGAAGGCGTCGCGCAGCCGCCGCAGCAAACTGTTGAACGAGGCCACCAGCGGCGTGATCTCCTGCGGCACGCGGTCCAGCGGCAGCTCGGCGATGTTGTGTTCGTCCTGGCTGGAGGCGGCGCGCGCGATGTCCTGCACCTCGCGCGACATGGCCCGTGCGATGCCCCACAGCACCAGCATCGACAGCGGCAGCAGCACCAGCACCGGCACGATGGCCGCACCCGCGTGCTCGGCCGCCACGTGGGCGCGGAAGCTGCCGCTTTGCAGCACCTGCACCGCCCGGCCGCGGTCGCCCGGCGTGACGTATTGGTAGGCGCGCCACAGCCGCCCGCCCTGGCGCACGTCCTGCAGGCCGGACTCCACCAGCCGCGGCACGGCCAGCTGCGGCCAGGAGCTCACCAGCCGGCGGCCGTCGCCGTCGAACACCTGCACCACGTAGGCGCCCCAGTGGTGGATGCGCTCCTCGCTCACGCCCGGCAGCGCCATCGGCTCGTCGTGCAGCGCCACCGACTGCGCGAGCTGCTCCATCTGGTCGTCCATGAAGGCGTCGACCATGCGGCTGTAGCTCCAGTAGGAGAACGCCGCCGAGCCCGCCGCCACCGCCAGGAACAGCGGCAGCAGCCACAGCATCAGTGCGCGGCGGATCGAGCACATCCGCCCGGAGGGAAAGACGCTGAATTTTTTCATGGCGCGCCCGCTTCCCGCGCGGCTGACAGCGGCGCGGGCGCCGATACCGCCCCGGACGAAGACGACGCGGCGGGTGCCGACGGCGCGATGCGCCAGCCCAGGCCGCGCACGTTGCGGATGGCCTCCGGGCCGAGCTTGCGGCGCATGCCGTGGATCAGCACGTCGACCGCGTTGCTGCTCACTTCCTCGCCCCAGCCGTAGATCCGGTTTTCCAGCTGCTCGCGCGACAGGATGGCGCCGGGACGCTCCAGCAGCGCGTGCAGCAGCGAGAACTCGCGCGCCGACAGCTGCGCGCGCTCGCCCTGCACCATCACCTCGCGGGTGGTCAGGTCCAGCCGCACCTGCTCGCTGCCGATCACCGAATGGGCGCTGCCGTCGCGCCGGCGGATCACGGCGCGCATGCGCGCGATCAGCTCGCGCAGTTCGTAGGGCTTGACCAGGTAGTCGTCGGCGCCCAGGTCGAGGCCGGCGACGCGGTCGTCCAGGCCGTCGCGCGCGGTCAGCACCAGCACCGGCGTCACGTCGCCGTTGGCGCGGGCATGCCGCAGCACCTCGACACCGTCGCGCTTGGGCAGGCCCAGGTCCAGCAGCATGCAGGCGTAGTCGCCGTCGGCCAGGGCGCTTTGCGCGAGCAGGCCGTCCTTCACCCAATCGACCGACCAGCCGTGCGTGGCCAGCGCCTGGCGCAGGCTCTGGCCGATCATTTCGTCGTCTTCGACCAGCAGCACGCGCATGGCCTACCCCTGGCCGCGCAAGGTGGACGAGAGGCCTTCCCAGCGCGCCTCGCGCAGGGCCTGGCGGCCCAGCACCAGCGCCACCGCCACCAGGGCCAGCAGGACGGCGCCTTCCAGCCACAGCGCGGGCAGCGGCTGCGCGCCCCAGGCCAGCACCAGGTAGGCGAATTTGCTGAGCACCGCGGCGCCGATGGCCGCTGCGCGCAGGCCCGGCCAGAAAGCCGAGAGCACCAGGCCCACGCCCACCAGG
Organism: Pseudomonadota bacterium; assembly: GCA_040384685.1. GTDB lineage: Bacteria > Pseudomonadota > Gammaproteobacteria > Burkholderiales > Burkholderiaceae_C > Ramlibacter. The sequence goes on along the minus strand of JAZKIV010000095.1, from coordinate 43,461 downwards.
TCCAGCACGAAACGCTGGTGGCGCGCCTGGGCGGCGAATTCGCCGCCGGCCAGCAGGGCCGCGTCCATCAGGCCCATGCCGCCGGTTTCCCATGGCGGGAAGGCGATGCCGAGCACCCCGGCGAGGATGAGGACGGCAAGGCAAAGGCGGCGCAGAAGATCGTCGTGCATGGGTGTGCCTCCGGAGACGGTGCAGCGTAGCGCGAAACACTTAGCTGGCAATGAGCGCAAGGATTGGCCCACGGTCAGAACCTCTCGTGCGGCGCCAGGTAGCGCCATTGCCCGGCCGGCAGCTGCCCCAGCACCACCCGGCCGATGCGCACCCGCTTCAGGCCCAGCACCCGCAGGCCGACCAGCTCGCACATGCGGCGGATCTGGCGCTTCTTGCCCTCGGTGAGCACGAAGCGCAGCTGCTCGGGGTTCTGCCAATCCACCCGCGCCGGCTTCAGCGCCGCGCCGTCCAGCCGCAGGCCATGGCGCAGGCGGGCGATCTGCTCGGCCGGGAAGGCCTGCTGCACGTTGCGCTCGACCTCGCCATAGGCCACCCGCACCAGGTATTCCTTTTCCATCCCGCTGTCTTCGCCGATCAGCTGGCGCGCGACGCGGCCGTCCTGCGTCAGCACCAGCAGCCCGGTGGAGTCGATGTCCAGCCGTCCGGCCGGCGCCAGGCCCTTCAGCTGCGCAGGCGCGAAGCGTATGGGCGCGGTGTCGCCGGTCCAGCGGTTGCGTGGCTGCACCAGGGTCACGGCCGGCGAATGGCCGTCCTCGGCCTGGCCGCTGACGTAGCCCACCGGCTTGTGCAGCAGCACCGTCACCTGTTGCTGCTGCTGGCCGCGGGCGCGCCGGTCGACCTCGATGCGGGCGTCGGGCGCCACCTGCAGCCCCATGACCGCGACCTGCCCGTCGACGCGCACCCAGCCCTGGGCGATCCAGTCGTCGGCCTCGCGCCGCGAGCACAGGCCCAGTTCGGCCATGCGCTTGTTCAGGCGGACGGTCGGGCTCTCCCCGGGCATCGGCTGTTCAGGCATCGGCACGCGCGACCGTCCAACGGCGCCGGCTGCGCGGCGGCCCGGGCGGCACCGCGGCTTTCGCGGGCGCCACCGGCCCGCTGCGCAGCGCATCCAGGTTCAGCACGCGCAGGCCGCCGTATTCCACCTGGATCACGCCCTGCACCTCCAGCGCGGCCAGCGCCTCGTTGACCCGCTGGCGCGACAGGCCGACCAGGTAGGCCAACTCCTGCTGCGTGATGCGCAGCACCTCGCCCACGCCGGGATAGAGCACCGGGTTGAACAGTGCGGCCAGGTTGCGCGCCACCCGCAGGTCGGGGTTGTTCATGCGGTCGATCTCGCGCGCGGCGATGAACTGCGCAAGGCGCTCGTTCAGCTGGTTCATGACGAAGCGGTTGAAACCGATCGAGTGGTCCAGCAGCCATTCGAAGGTGTCGGCCGGCAGGCCCGCCACCACGCTCCGGCGCAGCGCGCGGATGTTGTAGCGGTAGCTTTCGTGCTTGAGCACCGTGCCCTCGCCGAACCAGCCGCCGGGCGGCACGCCGGTGAAGGTCATGGTCTGGCCTTCCTCGTTGTCGGTGCTCATCTTCAGCAGGCCGGCGATCACGCCGAACCAGTAGGTCACCGGCCGGCCGATGCGGCAGACGTAGTCGCCGGGCAGCGCGTCTCCCACGGTGAGGCGGCTGGCGGCGCGCTGCCAGGCATCGAGCTCCAGCACCTTCATCCACGGAATGGCCTCCAGCTCCGCCGCGGTGGGGGTGCGGCGGCGCTGGTGCAGGGTGCTGTCGGAAGCCATGGGTCGGGGTGGGAAAGTCCCGGGCAGGGTACTCCCTAGGATTGTCATCGCAAAGACATGTAGCCAGCAATGCCGCCGCTACGCTAACAGTTAGTAACAAGGGGAGGTCGGATTTTCACCCCTAGGAGACCTCATGACAACGCCTTTCGCAACCCGATCCCTGTCGCGCCGCAGCCTGCTGGCCGGCGCCGCGGCCGGTGCCGTGCCGCTCGCCTGGCCCGGCGCGGTGCTGGGCCAGGCCGCAGCCGGCAGCATGCGCATCTGCCAGTCGATCGCGCTCACCGGGCCGCTGGGCGACCTGGGCCAGGCCATGCACCAGGGCGCCAAGATCTGCTTCGCCGGCGTCAACGCCAAGGGCGGCATCAACGGCCGCACCATCGAGCTGGTGACGCGCGACGACGCCTACGAGGTGCCCAAGGCGCTGGCCAACGTGCAGGCCTTCCTGGCCGACAAGGACTGCTTCGCCCTGTTCAACTGCATGGGCACGCCGATGATCGGCGCCATGCTGCCCAAGGTGCTGGACAGCGGCATGCCGTTCTTCGCGCCGTTCACCGGCGCGCTGCTGGCGCGGCCGAAGAACGTGCGCACCATCTTCAACATCCGCGCCAGCTACGCCGAGGAGGCCGAGCAGCTGGTGCAGCACCTGGCCACCATCGGCATCAAGCGCATCGGCATCGCCTACCAGAACAACGCCTTCGGCAAGGAGGTGTTCGACGGCGCCCGCGCCGCGCTGGAAAAGCACAAGCTGGCCGGCCTGCTGTCGGCCACGGTGGAGAACGACGGCTCCGACGCGCAGGTGGCGGCGGCCAAGCTGGCGGCGGCCAGCCCCGAGGCGGTGCTGGTCGGCTTGGCCGGCAAGCCGACGCTGGATTTCGTGAAGGCCATGCGGGTGCAGCGCCGCGGCGTGCCGCTGTACGCCACCTCGGTGATGGGCGCGGCCGCGACCCTGCGCGCGCTCGGCGACGACGCCACCGGCATCGCGATCTCGCAGGTCGTGCCGTCGCCCGGCAACACGGTGGTGCCGGTGGTGCGCGAATTCCAGCAGGCCTGGAAAGCCGCCGGCGCCGAGCTGGAGGCCTCGCACCTGGCGCTGGAGGGCTACATCAACGCCCGCGTGTTCTGCGAGGCGCTGCGTGCGGCCGGCCGCAACCCGACGCGCAGCAGCTTCATGGACGCCGCCTGGAACCTGAAACGGCTGGAACTCGGCGGTTTCGAAGTGAGCTTCAGCGAGCCGGGCAGGAATGCCTCGCGCTTCATCGAGCTGACCATGGTGGGCCGCGACGGGCGCTTCATCCGCTGAGGCGAGTGCGCAAGCGGTACCTCGTAAGCGCTACGTACTTCCCCCCGGATGGCGCGGCGCGGGTGCTGGCTATCATCGTCCGGCACAAGGAGCGCCCCGCATGAAGAATTTGTTCGTATCGCTGCTGCCTCTGGCCCTGCTGGCCACGGGAGCCGTCCAGGCAGCCGACTTTCCCGCCAAGGACAAGCCCATCACCTTCGTCGTGCCGTTCACGGCCGGCGGCCCGACCGACCGCGTCGCGCGCGACCTGGCCGAAGCGATGCGCAAACCGCTGGGCGGCATCAACATCGTGGTGGACAACGCCGGCGGCGCCGGCGGCTCGATCGGCGCCAACAAGGTCGCCAAGGCACCGGCCGACGGCTACACGCTGCTGGTGCACCACATCGGCATGGCCACCATGCCGACGCTGGTGCGCAACCTGCCGTTCAAGGTCGAGGGCGACTTCGAGTACCTGGGCATGATCAACGACGTGCCGATGACCGTGCTGGGCCGCTCCACCCTGGAAGCCAACAACTTCAAGGAGCTGACAGCCTGGGTCAACCAGAACAAGAGCAAGGTGAACCTGGGCAACGCCGGCGTCGGCTCGGCCTCGCACCTGTGCGGCCTGATGCTGCAAAAGGCCATGAAGGTGGAAATGACGGCCGTGCCGTACAAGGGCACCGCGCCGGCCATGGCCGACCTGCTGGGCGGCACCATCGACCTGCTGTGCGACCAGACCACCAACACCACGTCGCAGATCGAGGCCAAGAAGGTCAAGGCCTATGCGGTCACCACCGCCAAGCGCCTGACCACGCCGGCGCTGAAGGACCTGCCGACCGCGGGCGAAGCCGGCCTGAAGGACTTCGAAGTGGCGATCTGGCACGGCCTGTACGCGCCCAAGGGCACACCGCCCGACGTGCAGAAAAAGCTCAACGAAGCCCTCAAGGCCGCGCTGAAGGATCCTGAATTCATCAAGAAGCAGGAAGGCCTGGGTGCGGTGATCGTGGCCGACAAGCGCGTCGAGCCGGGCGAGCACAAGAAGTTCGTCGCCAGCGAAATCGCCAAGTGGAGCCCGATCATCAAGGCCGCCGGCGTCTACGCCGACTGACGCCGTGCGCCGCGCCACTTCTTCCGTTCGCCGGCTGGTGCTGGCCGCGCTCGCATCGGCCGCGCTCGGCGTGTGCGGCGGCGTGCAGGCGCAAGGCGCCTGGCCGGCCAAGCCGGTGCGCATCGTCGTGCCGTTCGCCCCGGGCGGCACCACCGACATCCTGGCGCGCGCACTGGCGCCCGAGCTGACCAAGGCGTTCGGCCAGTCCTTCGTGGTGGAGAACCGCGCCGGCGCGGGCGGCAACATCGGCGCCGACGTCGTGGCCAAGTCGGCACCCGACGGCTACACGCTGGTGATGGGCACGGTGGGCACGCATGCGATCAACAAGTCGCTCTACAGCAAGATGCCTTACGACGTGCAGAAGGACTTCGTCCCCATCTCGCTGGTGGCGGGCGTGCCCAACGTGATGGTGGTCAACACCGAGAAGGCGGCGGCGCGCGGCATCCACAGCGTGGCCGACTTCGTGAAGCACGCCAAGGCGAACCCCGGCAAGCTGAACATGGCGTCCAGCGGCAACGGCACCTCGATCCACCTGGCCGGCGAGCTGTTCAAGAGCATGGCGGGCGTCTACATGACGCACTTCCCGTTCACCGGCTCGGGCCCCGCCCTGTTCAGCCTGATCGCGGGCGACATGGACGTGATGTTCGACAACCTGCCCTCGTCCATGCCGCACATCAAGTCCGGCAAGCTGAAGGCGCTGGCCGTCACCAGCTCGCAGCGCTCGGCCGCGCTGCCCGACGTGCCGACGGTCGAGGAGGCCGGCGGCCCGACTCTCAAGGGCTTCGAGGCGAGCTCATGGTTCGGCCTGCTGGCGCCCGCCGGCACGCCGCCCGACATCGTCAACCGCATCCAGCAGGAAACCGCCAAGGCGCTGGCGACCCCGGCGATGAAGGAGCGGCTGCTCGCGCAGGGCGCCATTCCCAGCGGCAACACGCCGGCTCAATTTGCCCAGCTGATCGACCGCGAGATCAGGAAGTGGGCGCCGGTGGTGAAGGCGTCGGGCGCGAAAGTCGATTGAGCGCGGATGACGAAATGACCTCGCGTTGCGCGCGTCAATGACGCCGCTGCGCGGCATGACCGCGTGCCGGCGCCTTTGTCATTTCGTCATCGACGCGCAGCGAGGTCATGCCGCGCAGCGGCGTCATACTCCCCAGACGATGTCCGCGCCTGCCGTCTGGCAGCGCTTGAGCATGTCGATGAAGGGCACGGCGCGCTGGCGCAGCGAGACACCGCCGTCGAAGCGCGGCGGCACTTGCCCGCTCGCCTTGGCTTCGTCGGCCGCAGACTTCTGCTCGGCTTCCTCGGTGGCGATGGCGGCTTCCAGCGCGGCGACGGCAGCGGGAATCTCGCCGGCCTGGATGATCCCCTTCGGAGCCGGGTCCTTGCCGACGATCTCCAGCACGCGGCGGCCATTGGGCTCCAGCATGATCAGGTCGCCGGCCGCCTTGGATTTGAATTTGTAGAGCATCGCCGCAGTGTAGGGGCTGCCTGCGCCGCGGCGTGTCAGCGCGGCTCAGCGGTAGATGTAGTCGCGGTTGAACGGATAGGCCGACTGCGCGCCGCGCAGGCCGCCGGTGTCCATCCTGCCGTCCGGCCGCGTGGCCAGCATCTGGTGCAGGGCGATCCAGCCGCGCTCGAAACACATCGCGCAGCCGGACAGGTACAGCCGGTAGGCGCGCAGCACGGGCTCCGCACGCGCCGCGCCGTGCGAGCGCTCGAGCACCTGGCGGGCCTCTTCCAGCCGCGCCTCCAGCCCGTCCGACCAGGCCCACAGCGTGCGTGCGTAGTGCGGGCGCAGGTTCTCGGTGTCCACCATCTCCAGGCCGGCCAGCGACAGGTCCTTCAGCACATGGCTCACGTGCAGCAGCTCGCCGCCGGGAAAGATGTACTTCTCGATGAAGTCGCCCATGCCGGCGCCCAGCTGGCCCGGCTGCAGGCTGCCGGCGGTGATGCCGTGGTTCATCACCAGACCGCCCGGCTTCAGCAGCCGCATGATCTTGCCGAAGTACGCCGGCATGTTCACCTGGCCGACGTGCTCGAACATGCCGACCGAGGCGATCTTGTCGTACGGGGTCGACTCGTCGAGCTCGCGGTAGTCCACCAAATGCATCTGCACCCGGCCCCGCAGGCCTTTCTCCTCGATCAGCCGCTGCACGTGCGCATGCTGGTTTTTCGACAGCGTGATGCCGGTGGCCCGCACGCCATAGTGCTCGGCGGCCCACAGCAGCAACCCGCCCCAGCCCGCGCCGATGTCGAGGAAGCGCTCGCCGGCTTTCAGCATCAGCTTGCGGCAGATATGGTCGAGCTTGGCTTCCTGCGCCTCGGCCAGCGGCATCGCCGGGTCCTTGTAGTAGGCGCAGGAATACACGCGCCGCGGGTCCAGCCACAGTGCGTAGAAATCGTCGGAAACGTCGTAGTGGAACTGGATCTGCTCGGCGTCCTTGTGCTGGGAATGCGAGGTGAGCGACTTGGCGCGCCGCAGCATCTGGGTCCACCAGCTGGTGTCGCTGGCCACCGGGCTGCCCGGCAGCAGGCCGGCCGCGGCGGCCATCAGGTCGCGCATGCTGCCTTCGATCGACACGCGCCGCTCGACATAGTCCTCGGCCACCCTGCCGATCTGGCCGGCCGCCAGCGTGGCCAGGCTGGACCAGTCGCCGAAGCCCAGTCGCACGCCCGCGTCGGCGGGACCCACACGCTGCCCTCCCGGCAGCTGCAGCGCAACCGTGACGGGTAGCCCCGCCAGCTGCGCCTCGATCTTTTTGAGGAGCGGTTCCATGGGCGGATTTTTGCCACGCCGCCGAGGTGCGTCAACCGGCCCCGGACAAGACCCTAATTGACAGTGCTTTGTTGAGGCTTAAACTATTTACGTTGCATCGAAAGGGACGCCACCCATGGACATGGAAGCGCGCGCGCACAGCGAGCACCCGGAAGCGCTGCGCCTGTGGCTGCGGCTGCTCACCTGCACGCAGATCGTGGAGAAGGACGTGCGGGCCCGCCTGCGCGAGCGCTTCGACACCACCTTGCCGCGTTTCGACCTGATGGCGCAGCTGGAGCGCGCGCCCGAGGGCCTGAAGATGAACGAGCTGTCGCGCCGCATGATGGTGACCGGCGGCAACGTCACCGGCATCACCGACCAGCTGGTGGCCGAAGGCCTGGTGGAACGCATCGACGTGGCGGGCGACCGCCGTGCCTACCGCGTTCGCCTGACGCCCAAGGGCCGCAAGCTGTTCAACGAGATGGCGCGCCAGCACGAGAGCTGGATCGTCGACGCCTTCGCAGGCCTCAACGCGAAGGACATTGCCACGCTGTACCGCCTGCTCGGCAAGGTCAAGGACCATGCGCGCGCGGGCCTGGAGGTTGCCCCATGACCACGCCCACCGCGCAGGCCGACCGCTTCGTGCACGACCGGCTGCCGCCGAAAGACCAGTTGCCGCAGATGCGCTACGAGTGGCCCGAGCTGCAGTTTCCGGACCGGCTCAACGCCGTGGAAGAGCTGCTGGACAAGGCGGCCGCCAAGGGCTGGGCCGAGCGCCCGATGCTGCGCTCCAGCAAGATCGCCCTGACCTACCAGGATGCGCGCGACCGCGTCGACCGCATCTGCCGCGTGCTGGTGGAGGACCTGGGCATGGTGCCCGGCAACCGCGTGCTGCTGCGCGGCGGCAACTCCATCGGCATGGCGCTGGCCTGGCTGGCGGTGGTGAAGGCCGGCGGCATCGTGGTGGCCACCATGCCGCTGCTGCGCGCGCGCGAGCTGGGCGACATCATCGACAAGGCGCAGCCCATCATCGCGCTGTGCGACGCCCGGCTGCTGGACGAACTGGAACTGGCGCGCAAGGAGCGCCCGGTGCTGCAGGTGGTGGTGCCTTTCAACGCGCCGAACGAGCCCGGCTCGCTGGCGGTGCGCTCGGCCGCCAAGGAAGGCGATTTCCCGCCCTGCCCGACGGCCGCCGACGACATCGCCCTGATGGCCTTCACCTCCGGCACCACCGGCAAGCCCAAGGCCGCCATCCACACGCACCGCGACGTGATGGCCGCCTGCGAGGCCTGGCCGCGCCACGTGCTGCGCGCCACGCCCGAGGACATCGTGGTCGGCTCGCCGCCGCTGGCTTTCACCTTCGGCCTGGGCGGCCTGCTGGTGTTCCCGATGTGGTCGGGCAGCTCGGTGTATTTCCCCGACGCGCCCTACACGCCCGAGGCCATGGTGCGCGCCATCAACGAAGTGGGCGCCACCATCTGCTACACCGCGCCGACCTTCTACCGCCAGATGGCGCCGTTCGCCAGGGAACTTGGCGTGGGCAAGCTGCGCATCAGCGTGAGCGCGGGCGAAGGCCTGCCGGACGCGACGCGCCAGCTGTGGAAGCAGGCCAGCGGCCTGGAGATGCTGGACGGCATCGGCGCCACCGAGATGTTCCACATCTTCATCTCCTCGGCCGGCGACGAGGTCCGGTGCGGCGCCATCGGCAAGGCGGTGCCGGGCTACACCGCCAAGGTGGTGGACGACGCCGGCAACGAGGTGCCGCGCGGCACCATCGGCAAGCTGGCGGTGATCGGCCCGACCGGCTGCAAGTACCTGGACGACCCGCGCCAGGCCAGCTACGTGAAGGACGGCTGGAACTATCCGGGCGACGCCTTCCTGCAGGACGCCGACGGCTATTTCTTCTACCAGGCGCGCGCCGACGACATGATCATCACCTCGGGCTACAACGTCGGCGGGCCGGAGGTGGAGGATGCCCTGCTGAAGCATCCCGCCGTGCAGGAATGCGGCGTGATCGGCAAGCCCGACGACGAGCGCGGCATGATCGTCAAGGCGTTCTGCGTCCTGCGCTCCGGGCATGCAGGCGACGCGGCTCTCGCCAAGGAACTGCAGGAGCATGTGAAGGCGATGATCGCGCCCTACAAATATCCGCGCGAGATCGCCTTCGTTGCCGCGCTTCCGCGCACCGAAACGGGCAAGTTGCAGAGGTTCCGGCTTCGGGAGCTTTGAGTTTCCGCGGGGAGCGGCGCCCCATAATCAAAGGAAATGCCAGCCTATTCCTTTGAAGCCCTCGATCCGCAGGGCGCCACCCACAAAGGCGTCCTGGAAGCCGACACCGCCAAGGCCGCCAGGAGCCTGCTGCGCGCCCGCGCCATGGTCCCGCTGGCCGTCGCCCCGGTCGGCGCGGCGGCCGAACAGCTGCAGCAGCGCAGCATCTGGCAGACCACGCTGTGGGCCCGCCCGGTGTTCTCCTCCGCGGCGCTGTCGATCTGGACGCGGCAGCTGGCCGGCCTGGTCGGCTCGGGGCTGCCGCTGGAGCGCGCCCTCACCGCCCTGACCGAGGAAGCCGAGGACGAGCGCGAACGCGACCTGGTCGCCGCGCTGCGCGCCGAGGTGAATGCCGGCTCGCCCTTCGGCAAGGCGCTGGCGCAGTACCCGCGCGAGTTCTCCGAGATCTACACCGCGGTGGTCGGTGCCGGCGAGCAGAGCGGCCACCTGGGCCTGGTGCTGGAGCGCCTGGCCGACGACCTGGAAGAAAGCCAGGCGCTGAAGGCCAAGCTGATCGGCGCGGCGCTGTACCCGGCCATCGTCACCTGCGTGGCCATCGCCATCGTGCTGTTCCTCGTGACCTATGTGGTGCCGCAGGTCGCCGCGGTGTTCGCCGGCACCAAGCGCAGCCTGCCCTTCCTTACCGTCGCCATGCTGGCGTTCAGCGCGGCGGTGCGCAGCTGGGGCTGGGTGGCACTGGTCGCCCTCGCCGGGGGCGCCGCCATCCTGCGCAGCGCCTTGAAGCGTGACGCCTTCCGCCAGCGCTTCGACGCCTCGTGGCTCAAGCTGCCGCTGATCGGGCGGCTCAGCCGCAGCTACAACGCGGCGCGCTTCGCCAGCACGCTGGCCATGCTGGCGGGGGCCGGCGTGCCGATCCTGAAGGCGCTGCAGGCGGCGGCCGAGACGCTCGGCAACCGCGCCATGCGCGCCGACGCGCTGGATGCGCTGGTGCTGGTGCGCGAAGGCGCGCCGCTGGCTTCCGCGCTGTCGCAGAAGAAGCGCTTTCCCGGCCTGCTCAGTATGTTCGCGCGGCTGGGCGAACAGACCGGCAAGCTGCCGGTGATGCTGCAGCGCGCGGCCAACCAGCTGAGCTCCGAGGTGCAGCGCCGCGCCATGCAGCTGGCCACCATCCTGGAGCCGCTGCTGATCGTGGCGATGGGTGTGGTGGTGCTGCTGATCGTGCTGGCGGTGCTGATGCCCATCATCCAGTTGAACCAGTGGGTGCGCTGACCGCGCAGCAAGCAAGGCAAGCCATGGCCATTTCCCTCGACGACAAGCTGGTGGTCGCGATCTCCTCGCGGGCCCTGTTCAATTTCGAGGAGGAGAACAGCGTGTTCGAGAGCGGCGACCCGCAGGGCTACATGCGCATGCAGCTGGAGCGGCTGGACGAGCCGGCCACGCCCGGCATCGCGCTGTCGCTGATCCGCAAGCTGCTGGCCTTCAACGACGCCAGCGCACAGCGCGTGGAGGTGGTGATCCTGTCGCGCAACGACCCGGTGTCCGGCATGCGGGTGTTCCGCTCGGCGAAAGCCGCCGACATCCCGCTGCAGCGCGGCGTGTTCACCCAGGGCCGGCCGCCCTTCGGCTACCTGCGCCCGCTGCACGCCAACCTGTTCCTCTCGGCCAACGCCGACGACGTGCGCCAGGCCCTGGCGGCCGGCTTCCCGGCCGCGCGCGTGCTGACCGAATCGGTGCTGGCCGGCAGCAACCATCCGCACGAGGTGCGCATCGCCTTCGACGGCGACGCCGTGCTGTTCTCCGACGAGGCCGAGCAGGTGTTCCACGCGGGCGGCCTGCAGGCGTTCCAGGACCACGAGCTCAGCAAGGCGATGCAGCCGCTGCCCGGCGGCCCGTTCAAGCCGCTGCTGGCCGCCTTGCACCGGCTGCAGCTGGCCGGCGACTCGCGCATGCGCATCCGCACCGCGCTGGTCACGGCGCGCAGCGCGCCGGCGCACGAGCGCGCCATCCGCACGCTGATGAACTGGAACGTGCAGGTCGACGAGGCGATGTTCCTGGGCGGCCTGGCCAAGGGCGAGTTCCTGCGCGAGTTCGAGCCCGATTTCTTCTTCGACGACCAGACACGCAACGTGGACCACGCGGCCCTGCACGTGCCCGCCGGCCACGTGTCCGCGGGCATCGCCAACCGCATCGCCTGAGGCTTAGGAACAGAGCGCATGACACTCACCGCCAAACTGGCGCGCACGGGCCAGACCGCGCGCGGGATCTGGGCGCTCGCCTCGCCCTATTTCCACTCCGGCGAAAAGTGGCGCGCGCGCGCGCTGCTCGCCGCCATCATCGTGCTGAACCTGGCCGCGGTGTACATGCTGGTGCAGCTCAACGACTGGAACCGGGTGTTCTACGACGCGCTGGAAAAGCGCAACCAGCCGGTGTTCTGGGAGCAGCTGCTGCGCTTCACCTACCTGGCCTTCGGCTACGTGATCATCGCCGTCTACAAGTTCTACCTGACGCAGCTGCTGGAGATGCGCTGGCGCGCCTGGATGACCGCGCACTACCTGCAGCGCTGGCTGGCCAACCAGGCGTTCTACCGCATGGAGCTGGCGCGCTTCACCGCCGCCGGCGCCTCGCCCGACAACCCGGACCAGCGCATCCAGGAGGACCTGAACCTGTTCACCACCTACAGCATCTCGCTGAGCATGGGGCTGCTCAACGCGGTGGTGACGCTGGCCAGCTTCGTCGGCATCCTGTGGTCGCTGTCCGGCGACTTCGCCATGCACCTGGGCGGCGCGGCCGTCGCCATCCCCGGCTTCATGGTGTGGGCAGCCATCGTCTATTGCGTGGTCGGCACGGCCATCACGCACTACATCGGCCGCGTGCAGATCGGCCTGAATTTCCAGCAGCAGCGCTACGAGGCCGACTTCCGCCACCACATGGTGCGGGTGCGCGAATACAGCGAGGCCATCGCGCTGGACAAGGGCGAGGCGGTGGAGCGCGGCCAGCTCGATACGCGCTTTTCGCGCGTGTTGGCCAACTACCTGCGGCTGATCCGCGCGCAGAAGAACCTGATCTGGTTCAACACTTTCTTCGGCCAGGCGGCCGTGGTGTTCCCGTTCATCATCGCCGCGCCGCGTTTCTTCGCGGGCGCCATCCAGCTCGGCCAGCTGATGCAGATCGCCGAGGCCTTCGGCCGGGTGCAGGATTCGCTGGCCTGGTTCGTCGACAACTACGCCACGCTGGCGGCCTGGCGCGCCACCTCCGACCGCCTGAGCAGCTTCGAGGCCAGCGTGGTGGAGCAGTCGCGCGCGCACCCGATCGTGGTGCAGGCCGATGCGGCGGGACTCGGCGCATCGCATCTCGACGTGGACCTGCCCACCGGTACGCGGCTGCTGCAGGACCTGCAGCTGCGCATCGCGCCCGGCGACGCGGTGCTGGTGCAGGGACCCTCGGGCAGCGGCAAGTCGACGCTGCTGCGCAGCCTGGCCGGCATCTGGCCGTACGGACGCGGCGAGGTGCAGCAGCCGCCCGACATGATGTGCATTCCGCAGCAGCCGTACTTCCCGGAAGGCAGCCTGCGGGCGGCACTCGCCTATCCGGAGGCCGCGGCCCGCTACAGCGACGAGGAGCTCAGGTCCGCGCTGAACGACGCGCTGCTGCCGCAGCTGGCGGCACGCCTGGACGAGGAGGAAGCCTGGGGCCAGAAACTGTCGGGAGGCGAGCGCCAGCGCCTGGCGATCGCGCGCGTGCTGCTCAAGCGCCCGCGCTGGGTGCTGGCCGACGAGCCCACCAGCGCGCTGGACAGCGAGACCGAGGCCAGGGTCTACCGTGCCCTGCTCGACCGTGTGCGCGCGGCCGATGGCGCCATCGTGGCGGTGGCGCACGGCGAGTCGCTGGACGCCTTCCATTCGCGCCGGCTGCGGCTGGAGCGCGAAGCGCCGGACGCCGGTGCGGCCTGGCGCATCCGCGCCACTTGACCCCGCGCGAGCAAGGCCCAAAGCGCAGCCGTATAGTGGAACGGTCTTCAGGGCGGGGTGAAATTCCCCACCGGCGGTAGGCGGCGGGGATCTCTCTGCCGCGAGCCCGCAAGCGCCCGGGCATCGCAAGACGCCCGGGGTCAGCAGACCCAGTCCAATGCTGGGGCCGACGGTCCGGGAAGCGCCAGCTTCCTCACAGTCCGGATGAAAGAAGATTCGCGGCACCGCAAGGCGCCGCGATGTGTCCACGCGGTCGCGCGCAAGCGCGGGCGTGCGGGCGTTCTTGCTGCCTTGAAGCGTTTTTGTTCAACCAACAGGAGCGTTTCATGATCTCTGTTCCCCCCTCTTCCGCCGCGCAGGAGATCGCGCTGGCACCCATCCCCGATGTCCTCGACGCGATCCGCGCGGGCCGCCCCGTGCTCGTGCTGGACGACGCCGGCCGCGAGAACGAGGCCGACCTGATCTGCGCGGCCGACCTGGTCACGCCCGAAGTCATGGCGATGATGATCCGCGACGGCAGCGGCATCGTCTGCCTGTGCATCCGGCCGGACAAGGCGAGCGAGCTGCGCCTGAAACCGATGGTCGAGGTCAACCGCTCGCGCTTCGCCACCGCCTTCACCCAGTCGATCGAGGCGGCATTCGGCATCGGCACCGGCGTGTCGGCCGCAGACCGCGTGCAGACGATCGTCTGCGCGCTGCGCTCCACCCTGGAGCGCAGCGAGATCGTCAGCCCCGGCCACGTGTTCCCGCTGATCGCGCGGCCCGGCGGCGTGCTGGAGCGCCAGGGCCACACCGAGGCGGCGGTGGACCTGGCGGTGCTGGCCGGCCGCGCGCCGGCCGGCGTGCTGTGCGAGCTGATGAATCCCGACGGCAGCATGGCGCGCGGCGCCCAGGTGGCGGCGTTCGCCGAACGCCACGGCCTGCTGTGCACCACCGTCGAGGCGATCCGCGAATGGCGGACCACGCGAAGGCTCTGAGAAAAAACCGCAAAGCGGCCTTTTTGCAGAGAATTCCTAGCGCGCTTAGGCAATTTGCTTAGCGGGCGGGGGTGGCAGGGTGGTTTCATGGCGGTGTAGCAACCCGCCCTTCCCCCATGACGCCGCCCCCCCAGCCCCGCACCGCGCACGCCGCCGACGAAGACGCGACCTTCCTGCGCCTGGTGCTGGATAACTCCGGCCCGATGTTCTGGGTGGACCGCGACAGCGGCCGGATCACCTACGTGAACCCGGCGGCCTGCCGCCACCTGGGCTACACGCGCGACGAGTTGCTCAGCCTGCGACTGAGCAACGTCGCGGTGGACTTCGGCATGGAGGATGCGCAGGCCATCGCCGAGCGCATCCGCGCGAGCGGCGGGCCCGCCACCTTCGAGGCGCGGCACCGCTGCAAGGACGGCAGCGTGCGCGAGGTCGAAATCACCGCGCACCTGACCGAGCACGCCCAGCGCGCCGTCTACATCTGCGCGGTCAAGGACATCACCGAGCAGCGGCGCGCGGAACAGGATTTCGAGGCGCACCGCATCACGCTGGGCGCGGTGATCGACTCGATTCCCGACCCCATCTCCTACCGCGACATGCGCGGCGCCTACCTGGGCTGCAACCAGGCGTTCTGCGAAATGGTGGACAAGCGGGTGGACCAGATCGTGGGCCGGACGCCGCGCGCCATCGCGCCCACGCCCGAGGTCGCCGACTGGGTGGAAAAGCTGGACGACGAGATGCGCGCCCATCCGCAGCGCTCGACCCACGAGAACTGGGTGGCCTACTCCGACGGCCGCCGCGTGCTGCACGAGACGGTGCGCACGCCGCTGCGCGACTCCGAAGGCCGGCTGATCGGCATCCTGGGCATCGCGCGCGACATCACGGCGCGCAAGCGGACGGAAGAAGAGGTGGTGCGCGCCAAGGAAGTGGCGGAGGACGCGACGCGCATGAAGTCGGACTTCCTGGCCAACATGAGCCACGAGATCCGCACGCCGATGAACGCCATCATCGGGCTGTCGCACCTGGCGCTGAAGACGGCGCTCACGCCGCGCCAGCGCGACTACATCCTCAAGGTGGAATCCGCCGGGCAGCACCTGCTGGGCGTGATCAACGACATCCTGGATTTCTCCAAGGTCGAAGCCGGCAAGCTGGACCTGGAGACCACCGAATTCGAACTGGCCAAGGTGCTGGACAGCACCGGCAACCTGATCACCGAGAAATGCCATGCCAAGGGGCTGGAGCTGGTGTTCGAGGTCGCGCCCGACGTGCCGCGCCGGCTGGTCGGCGACCCGCTGCGCGTCGGGCAGATCCTGCTCAACTACGCCAACAACGCGGTCAAGTTCACCGAGCAGGGGGAAGTCCGAATCTCGGTGCGCGCCAGCCAGTGCACCGAGCGCGACGTGCTGCTGCACTTTCGCGTGCAGGACACCGGCATCGGCCTCACGCCGGAGCAGAGCGCGCGCCTGTTCCAGAGCTTCAGCCAGGCCGACACCTCCACCACCCGCAAGTTCGGCGGCACCGGCCTGGGCCTGGCGATCAGCAAGAAGCTGGCCGAGCTGATGGGCGGCGAGGTCGGCGTCGAAAGCGTGCACGGCAAGGGCAGCACCTTCTGGTTCACCGCCCGGCTGGGCCTGGGGACCACCGAGTTCCGCGAGCTGATGCCGCAGCCGGACCTGCGCGGCCGCCGCGCCCTGGTGGTGGACGACAACGAGCATGCGCGCACCGTCATCGCCGACATGCTGCGCGCCATGACCTTCGAGGTGCGGGAAGCCGCCTCCGGCTTCGAGGCGGTGGACGAGGTGCGCCGGGCCGCCACCGAAGGACAACCCTACGACATCGTCTACCTCGACTGGCGCATGCCGACCATGGACGGCATGGACACGGCCCGCCGGGTGCGCTCGCTCGGGCTCACGGTGCCGCCCATCCTGCTGATGGTGACGGCCTTCGGGCGCGAGGACATGCTGAAGGAGGCGCGCTCGGTCGGCGTGGAGGACGTGCTGGTCAAGCCGGTCAATCCGTCGCTGCTGTTCGACGCCACCGTGTCGGTGCTGAGCCACGCGCAGGCAGCCGGCCAGCGCGCGGCGGCCGAGCCGCCCGCGCCCGCGCCCGACCCGGCGCCGCAGCGGCTGGCGGCGCAGCGCGGCGCGCGCATCCTGGTGGTGGAGGACAACGACATCAACCAGCAGGTGGCGCGCGAGCTGCTGGAAGACGTGGGCATGGTGGTCGACGTGGCGGACAACGGCGAGATCGCGCTGCAGATGGTGCAGCGCGCACCCTACGACCTGGTGTTCATGGACATGCAGATGCCGGTGATGGACGGCCTGGCCGCCACCCGCCGCATCCGCGCGCTGCGCCGCTTCGCGCAGCTGCCGATCGTGGCGATGACGGCCAACGCGATGGAGCAGGACCGGCGCCGCTGCATCGAGGCCGGCATGAACGACGCGGTCATCAAGCCGATCGACCCCGAGGAGCTGTGGAACGCGCTGCTGAAATGGCTGCCGCAGGACGGCATCGCGCCCGCCGCCGGCGCGCAGGCCGCCGACGCTGCGCCGCCGCGCGGCGGCGACGACCTGCCCGAGGGCGTGGCCGGCCTGGACACCACCCTCGGCCTGTCGCGCATGCTGGGCAAGAAGCCGCTGTACCTGGCGATGCTGCGCCGCTACATGCAGGGCCAGAAGCACGTGTGCGCGCAGATCCACGATGCGCTGGCGGTCGGCGACATGCCGACGGCGGAGCGCGTGGCGCACACCACCCGCAGCGTGGCCGGCAACCTGGGCGCCAGCGCGGTGGAGGAACTGGCGGCGGCGCTGGAGCGCTCGCTGAAGGACTACGCGCCGCCGGTGGAAGTGCAGCAGCGGCTGCTGGAGCTGGAGCTGGCGCAGGCCGCCCTGATCGGCGAGCTGGAATCGCACTTCGTCGCCGAGCCGGCCGTTTCCTGAGAAACCCGCTGGCGGCGCCGGCGGGTCCGCGGCTACCATGGCGCCAGCCCGCCGCTCGCGCGGGCATCAGGAGGAGCACCATGACCCAAGCCGCCGTGCTGCGCAATGCAGCCCGCCTGTTCACCGCGCAAGACGCCGACCTGCTCAAGCAGCACCTGCAGGCCCTGGTGACGGTGGAATTTCTGACCATCCCGCTGTACCTCACCGCCGTCTACTCGTTCACCGAGGCGGCCTTGTCCTATTCGCCGGACGGCGGCAAGACCTCGCCGCTGTACGACGCGCAGCAGGAGGTGCTGTCGGTGGCGGTGCAGGAGATGCTGCACCTGCAGCTGGCCGGGAATATCTGCAACTCCTTCGGCGTCACGCCGCAGATCCCGCAGCTGGACGTGGCGCCCGGCGAGGTCATCACCGTGCCGCACCTGGAGCCCACCGCCGGCACGCCGCTGACCACCACCATCGGCAACCTGCCGGCCGTGATCGACGCGCTGATCGCCATCGAGAAGCCGGCCGGCAGCGCGTTCCCGCCGCCCAACGACAAAGTGGTCTACCAGTCGATCGCCGACCTCTACCATGCCACGCTCACGCTGCTGAACCGCTACCTGCGCGCCTATGCCAACGTGAGCCCGGCCGACGATCCGCACTTCCAGCCGGACCACCTGCAGGTGAACTACGCGACTTTCGCCAGCACCTACCCGATGATCCCGACCATCTCCACGCGCGGCGACGTGGGCACGGCGGCCAACGCCATCACCGACCAGGGCGAAGGCGGCCTGGTGGCGTCGCTGGCGGGCGGCGCGTTCCGCTCCGCCGACACGGGCGAGGTGCTGCCGGAATTCCAGCCGGTGAAGGGCAGCCGCTTCGCGCGCTGGGGCGCCAAGTCGCACTACACGCGCTTCGTCGATGTGAAGGCCGTGGTGGACAAGATCGCCGGCAGCAACACCAGCCAGATCGCGCAGAAGCCCGGCAATCCGCTGCTGCCCGGCACCGGCAGCCAGCCGATGTTCTACCAGCCCGACGGCACCAAGTCGGGCGACCTGCCCACCTGGGCACCCGATGCCGCCACGCTGCAGAGCTGCGCCTCCACCATCTGGAGCTACCTGATCGACACCATGCAGCAGGGCTTCGCCACCGGCACCCTGAACCCGAACAGCGGCCAGGCCACCACCAGCCCCGGATTCAACGACGCCATGCTGGCCTTCAAGTACGTCACGCCCATGGTCTGGCAATGGGGCCAGGTGATCGGCTACCAGTACACCGCCGGCGTCACCGGCGCGCAGGCGGCGCAGGCCATGGACACGGCCGATCCGCTGTCGCTGTTCCACTGGGACGAAACCACCGCCAACCTGCGCGCGCAGTGGGCCGCCGGCGGCGTCGCGCTCAATGCCTGCCAGGGCCTGAACGAATGCAGCGGGCGCGGCTGGGGCGGCGTCGCCACCGCGCCGGGCAACGGCGCCTGCGCCACCGCCGACCTGCACACCTGCGGCGGCGGCAACGACTGCAGCGCGCAGGGCGGCTGCGGCTTCCTCTCCAGCGTGCAGGGCGGCGGGCTGCTGGGCCCGGCCGACCAGTGGGTCCCGTCGGAGAACGTGGGCAGCGGCACCGGCGGCTGCCAGACGCCGATCAGCACGCAGCAGGTGTTCGACCGCACGGCCGCGGCCACCATCAACGGCCAGACCGGCGAGGGCTGGACCGCGCAGGCCAAGGCCGACCTGGTGGCGCTGGTCGGCACCTCCGTGTGGCAGCAGGCGCGCAACCTGCTGGCCAAGCAGCAGGGCAGCGCCCTGCCCACGCCGCTGGCGAGCGGCAGCTACGACGGCACCGCCCGCCGGTCCGCGCTGGCGCCCACCTCGAAGTGAGGGCGCGCCCGGCCCGGCTGGGCTTGCCCGACCTGGGCCTGGGCGTAGGGCTGCGCGGTGCCCACGTGGCCCAGGTGCTGCGCGAGCGGCCGCCGGTGGACTGGTTCGAGGCGATCAGCGAGAACCACATGGACAGCCACGGCTGGCGCCGCCATGCGCTGCGCGAGATCGCGGCGCGCTACCCGGTGGTGCTGCACGGGGTGTCGCTGTCCATCGGCAGCGCCGACCCGCTGGACATGGATTACCTGGCCAGCCTGAAGCAGCTGGCGCGCGAAGTCGATGCGCGCTGGGTGTCCGATCATTTGTGCTGGACCGGCGTGGCCGGCCAGACCACGCACGACCTGCTGCCGCTGCCGCTGAACGAGGACACGCTGGCCCACGTGGTGCGGCGCATCCGCATCGCGCAGGATGTGCTGGAGCGCCCGCTGGTGATCGAGAACCCGAGCAGCTATGCGCGTTTCGCGGACGACACGCTGGACGAGTGGGAGTTCATCGCGCGCATGGCCGAAGACGCGGACTGCGGCCTGCTGCTGGACGTGAACAACGTGCACGTGAGCAGCGTGAACCATGGCTTCGATCCGCTGCGCTACATCGACGCGATCCCGGCCCACCGCGTGGTGCAGGTGCACCTGGCCGGCCACCGCGACTGCGGGCATTACATCGTCGACACGCACGACGGGCCGGTCGCCGACCCGGTGTGGCGGCTGTACCGCTATGCGCTCGCACGCATCGGGCCAGTGTCCACGCTGCTGGAGTGGGACGCGCGCATCCCGTCGCTGGAGGAGCTGCATGCCGAGGTGCTGAAGGCGCGCGGCTGGCTGGCGCGCGATGAGGATGCCGCTGCCAGTCCGCTGCCAGAACGCATCGCTGCGGCCGATGCCGGCGACACGCCCGGCGCCTACCCCGCGCTGGCGGGTGCGGACTTCCAGCCATGAACACGGCACCGCTGGCGGACCAGCAGACATGGCTCCTGCACGCGATCCGCGATGGGCTGCGCGCGCCATCGCAGGCGCATGCGCACCTGCAGTCCACGCCCACGCTGGCCGCACCGGACCGCCTGCGCATCTACCAGCATGCGTACCGCGCACGGCTGCTGCAATCGTTCCGCGCGATCTTCCCCGGCCTGCTGCACGCGCTCGGTGGGGAACTGCTGGATGCGTTCGCGCTGGACTTCCTCGCGCATCACCCGCCTTCGCATTTCTCCATCAACCACGTAGCCGACGGCTTCGTGGAGCATCTGCGCCGCACGCAGCCGCGTGGCGATGCAGATTGGAGCGATGGCCTGATCGACCTGGCGGCACTGGAAACCGCCTTGCTGCAGGTGAGCGAAGCGCCGGGGCTGGAGCAGGTGCCGGCGGCCGACCTGCGCGCATTGCGTGCGCTCGATGCCGGCGCGCTGCTTGCCTTACGGCCGCGGCAGGCGCCTTGCACGCGCCTGCTGCGCTGCAGCCGGCCGGTGCACCACTACCTGCAGGCGCTGCGCGCGGGCGGCACACCTGCCCTGCCCGCGCCGCAGCCCTGCGCGCTGGCGCTCACCCGTGCCGACTGGCGCCTGGCCACGCGCGAGCTGGCGCCGGTGCAATGGGAACTGCTGGCGCGGCTCGACGGCACGGTCACGCTGGCGCAGGCCATCGAAGCCGTCGCCGCATTGCAGCTGCGGCCCGCGGCGACACCCGAGCTGGCGCGCGTGTGGATCGTCAACTTCACCGCGCAGGGCCTGCTGGCGCCCGCCTGAATTCAGCTGCCGGTCCAGCCGCCGCCCAAGGCGCGGTACAGCTGCACCTGGTTCTGCAGCCGCAGCAGGCGCGTCTGCACCAGCGCCTGCTGCGCCGCGAACAGCGAGCGCTGCGCGTCCAGGTAGTCGAGATAGCTGGCCACGCCGCCTTCGTAGCGCAGGCGCGCCAGGCGCAGGCGCACCGTCTCGGCCTCCACCACCACTGCCTGCGCCTGCAGCTGTTCGCCCAGGAAGCTGCGGCCGGCCAGCGCGTCGGACACCTCGCGGAACGCCGACTGGATGGCGCGCTCGTACTGCGCCACCGCGATGTCGCGCCCGGCCTGCGCCGAGGCCAGCCCGGCGCGGTTGCGCCCGGCGTCGAAGATCGTCTGCACGATGGACGGCGCCACCGTGAAGCCCCAGGAGCCGCCGGCGAACAGGCCCGACAGTTCGCGGCTGGCGGTGCCGATGCCGGCGGTGAGCGTGATGCGCGGGAAGAACGCCGCGCGCGCCGCGCCTATGTTCGCGTTGGCCGCGACCAGCTGCTGCTCGGCCTGGCGCACGTCGGGACGGCGCAGCAGCACCTCCGACGGCGTGCCGGCCGGCAGGTCGGCGAAGGCGAGATCGGCGGTGGTGCTCTTCGCCTCGTAGCCGGGCGGCACCGCCTGCCCGAGCAGCAGGCCCAGCGCATCGAGGTCGAGCGCACGCTGGCGCTGCAGCTGCGACAGCGTGGCGCGCGCGCTTTCGTACAGCGACTGCGCCTGGCGGAAATCGATCTCGGAGGAAACGCCGCCCTCGAAGCGCAGCCGCGTGAGCCGCAGCGACTCCTCGCGCGTGGCCAGCGTGTCGCGCGTCAGCGCCAGCAGTTCCTCGTCGGCGCACAGCGCCAGCCAGGCATTGGCAACCTGCGACACCAGGCTGGCCTGCGCCGCCTTGCGGCCTTCCTCGGTGGCGAGGAACTGCGCCAGCGCCGCTTCGCCCAGGCTGGCGATGCGACCGAACAGGTCGATCTCCCACGCGGTCAGTGCAATGCCCGCCGTGTAGGCACTGGTCGTCCCGCCCGTGGTGCTGGGCGCGCGCGAGCCGGTCGCCGTGGCGCCCACGGTGGGAGACAGGTCGGCGCGGCGGATGTCGTACTGCGCGCGCGCCTGCTCGATGTTGAGGGTGGCGATGCGCAAGTCGCGGTTGTTGGCGAGCGCCGTGGCGATCAGGCCGCGCAGCCGCGCGTCGGTGAAGAAAGCCTGCCAGTCCAGCTCGGTGGCGGCGGCACCGCCCGGCGCGCCCGGATAGGGGAAAGCGCCCGGCACCGGCGCTGCCGGCCGCTCGTACACCGGCAGCTGCGAGCAGGCCGCCAGCAGGACCGCGCAGGCCGCGGCGATCAGGGCCTTTTTCATGGCGGCCCCTCCTTGCCGTCCGGCGGCGGCGCGTCCAGCGCGTGCGCGTACATGCGCCGCTGCCGTTCGCTGCCCTTGAAGAAGCGCCGCACGACGACGAAGAACACCGGCACGAACAGCACGGCCAGCGCGGTCGCGGTGAGCATGCCGCCCATCACGCCGGTGCCGATGGCGCGCTGGCTGGCCGAGCCGGCACCGGTGGCGACCACCAGCGGCAGCACGCCCAGGATGAAGGCCAGCGAGGTCATGATGATCGGGCGAAAGCGCAGCCGGCAGGCCGCCAGCACCGACTCCACCACGCCGCGGCCCTGCGCGTGCAGGTCCTTCGCGAACTCGATGATCAGCACCGCGTTCTTGGCCGACAGGCCGATGATGGTCACCAGCCCGACCTTGAAGTACACGTCGTTCGGGTAGCCGCGCAGGGTGGCGCCCAGCAGCGCGCCGACGATGCCCAGCGGCACCACCAGGATCACCGCCAGCGGGATCGACCAGCTTTCGTACAGCGCGGCCAGGCACAGGAACACCGCCAGCAGCGAGAAGCCCAGCAGGATCACGGCCTGCGCGCCGGCCAGGCGCTCCTCGCGCGACTGGCCGCTCCACTCGTAGGAGAAGCCCGCCGGCAGCTTCGCGGCCAGCCGCTCCATCTCGTCCATCGCCTCGCCGGTGCTGTAGCCGGGCGCCGCGTCGCCGGAGATGCGCATCGCCGGGTAGCCGTTGTAGCGCACGGTCTGCATCGGCCCGGCGATCCAGCGGGTGGAGGCGAAGGCCGACAGCGGCACCGCGGCGCCGCGCGCGTTCACCACGTTCATGCGCAGCAGGTCGTCCGGCTGCATGCGCGCCGGCGCGTCGGCCTGCACCATCACGCGCTGCAGCCGGCCGTTGTTGGGAAAGTCGTTGACGTAGGCCGAACCCAGCGTGGTGGAGATCGCGGCGTTGATCGCGTCGAAGCTCACGCCGAGCGCCGCCGCCTTGTCGCGGTCGATGTCCAGCTGCAGCTGCGGCGCGTCCTCCAGGCCGTCGGGCCGCACGCTGGCCAGCAGCTTGCTCTGCCCGGCCAGGCCCAGCAGCTGATTGCGCGCGGCGACCAGCGCGGCGCGGCCGTTGCCGCCGCGGTCCTGCAGGCGGAAGCTGAAGCCCGAGGCCGAGCCCAGCTCGGGAATCGGCGGCGGGCTGAGCGCGAAGACGGTGGCGTCGCGGATCTTCGACAGCGCGCCGAAGGCGCGGCCGGCCAGCGCCTGGGCCGAATGCTCCTGCCCCTTGCGCTCGCTCCAGTGCTTGAGCGTGACGAAGGCCAGCGCCGCGTTCTGCCCGGCGCCCGAGAAGCTGAAGCCCAGCACGCCGACCATGCTCTGCACCTCCGGCTGCTTGAGCACGAAGCCCTCGACCTGCTCCATCACCTGGGTGGTGCGCTGGATCGTCGCGCCCGGCGGCAGCTGCACGTTGACCAGCATGTAGCCCTGGTCCTCGCTCGGCAGGAAGGAGGTCGGCATGCGCAGGAACAGCAGGGCGACGGCGGCGATCACCGCGGCGTACACGATCAGCATGCGGCCGGTGCGCTTCAGCAGCCTGGCCACCGTGCTCTCGTAGCGCTCGGAGGTGCGCGTGAAGCCGCGGTTGAAGCGGCCGAAGAAGCCGCGCTTCTCGTGGTGGTGGCCGGCTTCCACGGGTTTGAGCAAGGTGGCGCACAGGGCCGGCGTGAGCGACAGCGCCATCGCCGCCGACAGCAGGATGGACGACACCATCACTGCCGAGAACTGCTTGTAGATGTTGCCGACCGCGCCGCCGAAGAAGGCCAGCGGCACGAACACGGCCACCAGCACCACCGTCACGCCGACGATGGCGCCCTGGATCTGGCCCATGGCCTTGCGGGTGGCCTCGCGCGGCGGCAGGCCTTCCTCGCTCATGATGCGCTCGACGTTCTCCACCACCACGATGGCGTCGTCCACCACGATGCCAATCACCAGCACCATGCCGAACATGGTGAGCACGTTGATCGAGAAGCCCAGCGCCAGCAGCACGGCGAAAGTGCCCAGCAGCGACACCGGCACCACGATGGCCGGGATCACCGTGTAGCGCAGGTTCTGCAGGAACAGGAACATCACCAGGAACACCAGCACCATCGCCTCGGCCAGCGTCTCCACCACCTGGGAAATGGAGATCCGCACGAAGCGCGAGCTGTCGTACGGGATGTCCCACTTCACGCCGGCCGGGAAGAACTTCGACAGCTCCTGCATGCGGGCGCGGATGGCGCTGGCGGCGGCCAGGGCGTTGCCCGAGGGCGCCAGCTGCACGCCGATGCCGGTGGACGGCTTGCCGTTCAGCCGCGCCGAGAAGGCGTAGGTCTGGGCGCCCAGTTCCAGCCGCGCCACGTCGCGCACGCGCACCGTCGAGCCGTCCGGGTTGGCGCGCAGCACGATGTTGCCGAACTGCTCCACCGACTGCAGCTGGCCGTTCACCACCACGGTGGCGGAGATGCCCTGCCCGGCCACGTTGGGCATGTCGCCGATGCCGCCGGAGGACACCTGCGCGTTCTGCGCGCGGATGGCCTGCGTCACGTCGGCGGCCGACAGGTTGAAGGACACCAGCTTGGCCGGGTCGATCCAGATGCGCATGGCGCGCTCGGTGCCGAACAGCTGGGCCTGGCCGACGCCGGGGATGCGCTGGATCTCAGGCAGCACGGCGCGCGAGGCGTAGTCGCCCAGCGCCACCGGGTCGAACGCCGGGTTGTCCGAGGACAGGATGGCGAACAGCAGGAAGTTGGAGCGCGCCTTGTCCACGCGCACGCCCTGCTGCGTGACGGCCGGGGGCAGCCGCGGCGCCGCGCGCGACAGCCGGTTCTGCACGTCGACCTGCGCCAGGTCGGGGCTGGTGCCGGTCTCGAAGTAGATGGTGATCGAGCCGGAGCCGTTGGCCTGCGCCGCGGCTTCCATGTAGATCATGCCGGGCGAGCCGTTCATCTCCTGCTCGATCACCGACAGCACGCTTTCTTCCAGCGTCTGCGCGGAGGCGCCGGGGTAGCTGGCGCTGACGACGATGGACGGCGGCGCCACGCTCGGGTACTGGGCCACCGGCAGCCTGGTGATGGCCACGATGCCGAGCACGATGATGAACAGCGCGATCACCCACGCGAAGATGGGCCGGTCGATGAAGAATTTCGACATCGATGGTCCTCAGCGCTTGGCTTGCGAGGCTGACGATGCGGCTTGCGACGCCGGCGATGCGGCCGTCGCGGCGGCGGCCGGCGGCGTGCCCTGCGGGCTCCAGGGCACGGGCTTGACCGGCATGTTCGGCTTGATCTTCTGGAAGCCGTCCACCACCACCTGCTCGCCCGGCTTCAGGCCATCGAGGATCACCCAGCTGCCGGCCTGCGCGTTGCCGGTCTTCACCTGGCGCGGTGCGGTCTTGCCGTCCGGCGCCACCACCGTCACGGTGTCGCCCTGCGGCGAGCGCGTCACGGCCTGCTGCGGCAGCAGCACGGCATTGCCGGCCTTGGCCTGCTCCAGCCGCACCCGCACGTACATGCCGGGCAGCAGCATGCCGCCGGGGTTGGGCACCTCGGCGCGCACCGTCACCTGGCCGGTGCCGGCGTCGACCGTCAGGTCGGCGAACAGCAGCTTGCCGGGCTGCGCGTGTACGCTGCCGTCTTCCAGCACCACCTGCACCAGCGCGCCTTCGGCGCCGGCGCGCTTGAGCTGGCCCTGCTGCAGCGCGCGGCGCAGCTTGAGCACCTCGCCCGAGGACTGGGTGAAATTCACATACAGCGGATCGACCTGCTGGATCACCGCCAGCGGCGTCGCCTCGCCCTGGCCGACCAGCGCGCCCTCGGTCACCAGCGAACGGCCGATGCGCCCGGAGATCGGCGCCGTGACCGCCGCGTAGCCCAGGTTGATCTGCGCCGTGCGCAGGTTGGCGCGCGCCGCCGCCACGTCGGCTTCCGCCGACTTTTGCGCCGACACGGCGTTGACGTAATCCTGCTTGCTGATGGCGTTGGCCTCGGCCAGCGGCTTGTAGCGCTGCGCCAGCGCGGTGGCCTGCCCGAGGTTGGCCTCGGCCCGGGCCAGCTGCGCCTGCGCGTTGGCCTGCGCCGCGGCGTAGGAGGCCGGGTCGATGCGGAACAGCACCTGGCCGGCCTTCACGTCGCTGCCTTCGCGGAACAGCCGCTGCAGCACGATGCCGGCGGCGCGGGCGCGCACCTGCGCCACGCGCGAGGCTTCCAGGCGGCCCGGCAGCTCGGTCACCAGGCCGATGTCGCCGGACTGCACGGTGACGACGCCGACTTCGGGCGGTGGCGGCGCTGCGCCCGCGCCGGCGCCTGGGCCCGCGTTGCCGTCCTTTTCCTGGCCGCAGCCGGCCAGAAGCAGGATCGCGAACAGCCATGCGGCAACGGTCGGCGGAGTGGCGGCCATGATGAGTCGTGAATGAAGGAAACGCGCAGTATGCGCGACCCGGCCGAGCCGCCGTTTCCGGCCCGGCGCGCGGCTGGCGCCTGGCTGGGCGGTCAGGCGCTGCTGCGTTCCAGCCAGCGACCCATTGCCGCCCACAGCGCCGGCGGATCGAACGGCTTGGAGACGTACCCGTCCATGCCTGCCGCGAGGCACCGCTCGCGGTCGCCCGAGGTGGCGTTCGCCGTGAGCGCGATGATCGGGATGCGTTCCAGGCCGGCCGTGCGGCGGATCTCGCGCGTGGCCGCGATGCCGTCCATCACCGGCATCTGCATGTCCATCAGCACCAGGTCGTAGCGGCCGGTGCGCGCCAGCTCCAATCCTTGCAGCCCGTTGTCGGCGATGTCGATGCTGGCGCCGGTTTCGGCCAGGATCTCGCAGGCCACGATCTGGTTGATGTCGTTGTCTTCCACCAGCAGCACGCGCGCGCCGTTGAAGCAGGGCGGCTGCGGTCGCCCTGCCGTCACGGGTTCGGCATCCACCGGCACGCCGGGCGCGACCGCCAGCTCGGCGGTGAACCAGAAGGTGCTGCCCTGGCCGGGCGTGCTGGTCACGCCCACCTGGCCGCCCATCAGTTCGGACAGCCGCTTGCTGATCGCCAGCCCGAGGCCGGTGCCTCCGTATTTGCGCGTGGTGGATGCATCGGCCTGGTGAAAGCTCTGGAACAGCCGCGCGACCTGCTGCGCGTCCAGCCCGATACCGGTATCGGAGACGCCGAACCGCAGGCAGGCCGTGTCGCCCTCCAGCCGCTCGAGCTGCACTTCGACCGAGATCCTGCCGGTCTCGGTGAACTTGACCGCGTTGTTCAGGTAGTTGATCAGGATCTGGCTCAGGCGCAGCGCGTCGCCCACCAGCAGGCGCGGCACGCGCGGGTCGATCGTTGTTTCCAGCGCCAGGCCCTTCTCGGCGGCGCGCGGCGCGACCATCTGCAGCGCCTTCTGCGCCACCGCCTGGACGCTCAGCGCGGCCTGCTCCAGGACGATTTCGCCGGCCTCGATCTTCGAGAAGTCCAGCACGTCGTTCAGGATGCCGAGCAGGTGCGAGCCGCAGGCCTGGATCTTCTCCGCGTAGTCCAGCTGCCGCGGCGACAGCGGCGTGCTGGCCAGCAGGTGCGCGAGCCCGACGATGCCGTTCATCGGCGTGCGGATCTCGTGGCTCATGTTGGCCAGGAACTCGGTCTTCATGCGCGCCGCGCGCTCGGCCAGAGCGCGCGCGGTCCGCATCGCCTCCTGGGCCGCGTACCGTTCCGTGACGTCGCGGTAGGTGATCACCATCCCCGTCATGTGCCCGTGGACGTACTGCGGCATGCAGCAGCGCTCGATCGTCCGCCCGTCCTTCAGGAGCAGGGCGTCCGTCCCCGCGTACTCGGGGTGGTCCAGGATGTGCTGCACGCTGCGCCAGTAATACTCCGGGTCGGCAACGCGGGTGGCCAGCCAATCGACCACTTCCTGGCGGCTGCCGGTGCGCAACGCTTCGGGAACCTGCCACAGATCGTGGAAGCGCCGGTTGCGCAGCATCCGGCCGGTGCGCCGGTTGATGATCACGACGCCGTCCGACATGGAATCCAGGGCGCCCAGCACGAAGCCCAGGTGCTCCTGGGTGTCCTTCGCATCGAATGACTCTTGGGCGAGCGATTGCATGAACTCTTTCGGCGGGTCGCCCGATCACAGCATGGTGCATGGCCTCCCGCCTAGGGATACGGCTGCGCTCGCCTAGGGTGTTTGCCTAGGGCCTGTTCACACTATTCCGCCGCGTGCCCACCATCACCGCCAGCAGCACCACGATGCCGTTGGCGACGTCCTGCGCATACGAGTTGACGCCCAGCAGCACCATGGCGTTGTTCAGCACCACGATGAACAGGCCACCGAGCAGGGTGCCCAGCATCGAGCCGCGCCCGCCCGCCAGGCTGGCGCCGCCGACGATCACCGCGGTGATGACGGCGAATTCCACGCCGTAGCCGATGTTCGGGTTGCCCGAACCCAGGCGCGAGGTCATCAGCAGGCCGCTGACGGCCGCCAGCCCGCCGGTCAGCGCGAACAGGATGGTGCGGATGCGCTTGACCGGAATGCCCGACAGGTGCGCGGCTTCGGCATTGCCGCCGATGGCATAGACCGAGCGGCCGAACGCCGTGTGCGAGGCCAGCACGCTGAACACCGCGAAGGCCGCCAGCATCGCCAGCGCCGGCACCGGCACGCCCAGCAGGGCGCCGCTGCCCCACAGCTCGAAGCCCGCGTCGAGGATCGGCACGGGAATCGCATCGGTCATCAGCATGGCGCCGCCGCGCAGCGCGGAGAACATCGCCAGCGTGACGATGAAGGACGGGATGTTGAACCAGGCGCGGACCGCGCCGGCCGTGGCGCCGAGCAGGCTGCCGAAGGCGACCACGACCAGCGCGGCGGCCCACAGGGGAACGTGGAACGACACAGCGAGCACGCCGAACAGCGCCGAGGAAAACGCGATGGCCGAACCGACACTCACGTCGATGTCGCCGGCCACGATGACCAGCGTCATGCCGTAGGCCACGATACCGGTGAAAGCGGTTTGGCGCAGCACGTCCAGCAGGTTGCCGGTGGTGGCGAAGTTGGGCGCGAACAGGGTCGCCAGCACGCACAGCACGGCCAGCGCCGCGAGCAGGCCGGCGATCTCGGCGTCCAGGCGCGCGGGCCGCCAGCGCGGCACCGCCTGGCGCAGCGTGTTGTCGGGGGTCAAAGTGTCGGTGGTCATGTTCATTGCATCCATGTGAATCAATGCGCACCGCCCATGGCGATGGCCATCACCTCGTCCAGGCTGGTCTCGGCCACGCGGCGCTCGGCGACGACTGCGCCATCGCGCATCAGCAGCAGGCGGTCGCACAGCAGCATCAGTTCCTCCATCTCGGACGAAGCCACCAGCACCGCCACGCCCTGCGCCGCCAGCTGTTCGAGCAGGGCGTAGATCTGGCGCTTGGCGTCGATGTCGACGCCGCGGGTCGGCTCGTCCAGCAGGAACACCTTCACGCCGGCGTTCAGGCATTTGCCGAGCACCACCTTCTGCTGGTTGCCGCCCGACAGCGAGCGCACCGGGTCGGCCAGGCTGGCCAGCTTGACCGACATGCGCGCGGCGGCGTGCTGCGCCAGCTGCGCCTGCCGGCGGCGCGAGAGGAACGCGCGGTGCACCACCTTGTGCAGCGCGGACAGCACCAGGTTGCGGGAGATGTTCATGTCGAGCACCAAGCCCTCCTTCTTCCGGTCCTCGGGCGCGAGCCCGACGCCGTGGCGGATCATGGCGCGCGGCGACCGGTCCGCCGGCTCCTTGCCGAAGATCTCGATGCAGCCCGCCGCCAGCGGGTCGAGCCCGTAGATGGCGCGCAGCAGCTCGGTGCGGCCCGCGCCCAGCAGCCCTGCCAGGCCGACGATCTCGCCTTCGCGGACTTCGAAGTTCAGGTTCCTGAGCTTGCCGGTGGCGAGGCCGCACACCTTCAGCGCCACCCTGCCCGGCGGCCGCTGCGCGCGCCGGCCCTCGGCCGTCGCACACGCGTCGCCGGTCATCAACCGCACGATGCCCGCCGTCGGTGCATCGGCGATCGGCAAGGTGGCGACGTGGTGCCCGTCGCGCAGCACGGTGACGCTGTCGGCAATGCGCTGGATCTCGTCCATGCGGTGCGAGACATAGATCACAGCGACGCCGCACCGCGCCAGCGCGCGGATGGCCCGCAGCAGGATCTCGACTTCCGATGCCGGCAGCGAGCTGGTCGGCTCGTCCAGGATCAGCACGCGCGGCCGGAACGACAGGCCGCGCGCAATCTCGACCAGCTGCTGCTCGGCGATCGACAGCTTGCGCACCTTGGCCGCCGGATCGACCTGCACGCCGAATTCCGCCAGCACGGCGGCCGCCCGGCGGCACAGCGCACCGCGGTCGATGAAGCCGCCGCGCGCGTGGTCACGCCAGCGGCCCAGCAGGATGTTCTCGGCAACGCTCAGTTCCGGCACCAGGGTCAGCTCCTGGTGGACCGTGGCCACGCCGAGCGCGTTTGCGCGGGCGGGTGTGAAGAGGTCCACGCCACGGCCGGCGATGTGCAGCGTGCCGGCATCGGGCGCCTGCGCGCCGGAGAGGATTTTCACCAGCGTGGACTTGCCCGCGCCGTTCTTGCCCAGCAGCGCCCGCACCTCGCCCGCCGCCACGCGGAAGTCCACGCCCCGCAGCGCCTGCACCCCGGGATAGGACTTGCGCAGCGCCACCGCGTCGACGGCATCGGCGGAGGCCTGCGCTTCCAGCGTGCTCACTTGCGGTCGGCGGCGTACTTGCGCGCCGCGGCCGGGTAGTCCTTGCTGAAGGCCGGCGACGCGGTGACCTGGTAGAACTCGCCGACCGGTTGCTTGCGCGCCGCCTTGATGGCCGCCTCCAGGCCGCGCGCCCCCAGGCTGTAGGGGTCCTGCCCGGTGGTCCAGTGCACGATGCCGTCGGGCGCGGCGATCAGCTGCGCCACCTGCGTGTTGATGTCGATGCCGAACACCGCGACCTTGCCGGCCAGGCCCTTGGCCTTGATGGCCTGCGCGGCGGCGATCACCGCGTCCTCGTTCTCGGCGATGAATACGTTGGCGTCGGGGTGGGCCGCCAGCATCGAATCGGCGATCGGCCGCGCCTTGTCCGCCTGGAAGCCTTCCTGCTCGGCCAGCACCTTCACGTCCAGCCCGGCGAGCTGCGCGTCCAGCCCCTTGCGGCGCTCCTTGCACACGTCGTAGGACTCGCAGGTCAGCATCAGCACCCTGGCCTTGCCGCCCAGCTTTTCCCTGACATAGGCGGCGACCTGTCGGCCGGTGGTGTCGCCCAGTGCCTTGTTGTCGCTCTTGAGGAAGGCCTGCACCAGCTCCTTGTCGTCCGGCGGGTTGACGCAGGTGGTGTAGCAGACCACCGGGATGCCGGCCGCCTTGGCCATGCGCAATGCGGCGAGCGAGCCGATGGGCGACACCGCCGACAGCAGGATCGCATCGACCTTGCGCGTGATGAAGGTCTGGACGAATTGCGCCTCCTTGGTGGCGTCGACGTTGGCGTTCTGGATCACCACCGTGGCGCCGTTCTTCTTCGCCACCTCCTCGATGCCCTTGCGCGCCTCGGCGAAGTGCGGGTTGGGGAACAGCTCGATCACGCCAATGGTCAGCGGCCTGGCCGCCGCTTGCGCGAATGCGGCCGTGGCGGCGCAGAGCACGGCGGCGCCGGCCAGCGCCCGCAAGGCGATGGATGTGAACTTCATGGTTGTCTCCTGCTTGTTGGAATTGGGAACGTCTGTGGCGCGGCGTCCGCGCGGGTACGGTGGTCAGGCCGCGTCGAATTGCCGGTAGGCCTCCGGGTCGAACCATTCGGAGCCTGCCTTGACCCAGTTGTCCGGGTCCACGGCCACGCCGTCGCGGTCTTCGTGCGCCGAGTGGAAATTCAGCTCGAACTGGATGCCGTTGGGGTCGTAGCAGAACAGCTGCCACAGCGGAAAACCCGGCACGGCGCGCTCGCGGTAGGGAATGCCCAGTGCGCGGCAGCGCTCGCGCGTGTCGCCGAAGCCATGCGCCGACAACGCGATGTGGTCGATGGCGCCGCTGCGCATTGGTACTTGCCCGTCGGCGCCGAGCGCCGCGGCGCCGGTGTAGATGTGGAAAATCGAGCCGCCGTGCGGCGTGCTGAGCTGCATCCAGTAGCCGGGGAATTCGAACAGCGGGCGCGGCGACTCGGTCATGCCGAACACCTGTTCGTAGAAGCGCTTGGTCGCTTCCGGCCTGCCGGTCTTGATGGCGACGTGAAAGAGGCTGGTGGCGGGCATCGCGGTCCTCCGCTCAGGTGCCCGGGCGGACCATGTGGCCCTTGAACAGCGTCCAGTACTCCGCCATCTCCTGGACCACGGCCTTGTACTGCGCGAGCTGGGGCGACTCCATGTGGCGGTCCCACAGCGCACGGCTTTCCCACAGCTCGGTGAAGATCCAGCTCTGGCCGTCCTCGGATTCGTTCATCTCGTAGCGCAGGCAGCCTTCTTCGGCCAGGGTGGGCAGCAGCAGCGACTTGAGGACTTCGCGGAAAGCGTCGGCCTTGCCGGGCCGGGCCTTGGCGCTGCCGATGATGACGAGGGTGGACATCGATGAAAGCTCCTGTGTTTCGTTAAAGTGAGGCGAATGCAGGGAACGGCTTGAGCGCGCAGTACTGAACGTCCAGCAGCTTCTCTTCCACGTAGGGCAGCGCCTCGATGTAGCGCCTCGCCTCGTCCAGCGTGGCGGTCTCCATTTCCAGCACGGCACCCGCGCCTTCCAGCAGGCCATGCACCGCGCGCACGGCGCCCTCGGCCATGCCTTTCCAGACGGCGGCCAGCTCGGGCTGGGAGGACCGCGAGAAGGCTTCCGCGGAGACGCCTTCCCGGCGCGTGAGGATGACGATGGTCTTCATCTCAGGCCTCGACCGGGAGGATGTGCGCAGCCGGCTCTTCGTCCGCGATGTGCGCCAGCAATCCGGTCTGCCCCACGGCGACATGGCTTGCCAGGATGTGACCGTCCGGATAGCCGCCCCCGTTCTGGCTGCGAAACGGAATCGGCGCGTCCTCGAACAGGCCTTCGACCCGTGCGCGCCATGCGGCGGTTTCGCGCGCCGCGTGTGCGGCGCCGAGGTGCCCGGTGCTGTAGACGGCGAAGGTGGGCAGCACGTCGAAGCCGGGGAAGTAGAGCGAGCCGTGCGTGATGGGAAACAGCAGCTGCTCCAGCGGCCCGTTGATGCCGCGCGGCGAATAGTCCTTCGCCGGCCCGCCGACGGCGACGGCCAGCATGGCCCGCTTGCCCTTGAAGATGCCGTCGCCGTAGCGGTAGGTGTTGCCCGCGTCCTTGTAGCCGTACGCGAATTTGTAGGCCCAGACACGGTCGATCCAGCCTTTCATAATGGCCGGCATGCCGTACCACCAGAGCGGAAAGTGCAGGATCAGCGCGTCGGCGGCAAGCAGCTTTTCCTGCTCGGCGGCGACGTCGGGCGTCTGGGTGCCGGTGGAATACGCATGCCCCGACTCCTCGACGAACGACAGGCGTCCGTGATCGGCGCGGACCGGGAAGTCGCGTTCGTCGAACACCGCCTTCCAGCCCATGCCGTACAGGTCGGACTGCAGCACCGCGTGGCCTTGCTGTGCGAGCGTTTGGACCGTCGTCTCGACCAGGGTGTGGGTGACCGAGCTGGGCTCGGGATGCGCGTGGACGACCAGGACCGTCTTTTTCTTCATGGATCACTCTCCGTTGCTTGGCTGTGGCGGAAAGTCTGGGCCGGCGTGTGCCATTTGTGAAATAGAAGAATCGATCCGCTACCATCCAGAGAATGGATACCAGGCGACTCGACCTCAACCTGCTGGCCACGCTGGAGGCGCTGCTGGTGGAGCAGAACGTGACGAAGGCGGCGATGCGCCTGCACCTCAGCCAGCCGGCCGTGAGCGCCCAGCTGAGCCGGTTGCGCGACCTGTTCGACGACCCGCTGCTGATTCCGGCGCAGCGCGGCATGACCCCCACCGCCAAGGCGCTGGAATTGCTCGGCCCGCTGCGCCATGCGCTGGACCAGGTGCGCGCCACCGTCGCCACGCACCAGAACTTCGACCCCGTGACGGCCAAGCTGACCGTCACCATCGCCTGCACCGACTACCTGCAGGCAGCGGTGGTCCAGCCGCTGCTGCTGGACCTGCGCGGCAAAGCGCCGGGCGTGCGGGTGGCGCTGCGCAACCTGGACATGGCGCAGCTGGAAGCGCAGATGGCGCGCGGCGACGTCGACCTGGCGCTGATGACGCCGCAGGTGGCGCCGCCCGGCCTGCGCGCCAGGCATCTGTTCGACGAGCGCTACGTGCTGATCGGCCGGCGTGGCCATCCGCGCCTGAAGCGCGGCATCACGGTCGAGGCGTTCGCGCGGCTCGAGCACGTGGTCGTGTCGCTGCGCGGCGGCGACTTCGCCACGCCGGTGGACACCGCGCTGGCCGCGCTCGGGCATCGCCGCAACGTGGTGCTGTCCGCCGCCTCGTTCCTGCTGGTGCCCGAGATCGTGGCGCAATCGGACTTCGCGGCCCTGGTGCCGCGCCGCCTGGTGCAGGGCCGCGCGGACACGCTGCGGCTGGTCGAGCCGCCGTTCCCGGTGGAGGGCTTCGCCGTCGGCATGGTGTGGCACGAACGCAGCCACGGGCATGCGGGGCAGCGCTGGCTCCGGGAGCTGGTGATCGCGAACGAAAAAAAAGGCCCTGCGCCGAAGCGCAGGGCCCATACGGGATTGTTCAATGCGGGGCCAGCTTCACCAGCCCGTTGAGCACCTGGTCCAGACCGCCGAAGACGGAGATCTTGTCGATGCGCTCGGCCACGCGCTCCAGCGTCTCCAGCTCCTTCAGGCGCAGGGCGACAGGGTTGCCCTCCATCACCTTGGCCGTGTTGAGCATGGACCGCGTGGCGGCGGTTTCCTCGCGCCGGCGGATCGCGTTGGCCTCGGCGCTCTTGCCGGCCTCGACCACCTGCGCGAGGATGGTCTTCATCTCGCCCGGCAACACGATGTCCTTCACACCCACGCCGTCGAGCGCCAGCCCGAAGGCCGAGAGCTTGGTGCGCACGTGCGCGGACACGGTCTCGTCGATGGTGGTCTTGTTCTCCAGCAGCTCGTCCAGCGAGCGCGTGCCGACGGCGGCGCGCAGGCCGAACTGCAGCTCGCGGTACATCTGCTCCGCCGGCTTGGCCAGCTGGGCATGTGCCTTCAGCACGTCGGTGTACCGCCAGGTGGCGGCCAGGTTCAGCCGCAGGCTGACCTTGTCGCGGGTCAGGATTTCCTGGCCCGTGACTTCCATGGCCTGCAGCCGCAGGTCGACCACGTCCACGGCGACGTTGCGGCCGAATTTCCAGAACGCGTCGTTGCCCGCTTCCAGCAGCCGCACCACCTTGCCGTCCACCGTGAGGATGCCGGCGCCGTGGTCGGGCACCTGCACCTGCAGCACGCCGCCCAGGCCCGTCACCGGGCGCTGGCGCAGCTGGTTCTGCGTCAGCCGGTGGGCCAGTTCGGCCGGCAGCTGCGCAGCGGCGGCGATGTCGACCACGTCGATGCGCACGTCGACGATGCCGCGCCAGTACAGGCGCCGGGTGCCGGGCGGCAGGATCTCGACCAGCACGCCGTTCTCGTAGCGCAGGCCGGCCTGGGTTTCGCCGAGTTCGGCGCGCAGGAATTCCGCTTCCACGACCTGCGGCTCGCGCGCCATCAGGTAGTCGGCGATGGGGTGGGTGAAGGCGGGCTGCTCGAGCGCGAAGATCTCCACGCGCAGGCTGTCCATGAAACTGCGCAGCCAGTGGCTGCCAGGCGCCAGGATGCGCTCGAAGTCGCCGTTGCGCAGCAGCAGGCCGCGTTCGTTCTTCCGGATGGTGACACGCTTGAATTGCATTCTTGTTCTCCTTCGAAGAGCGTGTGGGTAAAAGGGGTGCCGTTACAGGGGCACGGCGGGCATGCACTGCCAGGGACCGGGTGCCACGGTGCGCCGCCGCTTCCGGAGAGCGGCTGGCTGGCCGTGGACGCGGATTCCCCGCTTGGCGCATGCGCAGGACCGGGCCGCTGACACCGGGAACGGACTGCGAAGCAATCCGCGCCCGGTGCGTTCGGCGGGTGGTCTTTCGACCGTTCGTTGAGTTGGCACAGGATTCGAACCTGCGACACACAGATGATGAGTCTGCTGCTCTACCAGGCTGAGCTATCCAACATGGGGGCGATGCCGGGGCTCGAACCCGGCGGGGAAGCCGATCCTTCCATCGCCCATCCTTCGCTTCCGGCACGGCGGCACGGGCCGCAGCGACAGTCGGATGACCGGCCGCGGCACGCCGGCGAGGCGTTTGAACCTCGGCCTGTGAGCGCATTGCCTTCCGCGAAGAAACTGAAAGCGGCTGACCGGGCGAGAACGCTCAGTGCAGCCGCGAATGCCTGGGCAGGCGCGCCGCCAGCCATTCATGCACGTCGGCGCGGATCCGCCGGCCCTCCAGCAGGAAGGCTTCGTAGCGGCTCGGCACGTAGGGCAGGTACAGCAGCGGCATGCGCGCCTGGTCGGGCGTGCGGTCGGCCTTGCGGATGTTGCAGGCGCCGCAGGCCGTGACCAGGTTCATCCACGCGTAGGCGCCGCCGCGCGAGGCCGGCACGATGTGCTCGGCCTGCAGGTCGCGCTCGGCGTGCACCTGGCCGCAGTAGGCGCAGGTGAACCGGTCGCGGCGCAGCAGCCTGTCCTTCGTCACGCCGGGCGCGATGTCGAACAGGTTGATGCGCGACTGTCCGCGCAGCGCGACGATGGGCGCCACCGCGATCGCCGATTGGCGGCCCGTGACGCTGTTCCAGCCGCCGCGCAGCACGCGCAGCGGGCCGGCGCCCTCTTCCCACGCGACGGAGTCCGTCGCATAGTGCAGCGCGGCCTGCTCCAGTGAAATCCACGCCTGCGGCGTGCCCTGGATGTCGAGTTGCAGCACGGATGAGTGCATGGGGTTCTCCAGTGAAGTGCGGCACCGGCGCGAGGGCCGATCGCACTTCAGCGGATCAGCCCTTCACGCACAGCACCTGTTTGAGGGTGTGGACGACGTCCACCAGGTCGGCCTGGGCGGCCATCACGGAGTCGATGTCCTTGTAGGCGCCGGGAATCTCGTCGAGCACGCCGGCGTCCTTGCGGCACTCGACGCCCGCCGTCTGCAGTTTCAGCGCCTTCAGGTCGAACATGCGCTTGGCGGCGCCGCGCGACATGCGGCGCCCCGCGCCGTGGCTGCACGAGCAGTACGCCAGCGGGTTGCCGCGGCCGCGCACGATGTAGCTGCGCGTGCCCATCGAGCCGGGGATGATGCCCAGCTGCCCGGCGCGCGCGCTCACCGCGCCCTTGCGGGTGATCCACACCTTGGAGCCGAAATGCTCTTCCAGCGTGGCGTAGTTGTGGTGGCAGTTCACCACTTCGGCGGTCAGCTTCACGGGATGGCCCAGCACCGTGCGCAGCGCGTTGAGCACGCGAAACAGCATCAGCTCGCGGTTCAGGGCCGCGTAGTCCTGTGCCCATTGCAGCGCCTCGACGTACTGGGCGAACTCGGCGGAGCCTTCGTTCAGCCAGGCAAGGTCCTTGTCGGGCAGCGCCACGCGCTCGCGCACCGCGGCTTCGCGCGCCATGCCGATGGCTGCTTCGCCGATCGTCTTGCCGATGTTGCGCGAGCCCGAGTGCAGCATCAGCCACACGGCGCCGGTTTCATCCAGGCACAGCTCGATGAAGTGGTTGCCGCCGCCCAGCGTGCCGAGCTGGCGCCAGATGCGGCGCGCGTCGATGCGCCCGAGCGTGGCCAGGATGGCCAGCTTCTCGAACCGGGCGTACAGCGCCTGCATCCTGGCGCGCAGGTCGCGGCCGTGCGGGCCTTCGTGCGTGGGGTTGATCTCGCTGTTGTGCAGATCGAACCCCACAGGCACGGCGGCTTCGATCGCGGCGCGCACGCCGGCCAGCGACTCGGGCAGCTGCCCGGCCTGCAGCTCGGTGCGCAGCGCCGCCATGCCGCAGCCGATGTCCACGCCAACCGCGGCCGGGATGATGGCGCCGCGCGTCGGCACGACGGTGCCCACGGTGGCGCCTTTGCCCAGGTGCACGTCGGGCATGACGGCCACGTGGCCGGCCAGGATCGGCAGGCCGGCGATGTTGCGGATCTGTTGCAGGGCGTCCCATTCGACTTCGACGCCTTCGGTCCAGGACTGGACGTTCTTCATGAGTTCCATGGGAAGCTCCTTTCTGTGATTTTGAGGTGGTGCGGCCAGGTGAGTTCGAATCACCGGCCTCGGCCTTCGGAGGGCCGCGCTCTGTCCGCTGAGCTATGGCCGCGATATTGGATGCAATGGTGGGGGCGGCAGGATTCGAACCTGCGTACACCGGGTCAAAGCCGGCTGTCTGAGGCCACTCGACTACGCCCCTTCGATGCTGATGTGGTCCCCTCGGCCCGACTCGAAGGGACATGCCCGTGGGCACCGACATCTGAGACCGGCGCGTCTTCCAATTTCGCCACGAGGGGGTTGCTGGCTGGGGTGCACGGTCGGGATCGAACCGACGACCACCGGATCCACAATCCGGAGCGCTGCCACTGCGCCACATGCACCACTGGTCGGCGTGGCAGGGATCGAACCTGCGACCTCGTCTTCCCGAAAGACGCGCGCTGCCAGGCTGCGCCACACGCCGAAACGAAAACTGGTAGCCGCGATTGGACTCGAACCAACGACCTCTCGCTTATCGAGCGAGTGCTCTGCCAACTGAGCTACGCGACCACGCGAAGTGGCTCCCCGCTATCGGGGAAAGCCGATCACCATTCGCCGCTTTCGCGCACGCGCTGCGCGAGATCGGCTCCCGCGTCATGGCGAGGCGCACGTGGTGCAAGCCAGCGCACGGCTGCGCCACCGAGGCGGCGCATGAAGGCCAGCGAGATGCTGGCACGGGCGCGCGGCGTCCGCGCGGACAAACTGATGGCGAACATGGCGCCTCCTTTCTTGTGAATTGGTGCCCCGCGCAGGACTCGAACCTGCGACCCCCGGCTTCGTAGGCCGGTGCCCTGATCCAACTGAGCTAGCGGGACATGGATGAATACTGTGGCGGCCCGTGCGGGAGTCGAACCCGCGGCTTCGTCCTGGACAGGGACGCACTCTGGCCACTGAGTTAACGGACCGTGTTCTGTTGCTGCTGGAGTCGTGTACGGGATCCGAACCCGTGTTCTCACCTTGAAAGAGTGGTGTCCTGGGCCATCTAGACGAACACGACAAAAGCAAGTCCATTTCGGCTGTGTCCATGCGCGAGTGGCCGGCGAACCGGCCAGGTGCTCTCGCTGCACATGGCGCGACTCCATGCACATCCCGCCCTGCCGTTCCCACGGCTGCGCGCAGGCGGTGCTGCAAGGGCACACCCGAAATGGAGCGGATGGCGGGGCATGATCCCGCGGCCTCGACGTTGGCAACGTCGCGCTCTACCAGCTGAGCTACATCCGCAATTGGTGCGAGGCATGCCTCCGGCCAGTACCGGTGCTGCCTCGCGGCATCTTGTTAATGAACGGTCGCCGTCGAGACGGCGTTGCGGCACGATCACCGCGGGCCCACACGGGGCGGAAAAACAGAGTCGAAAAGCAGAAAGGCCCGGAATCCATCTGGATGCCGGGCCTCTTGTGTGAAGAGCGAGGGAGCGCGCCTACACGTCTCCCATTCCCGGATCGTCCTTGCAATCGCCATAACCGCTGGTCCGCGGCTCGGTCGCAAAAACCGGCTCACTGGAGCCCATGGCGGCGCGCGTGGACGCGATCAGTCCCGCTGCGCGGGGTAGATGCATCGGCTGAAGGCGCGGGCTTTTCACGATGGGTCCTTGAGGAAAAATTGCTGTTGAACGGGCAAGCCCGAATCAGGGAGAGCCGGACTCTAAAGAGTCTTTAGTTTGGTGTCAACCACGTGCGAAAATCGGCGCCAGCTTGTTGCAGGAATTCCACAACGCATGCCGGAGCTTTCAGTCATTCGCCGCTTCAACCTCGAAGCGCTGCGCCGCGAGTTCCAGACCGAGCAGATCGCCGGCGGCGCCAAGGCGTTCGGCCTGGAAGCCGCTTTCGCGCGCAAGCTCGAGGTCAGTCCGGCCCAGCTGAGCCAGATGCGCAAGTCGGCGTCGATCGGCGAGAAGCTCGCGCGCCAGATCGAGCATCACTGCGGCAAGCCGAAAGACTGGCTGGATGGCGATCACGGCAATGCGGCGGTGCCGACACCCGCCGAAGAGCATTTCGTGTCGCTTGCCCGGGCGGCATGGCGGGCCGCGAACGCGAAGCGCAAGCGCGAGTTGCGCAAGCTGATGGAAGCCGAGACAAGCTGTTGAGTCCTGGACGCCGGGCGGTGCGCCGGGAGCGCGTATCCGCCGGCGCGCGCGTCACTTTCCTGCAGCGTGCAAGGAGCCCAGCAAGTCCTGCAGCGCGCCGAGTTCGGCCGGCTTGATGAGATGGTGGTCGAATCCCGCTTCGCGCGCGCGACGCCGGTCATCCTCCTGTCCCCAACCGGTCAGGGCGACCAGGGTGGTGGGAGCATGCGGGAATTGCGTGCGGATCGCGCGGGCGACCTCGTAGCCGTTCATCTCGGGCATGCCGATGTCCAGGAGCACGACGCGCGGCTGAAAAACGGCGAACGCCTCGAGGGCCTCGCGGCCATCGCGAGCGACACGGACGTCCGCGCCCAGGAGCAGCAGCACCTGCCCCAGGCTGTCGCCCGCGTCGCAGTTGTCGTCGACCACCAGGGCCGCGATGCCGTCCAGGCCCGCGCCCGCCGTCGCCGCGGGCGCCGGTGCGGGCTGCGCGTGCGGCGCGGCGGCCAGCGGCAGGCGAACGACGAACTCGCTGCCCTTGCCGACACCCTCGCTGTAGCCGTCCAGCGTGCCGCCGTGCATCTCGGCGAGCCGGCGCGACAGGGCAAGGCCGATGCCCAGGCCGCCCTGCGCGCGCCCGCTGTCGCGGTGGCCGCGGGTGAACATCCCGAACACGCGGGGCAGCATGTCGGAATCGATCCCCATGCCGGTGTCCCGCACGCTGATGATCGCCTGGCCGTCCTGCGACCAGCTGCGCACCGTGACCTGGCCGCCGTCCTCGCTGTATTTCGCGGCGTTGTTCAGCAGGTTGGACAGCAACTGCGAAAGCCGGACCGGATCGCCCTCGATCCAGAGCCGCTCGGGCGGCAGTTGCACCTGCAGGGCATGGCCCGCCTCCGCCATCAGCGGTTCGCTGGTCTCGATGGCGCTCTGCACGATGGCGGCGACCTCCACCCGTTCCTTGCGCAGCGACAGCGTGCCCCGGCTGATGCGCGAAACCTCCAGCAGGTCGTCCACCAGCCGGACGAGGTGGTTCACCTGGCGCTCCATGATCGCGCGCACCGGCTCGGCCTTCGCATTGCCCGGGTCGATCCTGCGCAGCAGCGCCAGCGAGTTGCGCAAGGGAGCGAGCGGGTTGCGCAACTCGTGCGACAGCGTGGCGAGGAATTCGTCCTTGGCGCGATCCGCCTCGGCCAGGCTGGCGGCCTGCTGGCGCAGCGCCTGCTCCGCGGCCTGCCGGTCGGTGATGTCGCGCGTCGTCCCGGCGATGGCCACCACCTGCCCATCGGAGTCGAGCACCGGCGCGAAGATGTAGTCGTAGATCCGGGTGCCGTTGGTGCCGGTGAAAGGGATCTCGCCGCGGATGGGTG
Source organism: Pseudomonadota bacterium (assembly GCA_040384685.1). Lineage (GTDB taxonomy): Bacteria > Pseudomonadota > Gammaproteobacteria > Burkholderiales > Burkholderiaceae_C > Ramlibacter. The sequence goes on along the minus strand of JAZKIV010000095.1, from coordinate 1,821 downwards.
CGCGGGTGAGGATGACCCGGTCGATCTCGGCGTCGTGCAGGTCGGCGTGCCATTGCTCGTAGCCCAGGTCCATCCAGCGCTTGCCGCGAACGTCATCGACCCCCCACACCTTGAGCAGCGCTTCGTTGGCGTACAGCGCGCGGTGGTCCAGGCCGAAGACATAGACGAAATCCGGCGTGCTGTTCAGCGCCGTCTCGTAGATCCGCCGCTGCGTTTCGGATTCGGCCACCAGGCGCTCGCGATCGGCCTGCAGCAGCTTCTGCTGGGTGACGTCGCGGAAGTACACCGACACACCCTCGGGTGCCGGGAAGGTGGACACCTCGTACCAGCGCGCGTGGTCCGCGTAGTACGCCGTGAAGGTGGTCGTCACGCGCTGGTACATCGTGCGGCGGTAGCAGCGCTCGAATTCCGTTCCTTCCAGGCCGGGATATTCGTCCCACAGCCTGCGGCCTTCCAGGCTGCCGCGCTCGCGGCCCAGGATGCGGTGCGCCTGCCGGTTCACGAAGTCGAAGCGCCATTGGCTGTCGAGCGTGAAGAAGCCCTCGGCGATGCTTTCCAGGATGGCCACCGCGTCGCGGTTGGCCTTGGCCGTCGCCTCCTCGACGCGGTGCAGGATGTACTCCACTTCGCCTGTGGCGGACAGCACGGGTGCGTTGACGGGATTCCAGAACCGTTCCTCGAACCCGCCGCCGGCCGATGGCGGAAGGCGCACGTCGTACCTCTGCGTCGCCATGGTGTCGGTCGCGCGCGTGGCGCGCACGCGCTCCAGCGAGGCGCGAAGGTTGTGCACAGCCTTGGCGTCCGGCGCGGCCGGGTTGTCCGGAAAGACGGTGAAGAGCGGCTGCCCAAGAATGGCGCGGTCCGTATGGGTCGCGCGCAGGTAATCGTCGCTGGCTGCGACGATGGTGAACAGTTCATCGGCCTGCACGACCAGGAACAGGCCGGGCAGGCTTTGCGCGAAGCGCTGGACTTGGTGGTAGGTCAAGACAGGGGCACTTTCATAGAAAGCCGAGCAATTTTAGGAAGAGTAGGCCGCCTTGGGTTGTGGGGAGTGGATTGCCAGCGAGAGAAGCCATGCAGTCCCAATCCCACACACCGCCCCGCTTGAAACCGACAAAAAAGCCCCTATCATTAGCACTCGCTGGAGTTGAGTGCTAACAGCAGAGCTCGCAAGACACTCCCCTCAAGTTAATGAGCGCTAACTTTGTTGGCGCTTTTTGATGTCCATCAGTTTCAGTCAAGGAGATGCAATGAAACTTCGCCCCCTGCACGATCGCGTGATCGTCAAGCGCCTGGAAAACGAGACCAAGACCGCCTCGGGCATCGTGATCCCCGACAACGCCGCCGAGAAGCCCGACCAGGGTGAAGTGCTGGCCGTGGGCCCCGGCCGCAAGAACGACAAGGGCGACCTGATCGCCCCGAACGTGAAGGCCGGCGACCGCGTGCTGTTCGGCAAGTACAGCGGCCAGACCGTGAAGGTCGATGGCGACGAACTGCTGGTCATGAAGGAAGACGACCTGTTCGCGGTCGTCGAGCGCTAAGCCCTTCCATCCCATCCACTGAATCCGGAGTTAACCAACATGGCAGCAAAAGACGTAATTTTCGGCGGCGACGCCCGCGCGCGCATGGTCGAGGGTGTGAACATCCTGGCCAACGCGGTCAAGGTCACCCTGGGCCCCAAGGGCCGCAACGTGGTGCTCGAGCGCTCCTTCGGCGCCCCCACGGTCACCAAGGACGGCGTGTCCGTGGCCAAGGAAATCGAGCTGAAGGACAAGCTGCAGAACATGGGCGCGCAGATGGTCAAGGAAGTCGCTTCCAAGA
>JAZKIV010000094.1:0-7020 GCA_040384685.1 Pseudomonadota bacterium | reverse complement strand
CCGATCCGGAACTTCCAATTCCCGCTTGCCACACGGGAGGCGTCCATATAAGTTGTGCCGCACAGCCTCGCTTGCAATCACCGCAGGTCTGCCCGCGCCGCAGGCGCGGGACGCCATGTCCGCGCGACACGGCCCGCCCGCGCGCGACTTGCCGCGAAGTCTCAACGCGTGAAGAAGCGACTCAAGGCACCAAAGCGTGCGTCGCCCCAGTAAAACCGCGTTCCTCCGCGAACCACCGCAACACCGGCACCGTCCCCGGCAGCACCGGCTTCACCGCCACCGGCAGCGTCTCCCAGGCGAAGTGCTGGCCCTCATGCATCTGCATCGCACCGGCCCAGTCGTAGACCTTGCAGAAATTCAGCCGCACCAGCGCATGCGGATAGTCGACCCGCTCCACGCGCCAGGCGTGCACCGCACCGATGGTCACGCCGATTTCTTCCTGCAGTTCGCGGCGCAGGGCCTGCTCCACCGTCTCGCCGGCTTCGACCTTGCCGCCGGGGAATTCCCAATAGCCTTCGTACACCTTGCCGGCCGGCCGGCTGGTGAGCAGGAAGCGGCCGTCCTCGCGGATCAGCACGCCGACCGCGACCTCGACCTCCTTGCGGTCCGCACCGCCTTCGCGCGGGCGATCGCCATCCGCAACCAGCAGCTGGGTCATCCGCCGTGCCGCCCCGCGTAGTCGCGGGCGAACTGGTAGGCCACGCGGCCGCTGCGCGAGCCGCGCTCCAGCGCCCACACCAGCGCCTCCGGCCGGGCCGCGTCGATGTGCTCGGGCGTCACGCCGAAATGCGACAGCCACTGCGCGGTGATGGCCAGGTACTCCTCCTGGCTGAACGGATAGAAGCTGACCCACAGGCCGAAGCGCTCGGACAGCGAGATCTTTTCCTCGACCACCTCGCCCGGATGGATCTCGCCGTCGTCGGTATGCTTGTAGGTCAGGTTGTCCTTCATGTGCTCGGGCAGCAGGTGGCGCCGGTTGCTGGTGGCGTACACCAGCAGGTTGGGCGTGGCCGCCGCCACCGAGCCGTCGAGAATCGACTTCAGCGCCTTGTAGCCCGGCTCGCCCTCCTCGAAGCTCAGGTCGTCGCAGAACACGATGAACTTCTCGTCGCGCGCCGCCACCACCTCGACGATGTCGGGCAGGTCCACCATGTCGGTCTTGTCGACTTCGATCAGGCGCAGGCCGCGCGGCGCGTATTCGTTCAGGCAGGCCCGCACCAGCGACGACTTGCCGGTGCCGCGCGCGCCGGTCAGCAGCACGTTGTTGGCCGGCAGGCCCTCGACGAACTGCAGCGTGTTGCGCTGGATCTTTTCCTTCTGCGGCTCGACCTCCTTCAGGTCGTCCAGCCCGATCGCGCCGACGTGGCGCACCGGCTCCATCACGCCGTGGCCGGAGGCGCGCTTGCGGTAGCGCCAGGCGATGGCCGCGTTCCAGTCGGGAGCGGTCAGCGGCTGCGGCAGCACGGCTTCGATGCGGTCCACCAGGGCCGTCGCGCGCGCGATCAGCTGCTCGATTTTGTCGTTCATGGTCAGTTCTGCCGCCACGGCAGGCCGCGCAGGCGCCAGCCGCCCTTGCGGCCGCGCTGCCCCTGCGCGTCGGGGTCGCCCTCGAAACCTTCGAGGATGTTGTAGGCCTCGATGCCCAACTCGGCGGCGCGTTTGGCCGCGGCCACCGAGCGCACGCCGCTGCGGCACAGCAGCACGGCCTTCTTGCCGGCCGGAACCGCCGCCTTCAGGGCGTCCCCGAAGTCCGCATTCACCGCCATGCCCGGCCACTGCTTCCAGGCGAGCGGCACCGCGCCCGGCACGAAACCGACCCATTCGCGCTCGGCGTCGCTGCGCACGTCGACCAGGACGGCGTCGCCCGACTGCCACCACCGGCAGGCCAGTTCGGGCGTGACGTCGCCCGCGTAGCCCTCGGCGGGCCGCGGCGACAAGGGGTCGGGCGGGATGGAGGCGGCGGGTGCGTTGCTCATGGCCGGATTTTGCCAGCCCGCACGCGGGTGGCCCGCCGCAGGGTCAGACGATCTTCACGCTCAGGTTCGGCAGGCCGTCGATGTGCATCTCGATCACGTCGCCGCGCACCACCGGGCCGACGTTCTCGGGCGTGCCCGAATAGATGATGTCGCCGGGGAACAGCTCGTTGGCTTCCGACAGCTTGCTGATCTGTTCGGCCACCGACCAGATCATCTGGTTCAGGTTGGCGTTCTGCTTGAGCTGGCCGTTGACCTTCAGCCAGATCGCGCCGCGCGTGAAATGGCCGGTCTGCCCGACCTTGTGGACCGCGCCGATCGGCGCCGAGCGATCGAAACTCTTGCCGATCTCCCAGGGCTTCTTCTCGTCGCCCATGGCGCGCTGCAGGTCGCGCCGCGTCATGTCCAGCCCCAGGGTGTAGCCCCACACGTGCTCCAGCGCGCTCGCCACCGGGATGTTGCGCCCGCCCTTGCCGATGGCGGCGACCAGCTCCGCTTCGTAGTGGTAGTTCCTGGTCAGCGAGGGATAGGGGTGGTCGGCCACCGTGCCGGCCGGCACGTGCTGGATGGCGTCGGTGGGTTTCTGGAAGAAGAACGGCGGCTCACGGCTCGGGTCCGAGCCCATCTCGCGCGCATGGGCGGCGTAGTTGCGGCCGATGCAGTAGATGCGCCGCACCGGGAACGCCTCGTCGCTGCTGCCCGCCACCGGGATGAACACGCCAGGCACGGCGAACGGCGTGCGCCCCGGCTGGGTCGCGCCGCCCGCGCCGGTGGCGCAGCCCGCGAGTGCCACGCCCGATGCCGCGACGGCGACGCTGCCCTGGAAAAAGTGCCTGCGATCCATGCGATGTGTCTCCTGCTAGACCTAAGTATTGGGTGTAAACCCTCTTACCGCCAAGGCGGCGCAACTTCAAAGATTAGCCCGCTAACACCAAGGAGACAAGCAATGACCGATCGCAAGAGCCGCCGCCGCAACCTGCTCAAGGGAGCTGCCGTCGCGGCCGGCGCCATGTCCGCGCCGATGGTGGCGGTGGCGCAGACCACGTCCTTCCGCTTCCAGAGCACCTGGCCGGCCAAGGACATCTTCCACGAGTACGCCAACGACTTCTCCAAGAAGGTCAACGACATGGCCGGCAACCGGCTGAAGATCGAGGTCCTGCCCGCCGGCGCCGTCGTGCCCGCCTTCCAGCTGCTGGAGGCGGTGAACAAGGGCACGCTGGACGGCGGCCACGGCGTGGTGGCCTACCACTACGGCAAGAACTCGGCGCTGGCGCTGTGGGGCTCGGGCCCGGCGTTCGGCATGGACCCCAACATGGTGCTGTCCTGGCACTACTACGGCGGCGGCAAGGCGCTGCTCGACGAGATCTACAAGTCCATCAACATGGACGTGGTGTCCTACCTGTACGGCCCGATGCCCTCGCAACCGCTGGGCTGGTTCAAGAAGCCGATCTCCAACATCAACCAGATGAAGGGCCTGAAGTACCGCACGGTGGGCCTGGCGGTGGACCTGTTCACCGACCTGGGCGCGGCCGTCAACCCGCTGCCCGGCGGCGAGATCGTGCCCGCGCTCGACCGTGGCCTGATCGAGGCGGCGGAATTCAACAACGCCTCGTCGGACCGGGCGCTGGGCTTCGCCGACGTCGCCAAGAACTGCATGCTGCAGAGCTTCCACCAGTCCGGCGAGCAGTTCGAGATCCTGTTCAACAAGCCCAAGTACACGGCCCTGCCGCAGGAGCTGAAATCCATCGTCGACTACGCGGTGCAGGCCGCCAGCGCCGACATGAGCTGGAAGGCGATCGACCGCAACTCCAAGGATTACATCGAGCTGAAGACCAAGGACAAGGTCGCGTTCTACAAGACGCCCGACAGCATCCTGAAGGCGCAGCTGGACGCCTGGGACCGCGTGATCGCCAAGAAGTCCGGCGAGAACCCGTTCTTCAAGCGCGTGCTCGACTCGCAGAAGGCCTTCGCCCAGCGCGCCGGCCAGTGGCAGAACGACTACCTGGTGGACTTCAAGATGGCGTACAACCGCTACTTCGGCGGCAAGAAGAGCTGACGCCCGCCTTGCCATCCGGCCGGCCGGCACCGGTGAACCTCCGGTGCCGGCCGGCCTTTCTTTGTCCCCCCGCCTCGCGGAACAACAACATGACGATAGAGAAACTGCTGCACGCCGTGGAGTCGGCGAGCACCTGGATCGGCAAGGCCTTCGCCTGGCTGATCGTGGCGCTGATGCTGCTGGTGTGCGTGGAAGTGTTCAAGCGCTACATCCTCAACATGCCCACCGCCTGGGTGTTCGACGTGAGCAACATGATGTACGGGACGCTGTTCATGATGAGCGGCGCCTACGCCCTGGCGCACGACGGCCATGTGCGCGGCGACTTCCTGTACGGCAGCATGAAGCCGCGGCGCCAGGCCAGCCTGGACCTGGTCCTCTACATCGTGTTCTTCCTGCCGGGCATCGCCGCGCTCACCTGGGCCGGCTGGGTTTACGCCAGCGACGCGCTGGCGATCCGCGAAACCACCTTCAACGCGACGCCGCTGCCGATCTACCCCTTCAAGTTCATCATCCCGCTGGCCGGTGCCACGGTGCTGGTGCAGGGCCTCTCGGAAATCCTGCGCTGCGTCGTCTGCCTGCGCACCGGCGCCTGGACCGAACGCCTGAAAGACGCCCAGGAGATCGACGTGGTGGAGCAGCAGCTCGCCGGCAGCATCTACGTGGACGAGGAAACCCGCCGCGAGGCCATCGCCAAGGCAAAGACCATCGACGAGGCCGCGCGCCAACGCATGGAGCAGGAATGATCAGCAACGCCGTACTCGGAATGACCATGCTGGGGCTGATCGTGGTCGTGATCATGCTCGGCTTCCCCACCGCCTTCACCCTGATGGGCCTGGGCATCATGTTCGGCTGGGTCGCCTTCTACGACCCCAGCGTCCATTTCTGGAACAACAAGATCTTCGACCTGATGGTGCAGCGCGCCTTCGGGGCGATGAACAACGACACGCTGCTGTCCATTCCACTTTTCGTGCTGATGGGGTACGTGATGGAACGCGGCGCGCTGGTGGACAAGATGTTCCACAGCGTGCAGCTGGCGTTCCGCCGCCTGCCGGGCTCGCTGGCCGTCACCACGCTGATCATCTGCACTTTCTGGGGCATCGCCTCCGGCCTGGTCGGTGCCGTGGTGGTGCTGATGGGCGTGATCGCCATGCGCCCGATGCTCAACGCCGGCTACGACGTGCGGCTCGCCTCGGGCGTGATCACCGCCGGCGGCACGCTGGGCATCCTGATCCCGCCCTCGGTGATGATCATCGTCTACGCCGCGGTGGCCGGCCAGTCGGTGGTGAAGCTGTACGCCGCGGCGATGTTCCCGGGCTTCTTCCTGGCGCTGCTCTACCTGGTTTACGTGATCGGCTGGGTGCTCATCAACCCGAAGATCGCACCCAGGTTGCCGCCCGACAAGATGCGGGTGCCGGTGCCGGCGTGGCTGGCCCACCTGTCCACCGCGTATTCGCCGCGCATGGTGCCCGCCCTGTTCGCCGCCCTGGTGTCGCCCGGCAAGGCTTTCGCCGCGCGGGCGAGCGGCCTGGCCATCAGCCGGGGCCAGCTCGCCCGCGGCCTGGGCGTCAGCAGCGTGCCGCTGCTGCTCGCACTGGTGGTCATGGGCACCACCTGGTGGTACGTGGTGATCTACTCGCAAAAGGACGACCGGCCCGCGGTCGCCGCGGTGCAGGCCGCACCGGCACAGGCTGCGGCCGCCATCGCCGCGCAAGAACCACCGGCCGCCGCACCCGCCGCCGGCGGGCTGCAGGAGCCGCCACAGGAGGCGCCGGCCACCGCCGAAACCACGGCGTCCTCCACCGGGCTGAGCGAACCTCCGGGTGCCGAAGCCGCGGCGTCCCCGGCGGACGGCGGCGTGAAGGAGCCGCCGGGCGCCGAGCCCGCCCGCGCCGCCGCTGCCGAAGACACGCTCAAGCAGCTCGGCGAGCCGCAGGGCGCGGTGGAGCACGTCGCCGTGCCGCAGGCGTTCTACATCGGTTTCTGGATCGTGGCCGCGCTGCTCGCGCTGACCCTGCTCTGGTACTACTGGAAGTTCGACGCCGAGCAGTTCGAGATCCTGCGCATGCTGACTTCGTCGGTGATGCCGCTGGCCATCCTGACCTTCGTGGTGCTGGCCGTCATCCTGTTCGGCATCACCACGGCCACGGAGTCGGCGGGGGTCGGCGCCGCGGGCGCGTTCCTGATGGCCTGGCAGGCGCGCACGCTCAACTGGCAGCGCATCAAGGAAGCGGTGTTCCTGACCGCCAAGACCACCTCGATGGTGTGCTGGCTGTTCATCGGCTCGGCCATCTTCTCGGCGGTGTTCGCCCTGCTGGGCGGCCAGCGCGTGGTGGAGGAGTGGGTGCTCAGCATGGACCTGAGCCCGGTGCAGTTCCTGCTGCTGTCGCAGGCCATCATCTTCGTGCTGGGCTGGCCGCTGGAGTGGACCGAGATCATCGTCATCTTCGTGCCGATCTTCCTGCCCCTGCTGCAGCACTTCCAGATCGACCCGATCCTGTGGGGCGTGCTGGTGTTCGTGAACCTGCAGGCGGCGTTCCTGTCGCCGCCGGTGGCGATGTCGGCCTTCTACCTCAAGGGCGTCTCGCCGCCGCACGTGACGATCAACCAGATCTTCGCCGGGATGATGCCGTACATGCTCATCGTCATCGTCTGCATGGTGCTCATGTACATCTGGCCGCAGCTGACGCTGTGGCTGCCGAAGTACCTCTACGGCTGAGCCGCGCGCGCTCCGGGAACAACCACGCTTCCCGGAGCGCGACCGTTGACGTTTACGTAAACGTCAAGTATGGTACGGGAATCCCCCCGGAGCCCCATCCATGACCGACCTGTCCGCCGAATACAAGGCGCTCGCCAGCTATCGCCCCACGCACAAGGTGCGCTTCGTCACCGCCGCCAGCCTGTTCGACGGGCACGACGCGGCCATCAACATCATGCGGCGCATCCTGCAGGGCATGGGCGCCGAAGTCATCCACCTGGGCCACAACCGCAGCG
>JAZKIV010000093.1:0-54727 GCA_040384685.1 Pseudomonadota bacterium | reverse complement strand
TCGGCGAAGAACGCGATCCTGATCGTGGAGTTCGCGCGCGAGCTGGAGTTCGCCGGCCGCACGCCGCTGGCCGCGGCCATGGAAGCCAGCCGCCTGCGGCTGCGCCCGATCCTGATGACCTCGCTGGCCTTCGTGATGGGTGTGCTGCCGCTGGTGCTGAGCACCGGCGCCGGCTCGGAGATGCGCCAGGCCATGGGCGTGGCGGTGTTCGCCGGGATGATCGGCGTCACGGCCTTCGGCCTGTTCCTCACGCCGGTGTTCTACGTCGGCCTGCGCGCCATGACGGGCAACCGTCCGCTGCGGCACCACGGCAAGCCCACGCACGTGGACGTCCCGCCCGCCGGCTCCGGCGCAGTGGCGCGGGCCGTGCCCGCCGCGCGGCACGAACACGAATGAGAGAACGCACCATGAAGATCCTTTCCCTGTCCGTGCTGGCCGCCGCGCTGCTCGCCGCCGGCTGCGCGACGACCCTGTCGCCGCTGCCCACGGCCATCGACACGCCCGCGCAGTTCAAGGAAGCCGAGGGCGCGCGCTGGACCCTGGCGCAGCCTGCCGAAGCGCGCGACCGCGGCGCCTGGTGGCAGGCCTTCAACGACCCGGTGCTGGAGCGCCTGGTGCTGCGTGCCGCCGCCAACAACACCGACATCCAGCAGGCTGCGGCGCGACTCGCGCAGGCGCGCGCCCTGGTGCGCCAAGCGCAGGCCGACCGGCTGCCGCAGCTGGGCCTGTCCGCCGGCGCCAACCGCCAGGCCGGCGCCAACACGCCGCAGGGCGTCACGCCGGGCACGCTGGTGCAGGCGGGTGTCGGCGCCTCCTGGGAGCTGGACCTGTTCGGCAAGCTGGCGCGCAACCGCGACGCCGCCGCGCTGGATGCGCAAAGCCGCGAGGCGCTGCTGCAAAGCACGCGGCTGGCGGTGCAGGCCGAGACGGCGCAGACCTACCTGGCGCTGCGCGCCATCGACGCCGAGCGCGCGCTGGTGCGCGAGACCGTGGCCGCGTACGACGGCACGGTGCGGCTCACGCAGCGCCGCTTCGCCGCCGGCGACATCGCCGAACTCGACGTGGTGCGCGTGCAGGCCGAGCAGGCCGGCACCGAAGCCGAGGCGCTGGCGCTGGACCGCCAGCGCGCGCTGACCGAACACGCGCTGGCGGTGCTGGTCGGCGACACCGCCTCCAGCTTCGCTTTGGACAGCGCCGACTGGACCACCGCCCTGCCCTTCGTGCCGGCCGGCGTGCCGGGCACGGTGCTGGCGCGCCGGCCGGACGTCGCGGCGGCGATGGCCTCGCTGCTGGCCGCGCAGCAGCGCGTCGGCGTGGCCCAGGCCGCCTGGTTCCCGGACGTGGCGCTGACGGCCAACGGCGGCTTCGCCTCGCCGCAGCTGGGCGATCTGTTCAAGTGGTCGGCGCGCGCCTGGGGCGTCGGCGCCCTGCTGTCGCTGCCGATTTTCGACGGCGGCCGGCGCGAGGCCGGCGTACAGGGCGCGCAGGCGCAGCTGGACCAAGCTGCGGCCGGCTACCGCGGCCAGGTGCTCACCGCCTTCCGCGAAGTCGAGGACCAGCTGGCCGCGCTGCGCCTGCTGCACGAGCAGTCGCAGGCGCAGGGCCGCGCGGTCGACGCCGCGCGCCGCGCCAGCACGATCTCCGAAACGCGCTGGCGCAACGGCCTGGTCAGCCAGCTGGAGCTGCTGGACGCGCGCCGCAGCGAACTGCGCAACCGCCGCGACGCGCTGCACGTGCGCGCCGCGCAGTACCAGGCCACGGTGGCGCTGATCCGCGCCATCGGCGGCGATTGGGCGCCCGGCGAGCCGCGCCAGCTCGCCCTCGGCACGTCCTCTTCCTCTTCTTCCGCGCCCTCCCGATGAACAGCACGACAAGCACAACCCTCGACGCCGCACCGCTCGCGGCACCCGCCACACCGGTCTGGCCGGCCGTGGTCTCGCTGGCGCTCGGCACCTTCTCGCTGGTGACCAGCGAATTCCTGCCGGCCAGCCTGCTCACCCGCATGGCGCAGGACCTGCACGTGAGCGAGGGCGCCGCCGGCCAGGCCGTGACCGCCACCGCGATCATGGCCGCGGTCGCGGCCCTGCTGGCCGGCCTGCTGACGCGCCGCTTCGACCGCCGCGCCGTGGTCTGCTGGATCAGCGCGCTGCTCATCGTGTCCAACCTCGCCGTCTGGATGGCGCCCGGCCTGGGCACGCTGCTGATCGCGCGGCTGCTGCTGGGCGCGGCGCTCGGCGCGTTCTGGTCGATGTCGGCGGCGCTCACCACGCGGCTGGTGCCGCCGGCATTGGTGCCCAAGGCCATGTCCATCGTGCTGGCCGGCGTGTCGGCCGCCACCGTGTGCGCGGCCCCGGCCGGCGCGCTGATGGGCGAGTGGTGGGGCTGGCGCGCGGTGTTCGCCGTGGCAGCAGGCCTCGGCGTGCTGACCCTGCTGGCGCAGATGCTGTGGCTGCCGCGCATGCCGCCGTCGGCGCCGGTGAGCCTGCGCAGCCTGGCGCAGGGCACGCGCATTCCCGGCGTGCGGCTGGGCCTGGCGATGACGGTGCTGGTGGCGTCCGGCCATTTCGCCGGCTTCACCTACATCCGCCCGTTCCTGGAAGGCGTGCCGCGGTTCGCCGGTCCCGAGCTCTCGGCCGCGCTGCTGGCCTTCGGCATCGCCGGCTTCTTCGGCAACCTGGCGGGTGCGGCGGCGGTGGGGCGCAGCGTGGTCGGCGCGGTGGCGGCCGCGCCGGCCGGCATTGCGCTGGCGTGCGTGCTGCTGGCCGTCTTCGGCGGCTGGGACCCGCTGTCCTACGCCATGATCGCCTTCTGGGGCTTCGCCTTCGGCGCCGTGCCGATCGGGCTGCAGACCTGGATGACCGGCGTGGCGCCCAGGCACCTGGAAAGCGTGGGCGGCGTGTTCGTCGCCACCTTCCAGGTGTCGATCATGCTGGGCTCGATCGGCGGCGGCCTGCTGCTCGACCATGTAGGCGCGGCCAGCCCGATGCTGCTGGCGGCGGCCGCCACCGGCCTGGGCGCGCTGCTGTTCTGGCGGCGCGGGCCGAAGGTGCCGGCTATTTCGTGAACCGCATGTCGAATCCGGCCGTTCGCCGAGACCAAGGAACTGGTCGCCGGCTTCTGGCTGTGGAAATGCGCCTCGCTGCAGGAGGCCATCGACTGGGTCAAGCGCTGCCCCAACCCGATGCCCGGCGACTCCGAGATCGAGATCCGCCAGGTGTTCGAGGCCGAGGACTTCGGCGCGGAGTTCACGCCCGAGCTGCGCGCGCAGGAACAGCGCGTGTGGGAACAGGCGAAGAAGCAGTCCGGCCAGGCCTGAGGCGCGACGGGCGCGGCGGCGCGGCTAGCGCGCCGCGTCCTGCTCCTTCAGGCGCTTGACCTGCGCCAGCTGCAGGCGGAAGTCCTCCAGCACGCCGCGCTCCTTCGCGTCCAGCTTGTCCAGCTTCACGTGGTTCAGCAGCACCTCCAGCGCGTCGCCCATGCGCCCGAGCTGGCGGCCGTAGCTGCCCACGTCGTCCAGGATGCGCTGCTCCAGTTCCGGGTTGGCGCTCTTGCCGAGGTTGATGTTGACGATGCCGAACTGGCCGCCTTCGGACTTGAAGAACCAGTTCCACGGGTTGATGGCCTGCATGACGTCGCCGGACAGCGGCAGCTTGAAATCGGGCATGGGTCCCCCTGGTTGCGAGGCCTCCACAATACGGCATGCTCACGCCGCACCGCCTGCGCTTGCTGACGCTGGACCCGCACGACCATCCGCGCGCGCAGCCGCACCTCAGTTCGGCCAGCGGCCTGGTGCGCGCCGGCCGGCACCTCTACATCGTGGCCGACGACGAGCACCACCTCGCGCAGCTGGACGCGGACGATCCCGCGAACGCGCCCTTGCGCCTGCTGCGCCTGGCGCCGGGCACGCTGCCCGACGATGCGGGGCTGCGCAAGCGCGCCAAGCCCGACCTCGAGGTGCTGGTCCACTTTCCCCCGGCCCGGGAGGGTGAAACCAGTTTGCTGGTGGCCTGGGGCTCGGGTTCGCGGCAGCAGCGCGAGCGCGCCTTCATTTTGCAATTGGACGCGCACGGGGCCCCGGCCCAGGCGGCGCGCGAAGTCTCCACCGCGCGGCTGTACGCGCCCCTGCGCGAGCGCTTCGGCGAGCTGAACCTGGAGGCCGGCTTTGTCGCGCAAAGGCGGCTGCACCTGTTCCAGCGGGCCAACGCCGGGCAGCACCTGAACGGGCACGTCGTGTTCGATGCGCACGCCGTGCGCGCCTGGCTGTTGGCCGCGGCGGACATCGAGCCGCCGCAACCGCTCGCCATCGAGGTGCTAGCCCTGGGGTCGGTCGACGGCGTGCCGCTCGGGATCACCGACGCCGCGGTGTGGCCGGCCGGCGGCTGGGTGTTCAGCGCCGTCGCCGAGGACACGGCCGATGCCTACCGCGACGGGCCCTGCATCGCTTCGGTGCTCGGCTGGGGCGATGCCGTGGGACAGGTGCGCCGCTGCGAGCGCCTGGCGGGCGCGCCCAAGGTGGAGGGCGTCGCGCCGGCGGGCGGCGACCGGCTGTGGCTGGTGACGGATGCGGATGACCCGCTGCGGCCCTCGGAACTGCTGGAAGTACGCGGCGGCGGCTGATCAGATGCCGGCCGGCTTCTTCATCGTCGACATGCGGTCGACGGCGCGCAGCGTGACCTGCCGCTCGGCGTCGCCGCGCCGCACCGTCAGGCGCACCTCGTCGTCGGGATTCGGCCGCTCCCACAGCTTCTTGTAGAAGCGCTCCAGCGAGTCCACCGGCACGCCGTCGACGGCAGCGACCACGTCTCCCGGTGCCAGGCCGGCATCCTGCGCGGGGCTGTCCTTGGTAATGCGCACCACCTGCACGCGGCCACCCTGCTCGGCGGCGTTCACGCCGATCCAGGCGCGCCGGCTGCTGCTGGTGGTGCCGCTCGCCTGCAGCTCCGCCAGGATCGGCTTGAGCAGGTCGACCGGCAGGTACATGTTGCCGGGCATGCGCTTGCCGTCGCCCAGCGCATCGGCCACGAACAGGCTGCCGATGCCCAGCAGTTCGCCGCGCCGGTTGAACACCGGCGCGCCGCTGTGGTTGCCGTTCGGCGGGCTGGTGAAGAGCGCGCTGTCGATGTGGTATTCCCAGTAGCCGGAGAACGGCCGCCGGCTCACCACCCGCGTGAGCGCCACCTCGGCCCTCACGCCGCCCACGGCCACCAGCAGCGGCTCGCCGGTTTCCAGGCCGGCCACGCTGCCCAGCGGCACCGGCTCGATGCCGGGCAACGGAACCAGGGTGCGCACCAGGCCGAAGCCGGTGGCGAGGTCGTAAGCGACGGCGCGTGCCGGCAGCGTGCGGCCGTCCTGCGTCACCACGCCGACCCTGTCGGCCTCCAGCAGCAGGTAGCCGATGGTGAGGATCAGGCCGTCGGCGCCGATCACCACGCCGGAGCCGCCGCGCCGCTCGCCCAGCGTCTCGGCCGAGCGCGCGCCCTCGGTCGCCGCGACCAGCACGCCGACCACGGCGGACCGGGCGCGCACCAGCGCATCGGGCGCGACATCGCCGCCCGCCTGCGCGGCGGCGGTGTGGGAGAACGCTGGGAGCAGGCAGGCCAGCGCCAGGGCGGCCAGCCAGCGGATGGAGCGGATGCGCGTCATGTCGGCTCCCGGAGTGGAACACCGAGCATGCGACGAAGTCGCGCCCGCTGCAAGCAAGTCGCAGCGGGCGCGAAGAGGAGAGGGGTTTCCGCCTCCGGGGGACCGGAGGCGGATGTCGATCAGTAGCGGTACGGGTTGTTCGGCGCGCGGTCGTAGCGGTTGGCCACGCCGTCGCGGTCACGGTCCCAGCCGCCGTGGCGGCGGTGCGCCACGCGCGGGTCGTAGAAGCGCGAGTCGCGGTCGAAGCGGTTCGGCACGCCGTCGTGGTCCCAGTCGCCATACGCGCCGTTGCGCTGCACGTAGTAGCGCGGCTGGCCGTAGTAGACGGTCTGCGGCTGCACGTACACCGGCTGCGGCGCGACGTACACGGGGGCCGGCTGCACGTAGCCGTAAGGCGCGTTGACGCCGATGGACAGGACCACGTCGCTGCGGGCCTGCGCGGCCGTGGCGGCGGCCACGCCGCCCAGCACGACAGTGGCCATGGCGAGGGATTTGGCGGAGAAGAGGCGGTTCATGGTGTGCTCCTTGTTGGATGAAGTGATGGTGCGCGCCGGTCGATGAACGCAAGCTGAATGGCCGCGCGCCCTTTGTATGTGCCGTGTAAAGCCGCGCAACAGCAGGTGCTGCGCCGCAGCACCACGCGCGCCGCGGCACCGCTACGATGGACTTCCCTCCTCGGTGAAGGAAACCATGCAGCCGCGCCGGCTCATCCGTGCCCTGGCCTTCTCGGCCGTGGCCTGCTGCGCCTCATTCGCGGGCATGGCGGATGCCGCCGCCTGGCGGCCGGTGCCGGGCGCGCAGGAGGTGGAAATCGACATCACCTCGATCCGCCAGACGGGAGCGCGCGTCACCGCCTGGCTGCGCTGGCCCGGCCGCCCGCCGCATGCGCTGCCGGTGGCAGGCGTGCCGGATGCCCGGCAGCCGCGCATCGCGCGCACGGCCGTGCTGACCGAGTTCGACTGCAGCGGCCGCAGCATGCGTGCGCTGGCCGCCAACGCCTACGACAGCGGCGGCGCGCCGGCCTCCATGTCGAGCGTGCCCGGGCCGGTGCTGCCGGTGCGCGGCGACGACACCCTGTGGGCCTACGACGCCGCGTGCGAGGCGGCGCGCTCCGGCGGCCGTTTCTAGCCTTCCAGGCCTCAGGTCCTGAACCGTTCCCGGTAATGCGAGGGCGCGACGCCGGCCGCCTGCCGGAATGCGCTGCGGAACGCGGCCATCGTGGAGAAGCCGACCGATTCGGCCACCCGCTCCAGCGGTGCATCGGTGCCTTCCAGCAGGCCCTGGGCCGCGCGGATGCGCTCGTGCTGCAGCCAGGCTTTCGGCGTGGTGCCGGCCTCGGCGAGAAATTTGCGCAGCAAGGTGCGCTCGCTCATCGCGGCGCGTTTCGCCAGCACCGCCACGGTGATCGGCTGCGCGAGATGCCCGCGCGCCCACTCCAGCAGCGGCGCCAGCGAACGGCCGGCGCGCTCGGCGAACGGCTGCCGGATGTACTGCGCCTGCCCGCCGCTGCGGTGCGGGTTGGTCACCATGGCGCGCGCCACCGTGTTCGCCACCTCGACGCCGTAGTACGCGCGCACAATCTGCAGGCAGGCGTCGATGCCGGCGGCGCTGCCGGCCGAAGTCATCACGCCGTCCTCGTCCAGGTACAGCACGTCGGGGTCGAGCGCCACGGCGGGGAAGCGCCGGCGGAAGTCCTGCGCGTAGCGCCAGTGCGTGGTGGCGCGCTTGCCGTCCAGCAGCCCGGCGGCGGCCAGCACGAAGGCGCCGGCGCAGATCGACACCACCTTCGCCCCGCGCGCGTGCGCGGCGGCGAGCGCGCGCAGCAGTGGCGGCGGCGCGGCCGACGCCGGGTCGCGCCAGCCGGGGACGATCACGATGTCGGCTTGCCGCAGCAGCGGCAGGCCACCGGCCGCCAGCAGCCGCAGGTTGGATTCGGCCTGCAGCTCGCCCGGTTCGGCCTGCGCGAAACGCAGCCGGAACAGCGGCGTCGGGAAGTCCGGCCGCGCGGCGCCGAACACCTCGGCGACCACGCCGAGCTCGAACAGGTTCATGCCGCGGTAGAGCACGGCGACGACCAGGGGCGGTGCATCGGACATTGGCGGAATCTTAGCGGTGAATGGCGAATCCGCCAGTTCCACCGCCGCGCTGTGCGCCCTAGCATCGATGCATGCCCTCCCCGCTCCTGTTCACGCCGCTGCGCCTGCGCGGCCTCACCGTCCGCAACCGTGTCGCGATGTCGCCCATGTGCCAGTACTGCGCGCGCGACGGTTTGGCCGACGACTGGCACCTGGTGCACCTGGGCAGCCGTGCCGTCGGCGGCGCCGGCCTCGTGATGGTGGAAGCCACAGCGGTCGCGCCGGAAGGCCGCATCTCGCCCGGCTGCCTGGGCTTGTGGAACGACGCGCAGGCCGATGCGCTCGCGCGCATCGCACGTTTCGTGCGGGACCAGAGTGGCGTGCCCGGCATCCAGCTGGCGCACGCCGGGCGCAAGGGCAGCTGCCAGCCCTCATGGCGCGGCGGCGCGCCGCTGGCGGCGCAAGAAGGCGCGTGGGAGGTGCCTAGCCCGAGCGCGATCCCCTTCGATGCCGCCAGCCCCGTCCCACGCGCCGCCGATGCGGGCGAGCTCGCCGCGCTGGTCGACGCCTACGGCCGCGCGGCACGGCGCGCGGTGGCGGCCGGGTTCGCGCTGCTGGAAATCCATGCTGCGCACGGCTACCTGCTGCACCAGTTCCTGTCGCCGCTGTCGAACCGCCGCGAGGACAGCTTCGGCGGCAGCTTCGAGAACCGCACGCGGCTGCTGCGGCAGGTGGTGACGCGCGTGCGCGACTGCATGCCCGACGCCATGCCGCTGTTCGTGCGCATCTCGGCCAAGGACTGGGCGGCGGGCGGCTGGGACCTGCCGGATGCCGAGCGCCTGTCGGCCGGGTTGTCGCGCATGGGCGTGGACCTGATCGACGTGTCCTCGGGCGGCCTGCTGCCGGACGCGGCGATCGCCGTGTCGCCCGGCTACCAGGTGCCGCTGGCGCGCAGTATCCGGCGCGCGGCCGGCGTGCCGACGGCCGCCGTGGGCCTGATCACCGATGCCGCGCAGGCCGAGGCGATTCTTGCGCAGGGCGCCGCCGACCTGGTGTTCCTCGGCCGCGAGCTGCTGCGCGATCCGTACTGGCCGCAGAAGGCGCGCCACGCGCTGGGACTGGAGCCCTGCGTGCCGGCGCCCTACCGCTCGGCGGTGCGCAAGGCTGCGTGAGCCCGGCCCGCCGTCATCCGGCGCATCGGTTCAGCGCAGGCCTTCCCACCATTTCCTGTTCACCCGCGGCTTGCCCAGCGTCAGCACCTCGCCGATTTCCGGCGTGGCGAGCACGATGCCTTTTTCCTGCGCCAGCGCGGCGACCCGTTCCAGCGGCTCGCGCCAGCCGTGGAAGGCCAGGTCGAAGGTGCTGTTGTGCACCAGGTACAGCGTGCGCGCACCCAGGTCCTGGAAGGCCTGCACGGTCTCTTCGGGCGCCATGTGCACGGTGGGCCAGTAGCTGTCGTAGGCGCCGTTCTCCATCAGCGCGACGTCGATCGGCCCCAGCCTGCGGCCGATCTCCTTGAAGCCGGGGAAGTAGCCCGAGTCGCCGCTGTAGAAAATCTGCTCGCCGCCGCTGCGGATCGACCAGGCGGCCCACAGCGTGCGGTTGCGGTCCCACAGCGTGCGGCCGGAGAAATGCTGCGCCGGCGCGGCGGTGAGCTTCACGTCGCCCCACTGCCGCTCTTCCCACCAGTCCAGCTCCTCGATGCGGTCGGCCGCCACGCCGAACTGCTTCAGCCGCTCGCCCACGCCCAGCGGCACGAAGTAGCGCTTCACGCGGTCCTTCAGCGCCTCGATGGTCGGCACGTCGAGATGGTCGTAGTGGTCGTGCGAGAGGATCAGCCCTTCGATCGGCGGTACGTCGGCCAGCGCCACCGGCGGCTCGTGGAAGCGCTTGGGCCCGGCCCAGCTGACCGGCGAGGCGCGCGGCCCGAACACCGGGTCGATCAGCCACCACTTGCCGCGCAGCTTGAGCAGGTGCGAGGAGTGGCCGAGCCGGATGATGTGGTTGGACGCCGGGTCCAGCGCGGCCAGCGCGGCGCGGTCCTGCCGGTGCACCGGCACCGGGTCGATGGGCACCGTGCCGTTCTTCTTCTCCAGCAGCATGCGCGACCAGATGTCCCAGGTGGAGCGGTGCGGCTTGGCCTGCGGGTTGGGCGGGTTCTGGAAGGTGCACTCGCCGGCCGCGAACTGCGGCGACTTCGCGTAGCGCGGATCGCAGTCGTCCGCCGCCGAAGCCGAGTCCACCGGCAGCAAGGCGGCGAACAGCGGCAGCAGGCAGCCGCAGGTAAAGCGTCGCATGGGGTCCCCTCTCTCGTTGGAGAGGCCCAGCATAACGCCGAAGAATTAGCTGATTATTTGGCGAACAGCGACGTGATGTCGCCGAAGGCCTTGAACTCCAGCGCGTTGCCCGAGGGGTCGAGGAAGAACATGGTGGCCTGCTCGCCCGGCTCGCCCTTGAAGCGGATGTAGGGCTCGATGGTGAATTGCGTGCCGTGCGCCTTCAGCCGGTCGGCCAGGGTCTGCCATTCGGCCATGGGCAGCACGATGCCGAAGTGGCGCACCGGCACGCCGTGGCCATCCACCGCGTTGCGCTGCGCCGCGCCGGTTTCCGAGGGCGCCAGGTGCGCCACGATCTGGTGGCCGTAGAAGTTGAAGTCCACCCACTCGTCCGAGCTGCGGCCCTCGGGGCAGCCGATCAGCTCGCCGTAGAAGCGGCGCGCGGCGGCGAGGTCATGGACCGGGAACGCCAGGTGGAACGGCGACAGCGGGGCGGGATTGGTCATCGGGGCTTGCATGGGCGCCATCGTAGGCCGTGCCGAGCCAAAAGAAAATCAATCTATATTTGGCCTCAGCATCGAAATCCGTTGAGCTCATGATCCGCGAACTGAAGACCTTCACCGCCGTCGCCCGCGAAGGCACCTTCGCCGCCGCCGGCGCCCGCATCGGCCTGACGCAGGCCGCCGTGAGTGCGCAGATGCAGCGGCTGGAAGCGGAATTGGGCCTGGCGCTGTTCGACCGCACCGCGCGGTCCGCGCGCATCAACGCCACCGGCCAGCGCGTGCTGGCCCAGGCGCAGGACATGCTGCGGCTGTACGAGCAGCTGGGCGCCGGCGCGCAAGGCGACAACGGCGCGGCCACGCTCGCCATCGGCGCCATCGCCTCGGTGCAGCGCACCCTGCTGCCCGAGGTGCTGGCGCGCCTGCGCCGGCAGTTGCCGGACTGCCGCATGCGCGTGGTGCCGGGCGTGTCGATGGAGCTGCTGGACCGGGTGGACGCAGGTGAACTCGAGGCCGCGGCGATCATCCGCCCGCCGTTTCCGCTGCACGGCGACCTGCGCTGGACCACGCTGGCGCGCGAGCCGTTCCGGTTGCTGGTGCCGCGCCAGGCCAAGGGCGACGATTGGACGGAACTGCTGTCCGCGCATCCCTTCATCCGCTACGACCGCGCGTCCTTCGGCGGCCGGCAGGTCGACCGCTTCTTGCGCGGCGCGCAGCTCACGCTGCGCGAAGCCTGCGAGCTGGACGAACTGGAAGCCATCGTGCGGCTGGTGGCCGTCGGCGCCGGCGTGGCGCTGGTGCCGGAAGTGGCGCCGCACAAGCGCTGGCCGGCCGGCGTGCGCGCCATCGACCTGAAGCGCCAGACCTTCCACCGCGACATCGGCCTGGTGCATCGCGACAGCCGCGGCCTGGGCGAGCCGGCGCGGCTGCTGGTGCAGTGGATGCGCGAGGCGTATGGCGGCGCTGCCGCGGCGCCTTAGCTGCCCAACGCGATCATCTCGATCTCCACGCGCGCGCCCAGTGGCAGCGCGGCCACGCCGATGGTGGTGCGGGCCGGGTACGGCGCGCTGAAGTGCTCGGCGTAGGCCCGGTTCATCGCCGCGAAGTCCGCCATGTCGGTCAGGAAGACGTTGCACTTCACCACGTCGTCGGGCTGCAGGCCGGCCGCGGCCAGCACGGCGAACAGGTTCTTCAGGCATTGGCGCGTCTGCGCCTCGGCGTCGCCCTGCACCAGCGCGCCGGTGGCGCCGTCCATCGGCGTCTGGCCGGACAGGAACACATAGGGCGGCGCGGCCACCGCGTGCGAGTACGGGCCGACGGCGACCGCGCCGGGTGCATTGACTGCTTGTCGGGTCATCATGTCTCCAGGGGAAGAAGACAGATGGTCGCATTCCCCGCTAGCCGCCAGGCACCGATTTCAGGGCGCGGATTGCGGCTTCGCCGCACGCCCCTTGCTGGCCTGCGTCAGCAACTGGGCGAACGCCGCTGCCGCCGGCGACAGGCTGCGCCCGCGCCGGCGGATCATGCCGATGGTGCGGCTGATGGCCGGCGCCTCCAGCCGCACGCCGACCACCGCCGCCGGCTTCGGCGGCACGGTGAGCTGCGGCACCACCGCCACGCCCAGCCCGGCCTCCACCAGGCCGATCAGCGTCGACACGTGGCGCACTTCGCACACCGGGCGCGGCAGCGGCGGCAGCTCGGCCAGCGCCTGGTCGATGAACAGGCGGTTGCGGCTGGCGTGCGACACGCGCGCATGCGGGTACTGCGCGAGTTCCTCCCAGCGCACCGAGCGCCGGCGGGCCAGCGGATGGTCCTTGCCGCAAGCCAGCACGTAGGGCTCTTTCAGCAGCGGCGTGAAATCCACCTCGGGGTCCTGCATGCCGATGTAGTTCAGCGCGAAGTCGGCCTCGCCCTGCTTCACCGCCTCCAGCACCTCGTCGGCGCCCTCCTCGATGATGCGCACCAGCACGCCCGGGTGCCGCGCGCGGAAGCTGCGGATCATCGGCGGCAGGAAGTGGTGCACGGCGGAGAACACGCAGCCGATGGTCACGTCGCCCGCCTCCAGGCCGGCGGCGTCGCGCAGGCTCAGCACCGAGCGGTCGAGCTCGTCGACCAGGCTGCGGATCTGGTCCAGGAAGCGCCGGCCCAGCAAGGTGAGTTCCACCGTGCGCGTGGTGCGGTCGAACAGGCGCACGCCCAGCAGGCCCTCCAGGTGCGAGATGCGGCGCGACAGCGCGGGCTGCGACAGGTGCAGCGCCTTGGCCGCGGCGGCGAAGCTCTGCAGTTCACCGACAGTGGTGAACGCGCGCAGGTCGGCCAGCGAAGGCTTCAGCATGGGCGCGATCCCGGCGGCAAGGCATTCATGCAGTACATGCAATAAAACCTCAGAAAGTTGCAATTTACAGCATGCACCGCCACGCCGAAGATGCGCGCACAACAAGGAGACAAGCCCCATGAAGCGCCGCCACCTTCTGCAGGCAGCCTCGGCTGCCGTCGCCCTGCCGCGCCTGGCGCTCGCCCAGGCGGCCTATCCTTCCAAGCCGATCCGCTACATCGTTCCCGTCGCGGCCGGCGGCGGCAACGACATGATCGCCCGCGTGGTGACCGAACGCTGGGGCAAGGCGCTGGGCCAGCCCTTCAACGTGGACAACCAGAGCGGCGGCGGCGGCGTGGTGGCCAGCCTGGCGACCGCGCGCGCCGCGCCCGACGGCTACACGCTGATGCAGGGCTACGTGGCCACGCACGGCACCACGCCGGCCACCCGCCGCGTGAACTACGACGCCATCAAGGAGTTCACGCCGATCGGCATGATCGGCGCCACGCCCAACGTGCTGGCGATCCACGCCAACGTGCCGGCGAAGGACGTGAAGGAGTTCATCGACTACGTGAAGCGCAGCCCCGGCAAGGTGAGCTACGGCTCGGCCGGCTCCGGCTCGCTCACGCACATGACGATGGAACTGTTCAAGCAGGCGACCGGCGCCTTCATGCTGCACATTCCCTACCGCGGCATCGCGCCGGCCATCAACGACCTGCTGGGCGGCCAGACGCAGGCCATGTTCCCCGGCCTGGCGGCCGCGCTACCGCACCTGCGCTCGGGCCGCATGCGCGCGCTGGCCGTCACCGGCACGGCGCGCAGCCCGCAGCTGAAGGACGTGCCAACGATGGAAGAAGTGGGCTTCAAGGGTTTCGATGCCATGCAGTGGTACGGCTCGGTCGGCCCCGCCGGCATGCCCGCCGACATCGTGCGGCGGCTGAACGAAACGCAGGTGGCCGTGCTGAAGGCGCCCGACCTGGCCGAGAAGCTGGCCGGCGAGGCGGTGGAGCCGTGGCCGATGACGCCGGAGCAGTTCGGCCAGTACATCCGCGCCGAGATCGCGCGCTGGACCGCGCTGGCCAAGGCACGCAAGATCCAACTCGACGAATAGAGGCTTTCCGTGGCTCGCAACACCCAAGTCCCCGCCGACACCCAGGCGCCCCCCATCACCGGCATCCTCGCGACGTTCGTCGCGCGGCATCCCTCGCGCGGCTGGAGCGACGCCGTCGAGCGCGAGGCGCACCGCACCTTCCACAACTGGCTGGGCTGCGCCATCGGCGCGGCGCGCCACGAAGCGGCCGACGCCGCGCTCGGCGCCGTACAGGTGCTGCAGCCGGCGCCGCAGGCCACCGTGCTCGGTCGCAGCGAAAAAATCGACATCGCGTCCGCCGCATTGCTGAACGGCATCACCTCGCACACCTTTGATTTCGACGACACGCACCTGAAGACCATCATCCATCCGGCCGGGCCGGTGGCGCCCGCGGTGCTGGCGCTGGCGGAGCTGCGCGGCGCGAGCGGGCGCGAGGTGGTCGATGCGCTGGTGCTCGGCATCGACGTGGCCTGCCGCATCGGCAACGTGATGTACCCCGACCACTACGACCGCGGCTGGCACATCACCGGCTCCACCGGCATGCTGGGCGCTGCCGCCGGCTGCGCCCGGCTGCTGCGGCTGGACGAACGGCAGACCGCGATGGCGCTGGGCATCGCAGCCTCGCAGCCAGTGGGCCTGCGCGAGCAGTTCGGCACCATGGCCAAGCCGTTCCACCCAGGCGCCGCCGCGCGCGCGGGGCTGATGTCCGCGCTGCTGGCCAGCCGTGGCTTCACGGCCAGCCCGCGCGCGCTGGAAGCACCGCGCGGCCTGGTGCAGGTGGTGTCGGACAAGCGCGCCTGGCACGAGGCCACGGACGAACTGGGCGAGCGCTTCGAGATCTCCTTCAACACCTACAAGCCCTTTGCCTGCGGCATCGTGATCCATCCGAGCATCGACGCCTGCGTGCGGCTGCGCGACCAGGGCATCGCGCCGGAACAGGTCGAGCGCATCGAGTTGCGCGTGCATTCCCTGGTGCTGGAACTCACCGGCAAGAAGGAGCCGAAGGACGGCCTGCAGGGCAAGTTCAGCGTGTACCACGGCTGCGCCGCCGGCCTGATCTACGGCCGCGCCGGCGAAGAAGAATTCTCCGATGCGGTGGTGAACGATCCGCGCGTGGCCGCGCTGCGCGGCAAGGTGCAGGCCACGGTGGACGAGACCATCGCCGAGGAAGCGGTGCACGTGACGGCGGTGCTCACCGACGGCCGCCGCATCGAGGTGCAGGTCGACCATGCGATCGGCTCCATGCGGAACCCGCTGACCGACGCGCAGCTGGATGCCAAGTTCACCGCCCTGGTGGCGCCGGTGCTCGGCGCGGCGCGCGCCGGCGACATCACCGAAGCCTGCCGCGCGCTCGCGTCGCTGCCGAACGTCCGCACCCTCACCGCGCTGTGCAGCGCATGACGCACGTGACGACACCCTCTTCTCCTCCGCTGCGCATCGGCATCCTCGACGGCGACGACATCGGGCTGGAAATCGTTCCCGCCTCGGTGGAGATCGCCCGCGCCGCCGCCGGGCTGCATGGTGTCGCCATCGACTGGCAGCCGCTGCCGATCGGCGCGCGCGCCCTGGAAACGCACGGCCACACGCTGCCCGCGGAAACGCTGGACACGCTCAAGACACTGGACGGCTGGATCCTCGGCCCGATCGGCCACCGCGCCTATCCCAAGGGCCCGAACGCCATCAACCCGCACCCGATCCTGCGCAAGCAATTCAACCTGTTCGCCAACGTGCGGCCGACGCGCTCGTATCCGGACATCGGCTGCCTGCACGACGGCGTGGACCTGGTGATCGTGCGCGAGAACAACGAAGGCTTCCAGCCGGACCGCAACATGGTGATGGGCTCGGGCGAGTTCCGCCCGACCGACGAGGTGACCTTGTCGGTGCGCGTGATCACCCGCACGGGCAGCCGGCGCGTGGCCAGGGCCGCGTTCGAGCTCGCGCGCCAGCGCCGCAAGCACCTGACCTATGTGCACAAGGACACGGTGTTCAAGCTCGGCTGCGGCATGTTCGTGGAAGAGTGCAGGAAACTCGCCACCGAATACCCCGATGTGCGGGTCGACGACGTGATCGTCGACACCTTCGCCATGCGGCTGGTGCGCGACCCGCAGAACTTCGACGTGGTGGTGACCACCAACATGTTCGGCGACATCCTGTCCGACGAAGCGGCCGGCCTGGTCGGCGGCCTGGGCATGGCGCCGGGCCTGTGCATCGGCGACGGCGACGTCGCGATGGCGCAGGCCACGCACGGCTCCGCGCCCGACATCGCCGGCCGCGGCATCGCCAATCCCTACGCGATGCTGGAGTCGACCCGCATGCTGTTCGACTGGCTGGGCCACAGCCGCGGCAACGACGGTGCGGTGCGCATGGCCGCATCGATGTCGCGCGCCACCACGGCCGCGCTGGCGGACGCGGATGCACGCACCGGCGACGTCCGCGGCAAGGGCAACACGAAGACCTTCACGCAGGCCGTGCTGCGCAACCTGGAAAAGTGATGTCCATGACCCGCACCCGCCGCCTCTTCTGCGCCGCTGCCGGCGCGCTGCTGCTGGCGGGCTGCGCCATGGCACCGCCCTCGCCCGCCAAGCCGGACCTCCGCGCAGCCGCGGCCGCAGAACTCGGCGCCAACGGCAAGCTGCGCGCCGCGATCAACTTCGGCAACCCCATCCTGGCCAGCCGCGGCGCGGGCGGCGAAGCGCGCGGCGTCTCGGTGGACCTGGCGCGCGAAGCAGGCCGGCGGCTCGGCCTGCCGGTGGAACTGGTGCTGTTCAACTCGGCCGGCAGCGTAGTGGAAGCAGTGAAGGCAAAGCAGGTCGACCTGGCTTTCGTCGCCATCGACCCGGTGCGCGGCGCCGACATGGACTACACCGCGCCCTACGTGATCATCGAAGGCGCCTACCTGGTGCGCGACGATTCGCCGCTGAAGCGCAACGAGGACGTCGACCGGCCGAACACGCGCGTGGCCGTCGGCCGCGGCAGCGCCTACGACCTGTTCCTCACGCGCGAGCTCAAGGCCGCCACACTCGTACATGCGCCGACCTCGCCGGCCGTCACCGACCTGTTCCTGTCACAGAAGCTGGAAGTGGCCGCCGGCGTGAAGCAGCAGCTGGAAGCGGATGCCAGGCGCGTGGGCGGCGTGCGCCTGCTGCCGGGCCGCTTCATGGTGATCGAGCAGGCCATGGCCGTGCCCAAGGGCCGCGCCGCGGCGCAGGCCTGGCTGGGCGGCTACATCGAAGAGATGAAGGCCTCGGGCTTCGTCGCGCAGGCCCTGCAGCGGCACGGCATCGAAGGCGCGGCAGTGGCGCCGCCGCGCTAACGCGAGCGCGTCATTCCGACGCGGGCTTGCGCTCCTTCGGGTCCGACTCCAGTTCCTTGCGGCCTTCGCGGGCCAGGCGGGCGGTGTCGTCCAGCACCTTGTCCTCCGACGCGGTCGGGATGGGTTCGTCTTCGCGCTGCGTTCCGTTGTTGTCGGCTTCGGGATTGCGGTTGGGTTCAGTCGGCATGCTGGCTCCTTCGGTCGAGCAGCCATTGTTCGGTGCCGCGCCCGCCGGGCGGAGTCGGCACGCACCACCGCCCGGCGTGGGCGATGGACTACCTTGCCGGCCTCAGGCCACCACGCGCGGCAGGCCGCCGACTTCCACCAAGCCCTTGAACACTTTTTCGGTGGCCGCGATGAGCGGCATGCAATGGTCGTGCTCGATGCGCGCGCATTCGTGCACCAGCAGGTTGCGGTATTCGTGCGCCAGGCCGAACAGCGCCCAGGTGTCCGCACCGAATTGCACGCCGCCCTCGGCCGCGCCGTACAGGCGCAGCACGTCTTCCACCAGCTCGATCGGCCCGGCCATCCGCACCTGGCGGTAGCGCATGTCGGCCGTGCTGGGCGGGCGGCCCGCGGCGTGCACGATCAGCGAACGGGCCAGCGCCTCGACCCCGGACACGGCGGTGATGAGCCGCGTGGCCGGGGTGTCCGCCTGCACCGACGCCAGCCGGTGGTTCACGGCACGCAGCCGTGCCACCGGGCTCGCGCTCGCACTGGCGCGGTGCAGCTGCTCCAACTCCTTCTTCAGGTCCCACTCCATGCGCCGGAGTCTACGTGCGCGGCCCGCCGCTCGCACCAACAGTTACACGTCGCGTGCCGGGTGTCGCTGAAACGCCGCAGTGCAGTGACCCAGTGCGCAGCGCACAGGGCCGTCAGGTGCGCAGGCCGGCGGCGTGGTGCTCCAGGTGATCGGCGACCAGCGAGGCGATGAAGAAGTAGCCGTGGTCGTAGCCCGCGTGGCGCCGCAGCGTCAGCGGCTGCCCGGCCGCCGCGCAGGCCTGCTCCAGCCGCTCTGGGCGCAGCTGGGAGGCCAGGAAGGGGTCGTCCAGGCCCTGGTCCACCAGCAGCAGGGGTGCCCGCGCGCCGCCCTCGATCAGCCGCACCGCGTCGTGCCGCTGCCACGCCGCCGTGTCCTCGCCCAGGTAGCCGCGGAAGGCCTTCTGGCCCCAGGGCACCTCGGTGGGCGCGCAAATCGGCGCGAAGGCCGACACCGTGCGGAAACTGCCGGGATGCCGCAGCGCCAGCGTCAGCGCACCGTGCCCGCCCATCGAGTGCCCGAGCACGCCGGCCCGGCCGGTGTCCCCCGGGAAATGCTGCCGCAGCAAGGCAGGCAGCTCCTCCATCAGCCAGCTCTCCATGCGCCAGTGCGGTGCATACGGCTGCCGCGACGCGTCCAGGTAGAACCCGGCGCCGTGGCCGAAGTCCCAGTCCTTGTCCGCTTCGGCGATGCCGGTGTCGCGCGGGCTGGTGTCCGGCGTCACCAGCATCAGCCCGTGCCGCGCCGCATGCTGCTGCGCGCCGGCCTTGATGGCGAAGGTCTGCTCGTTGCAGGTCAGCCCGGCCAGGCACCACAGCACCGGCACCGGGCCTTGCAGCGCCTGCGGCGGCGCATAGACGCCGAAACGCATCGGCAGGCCGGTGGCGGGCGAGGCGTGCTCGTAGAAGCCCTGCACGCCGCCGAAGCAGCGGTGCTCTTCCAGCGCGGAGATGCCGTCCACCTCAGAACACCACGACCGAGCGGATCGACTCGCCGGCCTTCATCAGCTCGAAGCCTTTGTTGATGTCTTCCAGCTTCAGCGTGTGGGTGATCAGGTCGTCGATGTTGAGCTTGCCGTCCATGTACCAGTCGACGATCTTGGGCACGTCGGTGCGGCCGCGCGCGCCGCCGAAGGCCGAGCCCTTCCACTGGCGGCCGGTGACCAGCTGGAACGGCCGCGTGCTGATTTCGGCGCCGGCCTCGGCCACGCCGATGACGATGCTCTGGCCCCAGCCCTTGTGGCAGCACTCCAGCGCCTGGCGCATGGTGGTGGTGTTGCCGATGCACTCGAAGCTGTAGTCGGCGCCGCCGTCGGTCAGCTGCACAATGGCGTCGACGATGTTCGGATGGTCCTTCGGGTTCAGGAAGTGCGTCATGCCGAACCGGCGCGCCATCGCCTCGCGCTTGGGATTCAGGTCGACGCCGATGATCTTGTCGGCGCCCACCATCTTGGCGCCCTGAATCACGTTCAGGCCGATGCCGCCCAGGCCGAACACCACCACGTTGGCGCCGGCCTCCACCTTGGCCGTCCAGATCACCGCGCCGACGCCGGTGGTGACGCCGCAGCCGATGTAGCAGACCTTGTCGAACGGCGCGTCGGGGCGGATCTTCGCCAGCGCGATCTCGGGCGCCACGATGTGGTTGCTGAAGGTCGAGGTGCCCATGTAGTGCAGGATCGGCTTGCCGTCCAGCGAGAAGCGCGAGGTGCCGTCCGGCATCAGTCCCTTGCCCTGCGTGCCGCGGATCAGCTGGCACAGGTTGGTCTTGCGCGACAGGCAGAACTTGCACTGGCGGCATTCGGGCGTGTAGAGCGGGATGACGTGGTCGCCGGGCTTCAGCGAGGTGACGCCCGCGCCGACCTCCAGCACCACGCCCGCGCCCTCGTGGCCCAGCACGGCGGGGAACAGGCCTTCGGGGTCGGCGCCCGACAGCGTGTAGTAATCGGTGTGGCAGATGCCGGTGGCCTTCACCTCCACCAGCACCTCGCCGGCGCGCGGCCCGTCGAGGTCGAGTTCTTCGATCGTGAGGGGCTGGCCGGCCTGCCAGGCGACGGCTGCGCGTGTCTTCATCGGGTGGGTCCTTTCGTGGAGAGCGGCTATCGTAGCGGGCCGGCGCGCCCGCGCAGCGGCACGAGCAGGTGCTTCAGCCCGTTGTGGTCGATCTCGTGCATGAGCGCCAGCAGGCGGCCCAGTTCGCCGGGCGGGAAGCCTTCGCGCGCAAACCAGTTCAGGTAGTTGCCCGGCAGGTCGGCGATCGGCGTGCCCTTGTGCTTGCCGTAGGGCATCTCGGTGCGGACCAGTTGCAGCAGTGCTTCCGACATGGACGCGATTGTGCGTCCATGCCTCCTTGCCCGTCAGAACGCGTGCGTGATGCCCAGGCTCAGGCCGTTCGAGGTGGACTTGTTGCCCGCGCCCAGGTAGTCGCCCTTCCAGTGCGTGGCGTCGAGTTCCAGGAACACCTTGCTGCGCTTGGAGAATTTGTATTCCAGGAAGGCGACCAGCCGGCCGAAGCCGTCGTCCGCCTGGGCCGTGCGGCTGCGGTCCACCTTGTAGTAGCCGGTGACCAGGTCGACGGCCGGCGTCACCGCGTAGTTGACGCCCACCGCCAGCAGCCGGTTGCGCGTGCGCGCGGTGGCCGAGGTCTCGGCCTTGTTGTAGCCGGCGTTGGCCATCAGGCGCAGCGCCGGCAGCGCGAGCCAGGTCGCGCCCAGGTTGGCCGCTTCCAGCTTGCGGTCGTTGGCATCGCGGAACACGGTGTAGGCGCTGGTGGCGGAGAACGCCGGGCTGACGTAATCCAGGCCCACGCCCATCGAGTTCTGCTTCGATGCGTCGCCTGCGGTCTCGCCCAGGCTGTACATCGCGCGCGCCACCACCGGGCCGACCGGCACCGAGTACTTGATGGAGTTGTTGACACGGTTGGAAGAACCGGTCGAGCCGGTGGCGCCGAACTCGATGCCCAACTGGTGGCCGGTGAGGCTGGTGACCTGGATGTTCGGGTTGAGCCCGGCGAAGCGCAGGCCGATTGGGTCGACCAGGCCGGCCGAGTCGGCGACCAGCGTGTTCTGCCGGCCCGCCGTCACCGTGCCCCAGTTGCCCGCCAGGCCGACCACCGACGCGCGGTCGAAGTAGCTGGTGCCGTTGGCGTTGGCGCCGGTGTCCACGTTGATGCCGGACTCCAGGTTGAACAGCGCGCGCAGGCCGCCGCCCAGGTCCTCCGTGCCGCGCACGCCCCATCGGCTGGTCGGGCCGACGCCGCTGGCCACCGTGGTGGTGCTCCCGGGCGAACGCGCGTAGCCGGCGGTCAGGCCGCTCTGGTGGCGCACCGACACGTCGACGATGCCGTACAGCGTGAGGCTGCTGCCGCTCTGCGCCATCGCGGACATGCCCGCGCACAGGCCGGCGGCGGCGACGGCGAATTTCCCGATCTTCATGCTTGCTCCTCGTTGTTGGATGTGTGGAATCGGTATCGGTTACTGGCGCGGCACCTTGGCGCGCACGATCACGTCGGCCCAGCGGCGCGTCTCGGCCGCCAGCAGGTCTCGCAACTGCTCCGGCGTGCCGCCGCGCGGCGTGACGTTCAGGGCATCGAGCTGCTTGCGCAGCGCGGCGTCCTCGATAGCCTTGTTCACTTCGCGGTTCAGCAGCGCGATGACGGCCGGCGGCGTGCGCGCCGGCGCGGCCAGCGCGTTCCAGGACGACACGTCGAAGCCCGGCACGCCGCTTTGCGCCACCGTGGGCACTTCGGGCAAGGCGGCCGCGCGGCGCGTGCCCATCACCGCCAGCGGCAGCACGGCCCTGGAGGCGATCTGCGGCAGCATGGGACCGAGAATTTCCACCGCGGCATCGACCTGGCCGCCGCGCAATGCGGTCAGCACGGCGGGCGAGCCGTTGAACGGCACCACCTGGAAGTCCACGCCCGCGCTGGTCTTCAGCAGCTCGGCGCTCAGGTGCTGCGAGCTGCCGACGTTGATGGTGGCGACGTTCAGCCTGCCCGGGTTCGCCTTGGCATGGGCGAGCAGGTCCTTCATGCTCTTGAAGCGGCCGTCCGCGGCGGCAAGCACCGCGATGTCGAAAGTGCCGATCGCCGCCACCGGTGCGAAGTCCTTCTGCGCGTCGAACGGCAGCGACTGGAACAGCCCGGCGCTGACCGCCGTGCCGTTGCTCATGAGCAGCAGCACATGGCCGTCGGGCTCGGACTTGGCCACCAGGTCGCCGGCCACCACGCCGCCGGCGCCGGGCTTGTTGTCCACCACCACGCTCTGGCGCAGGTTCTCGCCCAGCTTCTGCGCGAGGGCGCGCGCGGTGAGGTCGGCGATGCCGCCGGCGCCGAACGGCACCACGATGCGGATCGGCTTGGACGGAAAGTTCTGCGCCCGGCCCCACGCGGGCAGCAGGGCCGCCGCGCCCAGCAAAACGGTTCGCCTGTTCGGTGCGCTGCGCATGTCAGAACACCGCCTTCTCGCCGGGCTTGAGCGGCAGCACGCGCGTGGCCGTGGCGCCGAGCGCCTGCAGGTACTCCTGCGGCGTGCCGCGGCCCAGCGGGTTGGCGCCGTAGTGCATGGGGATCACGGCCCGGGGCTTGATCCATTCGCGCGTGGCATAGGCGGCGTCGGCCGGGCCCATGGTGAAGTGGCCGCCGATCGGCATCAGTACCAGGTCGGGCTTGTAGTACTCGGCGATGAAGCGCATGTCGCCGAACAGCCCCGTATCGCCCATGTGCCAGATGCGGAATCCGTTCTCCAGCTCGACGATGAAGCCCACCGGCTCGCCGCCGTCGTGCGACTCCTCCTTGCCGGTGGCGGGGTTCTTCCACACGACCACCGACGAATGCTCGGCGTGCACGGCCGTCACCCGGA
Source organism: Pseudomonadota bacterium (assembly GCA_040384685.1). Classification (GTDB taxonomy): domain Bacteria; phylum Pseudomonadota; class Gammaproteobacteria; order Burkholderiales; family Burkholderiaceae_C; genus Ramlibacter. The sequence continues at coordinate 31,901 of JAZKIV010000093.1, read as the reverse complement.
TGCCGGGCACGGGGGTGACGGTGCCGCTCTTGTTGAAGCGCGGCACCAGGTTGGCCGGCAGGATGCCCAGCAGCCCCACGGTCTGATTCATGTCACCCGGCGCAATCATCGGCACCTGGTGCAGCATGGCCAGCGCCGGCGCGTCGGCGAAGTGGTCGAAGTGGCCATGCGTGACCAGCAGCACGTCCACCTTGCCCAGCGCCTCCAGGTTCCTGTACTCGGGCGGCGTGAGCGGGTTGGTGCGCAGCCACGGGTCGGTGACGATCACCTTGCCGCCCGGCGTCGTGATCCTGAACGCCGACTGGCCCAGCCACAGCACCTCGGTCTTGCCCGCCGGCGCGGCCGGTGCCTGCGCGCATGCGGACAATGCGGCGGCCAGGACGCCTGCCATCAGCAGGCGAACGATCGATCTCATGGGGAGGTCTCCTCTCGGTGGGTTTGGTGTCCCTAGTCCAGGGTGATGCGGGCGTTCCGGACCACGCGCTCCCAGCGCGGGATCTCGCGGGCGATGAGTTGCGCGAACACCTGCGGCGTGGCCGCCGTCGGCTCGGCGCCCTCGGCGGCCAGGCGTGCGCGGACCTCGTCGGACGCCAGCGACCTGTTCACCTGCTGGTTGAGCAGCGCGACCACCTCGGCCGGCGTGCCGGCGGGCGCCACCAGGCCGTACCACTGGTCCGCCTCGAAGCCCCGGGTGCCGACCACGCCGGTCTCGGCGACGGTGGGCACCTCGGGCAGCAGCGCCAGGCGCTTCGGGCTGGAAACGGCGAGCGCGCGGATCTTCCCGGCCCTGATGTGCGGCAGCAGCGCCGGGATGCCGGTGAACAGCACCTGCACCTGGCCGGCCAGCAGGTCGGTCACCGAAGGCGCCGTGCCGCGGTACGGAATGTGCAGGAACGAGCTGGCCGTCTGCATCTTCAGGTACTCCATGGTGGTGTGCGCCGCGCTGCCGTTGCCGCCCGAGCCGTAGGACAGCTGGCCCGGCTTGGCCCTGGCCAGCGCGATCAGTTCCTTCAGGTCCTTCGCGGGCACCGAGGCGTTCACCACCAGCACGTTCGGCACGCGCGCGATCCAGGCCACCGGCGCGAAGCTGCGCACCGGGTCGTAGCCCAGCTTGGGATAGAGCGATGGGTTGATCGCCAGCGTGCCGATGTGCCCCATCAGCAGGGTGTAGCCGTCGGCCGGCGACCTGGCCGCCTTCTCCGCGCCGAGCGAGCCGCCGGCGCCGGGCACGTTCTCGATGACGACCGGCTGGCGCAGCGCCTTGCCGAGCTCCACGCCGATCGCGCGGGCCAGCACGTCGCTGGAGCCGCCGGGCGTGAACGGCACGATGATGCGCATCGGCCTGGAGGGAAACGCGTCGGCGCGGCCGGGCAGCGACAGCACGCAGCCGGCGCCTGCGGCCAGCACCGCGCGGCGCGAGAGAGGAAATGGGGGGTCGGAGCGTTGCATGGAATCAATCGGGCTTGATCTGCCCCTCGCGGATCAGCCTGGCGTAGCGCGCGCTTTCGTCCTGCAGCAACTTGGCGAGCTGCGCGGCCGGCCCCGGCAGCACCTCGCCGCCGGCGGAAGTCAGGCGCTGGCGTACCTCGTCGGTGGCCAGCGCCTTCTGCACGTCGGCATGCAGGCGCGCCGCGACGGGCTGCGGCAGCGCGCCGGGGGCGACCAGGCCGTACCAGACCGAGGCCTCGAAGCCGGGGAAACCCGACTCCGCCACCGTCGGCACCTCCGGGAAGATGCCGGAGCGCTGCGGCGTCATCACGCCCAGCACGCGCAGCTTGCCGGCGCGCACGTGCGGCTGCACCTCCAGCGCATTGACCGCCACGGCTTGCACATGGCCGCCCAGCACGTCGGTGATGGCCTGCGAGCCGCCCTTGTACGGCACGTGCGTGAGCTTGATGCCGGCCGCGCGTTCGAACAGCTCCATCGCCAGGTGCGGCGTCGAGCCGTTGCCGGGCGAGCCGTAGTTCACCTTGCGCGGATCGGCCTTGGCCGCCGCGACGAACTGCTGCAGGCCGGCCACCGGCGACGCCGCCGCCACCGCCAGCACCACCGGCACGCGGCCGACCAGCGAGACGGGCGTCACGTCGCGCGCCAGGTTGTAGGGCGCCGGCTCGTAGAGCGTCACGTTGGCGGCCAGTGCGTTGGCCGCCAGCATCAGCGTGTAGCCGTCCGGCGGGCTGTCCGCCAGCGCGCGGATCGCCACGTTGGTGCCGGCGCCCGGCTTGTTCTCCACCACCACCGGCTGGCCCAGGCTGGCCTGCAACTGCTGCGCGAGCGAGCGCGCGATCAGGTCCACCGCGCCGCCGGCCGTGTAGCCGACCAGGATGCGCAGCGGCCGGGAGGGAAATGCGGTCTGGGCCATGGCGCCCGCCACGGCCAGCGGCCCGGCCGCGGCGCCCATCAGCACCTGGCGTCGATTCAACATGCGTGTGCCTTCTTGAGAAAGTCCGAGCTCATCCGCACGGGGCTGTGCGTCGTCCACCCGAGTATCGGCGCGCCCCGGCCGCGCAGCCTTGCGCGCTGCGCCCGGGTGTTGCGTTCTGCTTATCGAAGTGCGGCGAACGGGGCCGCCGCCGCGGCCTGGCGCAAGGCCGCCAGGATCTCCAGGCAGGCCGAAGACGGCAGCGCGTCGCGGCGCATGGTGATGCCGATGGCGCGCTCCGAGCCGGCGAGGGGCGCCGACACGTGCGCCAACAGGCCGGCCTGCACCTCGGCATGCACCTGCAGCGGCGAGATCAGCGCCACGTGGTCGCCGGCCAGCAGCACCGAGCGCACCACGGCCGTGCTGTGCGCGCGCACCGACACGCGCGGCGGCGCGAGGCCCGCCTGCGCGAACAGGCGGTCGAACACGGCGTGCGCCGGCGTGCCCGGCAGCGGGCCGATCCATGGATACGGCGCCAGCCGCTTCAGCGAAGCGCGGCGGCCCCGCGCCAGCGGGTGGTCGGCGCGCGCCACCGCGACGAAGCGGTCGACCAGCAGCACCTCCTCGCGCAGGTCCGGCGCCACCGCCGCGCCGCGCAGCGGCCCGACCATGAAGTCGATGTCGGCGCTGCGCAGCATCTGCGCGAGCGCCTCGTAGGTGCCGTCCTTGACCACCAGCTCCATGCCTTCCCCGGCTCCCAGGCCCATCGCCACGGCCTGGGGCACCAGCACGTCGCTGGCCATCGGCAGGCTGCCGATGGTGACCTGCGTGCGCCCCTGGCCGCGCCAGCGCGCCAGCTCCTCGTGGCCGATGCGGATCTCGGCCAGCGCCAGCTGCGCCTGCTGCAGCATCCAGCGGCCCGATTCGTTGAGCCGCGCGCCCACGCGCGTGCGCTCGAACAGCGGCAGCCTGGCCAGGTGCTCCAGCCGGCGCAGCGCCTGGTTCAGCGCCGGCTGCGACATGCCGGCCTGCGCCGCCGCGGCGCTTTCGGTCGGGTGCCCGGCGCGCGCCACCAGGGCGCGCAGCAACGCGTCGCTGACCAGCCGCGGCAACGCCGCGGCGGCCGCCGGCGCGCCCCGCGTGCGCAAGCCGTCGGCCGCCGTCTGCAGCTCCTTGAAGGCGCGCGCGATGCGCACGGCCAGCAGCCGGCCGGCGGCGGTGGGCGCCATGCCGGTGGCGCCGCGCTCGAACAGCGCCGCGCCGAGCATGGCTTCTGCGCGCTGCACCGCCCGCGTCACCGACGAGGGCGACTGGTGCAGCGCCCGCGCCGCGCCGCCGACGCCACCGGTGGCGGCCACGGAAGCGACGGCGCGCAGGGCGCCCAGCGGAACCATCTCGGGCATCGTGCACCGGCCTTACGCCGCCATCGCCTTCTTCAGCACGCGCGCGTAGTTGCCGATGCACACGTCGTGCAGCACCACCGGCGGCATGCCCAGGCGCGCGAGGCGCTCGGCCACGGCGCGCAGGTCGGTGTAGTGGGACAGGATCGGGTTGGCGCCGGACCCGTCCATGTCGGTGCCGAAGGCCACGGCCTTGGGGCCCAGCAGGTCCACCATGCGCAGGATCTCGTCGGCGTAGCTGTCGGCGTCGCGCGGCGCCGCCGGGTCGGAGCGCACGCGCACCGTCCACAGCCCGACCACGCCGCCGTGCGCGGCGATGCGGCGCGCCTGTTCGGGCGACAGCGCACGCGCGATGCTGGGCCAGTCGCGCCAGGTGCTGGCGCGCCGCCGGACCCACGAATGCGACCAGACCATCGCGGCGTCGGACGCGGCCAGTGCCGCCTCGACGAACTCCGGCGCGCAATGCGCCAGGTCGACCAGCACGCCCAGCCGCCTGCATTCCCGGAGCACCTGCAGCGCCACCGGCGGCAGGCCGTTGTGGCGCGGCGGCTCGGTCTGCAGGTCGCCCAGCGGCGAGGCGATGAAGTGCACCAGCTGCAAATGGCGCAGGCCCATGGCGTGCGCCTGCGCCACGCGCTCCGGCCTGCCTTCGAGGAAGTTGGCGGACTCCGAGGCCATCACCACGTGCGGCGCGCCGGCCAACGCGGCGTCGACGTCGGCCGGCGTCAAGGCCTTGGGGAGGTTCCAGGCGCGCAGCTGCGCGTCGTAGCGCGCCACGCGCCGCTGGAAGTAGTCCCACAGTTCGCCGGGCTCGGGCTGCCGCACCTGCTTGATGCCCTCGGGCGTGGCCCGGGTGTACGGCGTGTCGTCGACCAGCGCCCAGCCGACCAGCGTGGTGCCGGTGTCCTCCATGTGGCGGCGCATGTCGTTCCCGAGCACGCGGCTGAACATGGCGTAGTGCGAATGCATGTCGCCCAGCAGCTGGCGGGGTGCCTGGGCGAAGCTGCCGCGCGCCGGCAGCAGCGTGCCGGCCGCCCAGAGGGCGAAGCTGCGGCGGCGAAGTGCGGGCATCGGCATCCCGCCACTCTAGCGCCGAACGCGGAGTGTTTACGATGGCGCATCCATGGATTCCCTGATCGCCGCCTCCGCGCGAGCCCTTGCCGCCGGCGATGCGCTCGGCGCCCTCAAGCGTGTCGCCCTGCGCGACGACCCGCCGGCCCTGGCGCTGCGCGGCATCGCCATGGCCCAGCTGGGCGACCATCCGCGCGCCCGCGAGCTGCTGCGGCGCGCCACCCGCGCCTTCGGTGCCCACGAGGAGCTGGCGCGCGCGCGCTGCATCGTCGCCGAAGCCGAGGTGGCGCTGGCGATGCGCGACTTCGGCGGCTCGCCGCGCGCGTTGACGGCGGCGGCCGCCACGCTGGAGGCGCATGCCGACCGCGCCAACGCCATGCAGGCGCGGCTGATCGCCGCGCGCCGCCTGCTGCTGCTCGGGCGCGCCGGCGAGGCCGCGGCCGCGCTGGCACAGCTCGATGCGCGCGGCCTGCCGCCGGCGCTGGCGGCGGTGGCCGAGCTGGCCGCCGCCGAACTGGCGCTGCGGGCGCTGCGCACCGGCGACGCGCAGGCGGCGCTGGCCCGCGCGCACGCGGCGGCCCTGCAGGCCCGCGTGCCGGCGCTGCTGGCCGAGGTGGCCGAGGCGCGCACCGCGCTGCGGCATCCGGCCGCGCGCCAGTACGGCGGCGCCGGCGAGCGGGTGCTGCGGCTGGACGAGGTGGCGGCGCTGCTGGCCGGCGGCGACCTGGTGCTGGACGCCTGCCGCCACGGGCTGCGCGCGGGCGATGCCTGGCTGCCGTTGGCACGCCGCCCGGTGCTGTTCGCGCTGGCCCGCGCCCTGGCCGAGGCCTGGCCCGGCGACGTCGAGCGCAACGCGCTGATCGAGAGCGCGTTCCGCACCCGCCGCCCCGACGAGACGCACCGCGCGCGCCTGCGGGTGGAGATCGGGCGGCTGCGCGCGCTCGCCAAACCGATGGCCGAAGTGGAGGCCACCGCGCGCGGCTTCGCGCTCAGGCCGCGCGACGGGCGCGCCGTGGCCGTGCTGGCGCCGCCGATCGAGGGCGAGCAGGCTTCGCTGGTGGCGCTGCTGGCCGACGGCGCCGCCTGGTCGACCTCGGCGCTGGCGCTGGCGCTCGACACCAGCCAGCGCACCGTGCAGCGCGCGCTGGCCGAGCTGGAGGCGGCCGGGCGGGTGCGCGCCATCGGCCAGGCGCGGGCGCGCCGCTGGCTGGCGCCGCCGCTGGCGGGTTTCACGACGATCTTGTTACTCCCCACCGCGCTGCCGTCTGGATAGAGTCCTTCCATCGCGCCCGTTCCTGGGCGCAAGAAGGACCGCCATGCCCATCACCACCCCGAACGCCACCCTGGCACAGGACCCGGCGCACCCGGCCACGCACGCCGCCGAGATCGTGCGCGAATACGGGCCCTTCGACGGCGCCACCGCCGTGCACGGCGTCAGCCACGACGGCCGCCGGGTCTGGGCGGCCACCGGCGCCACGCTGGTCGCCTTCGACCCCGCCAGCGGCGCCACCGAGCGCACGCTGGACTGCACCGGCGATGCCGGCACCGCCTTCGACGGCACCTACCTCTACCAGATCGCCGAGCGGCGCATCGACAAGATCGATCCGGCCAGCGGCAGCGTGGTGGCGTCGATCCCCGCGCCCGGCAACGGCACCGACTCGGGCCTGACCTGGGCCGAGGGCAGCCTGTGGGTGGGCCAGTACCGCGACCGCAAGATCCACCAGATCGACCCGGCCACCGGCGCGGTGCGGCGCACCATCGAATCGAACCGCTTCGTCACCGGCGTCACCTGGGTCGACGGCGAGCTGTGGCACGGCACCTGGGAAGGCGAGCAGAGCGAGCTGCGCCGCGTCGACCCCGGCAACGGCGCCGTGCTCGAGCGGCTGGAGATGCCGCGCGGCACCGGCATCAGCGGGCTGGAATCCGACGGCGCCGACCTGTTCTATTGCGGCGGCGGCGACAGCGGCAAGGTGCGCGCCGTGCGGCGCCCGAAGGCCGCGCGCGTCTGAATCCGGCGCCGGCTGGGAGCACACCGATGATCTTGCCCTGGCTGGCGGTCGCCGCGCTCGGCGCGCTGCATGGATTGAACCCGGCCAGCGGCTGGCTGCCGGCCGCCGCCTGCGGGCTGCGGTCGCGCGACCGCTCGCAGGCGCTGCGCGCCCTGCTGCCGATCGCGTTCGGCCATGCCGCGTCGGTCGCGCTGGTGGGCGCCGCGGTGGTGCTGGGCCTGTCGATGGACCGCACCGCCGTGCAGAGCGCCGCGGGCGGGCTGCTGGCGGCCGTGGTGGTGTTCCACCTGGCCGGCCGCAAAGCAGGCCGCAAGACCGGCCGCGCGCGGGCGCCGGCGGGGCGTGCGGGCCATGCCGGGCTGGCGCTCTGGTCCTTCATGGTGTCGACCGGCCACGGCGCCGGGCTGATGCTGGTGCCGGCGCTGGTTCCGCTGTGCATGGACGGCGGCCCGGCCGGCGGCGCCGCCGCGCCCGATGGGCTGGCGTTGGCGCTGGCGGCCATCGGCGTGCACACCGCGGCGATGCTCGCGGTCACCGGCACGATCGCCGCCGGCGTGTGCCGCCTGCCCGCCTCGGTGCTTACCCTGGGTCCGTCTCTTTTCGCGGCCGCCAACCGTCATTGGCGTACCCACACCTCCAAAGCCCCGCCATGACCTCCTCCGCAGCCTCCGCGTCTCCACCACCACGGCAGAATTGGGCGCTCGTCGCCGCCGGCGCGCTGATGACCTGCGTGGCCATCGGCGTGATCTTCTCGCTGGCCGTGTTCCTCGACCCGATGGGCAGCGCCACCGGCTGGTCGCGCGCCGGCATCTCCGGCGCCATGACGCTCGCCTTCCTCAGCATGGGCATCGCCGGCTTCGGCTGGGGCGCGCTGACCGACCGCTACGGCCCGCAGCGCGTGGTGCTGGCCGGCACCGTGCTGCTGGGCCTGGCCAACGTGCTGGCCAGCCGGTCGACCAGCCTGCTGGAGTTCCAGCTGATGTTCGGCGTGCTGATGGGCATCGCGGCCGGCAGCTTCTTCGCGCCGGTGATCGCCACCACCGCGTCGTGGTTCGACCGCAACCGCAGCCTGGCGGTGTCGCTGGTGTCGGCCGGCATGGGCGTCGCGCCGATGACCATCGCGCCGCTCGCGGCCTGGCTGGTCACGCAGTACGACTGGCGCACCGCGCAGCTGGTCATCGGCATCGGCGCCTGGGTGCTGCTGCTGCCGGCGGTGTGGTTCATCCGCGCGGCGCCGCGCGCGCCGGCCGCTGTCGCCGGCGGAGGCGACTTCGGTTCGGTCGAGGCGCTGCCCGAGATGTCGGCCGGCGCCGCGCTGCGCTCGCGCGCCTTCATCGTGCTGGGCGCCACCTTCTTCGCCTGCTGCGCGGCGCACTCGGGCCCGATCTTCCACACCGTCAGCTACGCCATCGGCTGCGGCCTGCCGACCGTGGCGGCCGTCACCATCTACAGCGTGGAAGGCGCGGCCGGCCTGGGCGGGCGACTGCTGTTCGGCGTGGCCGCCGACCGGCTGGGCGCCAAGCGGGTGCTGATCGTGGGGCTGCTGATCCAGGCCTTCGCCGCCGCGTCCTACCTGCTGGTGAACCAGCTGACCGGCTTCTACGTGGTGGCCCTGGGGTTCGGCATGGCCTACGGCGGCGTGATGCCTCTGTACGCCACGCTGGCGCGCGATGCCTTCGGCCCGCGCATCCTGGGCACGGTGCTCGGCGCCGCCACCATGCTGTCGAGCCTGGGGATGGCCCTCGGCCCGCTGCTGGGCGGCTGGCTGTACGACCGCTTCGGCAGCTACGCCTGGCTGTACATCGGCTCGATGGCGGTCGGCCTGGGCGCCGTGGCCATCGCCTTCCTGTTTCCGCGCGCGCGGCCGGCCGGCGGCGGCGGCATGGGCCTGCAGCCGGCCGGCGCGTAGCTCACGCCGGCGCCGCGAAGAAGCCGGCCAGCACCGGCGCCAGCACGGCCGGCTTCAGGTTGTGCGTGAGGCCTTCGACGGTGCGGTAGCGGGCACCCGGCAAGGCAGCAGCCAATGCGGCATTGCCGTTGCGCATCCACGGCGGGCTGCGGCCGCCGTCCGTGACCAGGACCGGCGCCGTGATGCCGGCCCACCTGGCGGCGTCCGGCGGCACGCCGCGCTGGAGGCCGGCGACGATTTCGCCGTCGTACGGCAGCGTGTGCGCCACCGCCTTGAGCCGCTGCCACATGGGCAGCAGCCGCATCACGGCGACGGCGAAGCCCGGCAGGCCGACCGAGCGCAGGAACCGCCGCACCGCTTCGGACCTGTCGCCCTGCGCAGCCGCATGCCGGATCGCCAGCCAGTCATCCTGCGTGCCCGGGCGCGACGCGTCGGCGATCAGCGGCGCCTCGTACACCGCGACCTTCTGCACGCCGCGCAACTGCGCCGCCGCATCGAGCGCGAGCACCGCGCCCGAGGACATGCCCCACAGCATGGCCGTGCCGCCCGCGGCCTGGAGCACGGCATCGAGATCCTCGATCTCGCGCTGCACGGCGTAGGGCGCGGCGTCGCCGCTTTGGCCGCGGCCGCGCCGGTCGTACTGGAACACGGTGAAACGGCCGGCCAGGCAGCGCGCCAGCGCGTCGCCGGGACCCATGCCGCGATAACACAGCGCGCCGTCGACCAGGATCACCGCCGGCCCGGTGCCGCTCGCGCTGAACGCGATGCGCGTGCCGTCGGCCGAGCGCAGCTCGGACCCGCCGCGTGGTGCCGCCGTCATGGCGGCCCTTCGGCCGGCGACCCTGCCGCGAGGTGCCGTTCCAGGTTGTCCAGGGTGCGGGCGGTTCCTTCTGGCACCCGCATCGCCAGCAGCATCTCGCGCTGTTCGGGCGAGCGGCAGGCGATGGTCACCACCAGCTCGGTGGTGTCGCCATGGTCGACGAACAGCACCGTGGACAGCGCGCCCTCGCCCGCCGGCGTGGGCGGCATGCGGAACACCAGCCGTTCGGGCGGCACGATCTCCACGTAGGTGCCGGCGAACACCTGCGTGCGGTCGGGCACGTCGTTGACCCAGCGGAAGGCGCCGCCGGGCCGCAGGTCGATCTCGCAGACGGCCAGCGGCTTGCCGGCCGGGTCCCACCAGCGGCTGACGTGCTCGGCCCGCGTCCAGGCCGCGAACACCTTGGCGCGCGGCGCGGCGAAGGCACGCCGCATGCGGATCTGCAGGTCGCCCGGCAGGGTGACTTCGAGCGTCCAGGGTGCTGGCGTGGCGGCCGGTGTGGGCCTACCGCTTCTTTGGCGCATGGCCCATCTCCTTCAATGTGTCCTTCGGGGTGTCTTCGGGTGTGTCCTTGGGCATCTCCATCTGCTGCAGGTAGCCGTCCAGCGAGGAGAAGCGCTGCTCCCAGAATTCGGCGAACGGACCGACCCATTCCGACACGGCCTTGAGCGGCCGCGCCAGCAGCGCGCGCGGGCGCCGCTGCGCCTCGCGCCGCATGGCGACCAGCCCGGCGCGCTCCAGCACGCGCAGGTGTTTCGTGATGGTGGGCTGGCTGGTGCCGAACGGCAGCACCAGTTCGGTGACGTCGGCTTCGCCCAGCGCCAGCCGTTCCAGGATGACGCGCCGCGTGGGATGCGCGAGCGCGGCGAAAGCGAGGCTCAACGGATCGCGTGCTGCCTGTTCTTGAATAGCCATGTGGCTATATTAACCGGCAAACCTGCTTCGTCAAGGTCGGGAACGCATAATGGGACCCAAGAATGCGGGAGGCCCATGTTCGATTGGGACGATCTGAAGCCGTTCCTCGCCGTCGCGCGGCACGGCGGCACCACCGCCGCGGCGCGCGCGCTGCAGGTGGACCAGTCCACGGTGCAGCGGCGCCTGGTCGCGCTGGAACAGCGCATCGGCCAGGCCCTGGTGGAGCGGCATCCCACCGGCTACCGGCTCACCGCCTACGGCCGCGAACTGCTGCCGCTGGCCGAAGCGGTCGAGCAGCGCATCGCCGAGCTGGAGCAGCACATCCGGACTTCCGCACGGGAACTCAACGGCGTGATCCGCCTCACCTGCCCCGAGCCGCTGGTGCACCGCATCACCGCCTCGCCGCTGCTGGACCGGCTGCACGCCACGCACCCGCGCCTGCGCATCGAGTTCGTCACCAGCGACCGCTATCTCGACCTCGCCAAGGGCGATGCCGACGTCGCGCTGCGCTCCGGCGACACCGTCGACGGCCAGCTGGTCGGCCGCAAGGTGGCGGATTCGCTGTGGGCGGTGTATGCGTCGCGCGGCTATGTGGAGCGCCACGGCGCGCCCGGCGCGCTGGCCGAGGCGGCCGGGCATCCGTGGATCGGGCTGGACGCGTCCATGGGCCGGCACCGCGCCACGCAATGGCTGCAGCAGGCGCTGCCCGCGGCCGCGGTGGCGGCCACCAGCGGCAGCATCCTGGGGCTGGTGCAGTCGGCCCGGGCCGGCGTGGGCATCGCGGCGCTGCCCACCGCGCTCGGCGACGCGGAGCCCGACCTGCAGCGCCTGTTCGGCCCGGTGCCGGAACTCACGCGCATCTGGCGCATCCTCACCACGCCGGCGCTGCGCAAGACGCCGCGCATCGACGCCTTCTTCCGCTTCATCGGCCAGGAGACGCAGACGCTGCGCCCGATCCTGACCGGCTGAGCACGTCCAGCGCCACGCGCAGGTCGCCCACCACGATGCGGCAGGGCACGCCCAGCATCAAATTGAGCGGCAGCCCGAACTCCTCCAGCTGCCAACCGGCGGCGTCGGCCAGCCCGTCGCGCACGGCCTGCGGGTAGCGCAGCCGGATGCGCTCGGCGAAGCTGCCGTCTTCCCGCACGTAGCCGATCACCGGCTTGCCGCGCGCGGTGGCATAGCCGATTTCGAAGCAGGTCCCGCTGTCCGGCTCCGGGCCGCGAAAGAAGTCGAGGTTGGCCAGCACGGCATCGCACGCGTCGATGTGCGCCAGGTTGGCGCGGTAGATGCGGGCGGCCGCCGCCCGCGGCGCGAGGCCGCCGGCCAGCGACTCGTCGAGCGGGAACACGCCGGCGAAGCCGTATTCGGCGCACAGCGCCACCAGCTGGCGGCCGTGCTCGGCGGCGTTGGGCCGGAACACGTCCGGCCCGGCGAGGTACACGCGCAGCCCCATGTCAGCCCGGCCCCGCCGATGGAGCAACGGGATCGGGCAGCGCCCAGCCGAGCAGTTCGGCCAGGCGCGCGGTGACCCAGGCGGCCTCGGCAGGCTGCACCGCCGACCCGGGCTCGGTCAGCGCGGCCCGGATCTTGTCCAGCACCTCGCGCTCGGACCCGTCGGACTTGAACAGCGTGGCCGCGGCGTCGCCCGCGAGCATCTGCGCCAGGTCCTCGCACAGCTCGTAGCGCTTGCGCACCGCGTCCGCCGGCTGCGTCAGGCGGTGGCCGGACGGCGACAGGAACAGGGAAACGAACGAGGGCGGCACCTCGAGTTGGTTGGAATCGTCGTCCATGGGGAAGGTGGGGGTCGGGTTCGCAGCATAGCGGGTGGCGCGAGCGGCCTTGGTGATGCATGGCACTTCACAGGCCGGGCTTGCACCGCTACGCTCCCCACGACAACAACCGCCGCAGGCGGAAGGGGCACAGCCATGATGGATTTCCTCGCGCGCGCACGCCAGACGCTCCCGCGCGTCCTGCTGGTATTCGCGGTCGTCGCCGGCACTCCCGCCTTCGCGGCGGACTGGAACAGCCTGGTCGTTGGCCAGCCCGTTGCGGACGGCACACTCGGAATCGGGCAATTCAGCGTCAAGCTGCCGGAAGGACAGTGGACGGTCGCGGCGAAGCTCGAGCAGCGCCTGGGCAGCCAGGGCGGAGCGACATCCTCGCCCGCGCAACTCTCCGCGACAGTCGCGCGCGTCAAGGATGGCGCCGTCACCGGGATGCTGACCATCCGCACGCCGGCGACCACCTTCGTGGGCGTGCGTAGCTGGAACGACGACCCCTGCCGCGGTGCAAGCGCGCTCGTCGTGGACACCATGCAGCAGACGGTGTTCATGCCGGAATGCTTCACGGTCATCCGCTACAAGCCCGAAGGGATCACGGAAGCGACACAAGGCTACAACGGGCAGATCGCGAGCTGGCTGAAGCAGGCCGGCGTGGCGTTCCCGTCCAAGGCCTGGCGGGTGTACTACGCCAAGTATGCGGGCGGCGACTTCGTCCATGTCTACGCCTACGTTCCGGCGGACACCGAAAGCCACGCGGCCTTCGAGGCCTGGGGACGCCAGGCGGCCGCGGCCCTCCAGGCGATGGTGACGCGCGGCACCTCCCAGGCCGTGCTTCCACCGCTTCCCTAGCGGGCCGCGGATCCCCGCATGGGCTGAGCTTGCATCGCCCTCATGAGTCGGATTTGGCTGACGCCGCGCTCGAACGGCGTCCTGCATAGTCGGCGTTTCGTGTTTCGCAGCCCAAGGGGAGAGATGCTCGACAACGCCCGCCGGCCGATGCTGGCGCTCATCATCGCCATGGCCCAGTTCGGCGCCCTCGCCCAGCCGGCGGCGCAGCCCTCGTTCGACCTGGTGGTGCAGGCGCCTGGCGACCTGCGCGAACTGCTGGAGCGCAACCTCGAGCTGCGCCGTTACCGCGAGGTGGCCGACCTCGACGACGCCGAACTGTCGCGCCTGATCGTGCTGGCGGAGCGCGACGCGCGCCAGCTGCTGGGCACGCGCGGCTACTTCAGCCCGAGGATCGACATCACGCGCGACACCGCCGGCGAGCGGCCGCGCATCGTGGTGGCGGTGGAGCCCGGCACGCCCACGGTGATCGCCAACGTGGACATGGCGTTCGAAGGCGACATCGCCACCACCGCCGACCCCGAGGCCGTCCAGCAGCGCGAAGGCATCCGCGGCGGCTGGGGGCTCAAGCCCGGCCAGCGCTTCACGCAGGAGGCGTGGGATGGCGCCAAGCGGCAGGCGCTGCGCGACCTCACCGGCAAGCGCTACCTGGCCGGGCGCATCGAGGACAGCGCGGCCGACATCGACGCCGCCACCAACCGCGGCGGCCTGGGCCTGCGGCTGAACTCGGGCCCGCTCTACCGGCTGGGCGCGCTGCAGGTCACCGGGGTGGAAAAGTACGACCCGGTGCTGGTGCCGCGCTTCGCGCAGCTGCGCCCCGGCGCAGTCTACGAACGCGACGAGCTGGTGCAGGCGCAGCTGCGGCTGACCGGCAGCGGCTATTTCGATTCCGCCTTCATCACGCTGGACCCCGAGAGCGACCCGGCCGCCGCGCCGGTGCAGGTGACGGTGAAGGAGGCACCGCTGCAGCGCCTGACGCTGGGGGTCGGCGTGTCCACCGACTCCGGCGTGCGCGCCTCCATCGAGCACACGCACAACCGGCTGCCGCTGATCGGCTGGCGCACGGTCAGCAAGCTCAACCTGAACCGCAAGACGCCGCTGGTGCAGCTCGAATCCACCTCCATCCCCGGCGAGGACCTGTGGCGCTGGGGCGTGCTGGTGCGCGGCGAGCGCACCGAGGACGAAGGCCTGCTGACCCAGGGCGAGCGGCTGCGCGTGGGCCGCTTCAAGTCCTGGGGCGGCATCGACCGCAACTACTACCTGCAGTACGACAAGGCCCGCGCCCGGCCGATCGGCGGCGGCACGCTGGCGCCGGAAGACATCGGCACCGGCTCGGCCTTGAGCGTCAACTACGTGTGGACCGGCCGCTACTTCAACGACGACGTGGCGCCGACCTCCGGCTACGGCGTCACCGCCGAGCTGGGCGGCGGCGTCACGCTGGCCGGCGACAACGCGCCCTTCCTGCGGCCGATGGTGCACGGCTTGTACTACCGGCCGCTGCAGGAAGGCCGGCTGCAGCTGCGCGGTGAACTGGGCGCCGTGTTCGCGCGCTCCTCGGCTCGGCTGCCGGCCACGCAGATGTTCCGCACCGGCGGCGACACCACGGTGCGCGGCTACAGCTACCAGGAGATCGGCATCGATCTGCCGAACGGCCGCGTCGGCCCCGGCCGCTACCTGGCCAGCGCCAGCGTGGAATGGCAGCGGCCGATCCGCCGCAACGGCGCCGTGACGCCGTTCGAGAGCATGGTGTTCGTCGATGCCGGCGCGGTGACCAACCGCGTGGGCGAGCTGCGCCCGCGCGTGGGCGCCGGCGCGGGCGCGCGCTGGCGCAGCCCGGTCGGCCCGCTGGAAGTGGCGCTGGCCTACGGCTTCCATCCGAAGAAGCTGCGGCTGCACTTCAACGTGGGGGTGACGTTTTGAGGCTGGGCGGCTTGTCGCAGGCGGTGCGCACCGCGCTCGGCCTGGTGGTCGGCACGCTGGTGCTGATGCTGGTGCTCGCCGCCGGCCTGTGGTGGTGGTCCGGCACCGAAGGCTCGCTCGACTGGACCCTGCGCCGCCTGGCGCGCGACCATCCCGTCGTGCTGGAAGGCGTCACCGGCTCGCTGCGCGACGGGCTGCGCGTGCGCCGGTTCGTCTGGGACAAGGACGGCCTGCGCGTCGAGGTGCAGGACGTGCAGCTGGAATGGAAACCCACCGCGCTGGTCCTGCGCACGCTGCAGCTGGACCAGCTGCACGCGGCGGCGGTGCTGGTCACCGACCGGCGCGCCCCGGGCGAGCCGCTGAAGCCGCCGGCCTCGCTGCGGCTGCCGCTGCGCGTGGTGCTGGAGCGCGTCACCATCGGCAACGCCGAATACGACGGTCGCGCCGTGCAGCTGAAGCTCGGCGAGATCGCGGGCGGCTACGGCTTCAGCGGCTTGGAGCACGAGCTGCGGCTGGAC
Organism: Pseudomonadota bacterium; assembly: GCA_040384685.1. GTDB lineage: Bacteria > Pseudomonadota > Gammaproteobacteria > Burkholderiales > Burkholderiaceae_C > Ramlibacter. The sequence continues at coordinate 16,347 of JAZKIV010000093.1, read as the reverse complement.
AAGCTGCGCTGGGCCAGGGGCCTGTACGGCGGCACGGTGAAACTGGGTGCAATGGGCGACATGAAGGTCGAGGCGCGCCTGCGCGGCTCGGTCGCCGCGCCGGTGCCCGGCGCCGCCGGTCCGGTGCCGGTCGAGTTCACGGCGCAGGTGAACGGGCCGCTGCAATCCCTGGACGTGACCGCGCTGCTGGACGGCAAGGCCGCCAAGCCGCGCGAGGCGCCGCATGCCACGGTGTCGGCCACCGTCGCGCCGTTCGCCGCGCAGCCGCTGCCGCGCGCCAGCGCGCAGCTGCAGCACCTGGACGTCGGCGCCATCTGGCCGCAGGCGCCCACCACCTCGCTCAGCGGCCGGCTGGAGGTGCAGCCGGCCGGCACCGCAACCTGGCGCCTGAGCGCCGACCTGGACAACGCCGCCGCCGGCCCCTGGGACAAACAGCGGCTGCCGGCCGAGCAACTGCGCGGCAGCGGCGAATGGCGCAACGGCACGGCCTTCGTGCGCGAACTGGTGGCCGCCGTGGCGGGCGGCGAAATCAAGGCGAAAGGCCAGTGGCATGCCGGCGCCTGGACGGTGGATGCCACGGTCGACGGCATCGACCCCGCGGCGCTCTACAGCCCGCTCGCGCCGATGCTGGTTGCCGGCAAGGCGCACGCGCAGCAGAAGGGCGCGGACATCGCCTTCGACGTCGACCTGAAGGGCAAGCCGCGCGCGGCGAAGAAGCAGGCCGCGAAAGCCGAGGCGGCGAAGAAGACCTCGCAGGCCGCGCAGGCCCTCGCCGCCTTGCAGCTGCAGGAGCTGGTGGCGCGCGGCGACTGGTCCAAGGGCACGCTCTCCCTGGACAGCCTGCGCGCCCGCGCGAGCGATGCCGTGCTGCAGGGCACGCTCACCGCCAACCTGGAAGCCAAGAGCGGGCGCGGCAAGCTGTCGCTGGTGGCACCGGGGCTGAACGCATCGGCCGACGGCGAACTCGCGGCGAAGCGCGGCGGCGGCAAGCTGGTCGTGCTCGCGCCCGACCTGGCGCGCGCGCAGCAGTGGCTGCGCAAGCTGCCGTGGACGCCTGACGCGCTCGCCGGCACGCCGCTGTCGGGCAGCGCGCGCAGCGCCATCGCCTGGCAGGGCGGCTGGGAAGACCCTTCGGTGCAGGGCTCCATCGACGCGCCGCAGCTGCAATGGGGCAGCGGCGAGCAGGCCTGGTCGGTGCGCGACGTGCTGGCCACGGTGAGTGGCCGCCTGCGCGACGCGCAGCTGCAGCTGCGTGCCCAGGCCCAGCAGTCGGGCCGCACCCTGCAGGCCTCGGTGAACGCGCGTGGCGGCCGCAGCCCCACGGGCGAGTGGCGCGCCGCCGTGTCCGAGCTGCGCCTCGCGCTGCGCGACCCGGCGCTGGGCGCCGGCGACCGCCCATGGGAGCTTCAGGCGCGCCGGCCGTTCGACGCGCGCTGGGCCAAGGGCCTGCTGCTGGTGAGCGCGGGCGAGGCGACGCTGAGCGCGCCGGCCGGCAACGCGGGCGGGGTTGCAGGTTCGGCGCCGGCCGTCCTCAGCTGGTCGCCGGTGCGCTGGGGCGGCGGCGAGCTGCAGACCAGCGGCCGCGTGGCCGGCCTGCCGATGGCCTGGCTGGTGCTGGCCGGCGGCCCGCAGCTGGCCGGCTCGGCGCTGGCCGGCGACATGGTGTTCGACGCGCAGTGGGACGCCAGCCTCGGGAACGCGCTGCGGCTGGACGCCTCGCTGCGGCGCGTGTCCGGCGACATCGACGTGCTGGCCGAGAACGCCGAAGGCGTGAACCGCCGCGTGCGCGCCGGCGTCAGCGACGCCGTCGTGCGGCTGCAGACGCAGGGCGAGCGCCTGCTGCTCACGGCCAACTGGGCCAGCGAGCGCGCCGGCACCGCGCAGGCGCAGATCGCCACCCGGCTCGCGCGCGGCGGCGGCGCCGGCTGGCACTGGCCCGAGCAGGCGCCGCTGGAAGGCAGCGTGCGCGCGGAGATGCCGCGCATCGGCATCTGGTCGCTGCTGGCGCCGCCGGGCTGGCGGCTGCGCGGCACCCTGCGCGCCGACGTGGCCGTGGCCGGCACGCGGGCGCAGCCGCTGCTCACCGGCCCGATCCAGGCCGACAACCTGGGGCTGCGCTCGGTGGTCGACGGCATCGAGCTGCGCGACGGGCGGCTGCGCGCGCGCGTGGAAGGCGACCGCCTGCGGGTGGAGGAATTCATGCTGCGCGGCGCCGGCGAAGGCGAGAACGGCGGCACGCTGACCGCGCGCGGCGAGGGCCGCTGGGCCAGGGGCGGGCCGGAGCTGAACGCCAGCGTGCAGCTGGCCAAGCTGCGCGCCAGCATCCGCAACGACCGGCGTGTCACCGTGTCGGGCCAGCTCGACGCGCGCGTCGCGCCGCAGGGCACCGACGTCACCGGCAAGCTGCGCATCGACGAGGCGCTGATCGTCGTGCCCGAGGAATCGCCGCCGCGCCTGGGCGAAGACGTGGTGGTGCGCAACGCGCCCGGCCAGATCGCCACCGCGGAAGAACGCAAGCGGCAGCCGCCGGCCACCCGGCAAGCCGGCGCCGGCCCCATCCCGGGCGCGCCCGCCGCTCCGCCGAAGGAAAAGCCGCTGCGCGTGGCCGTGCAGGTCGACCTGGGCGAGGGCTTCCGCGTGCAGGGCCGCGGCGTCGACACGCGGCTGGCCGGCACGCTGGACATCACCGCCGATTCGCCGCGCGAGCCGCGCCTGAACGGCGCGCTGCACACCGTGGGCGGCCGCTACCGCGCCTACGGCCAGCAGCTGGAGATCGAGCGCGGCGTGCTGCGCTTCACCGGCGCGCCCGACAACCCGGCGCTGGACGTGCTGGCGATCCGCCCGCGCACCGAGCAGCGCGTCGGCGTGCTGGTGAGCGGCCGCGCGCAGTCGCCGCTGATCCGCCTGTATTCCGAGCCGGACCTGCCCGATGCGCAGAAGCTCACGCTGCTGGTCACCGGCCAGCCGGCGCCGGCCACCGGCGCCGAGGCCGCGCTGGTGCAGCAGGCCGCGATGGCGCTGCTGGCCGCGCGCGGTGGCGCCGGCGGCGGCATCGCCGGCAAGCTCGGGCTGGACCAGCTGAGCGTGCGGCGCGGCGAAGGCGGCCCGCTGGTGGCGCTGGGCAAGCGCTTCTCGCAGAACTTCTACGCCTCGTTCGAGCGCAGCCTGTCGGGCGGGCTGGGCACGCTGTACGTGTTCTACGAGATCTCCAAGCGGATGAAGCTGCGCGCCGAAACCGGCGGCGCCTCGGCGGTGGACCTGATCTTCACCTTCGCCTGGTGATCAGGGCAGCGCCGAGCCGAACGCCAGCGTCTCGCCCCGCACGTTCTCGCCCAGGAAATCGAGGAAGCGCCGCACCGCCGGCAGCAGCCCGCGCCGCGAGGGAAACACCGCGTGCACCACCCCCTGCGCCGGCGCCCAGCCGGGCAGCACCTCCATCAGCCGGCCGCTGGCCAGCGACTCGCTGCACAGGTAGTCGGGCAGCACGTAGATGCCCACGCCTTCCATCACGGCGGCCTTCAGCGTGATGATGTCGTCGGCCACGTAGCGCGGCCGGTGCACGAACAGGTGTTCCTTGCCGCCGGGGCCGACCAGCCGCCAGCTGGCGCGGCCGTCCAGCACGCCCATGGACACGGTGGGCAGGCGCTGCAGGTCGTCCACGCCGGCGATCGGGCCGCTGCGCGCCAGCAGTTCCGGCACACCGACCAGCACGCCGCCGGTGCGGCCGAGCGACTTGACGACCAGGCTGCCGCTGTCCTCCAGGGTCGGGCGCACCCGCAGCGCCACGTCCACGCCCTCCTCCACCAGGTCCACCACGCGGTTGGTCACCTGCATCTCGATGCGCACCTCCGGGTGCAGCACCAGGAAGCGGGCGATGGCGCGGCCCACGTTGCTCTGCGCCAGCGTGATCGGGCAGGTCACGCGCACCGTGCCGCGCGGCGCCTGCTGCACCTGGGCCAGCGCATCATCCGCGGCGGCTGCCTCGTCGCGGATGGCGGCGCAATGGCGGTGGTACAGCTCGCCGGCTTCGGTGAGCGACAGCTTGCGCGTGGTCCGCTGCAGCAGGCGCACGCCCAGCCGCGCCTCCAGCTCGGCCACGCGGCGCGACAGCTTGGACTTGGGGATGCCCAGCACCCGCCCGGCGGCGGCGAAACCGCCCTTGTCCACCACTTCGGCGAAGAACAGCATGTCGTTGAGGTCTTGCATGAGGTTGTCCTATGGGCAGGACAATCTATCCCGGATTCGCCGACTTATCAATCGACTGACCTATCCCCAGAATCAGTGCCAGGCCAAAAGCCGCACATCCAGGAGAAAAGGTCATGCAACTACTTCACGTCGATTCCAGCCCGCTGGGCACCAACTCCGTTTCGCGCCAGCTGAGCGCGCGCATCGTCGCCGAGTGGCAAGCCAGCCATCCGGGCACCCTGGTGGACTACCTCGACCTGGCCGCCGAGGCGCCCTCGCACCTGGACGCCGATTCGCTGGGCTTTCGCATGCCGGCCGGCGGCGCCCTGAGCGAAGCGCAGCAGCGCGAGAACGCCGTGTCCGAGCGGCTGGTGAGCCAGTTCATGGCGGCCGACGTGATCGTGATCGGCGCGCCGATGTTCAACTTCTCGATCACCAGCCAGCTGAAGGCCTGGATCGACCGCATCGCGCAGGCCGGCCGCACCTTCCGCTATACCGCCAAGGGCCCCGAAGGCCTGGCCGGCGGCAAGACGGTGATCGTGGCGTCGACGCGCGGCGGCGTGTATTCCGCCAATCCGGTGATGGACCACCAGGAGAGTTACCTGAAGATCATCTTCGGCTTCTTCGGCATCACCGACGTGCGCTTCGTGCGCGCCGAAGGCCTGTCGATGGGCGAGCAGGCGAAGGCCGGGGCGCTGGCGCAGGCGGAAGCGCAGCTGCTGTCGCTGGCGGCCGATACCGAGGAAGAGGCACTGGCCGACTGACTTGCTCCCTCTCCCTCTGGGAGAGGGCTGGGGGTGAGGGCATCGCGCCGAGCCACCCTCACCCCTACCCTCTCCCGCCAGCGGGAGAGGGGGCAAAACCATTCAGGCCCCTTCCACGGCGACCGCGTGCTGCTTGACCCACCCGGCATACGCCTCCAGCCACTTCTGCAGCAGCTTGCGCGTGTCCTCGGCGGCGATGCCGCCCTGCGCGTCGAAGAATCCCGGCTTGTTGGTGAGAAACAGCTCAGGCTGGTTCAGGGTCGGCATGTCCAGGTAGGCCAGCACGTTGCGCAAATGCTGCTGCGCCATCGAGGTGCCCATGCCGCCGATGGAGATGCCCAGCACGCCGGCCGGCTTGGCCGCCCACGCACTCTGGCCGTAGGGCCGCGAGGCGTGGTCGATGGCGTTCTTCAGCACGCCGGGAACCGAGCGGTTGTATTCCGGCGTGACGAACACCACGCCCTGCGCTGAAGCGATCTCGCTCTTCAGGCGACGCACCGACGGATGCGGGTTGGCGTCGTCGTCCTGGTTGTACAGCGGCAGGTCGTCGATCTGCACCTGGCGCAGGCGCAGCCCCTGCGGCGCGAGCTGCGCCAGGGCGTTGGCCAGCTGGCGGTTGAACGAGTCGCGGCGCAGGCTGCCGACGACGACGGCGATGTCGTAATGCACGGGGTTCATGAAATGTCCTTGTCCGGAAAGCCGGGCCCATTGTGGGTGCGCGCGCGGTCCGCGGGCCGCCCGTGCATCCATCTGTAAGACGCGGGCTGCTGCGAATGCAGCAGTCCAGGCGGCAGCTGTTGATTTCCGCACAGCCGGCGTGACCGGATCGCAGCAGCGCAACGCCGCCGCAAAAGCCCCTCGCGCACCGCGGCACCAGCAAAATCAATGACTTGCGTGCATTGCGGCCGATCCGCCGCACTGGCACCGGCCTTGCAATCACCACCTGACATGACAGGTCAGGTCCACTTCCTCGCAACCAGCGCTGCCGCCTCTTCCAGGCCCGCGGGCGCGGTCACGCTGCACACGCGCATCCGCGACGAGCTGCGCGAACGCATCGCTGCCGGCAGCTGGCGGCCGCTGGACCGCATCCCATCCGAGAGCATGCTCATGCGCCAGTACGGCGTGAGCCGCCCGACCGTGCGCCAGGCGCTGGGCGAGCTGGAGCACGAGCGGCTGATCTTCCGCGTGGCCGGCAAGGGCTCGTTCGTCGCGCAGAACCGGCCGTTCCAGGAACTCGACCGGCTGCAGGGCTTCGCCGAAGCCATGCGCGCGCTCGGCCACGCGACCGTCAACCGCGTGGTCGGCCTGCAGCGGCTGCCGGCGCCGCAGCGCGTGGCCGAACGCCTGGGGCTGGCGCGCGGCGCGCCGGTCACCGAGATCCAGCGCGTGCGCCATGCCGACGGCGCGCCGGTGTCGCTGGACGTCACCTGGCTGCCGGCGGAACTGGGCGAGCGCGTGGCGCGCGCCGACCTCGCCACGCGCGACATCTTCACCGTGCTGGAGCGCGACTGCGGCCTCGCGCTCGGCCATGCCGACCTGGCCATCGACGCCATGCCGGCCGACGCCCGGCTGGCCGGCCTGCTGGGCATCGCGCCCGGTGCGGCGGTGCTGCGCGTCGAGCGGCTGACCCATGCCCGCGACGGCACGCCGCTGGACTACGAGCACCTGTTCTGCCGCGGCGACAACTTCCAATACCGGCTGCGCGTGCACCGCGGCCCCATCGGCACCTGAACACCTGAACACCTGAACACATGCACACCCACGAACACGAAGTCGACGTGCTGGTCATCGGCGGCGGCACCGCCGGGCCGATGGCCGCCGTCAAGGCCAAGCAGGCCAACCCGGCCCTGCGCGTGCTGCTGCTGGAGAAAGCCAACGTCAAGCGCAGCGGCGCCATCTCCATGGGCATGGACGGGCTGAACAACGCCATCGTGCCCGGCCACGCCACGGCGGAGCAGTACGTGCGCGAGATCACCGTGGCCAACGACGGCATCGTCAACCAGAAGGCGGTGATGGCCTATGCGCGCAACAGCTTCCCGATGATCGAGGAGCTGGACCGCTGGGGCGTGCGCTTCGAGAAGGACGAGACCGGCGACTACGCGGTGCGCAAGGTGCACCACATGGGCAGCTACGTGCTGCCCATGCCGCAGGGCCACGACATCAAGAAGGTGCTGTACAAGCAGCTCAAGCGCGCGCGGGTCGAGATCGAAAACCGGCTGGTCGTCACGCGGCTGCTCACGGGCGAGGACGGCCGCATCGCCGGCGCCATGGGCTTCCATTGCCGCACGGCGGACTTCCACGTCATCCGCGCCAAGTCGGTGGTGCTGTGCACCGGCGCCGCCGGGCGGCTGGGCCTGCCCGCCTCGGGCTACCTGTTCGGCACCTACGAAAACCCGACCAACGCGGGCGACGGCTACAGCATGGCCTACCACGCGGGCGCCGAGCTCTCGGGCATCGAGTGCTTCCAGATCAACCCGCTGATCAAGGACTACAACGGCCCCGCCTGCGCCTACGTCACCGGCCCGTTCGGCGGCTACACCGCCAACAGCCGCGGCGAACGCTTCATCGAATGCGACTACTGGAGCGGCCAGATGATGTGGGAGTTCTACCAGGAGCTGCAGGGCGGCCGCGGCCCGGTGTTCCTGAAGCTGGACCACCTGGCCGAGGAGACCATCTCGGCCATCGAGACCATCCTGCACACCAACGAGCGGCCCAGCCGCGGGCGCTTCCACGAAGGCCGCGGCACCGACTACCGCGAGCGCATGGTGGAGATGCACATCTCCGAAATCGGCTTGTGCAGCGGCCATTCGGCCTCGGGCGTGTGGGTGGACGAGCAGGCGCGCACAACCGTGCCCGGCCTGCACGCCGCCGGCGACCTGGCCTGCGTGCCGCACAACTACATGCTGGGCGCCTTCGTCTACGGCCGCCTGGCCGGCGAGAGCGCCGCCGCATTCAGCGATGCGCATGCGCACGCACCGCTCGACGCAGCACAAGTGGAAACCGAGCGGGCCCGCGTCTGGGCGCCGCTTGCGCGCGAACACGGCTTGCCGCCGCACCAGGTGGAATACAAGCTGCGCCGCTTCGTCAACGACTACCTGCAGCCGCCCAAGGTGACGCGCAAGATGGAGATCGGCCTGGAGCGCTTCGAGGGCATGCGCGCCGACCTGGACCAGCTGAAGGCGCACGACGCCCACGAGCTGATGCGCGCGCTGGAGGTGCACGCCATCCGCGACTGCGCCGAGATGGCGGCGCGCGCCTCGCTCTACCGCACCGAAAGCCGCTGGGGCCTGTACCACGCGCGCATCGACTACCCCGAGCGCAACGACACCGACTGGTTCGTCCACGCCCAGCTGCGCAAGGACGCGCAGGGCCGCATGGAGAGCTTCAAGCGCCCGGTCGACCCCTACGTTGTCCCGCTGGCCGAGACCGAGAAAACCGCCTACCAGCGCCTGCGCATCCCGGCCGGCGAACCGGTCGCCGCCTGACCACCAACCCGAGCAGCAACACCATGCACATCGCTCCCCTCGCCTTCATTCCGCACGCCGTTCCCGTGACCGTGGACGCCGACAAGTGCATCGCCGACAAGGGCTGCACCGTCTGCGTCGACGTCTGCCCGCTGGACGTGCTGGCCATCGACCTCACCAAGGGCACGGCCTACATGAAGTTCGACGAATGCTGGTACTGCATGCCCTGCGAAAAGGACTGCCCGACCGGCGCCGTGCGCGTCGACATCCCCTACCTGCTTCGCTGACCCTCCTTCGCTGAATCCAGATGAAACCTCTCGCCCTCTCCCTCACCGCCCTCGCCTTCACCTTCGGCGCGCTCGGATCCGCCGGCGCCGAAACCATCCGCGTCGCCATCGGCACGCAGGACACCACCATCAACTGCGTCACCGGCGGGCTGCTGATCCGCGAGCTCAAGCTGCTGGAGAAATACCTGCCGAAGGACGGCAAGTACAAGAACGCCACCTGGGACATCCAGTGGAAGAACTTCACCTCCGGCGCGCCGCTCACCGGCGAAATGGTGGCCGACAAGCTGGACATCGGTTCCATGGCCGATTTCCCGGGCGCCAACAACGGCGCCGCGTTCCAGAAAGCCGGTAAGAAAAGCGTGTTCGTCACCGTGCTGTCGGGCAGCACGCTGGGCAGCGGCAACGGCATCGTGGTGCCCAAGGATTCGCCGGTCACGTCGTTGAGTGAGCTCAAGGGCCGGACCATTTCGGTGCCGTTCGCCTCCACCGCCCACGGCATGCTGCTGCGCGCGGTGAAGGCCCAGGGCTGGGACCCGGAGAAGGACGTCAACATCATCACGCAGGCACCGGAGATCGCCGGGCCGGCGCTGCAGTCCAACAAGATCGAGGCGCATGCCGACTTCGTGCCCTTCGCCGAGCTGTTCGTGCACCGCGGCTTCGCCCGCAAGATCTTCGACGGCGCCCAGGCCAACGCGCCGACCTACCACGGCAGTCTGGTCAACGCCGAGTACGCGAAGAAGTACCCCGAGGTGGTGACCGCCTTCCTGCGCGCCGCCATCGAGGCCGACCGCCTGTTCGCGGCCGACCCGGAGAAGTACAGCGAGCTGATCGAGAAGGTCACGGGTATCGAGGCACCTGTGAACTACCTGTACCACGGCCCGCTGGGCCTGCAGACGCGCGACTTCAGCTGGAAGCCCGAGTACCGCCAGGCGCTGAAGACCTCCATCGACACGCTGCTGCTGATGCGCCGCACCGACGTGAAACTGGACGCCGAGACCTTCATCGACGACCGCTACATCCGCGACGCGTTCAGGCAGGCCGGCCTGAACTACGAGGCGCAGCTGAAGAACTACGACAAGCTGCCGCTGAAGGCGAACGACCACGTCACCGGCAAGCCGATCACCGACTTCCAGCGCGTGGCCGGCATCTGGGTGCAGGGCGAGCCGAAAGTGCGGCACTACGCCAGCATCGAAGGCGCGTTCTCCGACCTGCGCAAGATCGAATCCAGCGGCAAGGCGGCGCGCGGCGTCTACGTGCACGACCAGATCCACCGCATCAAGCTGCTGGCGCCTCTGGCCTGGTTCGCCAGCGACGCGCGCGGCCAGGTCAGCGCCTTCCTGCAGAAGGACGCCGCGGCAGCGTATGCGCGCGCCAACAAGGGCCAGCTGCTGGACTTCGCCGCGCTGAAGTCCGGCGCACTCAACGTGGCAGGCAAGTAGCCATGTCCGCGCTGCCCGCTCCCGCCCGCGCCGCGCTCGCGCGCGTGCTGCAGGCGTCCTCGCTCGCGGCCTGCGTGGCGCTGTGGCACCTGGCGGCCAGCCGCCGGTTGAAGCTCGGCTTCATCAGCTTCGAGAACGTGCCGGTGCCCTCCGAAGTGCTGTCCGCCGCCTGGGCGCTGCTGCAGTCGCCCAAGCTGCTGCAGCACCTGGGCGCCAGCCTGGCGCGCATCGCCGTCGGCTTCGGCCTGGCGGCAGCCCTGGGCATCGCGCTGGGCCTGGCCATCGGCCGCTCGCGCTGGGCGCGCGACACGCTGCTGCCGCCGCTGGAAGTGCTGCGGCCGATCCCGGCGGTGGCCTGGATCCCGCTGGCGATCCTGATCTTTCCCTCGTCAGAAGGCAGCATGGTGTTCATCACCTTCGTCGGCGCCCTGTTCCCGGTGCTGCTCAGCACGGTGCACGGCGTGGAAGGCGTGGACCCGCGGCTGGTGGCCTCGGCGCGCAGCCTGGGCACCGGCGGCTGGCGGCTGTTCACGGAGGTGATCGCGCCGGGCGCCGCGCCCAGCATCGTCACCGGCCTGTCGATCGGCATGGGCACCTGCTGGTTCTGCCTGGTCACCGCAGAAATGATCTCCGGGCAATTCGGCATCGGCTACTACACCTGGCAATCCTACGTGGTGCAGAACTACGCCAACATCGTGGTCGGCATGCTGCTGATCGGCGTGCTGGGCATGGGCAGTAGCGTGCTGATCCGCGCCGCCGGCCGCTGGGCAATGCCGTGGTACCGGCCGCAAGGGGCGGCGCAATGAGCGGACGCGATCCTTTCACCGAAGGCGGCGAGATCGGCATCGAAGGTGTCGGCATAACGCTGGGCGCCACCGAGGTGCTGCAGGCCATCGACCTGCGCATCGCGCCCGGCGAATTCGTCTGCCTGCTGGGGCCTTCGGGCTGCGGCAAGTCCACCCTGTTGGGCGCGTTGGCCGGCCACCTGCGGCCCGGCCGCGGGCGGCTGCTCCTGGACGGCCGCGCCATCGCCGGGCCCGACCCGCAGCGCGGCCTGGTGTTCCAGCAGCACACGCTGTTTCCCTGGAAGAACGTGCTGGACAACGTGGGATTCGGGCTGAAGATGCAGGGCGTGCCGCGCGCCGAGCGCGACCGCCGCGCGCGCGAGCTGCTGCAGCTGGTGGGGCTGGAAGGCTTCGAGCAGCGCTACCCGCGCGAGCTGTCCGGCGGCATGCAGCAGCGCGTGGAGATCGCCCGCGTGCTGATCAACCACCCGCGCGTGCTGCTGATGGACGAACCGTTCGGCGCGCTGGATGCGCTGACGCGCGCCCGCATGCAGCAGCTGCTGCTGGACGTGTGGGCGCGCGTGCGCACCACCGTCGTGTTCGTCACCCATGACATCGACGAGGCGCTGTTCCTGGCCGACCGGGTGCTGGTGATGAGCCCTCGGCCCGGCCGCGTGGTGGACGACCTGCGCACCGGCTTCGCGCGCCCGCGCGGCGCGGACCTGCTGACCGCGCCGGACTTCGTCGCGCTGAAGCGCCATTGCCTCGCGCTGCTGCGGCAGGACGGCGGCGCCGCGCCGCTGCAGCGGCTGTCGCCACTCGGGCCTTCCGCGCAGGCGCCGCAGCAAGACTGGCAGTTCGCCGTTTGAAGGAGTTCTTTGTGACTGGTATTGCCGCAGATCTCCTGCCGCCCGCCCTGCACGCGCGGCTGCACAGCCCCGACGCCGGCGTGCGCCGCGTGGCGCTGATGGACCTGGCCGACGAGGAAGAAGAAGCCTTCCTGCCGCTGCTGGTGGCCGGCCTGGGCGACGGCGCGCCGGAGGTGCGCGCGGTTGCCGCGTCGGCGCTGGCCGGCTGGGAGCTGCCGGATGCGGTGGCCGCATTGGCACGCGCGCTGCACGACCCGGACGACGCCGTGCGCGCGGCCGCGGCGCAAAGCCTGGGCGAGCTGAAGGAGCCCGCGCTCGGCCACGCGCTGCTGCCGGCGGCGGCGCATGCCGACGCGTTCGTCTGCGCCGCCGCCTTGCGCGCGCTGCGCGAGCTGCGCCTGCCCGAAGCGGCGGCGCCGGCGACGGCGGCACTGGACCATCCGGATGCCGTCGTGCGGCGCGAGGCCGTCGGCGTGCTGGGGTGGCTGAAGGATGCGCAGGCGTTGCCGCGCCTCGCGCGGCTGGCCGCCGAAGACGCTGACGACGAGGTCCGCCGCAGCGCCACCGGCGCGCTGGGCCTGGCGACACCGGCGCAGGCCGATCTCGCCGCACATGCCCTGCTCGCCGGGCTGAAAGACACCGCCTGGCCGGTGCGCCAAGAAGCCGCGGCCACCGCCGGCAAGCTGCGGCTGGCCGCACTGGAACCGGCGCTTGTGGAAGCGCTGGACGACGGCTACTGGCAGGTGCGGCTGCGCGCCGCCCGCGCCCTGGGGCGGCTGCGCTCGCCGCGGGCGGTGCCGGCGCTGGGCCGCGCGCTGGCGCACGAGATCAGCAACCTGCGCAAGGAGGCGGCCATCGCGCTGGGCGAGATCGGCGGGCCGGTCGCCATCGCGCTGCTGCGCTCGGCGCTGGCCGACCCCGACCCGGAGGTGCGCAAGCTCACGCGGCTGGCGTTGTCGCACCTGGGCGAATCCGCTTGAACACCGTGGACGGCACCGAGGTTCCGCAATCTGTGGTGCTCGACGCGCGGGGCCTGCGCCTGCGCTGGGCCGACGGCGAGACGCATCTTGCCGCCACACACCTGCGCGCGCGCTGCCAATGCGCGCAATGCCGCCAGCTGCGCCGCCAAGGCAAGGACATCGCCGTCGCGCCCGGCATCGCCTTGGACGAAGCGCTGCCCGTTGGCGCCTACGGCCTGCAGCTGCGTTTCAGCGACGGACACGACCGCGGCATCTATCCGTGGCACATGCTGCGCGAGCTCGCCGCGGCTCATGACATTGCCGCTTAAGCAACCAAGCAAAGAATCGTTCCCTTGAGAGCGTGCCGTCCGTAGAGTTCAGCGGACCCTCTCTTCTTCTCCAGGAACCACCCGATGTCTCTGTTTCCCGCGCGTGCCTCCCGCACGAAGGCCGCCCTGATCGTCGCCGCGCTGCTCGCGCTCGGCTTGCTGCTGCTGCCGCGCGCCGCGCGCGCCGAAGGCCAGATCCGCATCGCCGAACAGTTCGGCGTGGTCTACCTGCTGCTGAACATCGCGCAGGACCTGCAGCTGATCGAGAAGAACGGCAAGGCGCAGGGCCTGGACATCAAGGTGGAATTCGTCAAGCTGTCCGGCGGCGGCGCAGTCAACGACGCGCTGCTGGGCGGCTCGATCGACGTGGCCGCGGCCGGCTCGGCGCCGCTGCTCACCATCTGGGACCGCACGCTGGGCCGGCAGAACGTGCGCGGCATCGCCTCGCTGGGCAGCTTTCCCAACTACCTGATCAGCACCAACCCGAACGTGAAGACCATCGCCGACTTCACCGACAAGGACCGCATCGCGATTCCCGCCGTCGGCGTCTCGGTGCAGTCGCGCATCCTGCAGCTGGCCTCGGCCAGGCTATGGGGCGACGCGCAGTTCAACCGGCTGGACAAGCTGCAGGTGGCGCTGCCGCACCCCGACGCGACCGCCGCGCTGCTGAAGGGCGGCACCGAGATCAACGCGCACTTCAGCAACACGCCGTTCCAGGAACAGCTGCTGGCCGGCAACCCGAACGCGCACATCGTGCTGAAGTCGTCCGACGTGCTGGGCGGCCCGGCCTCGGCCACCGTGCTGTACGGCACCGAGAAATTCCGCAAGGACAACCCGAAGACGTACAAGGCGTTTGTCGACGCGCTGGGCCAGGCCGCGCGCTTCGTGGCCAGCAACCCGGAAGCGGCGGCCGACATCTACCTGCGCGTCAACAAGTCCAACGTCGACCGCAAGCTGCTGCTGGGCATCATCAAGAGCCCGGAGGTGCAGTTCAGCCTGGCGCCGCGCAACACCTATCCCGTGGCGCAGTTCATGCACCGCGTGGGCGCCATCAAGAACAAGCCGGCGTCGGCGCGCGACTATTTCTTCGACGACCCGCACAACGCAGGAGCGAACTAGGATGAAACCGAAGTCATTCACCGCAGAGACGCAGAGGACGCAGAGGAATTCAAGAGAAATTTCTCAGGCTCTGCGGTTCTCTGCGCCTCTGCGGTGAAGGCTGTTCCCAAGCCTCCCGTGCTTCAGGCCGATGGCGTCAGCCTGGAATACCGTGCCGACGGCCGCGTCGTGCGCGCCACGCACCGCGTGAGCTTCGAGCTGCACGAGGCCGAACGCTTCGTGCTGCTCGGCCCTTCCGGCTGCGGCAAGTCGACGCTGCTCAAGGCGGCGGCCGGCTTCCTCGCGCCTATCGAGGGCGAGTTCCGGCTGGACGGCGAACGCGTGCACGGCCCCGGGCCGGAGCGCATGGTGGTGTTCCAGGAATTCGACCAGCTGCCGCCGTGGAAGACGGTGCTGGGCAACACCATGTTCCCGCTGCTGGCCTCCGGCAGGCTGGCGAAGGCCGAAGCGCGCGAGCGCGCCATGCACTACCTGAACAAGGTGGGCCTGGCGTCGTTCGCCGGCGTCTACCCGCACCAGCTGTCGGGCGGCATGAAGCAGCGCGTGGCGATCGCACGGGCGCTGGCCATGCATCCGCGCGTGCTGCTGATGGACGAGCCGTTCGCCTCGCTGGACGCGCTGACGCGCCGCAGGATGCAGGACGAGCTGCTGGCGCTGTGGGACGAGATCCGCTTCACGCTGCTGTTCGTCACCCATTCCATCGACGAGGCGCTGCGCGTGGGCCACCGCGTGGCGCTGCTGTCGCCGCACCCGGGCCGCATGCTGGCGGAGATCAACAGTCCGGCACCCGGCACGGCGCCGGCCGAGGTGCAATCCGCCGCCGAACGCATCCACCGCCTGCTGTTCGGCGACGCCGCTCCGCCGGATGCGGCGAACGAACCACGTCGCAGGGCGGCATGAGCACGCGCACCCTGCAGCCGCCATTGCGGCCGGAGTACGAGCTCGTGCCCGAGCCCTGGACCGGCGCCACCGCCGCGCGCCCGCTGCCCTGGCGCACGCGGCTGCTGCAGCAGTCGTGGCTGCGCCGCGGCGCCATCCTGGCGGTGCTGGCCCTGGTGTGGGAACTGGCCGCGCGCTGGAAGGCCAACGACCTGCTGCTGCCGACGTTCCTGCAGACCACGCAGGCACTGGCCACCGACGTCGCCAGCGGTGAGCTGCCCGACAAGGTGCGCATCTCGCTAGCGGTGCTGCTGCAGGGTTATGCGCTGGGCGCCGCCGGCGCACTGGCCCTGACGGTGCTGGCCGTGTCCACCCGCATCGGCCGCGACATGCTCACCACCTTCACCGGCATGTTCAGCCCGCTGCCTGCCATCGCGCTGCTGCCGCTGGCGCTGCTGTGGTTCGGCCTGGGCCAGGGCAGCCTGCTGTTCGTGCTGGTGCATTCCGTGCTGTGGCCGATGGCCTTGAACATGCACAGCGGCTTCGAGGCAGTGCCCGACACCTTGCGCATGGCCGGGCGCAACTACGGGCTGCGCGGCTGGCGCTACGTGGCGCTGATCCTGGTGCCGGCAGCCCTGCCCGCCATCCTGTCGGGCGCGCGCATCGCCTGGGCCTTCGCGTGGCGCACGCTGATCGCGGCCGAGCTGGTGTTCGGTGCGACGTCCGGCAAGGGCGGCCTGGGGTGGTACGTGTTCCAGAACCGCAACGAGCTGTATACCGACAAGGTGTTCGCGGGCCTGGCGCTGGTGATCCTGATCGGGTTGGCGGTGGAGACGCTGGGGTTCGGGACGCTGGAGCGGGTGACCGTGCGTCGGTGGGGGTTGCAGAGGCATTGATTTCGTTCTTGCTTTTTCGTGCGCGGCTTGGGTGGCAGCGGCCGGTGGCCGGGGTGGGCCAGGCTCCGGGATCACGCTCGCGGGCGTCTGCCTCGATGCGCGAAAATCACGTCGTCAACACCGTGGTGCCACGCAGCCTCTGTAGCAACCGCGAATGGACCCTGCGCCTGGCCCACCCCGACCACCGACCGCACGTGTCGTTGTCTCGCTCGACGGCCCCTCACCCCTGCCCTCTCCCCAGAGGGGAGAGGGAGTGGAGCCGGGGAGCGCAATTGCGCTACCTGGAGGGCTGCGGTTGGGGTGCCTGGGCGCAGGGTCCATTCGCAATGGGATGGACGCTCCCACCCTAAACGGCATCGAAGTGCCAAAGTG
>JAZKIV010000092.1:0-23010 GCA_040384685.1 Pseudomonadota bacterium | reverse complement strand
TGAAGTCGGCGATCACGCCGTCCTTCATCGGGCGGATCGCCTCGATGTTGCCGGGCACCTTGCCCAGCATGGCCTTGGCTTCGTGGCCGACGGCCTGGATGGTCTTCTTGCCTTGCGGCCCGCCTTCGTGGCGGATGGCAACGACCGACGGCTCGTCCAGGACGATGCCTTTGTCGCGCACGAAGATCAGGGTGTTGGCCGTGCCCAGGTCGATCGCCAGGTCGGTGGACAGGTAGCGTCGGAAAGCTCCGAACATGGGGGGAATCCTCGTCTTTTTCTGTGAAATCGGCCGCGTGCGCGGCCGAAACACCAAAGGCGGGATAATACCCGATCCCCCGTACTGAACCGGGCCGTTTCGGCCCCGAAAGTCCTGTTCACGCGCGTTTTGCGCGACCGCCCGACCCATGTCCCTGACCGCCCAAGACATCAGCCGCATCGCCAACCTGGCGCGGCTCGAACTGCGTGCCGACGAGAGCGAGCGCATGCTGACCCAGATCAACGGCTTTTTCGACATCGTGGAGCAAATGCGCGCGGTGGACACCACCGGCGTGGAGCCGCTCACGCACCCGGTGGCCGCCATCGAGGACGTGCAGCTGCGCCTGCGCGACGATGCCGTCTCGGAGCCGAATGCCCGCGAAGCCAACCAGCGCAGCGCCCCGGCCGTGGAGCGCGGGCTGTTCCTGGTGCCCAAGGTGATCGAATGACGCAGCTGCACGACCTGACCGTGGCCGAGCTGGCGCGCTCGCTGCGCGAGAAGAAGGTATCGGCCGCCGAGGTGGCAGAGGACTTCCTGCGCGGCATCTCCGCGGATGACAAGCCCTCGGACAAGCTGGGCGCCTTCCTCGCGATCAATCCGGAAGCCACCCGTGCCCAGGCCCGCGCCGCCGACCAGCGCATCGCCGCCGGCGACGCCGCGCCGCTGCTGGGCGTGCCGGTGGCGCACAAGGACATCTTCGTCACCACCGACTTCCCCAGCACCGCCGGCTCGAAGATGCTGGCCGAACCGAAAGAACTGGGCGGCTACCGCTCGCCGTTCGACGCGACGGTGGTGCGCAAGCTGGCCGAGGCCGGCATGGTCAGCCTGGGCAAGCTCAACTGCGACGAGTTCGCCATGGGTTCTTCCAACGAGAACTCGGCCTTCCAGCCGGTGAAGAACCCGTGGGACGCGACGCGCATTCCCGGCGGTTCCTCGGGCGGCAGCGCCGCGGCCGTGGCCGCGCGCTACGTGCCGGCGGCCACCGGCACCGACACGGGCGGCTCGATCCGCCAGCCGGCCTCGTTTTGCGGCGTCACCGGCATCAAGCCAACCTACGGCCGGGCATCGCGCTACGGCATGATCGCCTTCGCCTCCAGCCTGGACCAGGCCGGCCCGATGGCGCGCACGGCCGAAGATTGCGCGCTGCTGCTGTCGGCCATGTGCGGGCCCGACCTGGACCGCGACTCCACGTCATTGGACCGGCTGGCCGAGGACTACACCGCATCGCTCGGTGCATCCATCGACGGCCTGCGCATCGGCATCCCGAAGGAGTTCTTCGGCGAAGGCCTGGCGGCCGACGTGCGCGCCGCCATCGACGCGGCGCTGAAGGAGTACCAGAAGCTGGGCGCGACGCTGGTGGAGATCTCGCTGCCGCGCACCGAGCTCGCGATTCCGGTGTACTACATCATCGCGCCGGCCGAGGCCAGCTCCAACCTCTCGCGCTTCGACGGCGTGAAGTTCGGCCACCGCGCCAGGCAGCACGGCGACCTGCTGGACATGTACAAGAAGACGCGCGCCGAAGGCTTCGGCGACGAGGTCAAGCGCCGCATCATGATCGGCACCTACGTGCTCTCGCACGGCTACTACGACGCCTACTACCTGCAGGCGCAGAAGATCCGCCGCATGCTGGCCGACGATTTCCAGCAGGCCTTCACGCAATGCGACGTGATCGCCGGCCCGGTGGCGCCGACGGTGGCGTGGAAGCTCGGCGAGAAAGCCGACGACCCGGTGGCCAACTATCTGGCCGACATCTTCACCTTGCCGGCTTCGCTGGCCGGCCTGCCCGGCATGAGCCTGCCCTGCGGCTTCGGCGCGGGCGGCATGCCGGTGGGCCTGCAGCTGATCGGCAACTACTTCGGCGAAGCGAAGCTGCTGAACGCGGCGCACCGCTTCCAGCAGGCGACGGACTTCCACCAGCAACGGCCACCAAGCATTTGAAGCCAGAAGGCATTTACCGCAGAGGCGCAGAGATGAACAGCCGAGGGCCGCAGAGAAACGATTTGTTTTTCTCTGCGGCCCTCTGCGAGCCTCTGCGCCTCTGCGGTGAATGAATCCAACACCATGAGCAAACTTGTCCACGGCTACGAGGTCGTCATCGGCTTCGAGACCCACACCCAGCTGTCGACCAACAGCAAGATCTTCAGCCGCGCTTCCACCGCCTTCGGCGCCGAGCCGAACACGCAGGCCGCGCCGGTGGACCTGGCGCTGCCGGGCACCTTGCCGGTGATGAACAGGGGCGCGGTCGAGCGCGCCATCCGCTTCGGTCTTGCGGTCAACAACAACGACGGTGCGCTCGTGGCGCCGCGCAGCATCTTCGCGCGCAAGAACTACTTCTATCCCGACCTGCCCAAGGGCTACCAGATCAGCCAGTACGAGATTCCGGTGGTGCAGGGCGGCTCGGTGGAGTTCTATCTGGGCGAGGAAAAACGCACCGTGCGCCTGGTGCGCGCGCACCTGGAAGAAGACGCCGGCAAGTCGCTGCACGAGGACTTCATCGGCCAGTCCGGCATCGACCTGAACCGCGCCGGCACGCCGCTGCTGGAAATCGTCACCGAGCCGGACATGCGCAGCTCGGACGAGGCGGTGGCGTATGCGAAGGAACTGCACAAGATCGTCACCTGGATCGGCATCTGCGACGGCAACATGCAGGAAGGCAGCTTCCGCTGCGACGCCAACGTGTCGGTGCGCAAGCCGGGCGGCCCGCTCGGCACGCGGCGCGAGATCAAGAACCTGAACAGCTTCAAGTTCATGCAGCAGGCCATCGACTACGAGGTGCGCTGGCAGATCGAGCAGCTGGAGGACGGCCTGGCGATCCAGCAGGCCACGGTGCTGTTCGACCCCGACACCGGCGAGACGCGCGCCATGCGCACCAAGGAAGACGCGGCCGACTACCGCTACTTCCCCGACCCCGACCTGCCGCCGCTGGTGATCGCGCCCGAGTGGATCGAACGGGTGCGCGCGGAGATGCCCGAGCTGCCGCGCGCCATGGCCGCGCGCTTCGTGGCCGATTACGGCCTGCCCGAATACGACGCGACCACGCTGACGCAGAGCAAGGCGATGGCGGCGTACTTCGAGGAAGCCGCCAAGGCCAGCGGGCAGGCCAAGCTGGCCAGCAACTGGATCATGGGCGAGGTGTCGCGCCGATTGAATGCGCAGGACATCGGCATCGAAGCGGCGCCGGTGAATGCGGCGACGCTCGCCGCGCTGATCCGCCGCATTTCCGACGGCACGGTATCCAACAACGCCGCGCGCCAGGTGTTCGAGGCGCTGTGGAGCGACGAAGGCGCCGACGTGGACGCCGTCATCGAAGCCAAGGGCCTGAAGCAGATGAACGACAGCGGCGCCTTGGAGAAGATCATCGATGAGGTGATCGCCGCCAACGCGGCCAACGTCGAACAGATCCGCGCCGGCAAGGACAAGGCCTTCAACGCGCTGGTCGGCCAGGCCATGAAAGCCACCAAGGGCAAGGCCAACCCGCAGCAGGTGAACGACCTGCTGCGCAAGAAGCTCGGGATCTGACGCGCGTGCTTCAGGCGGGCAGCGCGTAGCGCTGCACCGTCACGCCGCAGGCGAACGCCTTGGCATCCACCAGCCGCATCGCGCGCGGCTGCGTGAGGCCGCCGAACATCGGCCGGCCGGTGCCCAGGAAGGTCGGGTTGACGAAGATGTGCATCTCGTCGACCAGGCCGGCATCGACCAGCGCCGAGGCGAAGGTCGGCCCGCCATACGCCAGGATGTCCTTGCCGGGTGCGCGCTTCAGATCCTGCACCACCTCCTTCAAATCGCCCTTCGCCAGCTCGGTCCGCGGCCACGGGCAGTCGGTGAGCGTGGTGCTGAACACGATCTTGCGCGCGCGGGTGATGGCCGAGGCGAACGCGTATTGCGGATCGGCCGGTTCGCTCACCTGCGCCCAGTGCGCATGGAAGCCTTCCTCGGCCATCTTGCGGCTGAGCAGCACGCAGTCGGTGCTGGTGTTGAGCTCGACGTGGTGGCGGCGCAGCGCCTCGTCCCAGCCCCAGTCCGGCCCCCAGGCCCAGACCATCCAGTCCGTGCCGCCCTCGTGGGTGGCGGCGAATCCGTCCGCCGAGACCTGCATCTCGAGCTTCAGCTTTCTCATGTGCGCTCCTTTACTTAACTTGAAGGTTAAGTATTGAGCCGCAAACCGTCAAGCCCGATGGGGCGCGGGGTTATTGCGTGGTGGCGGGGCGGGAGGCGGGCGCGCGCGCGGCGGTGGCGCTTTGCAGCTGGCGCTGCTGCTCCCACAGGCCCTGCAGCCGCGCCAGCTCGTGGTCGAAGCGCTCGTTCACGCGCGCGATCTCTTCCTGCTGGT
Source organism: Pseudomonadota bacterium (assembly GCA_040384685.1). Classification (GTDB taxonomy): domain Bacteria; phylum Pseudomonadota; class Gammaproteobacteria; order Burkholderiales; family Burkholderiaceae_C; genus Ramlibacter. The sequence goes on along the minus strand of JAZKIV010000092.1, from coordinate 18,424 downwards.
TGGCGATGAAGCGCTTCTGGGCGGCGGCATGCTGCTCGTTTTCCTCGAACTGCCGCTTCAGCCTGGCCGGCGTCTTGGCCGGGTCGCCCTTGTAGAACTCGGTTTCCAGCTGCAGCTTCTGGCGCTGGTCCTGCAGTTCGGCGGTGCGCTTGCGCGCGCTCTGGATCGACTCGTCCACCGCCTTGAGCGCCTCTGCGCGCTCGCGGTCGTGCGTGGTGCGCGAGGGGTAGCGTGCGAGCAGGGCACGGTCGCGCTTCTTCTCCTCGGCCAGGCGGTAGCGCTCCTCGGCTTCCTTCTGCAGGCGTGCTTCCTCGACGGCACGCTCTTCGGCCGTCAGGCTGGGGCCGATCTTGCGTTTGACCGAGCCGGTGGAGGTGAGCTCCTTCTGCTCGCGGTCCAGGCATTCGACGATGGGCCGGTCGGCGGTGATGCGCTGGCCCTTGGCGTTGGTGCAGGTGTAGATGCCCTGCTGCGCGCAGGCCGGCCCAAGGCCGCCGGCCAGCAGCAAGCCCAGAGCAGTTCCTCGCGTCAGCCGCACGCCATCGTCCTTGTGTCTAATCCACGCCGTAGCGCTCGCGGTAGGCCAGAACCCGGTCGTAGTGCTGCCCCAGGTCGCCGCCCTTGTGGTCGCGCAGATACTGGAGCAAATCGGCCAACCTGGCAATCGCGCAAACCTGCAAGCCCAGGCGCTCACGGACATATTGCACGGCACTCCAGGGCACGTCGTTGCCGTCTTCCGTCGCCTTCTCCTGGCGATCCAGCGCGATGGCCACGGCGTGCGGCGTGGCACCGGCGGCCTGGATGATGGCGATGGATTCACGCGCGGCGGTGCCGGCGGACATCACGTCGTCGACGACCAGCACGCGCCCCTGCACCGGCGCGCCGACCAGCGAGCCGCCCTCACCGTGATCCTTGGCTTCCTTGCGGTTGTAGGCATAGGGCACGTTGCGGCCCAGGCGGGCGAGTTCGATGGCGACCGCGGCGGCCAGCGGGATGCCCTTGTAGGCCGGGCCGAACAGCATGTCGAAGGCGACGCCGGAATCGACGATGCGGCGTGCATAGAATTGCGCCAGCCGGCCCAGCTTGGCCCCGTCGTCGAACAGGCCGGCATTGAAGAAATAGGGCGACAGGCGCCCGGCTTTCGTCTTGAACTCGCCGAAGCGCAGGACGCCGGACTCCACCGCGAACCGCACGAACTCCTGCGCCAGCACGTCCTGGCCCGCATCAACCGCCATGGCAACTTCCTTGTTCAAACTGACCAGCCTGAACCTTAATGGCATCCGATCGGCCGCCAGCAAGGGAGTCGAGGCGTGGATTGCAAAAACCACGCCGGATTGTATTTGCGTGCAGGAAGTCAAGGCCCAGGCGCCGGACGTCGAAGGCCGCTTCGAGGCGCTGGCCGGGCTCAAGGGCCACTTCCATTTCGCCCAGAAAAAAGGCTATTCCGGCGTCGCCGTGTACACGAAGCATGCGCCCAGCGACGTGATCGTCGGCTACGGCTCGCCGGAGTTCGACGCCGAGGGCCGCTACGTGGAACTGCGCTTCGACACGCCGGCGCGCAAGTTCTCCGTCATCAGCTGCTATTTCCCGAGCGGGTCGTCGGGCGAGGAGCGCCAGCAGGCGAAATTCCGCTTCCTGGACGAATTCGACCCCTACCTGGCGAACCTGAAGACGCAGCGCGACTTCATCCTGTGCGGAGATGTGAATATTGCGCACGGCAACGCGGACCTGAAGAACTGGCGCGGCAACCAGAAGAACAGCGGCTTTTTGCCCGAAGAGCGGGCCTGGATGACCAGGCTGCTGTCGGAGACCGGCCTGGTCGACGTGTACCGCAAGCTCAAGCCCGACACCACGGAGGAGTGCTACACGTGGTGGAGCAACCGCGGCCAGGCGTACGCGAAGAACGTGGGCTGGCGGCTGGACTACCACCTGGCGACGCCGGCGATCGCGGCGCTGGCGCGCAGCGAGTCGATCTACAAGACCGAGAAGTTCTCGGACCACGCGCCGATCACGGTGGAGTACGAGCTGGCGGTGTGAGCCGCGCGCCCCGTCACGGGGCGGACGGCTCGCCGTACAGGATCTCGTGCAGCACCTGCGGCCGGGTTGCGTGCAGGTGCTCCAGGACGTCCAGGATGCGCCGCAGCGGCAGCGCGGGCCGCAGCGGCTGCACGGTCTCGTCGCCTTCGAACAGGTGCCGGATATCGGCGATCGCCCGGGGCAGGTCCGCCAGCGTGGGCACGGGGAACTGGTTGCGCCGCCGCACGGGCTCGCCGGCATGGGTTTGGCCGACGATCCCGGCGACCTCGAAGCCGTCCGGCGCCAGCACGCGCGCGTCGACCCGCAGCCGCGAGATGCCGATGAATTCCGGTTTTCCGCCGCGCTGCAGCCAGCGGAAGAAACCGATGATCCGTGTCTCGGCCGCCAGGCCGCCCGCCGACGGGGGCAGCCCCCGCCCGCCGCGTGCATGGCATTCCTCCGCCAGTTCGCGCTCCATGGCGCCCACCAGGGTGCGCCGCAGGGACGCGGCGTTCAGGTCGGCATAGTCGCACGAGCCGGACGCGGTGCAGATCAGCATCCCGGGGCTTTGCACGTTCTTGCGCGTCTGCTGCCCGAGCACGAAGCAGCGGTCCGCGGTGATCGCCAGCGTTGATACGCCGATCCCGTTGCACAGGTCGGCTTCATGCAGGTCCTGCAGGTAGTAGCCCTCCACGCCGTGCGCCACCGGGTACAGCGTGCTGTCCGGCGTGTAGGGATGGCTGATGCGGTGCCCCTCCACGAGCGACACCATGCTGGCGTTGTTGGTGCACAGCGAATCGAAATAGCCGGCCCGGTGGCAGTGGACGACCTGGGCGGACAGTTCGTCGGCCAGGCACAGCTTGTCCTCGTTCACCAGCAGCGCGCCGTTCCTGCCCGCGTCGCGCAGCAGCGCGGTGAGGTACGCCAGGCCGTGCTCGCGATGCTCGCGGACCAGGCGACGCACGCGGCCGAGCCTGTCCTGATCGACCAGGATGCTCCAGTCGCGCTCCAGCAGGTCGGCGTCGAGGCGGTCCGAGCAGAAGACCCGGTTGGCGCCCGTGTACCGGCCGGTGAATCCCATCGCGCGCTGGCCGGGGCTCGGCTGCAGCGCATCCGGCGCGATCTTGGTGTCGGCGCCGATCTCGACCTGCGCCAGCGGCTTGATGTGCGCATGGCCGGCGAAGCGGTAGCGCTGCAGATGCTCCCAGGCCTCGTAGGCGCCCACCACCGCCGCGAACAAGGCGAGCCCGGCGCCCGGAAGCCGCGCCGCGCCGGGCAGCGCCAGCAGCTTGTACGCGACGGCCGCCAGCACCGCGCCGAGTATGGCCGTGTGCAATTGGCTCTGGTGCCGCAGCACGTACAGCGCGTAGTCCTTCCACTTCGCCGTCGTGTCGGCGAGTGTTCCCCGTTGTGCCATCCCCGTTCCCCCTGCTGAGTCCGGGAGTTGTAACACCACCGGGGTCGGGAGTGAAGCGCGGCGCCTACCAGCCGCCCTGCATCTTGCGCAGCACGAACGGATAGGGCTTCGGTGGGTCCTTTTCTTCCTGCCAGGTGCCGCGGATCTCGCGGCCGCACGAGCCGGCGACGACATCCCCGGTCCACACCGCGCTGATGTGGGTGCCGTCGTACGACTCCTCCATTGTGAACTCGCCCTTGTCCACGTCGCTGGCCAGCTGCGACTTCGCGCCGTCGCGGTTGATGAAGCCGGTCAGGCTTTCCTCGTAGTCCGGGTGCTTTTCGAACAGGATGGTGGCGCCCAGCGGCAAGCCTTCGAACTGCGCGCGCCAGAACCCCAGCATGTGCACCTGCCGCACCTCGGTGGGCGTGGGGCAGGCGGAAGAGGGCGCGGGCACCGCGGCCTGCGCAAACGCCGCCGCGCACGCCGCCCACAGCATCGGTCCAACCAGCAGTCGCTTCATGCAGCCCCCGCGCCCGCCGCAGTGGCTGCGGCCGCCGCCGAGTCCTGCGCCTTCTTCGCGAACTCCGCGCGCAGCGCCTTCAGCTTCTCGCGCGGGTCTTCTTTCGTCGTGGTCTTTTCCAATGCCATCTCCGCGATGAAGCGGCTCGGCTGCGCCGCCACCATCTCGCGGCCCTTCTTGCGCCGCTTGGTCCAGCTCACGGCCAGCGAGCGCTGGGCGCGCGTGATGCCCACGTACATCAGCCGGCGCTCTTCCTGCAGCCGCTGCGCCAGCGCCTCGTTCACCACCTTGCCGCCTTCGTCGTCGGGCTTGAACGGCAGCAGTCCTTCCACCACGCCGGCCAGCATCACGTGCGGCCACTCCAGGCCCTTGGCCGCGTGCAGGGTGGACAGGGTCACCACGTTCTGGTCCTTCTCGCGCTCGCTGATGGTGGACAGCAGCGCAATCGTCTGCGCCACCTCCAGCAGGTTCTTCTTCTCGCTGGCCATGGCCACGCCGGCCGCGTCGTCGATCTCGCCGCCGCAGCGCTGGGCCATCCAGTCGCAGAACTCCAGCACGTTGGTCCAGCGCGAAGCCGCCAGCTTCTCGCTGTCCTCGCCGTCGTACAGGTGCTTCTCGTAGCCGATGTCCTTCAGCCAGTCGAGCAGAAAGGCGCGCGCATCCTCCGCGCCCACCGTGTGGCGCGCGCGGAACTCCAGGTCGTTCACGTAGCGGCCGAACTCGTGCAGGCTGCCCACCGCGCGCGCCGGCAGCACCGAGCCCAGCGAATTGGAGAACAGCGCTTCGAACAGGCTCAGCTTGTACTTGCTGGCGAAGGTGCCCAGGCTCTGCAAGGTCTGGTGGCCGATGCCGCGCTTGGGCGTGGTGACCGAGCGCAGGAAGGCCGGGTCGTCATCGTTGTTCACCCACAGCCGCAGCCAGGCGCACAGGTCGCGGATCTCGGCGCGGTCGAAGAAGCTCTGGCCGCCCGACACCTTGTAGGGGATCTGCGCTTTTCTCAACGCCTGCTCGAAGATGCGCGCCTGGTGGTTGGCGCGGTACAGCACGGCGAAATCCTTCCAGTCCTGGCTTCCTCCGTTGGCGCGAATGGATTGGATGCGCGCCACGGTGCGCTCAGCCTCGTGTTCCTCGTTGTCGCAATCCACCACGCGCACCGGCTCGCCTTCGCCAAGTTCCGAGAACAGCGTCTTCGGAAACAGCTTCGGGTTCGGCTGGATCACGTTGTTGGCTGCACGCAGGATGGCGCCGGTGGAGCGGTAGTTCTGCTCCAGCTTCACCACTTTCAGCGTCGGGTACTCCTGCGGCAGCTTGCGCAGGTTGTCCAGCGTGGCGCCGCGCCAGCCGTAGATCGACTGGTCGTCGTCGCCCACCGCGGTGAAGCGGCCGCGCTCGCCCACCAGCAGCTTCAGCAGCTCGTACTGCGTGGCGTTGGTGTCCTGGTATTCGTCCACCAGCACGTGGCCGAGCATGGCCTGCCATTTCTCGCGCACCTCGGCATGGTCGCGCAGCAGCTTCAGCGGCAGGCCGATCAGGTCGTCGAAGTCCACGCTCTGGTAGGCCGTCAGGCGCTCCTCGTAGCGCGCCATGATGCGCGCCGTGGTGCGTTCGAGGTCGTCCTTGGCCTGCGCCTCGGCCTGTGCGGCGTTCAGCCCGGCGCTCTTCCAGGCGCTGATGGCCCACTGCCACTGGCGCGCGGTGGCCGCGTCGGTGGTGCCGCCGGCGTCTTTCAGGATGCTGGTGACGTCGTCGGTGTCCAGGATGGAGAACTGCGGCTTCAGGCCCAGCGCCGCGCCGTCCTGGCGCAGCAGGCGCACGCCCAGCGCGTGGAAGGTGCAGATCAGCACCTCCTTGGCGTCGCGGCCCACCAGCGCCTTGGCGCGCTCGCGCATCTCGGCGGCGGCCTTGTTGGTGAAGGTGATGGCGGCGATGCGTTTGGCCGCCAGCCCGGCCTGGATCAGCCGCGCGATCTTGTGCGTGATCACCCGCGTCTTGCCCGAACCGGCGCCGGCCAGCACCAGGCAGGGCCCGTGCATGTAGTTCACCGCTTCCTGCTGGGCGAGGTTGAGGCCGTTGGACATCGGGGAGGGGAGGACTGCGAAGAGGTGCGCCGAATCATAGCTGCCCGCACGCCATCTCCTCCATTCGGGGGATGTGCCGGGCGGGCAGCCGCGCTAAAAAGCCAGTATCCAAGTCCAGTGATAGAGGAAAGCCGTGAAAGTCCATGAAAAGAGAACAACAGGCATCATTGGCCTCTATGTTGCTGTGATCTGCGCAGCCCTGTTGCCCGGATGCGCCAGTTTTCAGGGAGCACCCGAGTGGGACAACGGGCGCAGCCTTGCTGCTACGGATTCGCTCTACGCTACCTACCTCAACCGGTACTACGTGGCAACGATCAACGAGCGTATCGAGGTGCGCAATCAGTTTATCGAGATCCGCGCCGCCTTGATCGACCGGTCTTACGCCGGTTTCAAGCAGACTTTGTATTCGCAGCGCGTAGGTTCCGCGGTAGGCGTGGACGTGGCGACGCTTGCACTGAGTGCCATCGGCGCTGCCGTGTCCGACGTGGGTACCAAGACAGCGGCCAGTGCACTCTCGGGAGGGCTGATCGGCAGCAAAGCCTCTGTGGACAAGAACGTGTATTTCGATCGAACCTTGCCCGCCATGTTGGCGCAGATGGATGGGCGCCGATCCGAGATTCGCCGGCGCCTGCTGAGCGGAATGCTCGCGCCCGCATCGCTGTATCCGCTAATGCAGGCCGCGGCCGACCTTGACGAGTATTTTCACGCCGGCACGATCCCAGGCGCGATCTCCGCCATGACCAACCAAGCCGGTGTCAGCCAGAACGTGGCGGATGCACGGCTAGCCTCGCGGTTGCCCACGGAATTGCAGATCACGGCGGAATTGAACGAAAAAGGAGTTGAGGTCCACAAGGCAGTTGCAACCACGACCACAGAAAAAGTGGGCAAATGCATGAATTCAAAGACAAAAAGCATTCCTCCCGACCTGACCACCGCCCTGGAAAAATGGCTGGCCGACGAAGGGCAGGATATCCGGGATCCGCTGCGCATCCCGCAATTCCTCAAAGCGGGGCAAGACGAACCGCTGCGCGCCAAGGCACTCGCCGATCCGGTGCTGAAGCCACTGTTTGACAAATGCAACTAGCCGTGGAGACGCCCATGATCCGAAAAAAAGCCATCACCGGCCTGACGAAAGACGAAGCCGAGTTCGCGAGAAGCAACGCATTGCGCGTGCAACCACAAGCCACGGTCACGCTCATTGAGCAGGACGATAGTCATTGGACCGTGCTGGTCGTCTGGGACGATGCAGCTTCGCCGCCCCCCAGCGCTGCGCCTCTACCCGCGATGGCCGCGGCGGCGATGAGCGTTGCCGCTCTCCCGCTCGCACTGGGAGGCACTGAGTCGAACCACATGCTCGGTGAGTTGTCCGCCAAATACGAAAGCACGGGGAATCCGGCGTCCATCGGATTCGACTCCACAGGAGGCTTTTCCTATGGAACCTATCAGATCGCTACGCGCACATCCACAATGGACAACTTCCTGAAATTTCTACGCCGTGTCAACGCGGGCGTAGCGCAACAGCTTGACAGCGTTGGAGGCGCGGAGGCGGCAAGGCGCGGCGAAGATGCGTTCAAGCAAGCATGGAAAAATCTAGCGCGCCAACCGGAATTTTTCGACTTGCAGCACGCCTTTGTTCACGCCACACACTATGCGCCGCTGTGCGAGCACTTGCAGGAAGATCTGAATCTGGATGTGCCGAACAAGTGCGCAGCCATTCAAGACGTTGTGTGGTCAGTTTCGGTGCAGCATGGAAGCGCCAGTAAGGTGATTCAAAACGCGCTGAAGAACCTCGACCTCCAGAACATGCGTGATAGGGAGATGATTCAACGGATCTACGCGGAACGATCTAAGCTGGAGCGCTACTTCTCCTCGTCAACCCCAAAGGTCCGCGCAGCCCTGCAGACGCGGTTCACCCAAGAGGAGCGAGACGCACTGCACGCGCTGGGTTAGAAAAAGGCTGTAGCACACGGGCAAAATACGCCCCGTGCTTGACATCCTGCTGGTCACATTCCCGTTCTTCGCGCTGGTGCTGGCCGGCTACGTCGCCGCGCGCCGGCGCATGCTGCCGTTCGAGGCGATCGGCGGCCTCAACACCTTCGTGCTGTATTTCGCGCTGCCGTGCATGCTGTACCGCTTCGGCGCCAGCCAGCCGATCGCGCAGCTGCTGAACCCGTCGGCGCTGCTGGTGTACCTGCCCTGCGGGGTGCTGATGGTGGCTGGCGTCACCCGCTTCAGCATGAGCGCGCGCATCCGCTGGAACGACGCGGCGTTCGGCGCGATGGTCGCGGCCCTGTCCAACACCGGCTTCATGGGCGTGCCGCTGCTGGTGGCGCTGCTGGGCGCCAACGCGGCCGGCCCCGCCATCTTCACCCTGCTGGTGGACCTCATCTTCATCAGCTCGCTGGGCATCGCGCTGTCGCGGCTGGACTCGGCCGACGAGCACGGCGCGGCCGAGGCGGCGCGCAAGGCGCTGAAGGGCGCGGCGGTGAACCCGCTGCCCTGGGCCATCGTGCTGGGCGGCCTGTCGTCGGTGCTGGGCATCGAGCCGATCCGCCCGGTGATGCAGACCCTGGGCCTCTTGGCCGACGCGGCTTCGCCGGTGGCCCTGTTCACCATCGGCGCGGTGCTGGCGCGCTCGCAGTCGGTGGCGGCGGCCGGCGAGCACGGGCCGGTGCCGCTGCGCGACTACCTGCCGGTAGCCGTGGCCAAGCTGGTGCTGCACCCGCTGCTGGTGTTCGGCCTGGGCAGCGCGCTGCGCGCGCTGGGCCTGCCGCTGGACCGTTTCACGCTGGTGGTGATGACGCTGGTGGCGGCGCTGCCGAGCGCCAGCAACGTGTCGGTGCTGGCCGAGCGCTTCGGCGCCGATACCGGACGCATCGCGCGCATCATCCTGCTGACCACGGCGGCGGCCTTCCTCACCTTCTCGGGCGCGGTGGCGCTGCTGCGATGACGACACACAACCAGGCAAAGGACATGGACCCGATGACGACGATCGCATGGAGCGACGCGCTGGACGGCGTCGACTGGAACGAACTTTCGGCGATGTACCGCGTCGCCATGAGCAACAAGCTGCCCGACGACCTGCGCCGCACCTTCGGCAACAGCATGTTCCGCTGCTTCGTGCGCGACGGCGGCAGATTGGTCGGCGCCGGCCGCGCGCTGGCCGACGGCGTGGACTGCGCCTACATCTGCGACGTGGCCGTGCTGCCCAGCCACCGGGGCACCGGCCTCGGAAAGGAGATCGTGCAGCGGCTGGTCGATGCGTCGCGCGGGCACCGCAAGATCATCCTGTATGCGGTGCCGGGCAAGGAAGGGTTCTACCGCAGGTTCGGGTTCCGGCGGATGCGGACGGCGATGGGGATCTTCGGCGACCAGGCGGATGCGGTGCGGCGCGGGTTCATCGACGCGGATTGAGGCGCCATGATCGACACGCAGTGGGGCGTAAACAACCGTACGGTGTTTGAGGGCGGTATGGGTGGTGCCCTCGCCGGCAGCTGCACGCTTGACTGAGCGTACGAATAAGCGTACGCTTCCTGCAATCGGAGAACACCCATGGGCAATCCTGTCACCGCGAGCGAAGCGCGCGCCAACCTGTACCGTCTGATCGACGAGACGAACGCATCCCACCAGCCTGTCGTGATCGCGGGCAAGCGCAGCAGCGCGGTCCTCATCTCCGTCGAGGATTGGGATGCAATTCAGGAGACGCTGTATCTCCTGTCCGTGCCCGGCATGCGTGAATCGATCAAGAAGGGCATGGCTGAGCCTCTCGAGAAGAGCGCCAGGGACGTCAAGTGGTGAAGTGGCAGCTTGTGTATGCGAAGCATGCGCTCAAGGACGCGAAGAAGCTCACGGCTGCAGGCCTGAAAGACAAGGTGCAGGAACTGCTGAAACTGTTGGCGAACGATCCGTTTCAGAATCCACCTCCCTTCGAGAAGCTTGTCGGCGACCTGGAGGGTGCCTGCTCCCGCCGGATCAACATTCAGCATCGCCTGGTCTACGAAGTGTTCAAGAAGGAGCGGATGGTTCGCGTCCTTCGGATGTGGACGCACTACGAGTGACGTATCGGCTGGCTTCGCGGCCCGCAGGTGCCCAGGCCTGTTACCAGGCGTCGATCATCCGCGCCGGCTCCGCGCGCTCCACTACCGGTGCTGACCGCAACCCCCGCACCACCCATCCCCGCGTTTCCCCCGGATCGATCACCGCATCGATCTCCAGCGTCGCCGCCATGTGCATCGCCTCGCCATTCGCGTACTGCCGCGCCAACAGCTGCTGAAACAGCGCGTCCCGCTCCGCCCCTTCCGCCACCGCCTCCAGCTCCTTCCGATACCCCAGCCGCACCGCGCCTTCCAGCCCCATCGCGCCGAACTCCCCACTCGGCCACGCCACCGTGAAGTCCGGCGCATGGAACCCGCCCGCGGCCATCGCCATCGCGCCCAGGCCGTAGCCCTTGCGCAGCACCACGCTGAAGAACGGCACGCGCAAATGCGCGGCGGCGACGAACATGCGGCTCACGTGCCGCACCTGCGCCTGCTCCTCGATGGCCGGGCCGACCATGAAGCCCGGCGTGTCGATGCAGCTCACGATCGGCAGCCCGTGCGCGTTGCACAGCTGCATGAAGCGCGCGGCCTTGTCGGCGGCATCGGCGTCGATCGCGCCGCCCAGGTGCAGCGGGTTGTTCGCCATCAGCCCCACCGGCCGGCCCTCGATGCGCGCCAGCGCCGTGTGGATGCCCTTGCCGAAGCCGGTGCGCAGTTCCAGCAGGCTGCCCACGTCCGCGATACCTTGCAGCGCGGCTCGGCTGTCATAGCTGCGCACGCGGTTCTCCGGCACCACGTCGCGCAGCGCCAGCGCATCGGGCGCCTCGAACGTGGCGAGCGTGCCCTGGAAGTACGACAGGTACTGCCGTGCGACGGCGACGGCTTCCGCCTCGTCCTCGCACAGCACGTCGATCACGCCGTTCGCATGCTGCGTGGCGCTCGGTCCAATCGCTTCCGGCGCGAAGCGGCCCAGGCCGCCGCCTTCCACCATCGCCGGGCCGCCCATGCCGATGTTGCTGTCCTTGGTCGCAATGATCACGTCGCAGCACCCCAGCAGCGCCGCGTTGCCGGCGAAGCAGCGGCCTGCCACGATGCCGGCCACCGGCACCTGCCCGTTCAGCCGCGCGAATGAGGCGAAGGTGGACACGTGCAGGCCGGCCACGATCGGCATGTCGGTGTCGCCCGGCCGCCCGCCGCCGCCTTCGGCGAACAGCACCACCGGCAGCCGGTTCTTCAGCGCGATGCCGAGCAGCCTGTCCGTCTTCTGGTGGTTGCGCATGCCCTGCGTGCCGGCCAGCACGGTGGCGTCGTAGGCCATCACCACGGTGCGCGAACGCTCGGGCCCGAAGGCCGCGCCGTTGACCGAGCCGATGCCGGTGACCATGCCATCGGCCGGCGTGTTGCGCACCAGGTCGTCCTCGCTGCGGCGGCTGCGCTGCGCGGCGACGGCGAGCGCGCCGTACTCCACGAACGAGTCCGCGTCGCACAGGTCGGCGATGTTCTCGCGCGCGGTACGCAGGCCCAGCGCGTGGCGCTTGGCCACCGCGGCCGGCCGCGCCGCATCCTGCGTGAACGCATGGCGATCGATCACGCGCTGCAGGTCGGCGCGCGGCGCCGTGCCGGTGGATGCCGCGGACGCTGGCGCCGCGACGACGGCCGACTCCAGCGCCGCCACCGGCTCCAGCGTCAGCAGCACGGCATGCTCGTCCACCGTCTCGCCTTCGCGGTAGAGCAGTTCGCGCACGCGGCCGTCGACCGGGCTGCGCACCTCGTGCTCCATCTTCATGGCTTCCAGCACTGCCACGGTATCGCCGGCGCGCACCGCCGCGCCGGGCGTGACCAGCCATTGCACCAGCTGGGCTTGCAGAGGGGAACGGACGTCGCTCATGCGGGGCATTGTGGCGCGCGTGCGGCGGGGCGGGCGGTCAATCGCGCGACAAGCCGGCTGGCGGCGAGAAGGCGTAAGCTTGCCGCATGAACCCGCTCGTCCCCCTTCTCGAGACCCTGCGCGGCGGCACGCTGGAGTGCATGCACTACGGCGCCATCGCCGTGTGCGACGCCCAGGGCAAGCTCGTGGCGCAGGCCGGCGACCCGCACTGGGTCACCTTCCCGCGCTCGGCGATCAAGCCGTTCCAGGCACTGCCCTTCGTGCAGTCCGGCGGCGCCAGGCAATTGGGCTTCACGCCGTCCAACCTGGCGCTGATGTGCGCCAGCCACAGCGGCGAGCCGATGCACGTGGCGCAGGTGGACGACATGCTCGGCAAGGCCGGTGTCGGCTACAAGGCATTGCAGTGCGGCTGCCACGTGCCGTTCTTCGCCGACCTGGGCCTGGAACACACGCCCGCGCCCGGCAGCTTCGACGAGCGCAACCACAACTGCAGCGGCAAGCACACCGGCTTCCTCGCCTACTGCAAACTGCACGGCCTGCCGCTCGAGACCTACCTGGACCCCGGCCATCCGCTGCAGCAGGCGGTGCGCGACAAGCTCGCGCGCGTCACCGGCCTGCGCGCCGAAGACCTGCGCGCCGGCACCGACGGCTGCTCGGCGCCCGCCTATGCGATGCCGCTGTCGGCGCTGGCGCGCGGCTATGCGCGCTTCGCGACCGGCGCCGCCGATGCCGAGTTCGGCGAGAGCTTCGTGGCGCTGGGCGACGCGATGACGGCGCATCCCGACCTCGTGTCGGGCACCGGCCGCCTCGACAAGGACCTGATGCGCGCCGGCAACGGCGACTGGATCAGCAAGGCCGGTGCCGACGGCGTGCAAGTGGTCGCCAGCCGCAGCCGCAAGCAGGCGGTGGCGGTGAAGGTGATCGACGGCAGCAAGCAGGCCGTGTGCGCCGCCGCCGTGGCGGCGCTGGACCAGCTGGGCTGGCTGGACGACGCGCAGCGCCAGGCCCTGTGGCCGTGGCGCGCTGAATCCATCCGCAGTTTCGCCGGGCGGCAGGTCGGCGAGCGGCAGGCGGTGTTCGCGCTGCGCTCGCCGCACTGAGGCGCGGGGCGCGCGGTCAGCGGCGCCGCCGCAGCAGGTAGATGGCCGTGCCGGCCACCGCGCCGGCGATGAGCGCCTTGCGCACGAAGCCCTTGCGGTTGTATTTCCATTCGGCCGCGGCGCCCATCTCGGCAAGGATGTTCGGCACGTGGCCGTGCGCCAGGTCCTCCAGCAGGCCTTCCACCACGTTGACGCGGTCGGCGGCCAGCAACATCAGCCAGTGGCGGATGTCGTTCTCGCTGTAGCGGAAGGCGGCGCGCCGTACCATGCCCGACACGCCCGAGGGCGGCATGGTGGTGCCGAACACCGGCGTGAGGCCGGGCCGCTCGGTCGAATGCAGGATCTCCACAGTGCGCGGCTGCACCGAAGGAGACTCCCAGTGCACGTTATCCAGGCGCGGCGGCGTGCGCTCCTTCGGCACGGCGGGCCGGTTGGCCGGGTCCAGGTCGGCGCCCCAGCCTTGCACGCCCTCGGGCGGCTCGCGCCGGTGCGCTTCGGGGTCGGTCTTCTCGATGTAGACGGTGTCGTCCATTTGGGGCTCCTTATTGCAATGCGGATGGCGACAGCAGGACCGTCTTGATGCAGTTGTCCAGCTTGCTCGAGAAGATGTGGTACGCGTCGGCCACCTCTTCCAGCGGCACGCGGTGCGTGATGATCTCGCTGGGCTTCACGCGGCCGGCCTGGATGTGTTCGATCAGGCGCGGCAGGTGGCGCTTCACCACCGCCTGGTTGGCGCGGATGGTCAGCCCCTTGTTCACCACGTTGCCGATCGGCACCATGTTGAAGGTCGGCCCGTACACGCCGACGATGGACACCGTGCCGCCCTTGCGCACCGAGTTGATCGCCCAGTGCAGCGCGGTGGCAGCACCGGCCTGGGTCTTGAGCTTGATGCCGGTGAGGCGCTGCAGCGCGCTGCCCGCGGCTTCGGCGCCCACCGCGTCGATGCAGACGTCGGCGCCCAGCCAGTCGGTCATGCTCTTGATCTTGATGGCCATGTCGTCCACCGTGCGGAAGTCGATCACCTCCGCCGGGCACCAGCGCTGCGCGAACTCCAGGCGGTACTCGACGTGGTCGACCACGATCACGCGGCCCGCGCCCATCAGCCAGGCCGACTTCGCCGCCATCAGGCCGACCGGGCCGGCGCCGAACACCACCACCGTGTCGCCCTGTTCGATGCCGCCCATCTCGGCGGCCTGGTAGCCGGTCGGGAACACGTCGGTCAGCAGCACCGCGTCGTCCAGGTCCAGGGTGGACGGGATCACGGTCGGCCCGACGTCGGCCATCGGCACCCGCACGTACTCGGCTTGGCCGCCGTCGTAGCCGCCGGTGGTGTGCGAGTAGCCGAAGATGCCGCCGACGGCAGTGGCCTCGGGGTTGACGTTGTGGCAGTTGGAGAACAGCTCCTTCTTGCAGAAGAAGCAGCTGCCACAAAAGATGTTGAACGGCACCAGCACGTGGTCGCCCTTCTTCAGGTTCTGCACCGAGGGACCGACCTCTTCCACGATGCCGGTGAACTCGTGGCCGAAGGTCGAGCCGACCCGCGTGTCGGGCACCAGCCCGTGGTAGAGGTGCAGGTCGGAGCCGCAGATGCACGAGCGCGTGACGCGCACGATGGCGTCGTTGGGGTGTTCGATCTCCGGTTCCGCTTTTTGCGCGGCCCGCACGCGATAGGGGCCGCGGTAGTTCATGGCCAGCATGGATACTTCTCCTGGTTGCTTGTTTTCATTGTGGGGAAGCCCGCAGGCGCACGGGGGTCTTGGAAGCAACCTGTAGCAACCCTGCCCCGCTGTGCTTGGCCCAGGTTCACAATTGCGCGCAATGCGGTGAGGTGCCGCACCAAAGGAGAGAGCCAGTGCCAGCCATCGTCAGCCTCATCGGCGCACCCACCGACGTCGGCGCCAGCGTGCGCGGCGCGGGCATGGGCCCGGATGCGCTGCGCGTCGCCGGGCTCGAAGGTGCGCTGCGCGCGCACGGCCTGCGGGTGCAGGACCGCGGCAACCTGGCCGGCCCGCCCAATCCCTGGAGCCCGCCGGGCCAGGGCGCGCGCCACCTGCCCGAGGTGGTGGCGTGGAACCGCGCGGTGTTCGATGCCGTGTCCGGCGCGCTGGCCGAAGGCCACGTGCCGCTGCTGATGGGCGGCGACCACTGCGTCGCCATCGGCTCGATCAGCGCCGTCGCGCGGCACTGCAGGAAGCAGGGCAGGCAGCTGCGCGTGGTCTGGCTGGACGCGCACACCGACGTCAACACCGAAGCCATCAGCCCCAGCGGCAACATGCACGGCATGCCGGTGTCGTGCCTGCTGGGCCACGGGCCGGCCGAGCTCACCGGCTGGTCGGGCGAGCGCGCCGCCATCCATGCGGCGGAGCTCGACTTCATCGGCATCCGCAGCGTGGACGCCGACGAGAAGCAGGCGATCCGCCTGCACGGGCTGTCGGTCTACGACATGCGCCACATCGACGAGCATGGCATGCGCCACACCATGACCGAGGTGCTGCAGGACGTGGGCGAGAACACGCACCTGCACGTGAGCTTCGACCTCGATTGCCTGGACCCGGCCGACGCGCCCGGCGTGGGCACCGGCGTGCGCGGCGGGCCGACCTACCGCGAGATGCAGCTGTGCATGGAGATGATCGCCGACAGCGGCCGGCTGGCTTCGCTGGACGTGGTGGAGATCAACCCGGCGCTGGACGTGCGCAACCGCACGGCGGAACTGGCGGTGGAGTTCATCCAGAGCCTGTTCGGCGCGTCGACGCTGGCGCGCTGAGGCGGCCGTCGGGGGCGGTGCGGGCTCAGCCGGCGCGCGGAAAGCCCAGCAGGAAGCTCACGCCGCCGTCCTCGTTGCGCGCGCTGACGGTGCCGCCCATCTTGGCCATGTAGGTGCGCGCGACGAACAGCCCCTGACCGCGCCGGCCGCTGTTGTCGGCGGCGTCGCCGTCGCGCACGCCGTATTCGAAGACGCGCTCCAGCAGCGGCGCGGCGATCGGCTCTCCCTCGTTGTGGATGCGCACCACCGCCTGGCCGTCGTCCAGCCGCAGGCCCAGGCGGATCTCCGTGCCCGGCGCGCGGTGCCGGTCGGCATTGCACAGGATGTGGGTCACCACGTCCTCCAGCGAGAACGGGTCGGCGCGCACCGTCACCGGCGCGCCGTGCGGCGCATAGCCCACCTGCGCGATGCCGGCGTGGTGCGCGTTGGCCGCCACCTCCCGCAGGAAGGCGTCCAGGTCCAGCGGCGCCAGCGCCAGCTCGGCGGCCTGCAGCGCCTCGCCGGGCGAAGCCTGGCCGTAGAGCACGCGCACCGCCTGCTGCATGCGCTGCACGTAGCGGCGCGCCGGGTCGTCCGGGTCGGGGTGCAGCACCATCAGCGACTGCAGCGGCGACAGGATCTCGTGGCCCACCGCCTGCAGCATGTCGCGCTCCTGCTGCGCGCGCAGCTGCTCGCGGCCGACGTCGTCCTTCACGCGCTGCAGCAGGTCGGCCAGGCCGCCGGCCAGGATGCCCAGCTCGTCGGAGCCGCGCAGGTCGGACACGTCGAGCCGGCCGATGCTGCCGCCGCCCTGCGCGTCCCGCTGCATGTTGTGCGACACCGCGGCCGCGCGCCGCGTCAGCACCGCGATGCGCCGGATCAGCCCGATCTCGATCACCAGCCAGGCCAGCACGATGGCCGCCAGCATCGCGCCCACGTACCAGGCCATGCGGGTGGCGATGACGCCCAGGCCGCGGTCGATGCCGCGCGCGTCGCCGGCGAACAGCACCTCGTAGGTGCCCACCGGCGTGGCCATGGTGTCGCGCACTTCCACCGGCGCCGGCGCCTGCGCCACCGGCAGCCGGTCGATCAGCCGCAGCACCAGGGGCGAAGTGCGCGCGCCGGCCGGCGCGTCGCCCTTGAGCACCAGCGGCGGCTGCGTGCCGTCCAGCCGCGTGACGCTCAGCATCTCGCCCGGCGCGAGCGGCTGTGCCAGTTCCTGCGGCGAGGTGCCGGGCCGCGCGCCGGCCGCGTTGCTGTCGAACAGCGGCGCGCCGCCGCTGCCGGGTGCCAGCACCTGCAGCCGCAGGCGCATGCGGTCCAGGTCGGCCGGCGGCCAGGCGGGCTGCGCGCCGGCGGCCACGCCCTCGCGGAACGCGCGCACCGGCAGCCGGATGGCGTAGAACACGCGGCGCGCGCAGTCCGGCGCGACGGCGCCTTCGGCGCAGCCGGCGCTT
This sequence comes from Pseudomonadota bacterium, assembly GCA_040384685.1. Taxonomy (GTDB): domain Bacteria; phylum Pseudomonadota; class Gammaproteobacteria; order Burkholderiales; family Burkholderiaceae_C; genus Ramlibacter. The sequence goes on along the minus strand of JAZKIV010000092.1, from coordinate 1,186 downwards.
TGCCACAGCCAGCCGCGCAGGTCCGGCACCGGCCGCGCGCCGGCCAGCGTCGGGTCGCCGGTGGTCTCGAAGCCGAGCAGCCGCGCGCGCAGCAGCGGCTCGCCGCGCAGCGACACGCGCTCGAACGGCGCTACCCAGCTGAGCAGCTCGCCGCGCAGCTCCAGCCGGATGGCGGCGCGGTGCACGGCTTCGATGTCGAGCTCGCCGCCGTCGCGCACCGCCAGGTCGCCGGCGCGGAAGCTGCCGGCCAGGTAGAGGAAGCCGCCGGTGGCGGCCTGCGTGCCGACGCCCGCGCACAAGGTGCTGCCGTCGGGGTAGTGCAGGGCGCAGCCGGACTGCTCCACCGCTTGCTGCACCTTGTTCGGGTCGTCGAAGTCCAGCGCCGGGTAGGGCAGCACCAGCGGCCGCACCGGTGTGGGCTCGGGTGCGCCGGCGACGCGCTGCGGGTTCAGCAGCACCAGCAGCGCGGCGGGCTGGCGCAGGCGCGCCATCCAGTCGGCCTGCGCGCGGCGGAAGTTCTGCTGGTAGGCGCGGTAGCTGCGCTCCTTCTCGTCCTGCAGCAGCACCACGGCCAGCGCCAGCGTGGCCAGCGCCAGCAGCAGGAACACGCCGCGAAACAGCAGCCGGCGGCGAAACGACGCCCAGCCGAGCCGCGGCATGTCCAGCGACGGCAGGCCCAGCCCGGCGAGTTTCATCGGCCTGCCGGCGCGGCGGGCGGCGCGTCCATCCAGCGGAAGCCGCGCATCGGCACGTTCTCGATCGCCTCGAACGACGGGTCGACCTCGCGCAGCGCGTCGCGGATGGTGGCCACGTGCTTGCGCACGTTGTCGCGGTTGCGCCCGCTCTTGACCACCTCGAACAGCTCTTCGTAGCTCACCACTTCGCCGCGCCGCTGGTAGAGCGTGGCCAGGATGCGCTGCGCGGTCAGCGGCAGGTTGATGCGCGCGCCGCGCCAGGTCGGCGTGCGCTGGCGCAGCGGGTCGATCGACAGCTCGCCCGGCGCTGGCGCGGGCTTCGCCTGGCGCGCGCTGCGCTCGCGCGCCACCCGCAGCAGCTCCAGGAAGGTGTCGACGAAATCGGCTTCCTCGAAGGTGGTTTTCTGCAGGTAGTCCCAGGCGTCCAGCGCCTTCATGATGCTGCGGTAGATGGCCGCCGGCATGGCCGACACCACCAGCACCGGCGTGCC
>JAZKIV010000091.1:0-72852 GCA_040384685.1 Pseudomonadota bacterium | reverse complement strand
ATCCTGGCCGGCAACCTGATGAACAACGCCGGCATCACCAACCGCATCTACAACTTCGCGCTGGCGCTGGTCGGCTGGCTGAAGGGCGGCCTCGGCCACGTCAACGTGCTGGGCTCGGTGATCTTCGCCGGCATGAGCGGCACGGCGATCGCCGACGCGGCCGGCCTGGGCACCATCGAGATCAAGGCGATGAAGGACCACGGCTACGCCACCGAGTTCGCGGTCGGCGTGACGGCCGCCTCGGCCACGCTCGGCCCGATCATCCCGCCCTCGCTGCCCTTCGTGATCTACGGGATGATGGCCAACGTCAGCGTCGGCGCGCTGTTCCTGGCCGGCATCCTGCCCGGCGCGCTGATGGCGGTGCTGATGATGCTGACGGTGGCGTACTTCGCCCACAAGAACGGCTGGGGCGCCGACGTCAAGTTCGACTGGGGCCGCGTGGCCAAGGCGCTGGCCGAGACCGCGGTGGTGATCGGCTGGCCGCTGGCGCTGTGGGTGCTGATCACCAAGCTGGGCCTGCCGCCGCAGGCCACCGTGGTGGCCGGCCTGGTGGTGCTGTTCGGCCTGGACAAGGTGTTCAGCTTCCAGGCGGTGCTGCCCATCATGACGCCGGTGCTGCTGATCGGCGGCATGACCACCGGCCTGTTCACGCCCACCGAGGGCGCCATCGCGGCCTGCGTGTGGGCCATGGTGCTGGGCTTCGCCTGGTACCGCACGCTCAGCTGGAAGATGTTCGTGAAGGTCTGCCTGGACACGGTGGAGACCACGGCCACGGTGCTGTTCATCGTGGCGGCCGCCAGCATCTTCGGCTGGATGCTCACCGCCACCGGCGTCACCGCGGCGATCTCGTCGTGGGTGCTGGCCTTCACCAAGGAACCCTGGGTGTTCCTGCTGCTGGCCAACCTGCTGATGCTGTTCGTCGGCTGCTTCCTGGAGCCGACCGCGGCCATCACCATCCTGGTGCCGATCCTGGTGCCGATCTGCCAGCAGCTGGGCATCGACCTGGTCCATTTCGGGCTGGTGATGGTGCTGAACCTGATGATCGGCCTCTTGCATCCGCCGATGGGGATGGTGCTGTTCGTGCTGGCACGGGTCGCCAGGCTGTCGGTCGAGCGCACGACCATGGCGATCCTGCCCTGGCTGGTTCCCCTGCTGGGATCGCTGGTCGTCATCACCTACTTCCCGAAACTGGTGCTGTGGCTGCCGAAGATGTTCTCCTGACCATGACGCCTTTCATCCGACTCCATCCGCAAGACGACGTGGTGATCGCGCGGGCCCAGCTGGTGGGCGGCGCGAGCATCGAAGGTGTCCAGGTCAAGGGACTGATCCCGCCGGGGCACAAGGTCGCCACGCGCGCCATCGCCCAGGGCGAGCCGGTGCGCCGCTACAACCAGATCATCGGCTTCGCGAGCCGGCCGATCGCCGCCGGCGAGCACGTGCACACGCAGAACCTCGACGTCGGGCCGGACGGCGGCGGCTTCGCGCGCGACTACGCGTTCGGCGCCGACGTGAAGCCGGAACCGGCGCGGCGCGAAGCCACGTTCATGGGCATCCGGCGTGCCGACGGCCGCGTGGCCACGCGCAACTACATCGGCATCCTGTCCAGCGTGAACTGCTCGGCGACGGCAGCGCGCGCGATCGCCGACCACTTCTCGCGCCAGACCAACCCGGGCGCGCTGGCGGACTACCCCCACGTCGACGGCGTGGTCGCGCTCACGCACGGCACCGGCTGCGGCATGGACACCCAGGGCCTGGGCATGCAGATCCTGGAGCGCACGCTGGCCGGCTACGCCACGCACGCCAACTTCGCGGCGGTGGTGGTGGTCGGCCTGGGCTGCGAGGCCAACCAGATCAACGCCTGGCTGGCGCACAGCAGCCTGCGCGAGGGCGAGACGCTGCAGGTGTTCAACATCCAGGACGCCGGCGGCACGCGCAAGACTGTGGAGCGCGGCATTTCGCTGGTGAAGAACATGCTGCCCGCCGCCGACCGCGTGCGGCGCGAGCCCTGCAGCGCGGAACACATCACCATCGGCCTGCAGTGCGGCGGCTCGGACGGCTACTCGGGCATCAGCGCCAACCCCGCGCTCGGCACGGCGGTGGACCTGCTGGTGGCGCACGGCGGCACGGCAATCCTGTCGGAAACGCCGGAGATCTACGGCGCCGAGCACCTGCTGACGCGCCGCGCCGTGCGGCGCGACATCGGCGACAAGCTGGTGGCGCGCATCCGCTGGTGGGAGCAGTACACCCGGGCCAACGACGGCGAGATGAACAACAACCCCTCGCCCGGCAACAAGGCCGGCGGGCTCACCACCATCCTGGAGAAATCGCTGGGCGCGGTGGCCAAGGGCGGCACCACCAACCTGAAGGCGGTGTACGAGTACGCCGAGCCGGTCACCGAGCACGGCTTCGTCTACATGGACACCCCCGGCTACGACCCGGTCAGCGCCACCGGCCAGGTGGCCGGCGGCGCCAACATGATCTGCTTCACCACCGGCCGCGGCTCGGCCTACGGCTGCGCGCCCTCGCCCTCGCTCAAGCTCGCCACCAACAGCGCGCTGTGGCTGCGGCAGGAAGAGGACATGGACATCAACTGCGGCGAGATCATCGACGGCCAGGCCTCGATCCAGGAGATGGGCGAGCGTATCTTCCGGCTGGTGCTGGCCACCGCGTCGGGCGAGCCGACCAAGAGCGAGAAGCACGGCTACGGGCAGAACGAGTTCGTGCCCTGGCAGGTCGGCGCGGTGATGTAGGCCGGAAAGAAGAACACATGGCAAGAACACTCCAGGCGGCGCCGCTGCGCGCCACCGTCGCCGGCGTGCTGCAGGCCGCCGGCAGTTCCCTCGACGAGGCGGCCAAGGTCGCCGCCAACCTCGTATTGGCCAACCTGAGCGGCCATGACTCGCATGGCGTCGGCATGGTGCCGCGCTATGTCGATGCCGTGCTGGAAGGCGGCCTCGCGCCCAACAGCGCCGTGCGCGTCACGCTGGACGCAGGCGCGTTGCTGGCGCTGGACGGCTGCCGCGGCTACGGCCAGGTGGTGGGCGAGCAGGCGATGGCGCTGGCCATCGAACGCGCCCAGACCGCCGGCAGCTGCGTGATGGCGCTGGCCAATGCGCACCACCTGGGCCGCATCGGGCATTTCGCCGAAATGGCGGTGGCCGAGGGACTGGTGTCCATCCACTTCACCAATGTGCTGTCGCGCCCGGTGGTCGCACCCTGGGGCGGCGGCGACGGCCGTTTCGGCACCAACCCGTTCTGCGCCGGCATTCCGCTGAAGGGCCGCGCGCCCTTCGTGCTGGACTTCGCCACCAGCCGGGTGGCGCAGGGCAAGATGCGTGTGGCGCACAACGAAGGCCGGCAGGTCGAGCCCGGCACCCTCATCGACGAGAAGGGGCTGCCGACGACCGACCCCGGCGTGGTGGTGGTGCCGCAGCCGGGCGGCCTGTTCGGCGCGCTGATGCCGTTCGGCGAGCACAAGGGCTACGGCATGGCCGTCGCCTGCGAACTGCTGGGCGGTGCGCTGACCGGCGGCGGCACCTGGCACCGGCCGGCCGACAGCGCGCGCGCCGTCATCAACGGCATGTTCACCATCGTGGTCGATCCCGAGCGCCTGGGCACGCAGGCCAGCTTCGAGGCCGAAGCCCTCGCCTTCGTCGACTGGCTGAAGCAAAGCCCGCCGGCGCCGGACGCCGACGGCGTGCAGCTGGCCGGCGAACCCGAGCGCCGCGCCCGCGCCGAGCGCGAACGCGAGGGCATCCGCATCGACGACCAGACTTGGGGCGAGATCGTCGAGGCGGGCAGGAAAGTGGGCATCGCGGTCGACTGAGCGCCGACTGCGGCAGATATCCCCCACATGGGGGATGCGCCGATCCGTTCCCGAATGTAAGGTCCCTCTTCCAGGAAGAGGGACTCCATGCGCTTCGCCACGCTGCTTTTTCTCGCGACGGCCTCGTTCGCGAACTGCGCCGATGCCGGCGACCTGACCGTTGTCGAGGCCGTCTGGACGTCCAGCGTCGCGGACCGGCAATTCGGGAAAAGGATCGAGCCGAATTCCCCGTCGCGGCCGCTCTATTTCTGGACCAGGCTGGCCGGCGGCCAGGAGTCGCTGAAAGCACTGCACAAGGAGGGCAAGCTGCCGATCAGGCACCATTGGCGCGCCTCGAACGTGTTCGGAGCCCACATCGAGGACCAGGAACCCGAGCAGGAAGGCGGCAAGACCTTGCCGGCCGGAAACATTTCCGACCAAGGTGGGCTGAGTGCCCTGGTGAAGGAAGGCAAGAACTTCACCTGGCGCACCTGGACGCACAAGAAGACGGTTTGGGGAGGCACCTGGACGGTCACGGTCCAATACGCCGATGGCTCCGCCGTGCTGTGCGACGGCAAGCCGTGCTCCTGGTCGATCAAGCTGGGGGACTAGGAAGCACCATGGCGCAAAGCGAATTGGCGCAAGCCGTCGAAGAATCCCAGCGGCTGCTGCGGTACGCGAGCGTGAAAGGCATTCCCCTGGGCGACGAACTGGTCTCGGACATCGTCGACGCCAAGGCCTTGATCGGCGCGGACGAGAACGATTCGGCAACCTTCGTCCAGCAGAAAAAGTTCTGGCAAGCCCAGGCGAAACTCGCCAAGGAGACTGCGCCGGCATCCATCGCCAGTATCCGGTTCGCGACCAAGGAAGAGGTTCCCTGGTGGCGGCGTTTCCGCGCCTGGATCACGCGGTCGGTGCCCGAAGCACTTCCCGTCGGGGAAATCGCCGTCGGCAGGGCCAACCTGATCGCCCTGGTCTGGCTGGTCATCGTCGTGGCGCTGATGGCGTATTCGGACACGGCCAGCAAGACGCTCCAGAGCTACACGGCCAATCAGGAAATCTACGAGAAGAACAGGCGCATGCTCCTGCTGGAAGGTGCTTCCGCGCCCTCTCCGGAGGCCGCCAATGCACTGAAGGTGGCGAACGAGTTGCTGCAGATAAGGACGTCCCGCCAGCTCAAGATCATGGACGACTGGGTGTTCTGGCGCACCTTCCCGGGGGAACCCGATTCGCAGGGGCACATACAGGCCGTCTTGGTGATGACGGAGTGGCTGCTGGTGGTCCTGCGCGAATCGCTGCTGCCGGTACTGTGGGGCGTGATCGGCGCGGCGCTCTACGTGCTTCGCACCCTGGCCCAGGACCTCGCATCGATGTCGTACTCGCGCGACCACGCCACTCTGCACCGGTCGCGCTATTACCTGGGTGCCGTGGCCGGGTTCGTGGTGGCCAAATTCTCGACCGCGGTCTCCGGCAAGGTGCTGGACGACGCGGTCCAGCCCATGGTGCTGGCCCTGCTGGTCGGCTACAGCGTCGATGTGCTGTTCAACCTGCTGAACAAGCTCATCGAGGTGTTCACGCCGAAGACCGACGCCGCGCGCAAGCCCGAGTCGGGCTGAAGCCCGGACACGGCTTGCACGAAGCAGGCGGTTGGGCGCTTAGCGCAGCCGCATCCAGCGCTGGAAGTCCCGGCGCTGTTCGACGTTCGCGGGAACGTTCACCCAGCGCGCCGTCACCACCGGGCCGGCACCCAGTTCCGTGGTCACCACGGCCGGCTGTGCCGGCGTGCTGCTGTTGCCCACCAGCACGCCAGTGCCCGAACTCACGCCCATGCCGGTGCTGTTGGTCACGCCCGCGGGGGCGGCGCTGTTGGACACCGTCTCGGCGCTGCCGCCGGTGCCGGCGGCAGCCGCACCCGAGGTGGCGCCGGCCGCGCCCACCGACGTGCCGGACGCGCCGGCGGAAGCACCGGCAGCACCCGTGCCGCTGCCTTGCGCCATCGCGGGAACCGACACCATGGCTGCGGCGGCCAGCGCGGCCGCGGTCAAACCTGCCTTGATTGCATTCATTCGAAAACTCCTTTTAACGATGAGGCTTGCGTTCATTCGAAGCCATGCACTCATTCGAGACGGCACCGCGCGGCGGCGCCGAAGGGCGCTGTTGAAGCTTGCTGTAGGCCATGCCCTACCGGGCCACGGCCGAGGCGCGCCGCTCAGGGCAGCGGCAATGCCGGGATCGCCCGCACAACGTCGCCCGCCACGGGAAAGATGCGGTCGCCCGCACGCGGCTCGATCCGGTGCATGCCGGTGAAGCTGCCGTAGGCCGGCAGCACGCCCACCGCCTGCCCGGGCAGCGTGCCGCTGTCGTCGCCCAGCCAGAAGCACGGCAGGCGCAGCCGCTCGAAGGCGCGGCCGGCCACGCTGATGCAGGGATGCCAATGCCCGGCCAGCACGTAGCTGCCCGCCACCGGCCGCGGGTGGTGGCACAGCGCGAAGCCGCCATGCGCCAGCGGTTCGTCGACGACCTCGAAGCCCAGGCTGGCCGGCGGATCGCCCGCGCGGTCGTCGTGGTTGCCGCGCACCAGGGTCAGCCGCAGCTGTGCATGCCTGTCACGCCAGCGCGCCAGCGCCGCCAGCGTGGCGGCGGCATGCGAGCGCGCCGAATGCAGGAAGTCGCCCAGGAACACGACATGCCTCGCGCCGGTGGCCGAAAGGTCGGCCGTGAGCTTGTCCAGGGTTTCGCTGGTGGTGCCCTGCGGCACCGGCACGCCCAGCTTGCGGAAGCTCACCGCCTTGCCGAAGTGGGCGTCGGCGACCAGCAGCGTGGCGTCGGCGGTCAGCCAGGCGGCGCCGCTGGGCAGCAGGACGACATCGCGCCCGGCAAGCGTGATCCTCAACATGCCGCGCAGGCTACAGCATGCGCGAGAGGCTGGCCTCCAGGTGCTCCGAGGGCTGGCGCTTGAAGCCCGAGCGGGCGAAGCGCTGCAGGCGGCCGACCACGAAGGCGGTCAGCATGGAAGCGCGCACCTGGGCCTCGACCGTGGGCGCCGGGCTGGCCGCCTCGGCCTCGCCCGGGCTGCGCAGGCACTGGCGCAGCGACGCCTCGATCTTGTCGAAGAACTGGTTCATGCGCTGCTGCAGCCGCTCGTTCTCGTAGACCAGGGCATCGCCGACCATCACCCGGGTCATGCCCGGGTTCTTCTCGGCGAACTGGACCAGCATGGCGACGATGCGCCCGGCCTGCGCGCCGCCTTCGGCGTCGCGCTCGGTGATCTGGTTGACCAGGGTGAACACGGTCTGCTCGATGAATTCGATCAGGCCCTCGAACATCTGGGCCTTGCTGGCGAAGTGGCGGTACAGCGCCGCTTCGCTCACCTCCAGCCGCGCCGCCAGCGCCGCCGTGGTGATGCGCTCGGCGCCCGGCTGCTCCAGCATGGTGGCCAGCGCCTGCAGGATCTGCACCCGCCGCTCGCCGGGCTTGGGGCGCTTGCGCGCCGCCGGCGGTGCCGGCTCGGCTCCCGGCGCGTCGGGCGAGTCGGGGGTGCTGAGGTCGGCGTCGTTCATGTGCGGAAGATGTATTGAATTGATTCTCGCATACTGCTGAGCCGGGGTTTCCACCAATGGCTTGCACGAAAACCACAGTCCACCTCGCCCGCAGGCCAAGTGCGCACTTACCCCAAGCACATCTATCCGAGGAATTCCAGCGTGACCTTCAGGCCACGCCCGCCGACGCCCGGCTGCAGCTGCAGCTGGCTGTGGTGCACCTGCGCGATCTGCTCGGCAATGGCGAGGCCCAGGCCGTTGCCCTCGCCCACCGTGCCGGGCACGCGGTAGAAGCGCTCCAGCACGCGCGGGCGCTCGGCGGTGGGCACGCCGGGGCCGTCGTCCTCCACCTCCAGGAAGGCGCGGCCCTGGCGCTGGCCGCAGCGCAGGGTGACGGTGCCGCCATCGGGCGTGTACTTGACGGCGTTGTCGGCCAGGTTGGCCAGCAGTTCGCGCAGCAGCCATTCGTGGCCCATGGCCCGCGACGGCTGCGCGTCCAGGCCGAGGTCGATGCGCTTGGCGGTGGCGGCGTCCAGGTAGCTTTCCAGGGTGGCCTCGCACAGCGATTTCAGGTCGACCCGCTGCACCGGCTGGCTCTGCAGGCCGCGGGCATCGGCGCGCGACAGCGCCAGCAGCTGGCTGGCCAGCTGCGAGGTGCGGCGCGTCGCGCTGCGCAGCTTGTAGATCTGCTCGGACGGCAGGGTCAGCTGCGTCTGGTTGGCCGACAGGCTGGCCGCCTGGGCCCAGGCCTCGACCTGCGCCTGCAGGCCGGCCAGCGGCGTGCGCAGCTGGTGCGCGGCATCGGCCACGAAGCGGCGCTGGCCCTCGGCCTGCGCGTTCACCAGTCCGAACAGGCGGTTCAGCGAATCGACCAGTGGGCGCACTTCCTCCGGCGAGGCGCCGGCCTCGATGGCGCTCAGGTCGCGCGGCGAGCGGCGCTCCACCGCTTCCTTCAGTTCCAGGAGCGGCCGCAGCGCGCGCTGCACGCCCCAGCGCACCGCGAAGGCGGCGGCGGCGATCAGCACCAGGTTGGGCAGCAGCACCTTCAGCACGATGGAGCGCGCCCATTGCTGGCGCGGATCGGAGCCGTCGGCCACGGCGATCACCACGTCGCCGACCACCGTCTGCTGGCGCTGCCGCGCGATGCGCCAGGTGACGCCGCCGTGCTCCTCGCTGTGCAGCTCCGGCTCGGGCCCGGTGAGCGGCGGGCCGGCCAGCCAGTCGGCGCCGTGCACCACCTTGCCGTCGGCGTCGACGATGGCGTAGGCCGACTTGTCGCGGTCCTCCAGGAATTCCGCCACCGAGGGCGCCAGCATCAGCAGCGGCCGGTCGGTCTCGCGCGGGTTCTCGCCGATCACCGAATCGGCCACCAGCGGCACCAGCGCCAGCAGCCGCTGGTCCTGCTGGGCGGCCACGTTGTCGGCCGAGCGGTAGTCCATCCAGGCGTTCACCAGCGCCAGCAGCACCAGCGGCGAGATCAGCATGACGAACAGGCGCCGCCGCAGCCCCGAGGTGATGCCGGACACCCGCTGCTGCAGCGCCGGCGGCACCGGCCTCACCGCCGTGCCGGCCGGGCGCGGCTCAGCCCTCATCCGCCGGCCGCAGCTCCAGCCGGTAGCCGAAGCCGCGGATGGAGCGCAGCGCCACGCCGTGCGGCTCGATCTTGCCGCGCAGGCGCGAGATGTAGACCTCCACCGCGTTGGGCGTGATCTCCTTGTCCCAGCCGGTCAGCGCCTGCAGCAGCTTGTCCTTGCTGGCCGGCTTGGGCGCGTTGATCAGCAGGTATTCCATCACCGTCCATTCGCGCGGGCCGAGCTCGATCGGCACGGCCTCGCCGTCGCGCGCGGCGCGGGCGCGCCGGTTGGCGGTGTCCAGCTCGATCGGCCCGAAGCTCAGCACCGCCGAGGTGGCCGCCTGCGAGCGCCGCAGCAGCGCGCGCAGCCGCGCCAGCAGCTCGGGCAGCTCGTAGGGCTTGACCATGTAGTCGTCGGCGCCAAGGTCGAGCCCCTGCACCCGGTCGTGCAGCGCGTCGCGCGCGGTGAGGATCAGCACCGGCATGGCATGGCAGGGCATGTCGGGGCGGCGCAGCCGCCGCGTGAGCTCCAGCCCGTCCATGGTCGGCAGGCCGATGTCGATGATGGCGGCGTCGAACACCTCGGTGCGCAGCACCTCCTCGGCGCGCTCGCCGCTGCCCACCCAGTCGACCGCGTAGCCGGCGTTGGCCAGCCCCAGCTTGATGCCGCTGGCCACCATCACGTCGTCTTCGACCAGGAGCAGGCGCATGCTTGTTCAGTGCGAACGGATCATGGTGCCGTAGGCCTGGTCGGTCAGGATTTCCAGCAGCATCACGTGCGGCACGCGGCCGTCGATGATGTGCACGGAATTCACGCCGCTCTTGGCCGCGTCCAGCGCGCCGGCGATCTTGGGCAGCATGCCGCCGGAGATGGTGCCGTCGGCGAACAGCTCGTCGATCTCGCGCGCCGTCAGGTCGGTCAGCAGCTTGCCGGTCTTGTCCAGCACGCCGGGCGTGTTGGTCAAGAGCACCAGTTTCTCGGCCTGCAGGATGGTCGCCAGCTTGCTCGCCACCACGTCGGCATTGATGTTGTAGCTCTCGTTGTTCTCGCCGAAGCCGATCGGGCTGATGACCGGGATGAACTGGTCGTCCTGCAGCGCGCGCACCACCGACGGATCGATCTGAACGATGTCGCCCACTTGGCCGACGTCGTGCTCCTTGTTCGGGTCCTTCTGGTCGACCAGCTTCAGCTTGCGCGCGCGGATCAGGCCGCCGTCGCGCCCGGTCAGGCCGACCGCCTTGCCGCCGGCCTGGTGGATCAGCCCGACGATGTCCTGCTGCACCTCGCCGGCCAGCACCCACTCGACCACTTCCATGGTCTCGGCGTCGGTCACGCGCATGCCCTGGATGAACTCGCCCTTCTTGCCCAGGCGGTTCAGCGCCTGCTCGATCTGCGGGCCGCCGCCGTGCACCACCACCGGGTTGATGCCGACCAGCTTGAGCAGCACCACGTCCTCGGCGAAGTCGGCCTGCAGCTCCGGGTCGGTCATGGCGTTGCCGCCGTACTTGATCACCATGGTCTTGCCATGGAACTGGCGGATGTAGGGCAGCGCCTGGGCGAGGATTTCGGCTTTGTCGCGCGGCGCAATCTGGGAAACGTCGGTCATGGCGGGCGGGAAGCGGAGGATCGGCAAATTGTGCCGCAAAGCGCCGGCCTGGCCCGGCGAACCGCTCAGCGGCGCAGCCAGCTCGGCACGCGGAAGCGCACGATGCCGACGTAGGCCCACACGTAGCTCACCACGAACAGCACCGTGAACGCCATCAGCACCGCGGTGTTGTTCCAGAACACCGCCGCCGGCACCACCGTCAGCACGGTGAAGCCCCACAGGTAGGGCGCGGTGCGGTTGTTGCGCATCAGCATGCGCCGCGCCTCGTCGTCGTGGAACACCTCGCGCACGATGCGCCGGTAGATCAGCTGGTGGAAATGCAGCGCGTCGGCCACGCCCGGCGACTGGCCGCGCGCCATCTTGCGGTAGATGGAGAACAGCGTCTCCCACACCGGGTAGATCAGCAGCAGCACCGGGAACCAGGGCGACACCAGCGGATAGCGCTGCACCAGCAGCACGCAGGCCACGGCGATCACCACGCCCCACAGGTAGGCGCCGCCGTCGCCGGCGAACAGCAATCCGCGCGGGTAGTTCCACACCAGGAAGCCGGCGGTGGCGCCGGCCAGCGACAGCACGATGCCGGCCAGCTGCCGGTCGCCCATCTGCAGCGCCACGTAGGCGATGGCGAAGCAGCAAATCAGCGCGACCAGGCCGGCCAGGCCGTTGTAGCCGTCGATCAGGTTGAACGCATGCGGCAGGCCGCTCACCGCCAGCACCGCCAGCGCCCAGCCCAGCCAGGGAAGATGCGCCCACCAGCCGTCCAGCACCGGGACGCCCAGCCGCCCCACCGACAGCTGCAGCACCGCGACCGCCACCACCCCGCCGCCCAGGGTCAGCAGCAGCCGGTAGCGCGCCGTCAGGCGCTGCGTCAGGTCTTCGGCGACGCCGCCCAGCACCGGGATGGCCGTGACCAGCCAAAGCGCCGCCCCCATCACCCAGTCCATGCGCAGCTGGTTGGCCAGCTGCAGGTGGCCGGACAGCGCGATCCAGGCCCAGCCGACGGTGCAGGCGGCAAGCATGGCCACGCCGCCCAGGCGCGGCACGTCACCGCTGTGGAAGCGCTGCGGCAGCGCCGTCCCATACCGCCGGGTGTGTTCCCGGCCGTACCGCACCAACAGGGCGGCGACGAGAAATGCAGTTGCGCCGCAGAGGACGAGCAGCAACAGCATCGAGCGCTATTGCCGGGCCTTGGACTGCGCCGCCAGGTAGCGGTGCAGCGGCGGCTGCGTCCACAGGCGCAGCAGGCTGCGCAGGTGCCAGGCCAGGTGGGGCCCGAACTGGCGGCTGTGCCAGCCGCCATAGTGCACGGCGCGCGCCTCGGCACGGGCCATGCGCCAGCCGGCCAGCTGCAGCCGGAAGCAGAAGTCGGCGTCCTCGCAGTACATGAAGAAGCTGTCGTCCAGGCCGCCCAGCTGGCGCCAGGCGTCGCTGCGCACCAGCCAGAAGGCGGCGCTCACCCAGTCGGCCGCGCGCTGCGGCTGCCTGAGCACGTGGCGGCGGAACAGCGCCAGCGGCGTCAGCGCTTCGCGCTCGTTGGACTGGCGCGAGCCGTCGGGCGACAGCAGCACCGGGTAGGCCAGGCCGATGCCCGGCTGCTCGGCCGCCTGGGCGAGCTGCGCCCAGATGCCGGCGTCGGTGATGTCGATGTCGGGGTTCAGCACGCAGTACAGCGGCGAATCGCAGCGGCTGAACGCCTTGTTGTGGTTGGTGGAGAAGCCCGCCGGCGTGTCGTTGAAGATCTCGGTCAGGCGCCAGGGCCAGCCGCCTTCCGGGCGGCGCACCGAGGCGGCCGGCAGGTTGTGCGTGAGCACCACGTGCACCACCCGCGGATCGTGCACCGCGGCGATCTGGCGCAGCAGCGCCTCCACCATCGCACCCTGGCCATGGCTTACCACCGAAATGGTGATGTCGCCGCTTCCGGCTGTGCCGGGGCGGGAAAGGGCGGCATTTACAATGGAATTAGCCAAGACTGCTCGCAACGAAGGTGAACCCATGATTGTAGTGACAGGAGGGTGCGGCTTTATCGGCTCGGCCTTCGTGCTGGGCTGGCTGGGCGGGCGGGCCGAACCTGTGCTGAACCTGGACCTGCTGACCTACGCAGGCCATCCGGGCAATCTCGCGCCGGTGCAGGACGACCCACGCTACCGTTTTTGCCGCGGCGATATCGGCGACGCTGGTCTGGTGGCGACGCTGCTGGCCGAACACCGGCCGCGCGCCATCGTGAATTTCGCCGCCGAAAGCCACGTCGACCGCTCCATCGCCGACCCGCTGGCCTTCGCGCAGACCAATGTGATGGGCACGCTGCGCCTGCTGCAGGCCAGCCTGGATTACTGGAAGTCGCTGCCGCCCGCCGAGGCCGCGGCCTTCCGTTTCGTGCACGTGTCCACCGACGAAGTGTTCGGCTCGCTGGCGCCCGACGCGCCCGCTTTCACCGAACAGCACCGCTACGAACCCAACAGCCCGTACTCGGCGTCCAAGGCGGCCTCCGACCATTTCGTGCGGGCCTGGCACCACACCTACGGGCTGCCGGTGCTGATCACGAATTGCTCCAACAATTACGGCCCGCGCCAATTTCCGGAGAAACTGGTCCCGCTGATGATCCACAACGCGCTGCGCGAGCAGCCGCTGCCGGTGTACGGCGACGGCCGCCAGGTGCGCGACTGGCTGTATGTGGAGGACCACTGCGCGGCGCTGGAAGCGGTGCTGGAGCGCGGAGCCGTGGGCGAGACCTACAACGTCGGCGGCCGCGCCGAGCGCACCAACCTGCAGGTGGTGCATGCGCTGTGCGCCATCCTGGACGAGCTGCGCCCACGCGCCGGCGGCAAGCCGCATGCCGAACTGGTCACGCACGTGAAGGACCGCCCCGGCCACGACCGGCGCTATGCCATCGACGACGGCAAGCTGGCGGCCGGGCTCGGCTGGAAACCTTCCGTGGATTTCGAGCAGGGCCTGCGGCGGACGGTCCGGTGGTACCTGGACAACGCCGACTGGGTCGAGTCGGTCACCAGCGGCAGCTACCGGCAGTGGGTGGAACGTCAGTACCAGGGCCTGGCGCACACCGCATGACGCCTCACCGCATGACGCATACGGCATGAAGATCCTGCTGCTGGGAGCGCGCGGCCAGGTCGGGTGGCAGCTCAGGCGCAGCCTTGCGGTGCTGGGCCCGCTGACCGCCCTGGACCGGCACAGCACCGTGCTGTGCGGCGACCTCGAGCAGCCCGACGAACTCGCCCGCACCGTGCGCGCCACCGCGCCCGATGCCATCGTCAATGCCGCCGCCTACACCGCCGTCGACCGCGCGCAGGCCGACACCGGGCGCGCCTTCGCCATCAACGCCCAGGCCTGCGAGGTGCTGGCGCGCGAAGCGGCGGCGCGGGGCGCCTGGCTGGTCCACTACTCCACCGACTACGTGTTCGCCGGCACCGGCACGCGGCCCTGGGCCGAGGACGACGCCACCGGCCCGCTGAACGCCTATGGGCTGAGCAAGCTGGCCGGCGAGGAAGCGATCCAGCGGCACGCGCCGCGCCACCTGATCCTGCGCACCAGCTGGGTGTTCGACACCTGGGGCCAGAATTTCCTGAAGACCATCTTGAAGCGCGCCGCCGCGCAGGAGCACCTGGAAGTGGTCGACGACCAATGGGGCGCGCCGACCCGCGCCGCCTTGATCGCCGACGTCACGGCGCAGCTGCTGCGCGGCGTGCAGCCGGCTCAGGCCGGCACCTACCACCTGGCAGCTGCCGGCGAGACGAACTGGCACGGCTACGCGCGCTTCGCCGTGGCGCGCGCGCTGGAAGCCGGCGCCGCGCTGAAGGTGTGGCCGGAACGCATCGCGCCCGTGCCCTCCTCGCGCTTTCCCACCGCGGCGGCGCGCCCCGCCAATTCGCGGCTCGACACGCGCAAGCTGCGCGATGCCTTCGGCCTCGCCCTGCCCGACTGGCAGGATGGCGTGGACAGCGTCGTGCGCGAACTCGCGGCCTTCGGCGCGCTGCCCCTTTCCGCGGAAACGAATCCATGACCTCCACACCCACGCAACGCCGGGGCATCGTCCTGGCCGGCGGCGCCGGCACCCGGCTGCATCCGGCCACGCTGGCCCTGTCCAAGCAGCTGCTGCCGATCTACGACAAGCCCATGGTGTATTACCCGCTGGCCACGCTGATGCTGGCGGGCATCCGCGAAGTGCTGGTGATCAGCACGCCGCAGGACACGCCGCGCTTCCAGCAGCTGCTGGGCGACGGCGCGCGCTGGGGCATGCAGGTGGATTACGCGGTGCAGCCGCAGCCCGAAGGCCTGGCCCAGGCCTTCCTGATCGGCCGCGAGTTCCTCGGCGGCCGGCCCAGCGCGCTGGTGCTGGGCGACAACATCTTCTACGGCCACGACCTGGTCAAGCTGCTGCAGCAGGCCGACCGGCAGCCGGGTGGCGCCACCGTGTTCGCCTACCACGTGAAGGACCCGCAGCGCTACGGCGTGGTGGCTTTCGACGCCCAGGGCCGGGCGCTGTCGATCGAGGAAAAGCCGGCCGTTCCCAAGAGCCACTTCGCGGTGACCGGCCTGTACTTCTACGACGCGCAGGTGTGCGACATTGCGGCCGCGGTCGAACCCTCGGCACGGGGAGAGCTGGAGATCACCAGCATCAACCAGCACTACCTGCAGCAGGGCCGGCTGAACGTGCAGACCATGGGCCGCGGCTTCGCCTGGCTGGACACCGGCACGCACGAAAGCCTGCTGGAGGCCAGCCAGTTCATCCACACGCTGGAGCAGCGCCAGGGCCTGAAGGTGGCCTGCCCGGAGGAAATCGCCTGGCGCAACGGCTGGATCGACACGGCGCAGCTCGCCAGCCTGGCCGAGCCGCTCGCCAAGAGCAGCTACGGCGCCTACCTGCTGGCGCTGGCGCGGGGTGCGGCCTGATGCTGACCGTGACGCAGACCTCGCTGCCGGGCGTGCTGGTGCTGGAGCCGAAGGTGTTCGGCGACGAGCGCGGCTTCTTCCTGGAGAGTTTCAATGCGCGGCGCTTCCATGAGGCGACCGGGCTCGACGTGGAGTTCGTGCAGGACAACCATTCGCGCTCGGGACACGGCGTGCTGCGCGGCCTGCACTACCAGATCGAGCAGCCGCAGGGCAAGCTGGTGCGCGTGACCAGCGGCCGCGTGTTCGACGTGGCGGTGGACCTGCGCCGTGGCTCGCCCACGCTGGGCCGCTGGGCCGGCGCGGAGCTGAGCGCCCAGAACCACCGGCAGATGTGGGTGCCGCCGGGCTTCGCGCACGGCTTCCTGGTGCTGTCCGACAGCGCCGATTTCCTCTACAAGACCACCGACTACTACGCGCCGCAGCACGAGCGCACGCTGCTGTGGAACGACCCGCACGTCGGTGTCGAGTGGCCGCTGGAGGCGCTCGGCGGCCGTGCTCCGCAGCTGTCGGCCAAGGACGCCGTCGGGCCGCGCTGGGCCGAAGCCGAGCTGTTCGGCTGAGCCGGCGGCCCGGCGCTACACGACGTAGGGGTAGTACTCGACGCCGGTGGAGGCCAGCCCGGCCAGGTTGATGTTGGCCTCGTTCAGCGCCGTGTGCGCCGCCAGCATGCCCAGCGTGGCCGATGTGAACTGCCCGCTGGCGATCAGGCCGACGTAGTAGGCCTGCGCGGCGGCGTCCGGCGCCGTGCCCACCACGTCGGTGTAGAGCACGTTCACCACCGACTGGCTGCTGGCGCCGGCGCCCAGCCGGAAATCGAGGGCCAGCTGCGTCAGGTCCTGCTCGCCCATGCCGGCGTCCAGGAACGCGAGGCCGATGCCCATGTAGTCGGGGTCGCCGACCCATTCCCGGCCGAACACCGCGCCCAGGATGCGCGCCACGGTGCCGGCGTTGCCGTCGATGTCGATCGCCACCGCCACATTGTCGAATTCCAGCCGCTCGATGCCGTCCAGCGTGTCGGCACCGTCGCGCCCGGCGGTGCGGTCGCTCACCGTGTCGGTGCCGGCAGCCAGCGCGACGGTGTAGCCGGCACGCAATCCCGAGAACACCGCCGTGTCGACGCCGGCGCCGCCGTCCAGCGTGTCGTTGCCGCCGCCGCCGATCAGCCGGTCGCCGCCGCCCTGACCGGCGATGCGCTCGCCCAGCACGGTGCCCCGCAGCACGTCGTCGTAGGCGCTGCCGCCGTAGCCGCCATTGGCCGCCATCACCGAGCTCAGCCAGTCCATGGTGCCGGCGCCGAACAGGCCGGCATAAGTGGAGAAGCTCAGGTCCAGCGTGCCGCTGGACAGCACGCCGGCCACGTAGGTCTGGCCGTTGGCGGTGTACAGCAGCGGCCCGCCCGAGGCGCCTGGGCCGAGGCCGTAGTCGACGTCGTACACGCCCCAGCGGCTGGACGCGTCGGCATACACGTCCTCGGCCATCTGCCCGGTGCCCAGCGCGGGGTAGCCGGCCACCTGGCCGTAGAAGTCCAGCGCCGTGGGCATCGGCTGCAGCCAGCCGGAGCTGTTGCCCACCGGCGTGCCCAGGCCGATCAGCGCCATGTCGTGCTGCGCCTCGTCGGCCGACAGCAGGCTGTCGCCGTCCACGTCCCAGTTCGGCACGCGGGCGTTGATGGAGGTCCAGTTGGTGATGGTGCCGTAGGGCGTCGCCGACGGGTTGGTGTCCGCCCCCGGGGCAACGCTGATGCTGGTGGCGAAGCCGCCGTGGTCGGCCCAGTAGACCATGTGCATGGCCGTCAGCACGTCGTTGGGCCCGACCATCACGCCCGATCCGCGGATCGAGACCCCGTCCGGAAAGGTCACGGTGACGTAGCAGATGGCGCTGTAGGGAATGACGGTGCGGGTGGTGATTTCGAACATGGAGGGCGCGAACGGGTACTGCGGGAGCCGCAAACGCCTGAGCCTAAGCGCTGGCGCGGCAAGCGGTCAAGGCGCGTGCGCCGCATGGCAGCCAAACGCGCCGATCCAAGAAAAAATCCCGCAGCCGCCGAAGCGGCTGCGGGATTCGCGAGACGGTGCCTTGCGGTTAGACCGTGAAATCGCCCGCGCCCAGTGCGCCGGCCGTGATGCCGTTCATCACCGCCACCAGCGTGATTTCGCTGGCGATGACGGCCGTGTTGTTGCCGTTGGTCACGGAGTACACGTAGGCATTGCCGCTCTGGTAGGCGATCACGTAGAAGTCGTCGTTGTTGCCGGTTGCCGTCAGCTGCGTGGCGGAGGTGCTGGTCGAGCTCAGCGCCTTCAGCAGCTCGGTGCCGTCGGTGGCGGCCGACAGGTTGCCGAAGCCGGACAGCGTGGCCGTGATCTCGACGATGTCGTCCGTGCCGGTGTTGGCGCCGGTCAGCGCGAACGCCGCGGCGCCGGCCGTCAGCGTGGTGTTGCTGGAGGTCCCGAAGTCGGCCACGCCCGCCACCGCCTGGGCGTTGTTGGTCGTGTCGCCGGCCACCAGCTGGACGCGGTCGGTGCCGGTGGTGAAGCCGATGATGGTGTCCAGCCCGTTGCCGCCGGCGGTGCTCAGGATGTAGGTGTCCGCCACCGATGCCGACTCCGTGAGCACGATGGTGTCGTTGCCCGCGTTGCCGGTGATGGTGTCGCTGCCTTCGCCGCCGGTCAGCGAGTCGAGGCCGCCGTTGCCGACGATCGAGTCGTTGCCCGCGCCGCCGTTGATGGTGTCGTTGCCGGTGCCGCCGCTCAGCGTATCGGCCAGGCCGCTGCCGGTGATGGTGGTGGCGGTGCTGCCGTTGGTAACGGTGAAGCCGGCGCTGCCGGTGGTCACGCTGCTCAGGTCCAGCGCCTTGCCGTTCACGTCGATGTTGGCCGTGCCGCTGTTCGCGGTGGCCGCCGTCGCCGTGAAGGCCGCCGCCAGCTGCACCGTGGCAGTGGCGCCGCTGTCGACGATGAGCACGTCGCCGGTGGTCAGGTCGGCGATGGTGTCGGTGCCGGAGTCGACGTGGAAGGTGTCGTTGCCGGTGCCGCCCGTCAGGTCGTCGTTGCCCAGGCCGCCGGTCAGCGAGTCGGCACCCGCGCCGCCGTTCAGCGTGTCGATGCCGGTGCCGCCGGTGATGGTGTCGCCCAGGCCGCTGCCGGTGACCGACGCCTTGCCGCCGCTGTTGGTGACGACGAAACCGACGCCCGCCACGATGGCCGCCAGGTTGAGCGTGTTGCCCGCCACGTTGATGTTGGCCGTGCCGGCGTTGGAACTTGCCGCCGTCGCCGTGTAGGTGGCGCTCAGCGTGGCGCTCATGGTGGCGCCGGCGCTCACGGTGAACACGTCCGAGCCGGTCAGGTCGGTGAGGGTGTCCGAACCCTGGTCGACCAGGAAGGTATCGTTGCCCGCGTTGCCGGTCAGCGTGTCGTTGCCCGCGCCGCCTTGAAGCGTGTCGTTGCCGCCGTTGCCGGTGATGGCGTCGGCGCCGCCGCCGCCGTTCAGGCTGTCCGCGCTGGCGCCGCCGGCGATGGTGTCGTTGCCGCCGCTGCCGATGACGGTGGTGGAGCCGCCGGAGTTGGTGACGTTGAAGCCGCCGCTCGCCGCGCTCAGGTCCAGCGTGAAGCCGGCCACGTCGATGTTGGCCGTGCCGTTGATGACGCTGGAGCCGCCGAGCACCACGTTGGACGCCAGCGTGACGTTGGCCGTCGCACCCAGGTCGACGATCAGCACGTCGCCGGTGGCCAGGTCGTTCACCGTGTCGGTGCCGGCATCGACGTGGAAGGTGTCGGTGCCGGTGCCGCCCGTCAGGTCGTCGTTGCCCAGGCCGCCGGTCAGCGAGTCGTTGCCCGCGCCGCCGTTCAGCGTGTCGGCGCCGGTGCCGCCGGTGATGGTGTCGCCCAGGCCGCTGCCGGTGACCGACGCCTTGCCGCCGCTGTTGGTGACGACGAAGCCGACGCCTGCCACGATGGCTGCCAGGTTGAGCGTGTTGCCCGCCACGTTGATGTTGGCCGTGCCGGCATTCGAGCTGGCGGCCGTGGCCGTGTAGGCGCCGCTCAGCGTGGCGGTCATGGTGGCGCCGGCGCCAACGGTGAACACGTCGCCGCTGGTCAGGTCGGTGAGGGTGTCGCTGCCGCCGTCGACGATGAACAGGTCGTTGCCCGCGCCGCCGGTCAGCGTGTCGTTGCCGGCGCCGCCGTCGAGCGTGTCGGCCAGGCTCGAGCCGATGAGTGCCGCCGCCGCGCCGGTGTTGGTGACGGTGAAGCCGTTGCCCTTGGTGATGGCCGAGAGGTCGACGCCGAAGCCGTTGGTGGTGATGGTGGCCGTGCCGCTGTTCTTGCTGGCGCCGTCGGCCTTGAACCCGCCGCTCGCCACCGCGGCGTTGGCGGTCGCGCCCGCGGTCACCAGCAGCACGTCGCCGGTGCCCAGGTCGGTGACGGAATCGGTGCCGGCATCGACGTTGAACGTGTCGTTGCCGCTGCCGCCGGTCAGCGTGTCGTTGCCGCTGCCGCCGGTGATCTCGTCGGCGCCCGCGCCGCCGTCGATCACGTCGCTGCTGGCGCCGCCGGTGATGGTGTCGGCCTGGCCGCTGCCCGTGATGGTGGCGCCGCCGCCGGAGTTGGTGACGGTGAAGCCGTTGGCGCCCGTCGCCGCGCTCAGGTTCAACCCGAAACCGGCCGCGTTGATGTTGGCCGTGCCGTTGTTCACCGTGGCCGAGGTCGCGGTGAAGCTCGCGCCCAGCGTGACGTTCGCCGTGGCCTTGTTGGCCACCACCAGCGCGTCGCCGGTGGTCAGGTCGGTGACGGTGTCGCTGCCGCTGTCGACGTTGAACGTGTCGGTGCCCGCGCCGCCGGTCAGCGTGTCGTTGCCGCCGCCGCCGGTGATGCTGTCGTTGCCGCCGCCGCCGTTCAGCGAGTCGGCGTTGCCGCCGCCGTTGATGGTGTCCGCGCCGCCGCTGCCGACGATGGTGGCCGAGCCGCCGGTGTTGGTCAGCGTGAAGCCGTTGCCGGTGGCGATGGCCGACAGATCCAGGTTCTTGCCCTTGGAATCCAGGCTGGCCGTGCCGTTGTTGATGCTGCCGGCCGTGGCGACGAAGTTCGCCGCCAGCGACGCGTTCAGCGTCGCGCCCACGCTCACGATGAAGGTGTCGCCGGTGGCCAGGTCGGTGATCTCGTCGGTGCCGCCGTTGGCGTTGAAGGTGTCCCCGCCGGCGCCGCCGGTCAGCGAATCGTTGCCGGCGCCGCCGCTGATGGTGTCGTTGCCGCCCGCGCCGTCGATGGTGTCGTTGCCGCCCGCGCCGTCGATGATGTCGCCGCTGGCGCCGCCGGTGATGTCGTCGGCGGTGCCCGATCCGATGATGGTGGCCGCGCCGCCGCTGTTGGTGATGACGTAGGTGCCGGCCCCGGTGGCGGCCAGCAGGTTGAGGTTGAAGCCGCTGACGTCGATGGTGATGGTGCCGTTGTTCACGAAGCCGGCATCGGCCGTGAAATCGCCGCCCAGCGTCAGCGCGGTGGAGGCGCCCGCGCTCACCACCAGCTTGTCGCCGTTGGCGAAGTCGGTGACGGTGTCCTTGCCCGCGTCGACGTTGAACGTGTCGTTGCCCGGGCCGCCGGTCATGGTGTCGTTGCCGCCGCCGCCGGTGATGATGTCGTCGCCGGCCCCGCCGTTCAGCGAGTCGGCGTTGCCGCCGCCGTTGATGGTGTCGCTGCCGCCGCTGCCGACCAGGGTGGCGGCCTTGCCGGTGTTGGTCAGCGTGAAGCCGTTGCCCGTCGTGATCGCCGACAGGTCCATGTCGTGGCCCTTGGAATCCAGGTTGGCCGTGCCGTTGTTGATGCTGGAGCCGTTGGCGACGAAGTCCTTGCCCAGTGTGGCGTTCAGCGTGGCGCCCGCGCTCACCATGAAGATGTCGTTGCCGCCCAGGTCGGTGATCTCGTCGGTGCCCAGGTCGACCAGGAAGGTGTCGTTGCCGTCGCCGCCGGTCAGCGAGTCGTCGCCGCCCGCGCCCGCGAGGGTGTCGTTGCCGTCGCCACCCACCACCGTGTCGTTGCCCGCGCTGCCCTTGAGCACCGCGGCGGTGCCGGTATTGGTCAGCGTGAAGCCGTTGCCGCCGGCCAGCGACAGGTCGACGTCGAAGCCCTTGGTGGTGATGCTGGCGGTGCCGTTGTTGACCGTGGCCCCGGTCGCGACGAAGCCGGCGCCCAGCACGATGTCGGCCGTGGCACCGCCGTCGACGATCAGGATGTCGCCGGTCTGCAGGTCGTTGACGTTGTCCTTGCCCGCGTCGATGTGGAAGGTGTCGTTGCCGGTGCCGCCGGTCAGGTCGTCGTTGCCGCCGCCGCCCAGCAGCGAGTCGTTGCCCGCGCCGCCGCTCAGTGTGTCCTTGTTGGCGCCGCCGTTGAGGGTGTCGTCCAGGCCGCTGCCGATCAGCTTGGAGCCGTTGCCGACGTTGGTGACCACGAAGCCGTTGCCCACCACGATGGCCGACAGGTCGATGTTGTGGCCCTTGGTGAACAGGTTGGCCGTGCCGTTGTTGACGCTCTGCGCGTTGGCCGTGAAGTCCTTGGCCAGCGAGGCGTTCAGCGTCGCGCCGGGGCTGACCATGAAGATGTCGTTGTCGCCCAGGTCGCCGATGGTGTCGCTGCCGGCATCGACGACGAAGGTGTCGTTGCCGGCGCCGCCCTGCAGTGAGTCGTCGCCGCCGCCGCCGGCCAGCATGTCGTCGCCGTCCTGGCCGTCCAGGGTGTCGTTGCCGGCGCCGCCGGTCAGGGTGTCGGCGAGCTGGCTGCCGACGAAGGAGGCCGCGCCGCCGGTGTTGATGATGCCGAAGCCGTTGCCGCTCTTGCCGTAGACCGACAGGTCGACGTTGTAGCCGGCGGAATAGATGTTGGTCGTGCCGTTGTTGACGATCGACGACTTGGTGCCGGTGTAGGGACCATCCACCGTGGCGTTGGCGGTGGCGCCGGGGCCGACCGTCAGCACGTCGGCGACGTTCAGGTCGGTGACGGCGTCGGTGCCGGAGCCGACGTTGAACTTGTCGCCGCCCGCCCCGCCGGTGAGCACGTCGTCGCCGAGGCCGCCGTCCAGCAGGTCGCTGCTGGCGCCGCCGATCAGCGTGTCGCTGCCGGAGCTGCCCAGCAGCGTGACCGGGCCGCCGGTGTTCGTCACCTTGAAGCCGCCGCCGCCGGTGATCGCGGTCAGGTCGACGCTGTAGCCGTTGGTGGTGAAGTTGGCGGTGCCGTTGTTGACGCTGTCGGACGTGGCCACGTAGGTCGCGCCCAGGGCCGCGTTCAGCGTGGCGTCCGCGTCGATCACGAAGATGTCGTTGCCGCCCAGGTCGGTGACGATGTCGGTGCCGGAGTCGACGTGGAAGGTGTCGTTGCCGGCGCCGCCGGTCAGGCTGTCGTCGCCTTCGCCGCCGGTGATGCTGTCGTCGCCGTTGCCGCCGTCGATGGTGTCGTTGCCGGCGTCGCCGTTGAGCGTGTCGTTGTCGTCGCCGCCGGTCAGGGCGTCGGCGCCTTCGCCGCCGCTCACCAGGTCGTTGCCCGGGCCGCCGTCGATGACGTCGTTGCCGCCGGCGCCGTTGATGGTTTCGTTGCCGCTGCCGCCCTGGATGTAGTCGGTGGCGGCGGAGCCGGTGATGGAGGCCGCGCCGCCGCTGTTGACGATGTAGAAGTAGCCTTCGCCGGTGGCTGCCGACAGGTCGAGATTGAAGCCGGCCGCGTCGATCAGCGCGGCGCCGTCGTTGACCGTGGCGTCGGTGGCGGTGAAATCGTTGCCCAGGGTGACGCTGACGCTGGCGCCGCCGCTCACCACCAGCGCATCGCCGGTCTGCAGGTCGGTCACCACGTCGGTGCCGGCGTCGGCGCGGAACGTGTCGTTGCCGCCGCCGCCGGTCATGCTGTCATTGCCGCTGCCGCCGGCCAGGGTGTCGTTGCCCGCGCCGCCGTCGAGCACGTCGTTGCTGGAGCCGCCGACGAGCATGTCGTTGCCGCCCATGCCGTGGAGCGTGTCGTTGCCGTCGCCGCCGTACAGCGAATCGTCCTGGTCGCTGCCGGTGAGCGTGTCGTTGCCGCCGAAGCCCCACAGCGCGTTCGGCAGCGTGCTGCCGGCCGCCGTGATGGCGTCGCCGCCGTTGGTGCCCAGGCCGATACCGATGCCCAGCGATTGCGTGAACGTTCGGTCGGTCACCACCAGTTCGCCTTGCAGCACGGAGCTCTGGGCGGCCGGCGTGAGGGTCGTGGGTTCGCCGTTGAGGACGCTGCCCGCATCGCCGAACGGGGAGCCGTACTGCAGGTTGCCGCCGACGTCCGGGTCGCTGACCGTGAAGGTGATGGCGGTCTCGGTGACGACCGGTCCTTCCACCAGTTCCGGCGGATGCGCGTGGTCCGGTGCCGGCACCGGGAAGCCGGGCGCGAAATCGCCCACGGTGGCGGCGTGGATCAGGCTCGCCAGGCTGCTGCCGGTGTACTTGGCCACCCAGGCGTCGAGGTCGCCGCCATTGGCCAGCACGTCGATCAGGTCGGTGACCAGCTGGCCCTGCGTGACCGCGTCGGCCTGCGCCAGCTCGAAGATGTCCTCGGCGCCGGCGACAGCCTGGTTGGACGCGGCCGCCACCAGGGCGATCTTGTCGATGATGGCCTGGATGCCGGCGTTGGGCGGCGTGCCGCCCAGCAGATGCGTCACCGCGTCGGTCAGGATGCCGGAAAGCGCGCTGCTGCTGGTCAGGTCGATCGGCTGGCCGGAAGCGATGGCGCGGGCCAGCGCGTCGATCGCCAGGTTGGCGGACTGGTAGAGGTCCAGCCCGGTCGCGGCGTCGATGGCGGCGGCGAACTGGGAAATGATGTTCATCACTTCCAGGCTCATGCGCTCGACGGCGAGCGCGCGGTCGAGGTCGATATTGGCGACGAACTGGGCGATCGGGTCGTAGTTCAGCAGGTTCAGGTCGCCGGACAGGCCGAGCGCGCCCAGCACCAGGTCGCCGCCGGCTTGCGCGCTGGGCGCCAGGCCCAGGTCCACCAGCGCGGCGATCAGCGTGGTGAGCGGCGTGACGACGGTGGAGCCGGCCGGCGCCTTCATGACACCGTGGAAGAACTCGCCGGTCAGCAGGTCGGTGCCGCCGGTGACGACCAGGTCGCCGGTGCCGGCGCCGGGCGGAATGACGAAGCCGCCGTTGTTGTCGGTGAGGGTGGTGTACTCGCCCGCGTCCGGACGGCCGTTGTCGTTGGTGTCGACCAGCACGGTGGCGCCGCGCAGGTGGCCGTCGCTGGCCGTGCCGCTGAAGCCGCCGTTGCCGAGGTGGGCCACCAGCTGGTGCAGGCTGGCCAGGGCCTCGGCTTCCGAACCGGTGTTGGCGGTCACGCCGTCCAGCAGGGTTTTCGCGGCGCCCCAGGCCCAGCCCGTGTAGAAGTCGCCCTTGCCGGTGGCGACAAGTTCGTCCGTGAAGGTCTGCCCCACGGCGGCGCGGTTGGCCAGCGTGGCCGCCTGGACGCCGGTGGAATTCAGGGCGAAGTTCGCCACCACGTCGGCCCAGGTCATCTGGCCCACGGCCACGCTGTTGGCGATGCTTGCCGCCTGCTGCACCGTCAGCGTCTGGCCCAGGCCCTGGTCGGCCATCTGCTGCACCAGCGCGGTGCCGCCGATGGCGCTGGCGCGCCCGGCCAGGTAGTTGTTCACCAGCGTGGCGACATAGCCCCAGTTGCCGTCCTGCACCACGTGCTGCGCGAGCGACGGTGCGATGATCGTGTCGGCGGGAATCCCCACGCACAGCAGGAACACCTTCTGGAGAATCGAATCGATCGCGGGAGTGGATGTGGCCATGGGGGGAACCTCAGAAAGGGAATTTCGCGATCATATGGGAACGCGTCACAGCTCTACACAATTTCCTACAAAAGATGGAAGTCTCCATCCGCCCAGCTCTTGCCTGAAATCGCGAAACAAGGGCTGGAAAAGGCGGAAAATCGCGGCAGCTGATCGCAGGAACCGCGATTCGTCGTGCGCCGGCAACGGTTTCGGGCGCGACTTTGTTAATAGTTCACAAGAAGGCAGGTAGAAGATGGCGGCTCGGGCTGCATTGATCACGGGCATCACGGGCCAGGACGGGGCGTACCTCGCCAAGCTGCTGTTGGAAAAAGGCTATGACGTGTTCGGTGTCCTCCCCCGCCGGGCCTCGGACATGCTATGGCGCCTGCGCTACCTGGGCATCCAGGACCAGGTGCAGCTGCTGGACGGCGACGTCACCGACCTCTCGTCGGTGATCCGCGCGGTGGAGCGCAGCCGCCCGCACGAGGTGTACAACCTGGCCGCGCAAAGCTTCGTCGGCACCTCCTGGTCCCAGCCGATCCTGACCGGCATGGTGACCGGCATCGGCGCGGTCAATTTGCTGGAAGCCATCCGCATGGCGCACCCGCAGGCGCGCTTCTACCAGGCGAGCACCAGCGAGATGTTCGGCCAGATCCGCGAGCCGGTGCAAAGCGAGACCACGCCCTTCTACCCGCGCAGTCCCTACGGCGCGGCCAAGCTCTATGCCCACTGGATGACGGTGAACCACCGCGAGAGCTTCGGCCTGCACGCCTCCAGCGGCATCCTGTTCAACCACGAATCGCCGCTGCGCGGCCCCGAATTCGTCACGCGCAAGGTCACGCTGGCCGCCGCGCGCATCAAGCTCGGGCGCCAGAAGTCGCTGCGCCTGGGCAACATCGACGCGCAGCGCGACTGGGGCTTCGCCGGCGACTTCGTCGAGGCCATGTGGCTGATGCTGCAGCAGGACCAGCCCGACGACTACGTGGTGGCCACCGGCCGGACCACCACCGTGCGCGACATGTGCCGCCTGGCTTTCGAGGGCGTGGGCCTGCGCTACGAGGACCACATCGAGATCGACCCGTCGCTGATGCGGCCGGCCGAGGTGGAAATATTGCTGGGCAATCCCGGCAAGGCGCGCGAGCGCCTCGGCTGGAGCGCCACCACCTCGCTGGAGGACCTGATCTCGATGATGGTCGAGGCCGACCTGGCGCGCGAGCAGCAGCAGCCCGGCTGAGGCCGGCCCTGGCCCGGCGACGACCTAGCGTCGGCCGTACTGGTCGTCGAAGCGCTCGATGTCGTCCTCGCCCAGGTACGGGCCGCTCTGCACCTCGATCACCACCAGCGGCACCACGCCCGGGTTGTGCATGCGGTGCTTCACGCCGGCGGGAATGTAGGTCGACTCGTTGGCGCCGACCGTGATTTCGCGCTCGCCGTTGGTGACCAGCGCGCCGCCGCTCACCACCACCCAGTGCTCGCTGCGATGGTGGTGCAGCTGCAGGCTGAGCGTCGCGCCCGGCTTCACTTCCAGCCGCTTGATCTTGAACTGCGGGCCCTCGCCCAGGATGGCGTAGCTGCCCCAGGGGCGGTGCACCACCTGGTGCAGCTTGTGCGCCTCGTGGCCCTGGGCCTTCAGCTGCGCGTAGATGTGCCGCACGTCCTGACTGCGGCTGCGGTCGACCACCAGCACCGCGTCGGAGGTGTCGATGACGATCAGGTTTTCCACGCCGACCGCGCCGACCAGGCGCTGGCCGCTCTGGATGTAGCAGCCGCGGCTGTCGTGCAGCAGCGCGCGGCCCTGCACCCGGTTGCCCTGCTCGTCCGCCGGCGACAGCTCGCCCACCGCCTCCCAGGAACCGATGTCGCTCCAGCCGATGTGGCACGGGACGACGGCGATGCGTTCGGTTTTTTCCATCAGCGCGATGTCGATGGATTCGCTGGGCACCTGGTGGAAGGATTCGGGATCGAGTTCGAGCTGCGTCGCGCCCGGCGCGAGCGCGGTGCGCGAGTGCTCCAGGCAGGCCCGCACCGCCTGCAGGATGTCCGGGCAATGCCGCTCCATTTCGGCGATGACCGTGCCGGCGCTGAAGCAGAACATGCCGGCGTTCCAGTAGAAGCGGCCGCTCGCCACGTAGTCCAGCGCCAGGTCGAGATTGGGCTTTTCGACGAAGCGCTTGACGTCGTTGCCCTCGCCCGCCTCGATGTAGCCGTAGCCGGTTTCCGCGCGCGTCGGCTTGATGCCGAAGGTGACGATCCTGCCGTCGCGCGCCAGCGCGCGCGCAACGGCGACCGCTTCGGCAAAGGCTTCCTGGTCCTGGATCAGGTGGTCGGCGGCGAGCACCAGCAGTTGCGCCTGCGCGCCGTGGCTGCGTTCCACCTGCAGGGCGGCGGCGGCGACGGCGGCGGCGGTGTTGCGCTGGAACGGCTCCAGCACGTAGGAGACCGGCAGCTGGCGCGTTGCGATCTCGCGGTACTCGTCCTGCACCTTGAAAAACAGCTCGCGGTTGCTGACCGTGAGGACCTCTTCCACCCCCGGCAGCGCCGCGCCGCGCAGGTAGGCCTTTTGCAGCAGGCTCTGGCCATCGCCCATGCGGATGAAGGGCTTGGGATGCAGCTCGCGCGACACCGGCCACAGCCGCGAGCCGGCACCACCACAGAGGATCACGGGAACGAGCATGGATTGGCCCAGGGTCGAAACAGGTTGTTACTGTATGTGAAGAGACCGCCTGCAGCTCAGCTGCGAGGCGGCCCGGCCCTCATTTTGAACGCGACCGTGGACAAATGCCCAGCCCGCGGTGTCCTCAACTCAGTTCGGCACGTAGTTGCGGCCGACCATGACGACCGATTGCGGGCTGTTGGTGGTGTTGCGGTAGGCAATGGCGTAGTCGCCCACGCCGGTGATCTCGCACAAGCCCGGCGAGGCCTTGTTCGCGCCGTTGCCGCACTCGGTGGTGGTGATGTAGTTGAAGCTGCCGCCGCTCAGGAAGGCGCTCTGCTGGCTGGCCGGAATGAGGTACACCTCGCCGCCGGTGTTGGCGCCATCGACGAAGGTGCGCCAGGTCGCGCCGGCCGTCACCGGCTGCGTCAGGCGCCCGCCCGGATTGACCGCCTCGGTCACCGTGGAGAACGCCGCGCCGTAGTACTGGAACCCCGTCACGCTCAGCTGGTTCTGCAGCTCGATGCGGGTGGAGTTGCTGCTGTTGCTGCCGTTGACCATGCACACGCCGTAGCTGCCGGCCGGCAGCGTGAACGACTGGTAGCCGTACTGGCCGATGAACGACCAGCTGGTGTAGTAGTTGAAGCTGCCGCCGTTGACGCAGGCGCTCAGGTTGGCCGACGGCATGAGGTAGAGGCTGGCCGAGTACTGTGCGGCGAAGACCACTTCGATGGGGAGGTCGCCGCCGGTCACGGTGAAGGTCCAGCCCTGGCGCTGGCCGGCAGCCAGGGTCGGGCTTTCGTCGATGATCTCGCTGGCGGAGAACGACGAATTCCAGTCGACGGACCCGCCGCCTCCGCCACCGCCACCACCGCCGCCCGCGGCGACCGAAGCGCTGAGCCGGTAGCTGCCGGTGGTGGAGCTGTACGCTTGCGCCGACAGGTAGTAGGTGCCGCTCGCGCCGGGCGTGTAGACGATGCGCGATTCGCGGTTGCTGCTGCCGTTGACGTCGTCGTTGCTGGCCACCTGCACACCGCCGCTGCTCAGCAGGCGCAGGATCGGGTCGGCCAGCGTGCCCAGGCCCGACGGTGCACCCTGCAGGTCGAAGGTGTAGGTGCGGCCGGCGGTCAGGCTGATCGCGAACCAGTCGGTATCGCCCGCGAAGTCGATGCTGCTGGCGACGTAGTTGCCGGCGCCGAGGCTGTAGCCGGTGGACGCATCGCCCGGGATCTCGCACGAGGACGGATAGACCGAGCAGGTGAACGCCGACAGCGCACCGACGTACATCACCTGGTAGTTGCTCAGCGGCCCGAGCACGTAGACGTTGCTGGCCACGTCCACCGCCAGGTAGGTGTCGGTGGCGGGGTAGTAGCGGAAGGTGTAGGGATACAGGGTGCCGTCCACCCCGGCCCCCGCGAAGAACTGCGGAAAAGCGCTTTGCGCCCAGGCGAACAGCGCGGATGCGGTGAGCGTGGGTGCCGCCTGCGGCGCCAGGGCGCGTTGCGGCGCCAATTCCTTGAGCACCTGCAGGCAGTCGTTGCCGACGCGTGCCGCGGCCTCGGACGGTGTCCGGCAGGCGGCCTCATCCAGCTTGGCAAGCTGCGCCTGGCCGAGGCCGGCAGGAGCCTGCGGATCGCCACCGCCGCCACAGGAAGCCAGGAACAGCAGGGCCAGCAATGCAGCCCACAACGGCTTTCTCATTCGCAACACCTCCAAGGATGGGGCATTGTAACGAGACGTTCTCCGCTCTCAGATCACCTGCAGCGCCTTCAGGACAGCCAGTTGTTTTTGGGCAAACGTGTTCGCCTGCGTGGTGAGCTCCGCCAGGTTCTCCTGCGGGTCCTCCAGCGTCTTGCCTTCCTTCAGCACGCGCTGCCCCTGCGCGGACAGCAGCTCCCAGGCCGCACGCGCCAGGTCGGCCGGCTGCGCCTTCTTGTTCTGCAGCGATTGCAGCAGGAACAGCTGCGTGATCCGCCCGACCGTGATGCCGCCGCCGGTCACCGGGCTCGCCAGGAAATTCAGGTCGCCGCTCCAGCGGGCGCGCTGCATCAGGTGCGCATTGAGCTTGTCGGTCTGCTTGGCGGCCTTGGCGATGGCCGGATCATCCTGGGCCGCATGCACGTGGCCGGCGCCGGCCAGCACCAGCACCGCCTGGCGCAGCTGGGTGAAGCTGATCTTCCTGCTCTCGATGGCCGTTTCCAGCTCCGCCAGCGTCATCGGCTTGTTGCCGGCCAGCGCATCGAGAATGGGACCATAGACGCCTTCCGCCATGGTCGCCTCGCCCATGGCGCCGGTGAATTTCAGCGGCACGTCGGCCCGGTTCGTGATCAGCACGACGCGCAGCCTGCGCAGCGCATCCGCCTGCTCCGCCGCCGACAGGCGCCGCGCGCCCTTGACCCAGTAGTCGCGGCGGAACTGCTGGTTCACCATGAAGTCGCGCACGGTTTCGCGAAACAGCGGATCGGCGATGTCGGCCAGCAGGTTGCGCTGCTCCTGCGTCAGGTTCACCGCGTCGACCAGGTCGGTCAGGTGGGCGGAACAGGCAAATCCCAGTTTGGCCGTGCTCAGCACTTCGGCCGCATCGGCGAAATGCATGGGATGCCAGTCGCGGTTGAAGTACTCGTGCGCCAGGTACGGGCGCGCCTGCTCGCGCATCTTCTTCAGCCGCTCGGCCGTGGCCGGATGGGCCCGCCCGTAGGCCGGCTTCGCCGCCATCAGCCGGTCGGCGAAATCCAGCGCGGTATCGACACGGCGCACGGTGCCCGACGCACGCGACCCCATCAGTTCGGCGTGCTGCACCAGCAAGTGGCGCATGGGCATGAAGCCGGCCCAGCCCGGCAAGGTGTTGTAACTCACGTAGACCACGCCGCCGACCTTCAGCTTGCGGCCGATGAAATCGACGATGGCCTTCCGGTTCGCGTCGGAGATCCAGCTCCAGATGCCGTGCAGGCCGATGTAGTCGAACGCTGGCAGGTCGGGCCGGTTGGCGAAGTCGGCGAAGGCGTCGTCGAACAGCTCGGCCCGGGCACCCGAGGTGCGCGCAAGGTCCTGGGCGAAGCCGACCTGTGCCGGATTGAAATCGGTGCCGTACCAGTGCGTGGGCGAAGCCGCCGCATGCATGTTGATGCTCACGCCCTGGCCGAATCCGAGCTCGCAAGCCGTCCCGACCGCGGCCGGGGCGGCGATCCCGGCGCTCAGGAGCGCCAGCTGGACGCGCAGCGGATTGAGCTCGGGGTAGTAGCCGTAGGTGTAGCCGATATCGGTCACATAGCCGGCTGACCAGTCGTCCATCGATGCTCCTCGCGCCGTTCGGCACAAAAGCGGCGATTTTAGCCAGCGGCCGGCGCGCGTCTTCCGCTCAGTTGAAGCGCAGCACGCCTTCCTTGCTGAGGAATGCCAGATCGTCCTGGCCCGACGAGCTGGCGGCCGGTGCGCGGCTTTGCGCCAGGCGCACCAGCACTTCGGCCTTGTGCATGGACAGCAGCTGGGCATAGGCCAGCGGCAGCGACCCGCTGTGCCGCAGCTTCAGGAAGTCCTCGTCCGACACCTTCTGCATCGCCGCCTCGTCGACCCTGAACACACCGCCGACGCTCTGCTCGCCGTCCGCGTTGCGCCAGCGCAGGTCCCACGGCTGGATCAGCCCCTGCGCCTTCAGTTCGGCACAGGACTTCTCCAGCAGCGGGCGGCCGCCGTCCATCAGGCGCAGGGCCTCGAGCACTTCCACCAGCGCCTTGGACGGCTGGCCGTCCGCGAAGAACGCCTCGCCTTCGGGCCCCTGCGTGATCAGGCCGCTGTCCTCGTCGATGCACAGCACACGCTGGCCGTCCTGCGCCTGCACGAAGGCGAACGGATAGGCACGCAGCGCCGCCGGCACATAGCCCGCCAGCCAGCGGCCTTCCGGCGACACCAGCAGGCT
Source organism: Pseudomonadota bacterium (assembly GCA_040384685.1). GTDB lineage: Bacteria > Pseudomonadota > Gammaproteobacteria > Burkholderiales > Burkholderiaceae_C > Ramlibacter. The sequence goes on along the minus strand of JAZKIV010000091.1, from coordinate 41,074 downwards.
CTCCTGCGGACGCAGGCCGAGCAGCGCCGCCGGCATGAAGCCGTCGCCCTGCGGCAGGAACACCAGCGGGAACGCATGCATGGCGTGCGGCAGTTCGGCCGCCACCAGCGTGGCCGCCGCCGTCTGCGCCGCGTACTTCATGTCGGTGGGCCGCCGCCAGCGCAGCGTGCCGAAGCGCTCCGGCGTGATGGGAATCATCTTGGTCATCGATATCCAGTCCCAAAAAAGAAAAAACCGCCCTCTTGCGAGGGCGGTCGAGATCGCCTGCGCAGCGGGCTTGCGCCCGCGGCACTTGGCCGATCAGGCCAGCGTCAGGTCGCCCGTGCCGTCGCTCCAGGTGGCCGTGCTCAGGTCGACCGCGCCGGTGAGGCGGACAACCAGGTCGAAGCCGTTCTGGAAGGTCGTGGCGTCGGAGCGGTCTTCCACCACGTAGGTGTTGCCACCGTACTGGAACCAGCGAACGATGTTGTTCGTCGCGGCACCCGTGTTGGAGACTGCGGCGTCCAGGAAGTCCTGGAACGCAGCGGTGTCAGCCAGCACGATCTTCGTCGTGTTGAACGTCGAAGCGCCCGTGCCGTACAGCGACAGGACGTCACCGGCGTTGGCGTCGGTGATGGTCGTGTAGGTGTTGCCGTTCAGGTTGGTGAAGACTTCGTACTTGTCGTTGCCGCCACCACCGGTCACGGTGTTCAGGCCCAGGCCCAGGGAAACGTAGTCGTTGCCCGCACCCAGGTCCACCGTGTTGGCGCCGGAACCCAGGCTCACCGTGTCGTCGCCGGCACCGGTGCTGATGGTGTTGGCGGCATTGTTGGTGAAGATGTTGTCCGAGCCCGTACCGCCGGTGTAGGTCACGGCCTTGGTGGCCGAGGCCCAGCTGACGCTGTTGGTGCCGGTGGCGCTGCCCTTGATGGTGGCAGCGCTCGCCAGGGCGCCCGTGGTCCAGCTGAAACCGCCCTTGGTGATGCCGGAGGCATCGACCGAGGTCACCGCCGTGCCGCCGAAGGTCAGGGCCAGGCCGGCGTCGCCGGAGACCGTGATCGAGGTGGCAGCGGCGTCGACCAGCGTCAGCGAGTCGGTGAAGCCGCTGGGCGTGGTGTTGGTGTCGTCCGTGACGATCGCCACCGATTCCACGTTCGCCGCGTTGATGACGCCGCCCATGAGCGCCGAGGAGCTCGTCAGCTTCAGGTTCAGCGCGTCGGCCGTGCCGGCCAGGGCGCCGGTCACGTTGACCGTCACGCTGCCGTTGTTAGCACCGGTCAGTTCGAACGTGCCGCCAGACGCCATGTTGTTCAGCGTCAGGGTGCCGTCGGCAGTGCCGTTCACGCCTTGCGCCTCTTCCGTCACGCCGCTGAAGGTCACGCTGGAGGCGTTGTCGCCGATCGTGGAGTAGGAACCTGCCACGTTGCCGGCGGCTGCCGTGTACGTGAAGGTCAGCGTGTCGGTCGCGGTGTTGTAGGCGATGCCGGCAACGGTCGGATCGACGGCCTGGATCTGCGCCACGGCAGCGGCGATGGCGCCACCGACGTTGTCGATGGTCATGTTCGCGGCCAGGTCGATGCGCGCGCCGCGCACCAGGATCGAGCCACCGGTGGAGTCCGTGCCGGAGGTGATCAGCACGGTCTGCACTTCGCCCGACGGCGCCACGTAGGCACGCGTCTGGTTCACGCTCGGATCCGGGAAGATGATGCCACCGGGATCGCTCACCGACAGGTTGGACGCGTTGCCGGCGGCGGGGGTGAAGGTCACCACCACGTTGTTGCCGGAACGGACAACCGAGGCCACGCCCGTGGGCGGGGTGGCGGTCAGGGCCGAGACCACGCGATCAGCCGTTTGCGCTTCGGTTTCGCCAGCTTCGATGTGCACCGCCACGCCGCCGATGTAGATCGTGCCGGTGAGGTCGGGATCCAGGCCGGAGATGGTCTGCTGCTCGGTCACTTCCGTGACGCCGCCAGAGGTGGTCGACGGGGCGTTGAACGCGGCGCCAGAGGTGTTCTGGGCCAGCGCGATGTTGCCCACGTTGCCGGCGGTCGAGTAGTACGTCACCGTGACTTCATTGCCGTCGGCGGTGATGGACTGGATGTTGGAGTTCGCGGCAATGATGGCAGCCGAGGCAGCGGCGATAGCGGATGCAACGTCGCTGGAGCCCGAACCGTTGGCGATCGACACCGGCACGCCGCCCACCAGGATGGAGCCGCCCGTGGCATCGGAGCCGCTGACCGTGAAGGTCTGGACTTCTTCCACCGCGGTGCCTGCACCGGTACCGGCGGACGACACGTACTTGATGGCGTTCAGGTTGGTCAGGTTGATGGCGTCGTCCGCGCTGGGAGCGGTCGCGCCGAGCTTCAGGCGTTCGAAGTTGCTGACCACGCTGTTGAACGTGGTGGTGGCGCTGGCCGTCGCCGCGATGGCGGAGGTCATGCTGATGACGTCGGCATCGCCGTCGCCGCCGTTCACGGTGCCGCCGGTGCCCAGGGCAGCGGTGGTGAACACCACGGTGTCGTTGCCCGCACCCATGTTGACGGCCACGGTGGTGGCGCCGATGGTGACCTTGTCGGCACCCGAGCCGCCGGTGAAGGCGACCTTGTTGCCCAGGGTCGGGTTCACGGTGATGCCGCCGGTGTCGGTGCTGCCGTTGATGGAGGTCAGCGCGGTCTGGTCCAGATCGGTGATCGTGAAGGCCTTGTTGCCGGCGATGTTGATCGTGGTGGCGGACGAGGCGTACACGTCCATGTCGGACGTGCCGGTGACGTTGAACGACAGCGTGGTGGCGGTGTTGTCCGTCAGGTACGCATCGGTCACGGTGTTCAGGTTCACCGCCAGCGTGCGGGTGCCCGCGGCCGCGCCGACGTAGACGCCATAGGAGCCGTCGCCGTCGTAGTTGCTCAGGTTCAGCGTGGTGAGCGCGTCGGAGTAGACGGTGACGTAGCCGTACGAGCTGTCGATGCTCAGGGTGGCCAGGGTGTCGGTGGTGGCGTTGTCCTCGACGTACACGGTGCCGCCGCCCATCACGCTCAGGTCCGTGACGTTGCCCTTGGTGGCGACGTAGGTGTAGTTCTGGTAGTTGTCACCGGTGTTGACCACGCTCATGGTGGTCAGGCCGTTCCAGTTCGACACGTCGGCGTTCAGCCAGTCGTTGGAGTCGTCCGGGTTCCATTCGACAATCAGCTTCTCGATGCTGTTCATCGAGACGTTGACGGGCAGCGTGTAGCCCGGCAGCGTGCCGGCGTCGTTGGAGACGACCAGGCTGAAGGTGTCCATGCCGGCATTGCCGTTCACGGAGTCGAAGGTGTTCAGCTCGCCGTTGACGGCGTAGAAGAAGTCGTTGCCGGTGGTGCCCAGGATCGTGTCGATGCCGACCTTCAGCTCGTACGACAGGCCCGCGACGGACTGGTTGTCGATGTTGGCCTTGGCGACGTCCACGGTGGCGTGGTCGGAGGTCACGCCGACCAGCACGTCCTGCAGGTCGTCCAGGTCGGGATCGCTCAGGCCCTTGGTGACGGTGTAGTAGGTGGCGACTTCAACGCGGTTCTGCAGCAGGGCCTTGGCTTGCGCGTAGGTGCCGCTGGTCGAGCCCAGCAGGAGCTGCTCGGCTTCGAGGATGATCTGGCCCCAGTTCTTGCCGGAGTTCACTTGGCCGACGATGTAGTCGTTGGCGGCTTGCACGCCCTGCAGGCCCAGGGTCGTCAGGAAGTTGGTCGCGAATTGCTGCGCGGTGAGGTAGGAGGGGTACAGGCTTTGGAAAGCGCCGGTACCGGACAGCCAGGTGGCGGTGTTCGTCAGGCTGCGACCGTTGGCTTCATAGAAGTCGCTGATCAGGTCGAAGTATTGCTTGCCAGGGGCGGCGTCGAACATGCTGACGACCAAATTCATCAGGTTCGTCTGCTCCGTTGCGGTCAGTGCCATTCAGGTTTCTCCACTAGTGAATGAGAGGTATTCGGGCACCCTATTGCACCCAATACGGGGCGTAGTATAGGAGACCCTCTTTCAGGGCTCCTGTGATTGTCGTCACAGGGCATGCAGGGGCTTCTGGGCCGTTGTTTTCTTACATCAGATTCCAGCGAAACCCGAGGTAGAGGCCGTGCTGCCGCACCGAAAACGCCTCCAGGTTGCTGCGCTGGGCCGACGCTTCAATGCTGCCGACCAGCGCCAGTCCGCCACCCAAGGCAAAGCTCGCCTCCGCCTGGAAGGCATGCCGCGTGATGCGGCGGGATGCGTTGTTCGCGAGCAGGACACTGTAGCCGCTCGCGTCGGCCTGGCGCGTGGATGCCCACTGGACGCCCAGCCGGCCGGGGCCCAGGACGCCTGGCCAGGGACTGGCGAGCGGCCGGTCCCAGGCCGCGCGGAATTCGGCGCGGTCCTGGCGTCCGCCCGGGCGGGCATCGTTTTGCGGCCGGTCCTGCCCGGCGCGCAGCTGCACGCTGAACGACGACGCAGCGGCCGGCTCCCCGCTAGCGCAAAGCAAGCCGGCTGTCAAGCCTTGATACATTCCATTGAGGTCCGGCGTCACCGGATAGCGCCGGCTTTCCAGCTCGTAGCCCGCCGTCGGCCGGCAGCCGGCGAGCGGGTCCGCCAGCCCTCCGGGGAGAAGGTGCGAGCTTCCCAGCGCAGACCATTGGTACTGGGTTTGCAAGCGGTTGATCTGCAGCAGGTCGGCGCCGCCGAAGCGCAGGTGCGTGGTCGAACCGCGCAGGACCCATTGGCGCGCCGCCGCCGGGGCCTGCAGCCAGGACAGCGCGAGGTCGCCCTGCTGGTAGTTCGTGCTGCCCTCCCGCGTCTGCCGCGCCCGGACCTCGCCTTGGGCCACCCACAGCGACGCCCCGGCCGGACGCAGGCCTTGCCATTGCAGGGCATTCAGGAACGCCGCGCCCGGATGCGGAAGCGATGAAGGGGCGAGCGGCAGCGTGACGTTGCCTTGCGGGAAGGTGAGCGTTAACTCCGAAGAAGACGGCGCGTTGTTCAGGTTGCTGTCCCAGCCCAGCAGGCTGGTCAGCTGCACGCGGTGAAGCCAGTTCGCCCCCGGCCGCGCTCCTGCGATCGCCGATTGCCGGTCCAGCGCGGCACGCAGCACCGGCGGCAGGTCCGGCCGCGCGCGCAGCTGCTCCAGCAAGGCGGAAGCGGCCTGGGCCTGGCCGGTGGCGGCCAGCGCCAGCGCGAGATCCAGTTCGGCGGCCGGCAGGTCGGGGCGCATCAGCAGAGCCCGCTCGAGCGGTTCGACCGCCGCCGTGTTGTCGCCGAGCGCCACCAGGACCGCGCCGCGGTAGGCATGGAAAAAGGCGTCGCGCAGGCAGGCGGGCTGCGCCGCCACCGCGTCCAGGCGGTCAGCCAGGTCGCGCAGCTGCGGCTTGCCGGGGGGTAGCGGGTAGGCGGGCTGCTCGGGGCAGGCGGCATCGGCCTGCGCGGGCAGGGCCGATTGCGCCCGCGCCGCGGACGAAACACCCGCGGCGGCGAGACATGCCAGGAAGAGGGAACGGACGATCACGCTGCGCGTAACGCAGCCGAGCCGTGGCTCTTACGCTGCAGAATGCTTTTGTTGCTTGAGATATTGCAGGTTCCGCCGATCGCCGGGAGTGCCTGGCAACAGCAAGCTGCGCAGTGTAAAGACTCCACTGCCGTGCCGCAAGCCCGGCAGCAAGAAGGTGCCGAGCGGCTTGAGCGCCAGTTCGCTCTGCTCGAACGGCACGCCGACGCGGCGCGCGGCTTCCTCGCCCACCAGCACCGGGTACGACAGGTCGGCGGTGAGTTCCTGCAGGCGCAAGGCGATGGTGACGGTCTGCCCCAGCACGGTGTGCACCCGCCGCCCGCGCGGGCCGAAGCTGCCCAGCAGCGCGGTGCCGCTTTCCAGGCCGACGCCCAGCGCCAGCGGCTCCAGCCCCTGAGGCGGCACGTTCGGCAGCTCCTCGCTGCAGCGCAGCCACAGCTCGCGCGCGGCGGCCAGGCCGGCGCGCGGATGGTCTTCGCAGGACTGCGGGCCATTGAAAAGAGCCACCAGGCCATCGCCCACCATTTCCTCGATGACACCCCCATGGGCCTCCACCACCTCGGTGGCGGTGCTGTAGAAGCGATGCAGCACCCGGGCGGCGTCTTCCGGGCTGCGCGCCTCGCTGTAGGCGGAGAAGTTGCGCAAGTCGGCCGTCAGCACCGTCAGGTCGCGCCGCTCGGCGACGATTTCGCCGGACGGCTCCGCCAGCGCCACCTGTTCGGCCACGGCGCCGGGCAGGTAGCTCGCCAGGTTGCGGAACAGCCGCCCGCGTTCGGCCAGGCTGCGCGCGTGCTCGGCCAGCCCCAGGAACAGGCCGCCCAGCACGATGGCCAGCGCCGCGTGCGACCAGCCCAGCCACCAGCCGGCACTGGCCAGGGCGGCCGCATGCAGGCCGAAAGCGGCCAGGGCCAGCACAAGGCCGGCCATGGGAAGCCACAGTGCGCGTTGCGAGTGCGGCCCGTTGGCCCGTCGGGCGCCGGGCCGCAGTCCGGCCAGCGCCAGCAGCGCGGCCAGCGACACCAGGACCCAGCCGGCACCCAGCACCGGCGCGATGCGGGGTTCGTAAGGAACGGCTCCATCCAGCAGGCCGGTGAGCAGCTGCGCGTGCACCTCCACGCCGCTGACCGCGCCGCCCAGCGCAGTAGGAACGGAGTCGGACAGCCCGAAGGCGGAGGCGCCGATCAGGGCCCAGGTGCCGCGCAGGCTGTGCGCCGGCAGCCGGCCTTCCAGCACGTCGGCCGCCGAGACCGAAACAATGGCGTTGCGCGCCTTGTGATAAGGCACCCGCACGTTGCCTGCGGCATCCAGCGGCGCCTGCACGCCCGGCATGCCCGGCAGGCTGAGCGTCCAGGCGGGCGCCCACAGGCCGCTGCCGGGTTCGGCGCGCAAGGGCGAAGCCTCGGTGGGCCCGGCGACGGCGGCCAGGCCGGCCAGGGCCAGCGCTGGATAGTTGCGGCGCTCGTGGCAGATCAATGCCGGGATCCGGCGCACCGCGCCGTCGGGATCCAGCCGCGGCGTGATGTGCCCGGCCCGGCTGTGCAGCCCGGCCTGGTTGGCGACATAGCCTTGCGCCGGAACCGCGCTCGGCAGGCAGGCGCTGCCGGGCAGCGCGCCAGCCAGCTGGCCGGACACCTGCGCGGTTTCGTGATTGACGGCGAACACTTGGCCCAGCACCACCGGGCCTGCGGCATCGGCGGCGGCGATGGCCCGCGCGAGTTCACCGGTGCCTTCCCGCGCGTCCGCGAACACCACGTCGTACAGCTGCAGGCCGACGCCCTGCGCCTGCAGCGCGCTCACCAGCCGCGCCTGCGTCGCACGCGGCCAGGGCCAGGGGCCGATGCGCTGCAGGCTGGCGTCGTCGATGTCGACCACCACCACGCGGCGCTCGGGCGCCTTGCTGGCCAGCAGTTCCCAGACGCTGTCCGTCGCCCGTTCGTCCGCCTGGTGCAGCGCGCCCTGCCCCAGCCAGGACAGCAGCGCCCAGGCGACGGCCGCGCCGGCCAGCGCCAGGGCGCGCAGGCGCCAGGGACGCAGCAGCAGGCGGGCCAGCGCGTCGCTCACGGGCGCGACCAGAGCGTGATGCCGGACAGCGTGCCGCCCGCGGCGGCTTTCTCGAACAGGTAGCCGGCGGTCTTGCCGTCCAGCGCGGTGGCGCCGGCGATGGCCTGCCCCGCGATGCTGCGGTCGACGAAGATGCCGTCCTCGCGCACGAAGCCGGCGCCGGACAGGTTGACCACGCCGGTCGGCTGGCTGCTGACGCTCAGCAGGGTCGTGAAAGCGCGGTTGGCGAAGTCGATGTTCAGCTGGCCGCTCTGCACCGCCGCGGCGACAGCGCCGCTCGCGCCGTTGAACTGCGCGGACGACTGCTGCAGGTTGAAGTTGTAGGAGCCAAGGCCGGCACTCAGGGCGCCGCTGGCGTTCTCGGCCCGGTACAGCCCGTAGTTGGCATCGCCGACCGTCACCGACCGCCCGTCGGCGGCCTGGGCGCGCGCCACGGCGATGTCGCCAGCCAGGGAAGAATCGCTCCAGCGGCCCCAGATCAGCGCCGCAGGCGGTGTCACTTCCGCCGGATTGGCGGAGGCGGTCCGCACCAGGCCCTGGACCAGCGCCGCCGACAGCGCATCGTCGGGCGCCGGCTGGCTGGATCGCACGGCCGTGGTGGTGGTCGTCGTCGTGGGCGCGGCTGCAGCCTGCGGCGCTTCGGGGCCCTCGCCGCGCGCCAGCATGGTGGACGCCATCGGCCGGATCTCCGGCTGGGTCAGCTGCGGGCGGAACTCCACCAGCACGTGGCCCATGTCGGCCGACAGCAGGCGGGCGCCCGGGGAACTGCAGGGGCCCAGCGCCTGGGCCAGGCAACCGGCGTCGAACGGCGCCATCACGATGGCGCCCTGGTTGACGGCGGCGGTGGTTGCCTGCTCGCTGGTGCGCACCACGAAATCGGTGCCGCGCACGCCGATGGCGACCAGCGGCGTATTCAGGCGGAAGCGCTCCTTGGCGCCTTCGGCCGCGGCGCCGGAGATGGCGCGCGCCACGCCCTGCTCCAGCCGGAATTTCACCATCGACTGGCTGACCTGGCGCGGGTCGTAGCGGTAGTCCTCCACCCACAGGCGGCTGGCCGGGCGCAGGCTGACCAGCGCGCCGTCGACGAAGCGGACATGGACCATGCCGCCTTCGGCGGTGTCCAGCCGGTCGCCGGGCAGAACGCGGGTGCCGCGCTGCACCGGTTCGGGCACGCCGTCGGCGGAAGTGCGGGTGGCCGGGCCAACCGCCAGCGTGACCTCGCCCACGGCGGCGGCACGGGCGCTGGTGGCGGGCGCATAGGCGGTGGCTTGGCCGGAAGTGCTTTGCGCCCAGGCACCGGCGCAAGCCAGGAGGCTCGCCAGGGCGAGCGGCAGGGAACACGAAAGACGGGACGGCATCGGAAGTCCTGACCAGATGAAGGAGTCGCAGCTTGCCAATGTAGCGAAGGCGGGCGCTTGCGGCTGTGAGCCGGGTCACAAATGGGCTGTCGCCGGCGAAGCGCGTGGAATATCGCCGGGTATCATCCGCATTTTGCGCCCGGCCGGCCCCGTTTCCACCACCGCAGATGGCTCTTCCGCTCGCCGTGCTCTCCCAGCTGCCCCTGCTGGCGCCGCTGCCGCAGGTGACGATCGAGCATCTGGCGCAGCATGCTTCCGAACGCAGCTTCGCCAAGCGCGAGGTGGTCCTGCAGAAGGAAGGCCCCCCTTCCGCCCTGTGTTTCCTGCTCGACGGCCGGCTCCAGGGCGTCGATTTCACCGTGGACGGCCGCGAAGTCGGCCTGTATTTCGTCAATCCGGGCGACTACTTCGGCGAAGTCGCGGTGATCGACGGCGCGCCGCAACCCAATTACGTGACGGCCGTCTCGCGTTCGCGCGTGGTGTTCATCCCGCAGGAGCGGGTGCGGGCCATCCTGTTCGCCCACGCGCGCGTGGCCGAGGCGCTGTGCACCAGCCTGTCGCTGCGGCTGCGCGAAGTGTCGGCGCAGCGCCGCATCCTGGGCCTGGCCAACCCGCTGCAGCGGGTCTGCGCCCAGCTGGAGGTGCTGATGCGCGGCGCGGGCCACGTCCAGATCGTCGTCAACATTCCCACGCACCAGGAGCTGGCGATCATGATCAATGCCAGCCGCGAAACCGTGTCGCGCGTGTTCCAGCTGCTGCAGGGCCGCGGCATCGTGGAGCGCCAGGGCAACGACCTGCGCGTGGACAACGCCGACCTGCTGCGCGACATCGCCGCGGGGCGCCACCAGCCGCCCGAAGCCCCCTGAGCCTCGTCCTGGGTTACGGCCGCAGCGGACGCACCAGCCGCTCGCCCGCATCCAGCGCACGCAGAAGAAGCTGCGCGGCGCCGGGCGCCGGACGGCTCGCCAGGTAGCGCTGGCGCGCCGTCGTGTGGCGCTCCACGTCGGCCGGATCGGGTTCGGGTGGAAAGCCGATGTGGTCCCACCAGCCCCAGCCCTGCCAGGCATGGATGTCGTCGCGGGACCAGGCCAGCAATTGGCCGATATAGGTGTGCACCACGGCCTCGGGGGTCATCCCGCCGTCGAGCCGGGTGAGCCGGCAGCGGTGGCCGCCTTGCAGGTCGCTGTAGAACACCGCCAGCGTGATCGGCGCCTGCTGCTCCAGCGCCAGCTCGATCACCCCGGTGGCCACGCGCAGCCGCCGGCCGAGCAGGTCCACCGGCACGGCCGTGGGGCTGTCGCTGATGTTGTCGGCCAGGCTGACCAGCACGTCGCCGCGGCGCAGGGCCGCGCGGCTTTCGCGCAGCGTGCCGCGCAGGTCGTCGGTGAACAGATAGCGTCCGCCGCCGAAGCAGCTTTCGCTGCCGCCGTTCAGCAGGCGGATGTAGCGGCCGGTCCAGGGCTTGAGTGGCGAGTTGTCCTCGGTCCCGGCGATGCCGTAGACCCGCGCGCCCGACAGGCCGAGGAAGGCGCCCAGCCGGTTGTGATGAAACGAGTGGCAGGTCAGCACCAGCCCGCCCGCGCGCACCACGGCTGCGAGCGCGTCGCGTTCGTCGCAGCGCACGCCGTCGCGCGCCCATTGCGCGTCCAGCTTCGGGTAGTCGTGCAGTTCCGCGGCGAACAGGCCCTGGCTGGAAAAGTACTGTGCCAGCAGGCGGTGCGCCTCGGCGTCGCTGCATTGCGCGAAGGCCTGCAGCGCCAGCCAGATCCGGTGCGCCTCGGGCAGGTCCGGCGAGAAGGTGCGCCCGACCAGGCGGGCCGCTGCCACGCGCCGCTGCGGCGCCAGGCGCCAGGCGCGCTCGGCCCAGCGGAAATGCCGCAGCAGGCGCCGGCCGGTCTGCGCCAAGGCCTGCTGCTCGCTCATCGTCCGGCCTCGTCCGCACCCGGCCGCGTGGACCATTGCCGGGGCAACGCGACCACGCCCCGCTCCAGGTGGTCCTGCTCCACCTCGAAGCCCAGCACGTGTTCGGCTGCCGAGAGCACGTTGAGCGCGCGCTCGCACAGCAGGTAGGCCGACACCGTATAGCGGCCCTTGAGCAGCGGTACTTCCGGAAAACGGACTTCGGCCGTGGCCCGCCCTTCGGCGTCCCGCGCGATCGGCGCACCGTCCATCCAGGACCCCGCACTCGCCAGGGCCTTGCCGTCGGCCCCATGCAGGACCACGCCGAGCGTCGGCGCGGGAAGCTGCGGGTCGCTGCGGAAGCGGACCTGCACCGACAGGTCGTCGCGCCCGGACCGCACGTGCGCCTGCAGTGCGCCATCCGCGAAGCGCACGGACAGCAAGGCGGCCTGTGCCGAATCGAAGCGCTGGCCGGCCGGTTCGTCCGGCAACTCCTGCCGGTCCAGCCAGTCCTGGTACTCCACCACCGCCTGCGCCGAGGGGCCGTCGAAGCGCACCTTGCCCTCGTGCAGCCACACCGCCCGGGGGCACAGCGCCTCGACCTGGAACAGCGCGTGCGAGCAGAACAGGATGGTGACGCCCTGGTCGCGCAGCGCCATGATGCGTTCGAAGGACTTGCGCGCAAAGGCGCCGTCGCCGACGGCCAGTGCCTCGTCGATCACCAGCACGTCGGGCTCGACGCTGGTCGCCATGGAAAACGCGAGCCGCACGAACATGCCGCTCGAATAGCTGCGCACCGGCTGGTCGATGAAGTCGCCGATGCCGGCGAATTCGACGATGGACGGCAGCTTCGCTTCCATCTCCTGCGCGCTCAGCCCCAGCAGCGGCCCGTTCAGCCGCACGTTTTCGCGGCCGGTCAATTCCGGATTGAAGCCCGCGCCCAGTTCCAGCAATGCCGCCACGCGGCCGCGCACGCGGCGCTCGCCCGCCGTCGGCTGCAGCACGCCGCTCACGATCTGCAGCAAGGTGGATTTGCCCGCGCCGTTGCGGCCGATCAGGCCCACCACCTCGCCGCGCTTCAGCCGCAGGTCGACGCTCTGCAGCGCCACGTAGACAGGACCGCGGCCGATCTGCCGCGTCAATTGCCGCCACAGGCGCACACCCGGCCGCGGCTCCAGCGAGTAGTGCTTGGCGACGCCGCGCAGCTCGATGATGGTGTCGTCGCTCACGTTGCCGGCACTCACACCAGATCCGCGAAACCGGGGCGCGCCCGCTCGAACAGCCAGCGCGCGCCCACCACCAGCACCACCGCGGCCAGCAGCGCGGGCCAGGCGGCGCTCCAGTCGAACGGCGTGCCGAACCAGGCCGCGCGCATCAGTTCCACCGGGAAGGTCAAGGGATTGAGCATCAACAGGGTCCGCAATGCCGCGGGTGCCGCTTCCAGCGGATAGAACACCGGCGTCAGGAACAGCAGCCCGCTGACCAGGGTGGGCACCAGGTGCTGCAGGTCGCGCAGGTAGCAGCCCATGGCGGACAGGAACCAGACGAAGGCCAGCTGCAGCAGCCAGATCCAGGCCCAGGCCACCGGCACCTGCAACCAGGACCAGCGCGGCCCGTCGGTGAGCAGCAGCGCCAGCATCAGCACCGCCGTCTGCAGCAGCGCATGGATGGCCGACTGCAGCACCACCGCCACGCCCAGCAGCTCCAGCGGGAAGATCACGCGCTTGACCAGGCTGGCGTTGTCCTGGATCAGCCGCGTGGCGCGGGTCGCCGCCTCGGCGAAGCCGGTGAACACGATCAGGCCGGCGAAGAGGCGCGTGGTGTAGCCCAGCATGCCGACGTCCGGGTCGGGGCCGGCCCATTTCGCCTTGAAGACGCCCTGAAACACGATGGCGTACAGCGTGACCATCAGCATCGGCGTCACCAGCGCCCAGGCCAGGCCCACCACGCTGCCGCGGTAGCGGCCGAGCAGTTCCTTCTTGGCCAGCGGCCAGGCCAGCGACCAGTGGGAGAAGGCGTTCAGCATCTGCGGCGGCTTTCGTGGAACACGCGTGCACTCATGGCGATGGCGGCAATTGCCCCGGCCACAACCCCTTGTCCAGCGCCCGCCAGATCGCGCCCGCCGAAGCAGCGCGCTGGCGCTGCACGGTGCGTCGCTTGGCCCACACGGCGGGCCAGGCACGCAGCGCATCGCGCTTGGCGCGCAGGGCCACGCCGAACTGGGCGCGGCGCGCGAGCGCGGGCGGGGCGAGCAGGTTGAGCACGAGGTGGGCGGGTGCCAGCAGCCAGAACAGCCACGACGGCATGTTCTTCACGAAGACCCAGACCATGTTGCGCTGGCCATGATAGGTGGAGAAGTCGCTGCGGCGGCCGGTGAGCGCCGAGCCGGCATGGTAGCAAACGGACTCGGGCACGTGCACGCAGCGCCAGCCGGCCAGCCGCATGCGAAAGCCCAGGTCGACGTCTTCCAGGTAGCAGAAAAAGTCTTCGTCGAAGCCGCCGATTTGCTCCCAGGCCGCGCGGCGGTACAGCGCCGCTGCGGCACAGGGAGAGAAGATCTCGCCGGCCGCGCGGTGCGAGCGCGCCACCGCCACGCCGTGGTCGCGCCGGAAGGCGCGGCCGCTCCAGTGGTAGCAGTCGCCGGTGCCGTCGCTCACCGCGCGGTCGGCCAGGTCGACCAGGTGCGAGCCGAAGGCCGCGGCCCGCGGCTGCTGCGCGGCGGCGCGCAGCAGCGCGGCCAGCCAGTCCGGCTGCGGCACCGCATCGGGATTGAGCAGCGCGATGAATTCGGTCGCTTCGGTATGGCGCGCGCCGATGTTGTTGGCATACGCGAAGCCGGTGTTGCGATCCAGCGTGAGCAGCTCGAAGCGCGGGTCGCCCAGTTCGGCCACCGCGGCCGGCGAGCCGTCGGTGCTGGCGTTGTCCACCACCACGGCGCGGAAACCGCGTTCGGTCTGGGCCGCCAGCGCCCGCAGGCAGGCGCGCAGGTGCTCGCCCGCGTTCCAGTTGACGATGATGACGGCGACGCCGTGGGCCATTCAGGACGCCGCCGGCCGGCGCGCGCGCCGCCACAGCGATTCGTAGAAGAAGGCCTCTTCCTCGACCCGCAGCGGCAGCGGCAGCGCGTCGCGCCAGCGCCGCAGCAGTTCGGGCTCGCGCAGCACCGCGTCGATGGCATCGGCCCAGGCGCGCGGGTCGGCGGCATCGACCACCCGGCCGCAGCCGGAGGCGGCAACATGTTCCGCTGGCGCGCCCAGGTCGCCAACCAGCGCCGGCAGTCCCACGGCGGCGCTTTCGTGCAGCACCAGCGAGTAGCTTTCGGGCACCTGCGACGACAGGCACAGCAGGTCGCTGGCAGCGAGGCGCGCATGCACCTCGGCCTGCGGCAGTCCGCCCACCAGTTCCACGCGCGGATCGGCCGCGGCCAGCGCGCGGATCTCGTCGTGGTAGCCGGCATTGCCGTGGAAGGCGCCGATGGCCTGCAGCCGCACCGGGCGGCCGGGCAGCAGCGCCAATGCCTTCAGCAGCACGTCCAGGCCCTTCTGCGGCACGACCGCGCCGGCCCAGGCCAGGCGCAGGACGTCGGACGGCGCGCGCGGCACCGAGGCCGATTGCGTCATCGCCAGCAGGTCCACGCCGTGCGGAATCACGCGCACGGCCTGGCCGGCGAACGACTCGGTGTAGATGCGCGCCACATAGGCCGAGGGCGCCACGCGGTCGGCGGCTGCCGCCAGCATCGACTGCGCCTGCTGGTAGCGCTGCAGGTAGCCCTGCGCGGTCCACGGCGGCACGTTGCAGTCGCGCCCGCACTTGCGGCCCTCTTGCGGGCCGCCGCAAGGTGCGCCGGACGCGGTGACCAGATTGATGCGCGCGCAGGGCAGGAAGAAATCGGTCAGCGTCAGCAGGTACGGCAAGCCGCAGCGCTGCGCCGCCAGCACCGCGGTGCCCATGCGCATGGTGTGCAGCACCTGGGCCACGTCGAAGCGCTCGGCCTCCATCCACGCGGCCAGCGGCGCGACCATCGCCTCGTCAGGGTCCAGCGCGATCTCGGCGGCCGCCGGCAGCGCCTTGCGCGACAAATAGGTCACCGGAACGCCCTGGTAGCTGCCGCGGCGCGCGCCCGGCGGCAGGCCGGGCATGGCCTCGCCGCCGCTGCGCTCCACGTCGGCGGTGCCGGCCAGCACGTGCACGTGGTGGCCGGCGCGCTGCGCCATGCGCGCGAGATTCAGCGCCACGCGCTCGGTGCCGCCGGTGAATTCCGGGAAGAACTGGTGCAGGACGAACAGGATGCGCATCAGACGCCCGCCGCCAAGTCCTGGTGGATGGCACGCGCGGCCGCTTCGTTGGGCGCGCCCGGCTTGCGCTGGTCCAGGCCGTGGAAAGCCAGGGCCGATCCGGCCGCCGCCGCCAGCGTCTTGCTCACCATGCCGGCCAGCTCCTCGCGCGGCAGCCGGTCGCGCCCGTCGTACACGCGCGCGGCGAACTGCAGCACGTTGTCCAGGCGGCCGGCGAACATGTCGGCGAACAGGCGCGCCTCGTTGCGCGCCGCCGCGTCGGGGGCCGCCGGCTGCGGGTGCCGCTCGGCCAATTGGGCGATGTAGGTTTCCAGCCGGGCGTCGCGCAGGCGCAGCGCGCCGGCCGCGGCCGGTGTTTCCAGCTCGGCGCGCCAGCGGACGATCCATTCGGCAAAGCGCGCCTGCGTGAGTTCGTGTTCCGGCGCGGCGGCGATGGCGTCCAGCCAGCGCGAGGCGTGCGCCGCGGCGGACGCGATGCCGGCGGCCAGCCCCGGCAGCGAGGCGCAGCGCGGATACGTGAAATCTTCGAACATGCCGACCAGGAACACCACGTCCACGTACGAGCGCTTCAGGTAGTACCAGGCCGGCCGGTTGTGCGAGTGCACCACCTTCACCGACGCCAGCATCGCCACCTGCCAGCCGGCGCGGATCAGGCGGATGCCCAGGTCCAGGTCTTCCGCGTAGTCGCCCTGGTAGCCGTGCTGCGCGAACAGCTCGCGCGGGATCAGGCAGGCCACGTCGCTCAGCTGGCCCTGCGAGCGCAGCGACATGTGGTCGTCGCCGGTGTGGCTGCCGACGCGGTCCTGCTCCAGGCAGCCCAGGAAGCGGTAGTGCGTGTCGATCATCGCGTCGTACATCAGGTCGCTGTCGCTGCGGCTGAATTCGGAACACGACACCGCCGCCAGCCGGCCATGGGCCGGGTCGCGCAGCTGGCGCAGCATGGCGTGCAGCCAGTGCTGGCCGATGGGAAACGCATCCTGCACGGTGAACAGCAGGTAGTCGCCGGTGGCGTTGCGGGCACCCAGGTTGCGCGCGTGGCTGTGCGAAAACTCCGAGGGCGCGATGCGGATCACCGTCGCGCCCGCGTCCTGCGCCAGCACCACCGTGCCGTCGGTGGAGCCGGAATCCACCACCACGATTTCCACTTCGCGCAGGCCGCGCTGGCCGCGCAGCTTGCGCAGCATCCAGGCGAATTCCGGGCCGGCGTTGAGCGTCGGGATCACCACCGACACCTTGGCGTCGATGGTGGCGGGCGCGTCTTCCAGGTCCGGGTGCAGCGGCACTTCCCGCAGCACGGCGGGCTGCGCCGCGCCGAACGGATTGCCGGCCTGCCCCGGCCGGCTGGCCAGCCGCGCGAGATAGGCCTCGCGGTGGCGCAGGTAATAAGGCAGGCGGCGCAGCAGGCCGAGCACGCCGTGCCGCTTCGTCTCGTTCAGCAAGGTCACCGGCAGCGCGCGCGCCAGCCGCAACGGGGCGCGCAGGCGCCGCGCGTAGCCGCCGGCGGCGCGCACCGGGCGCGTGATGCGCCAGGAGGTAGACGCATGGATCTGGTCGACCTGCCCCATCAGCGACTGCACCTGGCGGCGCAGGTCCAGCGCCTCGCGGCGCGCTGCAGCCAGCTGCTGGGCGGCGTCGTTCAAAGCGTCGTTGCGCCCGGCGTCGCGCTGGATCAGGCGCGCCACGTCGGCCGGCTGCCAGCGCGCCAGCTGCCGCTCGGCGACGGCCTGCAGCATGGCGTCGCGCCGCTGGCCTTGCGCCGCATGGCCGGAGCCCTGCTGCGGGTCGATGGCGTACACGGCCGACACGCCGGGAATGCGCTCGAACGCACCGCGGCGCGCCAGCTGCAGCCAGAAGTCCCAGTCCTCGAACAGTTCCAGCGTGGCGTCGAAGCGGCAGGGCGGCTGCGCGCGCACCGCGTCCATGCGGAACAGCACGGCGTGGATCGGCAGGTAGTTCTGCAGCTGCAGCGCCGCCGGATCGAAGTTCTGGGCAAAAGTGTGCAGCACGCGCTCGCCGGCGCCCGCCATGCAGGCCACGTCGCCGTAGGCGGCGACCAGCTCCGGGCGCTGGCGCAGGGCATCGGCCAGTTTCTGCAGGTGGCCGGGCAGCAGCCAGTCGTCGTCGTCCAGGAACAGCGCGCAGGGCGTGCGCACGGCGTCAAGCAGTGCGTTGGCGGCGCCGGCGCGGCCCAGGCCGCCGCCCTGGTCGATCACACGGGCGGAAACGCCTTCCAGCATGGCCGGCAAGCCCTCGATCGGCCGGCCGCCGTCGTTCAGCACCAGCAATTCCCAGCTGGCGAACTGCTGGCGTTTCACCGATTCGACGGCCGCCCGCAGGCTGGCCCGCCCGGTCGTGCGGATCAGCACGGACACGAAGGGCGAGGCGGGGGCGGAAACGGGAAAGGGCTGGTTCATGCGCCAACAAGAACGAAGAAACCGGGACGATGCGGCTGGCGCCGTGCCTGGAGAGTGGCGCGCAGTGTAGCGCACGACCTCGTCCGTTCCCTGGAAACTTCATATAGGAAGCTGCTACACTTCGTTTCCTATATGAATTCTGCCGAGCTGAGGATGTCGACCCCGCCGAGCGCGCTGCCGCTGGCTCCCGGCGGCACCGTCGAACTGCGCATCGGCCTGCAGACCGGCCCCGAGCAGCGCCAGCGCCTGCTGGACCTGCAGAAGGCGTTTTCCGAAGTGTGCAACGCGCTGACGCCGCTGGTGCAGCAGACCCGCTGCTGGAACCGCGTCACCCTGCACCACCTCACCTACCGCCAGTTGCGCGAGCGCTTCCCCGCCGTCGGCTCGCAGATGGTGTGCAACGCGATCTATTCGGTCTCGCGCACCAGCCGGCAGCTGTTCCAGTCGCCCGACAGCCCGTTCAACATCGCCCGGCTGGACAGCGAGGGCCGGCGCCTGCCGCTGCTGCAGTTCAGCGACAGCGCCCCGGTGTATTTCGACCGCCACACCCTCAGCCTGAAGAGCGGCCGGCTGTCCATGTACACGCTGGACGGCCGCATCCGCTTCGACCTGGCCCTGCCGGCGGAGCACGAGCAGGCCTTTCACGAGAAGAAGCTGCGCGAAGTGGTGCTCAACCGCGTCGCCGACGGCAGCTTCGAGCTGCGTTTCCAGCTGTCCGACGGCGACGCACCGGCCGATGAGCTCGACGACGAGCGCGCCGCAGAAATTCCCGAATACGTCCTGATCCAGGAGACCGAATGAGTTCCCCCGCCCCGACCCCGACCGGTCCGTCCGAGCTGCGCGCCGCCGTGCGCGCGCTCAAACCCTATTTCGTGCGCTCGTTCTGGTTCAGCCTGTTCGCCAGCCTGCTGGTGCTGGTGCCCAGCGCCTACATGCTGGAGGTGTACGACCGCGTGGTCAACAGCCGCAGCCTGCTCACGCTGCTGATGCTCACCATCATGGTGCTGCTGGCGTACGCGGTGATGGAACTGCTGGAATGGGCCCGCAGCGAGGTGATGCAGGAGGCCAGCCACGAGCTGGACACCAAGATGAACAAGCGGCTGTTCACCGCGGTGTTCTCCATGCAGCTGGCGCGCGGCTCCGCCGGCGGCGCGCAGCAGTCGATGAACGATTTCCGCACCGTGCGCGAATTCCTCTACTCGCCCGCGCTGCTGGCGGTGCTGGAGTCGCCGGTGGCGCTGGTCTGCCTGGTGCTGCTGTTCGCCATCCACCCGCTGCTCGGCTGGTCGGCGCTGGCCGGCGCGCTGGTGCAGACGCTGGTCGCCTGGCTGAACGAGCGCAGCAGCCAGCCGCCGCTGCAGGAAGCCACCCGCCACGCCATCGCCGCGCAGAACTACGCCGACGGCGCCCTGCGCAACGCCGAGGTCATCGAGTCCATGGGCATGCTGCGCGACATCCACCGCCGCTGGATGAACAAGCAGCAGGAGTTCCTGCGCATGCAGGCGGTCGCCTCGGACAACGCCGGCATCTACCAGGCCATGACAAAGTTCGTGCAGACCACGATGGGCTCGGCGCTGCTCGGCCTGGGCGCCTACCTGCTGCTGCAGAACACGCTGGCCGGCGGCGGCGGCATGATGATCGTCGGCTCCATCCTGGGCGGCCGCGTGCTCGCTCCGCTGGCCGCCATCGTGGTGAACTGGCGCCTGGTGGGCACCGCGCGCGACGCATGGGGCCGGCTGGAAAAACTGCTGGCCGCCATTCCGCCCAAGCTGCCCTCGATGCCGCTGCCGCCGCCGCGCGGCATGCTGCAGGTCGAGCCGCTGGTGGCCGGCGCGCCCGGCAGCAACCAGCCGATCCTGCGCGGCGTGACCTTCGCGCTGCCGCCCGGCGAGCTGCTGGCCGTGGTCGGCCCGTCGGCCGCCGGCAAGACCACGCTGGCGCGCGTGCTGGTCGGCCTGTGGCCCGCCAGCGTGGGCAAGGTGCGGCTGGACGGCGCCGACATCTTCAGCTGGGACAAGGAGCAGCTCGGCCCGTACGTGGGCTACCTGCCGCAGGGCGTGGAGCTGTTCGAGGGCACCATCGCCGAGAACATCGCGCGCTTCGGCGCCGTGGAGCAGCACAAGGTCGAGGCGGCCGCCCGGATGGTCGGCCTGCACGAGACCATCATGGCGCTGCCGGACGGCTACGACAGCCCGGTGGGCCGCGACGGCGCCATGCTGTCGGGCGGCCAGCGCCAGCGCGTCGGCCTGGCGCGCGCGCTCTACGGCGACCCGGTGTTCCTGGTGCTGGACGAACCCAACTCCAGCCTGGACGAGGCCGGCGACGCCGCCCTGGCATCGGCGCTGGCCCAGCTCAAGGCGCGCGGCGCCACCGTAGTGGTGATCACGCACCGCACCAGCGTGCTGGCCGTGGCCGACAAGATGCTGGTGCTGCGCGACGGCCAGGTGCAGTCCTTCGGCCCGCGCGACGAGGTGCTGGCCGCGCTGCGCAAGGCACACGAACAGGCCGCCGCCCAGGCCGTGCAGCCGGCCGGCGGCACCATCCGGCCCGCCGCCGCTTACGCCGCTCCCGGCGCCTGAACCGCAGAACACCCATGACCGCTCCTTCCTTCTTCCGGCGCAGCGACCTCGCCGCCACCCTCTGGATGTTCCGCCGGCAGTTCCTGCTGGTCGGCCTGCTCAGCTTCGTCTCCAACATGCTGCTGCTCAGCCCCACGCTGTACATGCTGCAGGTGTACGACCGCGTGCTGTCCAGCCAGAGCGAGCTCACGCTGCTGGCGCTGTCGCTGATCACGCTGGCGCTGTTCATCCTGATGGCGGTGTCCGACTGGGCGCGCTCGCGCATCCTGGTGCGCGCCGGCGTGCAGTTCGACCGCCAGCTGGGCACGCGGGTGTTCAACGCCAGCTTCGACTCCTACCTGAGCCAGGGCGGCGCCAGCCCGAGCCGCGCCTTCACCGACTTGCTGCAGATCCGCCAGTTCCTCACCGGCAACGGCATCTTCGCCCTGTTCGACGCGCCCTGGGCGCCGATCTTCCTGGTGGTGACGTTCTTCCTGCACCCGGTGCTGGGCTGGGTCGCCATCGCCTTCGCCTGCGTGCAGGTGGCGCTGGCCTGGTTCGGCCACCATGGCGCCGCGGCGCCGGCGGAAGCGGCCTCGCAGGCCACCACGCAGGCCAACACCTACCTGCAGGGCAAGCTGCGCAACGCCGAAGTGCTGCAGGCCATGGGCATGATCGGCAGCCTGATGGCGCGCTGGCTGGAGCGGCACCGCTTCGCGCTGGCGCGCACCGCGCAGTCGCACGGCTCGCAGCACCGCCTGAACGCGATCAGCAAGTTCGTGCGCTACACGCAGCAGTCGCTCACGCTGGCCGTCGGCGCCATCCTGGTGATCCGCGGCGAGCTGTCGCCCGGCGCGATGATCGCCGCCAACGTGCTGGTGCTGCGCGCGCTCGGGCCAATCGACCAGCTGGTGGGCGCGTGGCGCGGCTTCGTCGTCACCCACGCCGCCTTCCTTCGGCTGGAGCAGCTGCTGGCCGACCACCCGGAGCGCGACCGCGCGCTCAGCCGCGTGCCGCCGACCGGCGAGATCGCGCTGCGCGACGTGGTCGCCACCGCGCCGGGCCGCCAGCAGCCGATCCTCAAGGGCATCGGCCTGGACGTGCGCGCCGGCACGGTGACGGCGGTGCTCGGCCCCTCGGGCTCGGGCAAGTCCACGCTGGCGCGCGTCATCGTCGGCATCTGGCCCTACGTGTCCGGCGAGGTGCTGCTGGACGGCCGGCCGATCGGCGGCTGGAACCGCATCGAGCTCGGCCCGCACCTGGGCTACGTGCCGCAGGACGTGGAGCTGTTCGAGGGCAGCATCGCGGAGAACATCTCGCGCTTCGGCGAGCTCAAGTCGGACAAGGTGATCGAGGCGGCGCGCGGCGCCGGCCTGCACGACATGATCCTGCGCCTGCCGCAGGGCTACGACACGCCGATCGGCGAAGCCGGCGGCCTGCTGTCGGCCGGCCAGCGCCAGCGCGTCGCGCTGGCCCGCGCGCTGTACGGCAACCCGGCGCTGATCGTGCTGGACGAGCCCAACGCCAACCTCGACGACGCCGGCGAGGCCGCGCTGGCGGGCGCCATCCAGCGCCTGAAGGACATGGGCAAGACCGTGTTCCTCATCACCCACCGGCCGGCCGCGCTGGCCGCCGCCGACCAGCTGCTGATCCTGCTGGACGGCCGCATCCAGGCCTACGGCCCGCGCGACCAGGTGCTCGTGCAGCTGCGCGCCCCGGCCCAGGCGGCCCCCACCCTCGCGGCCCAGCCGGCCTGACGCCCCACTTCATTTTCCGAGACGACTCCATGGCCTCCACCGACATCATCGACCCCAACCAGCCCCTGCCCGGGGGTCCCTCCAACGAGCTCGCCCCGACCGACGCCGAGCACCGGCCCGCGCGCAGCCGCGCCGGGCGCCTGGGCTGGGGCGCGCTGTGGGTCGGCATCGCCGGCTTCGTGCTGTGGGCGCTGTTCGCGCCGCTCGACGAAGGCGTGCCGGCGCACGGCTCGGTCGCCATGGACACCAAGCGCAAGGCGGTGCAGCACCTGAGCGGCGGCATCGTCAAGGAAGTGCTGGTGACCGAGGGCAAAGAGGTGCAGGAAGGCCAGCTGCTGCTGCGGCTGGACGACGGCGTGGCCAAGGCCAACTTCCAGGCCTCGCGCCAGCGCTACCTGATGCTGCTGGCCACGCAGGCGCGGCTGAAGTCCGAGCAGGCCGGCCGCGACGCGATCGAGTGGCATCCCGAGCTGGTCGCGGCCAGCAAGGAGGACGCGCTGATCCAGCTGCAGATGACCAACCAGCAGCAGCTGCTGCGCACGCGGCGCTCGGGCCTGCAGGCCGACCTGCAGTCGATCAAGGAAAACATCAGCGGCCAGGAAGCGCTGATCCTGGCCTACCAGGGGATGCTGGCGAGCCGCCGCAGCCAGCTCGCGCTGCTGAACGACGAGCTCACGCAGACGCGCGGCCTGGTCAAGGAAGGCTACGCGCCGCGCAACCGCCAGCTGGAGCTGGAACGCATGGTGGCCGAATCCAACGCCTCCAGCACCGAGCTGATCGGCAACATCACGCGCGCGCGCCAGGCCATCGCCGAAGTGCGGCAGCGCGCCATCTCGCGCGAGCAGGAGTACCGCAAGGAAGTCGAAACGCAGGCGGCCGACGTCAACCGCGACGTGCAGTCGGAAGTCGAGAAGTACCGCGCGCTGCAGGACGACCTGGGCCGCACGCAGGTGCGCGCACCGGCCAGCGGCCAGGTGGTGGGCCTGAACGTCCAGACGGTGGGCGGCGTGATCGGCGCCGGCCAGAAGCTGATGGACATCGTGCCGGAGAAGGAGCCGCTGCTGCTGGAAGCGCGCGTCATGCCGCACCTGATCGACCGCGTGCACGCCGACATGCCGGTGGACGTGCGCTTCTCCTCGTTCGCGCATTCGCCGCAGCTGGTGGTGGAAGGCAAGGTCGTGTCCATCTCCGGCGACCTGCTGACCGACCAGGCGACCAACACCCAGTACTATCTCGCGCGCGTCTCGATCACGCCCCAGGGCATGAAGGAACTGGGCAAGCGCACGCTGCAGCCCGGCATGCCGGTGGAAGTGGTGTTCAAGACCGGAGAGCGCACCCTGCTGACCTACCTGCTGCACCCGCTGACCAAGCGGATGGCGGCCTCGATGAAGGAGGAGTGACCGATGGCCCGTCAATCCGACATGGCGCGCAACCGCGCCGTCCCGCTGCGCGCCGCCGTCCTGGCCGTGCTGTCCGCGCTGTCGCTGCCCGGCTGGGCGATCGACCTGCAGCAGGCCTACCAGGCCGCCATGGAGCAGGACGCGCTGATCCGCGCCGCCCGCGCCGCCACCCAGGCGCGCAGCGAGCGCATCCCGCAGGCGCGCTCGCAGCTGCTGCCCAACATCACGGCCAACGCCTCGCGCTTTCGGAACAACCTGGACCAGACCGTGCCCAACCTGCAGGGCCGCGAGACCACCACGCACCTGAACTACAACAGCGGCAGCAGCGCGCTGGTGGTGCGCCAGCCGCTGTTCCGCAAGTACCAGTGGGACGACTACAAGCAGGCCAAGGCGCAGGTCGCGCAGTCCGAGGCCGAGCTGGACAAGGAAACGCAGAACGTCTCGGTGCGCGTGAGCACGGCCTACTTCGAGGCGCTGCTGAGCCAGGAGCAGCTGGCGCTGGTGCAGTCGCAGAAGATCGCGGTGACGACCCAGCTCGACGCGGCGCGCAAGCGCCTGGCCGCCGGCTCGGGCACCCGCACCGACATCGACGAGGCGCAGGCCGCGCTGGACATGAATGCCGCGCAGGAACTGGAAGCGCGCCAGAACGTGGACTACACGCGCCGCCAGCTGGAAAGCCTGGTAAACCGCGAGATCGACAAGCTGGCCACGCTCGACCCGGCGCGCCTGCAGCTGCGCCGCCCCGACCCCGACCGGCTGGAGGAATGGACCGCCCGCGCCGAAGCCACCAGCCCCGAACTGCAGGCGCTGCGCGCCGCCCTGGAGGCAGCGCGGCTGGAAGTGGAGAAGGCCAGGGACGGCCACCTGCCCACGCTGGACGCGGTGGCGCAGATCTCGCGCACCGACAGCGAGACCGTCACCAGCGTGAACCAGAAATACCTGAACCGCTCCATCGGCGTGCAGCTGAGCGTGCCGATCTACTCCGGAGGCTATGTCAACTCGGTGGTGCGCCAGGCGCTGGCCGAGCAGGAACGCGTCACCCAGCAGCTGGAGTACACGCGGCGCGACCTCGCGCTGCGCGTGAACAAGGAATTCCGCGGCGTCACCGAAGGCACGCTGCGGGTGCAGGCCCTGGAGCAGGCGGTGCGTTCGACCGAGCAGGCGGTGCTGTCCAACCGGCGCTCCTACGAGGCCGGTGCCCGCACCCTGGTCGACACGCTGAACGCCGAACAGCAGCGCATGCAGGCGCTGCGCGACCTGGCGCAGGCGCGCTACGTCTACCTGCTGTCGCGCGTGCGCCTGCTGGCGCTGGCCGGCGGGCCGAAGGACGAGGTGATCGCCGAGGTCAACGGCTGGCTGAAGCCCTGACAAGGCGCTGACGCCTTGGCCCGCCCTACATCGAGGTACGGGGCGGGCCTACAGCCGAGGCATGGGTGCGCACCCAGAATCAGCCTCATGAATATCTTCGAAGCACTGCGCGTGAGTCACCAGACCCAGCGCGAACTGGCCGCACGCCTGCTTGCCGCGACGTCGGGCGAGCCGGACGAGCGCGACCGCATTTTCATCGACCTCAAGCGCGAACTGGTCGCGCACGAAACGGCCGAGGAGCGCTGCTTCTACGTGCCGCTGTTCGCGCACGACACCACGGTGGACGCCTCGCGCCATGCCATTGCCGAGCATCACCAGATGGACGAGATGGTGGAGGACATCGAAAAGATGGATGCCGGTTCGGCACAATGGCTGGCTGCCGTGCGCAAACTGTGCGAGAAGGTCGAGCACCACCTGTCGGAGGAGGAACACAAGTTCTTCCAGGAAGCCGGCAAGGTGCTGACCGAGGCGCAGAAGACATCGCTGGCGCGCGACTACGAAGCCGAATTCACGACACTGCGGGTGCAGGAAGGATAGGAACTCCATGGCAGACGATCTCCAGTCCGCATTCGAAGCCGCGGTGGCCGGCTCGCGCCAGCTCGCGCAGCGGCCCGACAACAAGACGCTGCTGAAGATCTACGCCCTGTACAAGCAGGCGACCGAAGGCGACGTCGCCGAAGCCAAGCCGGGCTTCAGCGACATGATCGGCCGCGCCAAATGGGACGCCTGGAACACGGTGAAGGGCCATTCGCGCGAAGACGCGATGCAGCAGTACGTGGAGCTGATCCGCTCGCTGAGTTGAACGGCATGGACGCACCGCGCCTCAGCTGAACCGGCGCGCCAGCGCCTCGTCGAAAGCCTGCAGCGGGTCGTCCTCGGCCAGCAGCCGGTCCAGGTTCTTCGCGATCTCCTGCTCGATGCGGCCCTTGAACGCCGCCAGCAGCAGGCCGAGTTTCGCGTCCAGCACGAAGCGTTCGCCGTCGATGTGCAGCGCGCCCGCGGCGCCGCTGCGCTTGAAGCGCACCACGTCGGCCGCGTCGCCCTGCTCGTACGCACACTCCATCTCCAGCCTGGCGCGCGCCACCTCGGCCCAGCGCAGGGCCAGCCGGCGCGCTCCGGCCAGGCCCAGGCCATGGGCGCGTTCGATGTGGACCTTAGCCATGGACGCCGTCCTTCAGCCGCTGGTGCCGCTCCTCCTTCGGCAGCTCGGCGAGCGCGCGAACGGCGTCGTAGAAGCGCTGCCAGTCGCCGCCCTCGCGCCGGAACAGGGCCTCGAAGCCGGGAACCAGGTCGTCGTAGGCCGCCTGCGCGCCGAACGAGGCGTTGTTGGCGCGCTCCACCGAGCGGTCATAGCCGCGCCAGCGCGCCGGGTCGCCACCCCAGCCGGCACGCATCTGCAGGTATTGCTCGCGGAATTCGCGCATCGCCTCGGCCTTGCGCCGCAGGCGTTCGGCGGGGTCGAGGCCGGGCGTGTCGTAGATCGCCGACAGGCGCTGGCGCGTCGCCTGGTTCAGCGCGCGGAACTGCCGCCGGCGGCCATCGAACTGGGCGTACTCGTCGCGTGCCTGCTGCGACGCATGCGTTTCCAGCCAGCGCGCGCCGCCCAGGCGCTCCACCGAGGTGGCGAACGATTCGTTGAACATGGTGTCGTTCTTGGCGTAGACCACCTGGTGCGCCAGCTCGTGGAAAATCAGCCGCGCGAGCTCGCCCTCGGGATACTGGATGAAGGTGCTGAGCAGCGGGTCGCCGCCGGCCCAGTTCATCAGCCCCAGCGTGGAATAGGCCGGCACCGGGTAGTAGTCCGACTCGAACCCCTGCCCGGCCAGCGCCGCCGCCTCGTCGCGCGCCTGCGCCTCGTCGAAGTAGCCGCGGTAGCCGACGCAGCCGGTGACCGGGAAGCACCAGGTCTTAAGCGTGAGCGAGAACTCCGGCGCCGCCACCACGTTCCACACCGCGGCGCCGCGGTGCAGGTCGGCGTAGCGGCGGTAGCTCGGGTTGTCGGGCAGCCTGAGCTCGGCCACCGCGTAGTCGCGGATGCGCTGGGTGAGCGCCAGCTTGTCCTTCAGGCGCTGCGGCGTGCCCGGGTCGCCCAGCCAGTCGGGCACCGGCTTGGCCGCGGCCATCAGCTTCAGGTGGCCGCTGGCGGACTGCCAGTAGTAGCCCAGGTTGGCGCAGCCGCCCAGCGAGAGGACGACGGCCAGCGCCGCCACGGTACCGATCAGGCCCAGCCGCATGCCCCGCCTCACGCCAGACGCACGTCCACGAGGCAGTCGTAGAACACCGGCCCGCCGCCCAGGTCGGTCAGCCGCTGGCTGGTGAGCTGGTTGACGTTGGTGCCTTCCAGCCCGAACTTGCGCCACCACACGCCCAGGCCATTGACCACCCCGGCGCGCGCGCGCGGCGAGACGCGCGCCTTGCACAGGTAGGAGCCGCGGTCGTTGAACACCCGCACCACGGCGCCGTCGGCGATACCGCGCGCCTCGGCGTCCGCCGCGTGGATTTCCACCAGCGGCTCGCCCTCGCTGTCGCGCAGGCTTTGCAGGTTGACGAAGGTGGAGTTGAGGAAGTTGCGCGCCGGCGGCGAGATCATCGCCAGCGGATAGGTGGTGTTGGAGCCCGGCACTTCGTAATTGGGCAGGTGGTCGGGCAGGCCGTCCAGGCCGCGGCGCGCCAGCCGTTCGCTGAAGAATTCGCAGCGCCCCGAGGGCGTGGGAAAGCCGCCCTCGGCGAACGGCGCATCCGGGATGCGCAGGCTGGCGAAGCCGCGCGCCAGCAGCTCACCGAACTCCACCCGACCCTCGAAGGCGGTGCGGCACAGCGTCTCGTCGTCCTCGGAGAAGCAGGGTTCGTCGAAGCCCATGCGGCGCGCCAGCTCACGGAAGATCTGCGTGTTGGGCTTCGCCTGGCCGAGCGGCGCGATGGCCGGCCGGTTCAGCAGCACGTCGGTGTGGCCGTAGGCCAAGTGCACGTCCCAGTGCTCCAGCTGCGTGGTCGCCGGCAGCAGGTAGTCGGCATAGTCGGCGGTGTCGGTCTTGAAGTGCTCCAGCACCACGGTGAACAGGTCCTCGCGCGCGAAGCCGGCCACCACCTTGCTCGAATCCGGGGCCACCGCCACCGGGTTGCTGTTGTAGACGACCAGCGCCTCCACGCGCGGGCCGGACGCCGGCGAAGCCGGGCGCAGCAGGTCGTTGCCGATGGTGCTCATGTTGATGGTGCGCGGCCTGCGCCCGGCCAGCAGGTCAGGCCGCTGCAGCGCGGCGAGGTTCACCGGGAACATGCCCGAACTCGACAGCAGCATCCCGCCCGCGCGGTGCCGCCAGGCGCCGATGAGCGCCGGCAGGCTGGCCACGGCACGCACCGCGTTGCCGCCGCCGCGCACCCGCTGCATGCCGTAGTTCAGGCGGATCGCCGCCGGCTGCGTGGTGCCGTAATCGCGCGCCAGCCCGCGGATCTGCTCGGCGGGGATGCCGCAGACCGCGGCGGCGCGCTCGGGCGTCCAGCGCAGCGCGCGTTCGCGCAGCGCGTCCCAGCCCAGGGTGTGGCGTGCGATGTAGTCGTGGTCGAGCCAGTCGTTGGCGATCAGCTCGTGCATCAGCGCCAGCGCCAGTGCGGCGTCGGTGCCGGGCAGCAGCTGCACGTGCTCATGGCATTTTTCGGCGGTTTCGGTGCGCCGCGGGTCGATGCACACCAGCTTGGCGCCGTTGCGCTTGGCTTCCTGAGCGATGCGCCAGAAGTGCAGGTTGCTGCCGATCGAGTTGCTGCCCCAGATCAGGATCAGGCGCGACTCGCGGAAGAACTCCACCTTCATGCCGACCTTGGCGCCCAGGGTCTGGTTCAGGCCTTCGGTGCCGGCGGCCGAACAGATCGTGCGGTCCAGCAGCGAGGCGCCCAGCCGGTGGAAGAAGCGGGCAGCCATGCCTTCGCCCTGGATCAGGCCCATGGTGCCGGCGTAGCTGTAAGGCAGGATGGCTTCGGGGTCGCGCGCTGCAATCGCCCGCAGGCGGGCGGCGATGTCGTCCAGCGCGGCGTCCCAGCTGACCGGCTCGAAGCGGCCCGATCCCTTCGGGCCGACGCGGCGCATCGGCTGCAGCACCCGCTCGGCGTGGTGGGTGCGCTCGGCGTAGCGCGACACCTTGGTGCACAGCACGCCGTCGGTGGGGCGGTGCTCCGGGTTGCCCTGCACCTTGACCGCGATGCCGTTTTCCACCGTGGTCAGCAGCGCGCAGGTGTCGGGGCAGTCGTGCGGGCAGGCGCCACGTACCACGGTCCGCGTGGTCGCGGAATCCATGGCCGGGGAAACGCCGATGGTGCTTTCCATGAATGAGGCCTATTGTTTCGGATGTAAGTCGTTGTAACCCCAAGCAGGAGACCTGCAATGAAGTTCTTACGTGGGTTGGCGCGTTGCGCCATGGTAGCCGCCCTGGCTGCCGCAGGGGGGGTGCAGGCCCAGGAAGGCCTGACCAAAACCAGCATCGTGCTCGGCCAATCGGTCGCGCTCATCGGTCCGGGCGCCACGCTGGCCGTGCCGTTCCACCAGGGCGCCAAGCTGTACTTCGACCGGCTGAACGCCGCCGGCGGCATCGGCGGGCGCAAGGTGGAGCTGGTGGCACTGGACGACCGCGGCAACGCCGAGACGGCCGCCGCCAATACCAAAAAGCTGCTGGAGCAAGGCGTGTTCGCGCTGTTCGGCTACTACGGCTCGCCGCAGGTCACGGCCGCCTACCCGCTCATCAAGGACAGCGACGTGCTGCTGTTCGCCCCGATGGCCGCGGCCGACGAATTCCGCGGCGCGATGTACGGCAACGTTTACTCGCTGCGCCCCGGCTACGCCGAGGAAGCGGCGGCGATCACCCGGCATGCCGAGACCCTGGGGGCGCGCAAGCTGGGCATCCTGCACGCGAACGACGGCGAAGCCATGGCCGCGCTCGACTCCGCCGTGCGCACCATGGGCGGCCTGGGCGCCAACCTGGTGGTCAACATGCCGGTGACGGCCGGCTCGGTGGCGCTCGGGGTGGACAAGGCGATGGCGGCCAAGCCGGAGTCGCTGCTGGTGATCAGCGACGCGGGCACCGCCGCCAGCGTGGTGCGCGACCTGCGCGCCAAGGGCTTCCGCGGGCCGGTCTACGGCTTTTCCAGCACCGGCGAGAGCCTGCTGGCCGAGCAGCTGGGCCCGGTGGGCGCCGGCGTGGTGGTGGTGCGCGTGGTGCCCAAGAGCGACACCGCCAAGGTGCCGGTGGTGCGCGAGCTGATGGCCGACGCGCAGGCGGCCAGCCTGGGCAGGCCCAACGTCTACATGCTGGAGGGCTACATCGCGGCGCGCATCTTCGCCGAGGCGCTGCGCCGCGTGCCGAAGGGCGACCTGAGCCGCGCCAAATTCAGGAAGGCGCTGGACGGCATGGACGACGTGAACGTCGGCGGCTTCCGCGTGCACTTCGCCAACGACCGGGTGGCTTCGAAACTGGTGGAACTCAGCCTGATCGATTCGCAGGGCAAGGTCCGCGAGTGATCAAGGTCCGCGAACGATTCAGCCGATCTCCCGCACCGCCGCCAGGTCCTGCAGGAACGACTCGCAGTGCGCCAGCTGCTCGAGCGTGACGTATTCGTCAGGCTGGTGCGCCTGCATGATGCTGCCGGGCCCGCACACCACGGTGGGAATGCCGGCGCGATGAAACAGCCCGGCCTCGGTGCCGAACGCCACCAGCGTGGTCTCGCGCGTGCCCGCCAGCCGCTGCGCGAGCCGCGTCACGCCGTCGTCGGCCGACCCCAGGAAGCCGGGGACTTCGCAAATGGCTTCGAAGCTGAAGCCGGTTTCGGGCGCGACGCGCCGCATCGCGGGTTCGAGCGAGCGGGCGTACTCCACCACCCGGGCCTGCATGGCGAGCGCGTCGGCGGTGGGCAGGTTGCGGAATTCGTAGCGGAACTCGGCGTCCTGCGGCACCACGTTGTCGGCGATGCCGCCGTGGAACTGGCCGACGCTGGAGGTGGAGAACGGCACGTCGAAGCCGTCGTAGCGCGGCTCGCTGCGCTCGAACTCCTCGGCCATGTCGCGCACCCGGCCGACCACGCGCGCGGCCATCTCCAGCGCGTTGACCGACTGCGGCGTGAGCGAGGAATGCGCGGCCTTGCCGCGCACGCAGCACTTGTAGCGGTACACGCCCTTGTGCGCGATGGCCGGCACCATGCTGGTCGGCTCGCCCACGATGCAGGCGAGCGGCGCGATGCCGGCGTCGCGCATGTCGGCGATCAGCTCCTTCACGCCGAAGCAGCCGACCTCCTCGTCGAAGCTGAAGGCGTAGTGCACGGCGAACGGCGCATCGCTTTCCAGGAAGCGGCCGGCCTGCGACACCGCCATGGCGATGAAGCCCTTCATGTCGGCCGAGCCGCGGCCGAAGAGCTTGCCGTCCTTCACCTGCGCACCCAGCGGGTCGGCGCTCCATTCCTGGCCGTCCCAGGGCACGGTGTCGGTGTGGCCCGACAGGATCACGCCGGCCGGCTTGCCCTCGCCCAGGGTGGCGAACAGGTTGGCCTTGGTCTTGTCGGCGTTGTAGGTGAGCCGGCTTTTCACCCCGAGGCGCGCCAGTTCGTCGCGCAGCAGGTGGATCAGCGCAAGGTTGGAATTGGCGCTCACGGTATTGATGGCCACCAGGGCGCGCGCCAGCTCCAGCGCCTGGGACGAGACACTTGTACGATGCATCACTGCATTCTGGCCGATTCGCCGGCGCCGCCGGGCTAGACTCCCGTTTCTTCGCAACAAAACCTGACATGAAGCTTCTGGACACCATCGTCACGCAGGCCGCATCGATCACGGCGCTGCGGCGCGACATCCATGCCCACCCGGAGCTCTGCTTCGAAGAAGTCCGCACTGCCGACCTGGTTGCGCGGCAGCTCACCGACTGGGGTATTCCCGTACACCGCGGCCTCGGCAAGACCGGCGTGGTGGGCATCGTGAAGAACGGCACCAGCAAGCGCGCCATCGGCCTGCGCGCCGACATGGATGCGCTGCCGATGAGCGAGAAGAACACCTTCGCCCATGCCAGCCGGAACGCCGGCCGCATGCACGCCTGCGGCCATGACGGGCACGTGGCGATGCTGCTTGGTGCGGCGCAGCATTTCGCCAGGAACCGGAATTTCGACGGCACCGTCTACCTCATCTTCCAGCCGGCCGAAGAAGGCGGCGGCGGCGCGCGCGAAATGATGCGCGACGGCCTGTTCGAGCAGTTCCCGATGGACGCCGTGTTCGGCATGCACAACTGGCCGGGCATGCCGGTGGGCAGCTTCGCGCTGGGCGCGGGGCCGGTGATGGCCGCCACCGGCGAGTTCAAGATCACCGTGCGCGGCAAGGGCGCCCACGGCGCCATGCCGCACAACGGCATCGACCCGGTGCCGGTGGCCTGCGCCATGGTGCAGGCCTTCCAGACCATCATCAGCCGCAACAAGAAGCCGGTGGACGCGGGCGTGATCTCGGTGACCATGATCCACGGCGGCGAGGCCACCAACGTGGTGCCCGACAGCTGCGAGCTGCAGGGCACGGTGCGCGCCTTCAGCCTGGACGTGATGGACCTGATGGAGCGCCGCATGCGCACGGTGGCCGAGCACGTCTGCGCGGCGCACGAGGCGCAATGCGACTTCGTGTTCGAGCGCAACTACCCGCCCACCGTCAACACCGCGGCCGAAGCCGAATTCGCGCGCGGCGTCATGGCCACCATCGTCGGCCCCGACAACGTGCTGGCGCAGGAGCCCACCATGGGCGGCGAGGACTTCGCCTACATGCTGCAGGAAAAGCCGGGCGCCTACTGCTTCATCGGCAACGGCGAAGGCACCCACCGCGACATCGGCCACGGCGGCGGACCGTGCGCGCTGCACAACCCGAGCTACGACTTCAACGACGACCTGATCCCGCTGGGCGCCACCTACTGGGTGCGGCTGGCGGAAGCCTGGCTGGACAAGGAACGCGCATGAACCGGGCAACCGTGCACGGGACGTTTTCTGCGAGTTATGCGCAGGCGCGCGAGAAATTCCTGCAGGCTGCCGCACAGGCCGGCCTGCAGGTGGAATCGAAGCCGCATCCGCTGCCCGGCCGCGACGGCGAATTGCTGGCCATGGATGTGGCCCGCGACGGCCCGCCGGACGCCGGCAAGCTGCTGGTGCTGACCAGCGCCTGCCATGGCGTGGAAGGCTATTGCGGCAGCGGCGTGCAGATCGCGGCGCTGGCCGATGCGCAATGGCGCGAGCACGCCCGCGCGCGCGGCGTCGCGGTGCTCTACGTGCACGCGCTCAATCCCTACGGCTTCTCGCACATCCGGCGCACCACGCACGAGAACGTGGACCTGAACCGCAACTTCCACGATTTCTCCAAGCCGCTGCCGGCCAACGACGGCTACCGCGAGCTGCATCCGCTGCTGCTGCCCGCGCAGTGGCCGCCCAGCCAGGACAACGCGGCCGCCATCGACCAGTACCTGGCGACGCGCGGCGAGACCGCCTACCAGGCCGCCATCACGCGCGGCCAGCACGAATTCCCCGAAGGCCTGTTCTACGGCGGCACCGAGCCGACCTGGAGCAACAAGACCCTGCGCGAAGTGCTGCGCGCGCACGGCCGCCGCGCGGCGCGCGTCTGCTGGATCGACCTGCACACCGGCCTGGGCCCGGCCGGCGTGGGCGAGCGCATCTTCGCGGGCAAGGACGACGCCCAGGCGCTGGCGCGCGCGCGCAGGTGGTGGGACGGCGGCGGCAAGACGCCGGTCACCTCGATGTTCGACGGCTCGTCGAGCGCGGCCTTCCTGACCGGCCTGATGAGCTGGTGCATCTACGAGGAATGCCCGCAGGCCGAGTACACCGGCATGGCGATGGAATACGGCACGGTGCCGGTGCTGGACACCATGCAGGCGCTGCGCGCCGAGCATTGGCTGAACATCCATCCCGAAGCCCCGGCCGAACAGGCCAGGCAGATCAAGCAGGGCCTGATGGACGCGTTCTACGTCGACACCGACGAATGGCGCGATCAGATCCTCGCGCAGGCGCGCGAATCGATGTTCCAGGCCATCGACGGCCTGACCGAGGGCTGATCTTCAGGCGCTCTCGAATCGCCGGGCCGCGATCTCCAGCAGGCCGTCGAAGATCAGGCTTTCCACCAGCTCGAACGGCACCAGGATGTGCGGCGCGACCTTCCAGCCGGCGCCGCCCGTCATCAGGCAGGCCGGCTCGGCGCCGCACTGGCGGCGCACGTGCGCCACCATGCGCTCGATGGCGCCGGCGATCGCATAGGTGCCGCCGCTGGTGAGCGCGTCGCTGGTGTTGGTGGGGAACTCGCGCACCTCGCCGGTCGGCACGTGCAGGCCGGCGGTGCCGGACTCCAGCGCGCGCAGCATGATGCCGTGCCCCGGCAAAATCAGCCCGCCCAGGAAACGGCCTTCGGCGTCCACCGCTTCCACCGTGACCGCGGTGCCCACCATGGCCAGCACCATCGGGCGCGCGGCGCCCTGGGCCAGCACGCGGTGGCGCGCACCGATCATCGCCACCCAGCGGTCCACGCCCAGGCGCGTGGGATGGTCGTAGCCGTTGGCCAGGCCGGCCTCCGCGGCGCTGGACACCACCCAGTGCGCCGGCACGTCCCACAGTTCGTCGATCTGCTGCTCCACACGCCGCTTCACCGCGTCGGCGGCGACGCTGGAGCCCAGCATCCATTGCGGTGCCGGCAGGCCGGCCCAGGGACCGTCGGCCAGCTTGTCGATGTTCTCCAGGAATTCGGCGCCCTGCGCGAGCACCGCCGCGCCCGGCCGCGGCGTCTCGTACAGCGCCCACTTCAGGCGCGTGTTGCCGATGTCGATGGCCAGCAGCTGCCGTGGCGGCGCGGACATTCGGCCGCCGCTAGATCGCGCCCAGCCAGCACGCACGCTGGATGGCCGCCATCTTGTTGTCCACCTTCAGCTTGCTCATGGCATTGGCCAGGTGGTAGTTCACGGTGCGCTCGCTGCAGCGCAGGCGCTGCGAGCTTTCGCGCGCAGTCAGTCCCTGGAACGCGAGCACCAGGCATTCGCGCTCGCGCGGACTCAGCGTGGAGCGCGCGGTGGCGATGGATCGCTTGACGATCGGCCAGATGTTGAGGGCCGACCACACCAGCGAGGCGGCTTCCGCGCGGTCGGTGAGCTCGCGCGGGCTGAACATGAAGCATTCGAACGCGCGGCTTGCCGGCAGCGAGAACTCCACCCGCACCACGGTCTGGAAACCGTGCGCGAGCCACAGCATGCGCCAGCGGCTGGAACTCAGGTGGTCGGACTTCGCGATGTACTGCCACGCCACCAGCGGCGCATCGGAGTCGCGCCACGGTGCGCCGAAATCGCGGCTCTCGGCGAGCGCCTGCGCAGCGTCCGCCATGACCGGCGGATGCACCGCCATCACCTGCCGGTCTTCGGGGCCTCCGAACGGGTCGGGGCCGAGCACCGCGACCGCCTCGACGGAAAATTCGCGCAGCGCGGCGACCCAGTCGTTGAGAATGCCGTCCAGGCCGACACTGTCAAAGTTAACAGGGACCTCCATGGACTTGTCGTTTCCTCTCTGATGGGTCTGTGACAATATCACCATTGACCCTGCCCCTGATGATGAATGAAGAGTTTGCCCGGCGTACGCCACAGTCGTCGCTGCGCGCCTTCTACGAAGGCCTCGCGGCGCAACTGCGCGCGTGGGCATCCAACGAAGTGGTGCGCCCGCTGGTCGAGCCCATTTTGCATCCTTCGCGTTGGCGCATCCGGGCACTGGGATTGTCCACCGCTGTCGGCCACCCGCTGTTTTACTTGATCTGGACCCTCTGGCTGCCGCAGCCCTACGAGAACCTCACGCTGCGCCTGCTCATGGGTGTGCTGGGCGCCTGCCTGCTGCTGTTCCCCGGCATCACCGCGTCGCCCCCGGGCCGCGTCGCCGCGGCGAGCTACACCGCGATCTTCTGGCTCACGCTGCCGTGGTTCTTCGCCTGGATGTATTTCTGCAACCACGGCAACACCGTGTGGCTGGCGAGCCTGGGCGCCATGTTCCTCATCTACTATCACCTGACGGACTGGCGCATCGCCACGCTCGGCAGCATTTCGGGCCTGGCGGCGGCATGGCTCATGTTCCACGCGATCGGCCCGCCGCAGCCGGGCATGGCGTTCGAGCAGATCGCCACCAACATGGTGATTCTCTCGTTCTGCTGGTTCATGGCCCTGATCCTCGGCATTTCCTCGTCCAACCTGCGCCGCGAGCAACTGAACTACACGCTGGGGACGATGGGAATCATGGCACACGAGCTGCGCACGCCGCTGGCCACCATGCAGCTGATCGGCGAGGCGGTGCGCAACGAGGCATCCGACGCCGGTGCCACCGGCGCCCAGCGGCTGGAGAAGCTGGCCGAACGCCTGGGGCACCTGGTGCGCAACATGAACCACCAGATCGACATGCAGATCGCCAACGCGCGGCTGATGCACCTGCCGCCGCACGCGGAGGAGGTGTCCGCCGGAACGATGGTGCGCGAGGCGGTGGAGCACTTTCCCTACCGCAGCACCCGCGAGCGCGACTGCGTGCGCGTGCACATTCATGCCGACTTCCGCTTCCGCGGCTCGCGCGTGCTGTTCGCGCAGGTGATCGACAACCTGATCAAGAACGCCATGCGCTCGCTGGCCGCAGCCAGCACCGCCAGCCAGCCGGGCGACCTGCTGATCGAGGTCGGCGTGATCCGCGACCGCGGGCGCATCGTCTTCAACGACCGCGGCGTCGGCATGAACGACGAGCTGCAGGCGCGCATCTTCCAGCCGTTCTTCTCCACCGACCGCGGCACGGGACACGGGCTCGGCCTGGCGTTCTGCCAGCGGGTCGTCCATAGCGCACGCGGTTCGATCCGGGTGAAATCGGCGCCGCTCAAGGGCGCCATCTTCACGGTGGAACTCCCGCTGTCCCACTGAACCATGAGCGTAGTATCCGCAACGAGCGCCGCCGTCCATGAACCTCCCACTTTTCCATCGCCCAGGCACCATCGTCTTTCTTGACGACGACCCCGATTATCTGGAGATGCTGGCCATGGTGCTGCCGCGCCAATGGCACGTGAAGCTGTTCCTGCGGCCCACCGAATGCATCCACTACCTGGCGCAGGAGCCGCCGTTCTGGGAGGCCGACGCCTGGAACCAGCAGCAGCTGGTCGAGCAGTGGCGCGGCGGCAAGGCGCTGATCCCGCAGATCCTGGGCTACTGGTCCAAGTACTCGGAGCGCTTCGCCCTCACCCGCGTCTGCGTGGTCGATTTCTCCATGCCCGGCATGGACGGGCTGCAGGTGCTGTCGGAACTGGTCGACTGGCCCGGCTCGCGCGTGCTGCTGACCGGACAGGCCGACGAGCAGGTGGCGGTGCGCGCCTTCAACCGCGGCCTGATCGACCAGTTCATCCCCAAGCAGCTGCCCGACATCTCGCGCCGGCTGGTGGAGGCGGTCGACCACCTGCTGTCCACCGCGCACGCGCGCCACGGGCAGATCTGGCGCGCCACACTCAGCCCCGAGCAGAACGCGCTGCTGCGCCAGGCCTCGGTGGCGCGCGATTTGGCGGCCTATGCGGCCAAGCGCTGGGTGGAACACGTGGTGATCGGCGCGCCGTTCGGCATGCTGGGCATGGACGCCGCCGGCAACGTGAGCTGGCTGCAGCTGGAAACGCGCGAAGCGCTCAAGACGCTGGCCGAGCTCGCCGAGATCGAGGGCGTGCTGCCGGACGGGCTGGCGGACATCCGCGACGGCCGCAAGCTCGCCAACCTGGAACTGCGCCAGGCCCTGTCCATGACCGAGCCCTGCGAACTGCTGCCGGCCTTCCCGGTGGGCGAAGGCGGGCCGCTGCTGGGTGCGCTATTCCCGGTGCCGCCCTCCTACAGCCCCGACCCGGAAAACAGCTACAGCCGCTGGCTGGCGCGCCAGGAGCGCCGCCAGGTCCAGCACTGAGGGGGCCGGGCGGCGGCGCCGGTCCTCAGGCCTGGCGTGCCCGCTGGCGCCGGCCGATCGCCCACTCCCAGGGCTTCACCTGCGGCGCGATCTCGCGCGCCACCGCTTCCACATAGTCCATCTCGGCGTCCGTCAGCGCGGCGTTCAGCGTCAGGCGGACCATGGAGCGGTTGCGGCTGGTGGCCGGCGCGCAGAACACGGCGCCGAACACGCCGCGCGCTTCGAGCTTGTCGCGCAGCGCCAGCGTGTCCACCTCTGGGCCGGCTTCCAGGGCGATGATCTGCTCCGAGCCGTGGTGGATCGGGTAGCCCAGGTCCGAGAACGCACGGCGCATGCGCTGCGTGTTGCGCCGCAGCTTGATGCGCGCGCCCTCGCTGTGCCGCACCACTTCCAGCGTGGCCTGCAGCGCGGCGACCTCGTGCGGCAGCAGGCAGGAGCTGAAGATGCTGGGATAGCTGTGGCACATCAGGTAGGCGCGCAGCTCGTCCGGCATGGTGAAGTAGCCGGCGCGCGCGGCGAACGCCTTGGCCAGGCTGGCGGTGATGAAGTGCACGCGCTCGGTCAGGCCCAGCTGCGCGCACAGCCCACGCCCCTGCGGCCCGTGGGTGCCCAGCGAATGCGATTCGTCCACCAGGATCATGCAGCCGTGGCGCTCGGCCACGTCGACCATCGCCGACAGCGGGCACAGCGCGCCGGTGGTGCTGTAGACCGCGTCCACGATCACCAGGCCCGGGCCGCTGCGCGCGACCATGCGCTCGAGGTTCTCAGGGTCGTTGTGGCGGAACGCGATCGCCGGCGCGCCGGCGGCGCGCACGCCTTCCCACAGCGACATGTGGGCCAGGCTGTCCACGTAGCAAGGCGTCTGCGGGTCCGCCACCACCTGGATCAGGCCCAGGTTGGCCGCATAGCCGGATTGGCACAGGAGCCCGCCCTCCTTGCCGATCCACTGCGCCATCGCGTGCTCGAAGCGCGACGCCGGGCTGCCATCGAGCTGGAACACGCCCGACTGCACCACGAACTCCTGGTTGCGGCGCAGCGTCTGCAGTTGCGCGTTCAGGATGTCCGCATGGCCGGTGAGCGACAGGTAATCGTTGCCGTCCAGGCGCACCGCGTCGGAACCGGGCACGCTGCCGTGCGTGACGAACTTGCGGCCCCAGTCGTTCTCCCAACGCGATCTGAATTCCGTTTCGATGCGCTGGCGCAAGCGCGGCGACAGGCCGGGTTCGCGGGCGGCGGTAGGGGGGCGGTGGGCAACTTGCATTAAAAACTCCTCTTCAAGTGTCACCATTGAAGAGAAAGTTGCTGTCGGACAAATGCCAGAACCTGTCAGATCTGACAGGTTTGTGACACGTCGTTACCAAACTCCCCGGCGGACCGGGGATATGGCTGACTTTTGGCTCAGCTCAGCTGGCCGTGGCAGTGCTTGTACTTCTTTCCGCTGCCGCAGGGACAGGGGTCGTTGCGGCCCACGCGCGGCATCGCGGCGGCGGCGATCTGCTGGCGCTGCGCGGTGCTCTCATCGAGCAGGCTCTCGACTTCGCCGGTCTCCGTCGGCGCGGTGTAGGTCACGTTGGCGATCTGCTCGGCGCGCTCTTCCATGTCCTCGGCGGCCTGTTCGAGCTGCTCGGTCGACTGCACCTGCACCGTCATCAGCACGCGCGTCACTTCGTTCTTCACCGCGTCCAGCATCTGGCCGAACAGCTCGAAGGCTTCGCGCTTGTATTCCTGCTTCGGCTGCTTCTGCGCGTAGCCGCGCAGGTGGATGCCCTGGCGCAGGTAATCGAGCGCCGACAGGTGCTCGCGCCAGTGGCTGTCCAGGGTCTGCAGCAGCACGATGCGCTCGAACTGGGTGAAGTTCTCCTCGCCGATCTGCTCCAGCTTGGCCTGGAAGGCCTGGTTCGCGGCCGCGACCACCTTCTCGGCGAGGTCCTCGTCGGTGATGGCGCTGGAGTCCTGCACTTCCTTTTGCAGCGCGAGCTGGATGCTCCACTCGTCGGCCAGCGCCTTCTCCAGGCCGGGGATGTCCCACTGCTCCTCCACCGACTCGGGCGGCACGTACTGGTGCACCAGGTCGGTGAAGCAGCCTTCGCGCAGCGCCGCGATCTGCGCGCCCAGCGCCTGCGCGTCGAGGATGTCGTTGCGCTGCTGGTAGATCACCTTGCGCTGGTCGTTGGCGACGTCGTCGTACTCCAGCAGCTGCTTGCGGATGTCGAAGTTGCGGCCTTCCACCTTGCGCTGCGCGCTTTCGATGCTGCGCGTGACGATGCCCGCCTCGATGGCCTCGCCGTCGGGCATCTTCAGGCGCTCCATGATGGCCTTGACGCGGTCGCCCGCGAAGATGCGCATCAGCTGGTCGTCCAGGCTCAGGAAAAAGCGCGAGGAGCCCGGGTCGCCCTGGCGCCCGGAGCGGCCGCGCAGCTGGTTGTCGATGCGGCGCGACTCGTGGCGCTCGGTGGCGATGATGCGCAGGCCGCCCTGGGCCACCACGAACTCGTGGTCCTTTTGCCACTGCACGCGCAGTTCGGCGATGCGCGCGTCCTTGGCCGCGCGGTCCAGCGCCTCGTCGGCTTCCACCGCCTCGATGGCTTTTTCCACGTTGCCGCCCAGCACGATGTCGGTGCCGCGGCCCGCCATGTTGGTGGCGATGGTGACCATCTTCGGGCGGCCGGCCTGCGCCACGATGTCGGCCTCGCGCGCGTGCTGCTTGGCGTTGAGCACCTGGTGCGGCAGGTCGTGCTTTTGCAGCAGCTGCGCGATGATTTCCGAGTTCTCGATCGAGGTGGTGCCCACCAGCACCGGCTGGCCGCGCTGGTAGCAGTCGCGGATGTCCTCGATGGCGGCGTCGTACTTCTCGCGCGTGGTCTTGTAGACGCGGTCCAGCTGGTCGTCGCGCCGGCTCGGGCGGTTCGGCGGGATCACCACCGTCTCCAGGCCGTAGATCTCCTGGAACTCGTAGGCCTCGGTGTCGGCCGTGCCGGTCATGCCGGCCAGCTTGCCGTACAGGCGGAAGTAGTTCTGGAAGGTGATGGAGGCCAGCGTCTGGTTCTCCGGCTGGATCTGCACGCCCTCCTTGGCCTCCACCGCCTGGTGCAGGCCGTCGCTCCAGCGCCGCCCGGACATCAGGCGGCCGGTGAATTCGTCGACGATGACGATCTCGCCTTCCTGCACCACGTAATGCTGGTCGCGGTGGTACAGGTGATTGGCGCGCAGCGCCGCGTTCAGGTGGTGCATCAGCGAGATGTTCGCCGGGTCGTACAGCGTCGCGCCCTCGGGGATTAGGCCCATGCCGGCCAGGATGCGCTCGGCATTCTCGTGGCCCTGCTCGGTCAGGAACACCTGGTGCGTCTTCTCGTCCACGGTGAAGTCGCCCGGCTTGGTGACGCCCTCGCCGGTGCGCGGGTCGGCCTCGCCCTCCTGCTTGCTCAGCTGGGGCACCATGTCGTTGATGGCGATGTACAGGCCGGTGTGGTCCTCGGCCTGGCCGCTGATGATCAGCGGCGTGCGCGCCTCGTCGATCAGGATCGAGTCGACCTCGTCGACGAT
>JAZKIV010000090.1:0-1591 GCA_040384685.1 Pseudomonadota bacterium | reverse complement strand
GTAGATGCCATGAGGCGGACAAGCGGGCGAAAAACGCCCAACCTGTCCGCCGCATGAATGCTTATACTAACGTCAAGAAACTGCTGGAAGGCCTGGTGGAAACCAAGGCCGAAACGATCAAACTGGGCTTGGACCTTCACGCGCGCGACGTGGTCGTGTGCGTGCAGCTCGACGGCGCGCGACCGCAACGCCCGCAAAAAATGCTGCCCGCCGAACTGCCCGCGCTCGTGCGCGGCCTCGTGGTCGCAGGCCGGAAAGTTTACACGTGCTACGAAGCCGGCCCGTGCGGTTACGGCCTGCACCGCGAGTTGCGCGCCGCCGGCGCGACCAACTACGTCGTCGCACCCGAGGCGCTCGGCGACGGTCGCCAGCAAAAGACCGACAACCTGGACGCGACCGCGCTCACCGACCGGCTCGACCGCTACGTGCGCGGCAACACCACGGCCTTCAGCGTGGTCACCGTGCCGACGCCCGAGCAGGAGCAAGCGCGCGCCGAGAGCCGGCTGCGCGAGCAGTTGAAACGCAGCCGCCACCAGTGGGAGGCGCGCGGTCGCAGCCTGCTCCTCTGCCACGGCCACCACGTGAGCGGCCAGTGGTGGACGAAGCGGCGGTGGGCGGAACTCTCGCCCACGCTCTCGGCCTGGCTCGTGCAGGAACTCGAAGTCATGCGCACCGTGCTCGCCACCCTCGACACGCAGGAAAAAACGCGCCGCGCCGCGCTGGAAGCCGCCGCGCCGAAACTCCTGCCGAAAGCGGTCGGCGCCCTGACCTGGATTTTGCTCCTGCGCGAAGTCTGCGATTGGTCGCGCTTCAAGAACCGCCGCCAAGTCT
This sequence comes from Pseudomonadota bacterium, assembly GCA_040384685.1. Lineage (GTDB taxonomy): Bacteria > Pseudomonadota > Gammaproteobacteria > Burkholderiales > Burkholderiaceae_C > Ramlibacter. Next base: position 760 of record JAZKIV010000090.1, on the reverse strand, counting down.
CCAGCTACACCGGACTGTGCCCCGGCGTGCAGCAGAGCGGCGGCCGCAAACGCGACGGCTGCATCAACCGCCACGGCAACCCCCGCGTGCGCGCGCTCCTGATCGAACTGGTCTGGCGCCTCGCGCGCTGGCAACCGGACTATCTGCCGGTGAAAGCGCTGGTCGCCGGGATCGCGCGCGGCGCCGCGCGCCGCAAATGCGCCGTGGCCGCCGCGCGCCGGCTCGCGGTCGACCTGTGGCGCCTGGCCACCCAGCAGACCACGCCGGAGAAACTGCACCTCACGGTGCTCGCGGAGGTGCCCACCTGAGTTAACCGCCACCTTTTTTTCGCCGGAAGCCACCGCGCCCGCCGCGGATCAAACTTTCGGAGTGTAAGCGCGCACGGTTCCGCCCTTGGGTTCAAACCCGCTTTGTAGATAGTGCCGCTGCACTCCGTCCCTTTCGCTCTCCACTCATTGCATACAGCATCAGGCGCTGGCACCACCACGCGCGGATAGCAGGTTAACTTGGACGGCCAACCTCCAGGTCCGGGACGTGAGACACTTCGCACGCGGCGCCGCCCGCCCGCGCTCCAGGCCCACCCATAAAAGAAAAACCCCAACCGCTCGTTCCTCTCCGAACATCGCGCCGAAGGGCGGACCCCGGAACGACGCCTCACCGACTGGTCTTCGCCTCCGGCTCCGGACCCCGATCCGCCGCTCAGCACAAAACATCAACCAACGCTCTTTTCCCGCTTGACCCTCCCACCATCATAGCAGGG
>JAZKIV010000089.1:0-5240 GCA_040384685.1 Pseudomonadota bacterium | reverse complement strand
CCCGCGAGCGTGATCCCGGAGCCCGGGTACCCCAGCCACTGCCCGATGCCACCCAAGCAGGCTAGAACGCCTCTTCGGGCAGTTGCGCGCAGGTAGGGTCCCGCGTCTCCACAACACGCAGCCAGGCACCGATCTTCGGCAGCTCGTAGCGGAAGAAGTAGCGCATCGCGCCCAGGCGCCCCTGCTGTGCGGGCGTCTGGTCACCAACAGGCACCGACAGCGCGATGTCCAGCCAGATCCAGGCCAGCACCATGTGGCCGGCCGCCTGCATGTAGGGCACCGCATTAGCCAGCGCTTCAGCCGGATTGCCGGTGGCCCACGCGGCCTTGGTGGCGGCGCCCACGTGCTGCAGTGCCTTGCCCAGCGCATTGGCCTCCTCGGCCAGCTGCGGCTGCTGGATCGCGCGCTCGATGGTGGCGTTGACGCGGCCGGCCAGCAGGCTCAGGCCCTTGCCGCCTTCCATCACCACCTTGCGCCCCAGCAGGTCGGCCGCCTGGATGCCGTGCGTGCCTTCGTGGATCATGTTCAGGCGCTGGTCGCGCCAGTACTGCTCCACCGGGAAGTCGCGCGTGTAGCCGTAGCCGCCGTGGATCTGGATCGCCAGCGAATTTGCTTCCAGGCAGAACTCGCTGGGCCAACTCTTGGCGATGGGCGTCAGCACTTCCAGCAGCAGGCGCGCTTCGTCGGCGGCCGCCGCGTCGCCGGTGTGCTGCTCGTCCACCAGCCGCGCGCAGTACAGCTGCAGCGCCAATGCGCCTTCGCAGTACGACTTCTGCGCCAGCAGCATGCGCTTGACGTCGGCGTGCTCGATGATCCGCACCTGCGGCTGCGCGGCGTCTTTTCCGGCAGGTCCGACCGGGCGGCCCTGCGGCCGGTTCTTCGCGTAGTCGAGCGATGCGTAATAGCCCGCCAGGCCCAGGCAGCTGGCCGCCATGCCGATGCCGATGCGCGCCTCGTTCATCATGTGGAACATGCAGCGCAGGCCTTCGTGCGGCTTGCCGACGAGGTAGCCGATCGCGCCGGCTTCGCCATCAACAGGGTACTTCCCCTCGCCGAAATTCAGCAGCGTGTTGGTGGTGCCACGCCAGCCCAGCTTGTGGTTCAGGCCGACCAGCGCCACGTCGTTGCGCTGCCCGGTGAGCTGGCCGTCGGTGCCCACCAGCCACTTGGGCACGATGAACAGCGAGATGCCCTTCGTGCCGGGAATCAACTTGCCGTCCGGCCCGGGGATCTTGGCCAGCACCAGGTGGACGATGTTCTCCGCCAGCTCGTGCTCGCCCGCGGAAATCCACATCTTGTTGCCCCGCAGGCGATAACGCGGCCCGAGCGGATCGCCCTCGAACCCGTCACCGTCCGGCAGCGCGCGCGTGCTGATGTCCGACAGCGACGACCCCGCCTGCGGCTCCGACAGGCACATGGTGCCGGTGAAGCGGCCGCCGAACTCGTTGCGCGCGAACACCGCTTTTTGCGTCTCGGTGCCATGCACCATCAGCAGGTTGGCGTTGCCCTTGGTCAGCAGGCTGGAGCCGATACTGACCGACGCCGTGGCAAAGAAACCGTTAGCCGCTGCCTCGATGGTGTAGGGCAGCTGCATGCCGCCCTCGTCGTAGTCCTGCGACGCGCTGACCATGCCTGAGTCCACATAGGCGCGGTGCGCCTCGTGCGTGGCGCGGGGCAGGATCACCTTCTCGCCGTCGAAGCGCGGCTCCTCGGCGTCCACCAGCCGGTTGAACGGCGCGTACTTGTCGCGCGCGATGCGCTCGCAGGTGTCGAGCACCGCGTCGAAGGTCTCACGCGAGTGCTCGGCGAAGCGCGTGCGCCCGGTGAGCTGCGCCGCGTTCAGCCAGTCGTACAGCAGGAAGTCGAGGGTCGGGCGCAGCACGGCGTTACCGCACTTCGGTTACAGCACTTCGAACACGCCGGCGGCACCCATGCCGCCGCCGATGCACATCGTCACCATCACCTTCTTGGCGCCGCGGCGCTTGCCTTCCACCAGCGCATGGCCGGTCAGGCGCTGGCCCGACACGCCGTACGGGTGGCCCACGGCGATGGCGCCGCCGTCGACGTTGAGCCGGTCGTTGGGAATGCCCAGGCGGTCGCGGCAGTAGATCACCTGCACGGCGAAGGCCTCGTTCAGTTCCCACAGGTCGATGTCGTCCACCGTCAGGCCCAGCTTCTTCAGCACTTTGGGCACGGCGAACACCGGGCCGATGCCCATTTCGTCCGGATCGCAGCCGGCCACCGCGAAGCCCAGGAAGCGGCCGATCGGCTTCAGGTTGTGGCGGCTGGCGTATTCCTCGCTCACCACCACGCAGGCGCCGGCGCCGTCGGAGAACTGGCTGGCGTTGCCCGCCGAGATCACGCCGCCGGGCAGCGCCGGGCGGATGTTGGCGATCGATTCCTTGGTCGTGCCCGGGCGCAGGCCCTCGTCGACACTGACCGTGACTTCCTTGCTGCGCAGGCCGAACACCGGGTCGGCCACGCCGGCCATCACCGTGATCGGCGCGATCTCCTGGACGAAGCGGCCGGCTTCCTGCGCGGCGCAGGCGCGCTGCTGGCTGGCCGCACCGTACTCGTCCTGCAGGTCGCGGCTGATGTCGTAGCGCTTGGCGACCTGCTCGGCCGTCTGCAGCATGCTCCAGAAGATCGCCGGCTTGGTGGCTTCCAGCGCCGGGTCCTTCAGCATGTGCGTGTTCATTTCCTGCTGCACGCAGGAGATGCTTTCCACGCCGCCGGCCACGAACACGTCGGCCTCGCCGGCGATGATGCGCTGCGACGCCAGGGCGATGGTCTGCAGGCCGGCCGAGCAGAAGCGGTTGACGGTCATGCCGCTCACGTCCAGCGGCAGGCCGGCGCGCAGCGCGATCTGGCGCGCGATGTTGCCGCCGGTGGTGCCTTCGGGATTGGCGCAGCCCATCAGCACGTCTTCGACGGCGCCGGGCTCGATGCCGGCGCGCTCGACGGCCTGCTTGACCACGTGGCCGCCCAGGGTCGCGCCGTAGGTCATGTTGAAGGCGCCTTTCCAGCTCTTGGTCAAAGGCGTGCGCGCGGTGGAGACGATGACGGCGTTGGTCATGGAAGGCCTTTCAGGGAGAAGTCGAGGAAGTGGCGGCCGCGCCGTTCAGGTTGCGCAGCAGCTGGTGGTAGAAGCGCACCAGCTCGGCCAGGTTGGCGGTGGCGATGCGCTCGTTGAGTCCGTGGAAGCGCGCCAGGTCGGCCGCCTTGGCGCGCACCGGCGAGAAGCGGTAAATGTGGTCGCTCAAGCCCGTGAAGTGGCGCGAGTCGGTGGCGCCGATCATCAGGCCCGGCGCGACGATGACCTCGGGGAACAGCGAGCGCACGGTGCGCGCGATGGCCTGGTAGGACGGCGCATCGGTCGGCGACACCGGCGAGGCCTCGCTCGCGCCGGACAGGGCGAGCAGCTCGAAACGTTCGCCGCTTTTCTCGCGCACATGCTGCGTCACGTCGGCGATCGTGTCGCCCGGCAGCAGACGGAAGTTGACGGTGGCCTCGGCCTGGCCGGGAATCACGTTCTCGGCGTTGCCGGACCTGGTGATGGTCAGCGCCGTGGTGGTGCGCAGCATGGCATTGGTGCTGGCGCCCTTTTCCAGCTGCGCCTGCACCAGCGGGCCGAACAGCCACAGGTTGGACAGCGCCACGCGCTGCAGGCCGCCCATTTCCGGCGCGACGGTCTCGAACATCTCGCGCGCCACGCCGCGCAGGCCGGCGGGCAGCTGCTCGTCGTCCAGCCGGCGCAGGGCCGCGCTCATCATGCCGATGGCGCTGGTGCCCTTGGGCGGCGGCATGGAGGAATGGCCGGGCGTGCCGCCCACCTTCAGCACCACCGAGAGAAAGCCTTTTTCCGCGATGCCGATCAGCGCCGCCGGCTTCGACAGGCCGGGCATGATGCCGTCGGTGATCAGCAGGCCCTCGTCCAGCACGAAGTCCAGGCGCACGCCGCGCTCCTGCAGCAATTTGGCGATCTGCGCCGCACCGCGCAGGCCGGTGATCTCCTCATCGTGGCCGAAGGCCAGGTAGATGGTCTGGCGCGGCTGGTGGCCGGCGGCCAGCAGCATCTCCACCGCTTCCATCTGCGCGATCAGGTTGCCCTTGTCGTCCCAGGCGCCGCGGCCCCAGACGAAGCCGCCCTTGATGTCGCCGGAGAACGGCGGTGCTTCCCACTGCGCCTCGGTGCCGGGCGACACCGGCACCACGTCCTGGTGCGCCATCAGCAGCACCGGCCTGGCCTTGGCGTCGCTGCCGGGCCAGGTGTAGAGCAGGCTGTAGCCGCCCACCACCTCGCGCTTCAGCGCGGCATGCACGCGCGGGTAGCGCTCGCGCAGGTAGTCGTGCAGCTTGCGGAATTCGGCCGCGTTGGCGTCGGGGTCGTCGCGGCTGGCGATGGTCCGCAGGCGCACCGCGCCGGCCAGGTGCTCGGCCGCGGCTTTCTCGTCCACCGCCAGCGGCGGCGCCGGCGGCACCTGCAGCTGGCGCGAGCCCTGCCGCAGCGTGTTGACGGCCACGGCCGCCACCAGCACCAGCAGCAGGCCGCCCAGCGTGAGCAGGATGCGTTTCAGCATATGCGTGCGATGACGAAATGACGGGCGGCTTCGCCGCACCATGACGAAATGACAAGCCCTGCGCGGACAGTCATTCCTTCATTGAAGCGAAGCGAAGTCATTCCGTCATCCGTTGAACGTCTTGCCCTCGGCCGCCAGCTTCGCCAGCAGCGGCGCCGGCTCCCAGAACGCAGCGTCGTCGTTCGGGTTCTGCTGGAACCGCTTCATCGCCTGCACCACGTTGAACAGGCCGACCTGGTCGGCATACAGCATCGGGCCGCCGCGGTGGACCGGGAAGCCGTAGCCGGTGATGTAGACCATGTCGATGTCGCTGGCGCGCGCGGCGATGCCCTCTTCCAGGATGTGCGCCGCCTCGTTGACCAGCGAGAACACCAGGCGCTCGACGATCTCGTCGTCGGAGATCCTGCGCGGCGCGATGCCCAGCTCCTTGCGGTGGTCCTCGATCATCTTGTTGACCAGCTCCGACGGGATGGCGTCGCGCCTGCCGGCCTGGTAGTCGTACCAGCCGGCGCCGGTCTTCTGGCCGAAGCGGCCCAGCTCGCACAGCTTGTCGGCGCTGCGGCTGTACTTCAGGTTGGGCCGCTCCTGCGCGCGGCGCTTGCGGATCGCCCAGCCGATGTCGTTGCCGGCCAGGTCGCCCATGCGGAACGGGCCCATGGC
>JAZKIV010000088.1:0-1208 GCA_040384685.1 Pseudomonadota bacterium | reverse complement strand
ATGGCGCGGCTTTGGGCGTTCATGTTGGCGAGGGCCGCCGCGCTGACGAACCCGGCCTTGCCCGCGTTGGTGTTCGAGCGGTCCACGCTGCGCTGCGTGGCGGCGCCGAGGATGAGGTTCTGGCGGGCGGACTCGTCGGCGAGGCCCGCGATCTGCTGCGACGGCACCGTGCCCTTGATGCCCTGCGCCTCGCGCGCGGCCTGCATGCCCCGGCCCAGCCCCGCGTTGCCCTGGAGGGTCGCGGCCTGCGCGGCGGCCGTTTGGGCGGCGGCGCGCTGGTCGTTGCTCTGGCCGATGGCGGCCAGCTTTCCCTGCTGGCCGATGACCCAGGCGGCGTGCACCTTGTTGTCGGCCTGGCGGCGCGCAGCCACGTCGCGCGCGGCCTGCTCAGCCTGGTCGAGGTTGGCGAGCGGGGCAGCGTAGGCCCCGGCGTGCGCCTTCTGCGCTGCCTGTCGTACTGCGGCCATCTAGATCAGCGCCTTTCCGCCGCTGCCCGGCTTGAGCCGGGCGCCGGGGCGGCGCTTGGTGGTGGGCTTGGGTCGGCGCACGGTCGCGGCGCCGGGCACGTTGGCGCCGGGGGCGGCGCCCTGGCTGTAAGGGTCGACCGGCAGCGCGGCGGCGTTCTCGGCCGCCTTGACGGTGGTGGCGCTGAGGAAGTCGCCGAGCTGGTTGCGCGCCGCCTGCCTTTGTGCTATGGCCTGCACGGCGGACTGCGCGAGCGCGCCCTGCACCTGCGACTGGCCGCGCGCAGCGGCGCTGTTAGCCATGCCGACGTTGCCAGCCCGGATGCCGGAGTCGTACAGGCCCCTGGCCGCCGCGTCGTCGTTCGCGCCGGACACGCCCGCGACGCGGCTGCGCTCGATGTCGCCGGACGCCCGCAGCGCGTCGGCGGCCGCCTGGGCGTAGCCGAACTTGGCATCGGCGTCGGTGTTCTCGGCCTGCGCCGTGCGGTCGCTGACGGCCATGAGGTCGCTGCCGGTGAGGTACGGCTGCGCAGCGGCGCTAGTCGCGTTGCCTGCGGCGGGCTTCGCCGTCGACTTGCCCTTCGCGCCGGGCTTCGGCTTGGCCCCGGCGAGGGCCGCCTTGCCTGCGCCCTTCACCTGCTCCATGCCGACCTGATGGGCGCGGTCCTGCGCGCCCTGCTGCGCGGCGCGCTGCTCAGCCTTCGCGGCTGCGCGCTTCTGCTTCACGCCCTCGACGATCAGGCC
>JAZKIV010000087.1:0-2524 GCA_040384685.1 Pseudomonadota bacterium | reverse complement strand
GGCTAGTGCGCGACAGCGACATCATGGACCTGCTCCGCATGGGCGCCGCCAACGCGCTGCCCGGCTCGATCACCCGCCGCCGCATGTCGGCCGCCTACCGTGGCTACCGGCCGCAGCCGCTGTGGGGCCTGACGTACTACGCCACCAAGCTGGCCCGCAACGCCGTTCTGAGGGGGCGCTAGCCCGTGGCCGACAATCTCGTCACGCTGGCCAATATCCGCGAGCACGTCTACGACCACGGCTTCGAGTCCGATAGCGCCGCGCGCATCGCCCGCATCGCCAACGCCGGGCAGCGCAAGGTCATCGGCGAGAAGCGGTTCCGGTTCATGCGCGCGAGCACGACCATCGCGCTGGTCGCCGGGACCGACACGTACGCCGTGCCGACCACGTCGCCGCCGGTCATGCACGCCGAGAGCCTGCGCATCGCCGACATCACGGACATCGAGTACCGCTCGCCGGACGAGGTGCTCGACGCCAAGGCGCGCGGCGACAGCGTGGGCCAGTGGTGGACCCTGCTGACACCGACCTCGATCATGCTGTACCCGGCACCGACGGTGGCCGCCAGCGCGACGTTCCGCTACCTCAAGTCGCCGACGGACATGAGCAGCGACAGCAGCGAGCCCGACATCCCGCTGCCCTACCGCGACATCCTCGTGGCGCACACCTGCGCGGTGCTGGCCGGGCGCCAGCGCCAGTGGGACAGCAGCAGCGCCTTCGCCGCCGACCGCGACGAGCGGGCCCGCGCGATGCGCGCGCAGTACGGCATCGAGCAGACCCAGTCGGCCAGCCAGGTCCAGCGTAGCGGCCGCCACACGTACAGCGACGACTACGGTATCGAGCGGTAGGTGCCAACCTCGTTCAGCACGAGCTGGCACAGCGCCCCGACCGCCGGTGAGGCGCCGTCGCTGCCGCCGGACCTGCTGCAACCGACGCAGGCGCGGCGGCTGCGCAACTTCCTGGTGCACCACCCTGGCCGCATCGTGCCGCGCGGCAACATCGGCGGCATGCAGTTCGCCGTGCCGAGCGGGACCATCGACCGCAACGACAACGGCCAGATTCTGTCGCTGGGTGTCGCAGACGACCTGATCGTGGTGTCGTATCGGCTCCCTACGGCTGTCGCAAAGGTCGACCAGTGGCGGGCGCCGCTGAACCAGCCCGCTGCCGCTGCGGACTTGTCGACGCCGAGCCCGGACGGCGGCGCGCTCAACGTCAAGACCGGCGTGTTCACGCCTATCACGGGCGTCGCTGCGCTCAGCGTGCAGGGGCCCAGCATCTGCCGCGTCGACCAGGCGCTGTACACCGCCACGCAGGGCGGCACCGGCACGCTGGTCAACGGCTTCTACGACATGCTCAACGCCGTGCGCAAGGTGGCCATCGGCGGCTCCGGCGTCGTGCTGACGAACGGGCCGCGCTTCGTGCGCGCGGTGTTCAGCCACTACGGCCGGGTGTTCGCGGCGGGCGCGCGACGCCCCGGCGGCAGCGACTACGACCCCAGCCAGATCTTCTACACGATCCCCGGCGGCAGCACGGCTCTGACCGACGTGGCGACCGACTGGCAGGACCCGGTGACCGGCGAGCTGAACCGCGTCGCCGTCGGCGCCGCCAACGACGGCGACTTCGTCGTGGGCTTCGGGCGCGCGGCGGGCCACCTGCTCATCTTCAAGCGCAACAGCATCTGGATTCTGTACGGCACCAGCCCGGCGAACTTCACGCTGCGCCAGCTCCGCACGCAGTCCGGCTGCGTCGACTTCCGCAGCATCTGCGTCGCCGACGAGGGCACCTACTTCGCCAGCCAGCTCGGCTACGAGCTGTTCGACGGCACCAGCTTCCGGCTGCTGAGCGAGCCGATCAGCGACCCGTGGCTGGCCCTGTCCAACGCAGGCGTCGCCTCGGGGGCCGTCACGCACGCGTTCATCAAGGCCGCCCCGATGCCCAACGGCTACCTGCACCTGTCGCTCGGCACCGACAGCCACGTCGCGGGCGCGGGCGACGGCACCGCGCGCGCGTGGCTGCTGCACCGGCCGAGCGGCGCGTGGGTGGACCTCACGACCGCGCTGTCCGCGCTCAGCCTCGGCTCGGGCGGCTACATCAACCAGCTCGTTATGACCAGCAGCACCGTCACTGCCTGGTCGGGCATCGGCAAGTGGGCGCGCTGCGACTTCCTGACGTACGGGTACGACACCAGCGGCGGCCTCGCCGACGGCAACAACACCTCCGTCGAGCTGCTGTGGCAGAGCCGCCTGGACAACCTCGGCGTCGGCCGCTGGGAGACGCGCGCGCTGCACCTGGCCACCGTCGACTGCGCGCAGGCGTTCATCAACGACACCCCGGCGGCGCTGGCCGCGTTTGGCACGCTGGCGGCGGTCGATGGCTACGGCGACACGCTCGTGCCCGCCACCAACCTCGAAGGCTACCGGCTGACCGGCGCGCCGGTGCGCTCGCGGCAGGTGTTCGACGCCGTCAAGCAGGAGACGAACCGGGGCGACATCAGCTTCACGCTGACCTCGAACATCGGCGCCAGCAC
>JAZKIV010000086.1:0-3795 GCA_040384685.1 Pseudomonadota bacterium | reverse complement strand
CGCGAAGGCGGCAAGACCGTGGGCTCCGGCGTCGTCGCCAAAATCATGGAGTGATGCGATGGCCCAGCAGAAAATCCGCATCCGCCTCAAGGCTTTCGATTACAAGCTGATCGACCAGTCCGCTGCCGAGATCGTCGACACCGCCAAGCGCACCGGCGCCATCGTCAAGGGCCCCGTGCCCCTGCCGACGCGCATGAAGCGCTTCGACATCCTGCGCTCGCCGCACGTGAACAAGAGCTCGCGCGACCAGTTCGAGATCCGCACCCACCAGCGCCTGATGGACATCGTCGACCCGACCGACAAGACCGTCGACGCGCTGATGAAGCTGGACCTGCCGGCCGGCGTGGACGTCGAGATCAAGCTGCAGTAACGCGGCCCGTGTTGCCACAAGGAAAGCCGCGCACCGCGCGGCTTTCTTCTTGCCCAGGAGACAACTTGCCATGAGCGGTCGCGTCGAACAGCGCCTTGCCGAGATCGGCATCATCCTGCCGCGTCCGCCCAAGGCGATCGGCAACTTTCTCTATGGAGTGGAGCACGGCGGCCTGCTGTACCTGTCGGGTACCTATGGCACTGCCGTGGACGCGCACGACGAGGATTACCTGCCGGTGGCCGGCAAGCTCGGCGCGGAATTGACCATCGAGGACGGCTACCGATCTGCCCGGCTGATGGCGATCAACCATTTGGCCATGGCCAAGGCCGTGCTCGGTGACTTGGACCGCATCGTGCGCGTCATCCGCTTGCTGGGCTTCGTCAATTCGGCCAGCGGCTTCCGCGACGCACCCAAGGTGCTTAACGGCGCCTCCGACCTGCTGGTGGAAGTCTTCGGCCCGGAAAACGGCCGGCACGCCCGCTCCGCCCTGTACCAGCACGAACTGGCGCGCAACGCACCCATCGCCGCTGAGCTGACCCTGGCCGTCGCGTAGGCCAGCTTTTTGCGATGAAGCCCGATCCGGGCTATAATTTGCGGCTTCGCCCGAATTGCGGGTGAGGCTTTATCAACCCTCTCTCGTACGAACCGTGACCGACACGGGGCGTCAAACGCGCAGGCCAATTGCAGCAGGCGCGGCGAGAGCAACGGAGTAACAACATGAGTCTGAGCAGCCTCGGGTTGCTGGGCCGCAAGGTGGGCATGATGCGCCTGTTCACCGATGACGGGGACGCTGTTCCCGTCACGGTGGTGGACGTGTCCAACAACCGTGTGACCCAGGTCAAATCCCAAGAGACCGACGGCTACGTGGCCCTGCAGGTCACGTACGGTGCGCGCAGGACCTCGCGCGTGACCAAGCCGGAAGCCGGCCACCTCGCCAAGGCGGGCGTCGAAGCCGGTGAAATCATCCGCGAATTCCGTGTCGATGCCGACACCGCCGGCCAGTACAAGCCCGGCGCGCAAGTCCCCGTTCAGGCGCTGTTCGCCGTCGGCCAGAAGGTCGACGTGCAGGGCACCTCGATCGGCAAGGGCTTCATGGGAACCATCAAGCGCCACAACTTCAAGTCGCAGCGCGCCTCGCACGGCAACAGCCGTTCGCACAACGTGCCGGGCTCGATCTCCATGGCGCAGGACCCGGGCCGCGTGTTTCCGGGCAAGAAGATGTCCGGCCACAAGGGCGACGTCACCGTGACCACCCAGAACCTGGATGTGATCCGCGTGGACGAAGCGCGCCAGCTGCTGCTGATCCGCGGCGCGGTGCCGGGCTCCAAGAACGGTTTCGTGACCGTGCTGCCCGCCGTCAAGGCCAAGCCGCAGGCTGCTGCCGCCCCTGCCCCTGCCCCCGCCGCGAAGGGAGCGAAGTAAATGCAACTCGAACTCCTGAACGAGCAGGGCCAGGCCTCTTCCAAGGTGGACGCTCCCGAGACCGTGTTCGGCCGCGACTACAACGAAGCGCTGATCCACCAGATCGTGGTGGCCTTCCAGGCGAATGCGCGCCAGGGCACGCGCGCCCAGAAGGACCGCGAGCAGGTCAAGCACTCCACCAAGAAGCCGTTCCGCCAGAAGGGCACGGGCCGCGCCCGCGCCGGTATGACGTCCTCGCCGCTGTGGCGCGGGGGCGGCCGGATCTTCCCGAACAGCCCGGACGAGAACTTCACGCAGAAGATCAACAAGAAGATGTACCGCGCCGGCATGGCGTCCATCTTCTCCCAGCTGGCCCGCGACGGGCGCCTGGCGGTCGTCGAGTCCCTCAAGGTCGACAGCCCCAAGACCAAGCAGCTGGCCGCCAAGTTCAAGGCGATGAACCTGGAGTCGGTGATGGTGATCGCCGACGAAGTCGATGAAAACCTGTACCTGGCCTCGCGCAACCTGGCGAACGTGCTCGTGGTCGAGCCGCGTTACGCCGATCCGCTGAGCCTGGTGCACTACAAGAAAGTGCTCGTCACCAAGGGCGCGATGGACAAGCTCAAGGAGATGTTCGCATGAGCGCAGCATCCAAAAAGTTTGACGAAGGCCGCCTGATGTCGGTGCTGGTCGCCCCTATCGTCTCCGAAAAGGCGACGCACGTGGCCGACAAATCCAACGCCGTGACCTTCAAGGTGCTGCAGGACGCCACCAAGCCCGAGATCAAGGCCGCCGTCGAACTGATGTTCAAGGTGCAGGTCAAGGGCGTGTCCGTGCTCAACACCAAGGGCAAGCAGAAGAAATTCGGACGCTCCATCGGCCGTCGCGACAACGTGCGCAAGGCGTACGTGACGCTGCAGCCCGGCCAAGAGCTGAACTTCTCCGGGGAGGCCGCTTAACATGGCAGTCGTCAAGATGAAACCGACCTCCGCCGGCCAGCGCGCCGTCGTGAAGGTCACGCGCGACCACCTGTTCAAGGGTGATCCGTACGCGCCGCTGCTGGAGCCCAAGTTCCAGAAAGCCGGGCGCAACAACAACGGCCACATCACCGTGCGCCACAAGGGCGGTGGCCACAAGCACCACTACCGCGTGGTGGACTTCGTGCGCAACAAGGATGCCATCCCGGCCAAGGTCGAGCGCATCGAGTACGACCCGAACCGCACGGCGCACATCGCCCTGGTGTGCTACGCCGACGGCGAGCGCCGCTACATCATCGCGCCGCGCGGTCTGGAAGTCGGCGCCACGCTGGTGAGCGGCTCGGAAGCCCCGATCCGCGCCGGCAACACGCTGCCGATCCGCAACATCCCGGTGGGTTCGACCATCCACTGCATCGAGCTGCAGCCCGGCAAGGGCGCGCAGATCGCGCGTTCGGCCGGCACCTCGGCCACGCTGCTGGCCCGCGAAGGCACCTATGCCCAGGTCCGCATGCGCTCCGGTGAGGTCCGCAGGATCCACATCGAGTGCCGCGCCACCATCGGCGAAGTCGCCAACGAAGAGCACAGCCTGCGCCAGCTCGGCAAGGCCGGCGTCAAGCGCCACATGGGCATCCGCCCGACGGTGCGCGGCGTCGCGATGAACCCGATCGACCACCCGCACGGCGGCGGCGAAGGCCGCACCGGCACGGGCAAGCCGCCGGTGGATCCGTGGGGCAACCTGACCAAGGGCTACCGCACGCGTAACAACAAACGCACGCAGACGTTCATCGTCTCGCGTCGCAAGAAGTAAGGGGTCGGCCAAATGACTCGTTCACTCAAAAAGGGTCCCTTCGTCGACCACCACCTGGTGGCCAAGGTCGACAAGGCCGTCGCCACGAAGGACAAGAAGCCGATCAAGACCTGGTCGCGCCGCTCCATGGTCCTGCCCGATTTCATCGGGCTGACCATCGCCGTGCACAACGGCAAGCAGCACGTGCCGGTCTATATCACCGACCAGATGGTGGGCCACAAGCTGGGCGAATTCGCCCT
>JAZKIV010000085.1:0-40567 GCA_040384685.1 Pseudomonadota bacterium | reverse complement strand
GACACGTGCGGCCGGTGGTCGGGGTGGGCCAGGCGCAGGGTCCATTCGCGGTCGCTACAGAGGCTGCGCGCCACAGCGGCGTTGACGACGTGATGTATGCGCGCCAGGGCAGACGCCCGCGAGCGTGACCCCGGAGCCTGGTCCACCCCGGCCGCCGGCCGCTGCCACCCAAGCAGCGAGAGAAGACCGCAAAGGAGACGGAACTCCCTTGACGGAAAACGTCAATTCAGCGGCGACTTCTTGCCGTCGCGATACACGTACAGCGTCATCGCCGGATTCTTCAACTCCCCGTTCGGCTCGAACGCGATGTTGGCCGTCACGCCCTTGTAGCTGGTCTCGTGCATCTTGGCCACGTAGGCCTTTGGGTCGGTGGAGTTGGCGCGCTTCATCGCGTCCACCAGCACCATGGTCGCGTCGTAGGTGTAGGGCGAGTAGGTCTGGAACTGGCCGGGGTACTTGGCGTCGTAGCGCTTCTTCCAGTCGGCCGAGCCGGGCATCTTGGCCAGCGAGGCGCCGCCTTCGGCGCAGATCGCCTTGTCCAGCGTCTTCGCGCCGGCGGCCAGCTTGGCCAGTTCGGCGGTGCAGATGCCGTCGCCGCCCAGCAGCGCCACGTTGCCCATGCCCAGCTGCTCCATCTGGCGCAGCATGGGGCCGCCCTGGGCGTCCATGCCGCCGAAGAACACGGCTTCCGGGTTCTTGGACTTGACGGCCGTCAGGATGGCCATGAAGTCGGTTGCCTTGTCGGTGGTGAACTGCTCGTCCACGATGGTCATGCCCTTGGACCTGGCGGTGTTCTTGAACACCTCGGCCACGCCCTGGCCGTAGGCCGTGCGGTCGTCGATCACCGCCACGCGCTTGACCTTCAGCACGTCGGACGCGTAGAGCGCCACGCCGGCGCCCAGCGCGTTGTCGTTGGAGATCAGGCGGTAGGTGGTCTTGTAGTTGGGCTTGGTCAGCTGCGGGTTGGTGGCCGAGGCCGTGATGTGCGGGATGCCGCAGTCGTTGTAGACCTTGGAGGCCGGGATGGTAGTGCCCGAATTCAGGTGGCCGACCACGCCGGCGACCTTGGCGTCGCACAGCTTCTGGGCGGCGGCCGTGCCCTGCTTGGGGTCGGCGCCGTCGTCCTCGGTCTGCACCTCGAAGCGGATCTTCTTGCCGCCGATGGTGACGTTCTGCGCGTTCAGGTCGTCGATGGCCATCCGCACGCCGTTGTCGTTGTCGCGGCCGTAATGGGCCTGCGGGCCGGACATCGGCGCCACGTGGCCGATCTTGATGGTCTGCACGTCCTGCGCGAAGGCCAGGCCGGTAGTGGCGGCCAGCACGGCGGCGGCGGCCAAAGTCAATTTGGGTTGCATCGCATTCACTCCCTGAAGGTCGGAAAAAAGAGGTCGAGCCGTCTGCTCAACGGCCGGGACAATATCCCAGTTCCGCGATGGCATCCAGAGGGAAAACATCGGTGGCTGCCGGCATCGGCGCCGGCACGCGGCCGCGCGGCGCCAGGTGGATGCCGGCGAGCATGCAGCGCACCGAGCCGCCGGCCATTTCGATGGTGGGCACCGACAGCGGCAGCAGGCGGGCCGAACGTTCGATCCGGGCCTTCTGGTCCGCGCTGAGGCTGTCGCAGGCGCGCTGCGACAGCGCCAGGATGCGCCCGCCGCGCCCCGACAACTCGATGGCGTTGCCGGCGAACTCCGCGATCTGCGCAGCGCCCAGCGCGATGACCTCGCGCCCCGGCTCCCGCAGGCGGGAGACCACCTCGCAAGCCCGGCGCGCATCGGTGAGCAGGCTGGTTCCGAGCAGCGCGAACTCGGTCGCCACGCACAGCAGCACATTGGTGTGGTAGACCGGCCGGCCGAAAGCGTCGGCCGTGTCGAACACCATCGGCTCGTAGTTGAAGTGCGTGCTGAAGCGTTCCAGCAGCACCGGGTCGGCGCGGTGCGAGCGCGCCGTGTAGGCGACCCGCGCGAGGTGGTCGAACACCATGGCGCCGGTGCCTTCGAGGAACAGGCTGTCCTGCTCCAGGCCCGAATAGTCGATCACGTCCTGCACCCGGTAGTCGGCCTTGAGCATCTCGATCACGTCGTGGCGGCGCTCCCGCCGCCGGCTCGGCGAGTACATCGGGTAGACCGCGACGTGCCCGCCCGGATGCGTGGAGAACCAGTTGTTCGGGAACACCGAATCGGGTGTGTCGCGGCTGCCGGCGTCTTCGAAGAGATGCACGCGCACGCCGGCGGCTTCCAGCCGCTCGGCGGCGGCCGTGACTTCGTGATACGCGGCCTCGGCGACGGCCCGTGCTGCGCCCTTGGCCGCGGCGCTCTGGAAGGCGTTGTCGGCCGCGGTTTCGGGGTTCGGCGTGAAATGGCGCGGGCGGACCATGACGACCGAAGCGGGCGCCTGGATGGAGTGGTGTCGCATGCTCAGGCCACGCGGCGCATGACGGCGCGCGAAGCACCCGGGCGGGTGTAGCGGAACAGGTCCTTCGGGTCGTCCGCCCACGGCACCAGCTCCACGTGTTCGCCCAGGTTGCGCTTCTCGGCCTGGGTGTTCACGTAGCGCAGCGTGGAATAGTCCTCCAGGGCGAAGCCGACCGAGTCGAACACCGTCACCTGGTCCGGGCCTTGCCGGCCGGCCGCGGTGCCGTCGAGCACGCGCCACAGGTCCACCACCGGAAAGTCGTCCGGCAGCTGCTGGATGTCGCCTTCGATGCGCGTCTGCGGCTCGTATTCCACGAACACGCGCGCGCGGCGCAGCACGTCGGCGTGCAGCTCGGTCTTGCCCGGGCAATCGCCGCCCACGGCGTTGATGTGCATGCCGGGCTCGATCATCCCGGGCGTGAGGATGGTGGCGTAGGCCTTGTCCGCCGTGACGGTCGTGACGATGTCGGCGCCGCGCACGGCCTCGGCCGTCGAGCCTGCGCGGACGATCTTGAGCGAAGGGTAGGCCGACAGGTTGCGGATGAGCTTGTCGGTGGCGCGCGGGTCCACGTCGTGAACCGCGATCTCCCCGATGCCCAGGTGGCTGTGAAAGGCCAGGGCCTGGAATTCGCTCTGCGCGCCGTTGCCGATCAGGGCCATGCGGCGCGCATCGGGCCGCGCCAGGGCGCGGGCGGCCATCAGCGAGGTGGCGCAGGTGCGCAGCGCGGTCGCCAGCGTGAGTTCGGACAAGAGCACCGGGTAGCCGGTCGCCACCTCGGCCAGGACGCCGAAGGCCATCACCGTGTAGAGGCCGCGCAGCGTGTTGTTCGGGTGGCCGTTGACGTACTTGAAGGCGTAGCGCCGGGCGTCGGACACCGGCATGAGCTCGATCACGCCGATCTCGGAATGGCTGGCCATGCGGGCGGACTTGTCGAAGTCCGGCCAGCGGATGAAGTCCTCCTGGATGGTGTCGGCGAGCGCGCCGATGAACTGGATGACACCGATGTCCTGCACCAGGCGGGACATGGTCGGAACGTCGACGAAGCGGGTCATGAAGGATGTCCTCGAAAGCGGTTGCGGTGACCGCGATGGGAGGAATTGTTTCGCTTCGACCAGCCAATTTGAAGCATCCAACTTGCCAAATTATCCTGTAGTGCTTACATTTTGCTCACTGAAAAGAGCATAAAGACAGGATGGACGACACCGACCGCGAACTCATCTCCCTGCTGCGCGCCGATGCGCGCACGCCCGTCGTGGCCCTGGCCAAGAAATTGAGGGTGGCGCGGGCGACCGTCCAGAACCGCATCGCCAAGCTGGAAGCCGACGGCACCATCGTCGGCTACACGGTGCGGCTGAAGCCGGAAGCCGAGCAGCACCGCATCCGCGCCCTGACCACCATCGAGGTCAAGGGCAACCACGGGGAGGAAGTGGGGCGGGTGCTGCGCGGCAACCCGAACGTGGTGGCGCTGCACACGACCAACGGGCGCTGGGACCTGATTGCCGAGCTGCGGGCGGACAACCTGGAGGCGTTCGACCGGGTGCTGAACGTCATCCGCAAGGTCCAGGGGATTTCAAACACCGAGACCAGCATCCTGCTGTCCACGCACAAGCTCTGAACAAGGGCCGGGTGCCAGGGAAACATAGGTGACCGCCGCGGCGGCCTTGCGCAGGCAGAATCCCGTCTGACTTCGAAAAGGAACACCATGGCCCGCAGCATCCAGCAACTGTTCGACCTCAAGGGCAAGACCGCGCTCGTCACCGGCGGCTCGCGCGGCCTGGGGCTGCAGATGGCGCATGCGCTGGGCGAGGCCGGCGCGCGCATCATGCTGACTTCGCGCAAGGCGGCCGACCTGGAGGAGGCCACCGCCGAGCTGCAGGCCGCCGGCATCGACACGCGCTGGGTCGCCGCCGACTGCGCGAAAGAGGAAGACATCCGCAAGCTGGTCGATGACACCCTGCAGCGCATGGGCGAGATCGACGTGCTGGTCAACAACGCCGGCGCCGCCTGGGGCGCGCCCGCCGAGGACCACCCCGTGGAGGCCTGGGACAAGGTGCTCAACCTCAACATCCGCGGCTACTTCATCCTGAGCCAGCAGGTCGGCAAGCGCAGCATGATTGCGCGCAAGAGCGGCCGCATCATCAACATCGCTTCCATCGCCGGGCTGGGCGGCAACCCGCCGGAGATGCAGACCATCGCCTACAACACCTCCAAGGGCGCGGTCATCACCTTCACCGAAACGCTGGCCTGCGAATGGGGCAAGTACGGCATCAACGTGAACGCGCTGTGCCCGGGCTTCTTCCCGAGCAAGATGACGAAGCACACGCTGGAGACCCTGGGCGAGGACAAGCTGGCCGGGAAGGCGCCGCTGAAGCGCCTGGGCGACGACGAGGACCTGAAGGGCGCGACCCTGCTGCTGGCCAGCGACGCCGGCAAGCACATCACCGGCCAGTGGCTGGCGGTGGACGGCGGCGTGAGCGTGGTGCACGGCGGCTGACCGTTCGGGACATCGACTTGGACGAGACCAGTTTCGGCGTCGCCATTCCTTTCGTCGAGCACCTGGGCTTCAAGCTGGTGCTGTTCGACGGCGGCACCTCGCAGATCGACTACGACCCCGCCCCCGAGCACCTGAATTCGTTCAGCGTCACCCACGGCGGCGCGCTGATGACGCTGCTGGACGTGACCATGGCGGTGGCCGCGCGCAGCATCGCCAAGGACATGGGCGTGGTGACGATCGAGATGAAGACCAGCTTCATGCAGCCCGCGCGCGGCCCGCTCAGCGGCAAGGGCCGGCTGATGCACCGCACGGCGACCATGGCCTTCACCGAGGCCACGGTGTTCGATGCCGGGGGCCGCGCCTGCGCGCATGCCACCGGCACCTTCAAGTACGTGCGGCGGCTGCTCGTGGGGCCGCGCGACATCCAGCCGCTCAACCAGATTTCCACCGACTGACACCGGCCGCAAGGCCCCAAGGAACCACCATGCCGCGCAACAAGCAGATCGTCCTGGACAACCGCCCGCAGGGCGAAGCCACCGCGTCCAACTTCAGGCTGGCCGAAACCGACACGCCGGCCCTGAAGGACGGCCAGGTGCTGGTGCGCCACCACTACCTGAGCCTGGACCCCTACATGCGCGGTCGCATGAACGACGCCAAGAGCTACGCCGCGCCGCAGCCGCTGGGCGAGGTGATGATCGGCGGCACGGTGGGCGAGGTGGTGGACAGCCGCAACCCGCGCTTCGCCGCCGGCGACAAGGTGGTCGGCATGGGCGGCTGGCAGGAATACGGCGTGGTCGACGGCGAGCAGCCCGGCATGCTGCGCAAGGTGGACACCACCCACGTGCCGCTGTCGCACTACCTGGGCGCGGTGGGCATGCCCGGCGTGACGGCCTGGTACGGCCTGGTGAAGATCATCGCGCCCGAGGCCGGCCAGACCGTGGTGGTGAGCGCGGCGTCGGGCGCGGTGGGCAGCGCGCTGGGCGCGCTGGCGAAGGCGCGCGGCTGCCGCGCGGTGGGCATCGCCGGCGGCCCGGACAAGTGCCGCTACGTGACCGACGCGCTGGGCTTCGACGCCTGCGTCGACTACAAGGAACACAAGGACGCGGGTTCGCTGTCCAAGGCGCTCAAGCAGGCCTGCCCGGACGGCGTGGACGGCTACTTCGAGAACGTCGGCGGCATGGTGATGGATGCGGTGCTGCTGCGCACCAACGCCTTCGCCCGCGTTGCCCTGTGCGGCATGATCGCCGGCTACGATGGCCAGCCGATCCCGCTGAGCTACCCGCAGCTCATCCTGTCCAACCGGCTGCGCATCGAAGGCTTCATCGTCAGCGAGCACATGGAAGTCTGGCCGGAGGCGCTGAAGGAGCTCGGCACGCTGGTCGGCACCGGCAAGCTGCGCCCGCGCGAAAGCGTGGCCGAGGGGCTGGCGGCCGCGCCGGAGGCGTTCCTCGGCATGCTGAAGGGCCGCAACTTCGGCAAACAACTGGTCAAGCTCGTTTAGGCCTGTTTCTCTCCGTTCTGGCGCATCATTGTGTTTGCAGTGACGCACGAAGTCTTCAACCAACCCGAGCCGCTGGCGGGCTACAACCTGTTCGACGGCAACCGCCCGCTGCGCGACGCGCTGCGCTTCAATGCGCCGCAGCTCGACACGGCGCCGCTCGCCGCGCTCGGCGCCCTGCTCGGCAGCCAGGAAATGCAGGCCCATGCGCGGCTGGCCAACGTGCACCCGCCCGAGCTGCGCACGCATGACCGGGTCGGCCGGCGCATCGACCAGGTGGAGTTCCACCCCAGCTACCACGCACTGATGGCGGCCGCCGTCGGCGCCGGCCTGCACGGCACGCCCTGGACCGGCGATTCGGCCTCGCCGCACGTGCTGCGCGCGGCCGGCTTCATGCTGTTCAGCGAGCTGGAACCGTCGGTCCTGTGCCCGATCTCGATGACCTATGCGGTGATGCCGGCGCTGCGCGGCAACGCGGCCGTGCATGCCGACTGGGCGCCGAAGCTCGCCAGCCGCGGCTACGACCCGGCGCTCAAGCCCTGGCGCGACAAGCCGGGCCTGACCATGGGCATGGGCATGACGGAAAAGCAGGGCGGCTCCGATGTGCGGGCCAACACCACGCAGGCGCGGCCCGACGGCCAGGACGCCTGGGGACGGCGCTTTTGCATCGACGGCCACAAATGGTTCATGTCGGCGCCGATGTGCGACGCCTTCCTGGTGCTGGCGCAAAGCGACGCCGGCCTGGGCTGCTTCTTCCTGCCGCGCGTGCTGCCCGACGGTTCGCTCAACGCCATCCGCATCCAGCGGCTGAAGGACAAGCTGGGCAACAAGGCCAACGCCAGCTCGGAGGTGGAGTTCCACGGCGCCACCGCCTGGCTGGTCGGCGACGAGGGCCGCGGCGTGCCGCAGATCCTGGAGATGGGCACCATGACGCGGCTGGACTGCGCCCTGGGCACCAGCGGCCTGATGCGCCAGGCACTGGCGCTGGCGCTGGACCATGCGTCGCAGCGCGAAGCCTTCGGCAAGCCGCTGATCCGCCAGCCGCTGATGCGCAACGTGCTGGCCGACCTGGCGCTGGAAAGCGAAGCCGCCACCGCGCTGGCGATGCGGCTGGCGCGCGCCTTCGACCGGCCGGACGATGCGCACGAAGCCGCGATGGCGCGGCTGCTCACGCCGGTCGCCAAGTTCTGGATCTGCAAGCGCGGCAGCCTGTTCGCGCAGGAAGCCATGGAATGCCTGGGCGGCAACGGCTACGTGGAAGAGGGCGGCCAGGGCACGATGGCACGCATCTACCGCGAGATGCCGCTCAACTCCATCTGGGAAGGCGCGGGCAACATCATGGCGCTGGACCTGCTGCGCGCCATCCGCAAGGCCGATGCCGCCGCCGCGCTCGCGCAGGAACTGGCGCCGGCGAAGGGCGCGCATGCCGCGCTGGACCGCCTGGTGGCCGCGCTGCCGACCCGCGTGGAAGACATGGCCACCGAAATCGAGGCGCGGCGCCTCGCGCAGGACGTGGCGCTGGCGATGCAGGCCGCGCTGCTGCACCAGACCGCGCCGCCCGAAGTGTTCGGCGCCTTCTGCGACGCGCGCCTGGGCGGCGACTGGGGCTTCGCCTTCGGCACCCTGGGCCCGCGCGCCGACCTCGACACCATCATCGCGCGCGCCATGCCGCGCCAGGAACCCCCATGAACGACCTGATCCTGCACCACTACCCCAGCTCGCCCTTCTCGGAAAAAATCCGGCTGATCCTGGGCTGGAAGAAGCTGCCCTGGAAATCGGTGCTGATCCCATCGGTCGCGCCCAAGCCGGACCTCACCGCGCTGACCGGCGGCTACCGCCGCACGCCGGTGCTGCAGGTCGGCGCCGACATCTACTGCGACACCTCGCTGATCTGCGACGTGCTGGAACACCTGCGCGACGAGCCGACGCTGTACCCGCCGCACCTGCGCGGCGTCTGCCGCATCTTCGCGCAGTGGGCCGACACCACGCTGTTCTGGGCCGCCATGGGCTACAACCTGCAGCCGGCCGGCGCTGCGCACGTGTTCGGCAACATGCCGCAGGAGGTGATGGCCGCCTTCGTGGCCGACCGCCGCGCCATGAGCGCCAAGATGACGCGGCTGCGCCCGGGCGACGCCGCCTCGGCCTACCGCTCCTACCTGCGGCGCATCGCCAGCATGGTGGAGGAACACGACTTCCTGTTCGGCACCGACCCCTGCGTGGCCGACTTCGCCACCTACCACGGCCTCTGGTACACCCGGGCGCAGGTGGATCCGCTGGCCGACATCCTGGCCGCCACGCCGGCGGTGGGCGAATGGATGCAGCGCATCGAAGCCATCGGCCACGGCGCCCCGACGCGGCTGGACGCGGCGGACGCGATCGCCATCGCCGCCGCCGCCACGCCCGAGTCGCCCGGCGGCAACCTGCTGGTGGACAGCGCCTTCCAGGACGACCACGACATCCCGCTCGGCAGCCGCGTGACCATCACCCCGGAGAGCTTCGGCAGCGAGCCGACCGAAGGCGACCTGCTGGCCGCCACGCGCACGCACTACACGCTGGGCCGCGACGATGCGCGCGCCGGCCGCCTGCACGTGCACTTTCCGCGCGTCGGTTATGTGCTGCGCGAAGCGGAGCAAGCCGCGGCGTGAACGACCACGGCCGCCGCCAGACGCTCGGTTTCTGCCTGTTCGACACGGCCATCGGCCCGTGCGCCGTGGCGTGGGGCGAGGGGGTGTTGACCGGCGTGCAGCTGCCGGAGTCCACGCCCGAGCGGCTGCGCCTGCGGATGCGGTCGCGCTTTCCGGATGCGCAGGAGCTGCGGGAAGGGCAGCCGCCGGACTTCGTGCGGCAGGCGATGGAGCGGACACGCGCGGTGCTGGACGGCGCGAAGGACGATCTGCAGGATGTGCCGCTGGACCTGGACGCCGTCGCGCCGTTCCACCGGCGCGTCTACGAAATCGCCCGTGCCATTCCGCCCGGCCGCACCATGACCTACGGCGAGGTCGCGCGCGCCATCGGCGAGCCGGGCGCGTCGCGCGCGGTGGGGCAGGCGCTGGGGCTCAATCCGTTCGCGCCGGTGGTGCCGTGCCACCGCGTGCTGGCGGCGGGCGGACGGTCTGGTGGCTTCTCGGCCGAGGGTGGTGCAGCGACCAAGCTGCGCATGCTGGAGATCGAGCAGGCGCGCTTCGGCAGCGAACCGGGCCTGTTCGACGGGAGCTGACTACCCGCGCACCGCAAGCAAATGGGGTCGGATCACGATTCAGGACGGGGCGCTGACGGAGGGCGGTGTCGAACGAAATCGTGCTCTGACCCCATTTGCGTTCTCACCGGAGCGCGCCGCTGTCGCTCCGCAATCGGGGTCGGAGCGAAATTTCGTACGGTGGCTCGTCGTGTCGACCCTATCTTCGTCCTGAATTTCGATCCGACCCCGATTGCTCCGGCCATCACACTCCGCATTGCAGGCTGAGCGCCTGCAGCGGCCTGCCACTCTTCGGATCGAACACCACCAGATTCACCTGCTGCGCATGGCCTGCTTCCGCCGGCACCGCGCGCAGGCTCAGGCGCTGCTCACCCTCGTAGCGCCCGGCGGGCACGTACTGCCGCACCACGAAGTCATGCCGCAGCAGCTCGCCCGCGTTCTCGCCGGCTTTCACCTTGCTCGCGTGGCCGTGCTCCGTCACGGTCCAGTAGGCGGACCAGGCACCGACGCCGGTGCCGGGCATCACCGATGCCTCGAACGCGCCGGGCTGCGCGCGCTTCAGCTGGATCGCCGCGCGTGCCGGCTCGGCCTTCGCGCCCAGTGCCGCGGCGTAGTCCCGCCAGTCGCGCCCATTGCGCACCAGCTGCGGCGTGTAGATGCCCGACAGGCCGTTGCTGGAGGCGACGTCGCGCTGGCGCGCGGTGTGCGCCGGCGTCGCGAAGCGGTCCACCCAGCCGATGTAGTCCCAATAGCCGACGTGGAAGGCCTGCGCCACGACGCGGCCCTCGGCCGCGGCACCTTTCAGGCCGGACAGCCAGCGGTCGGCGGGCGGGCACGAGCTGCAGCCTTCCGAGGTGTAGAGCTCGACCACCGGCGTCAACGAAGGCCCCGACTGCGCCTGGCAGGACGCGCCCTGTGCGAGCGCGGGGGATGCCGCAATGGCGGCAAAGCCGAATCCCCCGGCTGCAAGCAGGCGGGGGACAGGGGACAGCAAAGAAAGGGAGGAAGAACGGGGGACGGTCATGGCGGCGGCTCCAAGGCTACACCTTGGTCGCCGCCAGGCCCACGCCCTTACAGGCGGCGCACCGGCGGCTGCGCGTTCTCGGCGCGCAGCCGCTCTTCGCGCAGGCGGTGTTCGTTGAGCAACTGCTCCTCGTGGCGCTGCTCGGCCTCGCGCTCGGCACGGATGGCTTCACGGCGGGCCGCGGTCTCGGGCCCCGCACCGACGGGCAAGACCTCGGCAGCGCGCGTGCCGCCCAGGCGGGAGTCGATGCGGTTTTCCAGTTCGTTGAGGCGCGACATCAGCGAGCGGTGGAAGGTGTCCATGTGCGCGCGCAGCTCGCGGTTGGTGTTCAGCGCGCGCTGCTCGAACTCGGTCGCGGCGATGGTGTCATGCTGCTTCAGCTCGCGCAGCTGGTTGTCCATGTGCAGGCGCAGGTCGGTGAAGCGCGAGGTTTCCGCGCTCTCCGCCAGCGCGCGCTGCGCATCCAGGCTTTTCGCGTAGCGGCGCGACTCCACCAGGTTGGCGGTGCGGTCGACCGCGCTGCTGACGAGGAAGGCCAGCAGGGCAATGCTGAGCAGGACCAGCATGACCATGCCCAGCGGGGCGTCCATCACCAGCACGCCGAAGCTGAGCGGCGTGGTGCGGTTGAACTCGTTCCAGTTGAGGGATGCGAAACCGGCCACCAGCAGGATGGCAACGATCAGCAATACGACGCGTGCGCGCATGGTCTTCTCCTTGATGACTTCAGGCCATGGTGCTGGCGCGGCAGCAGCCGCGCTGTCAGTCCAGGCGCCGTTTCGCTGTCCGCGCCGTGTGGCAAACTCGCGCGCTTTCCCGTTGCGCATCGCAGTCCCATGCAGAACATCATCCGGCAGATTGCTGCCGAGCTCCAAGTGCAGGAGCGCCAGGTCCAGGCCGCCGCCGACCTGCTGGATGGAGGGGCCACCGTCCCCTTCGTGGCCCGCTACCGCAAGGAGGCCACCGGCGGCCTCGACGACGCGCAGCTGCGCGCGCTGGCCGAGCGCCTGGTCTATCTGCGCGAGCTGGAGGACCGGCGCGCCGCCGTCCTCAAGAGCATCGAGGAACAGGGCAAGCTGACGCCCGACCTGCGCGCCGCCGTCCTGGCCGCGCCGACCAAGCAGGAGCTGGAAGACCTCTACCTGCCGTACAAGCCCAGGCGCCGCACCAAGGGCCAGATCGCGCGCGAAGCCGGCATCGAGCCGCTGGCCGAGCGCCTGTTCGCCGACCCCGCGCTGAACCCCGCCGAGGAGGCCAGGGCCTTCGTCAAGGCCGAGAAGGGCGAGAACGGCGACGACTTCACCACCGTGCCGGCCGTGCTGGACGGCGTGCGCGACATCCTGTCGGAGCGCTGGGCCGAGGACGCGGTGCTGGTGCAGTCGTTGCGCGAGTGGCTGTGGACCGAGGGCCTGCTGCGCTCGAAACTGGTGGCCGGCAAGGACGAGAACCATCCCGACGTCGCCAAGTTCCGCGACTACTTCGACTACGACGAGCCGATCGGCCGGGTGCCCTCGCACCGCGCGCTGGCGGTGTTCCGCGGCCGCGCGCTGGAAATCCTGGAGGCCAAGCTGGTGCTGCCGGTGGAGCCGGAGCCGGGGCAGCCGTCGATTGCCGAAGGCAAGGTGGCCTTGCACCTGGGCTGGAGCCACCAGGGCCGCGCGGCCGACGACCTGCTGCGCAAATGCGTGGCCTGGACCTGGCGCGTCAAGCTGTCGCTGTCGACCGAGCGCGACCTGTTCGCCCGGCTGCGGGAAGACGCCGAGAAGGTCGCGATCAAGGTGTTCGCCGACAACCTGCGCGACCTGCTGCTGGCCGCGCCGGCCGGCCCGCGCGTGGTGATGGGGCTGGACCCGGGCATCCGCACCGGCGTGAAGGTGGCGGTGGTGGACGCCACCGGCAAACTGGTGGACACGTCCACGGTGTTCCCGCACGAGCCGCGGCGCGACTGGGAAGGCTCGCTGCACACGCTGGGCCAGCTGTGCCGCAAGCACGGCGTGAACCTGATCGCCATCGGCAACGGCACCGCCAGCCGCGAGACCGACAAGCTGGCGGCTGACCTGATGAAGCGCATCGATGGAATGCAGCGCATTGTCGTCAGCGAGGCCGGCGCCTCGGTCTATTCGGCCAGCGAGTACGCCACCCAGGAACTGCCCGACGTGGACGTCAGCCTGCGCGGCGCGGCCAGCATCGCGCGGCGGCTGCAGGACCCGCTGGCGGAGCTGGTGAAGATCGACCCAAAATCCATCGGTGTCGGCCAGTACCAGCACGACGTGAACCAGAGCGAGCTGGCACGCGCGCTCGACGCCGTGGTGGAGGATTGCGTGAACGCCGTGGGCGTGGACCTGAACACCGCCAGCGTGCCGCTGCTCGCGCGCGTGTCGGGCCTGTCGGGCAGCGTGGCCAAGGCGGTGGTGCGCTGGCGCGAGTCGCACGGCGCCTTCCGCACCCGCCAGCAGTTGCTGGACGTGGGCGGCCTGGGCCCCAAGACCTTCGAGCAGAGCGCCGGCTTCCTGCGCATCCGCGGCGGCGACAACCCGCTGGACATGACCGGCGTGCACCCGGAAACCTACCCGGTGGTGCAGAAGATCCTGGACCAGGTGAAGCGGCCGGTGGGCGAGCTGATGGGCCGCGCCGACATGCTCAAGACCCTGAAGCCCGAGCTGTTCGCCAACGCGCAGTTCGGCGTCATCACCGTCAAGGACATCCTGGGCGAGCTGGAGAAGCCCGGGCGCGACCCGCGGCCCGATTTCAAGGTGGCGCGCTTCAACGACGGCGTGGAGGACATCGCCGACCTCAAGGCTGGCATGGAACTTGAAGGCACGGTCAGCAACGTCGCCGCATTCGGTGCCTTCGTCGACCTGGGCGTGCACCAGGACGGCCTGGTGCACGTGAGCCAGCTCGCCGACCGCTTCGTCAAGGACGCGCGCGAGGTGGTGAAGACCGGCGACATCGTGAAGGTGAAGGTGCTGGAGGTGGACGTGGCGCGCAAGCGCATCAGCCTGACCATGAAGACCGGCGCGTCCGCACCGGCGGGGGGCGGGCGCGAGAACCGCTACGAGGGGCCGGCGCACGGGCAGCGGCCGCAGCGCCAGGAAGGCCTGGGCACCGCCATGGCCGGCGCGTTTTCCAAGCTGCAGGGGCTGCGCAAGCCGGGCGGCTGAAGCAAGGACACCCTACGTGCGTGCAAGGGTTCCGGCATGTCGCGCTTCTACGTCATTAGTTAAAGGAAACATTTGTTGACAATTGGCGGATTGTCGCGCAATCTTTGCTACACGGCTTTTGGAGTTTCGCTATGGCACATTTGAACAAGCTTTTCATGTCCCTTGGCCTGGTCGCCGTCTGTCTGGCGCCGACCGTCCACGCACAAGGGGGCTGCGAAGGCGGCGCGTACCTCAATCCGCAGCTGTTCCGCGGGGAGGCCTCCCACCAGAGCGCCGTGGCGGAACAGGAGATGCACGCCTTCATCAGCCGCACCGGCCTGCCGGTCGCGCCTCTGTACAGCATCCGCCAGATCACCGACATCACTTTCTCGGGGAAAACGCCCTACTGCTGGATCTACGGCAATCCGGTGATCGGCCTGCAAAGCGGCTACAAGGTCGCCGTCGTGAACACCGAGCTGGTCCATCCCGCCGTGCTGGCGATCACCAGCGTGCCGCCGGGCGCGCCGACGGACGCCGCCCCGGTCGCGCTCGCCAGCCTGCCGCCGGCGGAGCAGCGCAACGTCCTGGACCGCCTGAAGCGCTCCCGCTGCATGGGCACCACGGCCGGCATCGAAGCCGCCGTCGTCAAGGCGGAGGGCATCTGCGCGATGGTGGAAGACATCTCGCCGCAGGCCGCCATCGGCCAGCAGGGCCTGTATGCCAAGGCCGCGTTCGCCTGGGAGCCGGACAACTGGGCCGGCGTGGCCACGCGCGACGCCTCGGCGATGAAAGCCTCCATGAAAGGCCTGGCCGGCCGCTCCGAACAGGTGCACCAGGCGCGCCTGGTGGTGGTGCCGACCCAGGGCGCCAGCGTCGGCTTCGGGCTGTACGTGCACGCCAGCGTGCCGGACGCCACCGTCAAGAAGGCGGTCGCCGCATTCCAGGGCCTGAACGCGCCGTCCAAGCCGCTGGCCATCGCCCTGGACCTCGGCCCGCAGTATTCGTTCGTGGTGCCGAGCGCCGACCAGGTGAACAAGATGGCGGCGGCGATCGGCCTGACCCGCTGAGGATTGCCGCGCCGGACTACATCGACTGCGCCAGCATGTCCTCGTAGTCCGCCACGCTCGCTTCGCGCGGGTTGGTCTTGTGGCAGTGGTCGGCCAGCGCGCCCTGGATGATTTTCGGGAAGTCCGAACGCTGCACGCCCAGCTCCGCCAGGCCCTTGGGCAGCCCCAGCCGCGCATTCATGTCGCGCAGGGCTTCCGCGACGTCGCCGCCCGCGCTCAGGCCCATCGCATGGGCCATGCGTTCCAGCCGGCGGTCCTTGCGCACCGATTCGGCACCCGCGTTGAAGCGCACCACCGCGGGCAGGAACATCGCGTTCAGCGTGCCGTGGTGCAGCCGCGGATCGACCCCGCCCAGGCTGTGGCTGAGCGAATGCACGCAGCCCAGCCCTTTCTGGAAGGCCATCGCGCCCTGCATCGAGGCGCTCATCAGGGCGGAACGCGCCTCGCGGTCCGAGCCGTCGCGCGTGGCCCGTTCGATGTGCGCCCAGCCGCGCTCCAGGCCGTCCAGCGCGATGCCGTCGGCCGGCGGGTTGAAGGCGGCCGACATGAAGGTCTCCATGCAGTGCGCGATGGCGTCCATGCCGGTGGCGGCGGTGAGTTTCGGCGGCAGGCCCATGGTGAGCTCGGGGTCGCAGATGGCGGTCTTGGGCACGATGTGCCAGGAGTGGAAGCCCAGCTTGCGGTGGTCGTCCACGATGATGATGGCGCCGCGCGCCACCTCGCTGCCGGTGCCGCTGGTGGTGGGCACGGCGATCAGCGGCGCCACCCGGTCGGTGATGCGCGGCGATCCGCCCTCGATGGTGGCGTAGTGCGTGAGTGGGCCTTCGTGCGTGGCGGCGATCGCCACGCCCTTGGCGCAGTCGATGGCGGAGCCGCCGCCCACCGCGATCAGGCCGTCGCAGCCTTCGGCCTTGTAGACCGCGGCGGCCGCGCGCACCGCGGCTTCGGTGGGGTTGGACGGGGTCTGGTCGAACACCGCATGGGGCAGGCCGCCCAGCGCGTCGACCGCCTTCTGCAGCAGCCCGGCGGCTTTCACGCCGGGGTCGGTCACGATCAGCGGCTTGCCGATGCCGACGCGGTCGCACTCCTGCTTGAGCAGGCGCACGGCGCCGAAATCGAACTGGATCTGGGTCACGTAGTAGATGAAGGCCATGGTGTGGAGTCGCTTGGGGTCGCTTGGGCGGGATGGCTTACGATGCGGCTCTCACTGTAGACGAGGAGACGCGCGATGAAAACACGAAGCATCCTGGGCGCTGTCGCATTGGCGCTGGCCGCCGGAACCGGGTCCGCCGCCTGCCTGAGCGACGCGCAGGCGCAGCAGATGGCCGACAACTACGCGGCGAAGAAGCCGTCGCCCAATCCGGACGTGGGTTCCGACGCCGACGCTTCCTGCACCCGGGCCAAGTTCAACGCGCTGCTGGCGCAGCGCATGGGCGCGGTGGTCGGCTACAAGGCCGGCCTGACCAACCCGGCCGTGCAGAAGCGCTTCAACGCCACCGAACCCGTCTGGGGCAAGCTCTACCAGGGCATGGTGCTGGCCGACGGCGCCACCGTGGAAGCGGCCTTCGGCGCGCGCCCGCTGTTCGAGGCCGACATGCTGGTGCGCGTGAAGAGCGACGCCATCAACAAGGCCCGCACGCCGATGGAAGTGCTGGAGGCGGTGGACCAGGTGATTCCCTTCATCGAGCTGCCCGACCTGGTGGTGGAGGCGCCTCCCAAGCTCAATGGCTTCGGCGTCGGCGCCATCAACGTCGGCGCGCGCCTGGGCGTGGCCGGCAAGCCGATTCCCGTGCCCGCCACCCGCGGCGAGCGCTACGCCATGCTGGATGCGCTGCGCGACATGACGGTGATCCTGGCCGACGGCAATGCCGAGCTGGGCCGCGGCAAGGGCAGCGACATCCTGGAGCACCCGCTCAACGCCGTGGTCTGGCTGGCCCAGGCGCTGGCCCGCGAAGGCATCGCCATGAAGCCGGGCGAGCTGATCAGCCTGGGTTCGTTCTCGCCGCTGCTGCCGCCCAAGGCCGGCCAGAAGGCGACCGCCACCTATTACGGCCTGCCCGGCGCGGCGCCGGTGTCGGTGCAGTTCAAGTAGGAGCAATTGGCTTTCCCGGCGCTTGACGCGCAGCTCACGCCGGCCATGCGCTCGGTGCTGCGCAGCATGGAGCGCAAGGCGCACGTGCCGATGTACCGGCTGGCGCCGGCCGAGGCGCGCGCCGCCTACGAGGCCGGCGCCGACGTGCTGGAGGTGCGCAAGGCGAAGCTGGCGCGCGTCGATGACCTGGCGATTCCCGCACGCGACCGCACGCAGCTGCCCGCGCGGCTCTATGCGCCGAGCGACCGGCACCTGCCGGTGCTGCTGTACTTCCACGGCGGCGGCTTCACCATCGGCAGCCTCGACACGCACGACGTGCTGTGCCGCGAGCTGAGCCGCCTGGCCAGCTGCGCCGTGCTGTCGCTCGGCTACCGGCTCGCGCCCGAGCACCGTTTCCCGACTGCGTCCAATGACAGCTGGGACGCGCTGCAATGGCTGGCGCACGGCGGCGCCGCGGCGCTGGGCCTGGACGGCTCGCGGATCGCCGTGGGCGGCGACAGCGCCGGCGGCACGCTGGCCACCGTGTGCGCCATCACGGCGCGCGACGCCGGCATCCCGCTGCGCCTGCAGCTGCTGTTCTACCCCGGCTGCGCGGCCTGGCAGCAGCGGCCTTCGCACCAGCGCTACGCCCAGGGGCTGGTGCTGGAGCAGGCCCACATCGAGTACTTCTTCGCCCACTACATCGACGCCGCCGACCGCGAGGACTGGCGCTTCGCCCCGCTGAACGCGCCCGACCTGGGCGACCTGGCACCGGCCTGGTTCGGGCTGGCCGAATGCGACCCGCTGTTCGACGACTGCATGGCCTACGTGGATACACTGCGGCTCGCGGGCGTGGCGGTCGACCTGGAGATCTGGCGCGGCGTCACGCACGAATTCATCAAGATGGGGCGGGTGCTGCCCGAAGCGCGGCAGGCCCATGCCGCCGCGGCGGCCGCCCTGCGCGAAGCCTTCAATTCATGACGAGAAACGAATTCCGATTTTTCCACCGGCTGCGGGTGCGCTGGGCGGAAGTGGACATGCAGAAGATCGTGTTCAACGCCCACTACCTGATGTACTTCGACACGGCGGTGGCCGACTACTGGCGCGCGCTCTGCCTGCCGTACGAGGAAGCCATGCACCAGCTGGGCGGCGACCTGTACGTGAAGAAGGCCAGCGTGGAGTTCAGTGCCTCGGCGCGCATGGACGACCAGCTCGACATCGGGCTGAAGTGCGCGCGCATCGGCAACTCCTCGATGGTGTTCGCCGGCGCCATCTTCCGCGGCAACGACCTGCTGGTGACCTGCGAGCTGATCTACGTGTTCGCCGATCCGGCCACGCAGACCGCGCGCCCGGTGCCGGCGCCGCTGCGCGCCATCCTCACCGGCTACGAGGCCGGCGAGCCGGTGCTGGAAGTGAAAACCGGCGACTGGACCGCGCTGGGCCCCGACGCCGCCCGTGTGCGCACCGAGGTCTTCCTGCGCGAGCAGCGCATTCCCGAAGAACTGGAATGGGACGAGAAGGACGCCGTGGCGCTGCATGCGGTGGCCTACAACCGCATGGGCATGCCGCTCGCCACCGGCCGCCTGATCGATCTGGGGCAGGGCATCGGCCGCATCGGCCGCGTG
This sequence comes from Pseudomonadota bacterium, assembly GCA_040384685.1. Classification (GTDB taxonomy): domain Bacteria; phylum Pseudomonadota; class Gammaproteobacteria; order Burkholderiales; family Burkholderiaceae_C; genus Ramlibacter. Next base: position 22,040 of record JAZKIV010000085.1, on the reverse strand, counting down.
GCGGTGCACCGCGCCCTGCGCGGCTGCGGCGTCGGCGAGCAGGTGATGCGCACGCTGGCCGCACAGGCGGCCGAGCGCGGGCAGGCCCGGGTGGACCTGTCGGCCCAGGTCTCGGCGATGCCGTTCTACGCGCGGCTCGGCTTCACGCCCGAAGGCGAGACCTTCGACGACGCCGGAATCCCGCACCAGCAGATGTCCGCGCCCTTGCCGCTGGCGCGCTGACGGTCCGCATGGCAAAAAAACGCCGCACACCGGCCGGCCCGCCGCGCCAGGCGGCCAGCCCGCCGCCGGCCGAAGCACGCACCGCCGCCCCATCGATCGACGCGGCATCGCCCGGCGCCTTGCCGGCCGAGGTCGCCGGCGGCGCCGCCACCGTGCCGCTGCTGGCGCTGATGATGTTCCTGGCCCCTGCGCTGGGTGTGCCGCACGAGGAAATGCTGCAGGACACGCTCAAGTCCATCGTGGTGTCCTTCGCCGCGCTGGTGGCCGCCTTCGCGCTGCTGTGGCGCCAGCGCGAGCGCACCGAACCGCTGCGCTGGCACGCGGTGGTGTGGCTGCCGCTGCTGCTGATGGCGTATGCGCTGGGCAGCATGGCCTGGTCGCACACGTATCTGGGCGGCGTGGAAGCCATCCGCTGGTTCATCTTCGCCCTGCTGGTGTGGCTGGGGCTCAACGCGCTGTCGCGCGAGCGGCTGCCGATGCTGGCCTGGGGCATCCATGCCGGCGCGCTGGTGGCCTCGCTGTGGACCGCGCTGCAGTTCTGGGTGGACCTGCGGCTGTTCCCGCAAGGACCCAACCCGGCCTCGACCTTCGTCAACCGCAACTTCTTCGCCGAGTTCGCGGTCTGCACCTTGCCGTTCTCGGCCATCCTGCTGGCCCGCGCACGGCACAGCGGCATGGCGGCGCTGCTGGCGCTGTCCACCGGCTTCACCATCACCGCCATCCTGATGACCGGCACGCGCGCGGCGCTGATCGCGCTGTGGATCCAGCTGCTGGTGGTGTGGCCGCTGGCCGCCTGGCGCTGCCGCGGTGCGCTCGCCTTCGGCGCCTGGCCGCGCGGGCAGCGCTGGCTGGCGGTGGGCCTGCTGGCCGCCACCGTGCTCGGCCTGGGCGCGATCCCGAGCGGCAACGACAAGGTGCTGGCCGAGCAGCGCGGCGTCACGGCGCTGGAGCGCGGCTTCGTGCGCACGCGCTCGATCCGCGCCGACGACGCCTCGCTCGGCATCCGCATGATCATGTGGAAAGCCACGGCGGGCGTGATCCGTGCCCGGCCGCTCAGCGGCGTGGGCGCCGGCGCCTGGGAAAGCGAGGTCCCGCTGTACCAGGCCGAAGGCACGCAGCTCGAGACCGACTACTACGTCCACAACGAATTCCTGCAGCTGCTGGCCGAGTACGGCCTGGTGGGCTGGATCTTCCTGCTGGCGCTGCTGGCGTACCTGGCGGCGAGCGCCTGGCGGACCTGGCAGGCCCGCGACCCACAGGCGCAGGCCGAGGCGCCCTGGCGTGCCACCGCGCTGTGCAGCCTGCTGGCCTTCCTGATCGTCAGCAACGTCGGCTTTCCGTGGCGCATGGCGGCCACCGGCGCGCTGTTCGCGCTGTGCCTGGGCCTGCTCGCGGCCTCGGACGCCCGGCTCGGGCTCGCGCGGCGCTGGGCCGCGGCGCGACTGCCCTGGCGGCCCGCCTACGCGACGGCCGCTCTCGCCGTGTGCACCTGCTGCCTCACGCTGGCCGCCTACATCACGCAGCGCGCCGCCGCCAGCGAGTACAAGATCGTGCAGGCCACCCGGCTGGCGCTGACCATCAGCGCCTCGGGCGACTACAACAATCCCAAGTGGGAAGCCGCCAAGCGCCACATGCTGGAGCTGATCCGCGAGGGCGTGGCGCTGAACCGGCACTACCGCAAGATCACGCCGATGGTGGCCGACGAGCTGGCCCGCTGGGGCGACTGGAACAACGCCATCTGGATCTGGGAAAGCGTGCTGTCCTCGCGGCCCTACGTGGTGGCCATCCTGGCCAACGTGGCCAAGGGCTACACCGCCACCGGCCGCACCGACCAGGCCATGGCCTACCTGGAGCGCGCCAAGCGCATCCAGCCGAACGCGCCGGCCGTGCGCTCGCTGGAGATGGTGCTGCAAAGCCGCTCCGGCCACAACGACCGGGCGCTGGTGCTGGCGCGCAAGGCGATGGACGAGGGCATCTACGACCCCGACACGCTGGCCGCCGCCTTCGTGCTGGGCGCGCAGGCGGGCGACTACGCGCTGGCGCAGCGCGCGCACGAATTGCGGGTGGAGAAATTCCCGGAAACGCGGCCGGCCAGCTACCTGCAGATGGGGCACCTGTACCGCGGGCCGATGCACGACCCGCAGAAGGCCTTGCAGGCCTACCGGCAGGCGCTAGCCGAGGTGCCGGCCGAGCAGCGGCAGCTGGTGCTGGCGCAGATCCCGCCGGAAGAGCGCGCCAGGGTGGAGGCCGGCACGGCGCCGGCTGTCGCCGCCTCAGCGCCTCAGATGTCTTCCAGCAAGCCGTAGGGCAGCGGCTGCACCGCCAGCGCCGGGCCGTCCGCCGACCCGGCGGCCAGCCGCCCCGCGGCGGCGGCGACCTGCATCGACACGATGGCGTCCCAGCCGCCGCCCGGCGCGGGCGCCGCTTCGGCGACGGTGCCGGCCGGCTGTTCGGCGTCGGCCGCCTCGAACACGTCCTGGCCGGCCTGCAAAGGCGCTTCCGCGTGGACGATGTAGGCGCGGCGCTTGAGCGTGCCGCGGAACTGGCTGCGCGCCACCACCTCCTGGCCGGGGTAGCAGCCCTTCTTGAAGTTCACGCCGCCGACCGATTCGTAGTTCAGCATCTGCGGCACGAACGCCTCCACGATGGGCGTGCCGACCATGGCGATGCCGCTGCGGATTTCGCCCCAGCGCCACAGCTCCTCGGACAAGGGCGCGCCGGCGGGCTCGGGCGTGCCGGCCGGCGCAATCCACAGGCCGCGCGGCACGCCGTCGGCCGGATACAGCCGGACCACGTGGGCAGCGCCGATGTCGGTGCGCTGCCAGGGCTGCCGGTCCTGCGGCACCAGTGCACGCAGCGCCTCGCCGGCGAGCCCGCGCAGCATGAATTCGTCGGTGGCGTCGCCCAGCCTGGCCTTGGCGCGCAGCACGAACATCGACAGGCGCTTCAGCGCCGGCGCCAGCACGTCGCGGCCGCACACCAGCAGGATGTCGTCGGGCGCACGCTTGATGCCGATGAAGCTGGCCAGCATGCGGCCCTTGGCCGTGCAGAAGGCGGCCAGGCGCGCTTCGGATGCGCCCAGCAGGGAAAAATCCTGCGTGAGCTGGTTGTGGAGGAAGGAGGCCGCGTCGGCACCTTGAACGCGGATGACGCCCCAGTGGGGCAGGGCGGCGACGCCGTCGGGGAGCTGCTGCATGGGCTGAATTATCATGGCCGCTTTCATTCCATCCTCGATGTAAGGGCAGCGGCAGGTGAAACGTTTTCTGTGGACGGTCTTCCTGCTCATGGTGCTCGGCATCGCCGCCGCGGGCGCCGCCGGCTGGTGGTGGCTGCACCAGCCGCTGCGCCTGCCGGCCCCCACGGTCGACCTGTCGATCGAACCCGGCACCCTGCCGCGCGCCGTGGCGCAGACGGTGCGCGACGCCGGCGTCGCGGTCGACCCGCGCATGCTGTACCTGTGGTTCCGCGTGTCGGGCCAGGACAAGCGCATCAAGGCCGGCAGCTACGAGCTGGAAAACGGCATCACCCCCGAGCGGCTGCTGTCCAAGCTGGCGCGCGGCGAGGAGTCGCTGTATGCCGTGACCCTGGTCGAAGGCTGGACCTTCAGGCAGTTCCGCGCCGCGCTCAACAACGAGCAGATGCTCAAGCACGACACCCAGGCGCTGGCCGACGACGCGCTGATGGCGGCCGTCGGCCGCCCCGGCGTGCACCCGGAAGGCCGCTTCTTCCCCGACACCTACACCTATTCCAAGGGCGCCAGCGACACCGCCCTGCTCAAGCGCGCGCTGCGCGCCATGGACAAGCGGCTGGCCGCGGCCTGGACGCAGCGCACGCCCGCCACGGTGGTGAAAACCCCCGACGAAGCGCTGATCCTGGCCAGCATCGTCGAAAAGGAGACCGGCAAGGCGGCCGACCGCACCCTGGTGTCGGCCGTGTTCAACAACCGGCTGCGCGTGGGCATGCCGCTGCAGACCGACCCGACCGTGATCTACGGCATGGGTGCCGCCTTCAACGGCAACCTGCGCAAGGTGGACCTGCTGGCCGACACGCCCTGGAACACCTACACCCGGCCCGGCCTGCCGCCGACGCCGATCGCCATGCCGGGCAAGGCCTCGCTGCTGGCCGCGGTGCAGCCGGCCGCCAGCAAGGCCTTGTATTTCGTGGCGCGCGGCGACGGCAGCAGCCAGTTCAGCGAGCGGCTGGACGAGCACAACCGCGCGGTCAACAAGTACCAGCGCGGCACGCAATGAACCGGCAGGGCCTGTTCATCAGCTTCGAGGGCATCGACGGTGCCGGCAAGTCCACCCACATCGCCGGGCTGGCCGAGGCCCTGCGCGGCGCTGGCCGCAGCGTGGTGCTGACGCGCGAGCCGGGCGGCACACCGCTGTCCGAGCAGCTGCGGACGCTGGTGCTGAACGAACCGATGGACCCGCTGACCGAGGCGCTGCTGATGTTCGCCGCCCGGCGCGAACACCTGCTGCAGGTGATCGAGCCGGCACTGGCGCGCGGCGACACCGTGCTGTGCGACCGCTTCACCGACGCCACCTTCGCCTACCAGGGAGGCGGGCGCGGCTTCGACGAGCAAGTCCTGCGGACCCTGGAAAGCTGGGTGCAGGCGGTGCCCGCCCTGTCCGCCGGCCTGCGCCAGCCCGACCTCACGCTCTGGTTCGACCTGGCGCCGGAGGAAGCGGCGCGCCGCCTGGCCGGCGCCCGTGCGCCGGACAAGTTCGAAGCCCAGCCGGTGGAGTTTTTCCGCCGCGTCGCGGCCGGCTACGAAGCGCGGCGGGCGGCGCAGCCGGGGCGCTTCGCGCGCATCGACGCCGGGCAATCGCGCGAGGACGTCTGGTCGGAGGTGCACGCCGCGGTCCAGGCCAAGGGATGGTTCGCATGACCGCGCCCTGGCTCGCCGCGCAGCTGCGCCACCTGCTCGGCCAGCGCGGCCATGCCTTCCTGCTGCAGGGCCCGTCCGGCCTGGGCCAGTACGACCTGGGCCTGGCCCTGGTGCAGGCCTGGCTGTGCGACCGGCCCACCCCCGAGGGTGCCTGCGGCGAATGCGACAGCTGCCACGCGGTGGCGGTGCGCACCCATGCCGACCTGTGCGTGCTGATGCCCGAGACCGCGATGCAGGTGCTGGACTGGCCGCTGCCCGAGAAGGCGCAGCAGGACATCGACGACAAGAAGCGCAAGCCCAGCAAGGACATCCGGGTCGAAGCCATGCGCGACGCGGTGGAATTCGCGCAGCGCACCAGCGCGCGCGGGCGCGGCAAGGCGGTGCTGGTCTACCCGGCCGAGCGCATGAACCACGTCACGGCCAACGCCCTGCTGAAGACGCTGGAGGAGCCGCCCGGCGACGTGCGCTTCGCACTGGCCAGCGAATCGGCCCACCAGCTGCTGCCGACCATCCGCAGCCGCTGCCTGGGCCACACCATGGCCTGGCCGGCCGAAGGCGAGGCGCTGGCCTGGCTGCAGGAACAGGGCGTGCCGGCGGCGGGTGCCCCGGCGCTGCTGCGCGCCGCCGGCGGCCGCCCGGACGATGCGCTGCGGCTGCACCAAGCCGGCCGCGACCCCAAGGTCTGGAGCCTGCTGCCCAAGGCCATCGCCCGCGGCGAGGCGGCGGCGCTGGCCGACTGGACGCCGGCCGACGCGGTGGCCGTGCTGCAAAAGCTCTGCCACGACCTGCTGGCGCGCGCCTGCGGCGCCGAGCCGCGCTTCTTCGCGCCGGCCGACCTGCCGGCCGGCGGCTCGGTCCGGGCGCTGACCGGCTGGTCGCGTGAGCTTGCGCGCAACGCCCGCACGGCGGAACACCCGTTCCAGGCCGGTTTGATGCTGGAAGCGCTTGTGAGCCGGGCGCGGCAGGCCCTAAACTCGGACGGCGAGCCCTCCTCCAGATGAGCACATCCCTTCCCGCCACCGGCAACACCCCCCGCCCCAGCGTCATCCAGCTGGCGATCAAGGAAAAAGCCGCACTCTACGCCGCCTACATCCCGCTGTTCGCCGACGGCGGCGTGTTCATCCCGTCCACGCGCGACTACAAGCTGGGCGACGACGTCTACGTGCTGCTGTCGCTGCCCGACGACCCGCAGCGCTACCCGGTGGCCGGCAAAGTGGCCTGGGTCACGCCGCCGCGCGCCGCGGCCAACCGCACCCAAGGCGTCGGCATCCGCTTTCCCACGGACGACAAGTCCAAGCTGCTGAAAGTGAAGATCGAAGAGATCCTGGGCGCCCATCTGGCCTCCGAGCGCCCGACCCAGACGATTTGACGGGTACGATTCCCGGGTGTTCGTCGATTCCCATTGCCACCTGAGCTTTCCCGAGCTCGCCTCCCAGCTGTCCGAGATCCGCCAGGCCATGGCAGCCGCCGGCGTGGACCGCGCCCTGTGCATCTGCACGACTCTGGAAGAATTCCCCGAGGTCCATGCGCTTGCCAGGGAGTACGACAACTTCTGGTGCACCGTCGGCGTCCATCCGGACAACGAAGGCGTGACCGAGCCGACCCTGCAGGCCCTGCTGGAGCGCGCCGCACTGCCCAAAGTGGTGGCGATCGGAGAAACCGGGCTGGACTACTACCAGATGGAAGAACGCAAGGGCGGCCGCGCCGTGGCCGACCTGGAGTGGCAGCGCGAGCGCTTCCGCACCCACATCCGCGCCGCGCGCCAGGTGCGAAAGCCGCTGGTCATCCACACCCGCTCGGCCTCGGCCGACACCGTCGCCATCCTGAAGGAAGAGGGCGAGGACGGCTCGCCCGGATCGGCCGGCGGCGTGTTCCACTGCTTCACCGAGACCGCCGAGGTGGCGCGCGCCGCGCTGGACCTGGGCTTCTACATCTCGTTTTCCGGCATCCTGACCTTCAAGAGCGCGGCCGACCTGCGCGAAGTGGCGGCCTTCGTGCCGGCGGACCGGCTGCTGATCGAGACCGACAGCCCCTACCTCGCGCCCGTGCCGTACCGCGGCAAGACCAACAATCCGTCCTACGTGCCATTCGTCGCGAAGCAGCTGGCCGAGCTGCGCGGCATGGCGGTCGAGGAGGTCGCGGCCACGACCTCGGCCAATTTCGAGCGCCTGTTCAGCGGGGTGACATCATGAGAATCTGGTTGAAGAATACGCTGTATCTTATTGCTGCAATTTGGTTTTCTGCTGCGCATGCGGGCTCCTACGAGGACTTCTTCATCGCGGTGAAGCAGGACAACGCCAGGAATGTGGCCGCGCTGCTGCAGCGCGGCTTCGACCCGAACACGCTGGACCCCAAGGGCCTGCATGCGCTGTGGATCGCGGTGACCGAGCCGGCGCCCAAGGTGGCCAACACACTGATCGGGTGGCCCAAGACCAACGTCGACTGGCGCAACGCCAAGGACGAAAGCCCGCTGATGCTGGCCTGCCTGAAAGGTGAGACCGAGATGGCGAAGCGCCTGGTCGCGCGCGGCGCCGACGTCAACAAGACCGGCTGGACGCCCCTGCACTACGCCGCCACCAACGGGCACGTGGCCATCATGGAGCTGTTGCTGGAGAACCACGCCTACATCGACGCCGAGTCCCCCAACGGCACCACGCCGCTGATGATGGCGGCGCACTACGGCTCGCTGGCGGCGGTGAAACTGCTGCTGGACGCCGGTGCCGACCCGCGGCCGAAGAACCAGCTGGGCCTGACGGCGATCGACTTCGCCAACGGCGCCAGCCGCACCGAAGCGGCCGAGGCCATTGCGATCACCATCCGCAACAAGGTGGGAAGAGGCAAGTGGTGACAACCACTTGCACGCCAAAGTTAAAGCTGTGCCTTACCTGGTTTTGCAGCCGTTGATGAGCTGTACGCCGGGGCCGAGCTTGCCGGTTTCGGACTCGCAGCGCGCCATGTCGTTGTAGTGCGCCTCCACCAGCACGCCCGGCGGGTTGTAGCGCAGGGTGGCATGGGCCGGCATCTGGCCGCCCACCGAATCCGGCTGGCAGCGGGCGCTGCTGCCGGCTGACTTTTCCACACGGGCGCAGAAGTCTTCGCCGGCATAGTCGAACTGGCGGATCACGGCGCCGTTGCCGTCGCGGTAGACTAGGTATTTGCCGGGCACCGCCGGCGGGCCGCTGGCGCAGCCGGCCAGGGCGGCCGCGGCGAGCAGGTAAACGAGCTTGGACATTGCAGGCACTCCATTCGAACAGGGGATCGCCGCGCGGCACCGGGGCCGGCGGCGGCGCCTTGTTTGTAACGGGGTTTGCGCGGCCCGGGGGTTCGCCGTAACAAGCTTGTAGCGGCCCTGCACGGGCGGCGCGCGCAATGCCGCTTTCCAGGGTTGGCAAGCGCGGCGCAGACCGTATCATCCCGGTCTTCCCGCACAACACGTTCCCACCCGCAGGGACGATCCGCATGCTGCCACCGAATCCCCCCGCGCCCCAGAGCATGCGTCCGGCCGAAGCCGCGCAGTCGCAGCCCGAGCCGGCCCTTGGCAGCATCGACCGCTGGGCCATGACCACCAAGGAGCGCATCGTTGCGCTGTCGCGCCCCGGGCCGCGCCGCGTCGCCTGGATCCTGGCGGCCGACCTCGGCCTCATCGTGGCGGCGGCCTGGCTGTGCGAGCTGTTCTTCTCGCCCGCCGCGTACATCCTGGCGGTGATGGTGATCGGCGCGCGCCAGGCGGGCATCGGGACCATCGTCCTGCACGACGGCGCGCACGGCTACGTGCACCCGCGGCGCAAGGTGAACGACGCCATCTCGGTGGCCCTGACCAGCGCCCTGCTGGTGGTCGTGGTCGGGGCCGGTTTCCACCGGTACCGGGCAACACACGTGAACCACCATCGGTACACCAATACCTACGACGACCCGGATTTCCGCGCCTGCAGCTATTTCTACACGCTGACCCGGGCCGAGCGGGTGCGCCTGCTGCTGTCGGCGCTGTGCGGGCTGCTGTTCCTGCGCGGCTGCGTGCAATACCTGGCTGCGGCCAGCATGCCGCGCCGCGCTCTCGTGGTCGCGGTGGCGGCGGCGCTGGCGGCGGGCTGCTGGTTCGGGTTCCGGCCGGCACAGCTGGTCGCGCTCTACTGGGTGCTGCCGCTGGCGACCTGGGGCATTTCGGTGAACCTGGTGCGGCGCGTCTGCGAGCACTACCCGGTGTTCGACCCCCAGCGCGCGCACATGCCGCGCGTGCTGTTCACCCGCGACGTGCTGCCGTCCTGGTTCGACGCGCTGTTCGTCACCACGCGCGGCGTCAACTACCACTGGACGCACCACATCTTTCCGTCCGTGCCGTTCTTCAACCTGAAGACGCTGCAGGCCGAGCTGGCCGCAACGGCGGGCTACCGCGAACAGGCGCACGCCACCCGCGGCTACCACCGCGCGCTGCGCGAGATCTACGTGTCGGCCGTGCTGCCGCGCCGCCCGCCCCCGGGGCTGCAGGCCGCCGCGGCGAACCGCGCTCCCACGTTCCAGTAGCCGCGGCCGCGGCTCACCAGAAGGTGCGCGGCGCCGGCGCGGTGTCCAGCACGGGCGCCAGCGTCTCGTTCAGGCAGGCCAGCACGGCGTCGCGCTCGTCGTTGATGAAGAAGTGGCGGCCCTCGAACCAGTGCAGCCCGGATGCCGCGCTGGTCTCCTTGCGCCAGTGCACCACGTCGTCGCAGGACACGTGGGGGTCCTGCCGGCCGGCCAGCACGGTGATCGGCAGGTCCAGCGGCAGGCTGGGCCGGTAGGCGTAGTGCGCGGCCATGAAGAAGTCGGCCCGGATCGCCGGCAGCGCCAGCGTCATCAGCTCGCGGTGCTGCAGCAGTTCCGGCGGCGTGCCGTCGTAGTCCTCCAGCGCCACGATCAGCGCGTCGTCCTCCAGCGCGTACAGCTTCTCGTCGGGGCCGCGGTGCTGGGGCGCGTCGCTGCCCGAGGCGACCAGCAGCGCCGGCGTCGGCAGGCGGTAGCGCCGGCAGGCGCGCGCGAGCTCGAAGGCCACCAGCGCGCCCAGGCTGTGGCCGAAGAAGGCGAACGGCACCCGCGGGTCCTGGGTGGACAGGGCCTGCGCCAGCATCTCGACCAGCTTGTCCAGCGAGGTGAGGGGCGGTTCGGTGAAGCGGCCCGCGCGCCCGGGCATCTGGATGCCGCAGACCTCGATGCCCGGCAGCAGGTCGGGCTGCCAGGACAGGAAGACGTTGCCGTTGCCGCCGGCGTAAGGGAAGCAGTACAGGCGCAGCCGCGCGGGCTGGCCGGCGGGCCGGGTGACGAAGTTCGGGTTGGGCATGGGCATGGGAGGCCGCATCAGGGGATGGAGTGGGAAGGCAGCGGCCCGCCCATCTCCTGGGGGCCGGCTCGCGTGCCGGCATCCCACGCGGGCCCGGCGCGCTGCGGGTCTTCGGCGCCCGCCTGCGCGAGCAGCCTGCCGTCGGCCAGCGCGCCCACCCAGTCGAAATCGTTCAGCAGGTGCGCGCGGTGCGTGATGACGACCAGGATGCCGTCGCGCATGGCGCCCGCCACGTTGCGCAGCACCGCCGATTCGGTGAGGGCGTCCAGCCCGTTGGTGGCCTCGTCCAGGATCAGCAGCTCGGGCCCGGAATACAGCGCCCTGGCCAGCGCGATGCGCTGCCGCTGGCCGAGCGAGAGCGACGGGCCGCCTTCGTGCAGCAGTGTTTCCACCCCTTCGGGCAGCTGCGCGAGCAGCTCGGTCGCCATGCTGAGCTCGCAGCAGCGGCGCAGCCGCACGTCGTCGCGCGGGTGCTCGCCCACGATGTTCGCGGCGATGCTGGTGTCGAACAGGGCGGCGTCGTGGGTCAGCAGGACCACCCGGCGGCGCAGGCTGGCCAGGTCGAACTCGCGGATGTCGACGCCGTTGATGCGGATGCCGCCGCTGTCGGGGACCAGGTGGCGTTGCAGCAGCCGCGACAAGGTGGTCTTGCCGCAGCCGCTGGCGCCGATGATGCCGGCCGTCATGCCGGCGCGCAGCTCCAGGTTCAGCCCGTGCAGCACCTGGCGCTCGGTGCCGGGATAGCGGAACGACAGGTTCTCGATCGACAGCGAGTCGGTGCGCGGCGCCCGCGCCATGGCGTTGCCCTGGCGCTCGCCGCTTTCGCCCAGCAGGTTGCCCATGTGGCGCGCGGCCTGCCGGTAGCGGATGTAGGTTTCGCCCAGGCGGAACATGCGGGTGCACGGCTCCAGCACCCGCAGGCAGAACATGTAGCAGGCCACCAGCTGCCCCGCCGACAGCCGCCCGCCCAGGAACTCCAGGCCGCCGATCCACAGGACGGCGAGCACCACCAAGCGCTGCACCACGCGCAGCAGCATGGCCTCGGTGGCCTGCAGCCGCGCGGTGTGCGAGCTCGCGTCGATGGCCGCGGAGCTGGCCTGCGTCCAGCGCTCCAGCCAGCTTTTTTCCAGGGCCATGCTCTTGATGGTGAACACGTGGTTCAGGCCCTGGTTGAGCACGCCCGCGAGCGCGTCGCGCGTCGCGCGCTGCCGGGTGAAGTCGGCCTCCACCGCCTTGCGCAGCAGCATCGACAGGCCGATCAGCACCGGCACGCACAGCGCCACGATGCCGGCCAGCAGCAGGTTGTACCAGGCCATCAGGCCCAGGATCAGCGACATCATCACCAGGTTGGTGACGAACTGCACGCCGGTGGACGCCAGGAACAGCCGGATCGGGCCGACCTCGCCGACCTGCGCGGCGATCGCCCCCTTGGGCAGCCGCTCGAAATACTGCAGCGGCAGCTGCAGCAGCTTGCGCAGCACCAGCCCGGTCAGCGCGCGGTCGACCGTGGACGCCAGGCGGTCGCCGCGCCGGATCACGAAGTAGAGCAGCACGCCCTCGCTCAGCGCGCCGACGATCATGGCGATGCCGATGACGTGCAGCAGGTTGTGGTCGCGGCTGACCAGCACCCTGTCGAAGAACAGCTGCCAGAACACCGGCAGCAGCAGGGCGAACAGCTCCAGCGCCAGCCCGGCAATCAGCACCTGGGCGAGCCAGGTCCTGCAGCCGGCGAGGGCGCTGGCGTGCGGCAGCCAGCCGGGGCCCCGGGCGGCGGGGGCCGGCCGCTCGGGGGGCCGCTGCGGCGCGGAAGGTGCGGGTAGAGGGTCCAATGTGGTCAATCCAGTGAAACAGGGAAGTCGGGTGCCGTGCGCAGCCGCGCCACGCCGTCGATGCGCCGGGCGAGATCATGCAACGTCGTGGCCTCGAACAGCGCGCCGAGCGGCAGGTCGGCGCCGAGGTCGGAGCGCGTCCTGGAGACCAGCTGCATGGCCAGCAGGGAATGGCCGCCGAGGTGGAAGAAATTGTCGTGGATGCCGATGCGCTCGAGCTTGAGGATGTCGGCCCAGATGGCGGCCAGGGCAATCTCGGTGAGCGTGCGCGGCGCGGTGTAGCCGGCGGTGTTGCGGCTGGCGTCGGGCGCGGGCAGGGCCTTGCGGTCGATCTTGCCGTTGGGGGTGAGCGGCAGGGCCTGCAGCACCAGCAGGTGGCTGGGCACCATGTAGTCGGGCAGCAGCAGCTGCAGCTGGTCGAGCAGCTGCCTGCGCAGCATCAGCTGCACCTGCGGGCCCAGCGGCTGGTTGGCCAGGGGTTGCGAGGTCTTCGGCTGCAGGGCGCTGCAGTCGAAAGTCTCGGGCTGGCCGCGGTGGAAGACGGCGTGGAACACGCCGGTTTCGGCTGTTCCCAGGGCCAGTTGCACGGAGCAGCCGTGGCGCTGGGCCAGTTCGCGCAGTGCGCCATGGGGGATGCCGCGCGGTTGTTGCTGGGTCAAGGTCTGGCGCAGCTGTCGCACCTGCTCGCCGGGCTGGGCATCGTGCAGCAGGCGCAGCGCGAGCAGCTCGCGCTGCACGCGGGCATCGGGGATGTCGCGCACCGCCAGCGGTTGGTCGCCTGCGGCTTCCAGCAGCTCGTGGAGCGTATCCAGCCCCTGCTCCAGCGCGTCCCAGCGCAGCCAGTTCGGCTCGGGCAGCGTGGAATGGGGTTGCTGCTGCGCCGGTGCGACTTGCAGCACGACGTCATAACGGAACTTGGTCAGCTCGTTGTCCGCGTCGCCCGGCTTGGGCTGCAGGCGCACAGAGAGCACCCGCGGCAGCCGCGCGGCCAGCTGGGCGAAGAAGGCCGGCGCCACCACCAGCTCGGAGTCGCCCGAGACGGCCAGGGCCAGCGCCTGGCGCAGCGCTGGCAACTGGGCGAGCTCGCCGCCCTGGTGCAGCAGCAGCGCGGCGTGGAAGGCCTCCAGCAGCTGCAGGTTGCGCACGTCGCCGATGAAGATGCGTCCGCCATGCTCGCCGATGGCCTGCACGGCCTGCTCAAGCACTTGCGACAGGTACTGCAGGCTGGGGAAGTACTGCACCACCGAGTTGATGACGACCGTGTCGAAGCGGCCTGCCTCGATGCCGCTCCAGTCATGGGCGGGGCGCTGCAGCAGCTGCACCTCGCAGGCCCCGGGTGGGGACTCTTCGAGGCTGGCGGCCAGCTGTTCCAGCACGCTGGCGGACACGTCGGTGCCGAGGTACTGCTCGCAGGCCGGGGCGATGCGGTGCAGCAGCAGGCCGCTGCCGCAGCCGATCTCCAGCACGCGCCTGGGCCGCAATGCCAGGATGGTGGCGACGCCGTGCTCGACCCACTCGCGCATCTCGTGCTCGGAGATGGGCAGGCGGTCGTAGCTGCTGGTCCAGCCGGTGGTGTTGAAGCGCGTACCGGTCGCGCCATGGGCGGCGTCGCGGTAGATCTGCTCCCACATCTGGCTCCAGTGGGCGGTCTGCTCGCCCTGCAGCTGCGGGGCGCCCAGGGCCTCGGCGGCGGGGACCACGTAGGCCACCAGGCGCTTGTCCCCCGGAACATCTTCGCGAGCCAGCACGACCGCTTCGCGCACCTGCGGCTGCGCGGCCAGCACCGCCTCGATCTCGCCGGGCTCGATGCGGAAGCCGCGGATCTTCACCTGCCGGTCCGCCAGCTCGCCCGCGCCGTCGAACGGCAGGTCGATGCCGGCCTCCAGCGCATGCAGCAGGTCCAGCAGGGCCTGCTGCATGCCGGCGGCGAGCTGGCCGGGGTCCACGTCGGCAACGCTCTGCGCCACCAGCGCGAAGTCCTCGCCCAGGTCGTCCACGCTCAGGAACACCGGGTAGTTGGTCTGTTCCCACGCACGCACCAGCCGCGTGCCCTGCCAGGCCGACGCCGCCGTCGCCTGTTCGCCCGCCGGCACCTTGGTGTGGCGGTAGTTCAGGACCGAGGTGAACAGCGGCGTGCCGGCCGGCACGCCGCTGCAGCGCTGCGCCAGCACCAGCGGCGCCTGCTCGTGCAGCATCAGCTCGCCCAGCCGCCGGTGCGTCTCGCGCACCAGCGCGCGCAACGCCTGCTCGCGCAGCGGGACGCGCACCGGCAGCACGTTGATGAACAGGCCCAGCATCTCGCCGGCGTCGTGCCAGCCCTGGCGCCCGGACAGCACCGTGCCGAACACCGGGTTGTCCCCGCCGCCGGCCTGGGCGACGACTTGCGCCCAGGCCACGTGGAACAGCGCAGCGGGACTGGTACCCAGCCCGCGCGCGGTGTCGCGCAGGCGCCGGCTCATGTCCTGCGGCAAGGCCTCGCGCGCTTCGCGCAGGCCGTAGCCGCCGCTGCGCACGTCCAGCAACCCGAACGGCGCGCTGGGGGTGTCCACCTCGCCCAGCTCGCGGCGGAAATACGCCGCGTGTTCGCCCATCGGCACGGCGCGCAGCTTGGCGATGAAGTTGCGGTAGGGGACCGGAGTCCGCAACGGCTTGCCCTGCAGCACGTCCTGGATCTGCGCGAGCCAGGTCTCCAGCGTGATGTGGTCGGCGGCCGTGTGGTGCGTCAGCAGCGCCAGCAGCCGCTCGCCCGCGCGCGGGCCGCGCGCCACGCAGGCGCAGATCGGCGGCGCCGAGCGCACGTCCATGCGGAAGCGGCCGGGCTCGGTGAAATGCGTCAGCTGCGCGAGCGTGTCGGCCTCGCCGGGCTGCGGCGGCATCTCCAGCACGCGCAGCCTGGCGCTGCGGTGCACGACCTGCACCGGATGCGGCAGGCCGTCCCAGTGCACGGAGGTGCGCAGCACGTCGTGGTGGTCGACCAGCGCCTGCACCGCGTCCAGGAAGCGCTCGAGCCGCTCGCCGTCGTCGAAGGACAGCATGGTGCGCAGCACGTAGGTGTCGCCATCGGTTTCCAGCAGGTGATGGAACAGGATGCCTTCCTGCAGCGGCGCCAGCGGGTAGATGTCCTGCACGTTGGCCGCGCCGCCGGGAATCTGTTCGACGATGCGGTCGATTTCCTGCTGCGACAGCTGCACCAGCGGCAGCATGTCCGGGCGGATGGCGGCGCAGTCCGCGGGAATGAGGTTGGCGGGCACCGGCTGCACGGGCGCGAGATCCCGCCCCACCGACTCGGCCAGCGCGGCCAGCGTGGGTGCCGCGAAGATGCTGCGCACGTCGACGCGCAGGCCATGCTGGCCGAGGCGCTCGACCAGCCGCAGGATGAGCAGGGAGTGGCCTCCAAGCTCGAAGAAGTTGTCGTGGATGCCGACGCTGTCGACCTCCAGCACCTCGGCCCAGACGGCGGCCAGGACGGCTTCGGCCGGGGTGCGTGGCGCGACGTAGCGCGTCGATGGACTGCCTTCCGGCGCGGGCAGTGCCTTGCGGTCGGTCTTGCCGTTGGGGGTGAGGGGCAGGGCATCCAGCACCATCAGGTGGGCCGGCACCATGTAGTCGGGCAGCAGGCGCTGCAGCTGCGTGCGCAGCTCTGCGGCTTGAAGCTCGCTTCCCGCCTGCGGCACGACGTAGGCCACCAGGCGCTTGTCGCCCGGGACATCTTCGCGAGCCAGCACGACCGCTTCGCGCACGCCGGCTTGTGCAGCCAGCACGGCCTCGATCTCGCCGGGCTCGATGCGGAAACCGCGGATCTTCACCTGCTGGTCGATGCGCCCCAGGTACTCGATGGAGCCGTCGCCTAGCCAGCGCGCCAGGTCGCCCGTGCGGTACATGCGCTCGCCCGGCTTGCCGTGCGGGTTGGGCACGAATCGCTCGGAGGTGAGCTCGGGTCGCCCGATGTAGCCGCGCGCCAGGCCGTCGCCGGCGAGGCAAAGCTCTCCCGGCACGCCTTGTGGCACCAGGTTGAAGCTCTCGTCCAGGATGTGCACGTGGGAGTTGGCGATGGGCCGCCCGATGGTGACGGCTGCACCCTCGTCGCTGGATACCAGTGCCCAGGTGGAGTAGGTGGTGTCCTCGGTGGGGCCGTACAGGTTGAACAGCTGGAGCACTTGCGGCTGTTGGTAGACCTGCTGGACAAGCTGAGGCGATAGCGGCTCGCCAGCGAGGTTGATGGTGCGTACCGAAGCGGGCAGGGCATCGGCGCGCAGCAGCGCGGCCATGGCCGAAGGAACAGTGTTGACCAGGGTCACCCGGTGGGCGAAGGAGCCGGACGCCAGCGCCAGTGCGTTGGGCACGATGCACACCGAAGCGCCACAGGCCAGCGGGGCGAAGATCTCGAAGACCGAGAGGTCGAAACAGATGGAAGTGGACGCCAGGGTCATGGCCAGGGCGTCGGGGTCGAAGACGGAAGCGCTCCAGGCGAGGAAGGCGCAGGCGTTGCGCTGCTGGATGCCCACGCCCTTGGGACGGCCGGTGGAACCGGAGGTGTAAATCACATAGGCCAAATGGGCCGGCAGTGTGGTGCACACCAAGTCGACATCGTGCGCGGGCAACTCGCTCCACTGGGAGTCGAGGCAGAAGGTGGGCACCTCGTGAACGGGCAGCGATGCGAGCAGCGCCTCCTGCGTCAAGAGCACAGCGGGCCGTGCATCTTCCAGCATGAAAGCAATCCGCTCTGCGGGATAGGCCGGGTCCAGCGGCACATAGGCACCGCCAGCCTTCAACACGGCCATCAGGGCGACCACCATGGCGATGCCGCGCTCGGCGCACACAGCCACCAGCACGTCCGGACCGACGCCGAGCTCGCGCAGGTGGTGGGCCAGGCGGTTGGCGCGGGCGTTCAGCTCGGCGTACGTCAGTTGCTCATCCTCGAACAGCAGCGCCACCGCTTCAGGCGTGCGCGCGGCCTGCGCCTCGAACAGCTGATGCAGCACCTGCTCGCGCGGATACTCGACTTCAGCCGCATTCCATTCCTGCAACCGCGCCAGCTCGTCTTCCGCCAGCCAGGCCAGCCGATGCACCGGCGCCTCCGGCGCCTGCGCCACCGACTGCAGCAGCCTGACGAAATGCGAGGCCATGCGCTCGATGGTGTCCGCATCGAACAGGTCGGTGTCGTACTCCAGCGTGGCCGCGAGCTGCGAACCCACCTCCATCACCGCGAGCGACAGGTCGAACTTGGAGGTGCTGCCTGCCCCGCCCAGCGGCCTGAGCTCCAGCGCGGGCAGGCTGAAGCGGTCCACCGGCGCGTTCTGCAGGATCAGCATCACCTGGAACAGCGGCTGGTGGGCCATGCTGCGCGCAGGCGCCAGCACGTCCACCAGCTGCTCGAACGGCAGGTCCTGGTGCGCATAGGCGTCGAGCGCCGTCGTGCGCACCTGCCGCAGCAGCTCGCCGAAGGAAGCATTGGCGTCCACCCGCGTGCGCAGCACCAGGGTGTTGACGAAGAATCCGATCATCGGTTCCAGCTCCGGCCGCTGCCGGTTGGCGATGGGCGTGCCGATGCAGATGTCGCTTTGGCCGGCGTAGCGGCTCAGCAGCACGTTGAATGCCGCCGCCAGCGTCATGAACAAGGTGGCCTGCGTTCGCCGGCCGAGCGCGTGCAGCTCCTGCGCGGTCTCCACCGGCACCGTGAAGCGGTGCGTGGCGCCGCGGAAGCGCTGCACCGGCGGGCGCGGCCGATCGGTCGGCAGCGACAGCACCTCCGGTGCGCCCCGCAGCTGGCCGTGCCAGTAATCGAGCTGGCGCTGCAGCGTCTCGCCGCGCAGCCACTGGCGCTGCCAGTGCGCGAAGTCGGCGTACTGCAGCGGCAGCTCGGGCAGCGGCGAGGCCTGGCCCTGCACGAAGGCCGTGTACAGGGCGCCGATCTCGCGCATCAGGACGCCGGTGGACCAGCCGTCGGTCGCGATGTGGTGCAGCGTCAGCAGCACGACGTGCTCGGTGGGCTGCAGCCGCAGCAGCCGGGCGCGGACCAGCGGCCCCTGCGCCAGGTCGAAGGGGGCCTGCGCCTCGTCCTGCGCCAGCCATTGGGCGCGCGCTTCCCGCTCGCCCCCGGGCAGGCCGGAGATGTCGGTGACCGGCAGTTCGAGGTCGAGCTGTTCCGCGATCACCTGTACCGGCGAGCCTTCCACCGTCTGGAAGGTGGTGCGCAGCACCTCGTGGCGGCGCACCACCTCGTTCAGCGTGCGGCGGAACGCCTCGACGTCCAGTTGCCCCACCAGCCGCACCGCCGCGGGGATGTTGTAGAAGCTGCTGCCCTGCTCCAGCTGGTCGATGAACCACAGCCGCTGCTGGGCGAACGACAGCGGCATCGGCTGCCCGCGGTCCACACGCTCGATGGGCGGCATGTCGGCCTGCGCGCGCCCGGCGGTTTCCAGCCACTGCGCCAGCTGCTCCAGCGTGGGTGCCTCGAACAATGCGCGCAGCGGCAGGTCGGCGCCGAGGTCGGAGCGCGTCCTGGAGACCAGCTGCATGGCCAGCAGGGAATGGCCGCCGAGGTGGAAGAAATTGTCGTGGATGCCGATGCGCTCGAGCTTGAGGATGTCGGCCCAGATGGCGGCCAGGGCAATCTCGGTGAGCGTGCGCGGCGCGGTGTAGCCGGCGGTGTTGCGGCTGGCGTCGGGCGCGGGCAGGGCCTTGCGGTCGATCTTGCCGTTGGGGGTGAGCGGCAGGGCCTGCAGCACCAGCAGGTGGCTGGGCACCATGTAGTCGGGCAGCAGCAGCTGCAGCTGGTCGAGCAGCTGCCTGCGCAGCATCAGCTGCACCTGCGGGCCCAGCGGCTGGTTGGCCAGGGGTTGCGAGGTCTTCGGCTGCAGGGCGCTGCAGTCGAAAGTCTCGGGCTGGCCGCGGTGGAAGATGGCGTGGAACACGCCGGTTTCCGCCGTGCCAAGGACCAGCTGCACGGAGCAGCCGTGGCGCTGGGCCAGTTCGCGCAGTGCACTTTGGTGAATGCCGCGTTGCTGCTGCTGGGCCAGAGCCTGGCGCAGCTGGCGCACCGGCTCGCCGGGCTGGGCGTCGTGCAGCAGGCGCAGTGCGAGTAGTTCGCGCTGCACGCGGGCATCGGGGATGTCGCGCACGGCCAGCGGTTGGTCGCCCACGGCTTCCAGCAGCTCGTGGAGTGTGTCCAGCCCCTGCTCCAATGCATCCCAGCGCAGCCACTGCGGCTGGGGTAGCGAGACCTGAGGTTGCTGCTGCGACGGTGCCACCTGCAGCACGACGTCGTAGCGGAACTTGGTCAGCTCGTTGTCCGCGTCGCCCGGCTTGGGCTGCAGGCGCACCGAGAGCACGCGCGGCAGGCGGGAGGCCAGCTGGGCGAAGAAGGCCGGCGCCACCACCAGCTCGGAGTCGCCTGAGACGGCCAGGGCCAGCGCCTGGCGCAGCGCGGGCAGCTGGGCGAGCTCGCCGCCCTGGTGCAGCAGCAGCGCGGCGTGGAAGGCCTCCAGCAGCTGCAGGTTGCGCACGTCGCCGATGAAGATGCGTCCGCCATGCTCGCCGATGGCCTGCACGGCCTGCTCAAGCACTTGCGACAGGTACTGCAGGCTGGGGAAGTACTGCACCACCGAGTTGATGACGACCGTGTCGAAGCGGCCTGCCTCGATGCCGCTCCAGTCATGGGCGGGGCGCTGCAGCAGCTGCACCTCGCAGGCCCCGGGTGGGGACTCTTCGAGGCTGGCGGCCAGCTGTTCCAGCACGCTGGCGGACACGTCGGTGCCGAGGTACTGCTCGCAGGCCGGGGCGATGCGGTGCAGCAGCAGGCCGCTGCCGCAGCCGATCTCCAGCACGCGCCTGGGTTGCAGCGCCAGGATGGCGGCGACGCCGTGCTCGACCCATTCGCGCATCTCGTGCTCGGGAATGGGCAGGCGGTCGTAGCTGCTGGTCCAGCCGGTGGTGTTGAAGCGCGTATCGGTCGCGCCATGGGCGGCGTCGCTGGCGGCGTCGCGGTAGATCTGCTCCCACATCTGGCTCCAGTGGGCGGTCTGCTCACCCTGCAGCTGCGGCGCGCCCAGGGCCTCGGCGGCGGGCACGACGTAGGCGACCAGGCGCTTGTCGCCGGGAACGTCTTCGCGGGCCAGCACCACGGCTTCGCGCACCTGCGGCTGGGCAGCCAGCACCGCCTCGATCTCGCCCGGTTCGATGCGGAAGCCCCGGATCTTCACCTGCTGGTCGATACGCCCCAGGTACTCGATGGAGCCATCGGCGAGCCAACGCGCCAAGTCGCCCGTGCGGTACATGCGCTCGCCCGGCGTGCCGTGCGGGTTGGGCACGAATCGCTCGGCGGTGAGTTCGGGTCGTCCGATGTAGCCGCGCGCCAGGCCGTCGCCGGCAAGGCACAACTCTCCCGGCACGCCCTGCGGCACCAGGTTGAACGCCTCGTCCAGGATGTGCACCTGCGAGTTGGCGATCGGCCTCCCGATGGTGACAGCTGCTCCTTCGTCGCTGGGCACCAGTGCCCACGTGGAGTAGGTGGTGTCCTCGGTGGGGCCGTACAGGTTGAACAGCTGGTGGACCTGGGGCTGGCGGTAGACCTGCTGGACCAGCTGGGGCGACAGCGGCTCACCGGCGAGATTGATCGTTCGCACCGAAGCGGGCAGTGCATCAGCGCGCAGCAGCGCGGTCATGGCCGAGGGAACGGTGTTGACCAGGGTCACCGGATGGGCGAAAGAGCCGGAAGCCAGCGCCAGCGCATTGGGCACGATGCACACCGAAGCGCCACAGGCCAGCGGAGCGAAGATCTCGAAGACCGAGAGGTCGAAGCAGATGGAAGTGGACGCCAGGGTCATGGCCAGGGCGTCCGGATCGAAGACGGAGGCGCTCCAGGCGAGGAAGGCGCAGGCGTTGCGCTGCTGGATGCCCACGCCCTTGGGTTTGCCGGTGGAACCGGAGGTGTAGATGACGTAGGCCAGGTGCGCCGGCAGGGTGGTGCACAACGGGTTGGCGTCGCGCACAGGCAACTCGCTCCACTGGGAGTCGAGGCAGAAGGTGGGCACCTCGTGCGCGGGCAACGATGCGAGCAGCGCCTCCTGCGTCAAGAGCACAGCGGGCCGTGCATCTTCCAGCATGAAAGCAATCCGCTCGGCGGGATACGCAGGGTCCAGCGGTACATACGCACCACCGGCCTTCAACACGGCCATCAGGGCGACCACCATGGCGATGCTGCGCTCGGCGCACACGGCCACCAGCACGTCCGGACCGACGCCGAGCTCACGCAGATGATGGGCCAGGCGGTTGGCGCGGGCGTTCAGCTCGGCGTACGTCAGCTGCTCGTCCTCGAACAGCAGCGCCACGGCATCGGGCGTGCGCGCGGCCTGCGCCTCGAACGTTGCATGCAGCACCTGCTCGCCCGGGTACTCGACTTCAGCCGCATTCCATTCCTGCAACTGCGCCAACTCCCCCGCCGGCATGACCTGCAGGCCGAGCACGGGCGCGCCGCCGTCCTGCTCCAGGGCGTCGACCAGCTGCGCGAGCGCCTGCTCGACGTACCGGGCCACATGCACCGCCTGGATGCCCGAGGTGCAATGGGCATGCACGACGAAGCCCTGGTCCTGGTCGTCGATGGACACCGTGATCGGGTAGTTCGTCCACTCCTCGCTGCTGAGCATGTCCATGCCGGCCCACGCGGATGCGGCGGCCGGATCGGCGTCGTCCTGCGGGCCTTCGTTGAAGACGAAGCGGACGTGGCGGTAGTTCAGCAGTGTGGTGAACAGCGGAAGCGGGGCGGCGACGCCGCTGCAGCGCTGGGCGA
>JAZKIV010000084.1:0-37105 GCA_040384685.1 Pseudomonadota bacterium | reverse complement strand
CGATCTCGCGGCTGGTGGTGCCGCGCACGATCGAGTCGTCCACCAGCAGCACGTTGCGGCCCTTGAATTCGCTGTTGATCACGTTGAGCTTCTGGCGCACCGATTTCTTGCGCACCGCCTGCCCCGGCATGATGAAGGTGCGGCCCACGTAGCGGTTCTTCACGAAGCCCTCGCGGTACGGCAGGCCCAGCAGCTGCGCCAGCTGCATGGCGCTAGGCCGGCTCGATTCCGGGATCGGGATCACCACGTCGATCTCGTTGGGCGGCACGGTGGAGATCACGCGCTTGGCCAGCGCTTCGCCGAGGTTCAGCCGCGCCTGGTAGACCGAGATGCCGTCCAGCACCGAGTCGGGCCGCGCCAGGTACACGAATTCGAAGATGCAGGGGTACAGCTGCGGGTTGGCCGCGCACTGCTGCGCGAACAGCTTGCCCTGCGTGTCGACGTAGATCGCCTCGCCGGCCAGCAGGTTGCGCTCGAGCTTGTAGCCGGTGCCTTCCAGCGCCACCGATTCGCTCGCCACCATCACCGTGGCGTCGCCGCCGCGGCCGAAGCACAGCGGGCGGATGCCGTACGGGTCGCGGAACGCCACCAGGCCGTGGCCGGCGATCAGCGCCACCACGGCGTAGGAGCCGCGCACGCGGCGGTGCACGTTGCGCACGGCGGCGAACACGTCCTCGGGCTTCAGCGGCAGGCCGCGCGTGGCTTTCTCCAGCTCGTGCGCGAACACGTTGAGCAGCACCTCGGTGTCGCTCTCGGTGTTGATGTGGCGGTGGTCGGTGGAGAACAGTTCGGCCTTCAGCGCCTGCGCATTGGTCAGGTTGCCGTTGTGCGCCAGCGTGATGCCGAAGGGCGCGTTCACGTAGAACGGCTGCGCTTCCTCTTCGCTGTAGGCGTTGCCGGCGGTCGGGTAGCGCGCCTGGCCCAGGCCCACGTTGCCCGGCAGCGCGCGCATGTTGCGCGTGCGGAACACGTCGCGCACCATGCCCTTGGCCTTGTGCATGTAGACCTTGCGGCCCTGCTGGGTCACGATGCCCGCGGCGTCCTGGCCGCGGTGCTGCAGCAGCAGCAAGGCGTCGTAGATCAGCTGGTTGACCGGCCCGTTGCTGACGACCCCGACGATTCCACACATATACAAAATCCTTGCTGCCCACGAAGGGCGAATCTATCCCGGCAGGTACCGCCCGAAGCGCTCAGGCAGGACCGGCTTCAATCCCCTGAGCGCGGCGGCCGACACGTCCGCCGTCTTCGCTTCCGTCCACCACAGCTCGCGCTGCAGCGGCGTCATGCTCACCACCACGGCCAGCGCCAGCACCAGCACCAGGCCGCGCACCAGCCCGAAGGCCGCGCCCAGCGTGCGGTCCACCGGCCGCAGGCCCATGGCCTCCACGATCTTGCGCGCGCCCCAGGCCACCAGCCCGCAGGCGAACAGCGCCACGATGAACACCAGCACGAAGCCGGCCGCGTAGCGCACCGCCTCGCCCGAACCCGACATCGGCAGCATCTGCGCCGCCCACGGCGCGAACCATTGCGCCGCGACGAAGGCCGCCACCCAGCTCAGCACCGACAGCACCTCGTACACCAGGCCGCGCCAGGCGCCCAGCAGCAGGGAGATGCCCAGCACCGCCAGCACCACCCAGTCGAGCATGGCCATGCGGGGCGGCTCTCACAAAGTGAGGATGGCGGCCGGCAAATCCAGCCCCTTGATCTTCTGCGCCGCCTTGTCCGCGTCGGCGCGGGTGGCGAACGGGCCCACCCGTACGCGGATGCGCTTGCCGTCCTTGGTCTCGGCCACCTGCGTGTAGGTCTTCAATCCGGCGCGCTCCACTTTCTTGCGCGTTTCCTGCGCCTTGCCGGTGTCGGAGAAAGCGCCCACCTGCACCACGAAGCGGCCCTCGGCGGCCGGCACGGTGCGGCCTTCCAGCAGGGCCTGCGCCTTGGCGGCTTCGTCGACGCGCGGCGCGGGCGCCGGCGGCCTGGCTTCGGCTTTGGGCTCGGGCTTCGGTTCCGGCTTGGGCTCGGCCTTGGCCTGCTGCTGCGGCTGGACCGGCTCGGGCTTGGGAGCGGCCGGCGCAGGCGCGGGAGCGGGTGCGGGTGGAGGAGGTGCCGCGGCAACCACCGGCGCGGACGGCGGCGGCGCGGCCGCGCCCGAAGCCACCGGCCGCGCAGGCGGCGCCACCGGCACGGGCAGCGGCTTGACCTTGTTGCGGTCGGGAATGTCGATGGGAATGTCGACGGAGATCGGCCGCGGCTGCGTGTCGAACAGCAGCGGGAAACCCGCCACGCCGGCCAGCACCAGCACCACGGCGCCGATCAGGCGGTGCCGCGCGCGGCGGCGCAGCGCTTCCACGCTTTCGGGCTGCGGCGCCCCAGCGGCCATTGGCTCGTCGCCACCACCTTTGCGGAACTTGAACAAGGCCATGATGGTTGGTTGGGGCGGGATCGCGGTGTTCAGGCGCCCAGGTGCCTGGCTTGCAGACGGGGTGTCCCGTCCTTCAAGACGCCGCCTACCGTGTAGAACGATCCGAAGACGACGATTCTATCAGTGGGGTTCGCGGCGGCCGTCGCGGCGGCGAGCGCCTGCCGCGGGTCGGCATGCAGGCTCACCGGCACCTCGCGCTGTTTCGGCGCCTGCTGCCATCGCCCGGCGAGATCCGAAGCGGTGGCCGCGCGCGGCGTCGGCAGGTCGGTGAAGTACCAGCGGTCGGCCAGCGGCGCGATCTTCGCGAACATCGGCGCCAGGTCCTTGTCGGCCATGGCACCGAACACCATGTGCGTGGCCGGGTAGAAGCCCATGGCGTCGAGGTTGGCCGCCAGCGCCGCCACCGAATGCGTGTTGTGCGCCACGTCCAGCACCAGCACCGGCTCGCCGGGCACGATCTGGAAGCGCCCCGGCAGCTCCACCATCGCCAGCCCGTTGCGCACCGCCTGCGCCGGCACCGGCAGCCGTGGGCGCAAGGCTTCCAGCGCGGCCAGCACGCCGGAGGCGTTGACCAGCTGGTTGGCGCCGCGCAGCGCCGGATAGGCCAGCCCCGCATAGCGCCGCCCGCGCCCGGCCCAGGACCACTGCTGCTTGTCGCCGGCGAAATTGAAGTCGCGGCCCGGCAGCCACAGGTCGGCGCCCAGCGCCTGCGCATAGGCGATCACGCTGTGCGGCGGCACCGGGTCGCTGACGATGGCCGGCCGGCCTTCGCGCAGGATGCCGGCCTTCTCGCGGCCGATGCTCTCGCGGTCCGGCCCCAGGAATTCCATGTGGTCCAGGTCGATGCTGGTGACGATGGCGCAGTCGGCATCGATGGCGTTCACCGCGTCGAGCCGGCCGCCCAGGCCGACTTCGAGGATCGCCGCGTCGAGGTTCGATGCCGCCATCAGGCTCAGGATGGCCAGGGTGGTGAACTCGAAGTAGGTGAGCGCCACCTCGCCGCGCGCGGCCTCCACCTTGGCGAAGTGCGGCACCAGCGCGTCGGCCGTGGCGATCTCGCCCGCGATGCGGCAGCGCTCTTCGAAGTGCACCAGGTGCGGCGAGGTGTAGACGCCGGCGCGCCAGCCGGCCTGCAGCAGGATGGCTTCCAGCATGGCGCAGGTCGAGCCCTTGCCGTTGGTGCCGGCCACGGTGATCACCGGGCAGTCGAAGCGCAGCGCCATGCGCGCGGCCACCGCCTGCACGCGCTCCAGGCCGAGCGCGATGGTCTTGGGATGCAGGCGCTCGCAGTGCGCCAGCCAGTCTTGCAGGGAATCCATGGGCGCGATTGTCCCAGGCCGCGGGATGGGCCTTGCAGCCCATGGCATCATGCCCCCATGGCTGCGACGCTCTACGGCATTCCCAACTGCGACACCGTGAAGAAGGCCCGTGCCTGGCTCGCCGAGCAGGGTGTGGACTACCAGTTCCACGATTTCAAGAAGCAGGGCGTGCCGCAGCCGCGGCTGGCGGCCTGGATGCAACAGGTGGGTTGGGAAAAATTGCTCAACCGCAAGGGCACCATGTGGCGAAAACTCGACGACGCCACGCGCGATGGCGTGACCGGCGCGGACAGTGCGCGCACCGTCATGCTGGCGCAGCCCAGCGTCATCAAGCGCCCGGTGGTGGAGTGGCCCGGCGGCGAGACCACGGTGGGCTTCGATCCGGCCGCCTGGGCGTTGCTGGCGCGCCGCTGACCGCGAACTTTCACTCACGCGACGGCCACTTTTACAGCAGCTTTACGACCTGTTCAGGGTCCGCGCGGGGTGCTTGCCTAGAATTTGGGCATCTCAGCCAAACCAGAAGGAACATCATGAAAAAAGCAGTTCTGTCGATGATGGGACTTGTGGCTGTGGCCGCAGGCGCGCAGGAAGTCGGGCGCGTGGTCTCCACCCAGCCCGTCGTGCAGCAGGTGGCCGTGCCGCGCCAGGTCTGCAGCCAGCAGCAGGTGATGCAGCCCCAGTCCTCCGGTGGCGGCGCCTTGGTCGGCGCGGTGGTGGGCGGCCTGCTGGGCAACACCATCGGCCACGGTGGCGGCCGCGCGGCGGCCACCGGCCTCGGTGCGATAGCCGGCGCGGCGGTCGGCAACGGCATCGAAACCCGCGGCTATCCGCAGGCGGTGCAGCAGTGCAGCACCCAGAACATGGTTGAGAACCGCACCGTCGGCTACAACGTCACGTACGAGTACGCCGGCCGCCAGTACACGGTGCAGATGCCGTACGACCCGGGCCCGACCGTGCGCCTGCAGGTCACGCCGGTGGGCAGCGGCCCCGCGCCGGGCTATCCGGCCGCGCAGCAGCCCGGCACGGTCAGCGCGCCGCCCATGGTCAGCGCACCCATGAGCGCGCCCGAGGCGATGGAAGGCGCGCCTGTCGTGGTGCAGGCGGCACCGGTGGTGGTGCCCAGCACCTACGTCTACCCGGCCTCCACCGTGGTGTACCCGGCCTACTACCCGCGCTATTACGCGCCGCCGGTCAGCCTGTCGATCGGCCTGGGCTACTGGGGCGGCGGCCACCGCCACCACCATCACTGGCGCTGAGCCGATTTCCCATCTGAACACCGCTGCCCCGTGCAGCGGTTTTTTTTCGCGGATGCGCGCTCGTCTTACGGGTGCTGACACCTTGGAACGGGTTTCCGGCCAGCTCTGCGGTTGAATCGCGGCCGAGCAGAGGAGCCCGCATTGATCCCGATTCCGACACGCGCCGACGCACTTGCGCCGGCCGACGACGCCGTTCCCGCCCCGACTGAAGCACCGTCGCCCGCACTCCCGGCCGCGCTCGCGGCCGCCGCCCTGCTCGCCGCCTGCGGCGGGGGCGGCTCCGACGGTGCGGTCGCACCGCCCCCCGCGCCTGCCCCGACGCCGGCTCCTTCACCCGCACCGGGCCCATCGCCCTCGCCTTCCCCGGCGCCCGCGCCGTCCACGCCGCCCTCGGCGCAGGAAGCCGCGCGCTTTCTCGCGCAGGCCACGCTGGGCGCGCCGAAGTCCGAGATCGCCTCGGTGCAGGCGCTCGGCTACGAGGCCTGGCTGGAGCAGCAGTTCACCATGCCGCGCAGCCAGAGCCATGTCGACTGGCTCACCGAGCGCGGCTACGCCGAGGAGAGCTACCGCAACAGCACGGCCGGCCTGGACAACACGCTGTGGCGCAAGCTCATCTCCAGCCCCGACACGCTGCGCCAGCGCATGACGCTGGCCCTGTCGGAACTGCTGGTGGTGTCGGTCACAGGCGTGGGCGGCCCGTTCCGCCAGTTCGCCGTGGGCAACTACGTCGACATCCTGGAAGCCAACGCCTTCGGCAACTACCGCGCGCTGCTGGCCGACGTGACCTTGTCCACGGCCATGGGCTACTACCTCACCTACCGCGGCAACGCCAAGGCCAATGCGCAGGGCAGCCAGCCCGACGAGAACTATGCGCGCGAGCTGATGCAGCTGTTCACCATCGGCCTGGTGCAGCTCAATGCCGACGGCACGCCGGCCGCCGGCGCGCCCGAGAGCTACGGCCCGGCCGACGTGAGCGGGCTGGCGCGGGTGTTCACCGGCTGGGACCTGGATACCAGCGGCCTGGCCACACCGGTGCCGGCCACCGTGCACCGCCGCCCGATGGCGCAGGTGGCGAGCCGCTACGAGACCGGCGCCAAGAGCTTCCTCGGCGCCACCATCGCCGCCGCCACACCGGCGCGCGCCGCGCTGGACGCGGCGCTGGACACGCTGTTCCTGCACCCCAACATGCCGCCCTTCGTCAGCCGCCAGCTGATCCAGCGGCTGGTGACCAGCAACCCCAGTCCGGCCTATGTCGGCCGTGTGGCGGCGGCCTTCGCCAACAACGGCCAGGGCGTGCGCGGCGACCTGCGCGCGGTGTTGCGCGCCATCCTGCTGGACGCGGAAGCACGCGATGCGCGCATCGCCGCCGGCCCGGCCTTCGGCAAGCTGCGCGAGCCTGTCGTGCGCTTCCTCAACTGGGCGCGCGCCTTCAAGGCGGCCTCGCCTACCGGCGTGTGGAACATCGGCGACCTGTCGGATGCCGGCACGCGCCTGGGCCAGAGCCCGCTGCACGCGGGTTCGGTGTTCAACTTCTTTCGCCCCGGCTACGTGCCGCCCAACACCGGCTTCGCCGCCTACGGCCTGCAGGCGCCGGAGTTCCAGATCACCACCGAATCGTCGGTGGCGGGCTACGTCAACTTCATGCAGAACGCGATCAACGGCGCCTCGGTCGGCGAGGTGCGCGCCGACTACACGGGCCTGCTCGCATTGGCCGCCAATTCGCAGGCGCTGCTCGACGAGATCAACCTGGTGCTGGCCGCGGGCCAGCTGCCGGCCAACGTGATCGCGGTGCTGAAGACGGCGCTCGACACCATCGTGGCCACCACCGACGCAGGCAAGCGCAACCGCGTCAACGCGGCGCTGCTGCTGGTGCTGGCCTCGCCCGAATACATCGCGCAGAAATGAAGAACAAGGACGACGCCATGGCCACCCAGCACATCCTCGGCATTCCGTCCGGCAACGCCTCGCGCCGCGCCTTCCTGCGCCGCGCCGGCCTGCTCTCGCTCGCCTCGGGCGCAGCGCCCTTCGCGATGAGCCTGGCCGCCATGGGCGAGGCCGCCGCGCAGAGCGCCGGCGACTACAAGGCGCTGGTCTGCGTGTTCCTGTACGGCGGCAACGACTGGGCCAACACCGTGGTGCCCTACGACCAGGCCAGCCACGACATCTACCGGTCGTTCCGTGCCAACGTGGCGATCGACCGCGGCGTGCTCGCAACCACCGCGCTCAGCCCCACCACGCCGCTGCCGGGCGGGCGCCAGTTCGCGCTGGCG
Organism: Pseudomonadota bacterium; assembly: GCA_040384685.1. Taxonomy (GTDB): domain Bacteria; phylum Pseudomonadota; class Gammaproteobacteria; order Burkholderiales; family Burkholderiaceae_C; genus Ramlibacter. Next base: position 29,841 of record JAZKIV010000084.1, on the reverse strand, counting down.
CCGGGCCTGGCGCCGCTGGTGCCGTTGTTCGACGCCGGCCGCCTGTCCGTGGCGCTGAACATCGGCACCCTGGTGCAGCCGACCACCAAGGCGCAGTACGCGGCGCGCTCGGTGCCGCTGCCGCCCAAGCTGTTCTCGCACAACGACCAGCAGTCGTACTGGCAGGCCTCGCTGCCCGAAGGCGGCACCTCGGGCTGGGGCGGCCGCATGGGCGACCTGTTCGCCTCGGGCAACGGCAACGCCACCTTCACCTGCGTCAGCGTGGCCGGCAACGCGGTCTACCTGGCCGGCCACCAGACGGCGCAGTACCAGGTCACGACCTCGGGCTCGGTGGCCGTCAACGGCATCAAGAACCCGCTGTTCGGCTCGCAGGCCTGCTCGCAGGCCTTGCAGGCGGTGATGACCACGCCGCGCGGGCAGTTGCTGGAAGCCGAGTACGCCAACGTGGCGCGCCGCTCCGTCACGGCCAACGCGCAGCTCGGCACCGCGCTGGCCTCGGTCACGCTGCCCACCGTGTTCCCCACCGGCAATTCGCTGGCCGACCAGCTGAAGATGGTGGCGCGCATGATCGCCGCGCGCGACACCTTGGGCGCGAAGCGCCAGGTGTTCTTCGTCTCCATGGGCGGCTTCGACACGCACGACTCGCTGGCCACCGCGCACCCCACGCTGATGACCAACCTGGGCAACGCGCTGGCCGCCTTCCACCAGGCCACGGTGGACCTGGGCGTGGCGCAGCAGGTGACCGCCTTCACCGCCTCCGACTTCGGCCGCACGCTGGTCAGCAACAACGACGGCTCCGACCATGGCTGGGGCGGCATGCAGCTGGTACTGGGCGGCGCGGTCAAGGGCCGTTCCTTCATCGGCACCGCGCCCGTTCTGGCGAACAACGGCCCGGACGACGTCGGCCAGGGCCGGCTGCTGCCGACCACCTCGGTGGAGCAGTTCGGCGCCACGCTGGCCGGCTGGTTCGGCGTGTCGGCCACCGACCAGATGCTGGTGCTGCCGAACCTGGCGAACTTCAGCGCGCGCAACCTCGGCTTCATGGGCTCGTAAAATCGCCCTCCATGAGCACCATCCTCGAGCACCTGCCCTCCGGCCAGAAGGTCGGCATCGCGTTTTCCGGCGGCCTGGACACCAGCGCCGCCCTGCACTGGATGCGCAAGAAGGGCGCGATCCCCTACGCCTACACCGCCAACCTGGGCCAGCCCGACGAGCCGGACTACGACGCCATCCCGCGCAAGGCCATGGAGTACGGCGCCGAGAAGGCCCGCCTGGTGGACTGCCGCCAGCAGCTGGCGCACGAGGGCATCGCCGCGCTGCAGAGCGGCGCCTTCCACATCTCCACCGGCGGGCTCACCTACTTCAACACCACGCCGCTCGGGCGTGCCGTCACCGGCACCATGCTGGTGGCCGCGATGAAGGAGGACGACGTCCACATCTGGGGCGACGGCAGCACCTTCAAGGGCAACGACATCGAGCGCTTCTACCGCTACGGCCTGCTCACCAACCCGGCCCTGCGCATCTACAAGCCCTGGCTGGACCAGCTGTTCATCGACGAGCTGGGTGGCCGCGCCGAGATGTCGGCCTTCATGACCGCGGCCGGCTTCGGCTACAAGATGTCGGCCGAGAAGGCCTACTCCACCGACAGCAACATGCTGGGCGCCACGCACGAGGCCAAGGACCTGGAGTTCCTGAATTCCGGCATCCGCATCGTCAACCCGATCATGGGCGTGGCCTTCTGGAAGGACGACGTCGTGGTGAAGGCCGAGGAGGTGCGCGTGCGCTTCGAGGAAGGCCGCCCGGTGGCGTTGAACGGCAAGAGCTTCGACGACCCGGTGGAGCTGATCCTGGAAGCCAACCGCATCGGCGGGCGCCACGGCCTGGGCATGAGCGACCAGATCGAGAACCGCATCATCGAGGCCAAGAGCCGCGGCATCTACGAGGCGCCCGGCCTGGCGCTGCTGTTCATCGCCTACGAGCGCCTGGTCACCGGCATCCACAACGAGGACACCATCGAGCAGTACCGCATGAACGGCCTGAAGCTGGGCCGCCTGCTGTACCAGGGCCGCTGGTTCGACCCGCAGGCCATCATGCTGCGCGAGACGGCGCAGCGCTGGGTGGCGCGCGCCATCACCGGCGAGGTGGCGCTGGAGCTGCGCCGCGGCAACGACTACTCGCTGCTGAACACCGAATCGCCCAACCTCACCTACGCGCCCGAGCGGCTGTCGATGGAGAAGGTGGAGAACGCGCCGTTCTCGCCCAAGGACCGCATCGGCCAGCTGACCATGCGCAACCTGGACATCGCCGACACCCGCGAGAAGCTGGGCGTGTACGCGCGCGCCGGCCTGCTCGTGAAGGGCGGCGACAACTCGCTGCCCTCGCTCGGCAACGACTGAGCTTTTTTCCCAGCGCGCGTCCCCAAGGCTGGGGATGCGCCTGTCACATCCGTCGGGCATCATCGGGCGGATGGACACACCCCAAGCTCCCGCCGCGGCGCCCGCCGAGGCACCGGCCGATGCCGACGCCGACGCCGGTATCGGCGCGCGGCTGCAAGCCCACCTGAAGGCCATGGCCGACGCCGAACAGTCGGTCGCCGACACCGACGACGTGGTGGCGCAAGCCGTGCACGGCGCCGCGCCGCCGCAAGACTGATCCCGCTACTTTCCAACCGAAGAAGAACGGAGCCTCCAATGGCCTTTCCTACCGCTGTCAACAGCCAGATCACCGACGCCGTCAGCCAAGCCAACGTCAAGGTGCTGGGCGACGCCCCCGCCATGGCGATGGGCAACCTGTACCAGGCCACGGCGCAGGCCCTGGCCAATGCCGCCCACAACGCCACCACGGCGCAGCAGCAGGGCAACGTGATCGCGCAGGCGGTGACCACCCGCTGCGTGCAGGCCCTGCTGGGCGCCGCCGCCGAGAAGGTCTGACGCCATGGCCTTCCCCACCTCGGTCAACGACCAGATCACCGACGCCGTCACGCAAGCCAATGTCAAGGTGCTGGGCGAAGCCCCCGCCATGGCCATGGGCGCGCTGTACCAGGCCACCGCCCAGGCCCTGGGCATCGCGGCGCAGAACGCCACCAACCAGCAGCAGGCCGCCGACAGCCTGGCCGCGGCCGTGACCACGCGCTCGGTCGCCTACCTGCTGGGTGCCGCCGTATCCAAGCCATGAGCGATCCCGCGGAAACCAACGACCAGGTCACCGACGCGGTCCAGCAGGTCCGCGACATGCTGGCCGGGTTCCAGCAGCCGTTCGCGGCGGGCGCGGCCTACCAGGCCGTGTCGCACGCGCTCGCGCTGGCGCTGCACAACGCGGTGGTGCAGCAGCAGCACAGCTACACCCTGCGCAACGCGCTGACCACGGCGGCCGCCACGGCCCTGCTGGAGGGCCGCACCGAGCAGGCCGAAGCGGTGCTCAAGCTGGCCGAGTCGCCGCTGGTGAACCCCAGCTTCGAGGTGCAGATCGGCCAGCTGCAGCAGGCCATGAGCCGGCTGCGCGAAGAGATGGAACGCGCGGTGGCCGCGGCCACCATGCCGTCCGAGCCGCCGGCACCGGGCTAGGGCCTGTTCACACTCTTTTTGCCAGTGCGAACGCGATGAAAACCGCGCCAATCTAGGCGCAGGACGACGCCAAGGCTGGCCGCCTTGGCTAGGAGTGCAACGACGAGTGGCGCGGTTTTCATCGCGTTCCCTTCGGGTTGCGGCCAAAAAGGCCATGCGCCGCGTTGCGAAGCCTTGCCGGACATTGAGTCCGGCTGCGTTTCGCGCCTTGCGCATGACCTTTTTGATCCGCAACGCATCTGGCAAAAATAGTGTGAACAGGCCCTAATCACTGGATGGCGCCGACCACCGCCTGGTTGACCGCCGAGAGCGCCTTGCCGGCGAGCTCGGCCAGCGCCGCCTCGTCCACCTCCAGCGCCATGTCCACGCGCTTGCTGTTGTTGCCGGCCACGCCCATGGTGAGCTTGCCCAGCATGTTGATGCCCGACACCACCGGGTTGCTGGCACTGTCGTAGCCGCCGGTCTCGCGCAGCGTGGCGAACTGCCCGGCCACCGGCCAGGGGCCGCCCAGGCTGACGATCTGCGTCTGCGCATGCGTCTGCAGCACGCCGCCCATCTTGGGCGCCATGGCCACCTCCATCGCCGCCGACGCGTTCGCGCTGGAGCCGCGCTTGAACATCGAGGAGCCGCCGCCGGAGGACTCCTGCGCGGCCAGGTTCACCACCATGCTGACCGACACGCCTTCCATGCCGCCCTTGCTCCATTCGATGCGCTTGCCGATGTTGCCCGCGCCGAGGCCGATGAAGCCGCGCGCCACCGTGCGGGTGCCGGTGGGCGTCATCACCAGATACTTGCGCTTGCCGTAGCCCAGCTCCACGTCCTCGTGCACCTCCGCGCCCGGCCTGCTGCCCGGGGCGCCGGGTTCGTAGATGGCGCCGTTCGCCTGCACGAACGCGTCGGCCGGCTCCGGCACGAGGCCGGCGGCCGCCATCCGCGCCAGGAAGTCCGCGTGCGCCTTGTCGGTGATGGCCTGCAGCAGCTGCAGGTTCGGCTGCGGCACCTTGTAGTTGACCGACACGCGCGTGGCGCCGTAGTCGCGCCCGCCGAAATACGCCGCACGGGTGTTGGCCGAGACGTTGCCGGACACCTCGAACAGCACTCGGTACTCGGCCAGGTAGAAGCGCTTGCCCTTGAGCGCCGCATTGCTCTTGACGGCGGGCAGCGGCTCCGCCGCCGGAGGATCGCCCGCGGCGGGCGCGGCCTGCGCGAATGCCAGCGGCGCGGCGGCCGCAAGCAGGCTGGCAAGAACAGTACGGCGCAGGCGCATGGCGGTTCCTCTTCTCATTTTTCCGGGTGTGCGCGATTCTAGGAACGGCCCGCGTGCGGCGCGCCCCCCGGATCAGGGGGTTCACCGCGTTGTCACCGGCAGCCGGCGCCATTAAGCTGCGGCAACCCCCAAGGAGCACCGCATGGCAGCCTATGCCCTCGTCGTCAACGGCACGCCCCGCAGCGTCGAGGCATGGGACGGCGACATGCCGCTGCTTTATGCGCTGCGCAACACCCTGGGCCTGCACGCGGCCAAGTTCGGCTGCGGCCTGGGCCAGTGCGGCGCCTGCACCGTGCTGCTGGACGGCCAGCCGGTGCGCTCCTGCGTGCTGAAGCTGTCGGACGCGGCGGGCAAGTCCGTCACCACCGCCGAAGGCCTGGGCACGCCGGCCGCGCCGCACCCGGTGCAGGCCGCCTTCATCGCCGAACAGGCCGCCCAGTGCGGCTACTGCACCAACGGCATGGTGATGGGCAGCGTGGCGCTGCTGCGGCGCACGCCGAAGCCGACGCGCGAGCAGGCGCAGGCGGCGCTGGCCGGCCACCTGTGCCGCTGCGGCGCGCACGACCGCGTGCTGAAAGCCGTGGCCCGCGCCGCCGGCACGAAGGAGGCCTGAGATGCACGCAGCCCTGTCCCGCCGCGAACTGCTCAAGGGCAGCGCCTGCGTCGTCGGCTTTTCGCTGCTCGGGCTGCCCGCGCACGGGCAGGAGGCGCTGTCCAAGCCGCTGGCGCTGAACGAGGTCGATTCCTTCCTCGCGCTGCGCCGCGACGGCTCGGTCGTCATCTACTCCGGCAAGGTGGACCTGGGCACCGGCCACCGCATCGCCATGCGGCAGATGGTGGGCGAGGAACTCTCGCTGCCGGTGGCGCGCATCGCGCTGGTGGAAGGCGACAGTGCCCTCACGCCCAACCAGGGGCCCACGGCCGGCAGCACGGGCGTGATGCGCGGCGGCGTCGAGCTGCGGCAGGCCGCGGCCTCGATGCGCGAAGCGCTGCTGGCGCTGGGCGCCGAGCGCCTGGGCGCGCAGCCCGGCGCGCTGGCGCTGGCCGACGGCTGGATCCGCGCCGGCGACGGGCGCACGCTGGCGGCGGGCGAGCTGGCCGGCGACCGGCCACTGAAGGTGGCGATGAACCCGAAGGCGCCGCTGAAGGACCCGAAGCAGTACACCCAGGTCGGCAGCTCGCTGCCGCGCCCCGACATCCCGGCCAAGGTGACGGGGCAGCACCTGTACGTGCACGACTTCACCTTGCCCGGCATGCTGCATGCGCGCGTCGTGCGCCCGCCGGCGGTGGGTGCGCGCGTGCTGGGCATCGACGAGGCTTCGGTGGCGCGGCTGCCCGGCGTGCGCGTGGTGCGCGTGCAGGACTTCGTCGCCGTCGCCGCGGCGGACGAATGGGCCGCCATCCGCGCCGCACGCGAGCTGAAAGTGCAGTGGAGCGAAGGCACCGGGCTGGTCGGCCACGACAAGGTGGTGGACTGGGCGCGGCGCGGGCCGTTCATCGCCGAGGAAACGCTCATCGACAAGGGCGATGCGGCGCGCCTCGACGCGCTGGGCGCGGCCGCCGCGCAGCCGCTGGTTGCCACCTACGCCTGGCCGCTGCAGTCGCACGGCTCCATGGGCCCTTCGTGCGCGGTGGCCGACGTGAAGGCCGACGGCGCCACCGTGTGGACCGCCTCGCAAGGCAGCCACCGCCTCGCGCAGTCCTGCGCGGCGGCGCTCGGCCTGCCGCCTGCGAAGGTGCGCGCCATCTACCTGGACGGCGCCGGCTGCTACGGCATGAACGGCAGCGACGACGCCACGGTGGAAGCCGCCATGGTGTCGAAGGCGCTGGGCCGGCCGGTGCGCGTGCAGTGGAGCCGCCAGGACGAGCTGGGCTGGGACCCGAAAGGCCCCCCCCAGCTGCTGGAGCTGCGCGGCAGCGTCACGCCGCAAGGCGGCATCGACGCCTGGTCCACCACCATGTGGGTGCCGCGCGCCACCGCCAACCTGGCCTGGATTCCGCTGTTGTCGCCGCAGGCCGCCGGCCTGCCGCAGCCGAAGGGGCAATCCACCGGGCTGGTGTCGCAGAACGGCGACCCGCCGTATGCCGCCAACGCGGTGCGGGTGCACGTGCGCTGGCTGGAAGGCGCGCCGCTGCGGCCGTCCAACATCCGAGCGCCGGGCAAGGTGGCCAACTGCTTCGCGGTGGAGAGCTTCACCGACGAACTGGCCGCCCGCGCCGGCGCCGACCCGCTGCAGTTCCGTTTGCAGGCGCTGTCGCAGCCGCGCGGGCGCGAGGTGGTCGAGCGGCTGGCGAAGCTGATGCAGTGGCAGCCGCGCCACTCCAGCGGTTCGGGCCCGGCGGGCGTGGCACGCGGGCGCGGCATGGCCTACAAGCACAACGAAACCTTCGTCGCCATGGGCATGGAGGTGGAAGTCGACCGCGCGAGCGGCGCGGTGCGCGTGCTGCGCGTGGCCTGCGTGCACGACTGCGGCCTGATGGTCAACCCCGACGCGGTGCGCGCCCAGGTGGAGGGCAACATCCTGCAGACGCTGTCGCGCACCCTGCACGAGGAAACGCGGTTCGACACGCGCGGCGTCACCAGCGTGGACTGGGCCAGCTACCCGCTGCTGCGCTACCCCGAGGTGCCGCGGCTGGACATCGAGCTGGTGCAGCGCACCGACCAGCCGCCGCTGGGCGCCGGCGAAGCGGCTTCCGCGCCGGTGCCGGCGGCGCTCGCCAACGCGGTGTTCGACGCCACCGGCGTGCGGCTGCGCACGGTGCCGTTCACGCGCGAGCGGGTGAAGGCGTCGATGCAGGCATGACGCACCGGCATTTCTGGGAGGACCCGTACGCCACGGCGCTGGATGCGCGCGTGGCCGCGGCGCGCGGCAACGACGTGGAGCTGGACCGCAGCATCTTCTTCGCCTTCTCCGGCGGGCAGGAGAGCGACGCCGGCACCATCGGCGGCTGGCCCGTGCAGTCCGCCACGCTGGACGGACAGCGCCTGGTCTACGCGCTGCCCGCCGGCCACGGCCTGCGGGCCGGCGATGCGGTGCGCATCGAAATCGACTGGGCACGCCGCTACGCGCTGATGCGGCTGCACTTCGCGGCGGAACTGGTGCTCGAGATGCTGTCGGCGGCGCTGCCCGGCGCCGAGCGCATCGGTGCCCACATTTCGCAGGACAAGGCGCGCATCGACTTCGCCTGGCCGCAGAGCATCGCGCCGCTGCTGCCGACCATCGGCGCGCGGGTCGCCGCCGTGGTGGCGGCCGACCTGCCGGTGCGCAGTGAATTCAGCGACCGCGCGGCTGGTCGGCGCTATTGGGAGGTCGAAGGCGTCGCGCGCGTCCCCTGCGGCGGCACGCACCTGCGGCGCACCGGCGAGGTGGGGGCGCTCGCGCTCAAGCGCAGGAACGTGGGCCAGGGCAAGGAACGGGTCGAGATCCGGCTGGCAGGCGCAGCTGCCTAGTCCCCGCCTCCGCAACCCCCGCCATCTCCACCCCCGTCACCCCCGCCATCCGATCCATCCACCCCGCCGAACCCATCGGCATCCCCGCTGGCCGATCCGTCGGCGAAGCTGGTGCCGCAGTAGGCACCGCTGCCGTCGCCGCCGTCCTCGTTCTTGCGCGCGATGTCGCGGCAGTCGGGCACATAGCGGAAGCCGCCGGGAATCTCCAGCTTGCCGTCCAGCGCGAACAGCAGCGGCAGGCGCGTCGGCTGGCGCGGGTTGATCGCTTCGTCCTTGCAGGTCCAGAACCAGGCGCGGCGCAGGCCGTCGTTGTGCTGCGCGCGGCCGCCCAGCGCCTCGGCCGGCGTATGGTGCAGGAACCGCCCGAGCGCCAGGCCGCACCAGTCGCGGTAGGCCTGGGTGTGCAGGATGAACTCGTGCCACATCGCGTCCACCGCGCGCGAGGGCATCGCGACGAACCTGCCCTGGCTGCGGTTGCAGGCCATGAAGAACTGGCGCAGGCCGCGCTCCACCAGGTCGGCGTCCTTCTGCTCCAGCCGCGGATAGGCCTGGCGCAGCTTGCGCTTGAGGAACTGCGGCAGCGGCGCCTCGCGGATCCAGCGCTCGCGCTGCCAGCGCGCCCAGGCGCCGCCCGCGGCGACGAACACCAGCGACACGACCAGCGCGCCGAACCAGCCGGCCGGCAGCCGCCACCAACCGGCCGCCCTGCCGGCGAACACCGCCAGCCAGAGCGCCAGCACTCCCCATTTCAGCTGCCCGGCATGGCGCAGGGCGTGGCGGTAGACGGCATCCATGCCGTTGTTCCTCATCGTGTTGTCCCGCCGCGACCTTACACCAGCGGCAGCGGCGGGCCGCCAGGCCGGCCGTATAAGATTCGCAGGCCCGGCTATCTGGAGTCGTTTCCCATGGTTTCGCAGTTGCGCCACATGTTCACTGGCATCCTGGCCGCCGCGGCGGTGTGCGCCGCGCTCCCTGCGCTGCCGCAACCCATGCCCGCCGGCCAGCCGGTGCTGGTGATCTCGGGCAAGGTGGGTGGTCCGGCCGGCAGCGTGCCGCTGGACCTGGCGGCGCTGGAAGCCCTGCCGCAGCACAGCTTCACCACCGGCACGCCGTGGAGCAAGGCCCCGCAGAAATTCACCGGGCCGCTGCTGCGCGACGTGCTGCGCCTGGCCAAGGCCCACGGCAGCAGCCTGAAGGCGATGGCGCTGAACGACTACCAGGTCACCATTCCGATGGAGGACGCGCAGCAGGAGAACGTCATTGTGGCGCTGCGCATCGACGGCAAGCCGATCCCGGTGCGCGAGCGCGGCCCGCTGTTCGTGATCTACCCGTTCGACAGCAAGCCCCAGCTGCAGTCGCAGCGCTACTACGAGCGCTCCATCTGGCAGCTGAAGTCCATCGTGGCCGAATGATGCCGCGCTTGCCCCGCAAGGCGGGCCTGGTGATCCTGGTGCTGCTGAGCGTCACCACCCTGCTGGCCGCGGCCCTGGTGGCGGTGGCGCAGGTGCGCCAGGCGCATGCGGTCGACGCGAAGAAGCTGGGCTGGAAGGACTCGGTCGTCTCCATCGTGTTCGGCTTCGAGCGGCAGCTGACGCGCTTTCGCGGCGACCTGCATGCGGCGCTTGCGGCGCCGGGCAGCACGATCGACGGCCAGGCGCTGGCGCTGCCCTACGAGCTGCTGGTCAGCCGCATCCTGCTGCTGAGGGACAGCGGTGGCCTGGAGATGCTGCGGGTCACCGACGAACATTCCGCCCTGATGCGCGAGCTGGACGTGCTGATGCGGCTGGGCGACAGGACCGCGGCGCCCGGCGCCACGCGCGCCGACGCGGTGGCGATGTCCGACCACATCGAGCGCATCATGCCCGACGTGCAGAGCTACACGCTGGCCGCCTCGCGCGTGTCGGCCGACCTGATCGAGCAGCAGTTCGACACGGTGCGCGAGCAGGCACTGGCCATCGGGGCGCTGGCGGTGCTGCACCTGCTGCTGCTGTCCATGGCCGGCTACGTGCTGTGGTCCCACCAGAAGGAGCAGACCGCCGCGCGCCGCCAGCTGGAACGCCTGGCCGACGAGCTGCGCGATGCCAAGGTGGCCGCCGAGGCGGCCAGCCGCGCCAAGAGCCGCTTCCTGGCCAACATGAGCCACGAGCTGCGCACGCCGTTCCAGGGGGTGCTGGGCATGCTGCAGCTGCTGCAGCAGACCCCCACCACGCCCGCCCAGCGCGACCTGATCGCCACTGCGCACGAATCGGCGCGCCACCTGCTGGCGCTGCTGGACGACGTGCTCGACGTGTCCGCGGTGGAAGCCGGCAAGCTCTCGCTGCACGAGGCGCCGCTGGACCTGCCGCAGCTGTGCCGCGAGGTGCGCGATCAGATGGCCGCCCAGGCGCAGGCGCGCGGCCTGGCGCTGCGCATGCGGGCGGCCGACGGCCTGCCGCCCTGGGTGCGCGGCGACGCCATGCGCCTCAAGCAGATCCTGTTCAACCTGCTGGGCAACGCCATCAAGTTCACGCCGCAGGGCGAGGTGACGCTGGAAGTCTCGGCGCGCGACCTGGGCGCATCGAAGCAGCTGCGCTTTCGCGTGAGCGACACCGGCATCGGCATGGACGCGGCCACCATGGCGCGCCTGTTCCACCGCTTCGAGGTCGGCGACGCCGCGCAGTCGCGCCGCTTCGGCGGCACCGGCCTGGGCCTGGAAATCTCGCGCTCGCTGGCGCGCATGATGCACGGCGACATCTCGGCGCAGAGCGCGCCGGGCCAGGGCTCGGTGTTCGAGCTGGCGGTGCTGCTGCCGGCCTGCCCGGCGCCCGCGGACGGCGCGTCGGCGCAGGCCGCGCTGGCGGCGACGCCGGCGCCCAAGCGCATCCTGGTGGCCGACGACCACCCGGTCAACCGCAAGTACCTGGGGCTGCTGCTGCGCAGCCTCGGCCACGAGGTGAGCGTGGCCGAGGACGGCCAGCAGGCGCTGGAGCTGGTGCGGCGCACGCCGTTCGACACCGTGCTGCTGGACGTGCACATGCCGGTGCTGGACGGGGTGGACACGGTGCGCGCGATCCGCGCGCTGCCGGTGCCGCACGCCAACCTGCCGATCGTGATGCTGACCGCCGACGTGATGGAGGAAACCCGCGCCAGCGCGTTACGCGCCGGCGCCGACGCGGTGCTGGCCAAGCCGCTGAAGGTGGAGCAGCTGACGGCGGTGCTGGGGCATGCGCACCAGGCGCACCGGCACGCGCCGCCCGACGGCATGGGCGACCTGCTCACCAGCGGCGAGATCGACCGGCTGGCCGGCATGTTCTTCAGCGACGCGTCGGGCACCATCGCCGAACTGTCGGACGCCCTGGCCGAGGGCCGGCCGGCGCGCTGCGCCGACGCGGCCCACAAGCTCAAGGGCGCGGCCGCCATGCTGGGGTTCTTTGAAATCGCGCGGGTGACCGACGCCATCGGCCGCGCGGCGCAGGACGGCGAGGCGTTCCCCGCCGCCGACTTCAGCCGGCAATTGCAGCAGGCGCTGCAGGCCACGCGCGAGAGCCTGCCCGCGCGGCGCCGGCCGAGCGCGGACGTGACGGCGGCCTAGACCACCACCGGCTCCGGCTCCAGCCGGATGCCGAAGCGCTCGTACACGCTGGTCTGGATGGCGCGCGCCAGCGTCACCACCTCGCCGCCGGTGGCGCCGCCGCGGTTCACCAGCACCAGCGCCTGCTTCTCGTACACGCCGGCCTGGCCGACCGACTTGCCCTTCCAGCCGCAGGCGTCGATCAGCCAGCCGGCCGCCAGCTTCACCGTGCCGTCGGGCATCGGGTAGTGCACGATGCCGGGATCGCGCGCGATGATGTCCTGGCACTGCTCGGGCGTGACGGTGGGGTTCTTGAAGAAGCTGCCGGCATTGCCGATCTGCCGCGGGTCGGGCAGCTTGGCGCCGCGGATGGCGCAGACCCAGTCGAAGATCTGGCGCGCCGACGGCTCCTGGATGCCGGTTTCGGCGATCTTGCGCTGCAGGTCCAGGTAGCCCAGCACCGGTTTCCAGGGCTTGGGCAGGCGGAAACGCACCCGCAGGATCAGCGCCCGGCCGGCCAGGCCGAAGTCGCTGTCGCGCGCCGGCGAGTGCTTGAACACCGAATCTCGGTAGCCGAAGGCGCACTGGGTGGCGTCCAGCGTGAACACCCGGCCGGTGAACAGGTCGACGGCGTCCAGCGACTCGAAGCGGTCCTGCAGCTCGATGCCGTAGGCGCCGATGTTCTGCACCGGCGAGGCGCCCACCGTGCCCGGGATCAGCGCCAGGTTTTCCAGGCCGCCCAGGCCCTGGTCCAGGGTCCAGGCGACGAATTCATGCCAGTTCTCGCCGGCGCCGGCCTCCACCAGCGTGCCGCGCGGGCCGTCCTCCAGCACCTTGCGGCCCATCACCTCGACCTTGAGCACGGTGGCCTTGACGTCGCCGGTCAGCACGATGTTGCTGCCGCCGCCCAGCACGAACTTGGGCGAAGGGCCCAGTTCCGGATGGGCCAGCACGGCCTGCAGGTCGGTTTCGCCGTGCACGCGCACCAGCGTCTTCGCCCGGGCGACGATGCCGAACGTGTTGTGCGGCTGCAAGGGTGCGTTGGGCTCCACGATCATGGGAGAATTGTCGCCCAGGACGAGGAGTCCAGGAGTCAGCCAAATGCCGTCATTCGATACCGTCTGCGAACCCAACATGGTGGAGGTCAAGAACGCCGTGGAAAACACGTCCAAGGAAATCGGCACCCGTTTCGATTTCAAGGGCACTTCCGCCAACATCGAGATCAAGGACAAGGAAATCAGCCTGCTGGGCGACGCCGAATTCCAGCTGGAACAGGTCTACGACATCCTGGTGGCCAAGATGGCCAAGCGCAATGTCGACGTCCGCTTCCTCGACCGCGGCGACGCGCAGAAGATGGGCGGCGACAAGGTCAAGCAGGTGGTGAAGGTGCGCGACGGCATCGCCACCGAGGACGCCAAGAAGATCCAGAAGCTCATCAAGGAGAGCAAGATCAAGGTGCAGGCCGCGATCCAGGGCGACGCGGTGCGCGTGACCGGCACCAAGCGCGACGACCTGCAGGCCGCCATGGCGCTGATCCGCAAGGAAATGGACGAGCTGCCGCTGGGCTTCAACAACTTCCGCGACTAGGGCGGCGCGTGAACGCCCGCGCCGCGGTCCTGTTGTTCCTCATCGGCTGCGGCACGGCGGCTGCGCAGCCCTCCCAATCGGTTGCCCTGCAGGGCATGCTGGGCAGCAAGGCCTTGCTCATCGTCAACGGTGGCCCGCCCAAGAGCGTGGCGCCCGGCGAAAGCCACCAGGGCGTGAAGGTGCTCTCCACGCTGGGCGACCAGGCAGTGCTGGAAATCGACGGCAAGCGCCACACCCTGCGCGTGGGCGACGCGCCGGCCAGCGTGGGCCAGGTGGGCACGGCGCCCGGCCGCGGCAGCCGCATCGTGCTGACGGTGGGCAGCGGCGGCCACTTCACGACGCAGGGTGCGATCAACGGCCAGGCGGTGAACTTCATGGTGGACACCGGCGCCACCACCATCGGCATGAGCGCCGCCGACGCGCAGCGCGTCGGCCTGAACTACCGCGCCGGCCGGCCGGTGTACATGAACACCGCCAACGGCACCGCGCCGGCCTGGCTGGTGAAGCTCAATTCGGTGAAGGTGGGCGACGTGGAGGTGTACGACGTCGATGCCGTCGTGTCGCCGCAGCCCATGCCCTACGTGCTCCTGGGCAACAGCTTCCTGGGCCGGTTCCAGATGAAGCGGGACAACGACCAGATGGTGCTGGAGAAGCGGTATTGAGGCGCTCTCAAGCGAAAGCGGAGTCATTCACCGCAGAGGCGCAGAGATCGCAGAGGGCCGCAGAGAAAATGAAATGATTCCTCTGCGGCCCTCTGCGTCCTCTGCGCCTCTGCGGTGAAGGCTGTTCCGGACAGTTATGTCGCCTTCTTTCGGCCCAGCCGCGACTCCGTCCCCTTCAGCAGCCGGTTGATGTTCTCCCGGTGCCGCCAGGCCAGCAGCAGCGCCATCATGAACAGCGCCGTCGCGATCGGCGCTTCGGCGTACCACGCCAGGCGGTCGCCGAACAGGTAGTACACCGGCGCGAACACCGCGCTCACCAGCGACGCCAGCGAGGAATAGCGGAAGAAGAAGGCGACGATCAGCCAGGTCAGGCCGGTGGCGACGCCCAGCATCCAGTCGATGCCGAACACCACGCCGATGAAGGTGGCCACGCCCTTGCCGCCCTGGAAGCGGAAGAACACCGGGTACAGGTGGCCGAGGAAGGCCGCCAGCCCCACCAGCGCGATGGTGTTCTCTTCCAGCCCGTACGGCCGCCCGAAGGCCTTCACCAGCAGCACCGGCACCAGCCCCTTGCAGGCGTCCAGCAGCAGCGTGACGATGGCCGCCGCCTTGCTGCCCGAGCGCAGCACGTTGGTGGCACCCGGGTTCCTGCTGCCGAAGGTGCGCGGATCGCTCAGGCCCATGGCGCGGCTGACGATGACGGCGAAGGCCAGCGATCCCACCAGGTAGGCGGCGAGCGTGGCGAGCAGGGAATGGATGGTTTGCACGCGGCTATTCTGCCAGCGCGCACTGCACCGGCCTGGCAGCAAGCAGTTGCACGCACACCTGGGGGTCGATGCCCACCAGGTAGCCGCGCCGCCCGCCGTTGATGGCGATGCGCGGCAGCGCCAGGATGGTCTCCTCGACGTACACCGGCATGGCGCGCCGCGTGCCGAACGGCGAGGTGCCGCCCACCAGGTAGCCGCTGTGGCGGTTGGCCACCTCCGGCTTGCACGGCTCCACCGACTTGGCGCCGATCTGCCGCGCCAGGTTTTTCGTCGACACCTTGCGGTTGCCGTGCATCAGCACCAGGAGCGGCTGCGCCTTTTCGTCCTGCATCACCAGTGTCTTCACCACCGTGAACGGATCGATGCCCAGCACCTCGGCACTGTGCTGCGCGCCGCCGTGTTCCAGGTACTCGTAGGGATGCTCGGTGAACGCCACGCCGTGCTTTTTCAGCATCGCCGTGGCGGGGGTTTCACTGACGTGGTCCTTCTTCGCCATGCGCTTGGTCAGGCGGCCGGGTCCCGGTGGTCCCAGCGGATCGCGTCGATGGCGGCCAGCAGTTCCGGCGCCAGCTGCGTGCCCCAGGCGTCGATGTTCTCGTCCAGCTGCGCCTCGGAAGTCACGCCGATGATGGTGCTGGCCACGCGCCAGTTGGTGTAGCAGAAAGCCAGCGCCATCCGGGTCGGTGTCAGGCCGTGGTCGCACGCCAGCTGGTTGTAGCGGCGCGCCACCTCCAGCGCGCCCGCGCGGCCCCAGCGCCCCTGGCGCACCGATTCGAACTTGCCGATGCGCGCGTCGCGCGGCGTGGCCGGCCCGTCGGTGCCGCTCGCGTCGTACTTGCCCGTGAGCAGGCCGAAGCCGAGCGGCGAATACGCCAGCAGCGACACGCCCAGGCGGAACATGCTTTCGTCCAGCCCGTTGTCCACGCAGCGGTTGATGAGGCAGTACGGGTTCTGCACCGTGGCCACGCGCGGCAGGCCGTGCTGTTCGGCCAGCCGCACGAATTCGTGCGCGCCCCAGGGCGTTTCGTTGGACAGGCCGATGTGGCGCACCTTGCCTTCCTTCACCAGCCGGCCCAGTGCTTCCAGCTGCTCCAGGACGGTGGTCTGCGTGCGTTCCTTGGTGGGATCGAAATAGATCGCGCCGAAGGCCGGCACGTTGCGCTCGGGCCAGTGGATCTGGTAGAGGTCGATCGCGTCGGTCTTCAGGCGCTTGAGCGAGTTTTCGCAGGAAGCGGCGATGTCGGCCGCCGTCATGCCCGCGCCTTCGCGCACCCAGGGCATGCCGCGCGAGGGACCGGCCACCTTGGTCGCCAGCACGATCTTCTGCCGCAGGCCGGGCCGCGCGGCCAGCCAGTTGCCGATGATGGCTTCGGTGGCGCCGTAGGTGTCCTTGCGCGCCGGCACCGCGTACATCTCGGCGGTGTCGATGAAGTTGATGCCGCGCTCGACGGCACGGTCCATGATGCGGTGGGCAGCGGCTTCGGCCACCTGTTCGCCGAAGGTCATGGTGCCCAGGCAGACGGGCGTGACCTGCAAGTCGCTCTGGCCGAGTTGGATATTGCGCATTTGGATGACAGGGTTGCTGAGCGGGTAAGGGCAGCATCTTAGCCATGCCAGAAGGCCCCTCAATCGTCATCCTGAAGGAAGAAGCCAGCCCGTTCCTGGGCAAGACCATCGCCCGGGTGGAGGGCAACACCACCATCGAGAAGGAGCGGCTGCAGGGGCAGCGCATCGAGGCGCTGCGCAGCTGGGGCAAGCATTTCCTGCTCGAGATGGACGTGGATTTCTCGCTGCGCGTGCACTTCATGCTGTTCGGCAGCTACCGCATCGACGAGCGGAAATCGTGGGCGGTGCCGCGCCTTGCCCTCGGCTTCGACGACGGCCGCGAGCTGAATTTCTACGCCTGCTCGGTGCGCTTCATCGAATTGCCGCTGGACCTGCTGTACGACTGGCCGGCCGACGTGATGTCGGCGCAATGGGACCCGGCGCTCGCACGCAGGCGGCTGCGCGCGCAGCCCGAGACGCTGGTGTGCGACGCCCTGCTCGACCAGGACGTGTTCGCCGGGGTCGGCAACATCATCAAGAACGAGGTGCTGTTCCGCATCCGCCTGCATCCGCTGTCCACCGTCGGCGCGCTGCCGCCGGCCAAGCTGCGCGAGCTGGTGGAGCAGGCAAGACAGTACAGCTTCGATTTCTACGAGTGGAAGAAGCAGTTCGTGCTGAAGAAGCACTGGCTCGCGCACACGAAACGGATCTGCCCGCGCTGCGATATTCCTTTCAGCAAAGGGCACCTGGGGAAGACGCAGCGGCGCAGTTTCTATTGCGAGAACTGCCAAGTGCGGTATTGATTCCCTCTCCCAGAGGGAGAGGGAATGAACAGCCCTTCAGTCCGAGGTCGTCGTGTACGGCTGCCCACTGGCTTCCGCCGGCCCGCCGTCGATCACCACCGGCCGCGGACGCACCGGGCGCTGCTGGACGCGGGGCGGCTGCTGCACCGCCGGCCCGGCGCCCACCTGCGCGGTCTGCAGTTCGGCGCGCCGCTGCGCGTACCACTGGCGCAGGCATTCGCGGCTGGTGCAATTGGCCTCGCGGTCCCGCCAGATGGCGTCGCTGCGGCGCTGGAAAGCGCGCGGATCGGCCGACGCCGCCTTGGCGCGCGCATGCAGGCGGCCCAGTTCACGGTCGGCGCGGGCCAGCTCGGCATCGCTGCAGATGGTGCGCTCGGCAGCGGAGTGCGCTTTGGCGCAGTCGAAGCTGGGCTGCGCGCGCGCGACCGTGGCCGGCGGGGCGGACTGTTGCGGCGGCTGCACGCGCGCCTGCACGGGTGCCTGCGGCTTGGGTGTGGGCGGCGCTTGCACCACCGCCGGCGCCTGCGGCTTCGGTTCCGGCGGTGGTGCTTTCACCACCGGCGGTTGCGGCGCTTGCGCGACCTGCGGCCTGGCTGGCTCCGGTGCGGCTTGCGGCTGCGGCGCAGGCTGCTTCGGGGGCGCTTTGGCCTGCTGCTGCACTTGCGGCGGTGGGGGTGGCACCGGCTTCGTTTCCGCCTGCGCCTGCGGCGCCGGCTTGGCGGGCGCGGGTGCAGGAACTGGCGCAGGCGCGGCCTTGGCCTGCAACTGGGGCACGGGCGCCGGTGCCGCCGGCTGCGCGGCCTGCGGCGCCCGCGCCACGGCGGCCGGCGGCTCGGCCGGAAGCGGCCGGCCCATGCCGGCCAGCTGCTGCTGCACCGCCGCCAGGCCGGTGGCCGCGTAGCGGGTCCGCTCGTTGTCGGCGCCGTGCCGGGCCCGGTAGACCTGCAGGCTGGCGCCGTACAGCCGGGCGGCGCGGTCCAGCAGGTCGCCGCGGCGTTGCGCGTCCGGCTGCTGCGCCAGCGCGGCATAGTGCCGGCCGAGCTGGTACTGCGCATCGGCCACCAGCAGCGGGTCGGCCGGCTTCACGGCCTGGGCGCCGCGGCAGGCCATCAGGAAGGTCGCTTCGGCGTCGCGCGCACGGCCCGAGGCGGCCAGTTCCTTGCCGCTGGTGATCATCGACAGCACCACCGGCGCCGACAGGCCCTGCTGCAGCGACACCTTGCCGTCGTCCGGCCCGGTCGGGGCGACGATGGGCGAGAAGGCGGTGGCGGCGCAGTCCACGCTGCTCACTGCCGCGGCCACCGTGGTTGCCGCCGGCCCGGCGCCGGCCACCCGCGTGTCCGGCTGCGCCGGCGCGGCCTTCCGCGCCACCGATGCCGCCGGCGCGGAAGACGGCTGCCCGCCGCGAAAACCGAATTCGAAGAGGGCCGCCGCGCCCGCGGCCCCCAGCAGCAGGCCTGCTGCAAATCCCAACCCGCGCCGCATGTTCATCGCCATGGCGCCAAGCTACCCGCCCGGTTCGCGCTGTGGGGCGGGAATCGGCAGCGTTGCGCCGCCGGAGCTTTCCTACCTGGGATTCAATCCCTGTGGCTCAGCCGCGCAGCCGCGCGCGCTCTTCTTCCTGCAGCCGGAGCACGCGCCGCTGCACTTTGCCGGTGGTGGTCATCGGCAGCGCCTCGATGAATTCGATCTCCTTGGGGTACTCGTAGGGCGCGAGCTTGCCCTTCACGTGGCTCTGCAGCTCGGCCACCAGTTCGGCGTCGAAAGCGGCGCTGCCGCGCTGCGTGCCGGCGCGCGCCACCGCCACGTGCGGCGCCAGCACCACATAGGCCTTGACCAGCGCGCCGCGTTCGGCGTCGGGCTTGGGCACCACGGCCGCGTTGACCACCGACGGGTGCTTGACCAGGCAGTTCTCGATCTCGCTCGGCCCGATGCGGTAGCCGGCGGCCTTGAACACGTCGTCGGCGCGGCCCTGGTACCAGAGGTAGCCGTCGGCGTCGCGCGTGGCCAGGTCGCCGGTGCGGCACCAGTCGCCGGTGAACTTGCGCCGGGTGGCCTCCTCGTTCTTCCAGTAGCCCAGGAAGAAGATCGGGTCGGGGTCGCCGTGCACGTCGTAGCGGTTCACCGCCACGTCGCCCGGCACGCCGGGCGGGCATTCGTTGCCCTCGTCGTCGATCACCGCCACCCGGTGGCCGGGGTACGGCCGGCCCATGCTGCCGGGGCGCGCCGGCCAGCCGATGCCGGTGTCTGTGCTGCCGTTCATGCTGCAGTTGCCGACGACGTAGTTGATCTCGGTCTGGCCGAACATCTCGTTGACGGTGACGCCCAGCTGCTCGCGGCAGTAGGCGAACACCGCGTCGCCGACCGCCTCGCCCGCGCTCATCATGGCCTGCAGCTTCAGGCGGAACTGCTTCCTGGGCTCGGGGTAGGCCTTCATCATGGCCTTGAGCGCGGTCGGGAACAGGAAGGTGTGCGTGACGCCGTGCTCCTGCATCAGGGTGTAGGCGAGCTCGGGGCTGAAGCGGCCGTTGTGGGCGACGATGGGGCGGCCGAAGTAGAGGGAGGGGAGCAAGGCGTCCATCAGGCCGCCTGTCCACGCCCAGTCCGCCGGCGACCAGAAGATGGCTTCTGAATCCGTTCGGGGTGATGCAGTATCCGTTCGGGCTGAGCCTGTCGAAGCCCCTGGCCCTTCGACAGGCTCAGGGCGAACGGAAGCGGGAAACCCGAACCAGTTCTGGCTGCACACGAACCCCGGCAGATTCCCGATCAGCGCCCGGTGCGGGATCAGCGCGCCCTTGGGCGGGCCGGTGGTGCCGCTGGTGTAGATCAGCACCGCGCCCTCGTCCGCTTTCGTCTCCACCGCCGTGAAGGCGTCCGCCATGGCACCGGACTCGGCCTGCCAGTCGACGTCGGCCGAGAGCGCCGCGGCGCCCACGCCGACCACGGTGCGCAGCTGCGGGCAGTGCCGGCGCACCTGCGCGATGTTGGCGATCGAGCTTTCGTCGCAGATGGCCACCACCGCCTCGCTGTCCTGCAGCCGGTACTCCAGCGCCTCGGGGCCGAACAGCATCGACAGCGGCATCGCCACCGCGCCCATCTGCAGCACCGCCATGTAGGCGATGGCGGTCTCGAAGCGCTGCGGCATGACGATGGCCACGCGCTCGCCGCGCCGCACGCCCAGGCTGTGCAGCAGGTTGCTCATGCGGTTGGCGCGGCGCTGCAGCTGCGCGTAGCTGAGCGTGGCATCATGGCCGCGCGCGCCGTGGGCGCGGACCGCCACCCGGCTGTCCGCATCCGGCGCCAGGGCCCAGCGCGCGCAGCACGCCTGCGCGATGTTGAAGCGCGGCGGCACCCGCCAGCCGAAGCCCCGGTGCATCGCGCGGTGGTTGTCCCGTCCTTGGCTGCCGCCCATCGCCTGCTCTCCTATCATTTGCGCGCAATGTACCAAGTCAAGCGAACCTCCCGCAGCGAGTTTGTCCCGATACGCAACCTGAACTACCACGTGCGCGTGTGGGGCCGTCCCGGCCCGGCCAAGGTGCCGATGGTGATGGTGCACGGCTGGATGGACGTGGCCGCGTCCTACCAGTTCGTGATCGACGCCTTCGCGCAGAACCACTACGTGATCGCGCCCGACTGGCGCGGCTACGGCCTGACCGAGGTGCCGGCCACCGACAACTTCTGGTTCGCCGACTACCTGGCGGACCTCGATTTCCTCATCGACCATTTTTCGCCCGACGCGCCGGTGCACCTGGTGGGCCACAGCATGGGCGGCAACGTGGCCATGCTGTACGCCGGCTCGCGCCCGGCGCGGGTGAGCAAGCTGGTGAACCTGGAAGGCTTCGGCATGCCGGCCACCCAGCCGTCGCAGGCGCCGGCCCGCTACGCGCGCTGGATGGACGAGCTGAAGGCGGTACACCGCGGCGAGTTCGACCTGCACAGCTACCCGGACGCGGAATCCGTCGCGCGGCGGCTGATGAAGACCAACCCGCGGCTGGAGGCCGGCAAGGCCGGGTGGCTGGCGCGGCACTGGGCGCGCGAGGAGGCCGACGGGCGCTGGCACATCCTGGGCCACCCGGCGCACAAGGTGGTCAACGCCCAGCTGTTCCGGGTGGACGAGGTGCTGGAGATCTACAAGCGCATCGCCGCGCCCACGCTGTCGATCGAGGCCGAGCACGAGATGTTCGCGCAGTGGTACCAGGGCCGCTACACCCTGGCCGAATACCACGAACGGCTGAGGGCGGTGTCCGACGTGCGCCGGGCCCGGGTGGCGGGCGCCGGGCACATGATGCACCACGACCAGCCGGCCGAAGTGGCCCGCCTCATCGAGGAGTTCCTGCAGGAAACGTCCGGCGCCTCCTTCTGATAAACCCTAGTCATGGCCTGAAAAACGTGAATTTTTCAGGGGGCACGCCGTGTAGGCGCTGTCGGACAAGTAACAGTACTTGTCGTAGGACCTGTCCTACCTCAAACTCGCCTCATTGATAGGGGTGACTCATGAGGATGTCGGGTGTGCTGGCCCTTCTGGGGGCTATTTTGCTCAGTCCGGCCTATGCAGCGACAGATGAGATCGAGCAAGGCATGGGGACGTTGTGGGAGGTGCTCTGGCACCAAAGCGGAACGCCCACGCGCCTGGTGCGCTGGGAACAGGAGATGCGTGTTCGCGTGTACGGCGTCAACATGACGGCGTACCGCGAACATACCATCCAGGCGCTGCGCGCCGTGGCCACCGAAGCCAATGTCAAGCTGGTGGACGTGAGCGACCGGCCCGATGCCGCCCAGGTCGCCAACGTCAGCGTGGAGATCACGCCCGACAACATGCTGGAAGACAACCAGCCCTGCGTCACCTACCTGAATTTCTACACCGAGAACCGCATCGATTCGGCCGCCGTGCAGATGCGCGCGCGCGACGCCTGGCGCTGCGCCTACCACGAGGCCATGCACGTGATGGGCGTGCGCGGCCATCCGGCCGGCAAGACGGTGCTCAGCTATTTCCCCTGGAAAGTCGACGGCCTGCTGCCGCTGGACAAGGTGATGCTGCGCGCCTGGTACTCGCCGCGCATGCGCGGCGGCATGACCCCCTTCGAAGCCCTGCCGGTGCTGGCCGACGAGCTGGTGCAGACCAGCGCCGACCGGACGGCCGGCCAGCAGGTGCGCGACCGCTTCATTTCGCAGACGGTCGAGCAGATGCAGCAGTTCGCCCAGGGCCAGGGCGACGTGCCGGCCATCGTCAAGCGCTCGGGCAAGGCCACCGAAGACGGCATCCGCTTCGGCCGCACCGAGATGAGCTACTTCCTGGGCGTGGCCTACCTGGAAGGCGCCACCGTGTCGCAGGACCCCAGCCAGGCCATGCGCTGGCTGCAGCGCGCGGCCAGCCAGGGCAACCGCCCTGCCCAAGCCCGCCTGGGCGCATTCCGCTAAAGACGTCGCACAACGGTTGAGCATCGGCCGCGGCTGACCCCCGCGGCCGAGCTCTTTCCGGCACACTCGCGGGTTGCCTCTCAACGGCAACCTCCATGACGACAGCGACCACCGATTCCGCCGGCTTTCGCCGCATCCTTGCCCGCAACATCACCCTGCCGCTCGCGCTGGGCTTCGTGAGTGCGGTGCTGTTCGTCAGCCTCATCGCCTACCTGCTGGGCGCCATGGGCGAGGTGGAGCACACCGACCAGGTGCTGTCGCGCGGCTACGCGCTGCAGAAAATCGACCTGGAAATGGAAAGCGGCCTGCGCGGCTTCCTGCTGGCCGGCGACGAGCGCTTCCTGCAGAGCTACGAGCAGTCGCTGGCCGCCCTCAAGCCGGAAAGCGCGCGCCTGAAGCAGCTGGTCAGCGACAACCCGCAGCAGGTCGAGCGCCTGGAGCGCATCGACAACCTGCAGGCGCAGTGGAACGCCTATGCCTCCGAGCAGCTCGCGCTGAAGCGCCGCGACCCGGCCTATTCCGCCGGGACGCGCGCCGGCGAGGGCCGCCGGCTGAAGGAGGCGGTGCGCGAGGAGTTCGACCAGTTCGTCGCCGTCGAGCGGCGCCTGCGCCAGGAGCGCACCAATGCGGTCAACCGCAACACGCTGTGGACCGTCGCCGCCTTCGTCATCTTCATGCTGGGCATGGGCGCGGTGCTGGCCTGGCGCGGCCGCTCCGAGCTGCTGGGCCTGGCGGCCACTTACGACGACGCGCAGGCCACGCAACAGCGCCACGCCGCGGCGCTGCAGGCGCAGGCCTGGCTGCGCGAGGGCCAGTCGCTGCTGGGCGAGCGGCTCGCGCGCGAGCAGCAGCTCGACGGCCTGGGCCAGGGCGCGCTGGAATTCTTCGCCCAGTACCTGGGCGCGGTGGTGGCCGTGCTCTACCTGCCGAACGAGAACGGCGGCTACGAGCGCATCGCCACCTGGGGCTGGGACCAGGGGGCGATCGACGCCAAGGCCCACAAGCAGCTGCTGGCGGCCGACCGCACCCTGCTGGCTGCGGCCGCTTCGCAGCGCCGCCAGATCGCGCTGGACGAGGTGCCGCAGGACTACCTGCGCGTCGCCTCGGGCCTGGGCCATACGACGGCGCGCTCGGTGCTGATCGCGCCGGTGGAGAACGAGCGGCGCCTGTGCGCCGTAGTGGAGCTGGGCTTCCTGCGCCCGCTGGCCGAGCGCGACGGCGAGCTGGTGCAGCTGTGCGCCGGCACGCTGGGTGCCTCGCTCGACTCGGCGCGCTATCGCAAGCGGCTGCAGGACGTGCTGGAGGAAACCCAGCAGCTCAACGAGGAACTGCAGGTGCAGCAGGAGGAACTGCGCACCGCCAACGAGGAACTGGAGGAGCAGTCGCGCGCGCTGAAGGAGTCGCAGGCACACCTGGAACACCAGCAGGCCGAGCTGGAGCAGACCAACCTGCAGCTGGCCGAACAGGCCCAGCAGCTGGCCGACCAGCGCGACGCCCTGACCGGGGCGCAGGGCGAGCTGCAGGCGCGCGCCACCGAGCTGCAGCGTGCCAGCCGCTACAAGTCGGAGTTCCTGGCCAACATGTCGCACGAGCTGCGCACGCCGCTCAACAGCGCGCTGATCCTGGCGCGCCTGCTGGCCGACAACCCGCACGGCAACCTGGACGAGGAGCAGGTCAAGTTCGCCGAGGCCATCCACTCCTCGGGCAACGACCTGCTCGACCTGATCAACGACATCCTCGACATCGCCAAGGTCGAGGCCGGCAAGCTGGAGGTGCGGCCGGAGAACGCCACGGTGGCCTCGCTGGCCGAATCGCTGCGCTCGACCTTCGAGCCGCTGGCCGACAAGCGCGGCCTGCAGCTGCGCATGGAGCTGGCGCCCGATGCGCCGGCGCAGCTGTTCACCGACCGCCAGCGGGTCGAGCAGATCCTGAAGAACCTGCTGTCCAACGCCGTCAAGTTCACCGAGCAGGGCAGCGTGGAATTGCGCGTGCGGCGCGACGCGCTGGGCGTCGCCTTCGAGGTGCGCGACAGCGGCATCGGCATCGACGCGTCGCAGCACGAGCTGATCTTCGAGGCTTTCCAGCAGGCCGACGGCACGGTCAGCCGCAAGTACGGCGGCACCGGCCTGGGCCTGTCGATCTCGCGCGACCTGGCACGCCTGCTGGGCGGCACGCTCAGCGTGCAGAGCGCGCCCGGCCAGGGCAGCACCTTCACGCTGGCGCTGCCGCTGCGCTACCAGGCTTCGCTGGCGCAGCGGCCCCTGTCGCTGAAGGCGCCGGGCGACGAGCCGCCGCTGCTCGCCGAGCCGCTGCGCGCGCCCGCCACGCCGCCGCCGGCCCGCGCGCCCGGGGTCGCCAGCGGCCGCGCGCCGGCCCGGCCGCCCGGCGGCCCGGCCTTCGCCGACGACCGCGCGCAGCCCGCCGGCACCCGCCGCACGGTGCTGCTGGTGGAAGACGACGTGGTGTTCGCCCGCATCCTGTTCGACCTGGCGCACGAGCTGGGCTACCGCTGCATCGTGGCGCACCAGGCCGAGGAAGGCGTGCAGCTGGCCACCGAGCACCTGCCGCAGGCGGTGCTGCTGGACATCCGGCTGCCCGACGACAGCGGCCTGGCCGTGCTGCAGCGGCTGAAGGAGAACCCGCGCACGCGGCACATCCCGGTGCACGTGCTGTCGGCCGAGGACCTGACCGAGCCGGCGCTGCAGATGGGCGCCATCGGCTACGCGATGAAGCCCGCCACGCGCGAGCAGCTGCGCGAGATCTTCCAGCGGCTGGAGGCCAAGCTCAGCCAGAAGCTCAAGCGGGTGCTGGTGGTGGAGGACGACGCGCGCCAGCGCGAGAGCGTGGCCCACCTGATCGGCGACGGCGAGGTCGAGATCACCGCGGTGGCGCTCGGCCAGGAAGCGCTGGACGCGCTGGCCGATTCCGTGTTCGACTGCATGATCATGGACCTGAAGCTGCCGGACATGAGCGGGCAGGAGCTGCTGCAGCGCATCGCCGCCGGCGAGAGCCGCTCGTTCCCGCCGGTGATCGTCTACACCGGCCGCAACCTGAGCCGCGAGGAGGAAGCCGAGCTGATGCGCTACTCGCGCTCCATCATCATCAAGGGCGCGCGCTCGCCCGAGCGGCTGCTCGACGAGGTGACGCTGTTCCTGCACCAGGTGGAAAGCCGGCTGTCCAGCGAGCGCCAGCAGATGCTGCAGACCGCGCGCACCCGCGAAAAGGCCTTCGAGGGCCGGCGCATCCTGGTGGTGGACGACGACGTGCGCAACATCTTCGCGCTGACCAGCGCGCTGGAGCACAAGGGCGCCGAGGTGGAAGTGGCGCGCAACGGCGTCGAGGCGCTGCACAAGCTGTCCACCGCCGTGGCGGTGGACATGGTGCTGATGGACGTGATGATGCCGCAGATGGACGGCTACACCGCCATGCGCGAGATCCGCCGCAACCCGCAGTGGCAGAAGCTGCCCATCATCGCCGTCACCGCCAAGGCCATGAAGGACGACCAGGAGCGCTGCCTGGCCGCCGGCGCCAGCGACTACCTGGCCAAGCCGATCGAGCTGGAGCGCCTGTTCTCGCTGATGCGGGTGTGGATGCCCAAGATGGAGCGGCTCTGAATGACCGTCGCCGAGATCGAGCTGCGCCTGCTGGTGGAGGCGCTGTACCTGCGCTACGGCCAGGACTTCCGCGACTACTCGATCGCTTCGCTGCGCCGGCGGGTGGAGCACGCGCGCGAGCAGATGAACCTGCCCACCATCTCGGCGCTGCAGGAACTGGTGCTGCACGACCCGGCCGCCTTCTCCCAGCTGCTGCAGCACCTGACGGTGCCGGTCAGCGAGATGTTCCGCGACCCGGCCTACTTCCTGGCGCTGCGCCGCCACGTGGTGCCGGTGCTGCGCACCTACCCTTCGGTGAAGGTCTGGGTGGCCGGCTGCAGCACGGGCGAGGAGGCCTATTCGCTGGCCATCCTGCTGCGCGAAGAAGGCCTGCTGGAGCGCGCCATCGTCTACGCCACCGACATCAACCATGCCTCGCTGGACCGTGCGCGCCAGGGCGTGTATGCGCTGGACCGCATGCAGGGCTTCACGCAGAACTACCAGCGCGCCGGCGGCACCGAAAGCTTTTCGCGCTACTACACGGCCGGCTACGGCGGCGCGCTGCTGGACAAGACGCTGCGCGACAGCGTCACCTTCGCCGACCACAG
Organism: Pseudomonadota bacterium; assembly: GCA_040384685.1. GTDB lineage: Bacteria > Pseudomonadota > Gammaproteobacteria > Burkholderiales > Burkholderiaceae_C > Ramlibacter. Next base: position 3,027 of record JAZKIV010000084.1, on the reverse strand, counting down.
CCTGGCCACCGACAGCGTGTTCGCCGAGACGCACCTGGTGTCCTGCCGCAACGTGCTGATCTACTTCAACCGAACGCTGCAGGACCGCGCGCTCGGCCTGTTCCACGACTCGCTCACCCATCGCGGCTTCCTCGGGCTGGGCTCCAAGGAAACGCTGGACTTCTCGGCCTACGCCGGCCGCTTCGACACCGTGGCGCGCGCCGAGCGGGTCTTCCGCAAGCGGCAGGAGGGCACGTGAGCACGACAGCGCGCCGGACGGCGCGCGAAGTGGACGCGATCGCCATCGGCACCTCGGCCGGCGGCATCGACGCCCTGTTCTTCCTGCTGCAGGGCCTGCCGGCCGGCGGCGGCGCGCCCGTCGTCGCCGTGCTGCACCTGCCGCCGGACCGCGACAGCCAGCTGGTGGAGATCTTCCAGGCGCGGCTGCTGATGCCGGTGCGCGAAGCCCGGCCGCGCGAGCCGCTGGCGCCCGGCACGCTGTACTTCGCGCCGCCGGCCTACCACCTGCTGGTCGAGCCCGACCGCAGCTTTTCCCTCAGCTGCGAGGACCCCGTGCTGTACTCGCGCCCGTCCATCGACGTGCTGCTGCAGTCCTGCGCCGACGCCTTCGGCGAGCGGCTGGCCGCCATCGTGCTGACCGGCGCCAACGAGGACGGCGCGCGCGGCCTGGCGGCGGTCGCGGCGGCGGGCGGCCTCACGGTCGCGCAGGACCCGGCCGAGGCCGCGCACGGCATCATGCCGGCGGCGGCCGTCCGCCACGCGTCGCCGGATCTGGTGCTGCCGCTGGCCGGCATCCGCGCGCTGTTGCACACTCTCATGTTCCGGACATGACAACAGACTCTCCCGCCGTCAAACTGCTGCTGGTCGACGACCTGCGCGACAACCTGGTCGCGCTGCAGGCGCTGGTGCGCGGCGACGGCCGCCAGGTGTTCTGCGCCCGCTCGGGCGAAGAGGCGCTGTCGCTGATGCTCGAGCACGAATTCGCGCTGGCCATCCTGGACGTGCAGATGCCGGTGATGAACGGCTTCGAGCTGGCCGAGCTGATGCGCAGCACCGAGCGCACCCGCCGCATCCCGATCGTGTTCGTCAGCGCGGCCGGCCGCGAACTGAACTACGCCTTCCGCGGCTACGAGACCGGCGCGGTGGACTTCCTGCACAAGCCGCTGGAGCCGCAGACGGTGCGCAGCAAGGTCAACGTGTTCGTCGACCTGTTCCGCCAGCGCCAGGCGCTGGAGCACGCGCAGCAGGAGCTGCAGCGCGCCGTGCGCATGCGCGACGACTTCATGGGGCTGGTGTCGCACGAGCTGCGCAACCCGCTCAACACGCTGTACCTGCAGGTGCAGGTGCGCAAGCGCCTGCTGGCCGGCGGCAGGCCACCCGAGCCGGACGCCATGCTGCGCATGGCCGAGCGCGACGAGCGCCAGGTGCGCAGCATGATCCGCCTGCTGGACGACATGCTGGACGTGACGCGGCTGCGCACCGGCAAGCTGGCCATGGAGCCGGCGGCGATGGACCTGGCGCAGCTGCTGCACAGCCTGGTGGAAGCCATGGGCGAGCAGGCCCGGGCGGCCGACACGCCGCTGGAGCTGGCCGCGCCGGCGCAGCTGGTGCTCACGGCCGACGAATTCCGCATCGAGCAGGTGGTGACCAACCTGCTGACCAACGCGCTGCGCTACGGCGGCGGCAGCCCGGTGCGCATCGCGCTGGCGGCCGAGGGCGGGCACGCGGTGGTGTCGGTGAAGGACGGCGGCCCCGGCATCGCGCCGGGCGACCAGGAGCGCATCTTCGGGCAGTTCGAGCGTGCGCAAACCACCAGCGCCGTGCCCGGCCTGGGCCTGGGCCTGTTCATCAGCCGCCAGATCGCGCAGGCCCACGGCGGCAGCCTGGAGGTGCGCAGCGCTCCCGGTGCCGGCGCCGAGTTCCTTCTCAAGCTGCCGCTGAGTGCGCCCGCGTGAGAAAATCACCGGTTGCTTTGAAAAGACACCGGAACACACCATGGACGCAGAACGCATCAACCTGATCGGCACCACCCTCACCGATCTGCAGGCCCGGACCGCCGACTTACGGGGGTATCTTTGACTTCGATGCCAAATCGGAGCGCCTGAGGACGGTCAACGCGTCGCTGGAAGACCCCGCGGTCTGGAACGATCCCAAGAAGGCCCAGGAGCTGGGCAAGGAAAAAAAGCAGCTCGACGACATCGTCACGACGCTGCAGAACCTCGAACGCGAACTGGCCGACAACCTCGAGCTCTATGAGATGAGCAAGGAGGAAGGCGACGAAGGCGGCCTGGCCAGCCTGGAAGCGGACGCCGCCAGCCTCGCCAAGACCGTCGAAGGGCTGGAATTCCGCCGGATGTTCAACCAGCCGGCCGACCCGAACAACTGCTTCCTGGACCTGCAGGCCGGCGCCGGCGGCACCGAGGCCTGCGACTGGGCCTCCATGCTGATGCGCCAGTACCTGAAGTACGCCGAGCGCAAGGGCTTCAAGGCCACGGTGGAAGACGAGACGCCCGGCGACACCGCCGGCATCAAGGGCGCCACCCTCAAGATCGAGGGCGAGTACGCCTTCGGCCTGCTGCGCACCGAGACCGGCGTGCACCGCCTGGTGCGCAAGTCGCCGTTCGACTCCTCGGGCGGGCGCCACACCAGCTTCGCCAGCGTGTTCGTCTATCCGGAAATCGACGACTCGATCGAGATCGACATCAACCCGGCCGACGTGCGGGTGGACACCTACCGCGCCTCGGGCGCGGGCGGCCAGCACATCAACAAGACCGATTCGGCGGTGCGCCTGACGCACCTTCCCACCAACATCGTGGTGCAGTGCCAGGACAGCCGCAGCCAGCACAGCAACCGCGACGTCGCGTGGAAGCGCCTGCGCTCGCGCCTGTACGACTTCGAGATGCGCAAGCGCATGGAAGCGCAGCAGAAGCTGGAAGACAACAAGACCGACGTGGGCTGGGGCCACCAGATCCGCAGCTACGTGCTGGACAACAGCCGCATCAAGGACCTGCGCACCGGCGTGGAGAT
>JAZKIV010000083.1:0-1014 GCA_040384685.1 Pseudomonadota bacterium | reverse complement strand
TTCGGCGCCGTCGACACGACCGGCTGGTTCAGCGACTAGCCGCCGCTGCGGGCCAGCTCGATCTCTCGCTTGAGCAGCTCCAGATCGCGGTCAACTTCGTCGAGCCCGGCCTCGCGCCGCATCTCCTCCTTAGCCACAGCCAGGTCGCGCTTGATCTGCTTGATGGGGTCTGCCGCGTCCAGCTTCTTCTTGCGCTTCCGGTACGCCTCGTCCTGCTTGAGGCGCGTTGCGCGGTCCGCCTTCAGCTTGAGGTTCTCACCAGTGCCGGGCGTGCCGAACAGCAGCGGGGCTAGGCTGCGCCCGGCGCCCAGCGCGCCGCCCTGCTTCTGGCGCTCGGCGTTGTCCTCGTCTAGGTCGACCTGGTCCTTCGGGTCCTTGCGCGTCTGGTAGCTGCGCGCCCACGGCAGGCTCTCGTCCGTCTGCTTGCGGCGGTCGGTGGCGTTGAGCGCCTGCACCGGGCCGAGCAAGGTGGACGCCTGGTTGGCCAGCCACTTGGCGCGGTTGGAGCTGAACAGGCCGCCGATGGCCTCGTCGTCCTCGAACTTCGGCTTGGACACGCGGCCCTCGCCGGAGGCATCGAGGCTCAGCTTCTGGCCGGACAGCGTGTTGGCCACCACGGCGAGCGCGGGCGACAGGCCGCGCGCGGCGGCCGCCGTGATGTTGCCGGTGCTGATGGCCTGCGCCAGGTCCATCGCCCCGCCAGCGACCGGCAGCGCGCGCTTCATCGAGCCGAGGCTGCGCCCCTTGGAGTCGAGCAGCGTGCCGCGTGCGTACGGGTAGTCCGGGCCGAGCACGCTTTCGTAGTAGCGGTCCTCGGCCTGGCCCTCCTGTAGCAGCATGGCGGTCAGCAGCGGGTGGCGCACCGGCAGCGAGGCGAACGCCAGCTTGGTGGCGTAGCGCAGGAAGCCGTAGAACGCGACGAAGGACTTGAAGCGGCGCTCCTGAGCGGTCAGGCTGGCCCACGAGCCGTGTACGCGGTTCAGCGCCTCGACGCCCTCCTCAAGCTGGCGGATG
>JAZKIV010000082.1:0-11764 GCA_040384685.1 Pseudomonadota bacterium | reverse complement strand
CCAAGGGCATCGAGAAGAACCGCGTGTACACCGAAGGCAAGGGCGAGAAGCAGCCCGTGGCCGACAACAAGACCGCCGAAGGCCGCGCGAAGAACCGCCGCGTGGAAATCGAAGTGGTCGGCACGCGCGCCCAGTAACACTGGCGCCCGGTTCGACGAAAAGCCCCGCTCCGCGGGGCTTTTCTTATTGGCGCGTCGGCTTTCCGCCACGCCGCATCCCTGACAATCCCCGCATGACGGATACCGTGAACGCCGATCCGGCCGAGCTGGCCAAGTTCTCCGACCTGGCCCACCGCTGGTGGGACCCCGACAGCGAATTCCGGCCGCTGCACCAGATCAACCCGCTGCGCCTGGAGTGGATCCACGGCCTGGCGCCGCTGGCCGGCAAACGGGTGGTCGACATCGGCTGCGGCGGCGGCATCCTGGCCGATTCCATGGCCCGCAAGGGCGCCGAGGTGCTGGGCATCGACTTGGCCGGCAAGGCGCTGAAGGTGGCCCAGCTGCATGCGCTGGAGGCGGCCACGCCCGGCGTGCAGTACCGCGAAATCAGCGCCGAGGCGCTGGCGGCCGAGCAGCCCGGCAGCTTCGACGTGGTCACCTGCATGGAAATGCTGGAACACGTGCCCGACCCGTCGTCCGTGGTGCGTGCCTGCTTCGAGCTGGCCAAGCCGGGCGGCCGGGTGTTCTTCTCCACCATCAACCGCAACCCCAAGGCCTTCCTGTTCGCCATCGTCGGCGCGGAATACGTGCTGAACATGCTGCCGCGCGGCACGCACGAATACCTCAAGTTCATCCGCCCGAGCGAGCTGGCCGGCTGGTGCCGCGCCGCCGGGCTGGAGTGGCAGGAAACGCGCGGCATGGAATACAACCCTCTTACGCGCCGCTATCGCCTCTCGGGCGACACCGGCGTCAACTACCTCGTCGCCTGCCGCAAACCGTGATGTTCTTCCACCAAGCCCGAGCCGTCCTGTTCGACCTGGACGGCACCCTGATCGACAGTGCCCCCGACCTGGGCGCCGCCGCGGACAAGATGCGCGTGGCGCGCGGCCTGCCGTCGCTGCCTCTCGATACCTACCGCCACATGGCCGGCGCCGGTGCGCGCGGCATGCTGGGCATTGCCTTCGGCATGGAGCCTGAGCACCCGGAATACGACGCCCTGCGCGAGGAGTTCTTCGCCATCTACGAGAACGCGATGGCAGAGCGGACCCGGGTCTTCGATGGCGTGCCCGAGCTCATCGCCGCGCTGTGCGCGCAGGGCATGGCCTGGGGCGTGGTCACCAACAAGTCGATGCGCTTCACCGGTCCGCTCACGCGGCAGATGCCGCTGTTCGCCTCTGCCGGAACCATCGTGGGCGGCGACAGCACGCCGTACGCCAAGCCGCACCCCGAACCGTTGTTCGAAGCCGCGCGGCGCCTGGAAATCCTGCCCGAACATTGCATCTATGTGGGCGACGACGAGCGCGACGTGAAGGCGGGCCGCGCTGCCGGCATGCCGACAGTGGCGGCGTGCTACGGCTACCTCGGCCGCAATGCGGAAACCACGACGTGGGGCGCCGATGCCCACATCGCCAGCCCGCTCGAGCTGCTGTCGCTCTTGCAAACGGCGCGGATGGCCTAAACTACGCCTTCCTGGGGCTGTACTGGTTTCGACGTGGGTTCGGACTCGCAGCAGGGCATGCCGAGGTTCAGTCACCTCGTAAAACAGCTGAAACAAACCAACTGCGAACGACGAACGTTTCGCCCTCGCCGCTTAAACACCGGTGAGTCTTGCACCAGCAGGCCGATGGGCTGGGTCCGAAGCGCAAGCTGAGGGCAGCAAGATAATCCACATCGGCTGGCCCGCAACCGTGCACCTTGGCGGCGGGCGAGATCCAAGGGTGCTGGCGGCTTCCGTAGCGTGCGACTGCGCGACGGGGGCAGCGAGACACAAATCAGATCGCTAAGCATGTAGAACTGCACGAAGAAGGCTTGCGGACGCGGGTTCAAATCCCGCCAGCTCCACCATCTCTCTGACTGAGGCCACCCAACTGAATCCAGTGGGTGGCCTTTTTCTTTGCTGAATCAAGGCTCTGTAGCCAAAATCTGCCAATCTCATCCATTGGCATCCAGTGATGAACCGGGGGACAACGCCGCCCCTTCCCACCAAGCCATACAGAGCCTTATGCGTCCAGCAATCACACAACAGATGTTCGAGGCGGAACGATGCTTCAGGACAGGCCAGATCCGCCGCGCTGAAGAGATCCTCCGCCAAATTGTCCAGCGCGATCCGGCAGTCTCGAAAGCCTATGAGCTTCTTGCCTACATTTGCGGCAATCGTGGTCGATTCGACGAGTGCCAGCAACTCCTGCTGCGAGCCTGCGAATTACCGGGGTGTTCGGCCGAGGCGCTCTTCTATCTGGGGAAGGCGCACCTGCAGCGCGGCGAGGCGCGCGAAGCTGCTCAGTGCATCAAGCGCTCCGTCGACCTGGCGGGGGAGCACTTCGAGCTGCTTCATGAACTCGGGGTCGCCTACGCCCATCTCGACGACCACAAGCTCGCGCTGGACGCGTTTCAGCGGGCGGAGCTCAAGAACGGACGCTCACCGGTATTGCTTTTCAATCTGGGCAACAGCCTGTGCGGACTTCAACGGTATCGTGACGCGCTTCGGTACTACGAGCGCGCGCTGGATCTCGATGCGCAGCTGGCCGGCGCCTGGGCCAGCCGCGGCAACACCCTCACGGCGACAGGCCGCGGCGCGCAAGCGCTGGAAAGCTACGCCCGTGCGCTCGCCCTCAAGCCGGACGACGCAACGACGTGGATGGACCAGGCATTGACGTTGATGTCGTTGCGCAGGCATGCCGACGCGCTGGCTTCCTTTGAAGAGGTCGCCAGATTGGCTCCGGACACGGACTATCTACGCGGCTACGTCCTTCAAATGAGGATGCACGTCTGCCAATGGGAACATTGGGAGCTGCTTGCGCAGGACCTCATCGACCGGGTGGACGCGGGAGAACGGGCCGCCGTTCCCTTTTCCTTGATGGCGATCCCTGCGCCTCGTTCGACCTTGCTGCGCAGCGCACGTACCTTCGCGCAAGACCATTGCCCTGCGCATGGCGGCGCCAGCTTTGAAAGGCCTGAGGCAGACAGGAGGATTCGGGTTGCATACGTTTCGGCGGATTTCTGCAACCATGCCACCGCGCAGCTGATGGTCCGCTTGTTCGAATGCCATGACCGCAGCAGATTCGAATGGTTTGCCTTCTCCCTGGGGACCTCCGCGGACCAGATGACCGAGCGGGTCGCTTCGGCGTTCGACCACTTCACGGATGTCAGCGACCGGACCGACGAAGAAGTCGCCATGCTGATGCGGTCGCAGGGCATCGACATCGCGATAGACCTTCATGGATTTACCCAGGGGTACCGCACGAACATCTTCGCGCGCCGCGCCGCACCGGTTCAGGTCAACTTCCTTGGATTCCCGGGCACGATGGGCTGCGAGTACATCGACTACATCATTGCCGATCCAACGCTTGTCACGCCTGACGACTACGCGGACTACGCCGAAAAAGTGGTCCTCATGCCGGACTCCTACCAGCCGAACGACAACACGAAGGCCATTGGCTCGCCAGCTCCCAGCCGCGAAAGTCTCGGCCTCGCGCCGGGTGCTTTTGTTTTCGCGTGCTTCAACAGCAACTACAAGATCACCCCGGATGTCTTCGATGTCTGGATGCGCCTGCTCGTGTCCGTCCCTCACGGCATTCTGTGGCTTCTCAAAGGCAACGAGCAGGCGAAGGCTTCCCTGGAGGCGCAGGCGCGCTTGCGCGGCGTCGACCCGAGCCGGATCGTCTGGGCGCAGCCCATGGCTTTGCCGCAGCATCTGGCGCGCCATGTTCACGCGGACCTCTTCCTCGACACCTTCCACTACGGTGCGCACACCACCTGCAGTGATGCTCTCTGGGCAGGCCTGCCAGTCTTGACAATGGCGGGGCCAACGTTTGCCTCCCGCGTCTGTGCGAGCCTTCTCAACGCTGTGGGCCTCCCTGAGCTTGTGACCCACGGCGTGAGCGAATATGAAGAGGCGGCAAAGGCCTTGGCGGCGTCTCCTCACCGATTGAGCGAACTTCGGCATCGCCTGCAGCCGCGCACGGACCGGTGCGACCTTCCGCTGTTCGACACGCCACGATTCGCGAGGCATATCGAAGCTGCCTATGTGGCGATGGCCGACCGCTGGCGCCGAGGGCTGCCGCCCGACCACATCACCGTATCGGACTCAGCGGGCACATGACTCCATGAGCAGGCGCCGGCCTTCTTCCACGTTCGAAGGCGCGCTCGAACTACCCCTGCTGGCGCAGGCTCGGGAAATCCTCTTCGCGGTATTCCGCCTCACCCCGTTCACCCGCCGCAAACCGCGTGGCCTCCTGGGCGCGCAGCTGCACGCGGCGGATCTTGCCGGAGATGGTCTTGGGCAGTTCGTCGACGAACTCGATGCGGCGCACCCGCTTGTAGGGCGCCAGCTGGCGCCGTGCAAAAGCCAGGATGTCCTCGGCCAGCGCGGCGTCGCCCTTGCGCCCGGGCGCGAGCAGCAGGTAGGCCTTGGGCACGGCCAGGCGCACCGGGTCGGGACTGGGCACCACGGCCACCTCGGCCACCGCCTCGTGCTCGATCAGCGCGCTTTCCAGCTCGAACGGGCTGATGCGGTAGTCCGACGCCTTGAACACGTCGTCGGCGCGGCCGACGAAGGTCAGGTAGCCGTCGGCGTCGCGCGCCGCCGTGTCGCCCGTGTGGTAGTAGCCGTCGCGCATGGCTTCGGCGGTCTTCTCGTCGCTGTCCTGGTAGCCGACCATCAGGCCGGTGGGGCGTTCGCGTAGGTCGATGCAGACTTCGCCTTCGTCGGCCTCGTGTCCGTCCGCGTCGATCAGCGCGATGCGGTAGCCGGGCAGCGGCAGGCCCATCGAGCCCGCTTTCACCGGCAGGCCGGGCGAGTTGCCGACCTGCGCCGTGGTCTCGGTCTGCCCATAGCCGTCGCGCAGGCGCAGGCCCCAGGCCGACTGCACCTGCTCGATGATTTCGGGGTTGAGCGGCTCGCCCGCGCCCACCACCGAGTTCAGCGCCAGCTTCGGTTTCCAGGCGGCCAGGTCTTCCTGGATCAGCAGGCGCCACACCGTCGGCGGCGCGCACAGGCTGGTCACGCGGCAGCGCGCCAGGGTTTCCAGCAGCGCCGGCGCCGAGAAGCGCGGCGTGTTGTGGATGAACACGCAGGCGCCGGCGTTCCAGGGTGCGAACAGGCAGCTCCAGGCGTGCTTGGCCCAGCCGGGCGAGGAGATGTTCAGGTGCACGTCGCCCGGGCGCAGCCCCAGCCAGTACATGGTGGACAGGTGGCCGACCGGGTAGCTCTCGTGCGTGTGCAGCACCAGCTTGGGCTTGGAGGTGGTGCCGGAGGTGAAGTACAGCAGCAGCGGATCGGTGGCGCGGGTCGGGCCGTCGGGCGTGAAGTCGGTGGGCGCCGCATCGGCATCGCCGTAAGACAGCCAGCCTTCGGGTGCCGCGCCGACGCAGATGCGCGTGTAGCCGCCGGCCAGCTGCGCGAACTTGGGCGTTTGCGCCGTGCTGGTCACCACGTGGCGCACCTGGCCGCGCTCCAGGCGGTCGGCCAGGTCGTCGGGCGTGAGCAGCGAGGTTGCGGGAATCACCACCGCGCCCAGCTTCATCGCCGCCAGCATGGTGTCCCACAGCGCGGGCTCGTTGCCCAGCATCAGCAGGATGCGGTCGCCGCGGCGCACGCCGGCCGAACGCAGCCAGTTGGCGACCTGTGCCGACCGCCGCGCCAGCTGCGCGAAGCTCGCGCGGTACTCGGTCCCGTCGGCTTCGGCGATCCACAGGGCCGGCGCGTCGTTGCCCTGGGCCATGCTGTCGAAATGGTCGAGCGCCCAGTTGAAATGGTCCAGCTTCGGCCAGCGGAAGTCGCGGACGGCGCCCGCGTGGTCGTCGCGCAGCGCGAACAGCAGGTCGCGGGCGGCACGGAAGTTCTCGTTCGTCATGTGCTTGGAAGTAGGAGGAAAGAGGAAGCCTGCGGCACTCCTATTTCAGCACACCCGCGCGGCGCGCCGGCCGGCGCCCGCCCTCAGGACAGCATGTCGCCCACTGCCTCTTCCAGCGGTGCGGGCGCGATGCCCAGCTGCTGCGTGGTGCGGCGCGCATCCAGCAGGCGCTGTTCGTAGAACATGTAGCGCATCTCGAACAGCTCGCGCAGCATCGAGCCGGAGGCGGCGAACGCCAGCAGCTGCTGGAAGTCCAGGCCGGCCAGCACCGGTTCCGGGCGGCCCGCCAGCCGCGCCGCCACGTTCGCCAATTCGTGCACCGACAGGTCGCGCGAAGGCACGTGCCAGGCGCGGCCCCAGGTGTCGTCGCGGCCGGCCACGGCCACCAGCGTGCGCGCGACGTCGCCCACATAGGTCCGGCTGTGCGCCGCGTCCGGCTGGCCGGTGTAGCGCGCCGCCTCGCCGGCCAGCAGCGCGGGCAGCACCTGCAGCGTGAAGATCGACACGCGCCCGTCGCGCAGCACCGGCTCGCGCTGCACCTGCCAGCACGCCGACCTTCTGTTCGCACAGCGGCCGGCCGTTCACGCGGGTGCGCGGCGACATCGACTGGATTCCCGCGCACATGCCAGGCGGCTTCGGCGCACACGCTGCCTGCGCCACCCTGGCGCATTCCGGCCGAACTGGCGCGGCGCGCCGCCGAGGCCAGCGCCACGGCCGCTTCGCCACGCCCGAACTGCAGCCGGTGCTGGAGCACATCGCCCTGCACCTGGACAGCCCGCTGGGTGTCGATGCGCTGGCCCGTGTGGCCGGCATGAGCCGGGCGCGCCTGCAGCGGCAGTTCAAGGCGGCGCTCGGCGTCCCGGTGCACCACCGTTACGTGGTGACTCGCCGGGCCGAATTCGCGCGGGAGCTGCTGGCGCGCGGCGAGCTCCCCGCCGCGCAAGCGGCCGCCGCCGCCGGCTTCGCGCACCAGAGCCACATGACACGCTGGCTCAAACGGCTGAAATCCGTCACTTGACCGCGCTTTCCCCTCGGCCCAAGCTCTGCAAGGCAAGCAACGAGCACCAACCGACAGGGAGAGACACATGTACATGCGCATTACCTACGAAGAGCCCAACGGCACGGCCGGCGCGGGCATCACGCCCGGGATCTATTCCCAGTACCCGCTCAACACCGTGACCCACAACATGATTCCGGGCGCATCCCTGGCGGCCAACCAGGTGCTGCTGCTGCCGGGCATCTACGACATCACGGCAACCCTTTCCAAAAGCGTGTCGGGCTTCGCCCGGGCAGCCATCTACGACGCGACGGCGGGCCAATATCTCGGCAAGGGCCCGAACAACGCACCCAACGGTGCACCGGGAGGCCCGTGGACCCACGTGCACACGATCGCGGTCCTCGGCGTCCCTTCGGCGATCGAGCTGCAGCAGTACGGCGGGATCACCGGCACTCCCTGCAGCTTCGGCGACAACGAGGTGTACGCGGAGGTCAATATCCGCAAGATCGATTGCTAGCGGGCGCCCGGTCGCGCAGCGTCTACCACCCGTGTTGACACCATCGGCCGCCCGCCCTTAAGGTCGCGGCCGAGTCAACACCGGGGGAGCCCCACATGAGAAACCCACCGCCGCGGCCCCGCTTGCGGTCTCGCGCCGCTGCGTCCGGCACCGCCGCCGTGTCGACCACCGCCACCAGCTTCGCCACCTCCGACTTCCAGGACCTGCCCGCCACCGTCTCCTGGCCGCTCGACGCGCCGCTGGACATCGTGCTGCCGGACGTGGACGTGGGCCGCCTGTCGCCCTGCATGCTGGTGCAGACGGCGGACCAGGGCGTGCTGGGGCTGGTGCAGATGTGCGGCTGGGACGCGATCAGCCCGCAGTGGCAGCCGGCGGGGAACGGCGCCAACCTGCCGGTGCTGATCTGGAATTCCACCGGCACCATCCCGCCCATGCCCGAGTCGCTGGGCGGCATCGGCGGCACCGTGCAATGGACGGTGTCGGGCACGGACCAGTACGTCGCGGCCGACGTGGACGGCGACGGCGTGCAGGAGATCGTCGCCGCCCAGAACGGCATGCTGGGCGTGTTCAAGTGGGCCGGCAGCGCGCTGTACGTGCTGTGGAGCGACAGCTGCGCGTCCGGCACGGGCGGCGCCGCCAGCTGGACGCCGCAGCAGGGCGACGGCTACCTGCCCGCCTGCCTGGGCGCGGGCTACACCGGCGGCCAGGATGCCCTGTTCGCCTGGAATCCGAACGGCATGGCGGTGCTCGGATGGAGCGGCAGCGCGCTGCAATCCATCTGGAGCGGCACGCAGATTGCCGGCGCCGGCGGCGGCGCCAGCTGGGTCATCCTGCCCGGCGACGCATCGCTGGCCACGGACATGGTGGGCCAGGGCGTGCAGTCCATCGTGCTGTCGCGCAGCGACGCGATGGGCGTCGCGCAGTGGGACGCCGCAACGAACGCGCTGTCGCTGGTCTGGTCCACCGCGCTGAACCTCTGGAGCGCCGACGACACGCAATCGTGGCCGCTGCAGGCCAACGACCAGCACGCGGCGGCGCCGCTGCAGGTCGGCGAATCGGTCTACCAGGAGTCGCTGGTGCTGTTCAACCCCACCACGCTGATGGCCGGCCTGGCGCAGTGGGATCCGGATTCGGCGCAGCTGCAGCTGCTGTGGATCGCGTCCAATACCATCCCGCAGGATGCGGGCGGCGTCGCCATTCCGCTCGACGGCAGCACCGTGCTGATGGCGGCAGCGCTGCAGGCCGACGTGCCCATGGTGCTGTTCGCGCAGTCGGGCTCGATCGGCTGCGTGCTGTGGGACGGCGAGCAGCTGGCGGGCCAGTGGCTGCAGCAGGGCAGCTCGTATCCCGGCATCGGCGGCGCGTCCGCGTGGCAGTGCTCGAGCGACCAGTACACGGTGGTCGCCGGGCCGGCCGGCGGGCAGCAGCAGCTGCTGGCGCAGGCCACGGGCGGGAGCAGCTATTACGGCCTGCTGGTCTTCGACGGCGACAACGCCGTGAACTGCTGCTGGCAGGGCAGCCAGGGCATGCTGCCGGGCTGGGGACTGCCGCTCATCGCCGCGGCGCCGCAGACCGGCTATCCCCCGTTTGCGCCCGGCTCGGTGGAGGAGCAGATGTACACCACCCTCAGCAACCAGCTGCTGGGCTGGCAGCAGGGCGGCGACCTGCGCTCGCAGTACACCACCACCAACCTGGTCCAGCAGGTGCAGGCGTGGATCAGCCAGATCCAGGCCATGGACATGCCGCCGGTGCCGCCGCCGGCGAACCCGCCGTGGCAATGGCCGCTCGACCTGTCGCTGTGGAACGCCGTCCGGCAGACGCTGCTGAACGAGCTGCAGAACCTGGCGGCGGTCTACGGCCTCTACGGCAACCTGATCACGCTGGCCGCGGCGATCGGCACGCAGATGGATGCGGACCTGAGCCACGTGATCACCGAGGTGGCGCCGCCGTCCAGCGGTGCGCCGCAGGTGAGCTTCTCGCTGCCCAACCTGGTGGCGTCAATTCCCGCCGCCTGCCCGGCGCTGTCCACGCAGAACCCGGCGCTCGGCACCGGCCTGGCACTGCTGGTGCCGCTGCTGCCGTCCGTGCTGCTGCAGGACCAGCCCTCGTCGCAGCAGATGGACTACGGCAATGTGCAAAGCGTGGTCGATGCGGCGTTCGGCAACGTGTCGCAGTACAAGCTCAACGTGCTGGGGCAAAACCAGATCGCCGGCGACTTCGTCAAGGCCGGCATGGTGGCCACGCTGGCGCAGCAGGGCTGGGCCTGGCCCGCGCCTAGCAGTTCCACCGACAACGTGGCGGCCGACATGGCCGCCGCCACGCAGGACGGCAACCGCGTGCAGTTCTACGCCACGGTCATTCCGGCCGCCTACACCATCTACTACGAGCAGACCAGCTTCTCCCACCTGCGCGGCGACCGCTGGATGAAGACGCCGTCGTACGCCGCCTGGACCACCAGCATCAGCGGGGAGCCCTGGTGCTACACCATCGCCACGGGGGACAACATGGAGATGGACTTCCCTTCGCAGGACATGATGAGCGATGTGCTGAGCCTGGCGCAGCCGGCCGACTTCTACCTCGGCAACGGCCCCTGGGCCGCGCTCGTGCGCGTGTCGTGGTGAGCGCTCAGGCCGGCACGTCGCCTTCGATGGTGGTGCGGTAGAGCCTGCGCCGCTGGTCTTCCGGGCAGCCCGCGGCCAGGTGCAGCAGGCTGCGGTTGTCCCACATCACCAGGTCGCGCTCCTGCCAGCGGTGGCGGTACACGTGCTCGGGGCGGGTGCTGTGGGCGAACAGCTCGGCCAGCAAGGCGCGGCTCTCGTCTTCCGGAATGCCGAGGATGCGGGTGGTGAAGTGCTCGCTGACGAACAGGGCCTTGCGCCCGGTCTCCGGGTGCGTGCGCACCACCGGTTGGTGTACCGGACGCACCTCGTCGATCTGCGCCTGCGTGAGCCTGGGCCGCCATGGGCTGCGGCCGCGCAGCTCCTCGTAGCGCGCCAGGTAGGTGTGCTCGGCCTGCCTGCCTTCGATCGCCTGTTTCAGGTGCGCGGGCAGGGTGTCGTACGCCAGGTGCATGTTGGCGAACAGCGTGTCGCCGCCTTCAGCCGGCAGTTCCTGCGCGTGCAGCAGCGAGCCCAGGCTGGGCCGCTCCTTGTACGACAGGTCCGAATGCCAGAAGTGGCCGGCGTCGCCCAGGCCGATGGGCTGGCCGTTCTCCTTGATGTTGGAAACGACCAGCACCTCGGGATGGTCCTTCAGCGCGAACTGGTGCAGCACGTGCCGCTGCGGCGTGCCGAAGCGGCGCGTGAAGGCGACCTGCTGCGCCGGGTCGATGCGCTGGCCGCGGAACGCCAGCACGTGGTGGTCGAGGAAGGCGCGGTGCACGCGCGCGAAACCGATGTCGTTGAGCGGCGCGCGCAGGTCGATGCCGACGAGCTCGGCGCCCAGCGGCGCGTCGAAGGGCCGCACGTCGAAGCGCTGCGCGGCGGGAATGCCTGGGGGAAGGTCCTGGAGAACGGCGGCCATGGTTTTTCTGTTCCTGCGTGAGCGGGAATGTAGGGACGGCCGCGCCGCGCGCAAACGAATCTTTGGCTTGATGCTTATGCGGATGTGCTTATCGGAAGTCTGTCGTTTGCCGCGCGGCGCACGCTGGCTACATTCGCCAACCTCGACATTCCCATGAGCCGAAGAAACATGAACACCCGCATCCTCGCCGCCGCCGCGTTCGCCGCCGCGGTCCTCGCCCCCACCGCCCATGCCGACCAGCTCGACGACATCCGCAAGAAGGGCGAGATCGTGGTCGGCGTGCTCGGCACCGACGAGCCCAACAGCTTCGTCGACCCGAAGACGCGCGAAGTCGTCGGCTACGAAGTCGACCTGGCCAACGCCATTGCCCGCAAGATCGGCGTGAAGCTGGTGATCAAGCAGCTGGCCGTGGCTGCGCGCATCCCCGAGCTGCAGCAGGGCCGCGTCGACCTGCTGGCCGCATCGCTCACCCACAACAAGGAGCGCGAGGCGCAGATCGACTTCTCGCTGACCACCTTCGTCACCGGCCAGAAGGTGATGGTGAAGAATTCCAGCGGCATCAAGGACGTGCCCGAGCTGGCCGGCAAGCGGGTGCTGACGGTCAAGGGCGGCACGCAGGAGCCGAACGTCCGCAAGGCGGTGCCCAACGTGGACGTGGTCACCTTCGAGACCACGCAGCAGGCCTTCCTGGCGCTGCAGCAGGGCAAGGGCGTGG
>JAZKIV010000081.1:0-50172 GCA_040384685.1 Pseudomonadota bacterium | reverse complement strand
GGCACCTTCAGCGACGGCAAGCTGTGGAGCCAGATCAGCGACCCGCGCCACCTGATGCGCAAGGTGCTCACCGAATTCGTCAAGGCCGGCGCGCCCGAGGAAATCCTGTACGTCAGCAAGCCGCACATCGGCACTTTCCGGCTGGTGAGCATGGTGGTGAAGATGCGCGCCGAGATCGAGCGGCTGGGCGGCGAGGTCCGCTTCGGCCAGCAGCTCACCGACGTGCTGCTGGAGCGCGAAGGCGACGCGCTTCGCATGCGCGGCGTGACGCTCGCCTCGGGCGAGGAACTGCGCGCCGACCACGTGGTGCTGGCGCTCGGCCACAGCGCGCGCGACACCTTCGCCATGCTGCACGCGCGAGGCGTCTACATGGAGGCGAAGCCGTTCTCCATCGGCTTTCGCATCGAGCATCCGCAAGGCGTGATCGACCGCGCGCGCTTCGGGCCGAACGCCGGCAACCCGATCCTGGGCGCGGCCGACTACAAGATCGTGCACCACGCCGGCAACGGCCGCAGCGTCTACAGCTTCTGCATGTGCCCGGGCGGCACGGTGGTGGCGGCCACCTCCGAGGAAGGCCGCGTGGTCACCAACGGCATGAGCCAGTATTCGCGCAACGAGCGCAACGCCAACGCCGGCATCGTAGTGGGCATCAGCCCGCAGGACTACCGGCAGGACGGCGCCGCGGACGGGCCGGTGAACCCGCTGGACGGCATGGCCTTCCAGCGCTTCTGGGAATCGCGCGCCTACGAACTGGGCGAAGGCGGCTACCGCGCGCCCGGGCAGCTGGTGGGCGACTTCATCCGCCGCCAGCGCAGCGCGCAGCTGGGCAGCGTGCTGCCCTCGTACAAGCCGGGCGTGCACCTGACCGACCTGGCCGAGCCCGGCCGCGAGAGCCTGCCGGCCTATGTGCTCGACGCGATCCGCGAAGCGCTGCCCGCGTTCGAGCGGCAGATCCCCGGCTTCTCCATGCCCGACGCGGTGCTGACCGGCGTGGAGACGCGCACCTCGTCGCCGCTGCGCATCACGCGCGGCAAGGGGCACCAAAGCCTGAACGTGCGCGGCCTGTACCCGGCGGGCGAAGGCGCAGGCTATGCCGGCGGCATCATGTCCGCCGGCGTCGACGGCATCGAGGTGGCGGAGTCGGTGGGGCGGGCGATGCTGATCACTCCACCCGGGTGAAGTGCTGCCGCACATGCTGGCGGTCCAGCATGTCGAAGTGCCACCACTCGTTGTCGATGCCGTTGAAGCCGCCGGCGCCCAACACGCGGCGCAGCAGTTCGCGGTTGCGCTGCTGGGCCGCCTTCAGCGCGCCAGTCGCCAGGTGCCGCGCTTCCAGCCGCGGGTGCGAGAGTTCGGTCATCTCGTCGAAGCCGCTGCCCATGTCCAGCTCGCGGCCCTGGGGGTCGAGCAGCGTCGCGTCCAGCGCCATGCCGAACGAGTGGATGGAGCCGCGCGCCGGGTCGGCCACGTACTGGCGCAGGTCGGTGCCCTCGAGGTGGTCCCACAGCTGCAGCTGCACGCGGTGCGGCCGCAGCGCGTCCAGCACCAGCAGGCGGTGGCCCGGCGCCTCGCGCGCGAGCAGCGTGGCCGCGCGCTCCAGCCCGGAGGCGGCCAGCTGGTGCAGCC
The DNA here is from genome assembly GCA_040384685.1 of Pseudomonadota bacterium. Lineage (GTDB taxonomy): Bacteria > Pseudomonadota > Gammaproteobacteria > Burkholderiales > Burkholderiaceae_C > Ramlibacter. Next base: position 48,546 of record JAZKIV010000081.1, on the reverse strand, counting down.
AGGCGCAGTCCAGCGAACCGTAGAGGTCGCGTCCCACGAAATTGTTCACGCCGGCGTAGCGCAGGTCCACCGCGATGCCGGGCAGGGTCGAGAGGTGGCGGAAGTCGGGGTCGCAGGCAATGTCTTCGCAGCGCATCAGGGGAAGAAATACAGGAACGATGGCACGAGGATACCCGCTCGCCGCGACGCGCCCGAGTCATCAGGAAGCGTTGTTCAGCACGTCCTCGGCCAGGATCCAGTCGAAGAAGAGGATGGGACGCCAGTGCGTGAGGATCATCGACAGCCCGCCCTCGCCGGCCGCCATGTACGCCGGCTTCAGCGCGAAGGCCGCGCCGTCCGCCAGCAGCGCCTCGTCGACGTCCCTTCGCAGCAGGGTGTCATAGAACAGCACCTCCTGCTGGTCGGCCGGGTGCTTGGTGCCTGCGAGCAGGGCCTTCTTGAGTTCCTGCCGGGCCTCCTTGTTGTAGGCGTGCCGGTCGAGCGAGCGCACCTTCTCCTTGGGGGCTTTCTTCCAGATCTCGATGCTGCGGCTCTGCCCTTCGGCGTCCCGGTAGGCGATCAGGCGGTCGATTTCGCGGAACTTCAGCTCCCACTTGCGGCCTTCCTCCGTGTTCGCCAGCAGCGGCCAGACCGTGCGGGCCAGGTGGCGCGCCAGCGGCGCATCGCAGGCCCACGCAGTGATGCTGGCGTCGACCTGCTTTTTCGTCCAGGCCTGCTTGGTGCCGGCGGGCGTGGTGGCCGGCTTCTCGGCGCGCCTGCGCTTCGCCGGGCCCTTGGTGTAGTCGTCGGAGGAGAAGCTCTCGGTCGTCACGGTGGCTTCCGCCGAACCCACGCCCGGCGTCGTGCGCGTGTAGCTGGCGGTGCTGTGCTTGTCCTTGCCGGCCAGGGCCGGCGTCGTGTTCAGCGTGCCGCCCACGCCGGCGGGGCTGGCCCTGTCCTCCAGCGGCTTGCGGGATTCCGCGAGTTCGGCCTCGCGCGCCTCGGCGGCAAGGATGCGCCTGACGGACTCCGCCTCCAGCAGCTGGGCCGCTTCCTCCACCGTGGCGCGCTTCTTGGAGAACGCGAAGGCCAGCAGCTTGCCGCGGATCTGGTCGACCAGCGCCTCGTTGAAGTGGTGCCCGGGCAGCAGCTTCCAGGCGGCTTCCACCGCGGGCTTGAGCATTCCCCAGACCTGCGCCTCCTTCACGGGCTGTTCGGCACCCTCCACGAACTGGTCCTCGTCGTTGGTCCTCTGGCCGGGCAGCAGCTCGAAGAAGCCTTGCAGCACCCCGCCCGCGGCGGCCGGCGCGCCCGCGGCGTCCCCCGGCGCCATCGGCCCGAACAGGGACTGGATCTGCCGGCGCTGGGCCGCCAGGCGCGGGCTGTTGTCCAGGGGCGAGCTCGCGCTCTCGCGCGCGGTGTCCGGCTGGCCGGCGGCGGGCTGCTGCCAGCTGCGGGAACGCGCGGGGGCTTGGGAGCGGGGCATCGCGGGCACCGGTGGAGATGGAATGCAAGCAAAGTGCCACGGAGGGACGGTTCGCGTCCATCGGCAGAAAGCTGATTTTCCGGCGCCGGAATGCCGAGACCCGTCCAGCGGCCGGCACGCGCGGCTACTGCGCCCCCAGCCGCACCAGCGCCGCCGCCAGCAGCACGGCTTCGCTGCGCGGCAACTGCCGCAGCGAGCGCCGCGCCTGCTCGCGCCCGGCGCACTCCAGCTGGTCGCACGTCGCCCGGCCTTCGGCCGTCAGGCTGAGCCACCAGGCCCGCGCGTCCAGCGGGGACCGCTCGCGCCGCACAAGCCCATCGTCCTGCAGCGCACGCACGATGCGGCTCATGTGGCCCAGGTCGATCGCCAGCGTTGCCGCGAGCTTGCCGGCCGTCGTGCGCTCGGCACGCCCGATCAGCAGCAGCACGGCGTCCGACGTCGGGCAGTTCGGCCGCACGCCGGCCCAGGCGCTCAGCATGCGCGCGCAGCGCAGCAGCGCGTCGGCCGGCAGGTCCTCGCCCGGCGCGGCCGCCGCGCTCACACCCATTGCCGGACCTCGCCCGCGCCATGCAGGTTGCCGTCGCAGCGCGCGCACAAAGCGTCGGCGGCGGGCTGCGCGGGCGCCGCGTGGTAGTGCCAGCAGCGCGGGCATTTCACGCCCCCGGCGGGCAGCACCTCCACGCGTGTCACGCCATCCGGCGCTTGCACCAGCTCCGCGGCCGAGACCTGGAAGGCGTAGCGCAGCTCGCCCTCCAGCGAGCGCAGGACCACCATGTCGTCCGCCGCCGCATGCAGCACGATGCGCGCCGACAATGGCGCGCCGATGGCGCCGGTCTGCCGCACGGTTTCCAACTGCTCGTTGACCTGCTTGCGCAGCTGCACGATGCGCTCCCATTTGGCGGCGAGGCGCGCGGCTTCGTCCTTCGGCAACCCGAGGCCGTCGCCCCAGGTCTCGACGAACACCAGCGCATCCGCGTCGCCGCGCAGCACCTGCCAGGCTTCCTGCGCGGTGAAGCTGAGGATCGGCGCCAGCAGCTTGAGCATCTCCTGCGCGATGCGGTGCAGCGCCGTCTGCGCCGAGCGGCGCGACGGCACATCGGCGCGTGCCGTGTAGAGCCGGTCCTTCAGCACGTCGAGGTAGAACGCGCCCAGTTCCTCCGAGCAATACGCCTGCAGCCGCTGCGACACTGCCAGGAAATCGAAGCGCTCGTAGGCCTGGGCGCAATGGCGGTGTGCCTGCTCGAAGCGCGCCAGCGCGGCGCGGTCGAGTTCGACCATCGCCTCCCACGGCACCGCCTGCGTCGCCGCGTCGAAGTCCGCCACGTTCGACAGCAAAAAGCGCAGCGTGTTGCGGATGCGCCGGTAGGCTTCCACCGTGCGCTGCAGGATGGTGGGCGACACCGACATCTCGGCCGAGTAGTCGGTGCTGCACACCCACAGCCGCAGCACGTCGGCGCCCATGGTCTCGCACACGGTCTGCGGCGCCACCACGTTGCCGCGCGACTTGCTCATCTTGCGGCCGTCGCCGTCGGTGACGAAGCCGTGCGTCAGCAGCGCGCGGTAGGGCGGGCGGCCATCCAGCGCGCAGCCGGTCATGAGCGACGAGCCGAACCAGCCGCGGTGCTGGTCCGAGCCTTCCAGGTACAGGTCGGCCGGCCAGGCGGGCCGCACGCCGGGGGCGCGGTACACGGTGCGGTGCACCGAGCCGGAGTCGAACCACACGTCCAGCGTGTCGCCGGATTTCTCGTACTGCGCGGAGTCCACGCCCAGGTCTTCGCACGCCAGGTCGAACCAGGCGTCGATGCCGTCCCGCTCGATGCGGCGCGCCACTTCCTCGATCAGTTCGTCGGTGCGCGGATGCAGCTCGCCCGTGGTGCGCTCCAGGAAGAACGGGATCGGCACGCCCCAGGTGCGCTGGCGCGACACGCACCAGTCGGGCCGGTTCTGCACCATGGCCGTCAGGCGCGAGCGGCCCCACTCCGGGTAGAAGCGCGTCTCCTTGGTGCCTCGCAAGGCGAGCTCGCGCAGGCTGAGCCGCTGACCTTGCGCCGGCCAGTCCATGGCGATGAACCACTGCCAGGTCGCGCGGAAGATGATGGGCACGCGGTGGCGCCAGCAGGTCGGGTAGCTGTGCACGATGCTGCCGTGGTGCAGCAGCGTGCCGGCCTCGCGCAGCAGCTCGGGGATGCGCTCCACCGCCTGCGCCAGCGGCAGGCCGCCCACACCCTCGGTGTCGGGCAGGAAGCTGCCGTGGTTGTCGATCGGGTTGCGCACCTGCAGGCCGTACGGCCGCGCCGCCTGGAAGTCCTCCACGCCGTGGCCGGGCGTGATGTGCACCAGGCCCGTGCCGGCATCCAGCGTGACGTGGCCGCTCACGATCATCAGCGACTCGCGTTCGTAGATGGGGTGCTTCAGCCGCAGCCGGTCGAACGCGGTGCCGCGCGCGGTGGCGAGCAGCGTGCCCTCGCGCCCGTACTTGGCCAGGCAGGCCTGCGCCAGCGGCACGGCCAGCAGCAGCAGGCGGTCGCCGGCGTCGTACAGGCCGTAGTCGGCATCCGGGTTCGCCGCCACCGCCACGTTGCCGGGAATGGTCCACACCGTGGTGGTCCAGATCGCCACGCCGCAGGGCTTGTCCGGCAGCGCGTCCAGCCCGAAGGCCTTGGCCATGCCCGCGCAGTCCAGCACCGGGAAGGCGACGTCGACGGTGGGCGAGCGGATGTCGGCGTATTCCACCTCGGCTTCGGCCAGGGCGGAAGCGCACTCGCAGCACCAGTTCACCGGCTTCAGCCCGCGGTACAGCAGGCCGCCGCGCAGCACCTCGCCGAGCGCGCGCACTTCCTCCGCCTCGGTGCGGAAGTCCATGGTGCGGTAGGGATGGTCCCAGTCGGCCAGGATGCCCAGGCGCTGGAAGTCGCGCATCTGCTGCGCCACCTGCGAGCCCGCGTAGGCACGGCACAGCTTGCGCGCCTGTGCCGGCGGCAGTCCACGGCCGTGCTCCTTCTCCACGCGGTGCTCGATCGGCATGCCGTGGCAGTCCCAGCCCGGCACGAAAGCCGCGTCGTAGCCGGCCATGGTGCGGCTCTTGACCACCGTGTCCTTCAGGATCTTGTTGACGGCGTGGCCGATGTGGATGTCGCCGTTGGCGTACGGCGGCCCGTCGTGGAACACGAACAGCGGGCGGCCCTCGCAGGCGGTGCGGATGCGCCGGTAGGTGCCCTGCTCCAGCCATTGCGCCACCCACTGCGGCTCGCGCCGCGGCAGGTCGCCCTTCATCGGAAACACGCTCTCCGGCAGGTTCAGCGTCGCGCGGTAATCGGCCATCGGATGCGGGTGTCCCGGTCAATAAAACTTGCGCCAGTCTAGGAATTCGCGCCCGCGCGGGCTTGCACGGAAATGCTGGGCACCGTGCTCGCGCACGCACGCGCCACTTTTATGCAATCGGCTTCGCGCGCCGCCGCCTAGAGTGCCTCGCATGTCCCAAGAAACGCACTCCCGCACCGCCGGCGCGCCGCGCCCGGTCGCGCTGGAAGACAAGTACCTGGCGCCCGCGGGCCATCACTTCCTGAGCGGCATGCAGGTGCTGGTGCGCGCCCTGCTGAACCAGGCGCAACGCGACGCCGCGCGGGGCTGGCGCACCGGCGGCTTCGTCAGCGGCTACCGCGGCTCGCCGCTGGGCGGCCTGGACAAGGAGCTGTGGAAGAACAAGGCGCTGCTGGAGCTGGCGCGCATCGTGTTCCGCCCCGGCGTGAACGAGGAACTGGCGGCCGGCGCCTGCGCCGGCACGCAGCAGCTGGGCCTGCTGCCGGGGGCACAGGTGGAAGGCGTGTTCTCGCTCTGGTACGCCAAGGGCCCAGGCGTGGACCGCGCGGGCGACGTGTTCCGCCACGCCAACCTGGCCGGCAGCGCGCCGCGCGGCGGCGTGGTGGTGCTGTGCGGCGACGACCACGGCGGCGTGTCCACCACGACCAACCACCAGAGCGACGGGGTGCTGCGCGCCTGGCACATGCCCATGCTGCTGCCGGCGAATCTGCAGGACGTGCTGGACCTGTGCACGCATGCCTGGGAAGCGTCGCGCTGTACCGGCCTCTACATCGGCCTGAAGGCGCTGGCGGACACGGTGGAAACCACCGGCGTGGTCGACGTCGATGCGCAGCGCGTGCGGGCCGTGCTGCCCGAGGCGCCGCAGGACGCGCAGCCGCTGGGCATCCGCGCGGTGGACGACCGCTGGCAGCAGGAGGAACGCCTGCTGCGGCACCGCCTGCCGCTGTTCCAGGAGTATGTGCGGCTGAACAAGCTGAACCGCGTGACCGCGCGCAGCGACCGTGACCGGCTCGGCATCGCCGCCTCCGGCAAGGCCTATGAAGACGTGCTGCAGGCGCTGGCCGACCTCGGCGTCACCGAGCGGCACCTGGTCAGCCTGGGCATCCGGCTGATGAAGGTGACGGCCCCGTGGCCGCTGCATCCGGCCGACATGCAGGCCTTCTGCGAAGGGCTGGAAGATGTCGCCGTGGTGGAAGAGAAGTCCCCAATCATCGAAGAGCAGCTGCGCGCCATGTTCCACGACGCGCCAACGGATGCGCGGCCGCGCATTGTCGGCAAGTTGCATGCGGGCGCGCAGCCGGTGCCGCTGTCCGCCGCGTCGGACCTGGACGTGGCGCAGGTCGCCCGCTTTCTCGCGAACTGGCTGGACGCGTACGCGCAGATTCCCGCCCTGGGGCAGCACCTGGACTTCCTCGACGCGAAAACACGGCAGGTGGACCAGGCCCACGGAACCGCCGTGCGCCAGCCGTATTTCTGCAGCGGCTGCCCGCACAACACCTCCACCCGCCTGCCCGACGGCAGCATGGCGCTGGCCGGCGTGGGCTGCCACTACATGGCGCTGTCGGTGTACCCGGAACACACCCGCACCTTCTCGGTGATGGGCACCGAGGGCGCCAACTGGATCGGCATGGCGCCGTTCACCGACACGCCGCACAGCTTCGTCAACCTGGGCGAAGGCACCTATTTCCATTCGGCCATCCTGGCGGTCCGCGCCTCGGTCGCCGCCGGCGTGAACGTCACCTACAAGCTGCTGTTCAACGACGCCGTCGCCATGACCGGCGGCCAGCCGGTGGACGGCCCGCTCACCGTCGGCATGCTGGTGGCCCAGCTGCGCGCCGAGGGCGTGCGGCACGTCGCGGTGGTGGCGCAGGAGCTGGACGCCGGCCGCGCCGACCTGGGCCTGCCGAACGACCTCCCGGTCCACGACCGGGCTGAGCTGGACGCCGTGCAGCGCGAGCTGCGCGCCATGCCGGGCTGCACCGCGCTGGTCTACGTGCAGACCTGCGCGGCGGAGAAACGCCGGCGCCGCAAGCGCGGCGGCTTCCCCGATCCGCAGCGCCGCCTGGTGATCAACGAGGAGGTGTGCGAGGGCTGCGGCGACTGCGGCGAGGCGTCCAACTGCGTGTCGCTGGTGCCGCTGGAAACGCCGCTCGGGCGCAAGCGCGCCATCGACCAGTCGGCCTGCAACAAGGACTACAGCTGCGCCAACGGCTTCTGCCCCAGCTTCGTCTCGGTGCGCGGCGCGGCGCTGAAGAAGGGAAAGTCCGCGTCCGCCTGGCGGGCCGAACTCGACGCGCTGCCGCCGCCGCGCAAGGCGCCGCTGCACACGCCCTACAACCTGCTGGTCACCGGCATCGGCGGCACCGGCGTGATCACCGTCGGCGCGCTGCTGGGCATGGCGGCGCACCTGGATGGCCTGGCCGTGTCGGTGCTGGACATGACCGGCATGGCGCAGAAGAACGGCGGCGTGCAGTCGCACATCCGCATCGCGCGGCGCGCCTGCGAGCTGCACGGCGCGCGCATTCCCTGGGGCGCGGCCGACGTGCTGCTGGCCGCCGACATGATGGAGGCCACCTCGCGCCCGGTGCTGGCGAGCACGCGCCGCGGCCGCACGCGCCTCTTGGCCAGCACGGCGCGCGTGATGCCGGGCCGCTTCGCGCGCGAGCCGGACCTGGCGCTGGAAGCCGGCGAGCTGCAGGCGCTGCTGCTGCGCCACGTGGGCGAGGACGACGCGCGCTTCGTCGACGCCGCCGCCGAAGCTGCCCGGCAGCTGGGCGACGCCATCGGCGCCAACCTGCTGATGCTGGGCTACGCGCTGCAATGCGGCTGGCTGCCGGTGAGTCTGGCGGCGCTGGAGCAGGCGGTGCGCCTCAACGGCGTGGCCGTGCAGGCGAACCTGGACGCGCTGGCGCTGGGCCGCCTGCTGGCCTCGCGGCCCGCGGCGACGCCGGGACAGGTGCTGGTGCCGCTGCAGGCCATCGCCTTCGCCGCGCGCACCGCGCAGGTGGACGAGGTCGTGGCGGACCGCCTGCGGCGGCTGCACGACTACGGCGCACCGCATCTTGCCGCGCGCTACACGCACCTGGTCGGCGCCGTGCGCGCGGCGGAGCAGCGGCTGGGCGGCGCCTCGCTGCCGCTCACGCTGGCCGTGGCACGCAATTTCCATAAGCTGCTGGCCATCAAGGACGAATACGAAGTGGCGCGCCAGCTCACGAGCCCGGCCTTCCGCGAGAAGCTGACGGCCATGTTCGAGCCCGGCTTTCGCGTGTCCTACCACCTGGCGCCGCCGCTGCTGGCGCGCAAGGGCCCGGACGGCAAGCCGCGCAAGCGCGAATACGGGCCCTGGATGCTGCAGGCCATGCGCGCGCTGTCCGCGCTGCGCGGCCTGCGCGGCACGCCGCTGGACCCGTTCGGCTACACGGCGGAGCGCCGGATGGAACGGGCGCTGGCCGACGATTACGAGGCGTTGATGCTGCGCCTGCTGCCGCGGCTCACGAGCGGCAACCGCGCGCTGCTGGCCTCATTGGCCGCCCTGCCCGAGCGCATCCGCGGCTATGGACACGTCAAACAGGCCAGCGTCGAGAAAGCGCTGGCGGCGCGCCAGCAGCTGCTGGATCAGCTGGACGCCATGGCGGCGGCCGGCGCGAACCGGCCGCCCGGGGCAGGCACCTCCACCGACTCCAGCTTGCCGTCGCTCAACTTGACGATGCGGTCCGCCATGGAGAAGTAGGCGTCGTCGTGGGTGATGACGATGACCGTCTTGCCCCGCGCCTTCAGTTCGGGCAGCAGCTCGGTGTAGAACACGTGCTTGGACCCGGGGTCCTGGTCGGCCGCCCATTCGTCGAACAGGTAGACCGGGCGGTCCTCCAGGTACGAGGACACCAGCGCGAGGCGCTTCTTCTGCCCCTGCGACAGGTCGATGGTGGAGAACCGGCCGGCCTGCACCTTGACTTTGTGCGCCATGCCCAGGCGCGCCACGTAGTGCGCGGCGCGCTCGGCGGTGCCGGCGTCGTCGGCTTCCAGCACGTGCTCGAACAGGTGGAAGTCGGAGAACACCGCGGAAAAGCGGCTGCGGTAGGCGTCCAGGCTGTCGCGGCGCACCGGCACGCCGTTCAGCCGGATCTCGCCCTCCTCGGGTTCGTACAGGCCCACCAGCAGCATCGCCAGGGTGGTCTTGCCGCCGCCGTTGCCGCCGACGATGAACAGCAGCTCGCCCTCATCGATCGTCAGGTCCAGCGGCCCCAGCATGAAAGGCGTGTCTTCGGTGGCGCCGGGGTAGCGGTGGCGCACGCCTTCGAGCTCCAGCGTCAGCGGGCCCGGCCGCGCGAACGGGTCCTCGCCCGCCGGCTGCTCCACCGGCGCTTCCAGCGCATCCTCCAGGTTGCGGATGCGCCCGAGCGCGATGGCCGCCTGGCGCACCGGCGGCAGCGTCGCCATCAGCTCGGCGATCGGGCTGATCAGGTACAGCAGGATCAAGGTGATGGCCAGCAGCTGCGCCGGCGCCTCCCGCATCCACAGCGGCACCAGGAACACGAACACCCCGATCACCAGGTAGAACAGGATCGCGCCGAGGTTGATCACCAGCGTGTAGCGGGCCATGGCGGCGACGAACAGGGCCTTGAGCTGGTTGGCGCTGACGGTGATGACCCGGCTGACGAACAGCCGTCCGCGCTGCGCGTTCAGCTGCAGTTCGCGGCTGCCCTCCACCAGGTTGCGGAAATCCTGGAACAGGGTTTCGACCTTCTCGCGCAGCCGGCCCATCTCGGTCAGCGGCTTGCGTTCGGCGAAATGGAAGCCGGTGGCGCCGACCAGCAGCACCACCAGCAGGATGGCGAAGATGGTGGGCGACAGCCAGCCGATGTAGGCGAAGCTGGCCAGCACGATCACCGCGTTACCGAACGCCACGGGCAGCAGCTGCAGCGCCTGCACGAAGGTCTCGATGTCGCGCGTGAGGATCACCAGCAGGCCGTGCTTGCCCAGCGACTGCAGGCGCTTCTGCGGCGTGGCCAGCAGCTTCTGGCTGAGCACGATGCGCAGCCGCCGGGTGGCCTCCTGGCTGATGTGCAGCAGCACCACGCCCGAGCCGGTCTTGCACAGCAGGTGCACCAGGCACAGGCCGAAGAACAGCAGGGCCAGCAGGCCGAGCGGCGCGGAGCGCTCGAGCCCCTTGCCGATGACCACGGCCAGCCCCGCGCCGCTGAGGCCGCCGGCCATGCCCAGGAGGGTGGCGAGCAGCAGCCGGCCGGGTGACAGTCCGTAGAGATAACGCAGCAGGTTCATCGTTGAAGGCTCAAGTGGTCGTTGCCGAGGACGCGGCCCATGCGCCGCGCCCCGTCGGCACCGAGGATGGAATAGTGGTTCGATGCGATGCACGTCACCGTGCTGTCGCCGGGACGGCGGGTGGCCGCCAGCCAATCGGCCCGCGGCGCCGCCTGTCCCTGCGCATCCGCCCAGAATACATGCAGCGGCGCCGACACCACCACGGGCTCGAACTGGCGGACGATGTCCAGGTGGTGCCGCATGGCCCGTGCCTGGGCGTGGAGGTAGGCCACCCACTCCGGCGGCAGCAGGGCCGCCAGGGCGTCGGGCTGCTCTTCGAACAGCTGGAACATGGCTTCTTCGCCGATCTCCGCGGCCATCCTGGCCAGTGCGGGAAAGTCCTGCGCGTTCAGCCTGCCCGTCTGCAGCAGCGCATGCGCGACGGCCCGGCTGGCCTGGCGCCCGGGTTTTTCGTCCGGGGCTTCGCGGCGCGGCGGATGGGTGTCCACGAGGCCGACCATCGTGACGGTGCGGCCCTGTATTTCCAGGCGGTGGGCGATCTGCAAGGCTAGCAGTCCGCCCATCGACCAGCCCAGCAAGGCGACCGGGCCTTGCTGCATCCGGGCGATTTCTTCGGTGTAGAGCGCGACCAGCTCGTCCAGGGAATAGCCGTCCGGGCCGGTGCCCGCAACCTCGGGCGAGCGGATGGCGTAGACGCGGAACCGGCCGCCCAGTGCATCGGCCAGCTGCGCGAAATTCAGGATGTCGCCGCCCGCGCCGTGCACCAGAAACAGCGGTTCGCGGTCCGTTGCTTCGGGACCGTGAACGCCCATGGGGACAATCAGGCCGTGCGTCTCTTCGGCGTGGCCCAGCGCGTTCGCCAGGGCGTCGATGGTGGGAAAGGCGAACAGCGCGGACACCGGCGTGCGCGTGGCGAAGCGTTTGCGCACGCGCGCGATGGCCTGCACGGCCAGCAGCGAATGGCCGCCCAGCGCGAAGAAGTCGTCATGCACGCCCACCTTGTCCAGCCTGAGCACCTGCGCCCAGATCTCCGCCAGGGCCTCTTCGGTGGGCGTGCGCGGCGCTTCGTACCGCGACTCTCCCCGGCTGGCCTCCGGCGCCGGCAGCGCCTTGCGGTCCACCTTGCCGTTCTGGCTCAACGGCAGCTGCCGCAACATCACGTAGTGCACCGGCACCATGTACTCCGGCAGGCTGCGCCGCAATGCCGCGCGCAGCGCCTGCGCATCCAGGCCCTCGCCGACCACATAGGCCACCAGCCGCTTGTCGCCCGGCGCGTCCTCGCGCGCCAGTACCAGCGCTTCGCGCACACCTTGCTGCTGCGCCAACGCGGACTCGATTTCTCCCAGCTCGATGCGAAAGCCGCGGATCTTCACCTGGTGGTCGATACGCCCCAGGTAGTCGATGCTGCCGTCGGGCAACCAGCGCGCCAGGTCGCCCGTGCGGTACATGCGCGCGCCGGGTTCTCCGTGCGGGTTCGGGATGAACTTCTCCGCCGTCAGCGCCGGCCGGTACAGGTAGCCGCGCGCCAGGCCAACGCCCGCGATGTACAGCTCCCCGGCGACACCCACCGGCACGGGGTTCAGGTCGGGGTCGAGCAGGTAGATCTGCGTGTTGGCGATCGGCCGGCCGATCGGCACGCTGGACAACGCGCTGTCCGGCGAGCAGGCCCAGGCTGTCACGTCCACTGATGCCTCGGTCGGGCCGTACAGGTTGTGCAGCTCGACGCCCGGCAGTGCGCGGAAGAACCGGTCCTGCAACTCCTTCGGCAGAGCTTGGCCGCTACATACCACGCGGCGCAGGCTGCGGCATTGCGAGGCGCGCGCTTCCTGTAGGAATGCCTCCAGCATGGGCGGCACGAAATGCAGGGTGGTCACGCCTTCCCGCGCGATCAGGTCGGCTAGGTAGGCCGCATCCTGGTGGCCGCCGGGCCGGGCAACAACCAGCCGCGCGCCATGCAGCAGCGGCCAGAAGAATTCCCACACCGACACGTCGAAGCCGAACGGCGTCTTCTGCAGCACCCGGTCATCGGGCGCCAGCCCATACGCCTGCTGCATCCAGTGCAGGCGGTTGACGATGCCGGCATGGCCGATGCCCACGCCCTTGGGCCGGCCGGTGGAGCCGGAGGTGTAGATCACGTAGGCCAGCTGCGCGGGCCATGCGCGCCCGGGCAGGGCGTGGTCCGGATGTTCCTGCGACAGGACAAGCTCGCGCACCCGTTCCTGCGTGAGCACCAGCCGCGGCCGGGCATCGGCCAGCATGAAGTCCAGGCGCTCGGGCGGATCCTCCGGGTCCAGCGGCAGGTAGGCCGCGCCCGCCTTCAGGATGCCCAGCAGCCCCACCACCATCTCCAGGCTGCGCTGCATGCGGATGCCGACCAGGTCGTCGGGCCCGACACCCTTGCTTTTCAATGCGTGCGCCAGCCGATTCGACTGCGCATCGAGCTCGCCGTAACTCAGCTCCTCGCCTTCGTACACGAGCGCGACGCGTTCGGGCGTCCGCTTCGCCTGCTGCTGGAACAGCCCATGCAGCGATTCCCCGCGCGGAAACTTCGCCGCCGTCGCGTTCCATCGCAGCAGCATCTGGTCGCGCGCGTCCGCATCCAGCAGGTCCAGTTGCCCGACCCGCGCATCGGGGTTGTCGCAGACCATCTGCAGCAGCCGTTCCAGGTGGCAGTGCCAGCGCGCGATGGTCGCTTCGTCGAACAGGGCGGTGTTGTATTCGTAGGCCAGGCCCAGGCACCCGCCGGCCAGCTCCATCTCGACCTTGAGTTCGAAGTGGGCGTGGGTAACCGCGTGCGCGTGCAGGCCCTGGATGTTCAACGCCGGTGCCTCACCGTGCCGGGGAATCGCTTCGCGCTGCTCGGATTCATTGTGGAAGTTCAGCACCACCTGCGCATACGGCATGTACGAAGCGTCGCGGCTCTGGACCAGGTGGGTCAGCAGCAGCTCGAACGGGATCGGATGCTCCTGCGCCGCCACGACGGCGTCGGCGGCCTGCGCGAGCACTTCGGCGAAGCGCACCTCGCCGCGCACCTTGGCCCGCAGCACCAGCAGGTTGACGAAGATGCCGACCAGCGACTCCGTTTGCGGCGGCCGGTTGGCAGAGAAGGCACCGAGGCAGACGTCGGCTTGCCCGGTCAGGCGGTGCAGCAGCACGTCGAACGCAGCGGTCATGACCATGAACAATGTCGCGCCGTGCTGCGCGGCCAGGGCTGCCAGCCGCGCGGTCAGCTGCGGTGACAACCGCACCGCATGGGCCGCGCCGCCGTAGGTCTGCACTGCCGGACGCGGCCGGTCCAGCGGCAGCGCCAGCAGGTCGGGTGCGTCCTGCAACTGGTGCTCCCAGTAAGCGAGTTCGCGCTCCAGCATCGCGCCAGCGAAATGCTGCTGTTCCCAATGCGCGTAGTCGGCGTACTGGACCGGCAGGTCCGGCAACGGCGACTGTCGGCCCGCGCGGAATGCCTCGTACAGGCGCATGACCTCGTCGACCAGCACGCGCATGGACCAGCCGTCGTACAGGATGTGGTGCAGGGTCAGCAGCAGCACGTGATCCTGGTCCGTGCATTGGAGGATGCCGATGCGGATCAGGGGACCGTGCGCGAGATCGAACGGCCTGGCGGCCTCGGCGCGGATCGCCTGCGCGACGCGCTCGCTGCGTTCGGGCGCCTCCATGCGGCTGAAGTCCTGCACCGGCAGATCGAGTTCCAGCGCGGGGAGGATCGCTTGCCGCGGCACCCCGTCGATCTCGACGAACAGCGTGCGCAAGGGTTCGTGGCGCGCAACCAGCGCGTTGAAGACCTGTTCCAGCACGCCGAGATCCACCTCGCCGCGCAGCTGCAGCGCCAGCGGCATGCTGTAGGAGGCGCTGCCCGGCTGCAGCTGGTCCAGGAACCAGAAGCGCTTCTGCGCGAACGACAGCGGCAGCGCCCCAGTGCGCGCAACCGGCACGATGGCCGATGCCTGCGCGCCCGTGCCCGCCGCGCGTGCCTCGTCGATGCGCCGCGCCAGCCGCGCGACCGTCGGCGCCTCGAACAGGGCGCGCAGGCCCAGCCCGCTGCCGAAGGCCGCATGCAGTTTCGCGATGACCCGCGTGGCCAGCAGCGAATGCCCGCCCAGCGCAAAGAAATCGTCCTCGACGCCGACCTGCTCCCGCTGCAGCACCTCGGCCCAGATGCGGGCCAACGCGGCTTCGGTCTGCGTCCTCGGCGCGACATGGCCGGCCGACGCGCCGTGCGCGTCCGGCGCCGGCAGCGCATTGCGGTCCACCTTGCCGTTGGACGTGAGCGGCCAGCCTTCCACCACGACGTAGTGCGCGGGCACCATGTAGTGCGGCAGGCTCTGCTGCAGTGCCGCGTGCAGGTCTTCGGACGGTGGATGCGTCCCCGCGTCGGCGGGCAGCACGTAGGCGACCAGCCGCTTGTCGCCCGGCACGTCCTCGCGCGCCAGCACCAGGGCCTCGCGCACGCCGGGCCGGGCCGCGAGCGCGGCTTCGATCTCGCCCAGCTCGATGCGAAAGCCGCGGATCTTCACCTGGTGGTCGATGCGGCCCAGGTAATCGAGGTCGCCGCCGGCCAGCCGGCGCGCGAGGTCGCCGGTGCGGTACATGCGCGCGCCGGGCGGCCCGAACGGATTGGGAACGAAGCGCTCCGCCGTCAGCGCCGGGCGGTTCAGGTAGCCGCGCGCCAGCCCTGCGCCCGCGATGTACAGCTCCCCCGCCACGCCGACGGGCACCGGTGCGAACTCGGTGTCCAGCACGTACAGCTGCGTGTTGGCGATCGGCTTGCCGATGGGCAAGGTGCTTGCGTCTTCGTCCACGGCATGCGTGGTGTAGACGCAGCATCCCACCACCGTCTCGGTGGGCCCGTATTCGTTGACGACCAGCGAGCCGGGAAAGCGCCGCAGCCAGGCGCGGGCCTGTGCGCCGCTCAGCGCCTCGCCGCCGATCACGGCGACGCCGACCTGGGCCAGTTGCGCCTGTGGCTGCAAGCCGGACTCGATCAGGTCGATGTGGGCGGGCGTGATCTTCAGCAGGCTGATCGCCCGCTCGGTGCGCAGGAAATCGAACAGGTCCGGGTCGCCGCGCGTGGGCAGCAGGCTCACGCTGCGGCCCGCGAGCAGCGGCACGAACAGGGCCGTGATGGTGGCGTCGAACACCAACGGCAGCTGCACGAACGACCCCTTGTCGAACGGCAGCGGATAGGCCTGCATGGCCCAGCACAGGTAGTTGCGCAGGCCCGCGTGGATGACGCCCACGCCTTTGGGCTTGCCGGTGGAGCCGGAGGTGTAGAGGACGTAGGCGAGGTGCTGCGGCAGATTGACAGGCGCGGGGTTGTGCTGCGGATATCCCTCCAGGCACATTGCTTCGCGCAGGCGTTCCTGCGTGAGGACGAGCCTGGGCTGTGCATCGGCAACCATGAAGGCCAGGCGCTCGGGCGGGTAGTCCGGGTCCAGCGGGACGTAGGCACCTCCAGCCTTCAGAATTCCTAGCAACCCGATCACCATCTCCAGGCTGCGTTCCACGCAGATGCCGACCAACACGTCCGCGGCTACACCTTGGTTTCTGAGGTGATGCGCCAGACGGTTCGCGCGTGTGTTGAGTTCTGCGTAGGTCAGCTCTTCGTTCTCGTAGCGCACCGCGACTGCGTCGGGCGTGCGCTGCGCTTGCGCTTCGAACAGTTGCTGCAGCGTGCCTTCCGCCGCGTACTCCACTTGCGTGGCGTTCCACTTCCGCAGCAGTTGGTTTTCTTCCTCCTGGCCCAGCATCGACAAGTCGGAGATGCGCTGCTGTGCGTTCTTTCCAACCGCTTCCAATAGCCTGCTGAAGTGCCCCGCCATCCGCTCGATCGTCTCCGGATCGAACAGCTCCGTCGCGTATTCCAGGCTCGCGTGCAGCTCCGCCTCTGCCTCGACCACCGTCAGCGTCAGGTCGAATTTCGCCGTCGCATGCTCGCTCTCCACCGGCTCCAGCTTGAGGCCGGGTAATTGCAGCTCCCCCATCGGCGCGTTCTGCAGCACCAGCATCGCCTGGAACAGCGGCGTGTGGCTGGTGCTGCGCTGCGGGTTCAGCGCCTCCACCAGGTGCTCGAAGGGGATGTCCTGGTGTGCGTACGCACCCAAGGCATGGGTTTTGACCTGCTCCAGCAGTTCGGCCATGCTCTGCCCGCCGTCCACCTGCGTGCGCAGCACCAGCGTGTTGACGAAGAAGCCGATCAGCGGCTCGATCTCGGCACGGTTGCGGTTCGCGATCGGCGTGCCGATGCAGATGTCATCTTGTCCTGTGTAGCGGTGCAGCAGGACGCTGAACGCGGCGGCCAGCGCCATGAACAGCGTCGACTGTGTTTCGCGGCCCAGCGTGTACAAGGCTGCCGTGGTGGGGGCCGGCACGGTGAACTTCAGCGTCGCGCCCGCGTGGCTCTGCACCGCCGGGCGGGGGCGGTCCGTGGGCAACGCCAGCAGGGTGGGGGCTCCTTGCAGCCGCTCTTTCCAGTAGCCCAGCTGCTCCTCCAACACGGAGCCGCTGAGCCACTGCCGCTGCCAGTGCGCGTAGTCGGCGTACTGGATCGGCAGCTCCGGCACGGGCGAGCCCTGCCCGGCGACGTACGCCCCGTACAGCGCCGCCACCTCTCGCACCAGCACCCCCATCGACCAACCGTCCGACACGATGTGGTGCACCGTGAACAGCAGAACGTGTTCTTCCTCGCCCAACTTCAGCAGTCGTGCATGGATCAGCGGACCCGTGTTCAAGTCGAACGGCGTCTGCGCCTCGTCCTGCGCCAGCCAGCGCGTGCGTGCCTGCCGCTCCCCGGCCGGCAAGTCCGTCAGGTCGTCTTGCGGCAAGTCCACGTGCAGTTGCGCAGCGACCACCTGCACTGGTGCGCCCTCCGCTGTCCTGAACGTGGTGCGCAGCACCTCATGGCGGCGCACCACTTCGTTCAAGGTGCGCTCCAGCGCACCGACATCCAGGCGCCCGACCAGCCGCACGCCGGCAGCGATGTTGTAGAACGCGCTCGCCCCCTCCAGCTGGTCCAGGAACCACAGCCGCTGCTGCGCGTACGACAGAGACACCTGCTCCAGATTCCGTGGACGACGCAGGATCGCCGACACCGGCGCGGCGCCTTCGCCGGCACGCTGCGCCTCGATGCATTGCGCCAGCGCCGCTACCGTGGGCACTTCGAACAGGCTGCGCAGCGCGACTTCGGTGTGCATCGCCGTGCGCACCTGCGACACGACCTGCGTCGCCAGCAGCGAATGCCCACCCAGCTCGAAGAAGTTGTCGTGCCGGCCGACCCGCTCCACCTTGAGCACATGCGCCCAGATTTCTGCCAGCGCGATTTCCGCCGCTGTCGCCGGCGGCTCGTAGGCCTGCGCCGAGAGCGCGTGCGGCGCGGGCAGCCTGCGCCGGTCGGTCTTGCCGTTCGGCGTCAGCGGCAGAGCGTCCAGGAAGACCACATGGCTGGGCACCATATAGTCCGGCAACCGCTTGGCCAAGGACTGCCGCAGCCGCGCCGCGGCCTGCGCCTCCTCCAAGGCCTCGGCCACCACATAGGCGACCAGGCGTCGGTCGCCCGGCTGGTCTTCCCGCACCAGCACCACCGCTTCGCGCACGCCCGGGTGCTCCGCCAGCGTCGCCTCGATTTCCCCCAGTTCGATGCGAAAGCCGCGCAGCTTCACCTGGTGGTCGATGCGGCCGAGATACTCGATCTCGCCATCTTCCGAATAGCGCGCGAGGTCGCCCGATTTGTACAGCCGCGTCCCCGCCGGCCCGAACAGGTTGGGCACGAAACGTTCCGCCGTGAGCGCCGGCTGGTTCAGGTAGCTGCGCGCCAAGCTCACGCCCGCGATGTGCAGCTCCCCCGCGACGCCCAGCGGTACCGGGTTCATGTCCGTGTCCAGCAGGTAGACCTGCGTGTTGGCGATCGGCCTGCCGATCGGCGGCGTCTTCGGCCAGTGGTCGGCCGCGGCGCGCACCAGCCGGAATTGCGTGACCGCATGCGTCTCGGTCGGCCCGTACTGGTTGTACAGGTCGCCGCCCAACGCCTTCGCATAGGCGAGCAAGGCATCGGTGACGACCAGCGCTTCGCCGGCCGAGACAATGTCGCATGGGGTGCGCAGCACCGCCATGCGCAACGGCGGCAAGCCGGCAAAGTGCTGCAGCACCGCGTTCGGCAGGAAGACCCGCTGCACGCCCGCCTCCGCGATGAAGTCGCGCAGTCGTTCCAGGTCCTGACGCAGGGCGTGGTCGACCAGCACCAGGGTGCCACCGGCGCACAGGGTCGAGAAGATCTCCTGGAACGACACGTCGAAATTCAGCGAGGCGAACTGCAGCGTGCGCGGCGCTCCATCCCGTGCCTGTGTGCCCTGGCGCACCTGCCAGTTCAGCAGGTTGGACAAGGCCGCGCGCGGCATGCCCACGCCCTTGGGCCGGCCGGTCGATCCCGAGGTGTAGAGCACGTAGGCCAGGTGCTGCGGCAGGCAGGCGTCCGGCGGGTCGCCGGCGGGAAAGGAGGAAAGGCACTCCGCGTTCTCGTCCAGACAGAAAATCGCCGGCCCGTCCGCGTCCATTGCCCGCTGCAGCACCGCGCGCAGTGGCGCCTGCCCGAGCACCAGCACCGGCCGCGCGTCGCGCAGCATCAACGCCAGCCGCTCGCTCGGGTACTCCGGGTCCAGCGGCACGCAGGCTCCGCCGGCCTTCAGGATGGCCAGCAGGCAAATCACCGTGTCCGGCGAGCGCTCCATGCAGACGCCTACCAGCTGGTCGGGCCCGACCCCCTGCGATTGCAGGTAATGCGCCAGCCGGTTCGCGCGTCCGTTAAGTTCGCCGTACGACAGCTGCGTGCCCTGGTACTCCAGCGCCACCGCGTGCGGACGGCTGCACGCGTGTTCCTCGATCAAGGCGGCCGGCGTCGCTTCGGTCGCGTCTGCCGTGCCGGTGGCGTTCCACTGCTCCAGCAGCAGTTGCCTCTCCGGCGCAGGCAGCACATCAAGCCGCTGCAGCGGCTGCCGCAGGTCGCTTTCCAGCGCGTCCACCAGTGCTTCCAGCGCGGTGTGCAGGTAGCCGCAGATCCGCTCGGCCGGCAGGCCCGCGCTCACCTGCGCCGTCAGGCCGAACCCGTCTTCGCCCATGTCGTCCACCGACAGCGTCAGCGCGTAGTTGGTGCGCTCCTGCCGTTCCAGCACCTGCATGCCCTCCCAGTCCACGCGCATGCCCGCGGCCTGGTTCGCTGCGGCGGCGTTGTACCGGTAGTTCAGCAACGAGGTGAACAGCGGCGCCGGCGCCGCCACCCCGCTGCAGCGCTGCGCCAGCGCCAGCGAGGCATGCTCGTGGCGCAACAGCTCGCCCAGCAGGCGGTGCGTGTGCAGCGCACCGTCGCGCGCACCGTGCCGCGCGAGCCGGATGCGCACCGGCAGCGTGTTGATGTACAGGCCCATGCCGCGGTCGGCGCCCGCGCCGCCGTGCATGCGGCCGAACAGCACCGTGCCGAACACCACATCCGTGCGGCCGGTCAGGCGCCCCAGCACCTGCGCCCAGGCCAGGTGCAGCAGGCTCGCGGTGCCGATGCCCAGCTGGCGCGCTTGAAGACGCAGACGCCTGCCGACCTCCGGGTCCACCAGCCGGCGCGCTTCGGCGATGTCCGAGCCGTCTCCTTGCGCCTGCAGTAACCCGTAAGGTGCGGTGGGCTCGTCAACGGAGCCCAGCAGCTCCTTGAAATACGCCTCGTGTTCGGCCCGGCTGACTCCGAGGCGCGCCTGCGCCACGAAGTTGCGGAACGGCACGGGCTTGCCCAGTGTCTCGCCCTTGCCGGCCAGGATGGCCCGCACCTCCTCCAGCACCAGGTCCAGCGTGGTGTGGTCGTTCACCAGGTGGTGCGCCAGCACCTGCAGCAGCCAGCGGCCGTTGCCCGCATCGCGCGCGCAGAAGCCGCGCAGCATCGGCGCTTCGCGCACGTCCAGCCGGAAATTCTTCGGGCCGTAGCGCTCGGCCAGCTGGCGCGCCGGCTCGCCATCGGCCGCATCGAGCGCGACCTCCGCGATGTGCAGCAATGCCTTGCGCCAGACCACCTGCACCGGCTCGGGCAGGCCGTCCCACAGGACAGCGGTACGCAGGATGTCGTGCCGGGCGATCACCTGCCGCAGCGCCGCGGTGAACCGGTCCAGCCGCTCGCGCGTGTCGAAGCCGAGCAGCGTCTGCAGCAGGTAGGCGTCACCCTGCTGGCTGAGCCTGTGGTGGAACAGGATGCCTTCCTGCAGCGGCGCCAGCGGGTAGATGTCCTGGATGTTGGCGGCACCTCCGGGCACCGCTTCGGCGATGTGCTCCAGCTGCTGCGCCGTCAGATCCACCAGCGGCAGCATCGAAGGTTCGAGCCGGATGCAGCCCTCGGGGATCAGATTGGACGGCACGGCCACCGCGCGCGCCTCGTGCGCTGCCTCCGCGCAGGCGCGAGCCAGGGCCTCGACCGTCGGCGTGGCGAACAGCGCTCGCACGCTCGCGTGCAGGCCGGCTTCGCGCATGCGCTCGATCAGCGTCACGGCCAGCAGGGAATGGCCACCGAGTTCGAAGAAGTTGTCGTGCCGGCCGACCTGATCGACCTGGAGGAGTGCGGCCCAGAGCCGCGCCAGGGTGGCCTCCGTTTCGCCCACCGGCGCTTCGTACGTGCGGTTCGCTGCAGTGCTCGCTTCCGGTGCCGGCAAGGCCTTGCGGTCCACCTTGCCGTTGGTGGTCAAAGGCAGCACGGCCAGCCACACGTAGTGCGCCGGCAGCATGTACCCCGGCAGGCGCCGCGCCAGCGCACCGCGCAGTTCGGATGCGGCCGGTTGCTCGCCGGATGCGGCCAGCAGGTAGGCCACCAGCCGCTGGTCGCCGGGCACGTCCTCGCGCGCCAGCACCACGGCCTCGCGCACCGCAGGCAGGTCGGCCAGCGCCGCCTCGATCTCGCCCAGCTCGATGCGAAAGCCGCGCACCTTCACCTGGTGGTCGATGCGGCCCAGGTATTCGAGACCGCCGTCGGCCCGCCAACGCGCGAGGTCGCCGCTGCGGTACATGCGCGCGCCCGGTACACCGAAGGGGTCGGGCACGAAACGCTCAGCCGTCAGCGCCGGTCGGCCGAGGTAGCCGCGCGCCAGTCCGTCTCCGGCCACATGCAGTTCCCCGGCGACACCGATGGGAACCGGCTTGCCCCACCGGTCCAGCACGTAGGCACGCAGGTCGGCGATGGGCCTGCCGATCAGGCTGGCGCCGCGTTCGGTGTCCCGCACGTCGATGGTGTAGCGGGTCACATGCACCGTGGTCTCGGTGATGCCGTACATGTTCACGAGTTGCGGCGCATGTGGGGGGCGCCGCGCGAACCAGGGCTTGAGCTTCTGCAGGTCCAGCCGCTCGCCGCCGAACACGATGCAACGCAGCGCCAGCGGCAGTTGCTGCCTGCCCTCGGCTTCGACCAGCTGGTAAAAGGCGGAAGGCGTCTGGTTTAGCACCGTCACGCCCTCTTCGGACAGCAGTTCCAGGAAGGCCGACGGCGCGCGGCGCACCGCGTCCGGCACGATCACCAGGCGCCCGCCGTACAGCAACGCGCCCCAGATCTCCCAGACCGAGAAGTCGAAGGCGAAGGAGTGGAACAGGGTCCAGACGTCGCGCGCACCGAAGCCGAACTCGCGCTCGGTGGCGGCGAACAGGCGCAGCACGTTGCCGTGCGTGAGCAGTGCCCCCTTGGGTTTGCCGGTGGAGCCGGAGGTGTAGATGACGTAGGCCAGGTGCTGCGGCAGGTTGGCGGGCGCGGGGTTGTGCTCCGGATATCCCTCCAGCCGCATGGCCTCGCGCAGGCGTTCCTGCGTGAGCACGAGCCTGGGCTGTGCATCGGCAACCATGAAGGCCAGGCGCTCGGGCGGGTAGTCCGGGTCCAGCGGGACGTAGGCACCTCCAGCCTTCAGAATTCCTAGCAACCCGATCACCATCTCCAGGCTGCGTTCCACGCAGATGCCGACCAACACGTCCGCGGCTACACCTTGGTTTCTGAGGTGATGCGCCAGACGGTTCGCGCGTGTGTTGAGTTCTGCGTAGGTCAGCTCTTCGTTCTCGTAGCGCACCGCGACTGCGTCGGGCGTGCGCTGCGCTTGCGCTTCGAACAGTTGCTGCAGCGTGCCTTCCGCCGCGTACTCCACTTGCGTGGCGTTCCACTTCCGCAGCAGTTGGTTTTCCTCCTCCTGGCCCAGCATCGGCAAGTCGGAGATGCGCTGCTGTGCGTTCTCTCCAACCGCTTCCAATAGCCTGCTGAAGTGCCCCGCCATCCGCTCGATGGTTTCTGGATCGAACAGCTCCGTCGCGTACTCCAGGCTCGCGTGGAGTTCTTGCTCTCCTTCAACCACCGTCAGCGTCAGGTCGAATTTCGCCGTCGCATGCTCGCTCTCCACCGCCTCCAGTTTCAGCCCCGGCAGCCGCAGCTCCCCCATCGGCGCGTTCTGCAGCACCAGCATCGCCTGGAACAGCGGCGTGTGGCTGGTGCTGCGCTGCGGGTTCAGCGCCTCCACCAGGTGCTCGAAGGGGATGTCCTGGTGTGCGTACGCACCCAAGGCATGGGTTTTGACCTGCTCCAGCAGTTCGGCCATGCTCTGCCCGCCGTCCACCTGCGTGCGCAGTACCAGCGTGTTGACGAAGAAGCCGATCAGCGGCTCGATCTCCGCGCGGTTGCGGTTCGCGATGGGTGTGCCGATGCAGATGTCATCTTGTCCTGTGTAGCGGTACAGCAAGACGCTGAACGCTGCGGCCAGTGCCATGAACAGCGTCGTCTGCGTTTCGCGGCCCAGCGCGTACAGGGCTGCAGTGGTCGGGGCCGGCACCGTGAATTTCCGCGTCGCGCCTGCGTGGCTTGGCACCGCCGGTCGCGGACGGTCCGTAGGTAGAGCCAGCAGCGTCGGTGCGCCTTGCAGCCGCTCTTTCCAGTACCCCAGTTGCTGCTCCAGCACCGCACCGCTCAGCCATTGCCGCTGCCAGTATGCGTAGTCGGCGTACTGGATCGGTAGTTCCGGCAAGGGCGAGTCCTGGCCGGCAACGTACGCTCCGTACAGCGCCGCCACTTCCCGCACCAGCACCCCCATTGACCAGCCGTCCGACACGATGTGGTGCACCGTGAACAGCAGCACGTGTTCTTCCTCGGCCAGCTTGAGCAGCCGCGCGCGGATCAGCGGGCCTGCCCGCAAGTCGAATGGGCTCTGCGCTTCGTCCTGCTGCAAGGCCACGCGCAGCTGCGCAGCGACCACCTGCACCGGCGCGCCCTCCACCGTCGCGAAGGTCGTGCGCAGCACCTCGTGGCGGCGCACCACTTCGTTCAGCGTGCGCTCCAGCGCACTCACATTCAGGCGCCCGACCAGCCGCACGCCGGCAGCGATGTCGTAGAGCGCGCTCGCCCCCTCCAGCTGGTCCAGGAACCACAGCCGCTGCTGCGCGAAGGACACGGGCACCTGCTCCACATCCGCCGGCCGCCGCACGATCGGCAGCGCGCGGAAGTCGATCCCCCGCTCCTCCAGCAGCGCCTGCACGCGCACCCGCTCCGCCGCCGGCAGCGCGCTGTAGAAGGCGACGAACTCCTGTTCCTTCATGGCTTCGCCCCTGGGCCCGCTGGCGCGAACAGGCCGGCGATCTCGGCGAAGACCTTCTCCTGCTCGCCGCGGCCCAGGACTTCCTGCGCCTTCAGTTCATCCACGCGCGCCGCCAGGCTGGCCACCGTCTTCACTTCGAACAGCACGCGCAGCGGTACCTCCACCTGCAGGCTGGCACGCAGCTTCGAGATGATCTGCGTCGCCATCAGCGAGTGCCCGCCCAGCGCGAAGAAATCGTCTTCCACGCCGACGCGCGGCAGCTTCAGGATCTCGGCCCAGATGCCGGCCACCAGCGTTTCCGTGGCGGTGCGCGGCGCCACGTACGCGGCCTGCGCCTGCAGCGGCTCGGGCAGCGCCTTGCGGTCCACCTTGCCGTTGGGTGTGAGCGGCAGCGCCTGCAGCACCACGAAGTGCGCGGGCACCATGTACTCGGGCAGCCTGGCGCCCAGGTACGCGCGCAGCTCGGCCTGGGTCGGCGCCCCGCCGCGCGGCACCAGGTAGGCGGCCAGGGACTTGTCGTCTTCGCCGCGCGTGCGGATGACGACGATGGCCTCGCGCACCTGTGGATGCGCGCCCAGCTGCGACTCGATGTGGCCGAGCTCGACGCGGAAGCCGCGCAGCTTGACCTGCGTGTCGGCGCGGCCCAGGCACTCCACCATGCCGCCGGGCAGGTAGCGCCCCAGGTCGCCGGTGCGGTACATGCGGTCGACCGCCGCATTGCTGCCGAAGGGGTTGCGCACGAACCGCGAAGCGGTCGTTTCCGCGTCGCCACGGTAGCCGCGCGCCAGGTGCGGGCTGCGCACATACACCTCGCCATGCTCGCCGATGCCGGCCTGGCGGCCCGCGCGGTCCAGCACCAGCAGCTGCACGCCGGGGATGCCCTTGCCGAGCGGGATGACCTCGCGTGCGGCATCGTGCGGCGTCTCGTGGCGCAGCTCATAGCAGCCGACCGCGCGCTGCGTTTCGGTGGCGCCGTAGTTGCTGACCACCTGCGCCGCCGGCGCAAGCGCGCGCAGCCGCTGCACGTCGCGCCGCGTCAGCACGTCGCCGACCAGGAAGATGTGGCGTAGCGCCGGCAGCTCCAGGCCCGGCGCGCCCTGCGCCAGGATCTGCGCCATGGCCGGCGTGAGGTTGGCCACGGTGATCGCCTGCTCACGCATCCAGGGGCCCAGCCGGTGCGGCGCGATGGCGTCCGGATGCGGAATGCAGATGCGCGCGCCCAGGCACAGCGGCGTGAAGATGTCGCGCTGCAGCGGATCGTGCGCCAGCCCGGACAGCATGGAGAAGCGCTCGGTGTCGCCGAAGCCGAAGTTGCGCTGCGCCCACGGCAGGAAGTGCGTCAACGGGCCATGGCGCCCCTCCACTGCTTTCGGCTTGCCGGTGGAGCCGGAGGTGAAGGCGATCACGGCGAGGTCGTCGGCGCCGAGCGCGATGGATTTCGCGGACTGGCCGGCGTAGCGCACAAGCTGCGGATTCGTCTCTATCTCCGCCAAGTCGAGAACCACCGGCACGGCCGCTGCCAGCGCCGCCTTGTCCTGCGGCAGCGCTTGCGCAGCGACCTGCAACCAGGCCTTGGGCGGCGCGGCCTGCAGGCAGGCCTGCAAATGCCCGGCGGGATACAGCGGGTCCAGCATCATGAAGGCCGCGCCGGCCTTCAGCACACCCAGCACCGCCGCCACCACGCCCGCGCTGCGGTCCGCATGGATCGCCACGATGTCACCGCGTGCCACACCCGCGTCCTGCAGGAAGCAGGCGATGCGCTCGCTCTGTTCGTCCAGCTCCCGGTACGACCAGCTGCGTTCGTGCGAGACCACCGCCGGCGCGTCAGGCTGCCGCGCCGCGTGCGCGCGGAACAGTGCGTGCACTGCGCCGGTCCAGCTGTCGTCGAGCGGCAGCGCGGGGTCGGGAAGGACGCGCCGGGCCTCGGCGGTCAACAGCGTGTAGTCGTCGATGCAGGCCGCGGGCCGTACAACGGCCTGCTCCAGCAGCAGAGCGTATTGCCGCAGCAGCTCCCGCATGCGGTCCGCATCGAACAGGCCGCGGTTGTACAGCAGCATCATGCGCAGGCCGTCGGGCGCCTGCTTCACGTACATCGTCAGGTCGAACTTGGCGTCGAACTCCAGGCCCTCCAGTCCTTCCACCTCCAGCCCCGGCCATTGCGCGGCGCTGCGGTCCGGAAAATCCAGCATGTTGAAGAACACCTGGAACAGCGGGTTGCGGCTGCGGTCGCGCTTCAACGGCAGGGCTTCGACGATGCGCTCGAAGGGCACGTCGCCGTGGGCGTAGGCGTCCAGCGCGGTCTTCTTCACCCGCGCCAGCAGCTCGCGGAACGCCGGCCGGCCCGACAGGTCGATCCGCAGCACCAGCGTGCCCAGGAACAGGCCGATCACCTCCTCCAGCTCCTGCCGGTCGCGGTTGGCGGCGGGCGTGCCGACCAGGATGTCGTCTTCGCCGCTGTAGCGCGACATCAGCAGCGCGAAGGCCGACAGCAGCACCATGAACACGCTGGCGCCGGCCTCCTGGCTGAGCTTGCGGATCCGCTCGGACAGGTCCCTGTCCAGCACCGTTTCCTCGAGCCCACCCTCGAAGCGCTGCACCGCGGGCCGCATGCGGTCGGTCGGCAGGTTGAGCAGCTCCGGCGCGCTGTCCAGCTGGCGCGTCCAGTAGGCCAGCTGCTCCTCGATCAGCGCGCCCTGCAGGTGCTCGCGCTGCCAGTGCGCGTAGTCGGCGTACTGGATGGTCAATGGCGGCAGGGCGAAGGATGGATCGTGTTGCAAGGCGGCGTACAGGCGCGGCCACTCGCCTGCCATGATGCCCATCGACCAGCCGTCGAACACGATGTGGTGCAGGTTCATCAGCAGCACGTGCTCCTGCTCGCCCAGGCGAACCAGCTCGACTTTCAGCAGCGGCTCGCCGGCAAGGTCGAACACATGGTTGGCGTGGGCGCGCGCACGTTCGGCCAGTTGCGACTCCGATAGCGCGACAACCGGCATCGGGATGCGCAACTCTTTCGCGATGCGCAACTCCGGCTCGCCGTCCGGCCCCGGCACGAAGTTCGTGCGGAACACTTCGTGGCGGTCCACGATGGCCTGCAGCGCGGCATGGAAGGCCTCAACGTCCATTCGCCCCTTGAAGCGCCATTGGCCGGGAATGTTGTATGTCGCGCTCGGGCCTTCCAGCTGCTGCAGGAACCACAGCCGCTGCTGCGCGAACGACAGGGGCAGGCGCTGCGCGCGGCTGACCGGTGCCAGCGCCTGCGCGCGCGCGTGCTTGCCGCTTTGCGCCAGGCGTTCGGCCAGCCGCGCAACGGTGGGCGCTTCGAACAGCATGCGCACGGTGACGTCCACGCCGAGCGCGCCGCGGATGCGGTTCACCACCTGCACCGCCAGCAGCGAATGCCCGCCCAGCGCGAAGAAATTGTCGTCGACGCCGACCTTGTCGAGCTTGAGCACGCCGGCCCAGATACCGGCGAGCAGTTCCTCGGTGGCGTTGCGCGGTGCCACGTAGCCGAAGCCGCTGCGCAGCGCGTCGGGCGCCGGCAGCGCCTTGCGGTCGACCTTGCCGTTGGGCGTGGTCGGCAGGCGGTCCAGGATCACCAAGTGCCCCGGCACCATGTAGTCCGGCAGCCGCTTGCGCAGGGTGCCGAGGATGCTCTCCTGGAGGACGGCTTCCAGGTGCGGGGAGAACGGCTGGTTGGTGAGCGTTCCGGTATGCGGTGCGTCCACATCTTGCCAGGCGATGCGGCGTGCACCGCGGGAGAACACGGCGTCGAAGGTACCGGGGATCGTGCCGACCTGCAGTTGCACATCGACGCCATGTTTTTCCGCAAGCGCAACGAGGTCGCCCGGCTGCACGCCTGTCCTGACGGCACTCGCAAGTGCCCGCTGCAGGTCGTGCACGCTGCGCTCTTGCGGCAGCTCGCGCATCAGCCGCACGGCGATGGCGTCTTCTTCCACGCGCGCGTCGGGGACCGCGCGGATCGCCAGGCAGTCCGGCCGGTCCGCGGCAAGCAAGGCCTCCACCGAGTCCAGGCCCTGGGCGAATGCATCCCACGGCTGCCATTGCGGCGCGAACAGCGGTGCATCGTCCTCGCCGATCACCAGCACCACGTCGTACCTGAATTTCGTGAGCTCGTTGGTCGCCGCCGCCAGCTTCGGCACGATCTCCACCCGCCCGATGTGCGCGAACGCGCCCCGCAGCGCGATGAAATACAGCGGATCGACCAGCAGCTCGGCTTCCCTGTGCACGTTGTGCGCGACCACGTCCTTCAGCTGCGCGAGCCGGGTGGCGGGCGACGCGTGGTGCAGTGCGACGGAGGCCTGGAACGCCTCCAGCAGGCCCAGGTGGCGCACGTCGCCGATGAAGATGCGGCCGCGCCCGCTGACCTTGTCGATGGCGCCGCGCAGCACTTCGTCAAGATAGGCCCGGCTCGGAAAATACTGGACGACCGAATTCAGGATGACGGTGTCGAACTGCTCATGCAGGTCCGCGAGGTCGTTGGCCGCGCGGTGCAGCAGGTCGATCCGGAATTCCCCGAAGTCACTGTGCGCAAGGCTGGCTTCGAGCCGCTTCAGCACTGCCGCGGAAAAATCGGTGCCGCAATAGCGTGTGCAGCAACGCGCCAGGCGGTGCAGCAGCAGGCCCGTGCCGCAGCCGATCTCCAGCACGCGCGCGGGCCGCAGCGCTTCGATGGCCTGCACCGTGCGCTCCACCCACTCCCGCATCTGCTCGGCCGGAATCGGCTGCCGGTCGTAGCTGCTGACCCAGCCGGCCACGTCGAAACCCGGATCATCCTGCGACGGCGCGTCGCGGTAGGTCTGGTCCCAGATGTGGCTGAGGTCGATGACCTGCTTCTTCTCGGCCTCGATCTTGTCGTCCTGGCTGTCCAGGGCGGGCACCACGTAGGCGACCAGCCGCTGGTCGCCGAGGCTGTCCTCGCGGTGCAGGACCACGGCCTGCCGCACGTTCGGCAGCGCGGCCAGCGCGGTCTCCACTTCCTCCAGCTCGACCCGGAAGCCGCGGATCTTGATCTGGCTGTCGATGCGGCCCAGGTAGTCGATGCTGCCGTCGGACAAATGGCGCGCGCTGTCGCCGCTGCGGTACATGCGCGCGCCGGGCGCACCGAACGGGTTCGGGATGAACCTCTCGGCCGTGAGGTCCGGCCGCCCCAAGTAGCCGCGCGCCAGGCCCTCGCCGGCGATGTGGAGCTCGCCTGCCACGCCGACCGGCACCGGCTGCAGGTCGGCATCCAGCAGGTAGGCCCGCGTGTTGGCAATCGGCCGGCCGATGGGCGGCGGGGGGGTGCCGTCGGGCGCGCAGCGGTGCATGGTGGCGCAGACCGTGCCCTCGGTCGGGCCGTAGGCGTTGAAGAACGCGCGCCCGCCGGCCCAGCGCTCGGCCAGCGCGGCGGGACAGGCCTCGCCCGCGGCGATGATGGTGCGCAGGCCCGAAGCGTGCTGCGGCGACAGTGCGCTCAGCACCACCGGCGGCAAGGTCGCGACTTCGATCGCGTCGCGGCGCAAGGTGTCCTCCAGGCCGCCGCCGGGCAGCAAGTCGTCCTTCCTCGCCAGGCACAGCGTCGCGCCCGCGGCCAGCGCCATGAAGATTTCCGAAACCGAGGCGTCGAAGTTGAAGGAGGCGAACTGCAGCACGCGCTGCCCAGGCTGGATGCCGAACGCCGCGACCTGCGCGCGCACCAGGTTGCACAGGCCCGCATGGTGCAGCAGCACACCCTTGGGCCGGCCGGTGGAGCCGGAGGTGTAGATGACATAGGCCAGGTGCTGCGGCAAGGTCGTGTGCGGCAAGCCGTGCGTGGGCCTGCCGGCGATGTGGTGCCAATCGCGGTCCAGGCAGAACACGCGGCGGTCCTCGCTGTGCGCGCCGCGCGGCAGCTGTTCCAGCAGGTGTTCCTGCGTCAGCACCAGCGCAGGCCGTGCATCCTCCAGCATGTAGGCCAGCCGGTCTCGCGGGTAGTTCGGGTCCAACGGCAGGTAGGCGCCGCCGGCCTTGAGGATGCCCAGCAGCCCGACCACCAGATCCAGGCCCGGCTCCACGCACAGGCCGACCAGCACCTCGGCGCCGACACCTTGCGCGCGCAGGTGGTGCGCCAGCTGGTTGGCGCGCGCATTGAGCTCGGCGTATGTCAGCCGCTGATCCTGGAACGTGAGCGCGAGCGCATCGGGAGTGCGCGCGGCCTGCTCTTCGAACAGGCGATGGATGCCTTCAACGGCCGGATGGGGATGGTCGGTGGCGTTCCATTCGACCAGCAGCCGCGCCGTTTCCTCTGCATCCAGCAGCGGCAGGTCACCCACTGGCAGCCCGGGCCGCGCCAGGATGGCGCGCAGCAAGCCGCTGAAATGCCGCGCCATGCGCCCGACGGTGTCTCCATCGAACAGGTCGGTGTTGTATTCGAAGTTGGCGGCCAGCGCGCCCTTGCCGTCGATGACGTTCAGGGTCAGGTCGAACTTGGAGGTGGCGTTGTCCGCATGCACGATCTCCAGCGCCATGCCCGGCAGCTCCAGCGCCTGCACCGGCATGTTCTGCAGGGCCAGCATCACCTGGAACAGCGGCGCGTGGCTGGTGCTGCGCTCGGGGTTGAAGGCCTCCACCAGGTGCTCGAAGGGCACGTCCTGGTGCGCATAGGCCGCCAGCGCGCGCTCGCGCACCTGGCCGAGCAGTTGCACGAAGCTTTGCCGGCGGTCGACCTGCGTGCGCAGCACCAGCGTGTTCACGAAGAAGCCGATCAGGCCTTCGGTCTCCGCGCGGTTGCGGTTGGCGATCGGCGTGCCGACGCACAGGTCGTCCTGGCCGGTGTAGCGCCACAGCAGGATGTCGAAGGCAGAGGCCAACACCATGAACAGCGTCGCCTGATGCGCCTGGCCCAGCGCGCGCAGGCCGGCGGCCAGGTCGGCGTCGATGGTGAAGCCGAACCTGGCGCCCAGGTAGCGCTGCACCGCCGGCCGCGGCCGGTCGGTGGGCAGTGCCAGCAGGGTGGGAATGCCGCGCAGCTGCTCGCGCCAGTAGCCCAGCTGCGCATCCAGCACCTCGCCGCGCAGCCACTGCCGCTGCCAACGCGCGAAGTCCGCGTACTGGATGGCCGGCGGCGGCAAGGGCGAAGGCAGGCCGCGGATGAAGGCGCCGTACAGCGCCGCCACTTCCCGCACCAGCACGCCCATCGACCAGCCGTCGGACACGATGTGGTGCACGGTGAACAGCAGCATGTGTTCGTGCGCGGCCAGCCGCACCAGGCTGGCGCGGATCAGCGGGCCGGTGGCCAGGTCGAACGGCGTGCCGGCTTCCTCCTGTGCCAGCCATTGCGCGCGCGCCTCGCGCTCGCCGGCCGGCAGCCCGACCAGGTCGTGCAGCGGCAGGGCCAGCACGAGTACCGACGCGATGACCTGCACCGGCACGCCGTCCAGCGTGGCGAAGGTGGTGCGCAGGGCTTCGTGGCGGCGCACCACCTCGTTCAAGGTGCGGTCCAGCGCCGGCACGTCCAGCACGCCGCGCATGCGCACGCCGATCGGGATGTTGTAGAAGGCGTTGCCGCCCGACTCGAACTGGTCGAGAAACCACAGCCGCTGCTGCGCGAAGGACGCGGGCCGCTCGACGTCGGCATCGGCACCGGCGCGCGCGATGGCCTGCAGGGCCGGCAGCGAATGGCCGCCCATCGTCCGCAGGATCGCCAGGATCTCCTCCTTGCTCGCGTGGATGCGTTCCAGCAGCTCCCTGGTCAGCCCGCCGCGCGGCGCCTTGCAGCGGATCTTGCCGTCGACGATCTTCAGCTCCACCGCGTGCAGCCTGCAGAATTCCATCAGCTCATGGGCCGTCATAGGTCGATCTCTTCAAAAGCCTGCTTTTCGGCATCGATTGTTTCGGCCATCGCCGCGATGGTTGGCGTCTCGAAGAAGGCACGCAGCGCCAGCTCCACCTCGAACGCCGCGCGCAGCTGGGCCACCACCTGCGTGGCCAGCAGCGAATGCCCGCCCAGGGCGAAGAAGTCGTCGTGCACGCCGACCTTCTCCAGCCCGAGCACCTGCGCCCAGATCGCCGCCAGCGTTTCCTCGGTCGGTGTGCGCGGCGCTTCGTAAGTGCGTGCCGATGCGGCATTCGCGTCCGGTGGCGGCAACGCCTTGCGGTCGACTTTTCCGTTCGCGTTCAGCGGGAACGCCGGCAGCGGCACGTAATGCGCCGGCACCATGTAGTGCGGCAGGCTGCGCAGCAAGGCTGCGCGCAGCGCCTGCACGTCGAGCCCGTCGCCGACCACGTAGGCGACCAGCCGCTTGTCACCGGGAACGTCCTCACGCGCCAGCACCAATGCCTCCCGCACGCCCGGCTGCGCCGCCAACGCGGCTTCGACTTCGCCCAGCTCGATGCGGAAGCCGCGGATCTTCACCTGGTGGTCGATGCGGCCCAGGTAGTCGATGTTGCCGTCGGACAGGTACCGCGCCAGGTCGCCTGACCTGTACAGCCGCGTGCCCGGCGCGCCGAAGGGATTGGGGATGAACTTCTCGGCGGTCAGCGCCGGCCGGTTCAGGTAGCCGCGCGCCAAGCCATCGCCGCCGATGTACAGCTCGCCCGTCACGCCGACCGGCACCGGCTCCAGGTCTGTGTCGAGCAGGTAGACCTGCGTGTTCGCGATCGGCCGGCCGATCGGCACCGTGGTCGCGGAATCGGGCAGCGCGCGGATGGGAAATGTGGCGGCGAAGGTCGTTGTTTCGGTCGGCCCGTAGCCGTTGACGAGATGCCGCGGCGCGCTGCCGCCGTTCAGCACGCGCGCGGCCTTTTTCGCATCCACCGCCTCGCCGCCGACCAGCAGGTGGCGCAGCCGCGCGAAGGCGGGGGCCAGGGCATCGGCGTATTCGTTGAACAGGCCCACGGTCAGCCACAGTGCCGTCGTTCCCGCCGCCAGCAGTTCGCGGCACAGCGCGGGCGCATCGAGCACCACCGATGCGGGCACCACCAGCAGCCTGGCGCCGTTCAGCAGCGCGCCCCAGATCTCCCAGGTGGCGGCGTCGAAGGCGGGGTTGGCGCAATGCGCCACGCAATCCGCCGGGCCGAGTGGCGCATAGCTGTTGTCGAGGACCAGCCGCAGCACGGCGCGGTGCGGGACCGCCACTCCCTTCGGTCTGCCGGTGGAGCCCGAGGTGTAGATCACGTAGGCCAGCTGCCCTGGCAAGGCGATGCTGCCGGAATAAGCCGTGGGATGTGCCGTGGATTGCGCGTCCAGCGTGTGCCACTGGCTGTCCATGCAGAACGTGTCCAAGCCTTCAACCATTGCCGCAGCCAGCAGGGGCAGCATCCGCTCCTGGGTGAGCACCAGCGCCGGGCGCGCGTCGTCCAGCATGGCGGCCAGCCGCTCGCTGGGCTCGCCAGGGTCCAGCGGCAGGTAGGCGCCGCCGGCCTTCAGGATGGCCAGGAAGCCGACCACCATGCGCAGGCTGCGCTCCATGCACACGCCCACCAGCACGTCAGGGCCGACACCGCGGCTGCGCAGGTGGTGCGCCAACTGGTTGGCCCGGGCGTCGAGCTGCGCGTAACTGAGCTGCTCGCCCTCGCACTGCAGCGCGGGCGCATCCGGCGTGCGCCGCGCCTGCGCTTCGAACAGCGCCTGGATGCTGGCGTCGCGCGGGTAGTCCTGCCGCGTGGCGTTCCACTGCTGCAGGATCTGTTGCCGCTCCTGCGCGTCGAGCAAGGCTAACGCATGCACCGGCGTGCGTGGCGCCTGCGCGATGCCCTCCAGCAAGCACACGAAATGCCGGGCCATGCGCTCGATCGTGGCCGCGTCGAGCAGGTCCGTCGCGTATTCGAAGCCCAGGGCCAGCCCGTCCCGCTGTTCCACCACGTTCAGGGTCAGGTCGAACTTGGCCGCGACGCTCTCGCTGTCCAGCACCCGCAGCGCCAAGCCGGGGAGCTGCAGCGCGTCCAGCGGCGCGTTCTGCAGCACCAGCATGGCCTGGAACAGCGGTGCGTGGGCAGCGCTGCGCTGCGGCTTCAGGGCCTCCACCAGCTGCTCGAACGGCAGGTCCTGGTGCGCGTACGCACCCAGCGTGCTCGCACGCACCTGGGCGAGCAGTTCCTCGAAGGTACCGTCCGCCCGCACCCGGGTGCGCAGCACCAGCGTGTTGACGAAGAAGCCGACCAGCCCTTCCAGCTCGGCGCGCGTGCGGTTGGCGATGGGCGTGCCGATGCAGACCTCGTCCTGCCCGGCATAGCGCGACAGCAGCACGCTGAACGCGGCGGCCAGGGTCATGAACAGCGTGCTTTGGTGTGCCTGTCCCAGCGCCCGCAGCCGTTCGGTCGTGCGCGGGTCCACATGGGTGCGGTGCGTGGCGCCGCGGTGACTTTGCGCTGCGGGCCGCGGCCGGTCGGTGGGCAGCGCGAGCAGCGCCAGCGCGCCGTCCAGCGCCTGTTCCCAGTACCGCAGCTGGTCCTGCAGGATGGCGGCACCCAGGCGGTGCCGCTGCCAGTGCGCGAAGTCGGCGTACTGGACCGGCAGTTCCTGCAGCGGCGTGGGCCGGCCTTGCGCGTACGCGGCGTAGAGCGCGCCCACCTCGCGCACCAGCACACCCATCGACCAGCCGTCGGCCACGATGTGGTGGACCGTGAACAGCAGGACATGCTCTTCCTCGGCCAGCTTCAGCAGCCGTGCGCGAACCAGCGGACCTGTCGCCAGGTCGAACGCCTGCGCCGCCTCGTCTTGCGCCAGCAGGCGCGCTTCGCGCGCGCCCTGCTCCGGCGGCAACGCGCTCAGGTCGGCCAGCGGCAGATCCAGCACGAACTGCGGCGCGATCAGCTGCACCGGCTCGCCGCCGTGCAGACCGAACCGGGTCCGCAATGCTTCGTGCCGGCGCACCACCTCGTTCAGCGTCGCCCGCAGCACCATGTGGTCCAGGTGGCCGCACAAGCCGAGCGCGATCGCGATGTTGTACAGCCCGGTCCCCGGTTCGAGCTGGTCCAGGAACCACAGGCGCTGCTGCGCGAACGACAAGGGCAGCGGTGTGTCGCGCGGCACCGGAATGATCGGTTCGCCCTCCGGGCCATCGTCCTCGGCTCGCGCCTGATCCACGCGCGCCGCAAGCTCGGCCACCGTGGGCGCTTCGAACAGCGCGCGCAGCGGCAGCTCCACCCGGCAGGCCGCGCGCAGTTTCGAGACCACCTGTGTGGCCAGCAGCGAATGGCCGCCCAGCGCGAAGAAGTCGTCGTGCACGCCCACCTTGCCCAGCCGGAGCACCTGCGCCCAGATGTCCGCGACGGCCTCCTCCGTCGCCGTGCGCGGAGCTTCGTACCGCGCTTCTCCACGGCTGGCCTCCGGCCCCGGCAGCGCCTTCCGGTCCACCTTGCCGTTCGGGCCCAGCGGCAGCTGCTGCAGGACCACGTAGTGCGCCGGCACCATGTACTGCGGCAGGCTGCGCTTCAAGCCGGCGCGCAAGGCCTCGGCCTCCAGCGCATCGCCCACCACATAGGCCACCAGCCTCTTGTCCCCGGGTGCATCCTCGCGCGCCAGCACCAGTGCTTCCCGCACGCCCGGATGCTGCGCCAGCACAGCCTCGATCTCGCCCAGCTCGATGCGGAAACCGCGGATCTTCACCTGGTGGTCGATGCGGCCCAGGTAGTCGATGCTGCCGTCCCGCCGCCAGCGCGCCAGGTCGCCCGTGCGATACATGCGCGTCCCGGGCGTGCCGTGCGGGTTCGGGATGAACTTCTCCGCTGTCAGCGCCGGCCGGTGCAGGTAGCCGCGCGCCAGGCCAACGCCCGCGATGCACAGTTCGCCGGCAACGCCCACCGGCACCAGGTTCAGGTCGACATCGAGCAGGTAGACCTGCGTGTTGGCGACCGGCCGGCCGATGCCGACCGTGCTGCTGTCCCTGTCCAGCAGGGCGTACGTCGAATACGTCGTGTCCTCCGACGGCCCGTACAGGTTGAAGATCTGCTCCACCGGCTCCGACCGGTACAGCGCGTCGACCAGCGCAGGCGCCAGCGCTTCCCCCGCCAGGTTGATGACCTTGGCCGAGGCCGGAATGGCCCGGCTCGCATGAAGCTGCGCGATGGCGGAGGGCACGGTGTTGACTAGGGTCACTGGGAATGCGCCGGGCCGCGACACCAGGTCCAGGATGTCCTTGACCAGCCACACCGAGCCGCCGCTGCACAAGGGAACGAACAGCTCGAAGACGGACAGGTCGAAGCAGATCGAGGTCGAGGCCAGCGTGCGTTCCAGCTCGGCTTGGGTGAAGACCGAGCGCGCCCAGGCGACGAAGGCGGCGGCGTTGCCGTGCTGGATGCCGATGCCCTTGGGCTTGCCGGTGGAGCCGGAGGTGTAGATCACGTAGGCCAGGTGCTGCGGCAGGACGCGCACGAGCGGGTTGTGCTCCGGGTACCCGTCCAGGCACATCGCCTCGCGCAGGCGCTCCTGCGTGAGCACCAATACCGGCTGTGCATCGGCGAGCATGAAGGCCAGGCGCTCGGGCGGGTAGTCCGAGTCCAGCGGGACATAGGCGCCTCCTGCTTTCAGGATGGCCAGCAGGCCGATCACCATTTCCAGGCTGCGCTCCACGCGGATGCCGACCAGCACGTCGGGGCCGACGCCCTGGCTTCCGAGGTGGTGCGCCAGGCGGTTGGCGCGTTGGTTGAGCTCGGCGTAGCTCAGCTCTTCGTTCTCGTAGCGCACCGCCACTGCGTTGGGCGTGCGGCTCGCCTGCGCTTCGAACAGCTGCTGCAGCGTGGCTTCTGCTGCGTACTCCACTTGCGTGGCGTTCCATTGCCGCAGCAGTTGGTGTTCTTCCTCCTGGCCCAGCATCGGCAAGTCGGCGATCCGGCTTTGCGCGTTCTCTGCAATTGCTTCCAGCAGCCGCTGCAGGTGTCTCGCCATCCGCTCGATCGTCTCCTGGTCAAACAGCTCCGTCGCGTATTCCAGGCTTGCGTGCAGTTCTTGCTCTGCCTCGACCACCGTCAAGGTCAGGTCGAATTTCGCCGTCGCGTGCTCGCTCTCCACCGGCTCCAGCTTGAGGCCGGGCAATCGCAGCTCCCCCATCGGCGCGTTCTGCAGCACCAGCATCGCCTGGAACAGCGGCGTGTGGCTGGTGCTGCGCTGCGGGTTCAGCGCTTCCACCAAATGCTCGAACGGGATGTCCTGGTGCGCGTACGCGCCCAAGGCATGGGTTTTGACCTGCTCCAGCAGTTCAGCCACGCTTTGCCTGCCATCCACTTGCGTGCGCAGCACCAGCGTGTTGACGAAGAAGCCGATCAGCGGCTCGATCTCCGCGCGGTTGCGGTTCGCGATCGGTGTGCCGATACAGATGTCATCCTGGCCCGTGTAGCGGTTCAGCAGCACGCTGAAGGCCGTCGCCAGTGCCATGAACAGCGTCGTCTGCGTTTCGCGGCCCAGGGCGTACAGGGCCGCCGCGGTGGTGGCCGGAACTGTGAACTTCAGCGTCGCGCCCGCGTGACTTTGCACCGCCGGGCGCGGCCGGTCCGTGGGCAGCGCCAGTAAGGTGGGCGCGCCTTGCAGCCGCTCTTTCCAGTACCCCAGCTGCTGCTCCAGCACCGCACCGCTCAGCCATTGCCACTGCCAGTAGGCATAGTCGGCGTACTGGATCGGCAGTTCCGGCAAGGGCGAGTCCTGGCCGGCCACGTACGCCCCGTACAGCGCCGCCACCTCGCGCACCAGCACCCCCATCGACCAGCCGTCCGACACGATGTGGTGCACCGTGAACAGCAGAACGTGTTCCTGCACGTCGAGCTTGACCAGCCCGGCCCGCAGCAGAGGACAGGTTTGCAGGTCGAACGGGGTCTGGGCCTCGTCCTGCGCCAGCCACTGTGCATGTGCTGCGCGTTCGCCGGCCGGCAGCGCGGTCAAGTCGTTGAAGCGCAGACGCAGCCCCGCCTCGTGCTTGATGCGCTGCACCGGCTCGCCCTGCTCGCTCGCGAATGCTGTGCGCAGCACTTCATGCCGGCACACCACCTCATGCAGCGCGCGCTCCAGCGCCTGGCGGTTCAGTGCGCCCGTCATGCGCAGCGCCGCCGCGATGTTGTAGAACGCGCTCGCCCCTTCCAGCTGGTCCAGGAACCACAGCCGCTGCTGCGCGAACGACAGGGGCGGTGGTGCGTCGCGCGGCACCGGCAAGATCGGTTCGCTCACTCGGCCTTCTTCCTCGGCCCGCGCCTGGTCGACCCGCGCCGCCAGGTCCGCCAGCCTGGGCGTTTCGAACAGCGCCCGCAATGGCAGTTCCACCCCGCAGGCAGTACGCAGCTTCGAAACCACCTGCGTGGCCAGCAGCGAATGGCCGCCCAGCGCGAAGAAGTCGTCGTGCACCCCGACTTTGTCCAACCCGAGCAGCTGCGCCCAGATGCCCGCCAGGGCCTGCTCGGTTGCCGTACGCGGCGCCTCGTACGCTCGACTCGATGCGGCATTCGCATCCGGCACCGGCAATGCCTTGCGGTCCACCTTGCCGTTCGCGTTCAGCGGCAGCGCGGGCAACGGCACATAGTGCGCCGGCACCATGTACTGCGGCAGGCTGCGCAACAAGCCAGCGCGCAGCGTTTCCGCATCCAGCGCATCGCCCACCACATAGGCCACCAGCCGCTTGTCTCCCGGCATGTCCTCGCGCGCCAGCACCAGCGCTTCGCGCACGCCCGGCTGCTGCACCAGCGCCGCCTCGATCTCGCCCAGCTCGATGCGAAACCCGCGGATCTTCACCTGCTGGTCGATGCGCCCCAGGTAGTCGATGCCGCCGTCCGCCATGGCGCGCGCGCGATCGCCCGTGCGGTACATGCGTGTGCCGGGCGGTCCGTACG
Organism: Pseudomonadota bacterium; assembly: GCA_040384685.1. Lineage (GTDB taxonomy): Bacteria > Pseudomonadota > Gammaproteobacteria > Burkholderiales > Burkholderiaceae_C > Ramlibacter. Next base: position 10,101 of record JAZKIV010000081.1, on the reverse strand, counting down.
GATCCGGCAGGAACTTCTCCGCCGTCAACCCGGGCCGGTTCAGGTAGCCGCGTGCCAGGCCGGCGCCCGCGACGTACAGCTCGCCTGGCACGCCCACCGGCACCGGCTCCAGGGTCTCGTCGAGCAGATAGCAGCCGAGGTCCGCCAGCGGCTGGCCGATGCATCCCGCAGCCGCCGTCGCCGCGTCCCGCAGCCGGTGGTGAGTCACATGCACTGTCGTCTCGGTGATGCCGTACATGTTCGCCAGCCGCGGCGTCTCGTCGCCATGCCGCGCGAACCATGGCGCCAGCGACGCGCGGTTGAGCGCTTCGCCTCCGAAGATGACGTGCCGCAAGTTCAGCGGCAGGGCTTGCCGCTGCTCTGCCTGCACCAGCGCATGGAACGCCGAAGGCGTCTGGTTCAGCACCGTCACCGCTTCGCGCGCCAGCAGCTGCAAGAACTGCTCTGGGCTGCGCGCCACCGCATGGGGCACGACGACGAGCCTGCCGCCATACAGCAGCGCGCCCCAGAGCTCCCACACCGAGAAGTCGAAGGCGTAGGAGTGGAACAGGGTCCAGACATCGTCGGCGCCGAAGTCGAAGTGCGCACGCGCGGCCTCGAACAGGCGCACCACGTTGCCGTGCTGCAGCAGCGCGCCTTTCGGCCGGCCGGTGGAACCCGAGGTGTAGATGACGTAGGCCAGGTGCTGCGGCAGGTTGACGGGCGAAGGGTTGCCGTCCGGCTCGCCTTGCACGGCATGCCACTCGCTGTCGAGGCAGAAGGTCTTCAAGGCGACGTCGTGACGTGGAAGACGCTCCAGCAATTTCTGCTGCGTGAGCACCAAGGCCGGCCGCGCATCGGCGAGCATGAAGGCCAGCCGTTCGGCCGGATAGTCCGGGTCCAGCGGCACGTAGGCGCCGCCGGCCTTCAGGATGGCCAACAGCCCCACCACCATCTCCAGGCCGCGCTCCACGCACAGGCCGACCAGCATGTCCGGGCCGACGCCCTGGCGCCTCAGGTGGTGCGCCAGCCGGTTCGCGCGCGCGTTGAGCTCGCCGTAGCGCAGCGCCTCGCCTTCGCAGCGCACCGCAACCGCCTTGGGCGTGCGCTGCACCTGCGCTTCGAACAGCGCCTGCAGCGTGTGGTTCGCCGCGAATTGCGCCCGCGCCGCGCTCCACCCCGCCACCAGCGCTTCGCGCTCGGCCGCATCCAGCATCGGCAGCGCACGCAACGGCTGCAACGGCGCGGCCACGGCCGATTCCAGCAGCGTCTCGAAATGCCCGGCCATGCGGAGGATGGTTTCGCGGTCGAACAGGTCCGCCCGGTAGTCGATGCTGCAGTGCAGGCAGCCGTCCTCGCCGGGCACGATGTCCAGCGACAGGTCGAACTTCGCCGCCACGCTGTCCGACGGCACCAACTCCACCTGCAAACCGGGCAGGCGCAAGGCCGGCCGCGCGTCCTGCAGCGCCAGCGTCACCTGCACCAGCGGCGCGTGGCTGGTGTGCCGCTCGGGTCGCAGCGCTTCGACCAGCTGCTCGAACGGCATGTCCTGGTGCGCGTAGGCATCCAGCGCATGCCCGCGCACCTGTGCCAGCAGCTGCGTGAAGTCGGCGCCGGCATCCACCTCGGTGCGCAGCACCAGCGTGTTGGCGAACAGGCCGATCAGCCCCGCGGTTTCGGGGCGCGTGCGGTTGGCGACCGGCGTGCCCACGCAGATATCGCCCTGGCCGGTGTAGCGGCCGAGCAGCAGGCTCCAGCCTGCCATCAGCACCATGAAGAGCGTCGCCTGGCTGTCGCGTGCCAGCTGCTTCAGCGCGCTGCGCACCGGCTGCCGCAACGCGAACCGCACCGTCGACCCGACGTGGCTTTGCACCGCCGGGCGCAGCCGGTCGGTGGGCAGAGCCAGCAAAGCGGGCGCTCCTTGCAGCCGCTCTTTCCAGTACCCCAGTTGCTGCTCCAGCACCGCGCCGCCCAGCCATTGCCGCTGCCAGTGCGCGTAGTCGGCGTACTGGATCGGCAGTTCGGGCAGCGGCGACTGTTCGCCCTTCACGAACGCCGCATACAGCACCGCCACTTCCCGCACCAGCACACCCATCGACCAGCCGTCCGACACGATGTGATGCACCGTCACCAGCAGCATGTGCTCGTGCACGTCCAGCTTGACCAGCCTGGCCCGGAGCAGAGGACCGGTTTGCAGGTCGAACGGGGCCTGCCCTTCCTCCTGTGCCAGTTGCCGCGCACGTGCAGTGCGTTCCGCGACAGGCAAGCCGCTCAGGTCATCACCCCACAGCCGCAGCCGCGCCTCGCTCTCGATACGCTGCACCGGTTCGCCCTGCCCGCTCGCGAAGTGCGTGCGCAGCACTTCGTGCCGCCGCATGACCTCATCGAGCGCGCGCTCCAACGCCCGCGCATCCAGCGCGCCCGTCAGCCGCAGCGCCGCCGCGATGTTGTAGGCCGCGCTCGCGCCCTCGAACTGGTCCAGGAACCACAGCCGCCGCTGCGCGAACGACAGCGGCAAGGCGTCGCCGCGCGGCGCCGGTGCGATGGCCGCCAACGGCGCAGCACGTTCACACCGGCCCTGTTGAAGGTCGATGTGCCCGGCCAGCCCGCCGACCGTGGGGAATTCGAACAAGGCCCGGATGTCGACCTCGACGTCGAACACCTCGCGCACCCGCGCGACGATCTGCGCCGCCAGCAGGGAGTGCCCGCCCAGCGCGAGAAAGCTGGTGTCCACGTCCACTGCGTCGAGATCCAGCAGCTCCCGCCAGATGCCTGCCAGCGCGGTCTCCGTCGGTGTGCGCGGTACGGCGAGCGGCTTCTCGCTGGCTCTCGCGCCTTGCGCACCCTCTGCATCCTCGCGCCAGGACCAGGCCGCCTCGAGCTCGCCGTCCAGAAACATCTGCCTGCAGCGCACGCGCTGGATCTTGCCGCTGGAGGTGCGCGGCACGTGGCCTGCCTTGACCAGCAGCAGCGCCGCCAGGTCGACGATGCCGTGGCTTTCCTGCAAGGCAGCCCGCAGCTCACCGGCCAGCGTGTCCAGCGCGGCCTGCCTGCGCGATTCGAGTTCCTGCACCACCACCAGCTTCGGCTTGCCGTCTTCGTCGTCCACGCAAAACACCGCGCATCCTCCCGCGCGGAACGCCGGGTCCAGCGCCTCCACCGTGGCCTCGACGTCCTGCGGATAGATGTTCTCCCCGCTGAAGACCATCATCTCCTTCAGGCGGCCGGTGACGTACAGCGCGCCCTGGTGCAGGAAACCCAGGTCCCCGGTGCGCAGGTGGGCGGCCGCGTGCCCGGGCAGGCGCGCGCCGAAGGTCCGCGCGGTCTCCTCGGCGCGCTGCCAGTAGCCTTGCGCCACCGACGGGCCGCTCACCCAGATTTCCCCGACCTTTCCCTGCGGCAGTTCGCACAGCGACACCGGATCGACGATCCGCACGGCGTGGCCCTGCAGGCCGCTGGCGCCGGTGCCGACCAGCGCGATCGTGCCGGGCTTGTCCTCGCCATCCGCCGCCGGTTCGACCCGGTCCATCGCCAGCGCCTGCCGGTCGACGGCAAGATGTGGCGGCAGCAGGCCGGCCACCGGCTGCCGGCTGGCCGTGACCAGCAGCGTCGATTCGGCCAGCCCGTACGAGGGCGTCAGCGCTTGCGGGCGCAGGCCGCAGCCGGCGAAGGCCTGGGCGAAGCGGCGCAGCGTGGCGTGCCGCACCCGTTCGGCGCCGTTGACCGCGACCTCCAACGCACTCAAATCCAGGCCGCGCTTCTGCGCCTCGGTGACCTTGTCGGCGCACAGCGCGTAGGCAAAATCCGGCGCGCCCGTCACGCACGCCCGGTAGTCCGACAGCACCTTGAGCCAGCGGTGCGGTCGCATCAGGAAGGCGGCCGGCGGGAACTGCACGCAATGGCAGCCCACGTAGAGCGGCAGCACGATGCCGCCGATCAGGCCCAGGTCATGGTGCGGCGGCAGCCACGAGACGAAGGTGTCGTCCGCGCCCATGCCGTAGACCGACTGCATCAGGCGCGCGTTGGCCAGCAGGTTGGCGTGGCTGACCATCACGCCCTTGGGCGCGGCGGTGGAGCCCGAGGTGTACTGCAGGAAGGCGATGTCGCCGGCGGCGACATCGGGGCGAACCCACTCCTGCGCCGCATCGGCGTCGCCGGCGGCGTCGATGTCCAGCCACTCCAGTTGCCCGAAGCCGCCGTCGCCGTGCACCGGCGCCGCGCGCATGCGCGCCACGACATCGCCCGGGGCCAGGGCGAGGCGCGGCTGCGCGTCCTGCGCCATCAGCTTCAGCCTGGGCAGGGTGCGCAGGCTCGAGGGCGGCAGCGCCGGCACGGCGATCACGCCGGCGTACAGGCAGCCGAAGAAGGCCGCGATGTAGTCCAGGCCGGGAGGGTGGACCAGCAGCACGCGATCGCCGGCGTGGGTGTGCCGCTGCAGGCGGGCCGCGACCTGCCGCGCCCGCAGGTCGAGGTCAGCAAACGTCAGGATGCCGCTGGCGCGTTCGCCGTCCTCCAGGAACGTGAACGCGGTGCGGCCGGCCTCGGGCGCGGCGGCGCGGTGTTGCAGCAACTCCAGCAAGCTCCGCGGACCCGCAGGCGGCTCGGTGTGCATTGTTCTCCCTCACGGATGGCATCGTGTGAACCGGCCATGGTACGGTTCATCGCGAGGCGCGGCCCTCCGTCGCAACCCGAGGCATTAGGATAAAGATCGCGCCATAAAGCGCGATGCGGCGCCCGGCCGTTACGTCCGGTTGCGCCGACCGCGCGCCGCTTACTGCCGCTGCTGGTGCAGCGCCGCGAAGCGGCCCGGCGTGAGGTCGAACGCGCGCTTGAACAGCCGCGTGAGGTGGCTCTGGTCGTAGAAGCCGACGTCCACCGCCACATCCGCCGGCGCCAGGCCGGCCTGCAGCTTCTGCTTGGCAACGATCAGCTTGAGCTGGTTGGCGTAGGCGTGCGGCGGCAGGCCGAACTCCTTGCGGAACGCGCGCATCAGGTGGAAGCGGCTCAGGCCGGCGGCCTGCGACAGCTCGTCGATGCTGAAGTCGCGCATGAAGTTGGCGCGCACGAACTCGTGGGCGATCCGCAGCCGGGTCTTCTCGTTGCCCACGCGGTCCAGCGGCGTGCGCGGCTGGCCGTAGCGCGCGAACAGCAGGCCCATGGCCGACCACCACAGTGCCTGCCGCTCGGCGCGCGCGCCGCGGCCCATGCCCATGTGCGCACGGCACAGCATGCCGGCCAGCGGCGCGTCGTCGTACAGGCCGGGCGCGATGGACAGCCTGCGGTGCGCGCCGTCACGGAACACGTCGGCCAGCAGGTCCAGCGCGCATTCGTCCAGGTAGATCGCGCGGTAGCTCCAGCCGGTGGCGCCGTGCACGCGGCCGCAGTGGTATTCGCCGGCGCCGAACACCCACACCGTGCCCGGCTTCGAGCGCTCGGTGCCCAAGCGGGTTTCCACCTCGCCCGAGCCCTGCTCGGTCACCACGATCACCATCTCGTCGTGCAGGTGGCGCTCAAAGCGGTGCTCGGTGTAGTGCGCATCCATCAGCCAGGCGCCTTCCAGCGCGTCGTCGCGCCAGAAGCGGGTGCGGCCGTCGGCCTGCGCGTGGAGGTCGGGGGAGTCGAGAGTGAAGGAGGTGTCTGCCATGGTGTGCCGCAACTGCTGAAAGCGAATCTAGGCGGCACACTTGCATCTGTCCAATATGTTTTGGCACCCCGATCCATGCATCAATCAGATGGCTTGCGGCGCCGCCGCGCCATCGTGCGGTCGTCGCGCAGGTGCTCCATCAGGCCGCGCGCGGCGCGGCTGAGCGCGTGGTCCTTGTGCCAGCACAGGCCGACCTTCAGGCGGTCGCCCTCCTGCTGCGGCAGCTTCAGCCGCGCGACGCCCTGCTCGCCCTCGATGGCGGCGGCCGGCAGCGTGGTGGCGGCCAGCCCGGCCTTCACCGCGGCCACCAGCAGGCCGGGGTTCTCGGATTCGATCGCGATCTTCAGCGGAATGCCCAGCTGGGCCGCGTACTTCTCCACCAGCGCGCGCTGGTGGTAGCCCTCGGGATAGACCGCCTGCGGATGGCGCAGCAGCGCCGCCCAGCCGATGCGCTGCGCGCCCGGCGCCACCGCGCCCTGCGGCAGGCAGGCGATGTTATGGAAATCCCACACCGGCAGCGACTCCAGCTGCGGCATCGCTTCGCGCCAGGAAATGACGCCCAGGTCGATCTCGCGGCGCAGCACCATCTGCTCGATCTCCAGCGCGCCGGCCTGGCGCAGGTGCAGCCGCACACCAGGGAATTTGGCCATGAAGGACGGCAGCACGTGGCGCAGCGCGAACTGCGTGACCATGGCCGGCGCACCGACCCGCACGTGACCCATGGCCATGGTCTCCAGGTCGCGGATTTCGGCGCGGATGCCGTACAGCTGGCGCAGCGCCGGCTGCGCGCGCTCCAGCAGCAGCCGCCCGCTTTCGGTGAGTTCCACGCCGCGCTTGCCGCGCACGAACAGCTGCGTGCCCAACTCGCGCTCCAGCTCGCGGATGGCCACGCTCACCGCCGACTGCGCGATGTGCAGCCGGTTGGCGGCGGCGGAGAAGCCGCCGGCCTCCACCACCGCCATGAAGACTTCGATGCGCCGGATCTTGATGCTCATGATCTACGCATCATGGCCGATCCCGGCCGCGATGCGCCAGAGAAGCTCCGTGCGGTGTCCTCAACATGAAGGATGCGCAATTGGACATCCTGGGTATGCTCAGGTCATCCGGTAGGAGAGGCAAATGACCGCAGAGGAATACCAGGCCCGACAGCAGGCACTCCATAAAGTGTGGCAACGACTGCTCGCCATCTTCTTGTGGGTGCTCCTACTGCTTCTTGTGCTGCATCAGTGCGGTGGCGACCTTCGAGTTCCCGCATATGTCCTATTGGCAGGAAACATCGGCGCCTACGTTGGGATCCACCGAAGCCTAGGTGAGTTGAAAGACAACGAGCTCGCCGGGTTGGCGAGCTCATGGCTTGGGCTCATCGTCCCGTCATTCGTCGGTGGAATCTTGGCGTTCGTACTCTATTACTTGTTCATCTCGGGGATCGTCAGCGGGCAGCTGTTCCCGTTGTTCGCCATGGACGAGAATGCGAAGGAGAAGTCCGTGGACATGCTCAAGGAGCTGCACTTGCCATGGCCGAGTGAGTACGCAAAGCTGTTCTTCTGGAGTTTTGTCGCGGGCTTCAATCAAAAGTACGTGGTCGACATCATCAGTTCGTTCAAAGCGAAGCCCCCACCCTGAGCGGCGCCCCTTTCCTGAGCGCGATCTCCAGCAGCTAGGCTTAGCCGCCCTCCTCCAGCGCCCGCTTCAGGTGCGGGAACACCTTGCCGACCTTGGCGGTCACGTAGTCGCCGTAGTTCCCCTGGAAGGCCTGCAGGTTGGCGCCGTCCCAGCGCCGCCCGCTGTCGTCCGAGCCGGCACCGCTGCCCGGCACGGGCTGGATCGGCGTGTCGAAGTCGGGGTCGAAGAACAGCGGGATCGACAGCCGGTCGCGCCCGCTCGCGTTGATCGCCACGCGGTGCGGCACCGAGCGCCAGCGCCCGCCGGTCATGCGGTCCAGCATGTCGCCCACGTTGCACACGAAGGTGCCGGGCACGGGCGGTGCCGGTGCCCAGCCTTCGTCGGTGCGCACCTGCAGCCCGCCGACGTCGTCCTGCCACAGGATGGTGAGCAGCCCGTAGTCGGTGTGCTCGCCCACGCCCCAGCCCGCAGGCGTACCCGGCGGCACGGGCCGGCTCGGGTAGTTGAAGAAGCGCAGCAGCAGCAGCGGGTCGGCCGTGCCGTGCTGCGCGAAGTAGTCCTGCGGCAGGCCGAGGCCCAGCGCGCACCCGCGCATCAGGGCGTGGCCGAGCGCGGCCATCGCGTCCAGGTAGGCCAGCACCGTCTTGCGGAAGCCCGGGATCGCCGGCCACAGGTTGGGACCGTGCAGGATGACGCCTTCGCGCACGCGCGGATGCGATGCATCCAGTTCCGTGCCGAGGTACAGGCCTTCCTTCCAGTCCGGCAGGCCCGAGGTGAGCTCGCCGCCGGCGGGAAAGTAGCCGCGCCAGGCGGTGCCGCCGGCCGCCATGGGAATCGCCATTTTTTTGGACTCGTCCTGCGCGAAGAAGGCGCGCGCCTGGGCTTCCACGCGCGCCAGCAGCGCGGGGTCCACGCCGTGGCCGCGCACGTAGAAGAAGCCCCAGCTGCGCGCGGCGGCGTCGATGGCGCGGCCGACGGCCCGGCGCGCGTCGTCCGTGGCGGCCGGGTCGACCAAAGCGCCGACGTCGACGACCGGCGGGTTCGCTGCGAGGATGTTGCTCATGCGTGGACTCCTGCTTGCATTGCGTTCGTCGGATGATGCACTCAAGCGGCCACCGGCCGGCGCTGCAGCCGCCGCTCCAGCCAGTACGCCAGCCGCGACAGGCCGAAGCACAGCACGAAGTAGCTGAGCGCCAGCACGGTGTACACCTCGGTGGCCCGCGTGAACACCTGCACGTTGATCTGCGTGGCGACGAAAGCCACTTCCGTCAAGCCGATGATGTAGCCCAGCGAGGTCTCCTTGATGGTGGCCACGAACTGGTTCACCAGCGAAGGCAGCATGCTGCGCAGCGCCTGCGGCAGCACCACGTGGCGCATCGCGCCCAGGTAGCCGAAGCCGAGCGAGCGCGCCGCGTCCCACTGCCCGGCCGGCACGCCGCGGATGCCGGCGCGCACGATCTCCGCCAAGTAGGCGCCGTCGAACAGGATCAGCGCCATCAGCATGGTGCCGAACTGCTCGGTCTTGTGGCCAGTGATCGAGGGCAGGAAGAAATAGGCCCAGAAGATCACCATCAGCAGCGGCACGCCGCGCACGAAATACACCAGCGCCGTCACCGGCCAGCGCAATGCGCGCCAGGCGCTCACGCGCGCCAGCCCGAGCACGATGCCGAACGGCAGCGACAGCAGCAGCGCGAGGGCGGCCAGCGCCAGGGTCAGGCTGAGCCCGCCCAGCGGCCCCTGCGGGTACTGGCCGATCAGGAAATAGCGCCAGTAGGTGTCGATGAGTTCCAGCACGCGGGCTTTCCGTTCAGGCGCGGCGCACCGGGTAGCGGTGCTCGAACACCGTGGCCGCGGCGGTGAGGGCGAGCGACACCGCGAGGTAGGCCGAGGTGGTGAACACGAACGCCTCGGCGCTGCGGAAGGTGGCCGACTCCACGCGCGCGGCCTGGTACATCATCTCGCCCGCGCCGATCACGGTGGCGATGCTGGTGTCCTTCCACAGGCTGAGCGTGCGCGACAGCAGCGGCGGCACGGTGATGCGGATCGCCTGCGGCAGCACCACCAGGCGCATCGCGCCGAGAAAGCCGAAGCCGAGCGCGCGCGCCGCGTCCAGCTGGCCGGGCGGCACCGCGCGGATGCCGCTGCGCACGTCCTCGGCCATGTAGGCACCGGTGTAGAGCGCGAGGCCGATCACCGCGCACAGCAGCTCGGTGTTGCCCTGCTGCAGCGTGTCGCGCACGCCTTCGGGCAGCAGCGCGGGCACGCCGAAGTACCAGAACAGCAGGTGCGCGAGCAGCGGCACGTTGCGGATGCTTTCCACGTACAGCCAGCCCAGCGCGCGCAGCGGCGCGAGCGGCGCGAGGCGCAGCAGCGCCACCGCCAGGCCCAGCGGCAGCGCGATGGCGAGCGCCATGGCGGCCAGCTGCAGCGAGACCCGCAGCCCGGCCAGCAGCCAGCCGTGGTACTGGCCCGAGAGCACCAGGCCGATGTCGAACTGCGGCATCCTGCCCGGTTCCCGTCGCGTTTTACAGCTTGTCGGTCTCGATGCGGAAGGCGCGCTTGGTGAACTGCAGCTTGCTCTCCGGGCCGTACCACTTGAAGAACAGCTTCTCGGCCTCGCCGGACTTCTCCAGGTCGTTCAGTACGCCGTCCACCACCGCCTTCACGTTCTTCTCGCCCTTGCGGATGCCCAGCGCGAGCGGCTCCACGCTCAGGTTGGTGGGCAGCACGGTGTAGTCCTTCTTCGCCGCGCCGAGCTTGGCGTAGTCGTTGTAGAGCGACGCCTCGTCGTTCACGTAGCCCACGCCCTTGCCCTGCTGCAGCGCCAGGAAGGCCTGCTGCGTGGTCTCGAAGGT
>JAZKIV010000080.1:0-53926 GCA_040384685.1 Pseudomonadota bacterium | reverse complement strand
ACTTGCCGCCCACGCGGTGCAGGTCGGGGCCGGTGCGCTTGCTGCCCCACTGGAACGGGTGGTCGTAGACGAATTCGCCGGCCACCGAATAGTGGCCGTAGCGCAGCGTCTCGGCGCGGAACGGCCGGATCATCTGCGAGTGGCAGTTGTAGCAGCCCTCGCGCAGGTAGATGTCGCGCCCGGCCAGCTGCAGCGCGGTGTAGGGCTTCACCCCGATCACCGCCTCGGTGGTCGACTTCTGGAAGAACAGCGGCACGATCTCGACCAGGCCGCCGACGGCGACCACCAGCAGGATCAGCACGATCATCAGGAAGTTGCTGGTCTCGATCCTCTCGTGCGAGAAGCCAGGCTCCCTCCCCCCTTGGGGGAGGGTTGGGGTGGGGGCAGCGTTGTTGCTCATGATGGGTTGTCCTTCAGGCGGCTTGCGGCATCGGGATGGCGATGCGCACCGAGCGGCCCTGGGCCACGGTCATCCAGGTGTTCCAGGCCATCACCAGCATGCCGCCCAGGTACAGCAGACCGCCGATCACGCGAATCACGTAGAAGGGATAGGTCGCCTTCACCGATTCGACGAAGGTGTAGGTGAGCGTGCCGTCGGCGTTGATGGCGCGCCACATCAGGCCCTGCATCACGCCGGCGATCCACATGGCGGCGATGTACAGCACGATGCCGAGGGTGGCCATCCAGAAGTGCAGCTCGATGGCCGGCACCGAGAACATCTTCTTCTGGCCGAACAGGCGCGGGATCAGGAAGTACAGCGAGCCCATGGACACCAGGCCGACCCAGCCGAGCGCGCCGGCGTGCACGTGGCCGACAGTCCAGTCGGTGTAGTGCGACAGCGCGTTGACCGTCTTGATGGACATCATCGGGCCTTCGAATGTGCTCATGCCGTAGAACGACAGCGACACGATCAGGAAGCGCAGCACCGGGTCGTCGCGCAGCTTGTGCCAGGCGCCCGAGAGGGTCATCACGCCGTTGATCATGCCGCCCCAGCTGGGCGCCAGCAGGATCAGCGAGAACACCATGCCGACCGACTGGGTCCAGTCCGGCAGCGCGGTGTAGTGCAGGTGGTGCGGGCCGGCCCACATGTAGGTGAAGATCAGCGCCCAGAAGTGGACGATGGACAGCCGGTAGCTGTAGACCGGGCGCTCGGCCTGCTTGGGGATGAAGTAATACATCATCCCGAGGAAGCCGGCGGTGAGGAAGAAGCCCACCGCGTTGTGGCCGTACCACCACTGCACCATCGCGTCCTGCACGCCGGCGTAGGCCGAGTAGGACTTCATCCAGCCGGCGGGGACTTCCGCGCTGTTGACCAGGTGCAGGACCGCCACCGCCAGGATGAAGGCGCCGAAGAACCAGTTGGCCACGTAGATGTGGCGGACCTTGCGAATGCCGATGGTGCCGAAGAACACGATGGCGTAGGAGATCCACACCACGGCGATCAGGATGTCGATCGGCCACTCGAGTTCGGCGTATTCCTTGCCCGTGGTGTAGCCGAGCGGCAGCGAGAACGCCGCGCTAACGATCACCGCCTGCCAGCCCCAGAAGCTGAAGGCGGCGAGCTTGGGCAGGAACAGCCCGGTGTGGCAGGTGCGCTGCACCACGTAGTAGCTGGTGGCGAACAGCGCGCAGCCGCCGAACGCGAAGATCACCGCGTTGGTGTGCAGCGGCCGCAGGCGCCCGTAGCTGAGCCAGGGGACGCCCATGTTCAGTTCGGGCCATGCGAGCTGGGCGGCAATGAGCACGCCGACCAGCATGCCCACCACGCCCCAGACGATGGCCGCGAGCGAGAACTGCCGCACGACGGTGTCGTCGTAGTTGGCAGCGGGAGCGGCTTGGACGTTCATGGGAGGACCTTTTTCGTGACCCTTCCAGTGTCCGGTTCAGGCCCCGATGCGGCCTTGATGCATGTCAATCGGACTGCAGAATGCGCTCGCCTTCCGCGTCGACCGAATCGAACTGCCCGCGCCACACCGCCCACGCGAGCGCGCCCAGCACGGCCAGCGCCAGCGCGACCGAGAGGGGGATGAGGATGAAGAGGATGTCCATGGCGTTCCTGTGATGACGAAATGACGAAATGACGAAATGATCTCGCTTCGCTTCGATGACCCGGGCGCCGTCATGCCCGGCGCAGCCGGCGTCATTCCGTCATTTCGTCATCCACGCGCGCCAGCCGCGCCGCATTGAGGATCACCACCAGCGAGCTGGCCGCCATGCCCAGCCCGGCCAGCCAGGGCGGCATCCAGCCCGCGAGCGCGAGCGGCACGCAGACCGCGTTGTAGGCGGCGGCCCAGGCCAGGTTCTGGCGCACGATGCGCGCGGTGCGCCGCGCCTGGCGCAGCAGCAGCGGCACGCGGTCCAATTGCCCACCCAGCACGATGAAGTCGCAGCGCGCCTGCGCCACCGGCACCGCCTGGCCGACCGCCACCGACACGTCGGCGCGCGCCAGCACCGGCCCGTCGTTCATGCCGTCGCCGACCATCGCCACGCGGTCACCCTTGCGCTGCCTCGCCTCGACGTGTCGCAGCTTGTCCTCCGGCGACTGGCCGCCGCGACTGTCGGCGATGCCGGCGCGCGCGGCCAGCCGCCGCGCCGCACGCGGCGTGTCGCCCGACAGCAGCTGCAGCGCCAGGCCCATGCGGCCCAGCGCGCCGACGGCCGCTTGCGCATCGCCGCGCAGCGTCTCGTCCAGGTCGAAGCTGGCCAGCCAGCCTTGTTCGTCGGCCAGGTGCACCTGCGCCGTGTCGGCTTCGCCGCCGGCGGATGCGCCGCAGAACGCGGCGGAGCCGAGGCACATGCGTCGTTCGATGCCACCGGGGCCGTTCAACATGCCTTCGACGCCGCGGCCCGGTATTTCCGTGGCCTGCGCCGCGGTCCAGCCGCGCGCGTCTTCACCGGCCGCGGCCGCGATGGCGCGCGCCGCCGGGTGCAGCGATGCGCGCGCCAGCGCCGCCGCGATCCACAGTTCGTCGCCCGCTTCGATGCCGGCGCGTGCATGCACCGCACTCACCGCCATGCGGTCCTGCGTCAGGGTGCCGGTCTTGTCGAACACCACGGTGTCCACCAGCGCCGCGGCCTCCAGCGCCTCCAGCCGGCGCACCAGCACGCCGCGCCGCGCCAGCGCGCCGGCGGCGGCCAGGGTGGCGGCCGGCGTGGCGAGCGACAGCGCGCAGGGGCAGGTGACGATCAGCACCGCCACCGCGATGCCCAGCGCATGCGCCGGCCCCTGCGGCCACCACCACCAGGCGGCACCGGCCGCCGCCAGCAGCACCGCGCCCAGGAACGGGCTGGCGATGCGGTCGGCCAGCCGTGCCAGGCGCGGCTTGTCCACCGAGGCACGCTCCATCAGCGCGACGATCTCCGCATAGCGGGTCTGCACGCCCACGCGGTCGACCCGCACCCGCAGCGTGCCGCTCAGGTTGTGGCTGCCGGCCACCACCGCATCGCCCGCGCGGCGCGCCAGCGGCGCCGATTCGCCGGTCAGCAGCGCCTCGTCGACGCGGCTGTCGCCGCCCAGCACCGTGCCGTCGGCCGGGATCACCTGGCCGGCGCGCACCGCGATCACGTCGCCGGCGGCGAGCCGCCGCACCGCGACACGCGCGAAGCCGCCCTGCCCGTCTTCCCGCTCCACGGTGTCGGGCAGCCGGCGCATCAGCGCCTGCAGCGCGCCGGCCGTGCGGTCGCGCAGGCGCTGCTCCAGCAGCCGGCCGGACAGCAGGAAGAACACGAACATGGTGACCGAGTCGAACCAGACCTCGCCGCCCGGAACGCTCTGCGGAACGAAGGTGGCGGCGGTGCTGGCGCCGAAGGCGATGGCGATGCCCAGCACCACCGGCACGTCCATGCCGACGCGCCGCGCCCGCAGGTCGCGCCAGGCCGAAGCGAAGAACGGCCGGCAGGAAAACAGCAGCACCGGCAGGGTCAGGATCCAGGAGGCCCAGCGCAGCAGCGCCAGCACGTCGGACGTCATCTCGCCGGGACCGGCGATGTACGCCGGGTAGGCGTACATCATCACCTGCATCATGCAAAAACCCGCCACCAGCCAGCGCCACAGCATGCGGCGCTGCTCGGCGCGGCGCGGCGCCGCTTCCAGCTGGTCGCCGGCGGGCAACGCCCCGTAGCCGGCACGCTGCAGCGCCACCAACCAGTGCGACGGCCGGCCGGCGGCAGGCGACCATTCCACGCGCGCGGTCTGCGTGGCGCCGTTGACCTGCACCGCGTGCACGCCGGGCTGCGTGCCCAACGCCTGCTCCACCGCCAGCGAACAGGCCGGGCAGTCCATGCCCTGGATCGCCAGATACGACTCCCAGCGGCCCGGCGACTGCGGCAGCTCGCGGCTGAAGCCTTCCCATTCGGCACGCTCGTCCAGCGCCGCCCAGGCGGGATTGCCAGCCGGTGCGGATGCGGATGCGGGCACAGGCAGGCGGGCGGCAACGGAGGCGTCTTCCGGCAAAGCCAGGGCGGCAATCGACATGCGACAAGGCTAGCGGCGCGCTGGCCTGCGGACTTGACCTGGATCAAACCCGCCGGACCGCGTGGACGTTGTGCGGCGCAAGACGGAAACTTATTTCCAATATTTGGAATATCGTGTACATATCTGGAAATTATTTTCCAACCAACACACCTCCAACCCATGTCCGCCACCGCCTTCGCGCAGGAGAATCACCCCATCTACCGCGACCTGCTGCCCGCGCACGGGGCGCTCACCGCGCTGCGGCGCGAGCTGCACGGCTGGCCCGAACTCGGTTTCGAGGAAACGCGCACCGCGCAGCGCGTGTGCACCGAACTGGACCTGCTGGGCATTCCCTACACGCGCGGCGTCGGCGTCACCGGCGTGGTGGGCGTCGTCGCCGGGCAGCGCACCGACAGCGGCCGCGCGGTGGGGCTGCGCGCCGACATGGACGCGCTGGCGCTGTGCGAGCTCAACCGCTTCGAACACGCCTCGCAGCGGCAGGGCCTGATGCACGCCTGCGGCCACGACGGCCACACCGCCATGCTGCTGGGCGCGGCGCGCCACCTGGCGCGGCACCGCGACTTCAACGGCACGGTCTACCTGATCTTCCAGCCGGCCGAGGAAGGCCGCGGCGGCGCGCAGGCGATGATCGACGAGGGCCTGTTCGAGCGCTTCCCGGCCGACGAGATCTACGCGCTGCACAACTCGCCGGTGCTGCCGGTGGGCACGGTGGCGGTGGCGCCGGGCGCCTGCCTGTCGTCAGCCGACATGTTCACCCTGCGCATCCACGGCCGCGGCGGCCACGGCGCGCACCCGCACCTGGCGGCCGACGCGGTGCTGGCGGCGGCACAGGTCATCACGGCGCTGCAGGGCATCGTGGCGCGCAACGTGCCGCCGATGGAGAACGCGGTGCTGTCGGTGTGCGCGCTGCGCGGCGGCGACTTCGAGGCGCGCAACGTGCTGCCCGACACGGTGGAGATCGGCGGCACGGTGCGCACCTTCTCCACCGCGGTGCAGGACCTGATCCAGCGGCGCATCGCCGAAGTGGCACAGGCGGTGGCCGAAGCCCACGGCGCCACCGCCGAGCTGCACTACACGCGTCTGTTCCCGCCCACCGTCAGCACCGAGCGCGAGGCGCGCTTCGCCGCCCAGGTCGCGGCCCGCCTGGTCGGGCCGGAGAATGTGCGCACCGAGCCGATGCCCTCCACCGCCTCGGAGGATTTTTCGTGCATGCTGCTGTGCAAGCCCGGCGCCTACCTGCGCGTCGGCCAGGGCGGCGCGGAGGAACGGCGCACCCTGCACAACCCGCACTACGACTTCAACGACGAGATCCTCCCGCTCGGGGCGAGCCTGCTGGCCGCCCTGGCCAAGGAGTCGCTGCCGCTCGCGCCCTGACCCACGAGGAGACACCATGCGCACATTCCGCCTTGCCCTGCGTTTCGCCGCGGCCGTGCTGGCCCTGGCCGCCCTGCCGCTCGCGCCCGCCGCGGCCGCCACACTGAGGATGGCCAACCAGGGCGACGCCCTGTCGATGGACCCGCACTCGCTGCAGGAGTCGTTCCAGCTCGGCTTCCTGGCCAACATCTACGAGCCGCTGGTGGCGCGCGGGCGCAAGTTCGAGCTGGAGCCGGCGCTGGCCACCGCCTGGCGCGCCACCGCGCCCACCGTGTGGCGCTTCGAGCTGCGGCGCGGCGTGCGCTTCCACGACGGCAGCCCGTTCAGCGCCGACGACGTGATCTTCAGCTTCGAGCGCACCCGCGCGGAGTCGTCCGACACCAAGCTCTACGTTGCGCCGATCAAGGAGATCCGCAAGGTCGACGCGCACACCATCGACGTGGTGACCAGCACGCCGTACCCGATCCTGCCCGAGCTGCTGACCGGCTGGCTGGTGATGAGCAAGAGCTGGAGCGAGAAGAACAACGCCGCCGTGCCGCAGGACGTGCGCAAGGGCAAGGAGAACTTCGCCACCACCGGCGCGAACGGCACCGGCCCGTTCATGCTGAAAACCCGCCAGCCCAACGTGCGCACGACGCTGGTGCCGTTTTCCGGCTGGTGGGCCAAGCCCGAGCACAACCTCACCGAGGTGGTGTTCACCCCGATTTCCAACGACGCCACGCGGCTGGCCGCCCTGGTGTCGGGCGAGGTGGACATGATGGAGCCCGCGCCGCTGCAGGACCTGGACCGGCTGCGCGCGCACCCGCAGCTGAAGGTGCTGCAGGCGCCCGAGCTGCGCACCATGTTCCTGGGCCTGGACGTGGCGCGCGACGAGCTGCTGTATTCCGGCGTGAAGGGCAGGAACCCGCTGAAGGAACGGCGCGTGCGCCAGGCGCTGCACCAGGCGATCGACATCGAGGCGATCCGCCAGAAGATCATGCGCGGCGCGGCGCAGCCCGCCGGCATCCTGCTCGCGCCGGGCGTGAACGGCTACGAGGCCGCGCTGGACAAGCGCCCGCCGTTCGACGCCGCCGCCGCGCGCCAGCTGCTGGCCGAGGCCGGCTATCCGTCGGGCTTCGAGCTGGGCATGCACTGCCCGAACGACCGCTACGTGAACGACGCCGAGATCTGCCAGGCAGTGGCCGCGATGTGGTCGCGCATCGGCATCAAGGCCAACCTGGTGCTGGAAACCAAGTCGCTGTACTTGCCGCGCGCGCTCAAGCGCGACGTGTCGGTGTTTCTGCTCGGCTGGCAGCCGGCCAGCAACGACGCGCACAACACGCTGTGGGCGCTGCTGAACACGCCCGCGCCGGACGGCCAGGGCCGCTTCAACCTGGGCGGCTACTCCAACCCGAAAGTGGACGAGCTCACGCGCCGCATCGGCGTGGAGGTGGACGCGGCGAAGCGGCAGGCGCTGATGCGCGAGGCCTGGAAGACGGTCGCCGACGAGCTGCCGGTACTTCCGCTGCACAATCAGGCCCTCGCCTGGGGCGTGCGCCGCAACGTGGAGCTGGTGCAGCACCCGGACAACAACAACCCGCTGCGCTTCGCCGTCGTCCGTTGACACCTTGACCAGCATTCCCAGCGCCGACCAGCAGTTACAGCAAGCCGCCGCGCGGCTCACGCGCAGCCAGCAGCGCATCGCCGACCATGTGCTGGCGCATCGCTTCGAGGCGGCCACCCTGAGCATCGACGCGCTGGCGCGCCAGTGTGGCGTGTCGCTGGCGTCGATGAACCGCTTCGTGCGCGCGCTGGGCTACAGCGGCTACAGCGCGTTCCGCGAGCACTGGCAGCAGGAGCTGCGCGCCGGCGTGCCGCCGCTGGAGAAGCTGCGCCGCCAGCAAAGCGCGAATCCGTCGCCGCCCCAGCTGCTGCAGGCGGCGCTGGCGGAAGGCGCCGAGCAGCTGCAGGCGGCCGCCTCCGGCATCGACGCCGCGCAGCTGCGCCGCGTGGCGAAGCTGCTGCAGGAGGCGCCGCGCGTGACGGTGTTCGGCGCCGACGTGAGCGCGCATCTGGCCGGCTACTTCGCCAGCTACCTGAGCCTGTTTCGCGGCGGCGTGGAATGCCTGGCCGGCGCCGGCGGGCCGACCGAGGCGTTCCGCCGGCTGCTGGCGCCGGCGCGCGGCGAGGTGCTGGTCGCGCTGTCGCTGCCGCGCTATTCGGTGCACACGCTGCAGCTGTGCGCGTTCGCGCGCGAGCAGCGGGTGAAGGTCATCGGCCTGACGGACAGCCCGCTGTCGCCGCTGGCCGCGCATGCCGACCACCTGCTCACCGCACCGGCGCAGCAGGCCGTGCTGCCGGCCTCCGGCATCGGCATGCTGGGCCTGCTGGAAGGCCTGTGCAGCATGGTGGCCGCCGCCAGCCCGCGGGTGCAGGCCGACCTGGCCGCGCTGTCGCAGCGGCTGGACGCCTTCCACGTGGACAGCAGCCGCCGCTGATACCCTCGCACCCGTGTTCGACGACGCACTCCCCTACCCCAGCCGGCGCCAGCCGGTGTACGCCGGCAGCGTGGCCGCGACCTCGCATCCGCTGGCCGTGGCCGCGGCACTGGCGCAGTTCGAAGCCGGCGGCAACGCGGTCGATGCGGCGCTGGCCGCGGCCATCGTGCTCACGGTGGTGGAGCCGACCAATAACGGCCTGGGCGGCGACCTGTTCGCGCAGGTGTGGGACGGCCGCGCGCTGCACGGGCTGAACGCGTCGGGCTGGTCGCCCGCCGGCTGGACACCGCAACGCTTCGCCGGGCGGGAGCGCATGCCCTCGACCGGCTGGGACAGCGTCACCGTTCCCGGCCAGGTGGCGGGCTGGCAGGCGCTGCACGAGCGCTTCGGCGCGCGGCCGTGGCCCGCGCTGTTCGAGGCCGCCGTGCGCCATGCGCGCGACGGCTTCTTCGTCACGCCCGGCGTCGCCGCCAAATGGGCGATCGGCGCGCCGCGCGTCGCGTCGCAGCCCGGCTTCGCCGACGTGTTCCTGCCGGGCGGCCGCGGCCCGTGCCCAGGCGAGCGCTTCGCCAATCCCGCGCTGGCCGGCACGCTGGAGCGCATCGCACGGCACGGCGCGCACGGGTTCTACCGCGGCACCACCGCCGAACGCCTGCTGGAGCATGCGCAGGCCCATGGCGCGGCGCACACCGCCGACGACTTCGCCGAGTACCGGCCCGAGTGGTGCACGCCGCTCGCTCAACCGTTCGCCGGCTGCGAGGTGCACGAGCTGCCGCCCAACGGCCAGGGCATCGCCGCGCTGCAGGCGCTGGGCATGCTGCAGGCGCGGCTGGCCGAGCTGCCGCCCTGGCCCGACCATCCGGCCTCGCTGCACTGGCAGATCGAAGCCACCAAGCTGGCGCTGGCCGACCTGTACCCGCACGTGGCCGACCCGGCGTCGATGCGGATGGACGCGGCCACGCTGCTCGACGCCGCCTACCTGCGCGAACGCGCGGCGGCGATCGACCCGCAGCGCGCGCGGCATCCCGCCTCGGGCCTGGGCGGCGGCGGCACCGTGTACCTGTGCACCGCCGACCGCGACGGGCGCATGGTGTCGCTGATCCAGTCCAACTACGAGGGCTTCGGCAGCGGCGTGGTGGTGCCGGGCACCGGCGTGGCGCTGCACAACCGCGGCAGCGGCTTCAGCCTGCGGGCGGGCCACGCCAACGCGGTGGGTCCGCGCAAGCGGCCGTTCCACACCATCATTCCCGGCTTCGTGACCCGCGGCGGCGCGCCGCTCATGGCGTTCGGCGTGATGGGCGGGCCGATCCAGCCGCAGGCCCACGTGCAGGTGCTCGCGCGCATGCTGCTGTACCGCCAGAACCCGCAGGCCGCGCTCGACGCGCCGCGCTGGCGCATCGAGCCGGGCCGCGGCCTCTACACCGAGCCTGAGTTCGCGGCGGCCTGGCGCGACGGCCTGGCGCAGCACGGCCACGCCTTCCTGCCGGTGGTGGATCCGGCGCTGGAATTCGGCGCCGGCCAGGTGGTGTGGCGGCTGCCCGGCGGCGGCTGGGGCGCGGCCTCCGACTGGCGGCGCGACGGGCACGCCGCCGGCCGCTGACGGCGGCCCGCGCGCTTGACGTGGATCAAGGGCGCGGCCGCGGGGCGTCCTAAGCTGCTCGCACCAACGAGGAGCCCGCAATGTACAAACGCATCCTGGTCGCCACCGACGGATCGACCCTCTCCAAGAAGGCCGTGGCCAGCGCCATCGGCCTGGCGCAATCCACCGGCGCGGAGCTGGTGGCGCTGCACGTGGTGCCGCGCTACCCGATGTCGTACTTCGAGGGCGGCACCTCGCTGGCCGCCAGCGACATCAAGCGCATCGAAGGCCAGTGGGCCGAGAAGGGCCAGGCGCTGGTCGACGCGGTGAAGGCCTCCGCCGAAGCCGTGGGCGTGAAAACGCGCATCGCGGTGGCGCGCTCGGACCTGGTCGCCGAATCGGTGATCGCCGCGGCGCGCAAGCACAGGTGCGACCTGGTGGTGATGGCCTCGCACGGCCGCAAGGGCATCAAGCGCCTGCTGCTGGGCAGCGAGACGCAGCATGTGCTGACGCACAGCACCGTGCCGGTGCTGGTGCTACGCTGACTCCTCCCACAACGACAAGCCGACCCCCATGAAACTCCTCCTCGCCGCCGACGGCAGCAAGTACACCAAGAAGGCGCTGGCCTTCCTCGTCACCCATGAAACGCTGTGCGGGCCGGACGACGAGCTCATCGTGCTCAACGTGCAGGCCCCGATGCCGCCACGAGTGAAGACGATGGTGGGCGCCGGCGCGGTCGCCGGCTACCAGCAGGACGAAGCGAAGAAGGTGCTCGACCCGATCGAGCGTTTTCTCGCGCGCCATTCGGTGCCGTTCAGCATGGACTGGATATCGGGCAACGCCGGCGTGGAGATCGTGAAGGCCGCGAAGAAGCGCAAGGCCGAGCTGATCGTGATGGGCACGCACGGCCACGGCGTGATCGGCCGCGCGCTGCTGGGCAGCGTGGCGCAGCATGTGGTGACCGACAGCGAGGTGCCGGTGCTGCTGGTCAAGTAGCGGTCCCTAGGGCTGGGATTCCTGCGATTTGGCGGGCGACGGAATCTTGCTGCGCTCCAGTTCCTTGAGGCGCTGCAAGGCGGACTGGGCCCCCTCACCGCTGCCGCCTGCCGCTGGTGGCGCTTCGGGCGTCTCGGGCGCGCCAGGCGGCTGAGGCTCGGTGGAAAAAGTATCCATTCGGTGTACGGTTTCTGGAGAATCAACGCACATTGAATGATAACGGCAGCAGTTCTTGTAGGACTTCGCCGCCTGTGGCGTCGGATGTGGCTGATTGACATCAGGCCGGGCGCGGCGGATTGCGCCTCCTCTCTCCAGATGAGCGAAGCGCAGCTCATCCGTACACTGGAAGCTCGGCCGGGTCGAACCGCTCGACCGTCTCCATCCGGATGCCGCGCAGCTTCGCCGTTTCGAGATGCGAGGCGTAGAGCGGCTCGGCGAAATATGTGATCAGAAGGGAGCGGCGGCGCGCGCCGGTCGGGTTCAGGCTGGCCGCGTGCACCAGGTCGGCATCGAACACCAGGATGTCGCCAGCGGAGCCGGAGAGCTGCAGCGAGCGGGACTCGTCGGTGAAATCGACCGGCGGCTCGCCCGGCGCGGGGCGATGGCTGCCGGGAACGAGCCGGGTCGCGCCGTTGCCGGGACCATAGTCGTCGAGATAGGCCATGGCGTTCACCGTGTCGCCGGGCCGCTCGGCCGACAGGTCGCGGTGCAGCTGCTGATGGCCGCCGCCCGCCAGCGGCTCGCGGCCTTCCACCTGCGCGAGGAAGAAGCGTTCGCCGATCAGCGCGCCGGCCGCGGCCAGCAGTTTCGGCAGGCGGCACACGGCCTGCACCTTCGCATCGAGATCCAGCAACGAATGGCGCCAGCCCGCTCCACGCGGGGTGGTCCATTGGTCCGACGGCTTTGCGCCGGCATCGAACGCCGCGCGAAGCTCATCCAGCCATTCCGCCGGGATTGCGCGGCGAAGCAGCACATATCCCTCCCGATCGACCTGCACGTGGGTCTCGTTTGCTGCCCGGCACATCTCAGCCAAGCTGCTCGGCAAGCCCGACCATGATGCCCTCGGGCCCGCGGATGTAGGCCAGCCGGTAGGTGTCCCCGTACTGCATTTCGCCAATGAGCTCGGCACCGTGAGCGCGCATGCGGGCAACCACGGCATCGATGCCGTCGACGGCGAACATGACGCGACGCAGGCCCAGCGTGTTCACCGGCGCGTCCACGGGCCCGAACCTGACCGCGTCGGGCGTGTGGAACTTGTCCAGCTCGATCCCCTGCCCATCGGGCGTGCGCAGCATCGCGAGGGTGGCCCGGACATCCTTGAGCCCGATCAGGCTCCCGACCGAAGGTCCTTCGACCGTCGTCTCACCCTCGAGCCGCAGGCCCAGTTCGATGAAGAACGCCTTGACGGCTTCGAGATCGTCGACAACGATGAGGACGTTGTCCATCCGTTTCAGCGCCATATCCCTCCTTCGCCGCGTTGGCGGGGCCATTCCTGCTTCCGCAGTGTAGCCAGCAGAGCCGCAAGGCAAGGACTATTCTTCCGGGAAGCCAGCCACCGGACCAACGAGAGCCTCGACCATGAAACGCGATCCCGATCCGGGCGCCCTGCCCGAGCTGCCGCCGCAAGCCATCAGCGTGGACGTGCTGCGCGAGAAATACCTCAAGCCCGGCGAGAGCACCGAGCAGGACCTGTACGCCCGCGTCGCGCGCGCGATGGCCAGCGTGGAGGTGCCCGCGCTGCGCGCCGAATGGGAACAGCGCTTCGCCGACAACCTGCGCGCCGGCGCCATCGGCGCCGGGCGCATCATGAGCGCGGCCGGCACCGAGCTGGAAGCCACGCTCATCAACTGCTTCGTGCAGCCGGTGGGCGACTGCATCCAGGGCGAGGATGCCGACGGCTACCCCGGCATCTACGAGGCGCTGCGCGAAGCGGCCGAAACCATGCGGCGCGGCGGCGGCGTCGGCTACGACTTCTCGCGCATCCGCCCGCGCGGCGCCGAGGTGCGCGCCACCGCCTCGCTGGCCTCGGGCCCGTGCAGCTACATGGACGTGTTCGACCACTCCTGCTCCACCGTGGAAAGCGCGGGCGCGCGCCGCGGCGCGCAGATGGGCGTGCTGCGCATCGACCACCCCGACGTTCTGGAGTTCATCACCGCCAAGCGCGCGCCGGGCCGCTGGAACAACTTCAACGTGTCGGTGGCGGTGAGCGACGAGTTCATCCGCACCCTGCAGGCCGGCGGCGACTGGGCGCTGGTGCACAAGGCCAAGCCCGGCGCGGCGCTGATCGCCCAGGGCGCGCACCTGCGCGCCGACGACCTGTGGGCGTACCGCACGCTGCCCGCGCAGGAACTGTGGGACACGGTCATGCAGTCGGCCTACGACTTCGCCGAGCCCGGCATCCTGTTCATGGACACGGTGAACCGCGACAACAACCTGCGGTATGCGGAGAAGATCAGCTCCACGAATCCCTGCGGTGAACAGCCTCTGCCTCCCTACGGCTGCTGCAACCTCGGCCCCGTCATCCTGCCGCGCTTCGTGCGCCATGCGTTCGGCTTCGGCGGCGCGCCGCAGTTCGATTTCGAACGCTTTGCGCAAGCCGTCGCCGTGCAGGTGCGCGCGCTGGACAATGTGCTGGAGCTCACGCACTGGCCCCTGCCGCAGCAGCGCGCCGAGGCCATGGCCAAGCGCCGCATCGGCATCGGCTTCACCGGCCTGGGCAACGCGCTTACCATGCTGGGCCTGCGCTACGACGCGGCCGACGGGCGCGAGATGGCGGCGCGCATCGCACGCAGCCTGCGCGACGCCGCCTACGCGGCCTCGGTGGACCTGGCCGAGGAGAAAGTCCCGTTCCCGCTGTTCGACGCCGCCGGCTACCTGGAGCCCGGCACATTCGCCAGCCGGCTGGACGAGCCGCTCAAGCAGCGCATCCGCGCGCACGGCATCCGCAACAGCCACCTGCTGTCCATCGCGCCCACCGGCACGGTGAGCCTGGCCTTCGCCGACAACGCCTCCAACGGCATCGAGCCGCCGTTCTCCTGGACCTACCGGCGCAAGAAGCGCGAAGGCGACGGCAGCCGCACCGAGTACGACGTGGAAGACCACGCCTGGCGCCTGTACCGGTCGCTGGGCGGCGACACCACGCAGTTGCCGCCGGCCTTCGTTTCCGCGCTGGAGATGCCCGCGTCGTCCCACCTGGCGATGATGGAAGCGGTGCAGCCCTTCGTCGACACGGCGATTTCCAAGACGGTGAACGTGCCGGCCGACTACCCCTACGCCGACTTCAAGGGCCTGTACCTGGAAGCCTGGCGCGCCGGCCTGAAGGGGTTGGCGACCTACCGGCCCAACACCATCCTCGGCGCGGTGCTGGAGACCACGCCCGCGGCGGCCGAAACGACCGCGCTGCCGGCACGCGGCGCGCCCGACCCGATGCGCGCGATGATCGAGAGCCGCCCCCACGGCAACCTGCCGGCGGTGGTGGAGAAGATCGAGTACTGGACGCAGCAGGGCCGCCAGGCGCTGTACCTGGTGGTGTCGTTCCTGCCGCTGGACGACGGGCGCGAGCGCGCCATCGAGTTCTTCATGCCGGTCGGCCAGAGCGGGCAGTCGCAGCAGTGGATCACCTCCAGCATGCGCCTGCTGTCGCTGGCCGCGCGCGGCGGCTTCCTGGAGCGCGCGCTGGCCGACATGCGCAAGGTGGCCTGGGACCGCGGGCCGGTGCGGCTGGGCACCTATGCCAAGGCCGACGGCGGGACCGTGCCGCTGTGGCACGACTCCGAAGTGGCGGCCATCGGCTACGCCATCCAGAACATCATCGCGCGGCGCAAGGGCGAGCCGGTGGCACCCTTGGTGACGCCGACGGCCAGCCCGTCCGCCGCGCCATCGCTGATGGCCGGCGCCAAGTGCCCCGAGTGCGGCGCGCACGCGATGATCCGCAAGGACGGCTGCGATTTCTGCACGCAGTGCGGCTTCGTGGGGAGTTGCGGGTAGGAATCCGGGCCCGGCGCCCTGGCGACAAATCCTGCAGGCTGCTTAAGGCAAATCCTTAAGCGCCGGGTCGCCCCCCGGACACACCATGGCCGCATGACACACACGGATCTTGCCGCGCTGCTGGTGGACGACGAACCGATCGCGCGCGAGGTGATCGCGTTCTGGCTCGAACAGCTCGGATTCAGCGTCGCCACGACGGGCTCGGCGGCGCAGGCGCTGTCGCTGGCGGCCCAGCAGCGCTTCGACGTGATCGTTACCGACGTCCATCTCGAGAGCGGCCAGGACGGATTCGAGCTGGCGGCCGCCGTCGCCGACCGGCAGCCCCACATCCGCGCGCTCTTCGTCTCGGCCGAGGCGTGGGGTCCGTCGCAGGTGGCCGAACCCGACACCACGTTCCTGCACAAGCCTTTCACCCTGGGCGACCTCGATCGCGCGATGCGCCTGGTGCTGTCGGACGATCAGAGGCTGACCAGCCGGTGCCTGAAGGCGTAGCGGCTGAGGCTCGCGACGTCCCGCAGCGCCAGCCGCTCCATGATGCGCACGCGGTGCGCGTCCACGGTCTTGGTGCTCAGGTGCAGGTCGTAGGCGATCTCCTTGGTCGACTGGCCGTTCGCCACCCGCTTGAGGATCTCGACCTGGCGCTCGGTGAGCAGCTCGTGCGGCAGCGCTTCGGTCTTGGCCAGCAGCAGGGTGGAGACCGCGGGGCTGTAGTACGAACCGCTGGTGGCGATGCTCGCGATCGCATGCTCGAACTCGCGCGGCGACGCATCCTTCATCACGTAGCCCGCCGCGCCGCAGATCGCCGCGCGCTTCACCATCGCCGCGGTGCTGTGCATCGAAACGACGACGCAGCGCACGTCCGGCAAGGCGTTCGCGATGGCGCGGATCGCGTCGAACCCGTCCAGGCGCGGCATCTCGATGTCGGTGAACACGATGTCGGGCTCGAGCGCCGCGGCGAGCCGGACCAGTTCCTCGCCGTCGCCGGCCTCGCCGACCACCTCGACGCCGGGCACCTGTTCGAGCAGCAGGCGAAAGCCGGCCCGGGTCAGCGCGTGGTCGTCCGCCAGCACCACCCTCACTGTCTGCTGCGACACGTTCGCCTGCATGCCGTCACTCCCCCGCCCTGTCCGGCCGCCCGGCGTCCAGGGCCTGCGCAAGTTCGCCGAAGGACCGGTGCAGGCCGGCCAGCGCATCCTCGGCTTCGGTGTCCGCGTCGGCCTCCAGCGCGGCCTCGAGCCTGGCGGCCGCCCCGTGGACACCCTGGGCGCCGAGCATTGCCGCCGCACCGCTGACGGAATGGGCGAGCGCCCGTGCGGCCTTCAGCTCCCGGCCGCGCAGCAGCTGCTCGATGCGGGGCAGCTCGGTGGGCTGCAGCGCCAGCAGCATCTCGACCATGCGCAGGTACTTCGCCGGCCTGCTGCGGAAGTCCAGCGCCCGCTCGCGGCTGATGCCCGGCTGCAGCGAGAAGCGCTCGAACGCTTCCAGCGTGCCGGCTCCGTCCGGCCCGTGCGGCTGCCCGGGCTGCCCGGGTTGCCCGGGTTGCGCCGCCTCCTGGCCGGTGGCCGCGGCGCGCCCGGCGCCGGCCCGCGCTGGCAGCCATTTGAGCAGCGCGCCGTACAGGTGGGCCGGCCGCATCGGCTTGCCGAGCACCTCGCTCATGCCGGCGTCCAGGCAGCGCTGCCGGTCCTGCGCGAACACGTTGGCCGTGAGCGCAAGGATCGGCCGCTCGCGCCACGCCGGCAGCATGCGGATGCGGCGCGTCGCCTCCAGGCCGTCCATCCCCGGCATCTGCATGTCCATCAACGCCAGGTCGAATTCGCCGGCAGTCGCCAGCGCCACGGCCTCCGCGCCGCTGGCGGCGTGTTCCACCACCAGCCCCGCGTGCCGCAGGAAATCGAGCGCGACTTCGGCGCTCACCGGGTTGTCTTCCGCCAGCAGCACGCGCGCGCCGGCATATTGCGCTCGGACCGCGGCCACCGCCGCGTCGCCGCTGGCTTCCAGCAACCCGCTGCCGGCCTCGGCCTTGGGCAGCCGCACCGTCAACCCGAAGGTGCTGCCCTTGCCTTCCTCGCTGCGCACGTCCACCCGGCCGCCCATGCGCTCGGCCACGTGCTTGGTGATGGCCAGCCCGAGGCCGGTGCCGCCGTACTTGCGCGAGGTCGACGCATCGACCTGCAGGAACGGCATGAACAGCGTCTCGAGCCTGTCCTCCGGAATACCGATGCCGGTGTCCTCCACCTCGAAACGCAGCAGCACATCCGCCGCGCTGTCCTCCAGCGCGCGGCAGCGCAGCGCCACGCGGCCCTGCGCGGTGAACTTCACCGCGTTGCCCAGGTAGTTGATCAGCGCCTGCTTCAGCCGCATCGCGTCGCCGCGCAGGACCAGCGGCGAATCGGCACCCTCCAGTTCCAGCCGCAGGCCCTTGGCCGCCGCCTGCGGCTGCATCATCGACGCGGCCGCATCGATGACCGTGCCGAGGCGGAACACGCCGTCCTCGAGGTCCAGCCGCCCGGCCTCGATCTTCGACAGGTCGAGCACGTCGTTGACCAGCGCCAGCAGGTGCTCGCCGGACAGCTCGATCTGTTCGAGCCGGCGCTCGTGGCCCGGCGCCGCGTCGTCGCGCCGCAGGATGTGCGCGAGCCCGATGATCGCGTTCAGCGGCGTGCGGATCTCGTGGCTCACGTTGGCCAGGAAGTCGCTCTTGGCCTGGGTGGCCGCCATCGCCGCGTCCTTGGCCCGCGCCAGTTCCTGCTGGGCCAGCATGTAGTCCGTCACGTCCTGCGCCACGCCGTACATCACCGGCGGGTCGTCGTGGCGCGACACGGTGGCATAGGAGCGCACCCACACCACGCGCCCGTCCTCCGGGCGGCGGTACGGGTGGATCGCACTGAACGTGTCGGCCCGGTTTTCCACCATGCCGAGGAAGCCCTGGCGCGTGGTCTCGGCGCTGGCCGGATCGACGGCCCGGATGTTGTCCAGCCAGTCCTCCACGCCGGTCTGCCGGTCCCCCGGCCCCGGCAGCAGCCCGAAGATCTCCGCCGCACGCGGCGACAGGGTGAACGACCAGGAGCCGTCGAGCGGCGCGTGCCAGTAGCCGGCGTGGCTGAGGGCCAGCGCGGTGTCGCTCAGGAAGTTGATGCGCCGGATCACCTCTTCGTCGCGCTTGCGGCCGGTGATGTCGACCAGCCAGCCGAGCGTGCCCTGCACGCCGTCGAACACCGCCGGCACGTAGGTGGCAAGCATGTGCCGGATGCTTCCGTGCCGGTCGTACATGCGCATCTCGCGCGTCACCGGCTTGCCGCCTTCCATCTCGCCGGCCGCCGCTTCGCGGTCGGCCGCGTCGACGTAGAGGTCGCCCAGGCGCCCGCCGACCTGCACGTCGAAGATGTCGGAGATGCGCGGGTTGGCGAAGCGCACGACCCCCTGGCACTTGAACGCGATCCCCAGCGGCGCGGAATCCAGCACCATCTGCAGCCGCTCGCGTTCGGCGGCGACGGCGCGTCGCTCGGCTTCCTGCGCCTCGTACGCCTGCGTCGCGCGCTTGTAGGCCGAGCGCGAATACAGCGCGGTGGCCAGGGTGAACAGCAGGAGCAGCAGCGCGACCGTCGCCACTTCCCGGCGCCAGGGGGCGAGGATCTCGGAGGTGTCCTGTCCCACGAACACGTAGAAGGGGTAGCGCGGGTCGCGCTGGTAGGCGAACAGCCGTTCCACACCGTCGACCGGCGACACGACGATGTAGGTGCCGCCCGCCGGATGGGCGCGCAGCATCTCCAGCGCCACCGGCGCGATCTTGGTGGTGCCGATCTCGCTCGTGTCGTTGGCGCCCTTGGCATAGCGGGCGTAGAGCGTCATGTCGGCGCGCCGGATCGTGACCAGCCCCGACGACCCCAGGTCGAGCTGGGAAAACAGGGCGGAGAAATAGCCCGACATCTGCATGGAACCGGCGGCGATTCCGGCAAACGTGCCATCGGGCCGGTTGATGCGCCGCGCGAACAGGATCTGCCACTGGCCGGTGCGCAGGCCGATCAAGGGCTCGGACGCGAACGAGCGGACTTCCTGCTCTCGGCGCGCGCGCTGGAAATACGAGCGGTCGGCAACGTTCAGCGCGGTGCTGTCCTGCGGCTCGGAACTCCAGCGCGCGTAGCCTTCCGGGTCGACGACCCAGAGCGATTGCAGGTCGCGCACCAGCTTCTTCTGGGTGAGCAGGTACGCGGGAAGAAACGCCTCGTCCGCTGTGTTGCGGGCCAGGCTGTGTTCGACCTGCGTGGCCACGTTCGACAAGGCGATGTCGATCCGCTCGAGGGTGGCCGACACGCTGCTCGTGAGCGAGCGGGCGATGTTCTGCCGGGCGACTTCGCCGTCGTGAAGGTAGCGCGAGCGGCTCTCGCGCATCGCGACGCCCGCGAGCAGGTAGACGAACAGGTTGGTGACCAGCACGCCCGCCACCACGCGCGCGGCGACGGTGTTGGCTTGTGAACTCATGCGCGGCCCGAGGCTTGGATGCCGCACAGTAGCTCATCCGCGCCCGCCGTCAAAGCGGCGGCGTCATCAGAAGTGAGGAGGAGGCTTAGGAAAATCCCTTAAGCCTCAGGCGTCGTCCGGCACCGCCCCCTTCGCGCGCATCGCCGCCCGGTAGGCGATATTGATGTCCTGCGCCTTGCGCGCCGCAAGCACCTTGAACTCCTCGCCCAGCGATTCGAGCTTGTCCGGGTGGTATTTGCTCATCAAGGCGCGGAAGGCCTTGCGGATCTCTTCGGGGCCGGCATAGCGCGACACGCCGAGCACCACGTCCCACGACGCGGCCGGGTCCCATTGCGGCGCCTGCGCCGGTTCGGCCGCCGGCGGCGCGGCCTGCGGGCCGGTGCCGGCCGGGCCGCGCTTGCCGCCGATGAAGTGCGACACGATCAGGTAGCCGAACACGGCTCCCACCACGATCACGAAAATCTCGACCGAACTCAGGTTCACGGCAAGCTTTCCTTGCGCTGGGCGAGTTGCGCGTGCCGGCCCGAGCCCTCGTCTTCGGCCTCGATCTCGTCGGCGATGCGCGACGCGATCTCCCGGGCCGCCCGCGGCCACGCGGCCGGCGGCAACAGCCGCAGGCATGCGCTGACGAAGTCCTCGTCCACCGCGCGCTGCAGCGACACCCTGCGCGCCAGGTTGGCGGCCACCGGCGGGCACAGCACCATCTCGCCGGCCATGCGCAGGCACTGGCGCACGGACAGCCCGAGGCGGCCGCGTTGCAGCAGCAGCAAGGCGGCCGCCGCGCCGATACCGGCGTAAGCGGCCACGATCAGCACCAGCAGGGCGCCGTCACCTGCCCGCACGAACAGTGCGGCCGGCAGCAGCACCACGACCAGCACGAAGAAGCCGGCCGAAGCCCACTGGAGCGCGCCAAGGCCTCGCGCGAACGCCTCCCAGCCCGGCGAGGCGGGAACCTCCCGCTCCATCACCCACGCCAGCCGGAACAGCGGCGTGCACGGCGGCAGGAAGCTGCCCGCGAAGACGTGCCTGCCCGCCAGCGTGAAGCGCCGGGTGGCGAACCTGGCGCGCCATCGCCCGAACAGGCCGCGCTCCAGCAGCGCCTCGTTGGAACGCAGCAGCACCGCCGAATCGTGCAGGTACAAGGCCAGAATCAGCAATGCCAGCAGCGGCTCGGCCGCGAGCGTCATCCCTGCCTGTTTCTCTTGAAGAGCGAACCCAGGCCCGCCACCGCGGCGACGGCAACGCCGACAATCAGCTTCCAGAAGGCGCCGATGAATCCGGCGATCACCGCCCACAGGCCTTTCTTGGTCGCGACGGCGGCCGCGCCGCCGACGATCAGTGCGCCAAGACCGTACGCGGCGATCTTGTCGCCCTGCTTCCACTCGGTGTATTTCTCGCCGGGCACGTATTCCACGGTGTTCATCGCGGCCTTGAACTCGGTCACGTCGCTCGTGAAACTCTGCGGGTCGGACACCAGCGTCGCCGTGGTGTAGCCGCTGCGCCCCAGCAGCTTGGTGGAGTAGTTCACGATCTTTTCGCCGCCATCGGTGCGCAGCAGCGTCGCCCACTCCAGCCGCTTGTTGGCGGAATCGTATTGCGGCGGCAGCTGCCAGCCCTCGAGCGTCAGGCCGGGCAGGCCGCGCTTCTTGCGTTCTTCGGCCGAGCGCTGGTTGCCTTCCTTCAGGATCTTGAGGTAGGCGTCGGCATCGATCTTCTCGTCGTCCTTGACGAAGCCCTCGGCCTCGAAATCGAGCACCGCGAACCAGCCCAGGTCCTTGCGGCCGACGACGTACGAGTCGGTGCGCGGCAGGTTGCCCGTGAGCTCCATGAACTTGTTGGTCGGCTCCGGGTCCAGGAAGCGCAGGCCGGCCAGCGGCAGGGTGGCCTTGCCGGCGATGTTGCCGACGGCCGGTTCCACCTTCCAGGCCAGGTCGCGCAACTGCTGGCCGCGCGCATCGTCCTGCGCCGCGGCCGGGCCGGCGAATGCAATCCACAACAGGCCCAGGGCAGCGATGCCCCATCTCGATGTCCTCATGACTTCCCTCCTGGGGACATTGTCGCGGAAGTCAGCCTTCGGGACGCTGTCCCTCCACAACCACCAGCCCCTCGGACGCGGCCCACTCGCGCAGAGCGGCGTTGCAGGCCTGTTGGTCGTAAGCGTGCCAAGCCTCCAGCAGTCCGCGGCGTTCCAACAGGTCCTTGAACCGGCCATAGGCGCCGCGCTTCGAGAAGTAGCCGCGGACCTGGTCGTACGCATCGGTGGCGTGCGTCTCGATGAAGCGGAAGACCAGCTCTTGCCCCAGATCCAGCTCGCGCTTGTGCGGGACGGCCGCGTACAGCGCCTCGTCCTCAACGTCCTCCGGCAGTTCCTCCTCGAGGTCGCCGGTGTCCGTCTCCCAATAGATGCAGCCGGTTTCCCGGCTCACGTACGCGGCGTTCTCGAACGGGCCATTTGCACTGACCCACTCCAGGGCTTCTTGCAGTTCGGACAGGTAGACGGGAGCTGGCATGACTCACCTCCCTCCCGTCAGCTGCAGCCCCGCAATCCCTCCCACGATCAGCGCGATGCACCCCAGCCGCATCGCACTCGCCGGCTCCCCGAACAGCACGATGCCCAGGATCGCCGCCCCCACGGTGCCGATGCCGGTCCAGACCGCGTAGGCCGAGCCGACGGGCAGCGCCTTCAGGGCCAGGCCCAGCAGCCAGAAGCTCAGCGCGGCGGCCACGATCGTCAGCACGGTGTAGGGCAGTTTCGTGAAGCCCGCCGAGGCCTTCATGCTGGTGGCCCAGACCGTTTCCAGGATGCCGGCCACCAGGAGCACCAGCCATGCGGTGGAGGGAGAAAGCGTGATGTTCATGCAGCCGATTGTTGCGCAGCTCCCCCTTCCCGGGCACGATGTCACCACACCCACCCCGCCCCCGATGTTCTTCCTCTGGCCCGAATTCCTCTGGTCGCTGCTGGTGCTGCCCCTGCTGCCGGCGGCGTACCTGTGGCTGCTGCGCCGCCGCGGCAAGGCGGCGGTGCGCTACAGCAGCCTGGGCACCGTGCGCGCGGCGGCGGCCGGGCGCAACTGGCGGCGCCACCTGCCGCCCGCGCTGCTGCTGCTGGCCTGCGCCGGGCTGCTGTTCGCCGCCGCCCGCCCGGTGGCGCGGATTCCGCTGCCGTGGGCGCGCACCACCATCATGCTGGCCATGGACGTGTCGCTCAGCATGCGCGTGGCCGACGTCAAGCCGACCCGGCTGGTGGCCGCGCAGGAGGCCGCCAAGCTGTTCCTGCAGGACCTGCCCAAGGACATCGAGGTCGGGCTGGTCACCTTCGCCGGCAGCAGCCAGGTGGCCCAGCGCGCCACGCTGGAGCGCGCGTCGCTGGTGACGGCCATCGACGCCTTCCAGATGCAGATCGGCACGGCGGTCGGCAACGCCATCGTGCTGAGCCTGGCCGAGCTGTTCCCGGACCACGGCCTGGACGTGGGCGACATGACCTTCGGCAGCAAGCTGCGCGGGCGCAGCCTGGACGAGAAGGAAAAGGAAAAGGACAAGCCGCCGCCAAAGCAGATCGCACCGGTGGCGCCGGGCTCGTACAACTCCGCCGCCATCATCCTGCTGAGCGACGGCCGCCGCACCACCGGGGTCGACACGCTGGCGGCGGCGAAGATGGCCGCCGACCGCGGCGTGCGCATCTACGTGGTGGGGTTGGGCACGGCCGACGGCACCGCCCCGATGCCCGAGGGCATGCCCATCTACATGCAGCTGGACGAGCCGACCCTGCGCGAGGTGGCGCGCATGACCGGCGGCGAGTACCACCACGCCGGCACGGCGGAGAAGCTGCGCAGCGTCTACGGAACGCTCGGCTCGCGCCTGCAGGTGATGACGCGCGAGACCGAGCTCACCGGGCTGCTGGCGCTGCTGTCGGCGCTGTTCGCGCTGGCCGGGGCGACGCTGTCGATGCTCTGGTTCGGCCGCTTCGGCTGAGTGCCTAGAGTTTGAGTTCGAACCGGTCGAACAGCCAGCTGCCGATCTTCTTCTGGCTGTGCAGCCGAAAGCCGAAGCGCTCGTAGATCGCCCGCAGCTTCGGCCGGCCGCTGACGCAGTCCAGGCGCAGGAAGCCGCGGCCGCTTTGGCGCGCCAGCTCGCACGCATGGCGCAGCAGCACCTGCGCGAGCTCCTGCCCCTGCCGCTCGGGCGCCACCGCCAGGCTGTGGACGAAGGCCGACGTGCCCTCGTCGATGTCCGGCCAGAACGCGCGGTCGTCCAGCTGGAAACGAAACACGCCGACCGGCACCTCGCCGTCGAAGGCCAGGTGGTACAGGCCCCCGCGGACCTGCGGCGCGACCGCGGCCTCGCTCACGTCATCGGCGGCCCACAGCGGCTGGCCTTGCCGGCGCAGCTTCTCCGCTGCGGCCGACAGCAGCCCGGCGACAACATGGGCTTCGGAAGGCTGCGCGGGGCGGATGTGCATGTGCCGAGTCTAAGCCGCGGCATCGCCGCCACCCTCACTTGATCAGCGCACCCGCGGCACCGATCATGCTCACCTCCGCGGCGCTCTCGACGAAGCGGCGCTCCCTGCTGAAGTTCACCACGTAGTCGCCCAGGTCGTGGCGCCCCAGCCCGTCCAGCGCCGCCAGCAGCGAGCGCGGCGTGATCGGCCCTTCGGCGCGGCGCAGGCCCTCGACCAGGATGCGCGCGAGCAGGTAGCCCTCCAAGCCGAGGAACGACGGCTGCAGCCCCGGCGACAGCGCCTGCAGGTCGCGCCGGTAGTCCAGCGCGATGCGCCGCGCGGCGCCGTACGGCGACGGCACCGCCTGCGAGATGACGATGCCGCGCGCGTCGGCGCCCAGCTGCCGCGCCAGCACGTCCCACTGGTTCACGCTGAAGGTGTAGCGCGCCACCGCCCTGCCGTTCACCTCGTGCAGGATGCGCATCGCCGCCGGCAGGGTCGCGCCGACGGCGAACACGAACACCGCATCCGGTTTGGCGGCGCGCACCTGCAGCGCCGCGCGGCGGATCGCGGCCTCCTGCTCCGCCGGTTGCGCCAGCACGTCGTAGCCGAAGCTGCCCACCGGCTGCAGCCCTGCCTCCGCCACCGCGCGCCGGAAGGTTTCGCCGAAGGCCGGCCCCTGCGCCGCGTTGAAGTGCAGGTAGGCCACCCGGCGCTGCTGCAGGTTGACCATGTGGCGCGTGACGGCCACCACCTCCTGCTCGTAGGTGGCGCGTACCGGGAACACGTTGGGCGCGCCCAGCACGGCGCTGACGCCGGTGTTGGGCCCCAACAGCGCGACCGCGTTGCGCGCCAGCAACCCGTCCTGGATCACCGCCTGGGTGCTCGGCGTTCCCTGCGTCGACAGCAGCACCACCACGTGGTCCTGCTCGACCAGCTTGCGCGCGGCGGCCACCGTCTGCCCGGGCTGGAAGCCGTCCTCCTCGAACAGCACGCGCAGCTGCCGGCCGCGCACACCGCCGGCGGCGTTGACGCGCTTCACGTAGGTGTCGAAGCCCTCGGCCAATGCCTTGGTGGAGAGCGACGACACCGGGCTGGTGAGCGAGCCCAGCCGGCCGATGAGGATGGGCGGCTGCTCCGCCGCGGCCGCGGTGGTCGTGGTCGTCGCGAGGACCAGTGCGACCAGCGCGGCCAGTGCATTGATGCGGGCCATCGGTTCAGTCCAGCACCTGGATGTGCGCCGCCTTGATGGTGCGGCCCCAGCGCGCCGCCTCGTTGGCCATGAACATCCTCAGCTGCGCGGCGCCCAGCGGCATCGGCTCCACGCCCTGCAGCGTGAACGGCTCGCGCAGCGCCGCCAGGCCGACCACCTCGTTGAGCTCCTTCTCCAGCCGGTCGACCACCGCCTTCGGCGTCCCCCTGGGCACAACGATGCCGAACCAGTTGCCGGCATCCACCTTGAAGCCCTGCTCGATGAAGGTGGGCACATCCGGCGTGCCGGCGAAGCGCTTCTGCGCGGCCACACCCACCAGCTGCAGGCGTCCGGCCTTGCGCGGCTGGTCGGCCATGCCGATGGGCAGCACCATGGCGTCGATCTGGCCGCCCATCAGCGCGGCCAGCGACGCGGCCGCGCCGGGGAACGGCACGTGGAGCATGGAGACGCCGGTTTCCTTGCTGAACATCTCCATGGCCACCTGCGAGGCGCTGCCGACGCCCCAGCTGCCGAAGGCCAGCTTGCCCGGGGAGTTCTTCGCCAGCGCGGCGAACTCCTTCAGGTCGCGCGCCCCCAGGCCGTTGCGCAGGATGATGGACAGCGGCAGGTTGCAGATGCCCGCGACCGGCTCGAATTCCTCCAGCGCCTTGTAGCGGATCTTCGGGAATACCGACGGGTTGATCGAGTGCGTGTCCGCATTCGCCAGCAGCAGCGTGTAGCCGTCGGCCGGCGCCCTGGCGGCCAGCTCGGCGCCGATCTGGCCGTTGGCACCGGCCTTGTTGTCGATCACCACCGGCTGGCCCAGCCGCCGCGACAGCTCGGGGCCGATCAGGCGCGCGATGGCGTCGCTGGTGCCACCCGGTGGCCAGGGAACGATCAGCCGGACCGGCCGTTCGGGATAGCCCTGCGCCCAGGCGGCCGTGGCGCACAGCAGGGAGAGGCCGAACGCCAGGTTCAGCGCGATGCGTCTGTTCATCGGATGCTCCTGGTGTTTCAGAACTCTTGCTGCGTGGGCCGGATCAGCAGCTCGCTGACGCTCACGTAGGGCGGCTGGTCGGCCACGTAGGCGATGGCGCCGGCCACGTCCTCGGGCCGCAGCAGCGTCATCTTCTTCAGGCCTTCCAGCGCCACCTTCGCCTCCGGGTCGGCCACGTGGCCCTGCAGCTCGGTGTCGCCGACCGCGCCGGGGATCACCGCGCAGACGCGGATGTTCGCGGGGATCAGCTCCAGCCGCAGCGATTCGGAAATCGCCAGCACGGCCGCCTTGGTGCCGGCATAGAAGCCGCTCATCGGCCGCGCGCGGCGCCCGGCCGTGCTGCTGACGTTGACGATCATGCCGCCGCCGCGCGCTTTCATCGGCTCGATCGCGGCATGGCACAGGTAGGCCAGCGCCTGCACGTTGAGCTCGCTCATGCGCGCCCATTCGCCGCTGCGGCCCTTGTCGAATTTGCCCAGCAGCATCAGCCCGGCGTTGTTCACCAGCAGGTCGACCCCGCCGCAGGTGGCGGTGACGTGGGTGAACAGCGCATCCACCTCGGACTCCGACGTCACGTCGCAGCGCAGCGGCAGCGCCCGCCCGCCGGCGGCTTCGATCTCGCCCGCCACGGCTTCCAGCAGGTCGGCGCGCCGGCCCACCAGCACCACCTGCGCCCCGTCGCGCGCCAGCCGCAGTGCCGTCGCGCGGCCGATGCCCGCGCTGGCGCCGGTGACGATCGCCACCTTGTCTTTCAAACCCATGATGAAACTCCTTCGTGTGTATGTGTGTTGACTGCTAGATGCGCATCGCGAATGGATCGCCGACGTCCGACGCGAGGTCGACCATGACGTTCTTCACGTGCGTGTATTCGAGAAGGGCCTCCAGGCCCCGCTCGCGGCCGTAGCCGCTGTCGCGCACGCCGCCGAACGGCGCCTGCGCGGCATTGGTGCGGTAGGTGTTGACCCACACCGTGCCCGCCTCCAGCCGGCGCGCCACGCGGTGCGCGCGCGCCAGGCTCTGCGTCCAGATGCCCGAGGCCAGCCCGTAGCGCGTGCCGTTGGCGATGGCGATGGCGTGCTCCTCGTCGCGAAACGGGATCACCGTGAGCACCGGGCCGAAGATCTCCTCCTGCGCGATTTCCATCTCGCCGGACGCATCGCCGAACACGGTGGGCTGGATGAAGTAGCCGCGCGCGCGGTCGCCCTCGCGCGCCGGCGCGCCGCCGGCCAGCAGCCGCGCGCCGCCGCGCCGTCCCGATTCGATGAAGCCCAGCACGCGTTCGAACTGCGCCTGGTTGGCCACCGGCCCCATCTCGGTCTCGGCCAGCAGCGGGTCGCCCAGCCGGATGGCGCGGGCGCGCTCGGCCACCTGCCCGGCCACCTGCGCATAGACGCTTTCCTGCACCAGCAGGCGCGAGCCGGAGATGCAGCTCTGCCCCGCCGCGCCGAAGATGCCGGCCAGCGCGCCGGACACGGCGGCCGGCAGGTTGGCGTCCTCGAACACGATGTTGGGCGACTTGCCGCCCAGCTCCAGCGTCAGCGGCTTCAGGTTGCGCGCCGCCGCCGCGGCGATGTGGCGCGCCGTCTCCACGCCGCCGGTGAAGCTGATCTTGTCGACGTTGGGGCTGGAGGTGAGCGCGCGGCCGGTCTCCGCACCGCCGGTGACCACGTTGATCACGCCCGCCGGGAAACCCACCTCCTGCGCCATGCGCCCGAGCTCGACCAGCGTGGCCGATGCGTACTCCGACGGCTTGATGACCACCGTGCAGCCGGCCGCCAGTGCCGGCGCCAGCTTGTTGGTCAGCAGCTGGACCGGCGAATTCCAGGCCACCAGCAGCGCGCACACGCCGGCCGGCTCGCGCAACGTGTAGTCGAACAGGTTGGGGTTGTCCAGCGGGATGGTGCTGCCGTACAGCTTGTCGGCCTGGCCGGCGAAGAAGCGGTAGTTGCGCGCGGCGAAGTGCATCTGACGCTCGGTCTCGCGGATCACCTTGCCGTTGTCGATGGTTTCGATCTCACCCATGCGGCGTGCCTGCCGCACCAGCGCGTCGGCCAGCGCGTTCAGCAGCTGCGCGCGCTGGCCGCCGTTGACCTGTCGCCACGGCCCTTCGAACGCGGCGCGTGCCGCGGCAATGGCCTGTTCCACCTGCGCCGGACTGGCGTTGGCGAAGCGGGCCCAGGCTTCCTGGTTGTAGGGGTTGACGGACTCGATGGGCGCGAGCTCGCCCGCGACCTCGCGGCCGCCGATCAGCAGGGGAAAGTCGCGCATCATGCAGCCTCCCCTGTGGTCTGGCGGAGTTCCGCCGCCACGCGTTCCCACTCCTGCAGGAACGCGGCGTTGAACTGCTCCGGCTGTTCGGTGTGCGGGAAATGGCCGGCGCCGGGAATCAGGCGGAAGCGCGCGTTCGCGCCGATCAGCGCCACCGTGTCCATGCCGAGCGCGGGCGGGATCGACCAGTCCTCCTCGCCATGCAGGTCCACCACCGGCAGGCGCAGCTCGTGCAGGCGCGCGCGCAGGTCGGTCTTGGCGAAAGAGGCGATGTCGCCCACCGCCACCTCGGGCGAGCAGCAGCGCCGCACGTCCGAGGCGATCTCCTCGACGCGCTCGCGCGGCGTGCTGTGTCCGCAGATCAGGCGGAAATTCACCTCCAGCCAGTCCACCATGTTCACCGACACGATGTCGAACGCCTTGCCGCCCCAGGCACCCGAGGGGCAGCCGGTACCGTCGATCATGAACAGGGCCTGGACACGGTCCGGATGCGCGAGCGCCAGGTGCAGGCCCAGGCCCGAGGCGAACGAATGCCCCAGGACCACGTAGCGCGGGATGCCCAGCGCTTCCATGAAGCCGGCCACGTAGGGCACGGTGTCGGCGTAGTCGTCGATGAAGCCGCGCGGCGGCGCGGCGCTCTTGCCGTGTCCCGGCAGGTCCAGCAGCACCAGGTGGAAGTGCGGCGCCAGCGGCTCCACGTTGAAGCGCCAGGACACGGTGTCCTGCCCTGCCCCGTGGACCATCAGCAAGACCGGCTTGCCGGGGTTGGCGAACTCTTCGTAGTAGAGCCGCAGGCCATTGACGTGCGTGTAGGCCATGTCAGCTCCCCCTGCGCACGGCGACCAGCGCGTCGCCCATGCGCCACATGAACTTCCAAAGGAACATCATCGTCACGGCGTCGCCGCTGAAGTCCAGCAGCTTGTAGCGCCAGGCCCGGTGCAGCCCGCCGTGCAGGCCCTGCAGGATCCCCTGCCACTGCGAGGCGGTACCGGCGATCGTGATGTCCGGCTGCGCCGGCCCGGCGGCGCGCACCGCGCTGACGTGGCCGCGCTCGGCGGTGACCAGCACCAGCGCGTCGTCGCAGCGCAGGCCGTAGGTGGCGGTGTGGTGGCGGCAGGCGGCGGTTGCGACGGGGTCTGCCTGCAGCAGCTGCGCCAGGCGCGCCGCTTCGATGTCGTTGAGGAACGCCATGGTCAGGCCGCCTTCGCGAACGACTGGCGGTCCGGCGTCACGCCGGCGATCGGCACCGCCGGCAGCACCTCGACGCCGAGCGCGGTCTTGCCGATCATGTCGGCCGCGTCGAACAGGTTGTACGGCTGCGCCGTCGCCGCGCGCGCGTCGCGGAAGTAGCGCGGCATCGGCGAGCGGTTGGAGTAGCCCCAGCCGCCGGCCACCACCATCGCCTTGTTCATGATCTCGGTGACGTTCTGGCTGGCGACGTACTTGGCCAGCACCACCCGGGCCATGCCCTCCTGCACCTCCAGCTCGGACAGGATGCGGCCCGACGCCATTTCCTCGGACACGCGGTAGACAAGCGCGTGCGCGGTCTCGGCCAGCGCCTCCATCTCGGCGAACGCCTGCTGGATGTGCGGGTCGTTCTGCTTCTTCATGCGCAGCACGTAGGCGCGCACCGCGTTCATGCCGCCAATGGCCATGCCCAGGTAGGTGGCCGCGAAGGTCGGCTGGGCCCAGCCCCACACCGACTGCAGCATCTTGCCGTCGAGCGTGTAGGCGGGGAAGGTGTGGAACACCGCGTCCTCGGGCACGAACACGTTTTCCAGCGCCATGTCGTTGCTCTGCGTGGCCCGCACGCCCAGCGTGTCCCAGGTCTGGATGATGCGGATGCCCGGTGCGTCCTTCGGCAGCCGGAAGAAGTGCACCACCGGGCCCTGCGCCGGGTCCTCGAACTGCGCCATGGTCGTGAAGTGCGTCATGACCGAGGACATGGTGCAGAAGATCTTCTTGCCGTTCAGCAGGTAGCCGCCCGGCACCTTGGTCAGGGTGCAGGTGGAGTGCCGCAGCAGCGGCGCGCCCGGCTCGGCGCTGAGCGAAGCGCTGATCACCCGGCCGTCGGCGACGTCGCGCAGCCAGCGCTCCAGCCGCGCGTCGCGGCTGCTGCGCCACAGGCTGGCCAGCTGGCCGACCGGCGAGGTGTGCATGTTCACCGCCAGCGCGGTGGAGCAGCAGCCCTGGGCCAGCCGCTCCTGCGCCACGGTCAGCTCGGTCAGGCTGGCGCCCATGCCGCCGAGTTCCTCGGGCACGGTGATCTTCAGGTAGCCGGAGGACTGCAGCTTCTCGAAGTTCTCGAACGGGAAGCTGTTCTCGCGGTCGTGCTGGTCGGCACGCTGCGCGAACTCGTCGGCGAGTTCCGCCGCGAGGTCGTGGAAGCGCTGTTCACGCGGGGTCAGAAGGCGTCTCAATCTGCGTTCTCCTAGGGTGTCGTGGTTGTGTTCAGGGTCGATCTCCCGCGCCTTCAGCGGCGCGGCAGTTCCAGGTCGGCGTCGGGCGGCGGCAGGCGCACGGCCATGTGCGCCAGGCGCAGCCGCAACGCCTCGGGCAGCGGGCAGGCGCGGCGTTCCTTCACGCCGATGCACACGCCGCGCACCGTGCAGCGCATGGCCAGCGACTGTTCCGGCCCGGCCACCAACTCGTGCAGGAACAGCACCGACGAGGTCTTCACCTGCGTGACGGCGGACAGCAGCTGCAGCGTCTCGCCCGGCCA
The DNA here is from genome assembly GCA_040384685.1 of Pseudomonadota bacterium. Taxonomy (GTDB): domain Bacteria; phylum Pseudomonadota; class Gammaproteobacteria; order Burkholderiales; family Burkholderiaceae_C; genus Ramlibacter. Next base: position 22,940 of record JAZKIV010000080.1, on the reverse strand, counting down.
GCATTCGCGGAAGAAGTCGATCTCCATGTGGGCACCGGCCACGTGCACCGCGTTGCGGCTGGCGTCGTGGCGGTCCAGGCCGGCTTCCTGCAGCAGCGCGAACACGCCGGCGCTCACCGCCGCCACGTAGTGCTGCACGTTCATGTGGCCCAGGTGGTCGGCCTGGTCGGGGCGCACCACGCCCTGCCAGGACGGCGCGATGCGCAGCGGAAGCAGCAGGCTGATGCCGTGGTCCATCAAGCGGCCTCCAAAGCGGGTGCTGCCGCAGCCGGCGCCTGCGCGCGTGCCCACAGGGTGGCGACCGGACCGTGCTCTTCCAGGAAGCGCGCGAGGTTGCCTTCCTTCACGTGGCCGAAGCCGCGGATGGCTGCGGTGGAGGCGAGCACGCGCGCGGCGTCCTCGACGTCCCGCGACTGCAGCCCGTCACCGACGGCACGGATCAGCACTTCGTAGTCCGCCGCGAGCTGCCGCTCGGTGCGGCGTTCCCGCGTGTAGCCGAACAGGTCGAGCGGCGTGCCGCGCAGGCGGCGCAGCGCATGCAGGACCTTGAAGGCGGTGAAGACCCAGGGGCCGTATTCGGACTTGCGCGGCTGCCCGGTCTGCGGATCCTTGCGCGCCAGCAGCGGCGGCGCCAGGTGGAACGTGAGCCGCGCGCCGTCCTCGAAGCTGCGCGCCAGGCTGCGCCTGAAATCGTCGCAGGCGTACAGGCGCGCCACCTCGTATTCGTCCTTGTAGGCCAGCAACCGATACAGCTCGCGCGCGGCCACGGCAACCAGCCGGCCCCGTTCGAGCCCGAGCCGCTGCTCCGCCGCCGCCAGCGGCTGCAGCGCGGCCGTGAAGCGCGCGGCATAGGCATGGTCCTGGTAGGCGGCGAGGTCTTCGCGGTGGAACGCCAGTGCTTCGTCCAGGGTTTGCGCGGCAGCGGATGCGGGCGCGTCCGCCGGGCGGCCCTCCTCCACGGCCAGCCGGCGGCCATGCTCGAACGCGGCCAGGTTCATCGGCACCGCCGCCGCGTTGAGCTCGATCGCCCGCGTCAGCGACTCGCGCGCCAGCGGCACCAGGCCGAGCTGCCAGGCGTAGCCCAGCAGCATCGCGTTGGCGGCGATGGCGTCGCCGAAGCGGTGCTCGGCCTCGGCCGAGAAGTCCACGCCCGCCACATCGGCGCAGCGCTGCGCGATGCGTTCGCGGGTGCCGGCCGCGTCCCAGTCCACGTCGGCGTCGAAGATCATGTGCGGCGTCGCGCCCAGGTGCGTGTTGAGCACGGCGCGCGTGCGCGGGGGGTCGCAGCGCACCAGCAGGTCGGGGTGGGCCGCCACGATCAGGTCGCCCGCCAGCAGCGCGTCGGCCGCCTGCTTGCCGATGCGCGGGCTGTGCAGCGCGCCGCTAGCGGACAGGCGCACGTGGCTGGCGACCGTGCCGTTCTTCTGCGACATGCCGGTCTGGTCCAGCACCGTCGCCTGCCGGCCTTCGATGCGCGCCGCCATGCCGAGCAGCGCACCGACCGTGACGATGCCGGTGCCGCCCATGCCGACCACCAGCAGCTCGTAGGGCTGTTCGCCCAGCTGCATCGCGAACACGGGCTCGGGCAGCTTCGGTTGCACCGATCCGGCGGACGCCGGCGCCGTGCGCGGCTGCGCGCCATGCACCGTGACGAAGCTCGGGCAGAAGCCCTTGAGGCAGGAAAAGTCCTTGTTGCAGGCCGACTGGTCGATCGCGCGCTTGCGGCCCAGCGGCGTTTCCAGCGGCTGCACCGCCACGCAGTTGGACTGCGTGCCGCAGTCGCCGCAGCCCTCGCAGACGCGGTGGTTGATGAAGACGCGCTTGGGCGGATCCTCCAGCGTGCCGCGCTTGCGCCGGCGGCGCTTCTCCGCGGCGCAGACCTGGTCGTACACCAGCACGGTCACGCCGGGCTGCGCGCGCAGCGTCTTCTGCACGGCATCGAGATCGTCGCGGTGCCGCACCTCGGTGCCGGGCGGCCAGTCGCCGCCGCCGTATTTCCCGATGTCGTCGCTCACCACGGCGACCGCCGTCACGCCCTCGGCATGCACCTGCCACGCGATGCGCTGCGGCGTGAGCGGCCCGTCGTGCGGCTGGCCGCCGGTCATGGCGACCGCGTCGTTGTACAGCACCTTGTAGGTGATGTTGACCTGGGCCGACACCGCGGCGCGGATCGCCAGCAGGCCGGAGTGGAAGTAGGTGCCGTCGCCCAGGTTCTGGAACACGTGGCCTTCGTTCACGTAGCGCGACATGCCGATCCAGTTGGCGCCCTCGCCGCCCATCTGCACCACCGTTTCGGCGCGCGGCTGCGGCATCCACATGGCGATGGCGTGGCAGCCGATGCCGGCCAGCGCGCGGCTGCCGTCGGGCACCCGCGTGCTGGTGTTGTGCGGGCAGCCGGCGCAGAAGAACGGCGCGCGCGCATGGCGGGCCGGCGCCAGCTGGACCTGCTCCTGCTGCTGGAGTTGCGCCGCGGCGTCCTGCACCGCGGCGTCGATGCCGCGGCCGGCCGAGCGCAGCACGCGCAGCAGCCCGCCCGCGATCAGCGCCGGACTGGTCTCGCCATACGGCGGGAACAGCACCGCGCCCTCGCGGTCCCGCTTGCCCGCCACGCGCAGCGCGCCGCGGCCGGCCGCCAGCAGGATGCCCGCCAGCTGGTCCTCGATGAGCGGCCGCTTCTCCTCGATCACCAGCACCAGCGACGCCTCGGCCGTCCACGCCAGCACTTCTTCCTCGACCAGCGGATAGGTCATCCCGAGCTTGACCAGCCGCACGCCGAGCGCATCGATGGCATCGGCATCCAGCCCGATGCGGCGCAGCGCTTCCATGGTGTCCAGCCAGGCCTTGCCGGCCGTGAGAACCACCACCGCGCCGGACCGCCGCGCGCCCATCACTTCCGTGTTGAGCCCATTGGCGCGCGCGAATGCCTTGAGCGCCGGATGCTTGGCATCGAACAGCCGCTGCTCCTGCGCGAACGGGTTGTCCGCGGCGCGGATGTGGACGTCGCGCGCCCCGTCGTCCGCCGCGATAGCAAGCGAGGCCAGCTGCGCGAGATCCACCGTGGCGGAGCTCTCGACAATCTCCCCCACCGCCTTCAGCCCGACCCAGCAGCCGCTGGCGCGCGACATCTCGATGCCCAGCACGCCGAAGCGGATGAACTCCTCCAGCGTGGCCGGGTACAGCACCGGCATCATCGCGGACACCATCGCGTAGTCGCTCTGGTGCGGAAACGACGAGGACTTGTTGCCCTGGTCGTCGCCGAACACCGCCAGCACGCCGCCCCTGGCCGCCGTGCCGGCCAGGTTGGCGTGCTTGAAGACGTCGCCAGTGCGGTCCACGCCCGGCCCCTTGCCGTACCAGATGCCGAACACGCCGTCGACCGTGTTGCGGCCCTTGAAGCCGATCTGCTGCGTGCCCCAGACCGAGGTCGCCGCAAGGTCCTCGTTCAGGCCAGGCTGGAACGCCACGTTCAGCGGTTCCAGCACCTTGGCCGCCTTCACGAATTCCGCGTCCAGTCCGCCCAGCGGCGAGCCGCGGTAGCCCGACACGAAGCCCGCCGTGTTCCAGCCGCGCGCCGCGTCCAGGCGGCGCTGCTCGATGGCGATGCGCACCAGCGCCTGCGTGCCCGTGAGGTAGATGGAACCCTGCTGCCGCAGGTATTTGTCGTCCAGGGAAATGGTCATGTGCGCTTGCAAAAAAGGCTGTCGTCCGGTTCGTCTTGACATTAGTACACTACTAGTGCACTATTTCGTCAAGCACTTTTTTACGACGAAGGAGACACACCATGTCGACGATTGCACTCAGCACGCTGGACCCGCCGGGCTACCGGTCGGCCATCGGAACCTTCGCCACCGGCGTGGCCGTCATCACGGCCTGCGACGGCGGCGATGAATTCGGCGTGACGGTGAACTCGCTCACCTCGGTTTCGCTGGAGCCGCTGATGCTGCTGGTCAGCCTGAAGCGGCAGAGCGTGTCGGCCGCGGCGATCCTGCGCAGCCGCAGGTTCGGCGTCAGCATCCTGGGCGCCGACCAGGAGGCGGTGTCGCGGCGCTTCGTGGCGCCGGTGGCCGACCGCTTCGCCGGCGTGGCCTGCGACCGCTCGCAGGGCCTGCCGCTGATCGCCGGCGCGGTGGCCGCCTTCGTGTGCGACCTGGAGCGCGGCGTGGACGCGGGCGACCACACGCTGGTGCTCGGCACCGTGCGCCTGGGCGGTGCCCGCGCCGCCGAACCGCTGGTGTACCACCGCGGCAGCTACGCGAGGATCCTCCATGCCGTCTAGTACCATCGTCGGCTCACGCGTCGTCGCGCTGGAAGCCGTCATGCCCAAGAAGAGCCCGAGCCAAGAGCAAGCCGCATCCACCCTGCCCCTGGCGGACCAGGCCTATGCCGAGATCCGGCGGCGCATCCTCGACGGCGAATACCCGGCCGGCACGCCGCTGTCCGAATACCAGCTCTCGGCCGATCTGCAATACAGCCGCACGCCGATCCGCGAGGCGCTGCGCCGCATCGTCGCCTCCGGCCTGGGCACGCTGATCACCAACCGCGGCGTGTTCGTCGCCGAGCTGTCGGCGCAGGACATCGCCGAGGTCTACCATCTGCGCGAGCTGCTGGAGTGCTATGCGATCCGGCTGGCCGCCAGCCACATCAGCGACGCCGAGATCGCCGCGCTGAAGGCCGAGCAGGTGCGCGCCGAGGAGTTCATGCGCAAGGGCAAGGACCGCGACGCCTACGACATGGCCGTGGCCATGCACGACCGCATCCAGGCGGTGGCCAACAACAGCCGGCTCACGCGCTTCCTGGACGCGCTGTCCGACCAGTCGCACCGCCTGGGCCTGATCACGCTGCGCCACAAGGGCCAGCTGGAGCTGGCGCTGTCCGAGCACCGCCGCATCCTGGAGGCGCTGGAAAAGCGCGATCCCGACCTGGCCGAGAAGCGCATGCGCGAGCACCTCGCGCGCGACTACGAAACGGCCATGGCCGCGGCGCTGCCGGCCGGTTCGCGCCGGCGCGCGGCCTGAGGAGCCGGCATGGACGACAGCCAGGCACGCATCCTCTACCCGAAAACCGATCGCCTGCCGCAGGCCTGGGCCTCGCGCTTCGCCTACAGCTATGCGGTGCGGACCGGCGAGCTGGTCTGGATCTCCGGCCAGATCGCCCGCAACGCGGCCGGCGAGCTGGTGGGCCAGGGCGACATCCGCGCGCAGGCCGTGCAGGTGTTCGAGAACATCAAGGCGGCCGTGGAAGCGGCCGGCGGCACGATGGCCGACGTGGTCTCGACCACCACCTACATCACCGAGCGGCCGCAGCGCGAAGTGGTCACCGAAATCCGGCACGGCTATTTCCCGGGCCCCGACCATCCCTGCAACACCCTGCTGATCGTCAGCGGCCTGGGCCTGCCGGAATACCTGGTCGAGATCGAAGCCGTCGCCTGGGTCAGGCGGTGACCAGGCGGCTGCACCTGCTGCGCCGCGTGTGCGGCGCGGTGCTGCTGGCGTTCGGCATCTGGGCATTGCTGCGCGACTTTTTTCCCTGACCGGCTGGCCGATGGACCCCGGCGGAACCCCGCGGCGCCGATACTCGCCGCTGGAGGTTCCACCATGAGCTCGCCGATCCAGATCTCCCAGCCTGGCGCCGCCGCGCCGACCTTCGCGCAGCCGTTCGACATGCTGGAGGCCTGCCACCAGCGCCTGCATCGCACGCTGGCGCTGCTGGACAAGCTGCGCGGCCACCTGCCCGCCCATGGTGCCGACCAGCAGGCGCAGCAGGCCGCGCGCGACGTGATGCGCTACTTCGACCAGGCCGCGCCGCAGCACCACCACGACGAGGAGCTGCACGTGTTTCCGCCGCTGGCCGTGCACGGCAGCCCGGACACCGTGGCGCTGGTCGCGCGGCTGCGCGAGGACCACCTGCAGATGGAGGCGCGCTGGCCGGCCGCGCGCGCCGTGCTGGCGGCCATCGCCGACGGCAGCCTGGGCAGCCTCTCGGCCGCGCAGTCCGCCGCCCTGGATGCCTTCGCCGGGCTGTACGGCGCGCACATCGAGGCCGAGGAGCAACTGGCCTATCCGCTGGCCCTGGCGATGCTGGACCAGGCCGCCGTCGCCGCCATGGGCCAGGAGATGGCGCGGCGGCGCGGCGTGGGCTGAACCGGAATCCGCCAGCTGGGAAAACTTCACAGCCTAGAACGCGGCTTCGTCCTACACGGTACTGCGGCGTCCGCCTCAAGGATTGATGGTTATGGACGACATCGGTCTGCTGCAACCGGCCTGGCTCACGATCTGCCTGGTGCTGGCCCTGCTTTTGAGCATGGGCGCCTGGGGCTGGGTGGTGCGGCGCGCTTCGGCCGCGGCGCGGCTGCGCAGCGCCGGCTACCGGCTGATCGCGGCGCTGCAGGCCTATTCGGCCTGGGTCGAGCTGCAGCGCGACGAGCCGCTGGAGGCGCGCACGCCCCAGGAGCTGAGCCTGCCCGAACCGCTGGAGCGGGCGCTGTCCATCAAGAATTCCGATTTCCCGCAGCTGTCGCAGGCCATGGTGCAACTGCTGCTCTCGCACAGCCGGCTGATGGAGCTGCTGTGGCGGCGCCAGCTGCTGCGCCTGGGCGGCGCCGCGCCACCGCCGGTGTACCGCGATCCGCGCTACGTGGCGCTGCGCGACTGGCAGGAGGACATCCTCGAGCAGCTCATCGCCGGCTGCCGCGAGCAGATCGGCGAAGACCGGCGGTCCTGGCAGCCGACCCGTTCCGACTTCGCCTTTTCCAGCGGCTTCGTGCACTGAGCCGCTCGGCGCCCGGCGCTCAGGCGACCACGGTCACCTGCACCTGCGCGTCCTTGCGCAGCACCTCGACCCCGACGTTGCGCTGGTAGCGCTGCAGCAGCAGGTCGCAGCTGGCGCCCGGCGCGCCCAGCCGGTCGATGCGCAGCCAGTCGATGAAGGGCGGCAGGCGCGGCGCGCGCAGCCGCACGTTGTGCCCGTCGGCATCTATCTCCAGGCCCAGGCAGGCCTGCAGCACGGCGAACGGTGCGGCCGACGCCCAGGCCTGCGGCGCGCAGGCCACCGGGTACAGCGTGGGCCCGGCACCCTCGCGCAGCGGGAAGCCGCAGAACAGCTCGGGCAGGCGGTGCAGGTCGAAATGCAGGCTGGCGTCGAACATGCTGGAGAACAGCCGCACCGCTTCGCCGGTGCGGCCGTAGGCGGCCATGCCGGCGGCGATCAGCGCGTTGTCGTGCGGCCAGATCGAGCCGTTGTGGTAGCTCATGGGGTTGTAGCGCGGCTGCCCCTGCGCGATGGTGCGGATGCCCCAGCCGCTGAAGAAATCCGGCCCCATCAGCCCGTCGATCAGGCGGCCGGCGCGCTCGGGCGCCGCCAGGCCGCACCACAGCACCTGGCCGGCATTGGACGACAGCACCCGGCAGGGCCGCTTGTCGCCGTCCAGCGCGAGCGCATAGGTGCCCAGCTCCTCGCACCAGAAGGCCTGCTCGAAGCGCTCGCGCAGCAGCTCGGCTTCGCGCTCCAGCCGCGTGGCCAGCACCTCGTCGCCCAGCGCGTGCGCCATCCGCGCGATGGCGCGCTTGCCCATGTAGACGTAGCCCTGCACCTCGCACAGCGCGATCGGTGCCTCGGCCAGCCGGCCGTCGGCGTGGAACACCGAATCGTGCGAATCCTTCCAGCCTTGCTGCACCAGGCCTTCCTTGCTGCGGCGCGCGTATTCGACGAAGCCGTCGCCGTCCACGTCGCCGTAGCGGTCGATCCATTCCAGCGCGAGGTGCACGTTGGGCCAGATGCCGCGGATGAATTCCGCGTCGCCGGTGCGCTGGAAATACGCGCCGGCCAGCACCAGGAACAGCGGCGTCGCGTCCACCGTGCCGTAGTAGCGGCCGAACGGGATTTCGCGGGTGTGCGCCATCTCGCTTTGCCGCGCCTCGTGCAGGATCTTGCCGGGCTCGGCGTCGCGCTCGGCGTCCGGCGCGGTGGCCTGCGTGGCCGCCAGGAAGGCGAGCACGCCGCGCGCCAGCGTGGGGTCCATCCACAGCATCTCCATCGCGGTCAGGATGCCGTCGCGCCCGAAGGTGGTGGAGTACCACGGCACGCCGGCATACGGATACGGCCCGGTGGGCTGCTGCGTCACCAGCATGTCCAGGTCCGACACCGAGCGGTCCAGCCACAGGTCGACCAGCGGGTTGGAGGTGCGCACCGTGCAGCGGCCGGCGCGCACGCGCGCGCGTGCCGCGTTGTTCTCGCGCAGCGCGCTGTCGAACGGGATCGGCGCGTGGACCACCTCGCCTTCGCATTCGCACAGCACGCTGCAGTGGATGTCGTATTCCTGCCCGGGGTCCAGCCGCACTTCGTAGCCGGCGCGGCCGGCGTCGATCGTGCGCGGCGCCGGCTCGAAGCGCAGCCGCGTGCGGCGCAGCCGCGCATCCAGGCCCTGGTAGGGCAGCACCACCTCGGCGGCGGTCACCTCGGGCGGGCGGCGCTCGCCGCGCCGCTGGCGGCGCATGCCGCGCACCTCGAACAGGTCGACGAAATCAGCGTCGAACGACAGCTCCAGCCGCACCGTGACGGGCTCGGCGCCGTGGTGCGACAGGCGGATGTGCTCGTAGCACGCGCCCTGCCAGATCAGCTTGGAGCGGCCGATGTGCAGCGTGCCCTTGGGCAGCACCACCTCGTCGCCCGCCGTCAGGTCGGGGTTCATCAGGTCGATCGCCAGCAGGCTGTTGTCCTCCTGCATGGACGAGCCCAGGAACAGCGGCCGCGCGCCGTTGATGGTGAGCTCCTGGTGCGACAGGTAGCGCGTGTCGTCGTGGTAGAGGCCTTCCTGTCCCGGCGCCAGCACGGCGATGTCGCCGAAGCGGTCGAACATGGCGAAGGTCTCGTCGTTCTTCAGGACCTGCGGCTGCTCCTCCGGGTGCGCGAAGGTCGCCGCCACGTACCACTTGTCGCCGATCTGGATCTTCTTGGGCATGGCGTCTCCGGTGGCGCGCCGCGGATCAGGCGGACACGCGGTCGCGTACCAGTTCGCGGTAGGCCTGCAGGTAGTTCTGCGCCATCACCCGCGTGGTGAAGCGCCGCTCGAAGGCGTCGCGGCAGGCGCGCCGGTCGATGCGGCCGATGTCGCGCGCCGCCGCGATGGCCTGCTGCTGGTCGTGCACGATGAAGCCGGTGACGCCGTCCTCGACGATTTCCGGCACGGCGCCGTGGCCGTAAGCGACCACCGGCGTGCCGCAGGCCATGGCCTCGATCGACACCAGGCCGAACGGCTCGGGCCAGTCGATCGGCATCAGGAACGCCTTGGCGTTGCCGATGAAGTCGTTCTTGTCGGCGTCGCCGATCTCGCCGACGAAGGTGACCAGCGGATGGTCGAGCAGCGGCTCGATGACCTGCTCGAAATACTCCTGGTCGGCCTTGTCCACCTTGGCCGCGATGCGCAGCGGCGTGTCGCAGGCCAGCGCGATCTCGATCGCGCGGTCGCAGCGCTTCTCGGGCGAGATGCGCCCGACGAAGGCGAAGTAGTCCTGCGGCTCGGGGTGGAAGCTGTAGAGGTCCGGCGGCAGCCCGTGCTGGATGGTGGCCAGCCAGTTGGCGCCGGCCAGCGGCTTGCGCTGGTGGTCGGAGATCGACACCAGCGGATGGCGCGAGAAGCGCTTGAACAGCGGCTTCAGGTCGGGCAGGTCCAGCCGGCCGTGCAGCGTGCTCAGGCTGGGCGTGCCGCAGGTCACGGCCACCGGCAGGTGCACCGTGTCGATGTGGAAATGGATGACGTCGAACTCGGCGCGCAGCTCGCGCACACGGTCCACCATCAGCGTGTGCCAGATCACCGGATCCGGCTTGGCCGGGTGCAGGCGCAGCGCGCGGTCGACCACCGGGACCAGCCTGGCGCCGGTGCGCGAATCGCCGCTGGCGAACAGGGTGACTTCGTGCCCCATCTCGACAAGGGCTTCGGTGAGGTAGGACACGACGCGTTCGGTGCCGCCATAGGCTTTGGGCGGCACGCTTTCGATGAGGGGAGCGACTTGGGCAATTTTCACGGAGGCTCCGTAGAGAACAACCGCGTCAAGGTAGCGCAGCCCCACCGCGCCGTGTGTAGGACGGTGCCGTCGCGCCCGCGCGGACGTGGCGCGCACTTCGCGTTCAGCCGAACAGGTCCTTGTGCGCGTCGCGCAGCAGGTTCTTCTGCACCTTGCCCATGGTGTTGCGCGGCAGTTCGCCCACCACGAAGCAGCGCTTGGGGATCTTGAAATTCGCCAGCTGCGATTTCAGCGCGGCAACGATGCGCTCGCCGTCGAGCGCCGCGCCGGGCTTGGCCGTGACCACCGCCACCCCGACCTCGCCGAAATCGGGGTGCGGCACGCCGACCACCGCGCTTTCGGCCACGCCCGGCATCTCGTTGATGTAGCCCTCGATCTCGGCCGGGTACACGTTGTAGCCGCCGCTGATGATCAGGTCCTTGCTGCGCCCGACGATGGTGACGTAGCCGCGCGCGTCCACCTTGCCGACGTCGCCGGTCTTGAACCAGCCGCCGTCGGTGAATTCATCCTTGGTCTTCTCGGGCATGCGCCAGTAGCCCTTGAACACGTTGGGCCCCTTCACCTGGATGGCGCCGATCTCGCCGGCGGCCAGTTCCCTGCCCTCGTCGCCCATGACGCGCAGGCCCACGCCGGGCAGCGGGAAGCCCACCGTGCCGCCACGCCGCTCGCCGTCTTCCGCGCGGTACGGATTGGAGGTCAGCATGATGGTCTCGCTCATGCCGTAGCGCTCCAGGATGGTGTGGCCGGTGCGCTCCTTCCAGGCGTTGAAGGTCTCGATCAGCAGCGGCGCCGAGCCGGAGATGAAGACGCGCATGTTGCGCGCGGCTTGCCTGTCCAGCGCGGGTTCGGCCAGCATGCGCACGTAGAGCGTGGGCACGCCCATGAACACCGTGGCCTCGGGCAGCTTGCGGATCGCCGTCTTCGGGTCGAATCTGTCGAGCCACAGCATCCTGCTGCCGTTGAGCAGCGCGCCATGGATGGCGACGAACAGGCCGTGCACGTGGAAGATCGGCAGCGCGTGCAGCAGCACGTCGCCCTCCTTCCAGCCCCAATAGTCCTTCAGCACCCGCGCGTTCGACAGCAGGTTGCCGTGCGTCAGCATGGCGCCCTTGCTGCGCCCGGTGGTGCCGCTGGTGTAGAGGATGGCGGCCAGGTCGTCGGCCTGCTTCACGGCCGGCACGTGGCGGTCGCCGCAATGCGCGGCGCGGTCCAGCAGCGAGCCGCTGCGGTCCTCGTTCAGGGTGAACACGTAGCGCGTGCCGGCCTGAAACGCGATCTTGCTGACCCAGCCGAAATTCTTCTGCGTGCACACCACCAGCGCCGGCTCGGCGTTGCCGATGAAGTATTCGATCTCGGCCTTCTGGTAGGCGGTGTTGAGCGGCAGGAACACGTAGCCGGCGCGCAGCGTCGCCAGGTACAGCAGCATCGCTTCGACCGACTTCTCCACCTGCACCGCGATGCGCGCGCCCTCGGGCAGCTTCAGCGCCACCAGCAGGTTGGCGATCATGGCGGTGGCGCGCTCCAGGTCACGCCAGGAATACGCCAGGCCGCCGTCGGTCTCGACGGCGATGCCGTCCAGGTCGTGCGGGAACGCGGCGCGCAGCGCCGCGAAGAGGTTCTGGTTGTCCATCGAGGTCAGAAGACAGGTTGTCGTTTGTCGAGGAAAGCCGCGATGCCTTCGCGGTGCTCGGCGCCGGGCGCGTAGTCGTAGGCGTCGGGCGGCATGCCGCCGGCCGCCAGCGCGCGCAGGGTGCGCTTGTTCATGCGCGCGGCCTCGGGTGCCAGCGCCGCGATGCGCTCGCAGCGCTGGCGCGCGTGCGAGGCCACTTCAGCGTCGGCCAGCACCTGGTGCAGGAAGCCGCGCGACTTCATCTCGGCGGCGTCCAGCACCGCGGCCTGCAGCAGCATCTCGCGCGCGGTGGCCGCGCCGGCGACCGAGGCCACCAGCTGCGCCTCGCGCGGCGCCATCGGGAAGCCCAGCCGCGCGATGGGCGCGCCGAACTTCGCGCCGGCGCCGGCCACGCGGATGTCGCAGCAGCTCGCGATCTCCATGCCGGCGCCCATGCAGGCGCCCTCGATCTGCGCCACCATCGGCACGTCGCAGTCCAGCATGGCGCGCAGTGCGCCCCACACGTCCTGCTCGTGGAAGTCGCGCAGCTGCGCGGGGTCGAAGCGGAACCCGGGGTATTCGGCGATGTCGCCGCCCGCGCAAAAGGCGCCCGGGTCGCCGCGCACCAGCACGCAGCGCCAGCGCGGCTCGCGCTGGATGCGCTCGAACACCGCCTTCAGCTCGCGCCACATGCCGCGCGACATGGCACCCAGCTTGCCGGGATGGGACAGCAGCACGACGGCGATGGCGCCGTCGCTGTCGAGAGTCACTTGCCCCGGCATCGCAGCCCTAATCGAGCTTGGCGCCCGAGGCCTTGACCACCGCCGCCCAGCGCACGATTTCGTTGTGCACGAAGGCGCCGAACTGCTGCTGCGCGAGGTTCGGGATTTCCGCGCCGTTGCTGGCCCAGATGGCGCGCAGCTCCTCGGTGGCCATGGCCTTGCGGATCTCGTCGACGATGTGGCCCTGCACGTCGGCCGGCGTGCCCTTGGGCGCCCACAGGCCGTACCAGGTGGTCACGGTGTAGTCGGGCAGGCCGACTTCGGCGGCGCTCGGCACGTCGGGCAGCGCCGGGTTGCGTTTGGCGCCCGCCACCATCAGCGCGCGGATGCGGCCGCCCTTCACGTGCGTGGCCGAGGAACCCAGTCCGTCGAACATCATGTCGACGTTGCCGGCGATCAGGTCCTGCAGCGCCGGGCCGGCGCCGCGGTAGGGAATGTGGGTGATGAAGGTCTTCGTCTGCTGCTTGAACAGCTCGCCCGCCAGGTGGTGCGAGGTGCCGCTGCCGGCCGAGCCGTAGTTGTACTTGCCGGGGTTGCGGCGCATCAGCTCGAGGAAGGCCTTGAAATTGGTCGCCTCCACGCGGCGCGGGTTCACCACCACCACCTGCGGCACGTTGGCCACCAGCATCAGCGGAACGAAATCCTTCTCCAGGTCGTAGTCGAGCTTGGGGTACATCGACGGCGCGATGGCGTGGTGCACCGCGCCCATGAACAGGCCGTAGCCGTCGGGCTGCAGCTTGGAGGCGATGGTCCCGCCCACGGTGCCGCCGGCGCCGCCGCGGTTGTCGATGATCAGCTGCTTGCCGGTCTGCTTGGCGAACTGCGCGGCCAGCGGGCGCGCGAACGCATCGGTGCCGCCGCCGGCGGGAAAAGGCACGACCATCGTGACGGGACGTGCCGGCCAGGCCGATTGGGCGCGCGCGAACGGCACGGCCACGGCCATGCCGGCGGCCGCCGCGCGCAACAGCGCACGGCGCTGGATGGGATGCTGCATTGTCTTGTCTCCTGTTGTGAGGGAAGGCGGCCGCTAACGATAGAGTTCCCGGGCGGCACGGCCCATCGGGATTTGCCCCTGCGCCAGCGCGGCACGGTTCTTGTCCAGGCGCTTCGGGTTATACACATAGTTCACCATCAGGCCGAACGACTGCTTCAGCCCTTTGGGCGATGGATCGGCGGCCCAGTTCAGCCGCTCGATGCCGGCGCCGTTGCCCAGGTGGAAGCGCGCCACCGGGTCGAGCGGCCGGCCCTCGTGCAATTCGTGGCCGAGGTAGCGCGCGGCCCACGACAGCAGCTCGGCGCGCTGCGGCGCATTGGCCGGCAGCGCGAGCGGGTCGTCCAGCGCGGCCAGCAGCTCGGGCGGCGCGTTCTTCTGCATCCAGGCGCGCAGGCCAGGGATGGGCGACAGCGTGACGAAGGTCTTCAGGCGCGGGAACTCCGCCTTCAGCGTCTCGACCACGTGCTTGATCAGCGAGTCGCCGAAGCTCACGCCGCGCAGGCCGGGCTGCGTGCTGCTGATCGAATAGAACACCGCGCAGCTGGCCCGGGCCAGGTCGGCCGCGGCGGCGGCCTCGTCCAGCAGCGGCGTGATGCTGTCGGGAATGGCGTCGGTGAGCGCCACTTCCACGAAGATCAGCGGCTCGCCGTCCAGGCGCGGATGGAAGAAGCCGTAGCAGCGCCGGTCGCTGTCGAGGCGGTTCTTCACATCGCCCCAGCCGCGGATGTCGTGTACCGCCTCGTAGCGGATCAGCTTTTCCACCAGCGAGGCGGGCGAGTCCCAGCTGATGCGCCGCAGCTCGAGGAAGGCGACGTCGAACCAGGTGGAAAACAGGCTCTCCAGCTCGGCATCCAGCGGCAGCAGGCGCTTGTCGCTTTTCAACTGCGGCAGCAGCTCGGCGCGCAGGTCGAGCAGGAAGCGCATGCCTTCGGGCGAGGCGGTGAAGCGCTGCAACAGCCGCGTGCGCGGCGACACGAAGGCCTTGCGCAGGCGGATTTCGGCGGCGCCCTCGTCGGGCGTGCCGTGCGCGGCCTCGTACTGCTGGCGCGCCGTGCGCACCTGCAGCGGGTCGGGCCGGAATTCCTCGCTCATCAGCAGCCAGCAGTCGCGCCGCTCCTCAACGTCGGCCTGCGCATACCAGCGCGCGAACTCGCCGGCGCGCCGGCCGCCTTCCAGCTCGCTCACCCGCGGGTCGACCACGGTGCGCAGCTGCGCCAGCGTGCGGCGCAGCGCGCGCGGCGACAGCGCCTCCTGGCCGCGGCGCAGCATGGCGCCGAGCCGCTCGCGCGTGCTGCGCGCCTGCGGCGCGTCCAGCATCATGACGCCAGCCTCGAGCGCTGGCTGCGCGCCAGCTCGCGCAGCGCCTCGCGCTGGCGCACCAGGTGCGTGCGCATGGCGGCTTCGGCGCCTTCCGGGTCGCGCGCCTTGAGCGCGGCGAACACCGCCAGGTGCTCCGACAGGCTCTGCTCCAGCCGGCCCGGCGCATGCAGCTGCTGCAGCCGCGCCAGCTTCAGGATCTTGCGCAGGTCGGCGATCGCCTGCGCCAGCCAGCGGTTGTCGGCCAGGGTGATGATGGCCTCGTGGATGGTGAAGTTGGTCTCGTAGTAGTCCTTGATGCGGCGCGCGGCGGCGTGCCGCACCAGCTTGCCGTGCAGCGCCTCCAGCGCCTGCAGGTCGGCGTCGGTCGCGCGGCGCGCGGCCTCGTGGGCGCAGCGGCCTTCCAGCAGCGCGATGACCGGGAAGATGTCGTCCAGGTCCTTCTCGGTCACCTCGGCCACGAAGCAGCCGCGGCGCGGCTCGTGGCGCACCAGGCCCTCGGCGGTCAGCACCTTCAGCGCCTCGCGCAGCGGCGTGCGCGAGATCTCCAGCTGCTCGGCCAGCCTCACCTCGTCCAGGAAGCTGCCGGGCGCCAGGTCGCCGTCGAAGATGCGCTCGCGCAGGCGGGCGGCGGCTTCGTCGTGCAGGGACTGGTGGACCAGGCGCATCGGGTCATTCTCTGTAATTACAGCTAATTATGAGAAGGAACGCCGGGGCGTGCAAGCGAAAACAAGCACCACCCGCGGGAAATCAGGCCTTGCGCAGCTGGCGCGCGCGCGGCTCGTCGGGCTCGCGCGTTTCGGCCCACACCCACAGCAGGACGCCGGCCAGGATCATCGGCACGCACAGCCACTGGCCCATGGTCATGCCCAGCGCCAGCACGCCCAGGAAGTCGTCGGGCTGGCGGAAGTACTCGGCCGCGAAGCGCAGCGCGCCATAGCCCACCAGGAAGGCCGCCGACACCTGCGCCGGCTTGCGCTCCTTGCGCCCGTACAGCCACAGGATGACGAACAGCAGCAGGCCTTCCAGCAGGAACTGGTAGATCTGCGAGGGATGGCGCGGCTGCATCGAGCCGCTTTGCGGGAACACCATGCCCCAGGGCAGCGAAGGATCGCTGAAGCGGCCCCACAGCTCGCCGTTGATGAAGTTCCCGACCCGGCCCGCCGCCAGGCCGAGCGGCACGCAGGGCGCGGCGAAATCCATCACCTGCCAGAACGGCTTGCCGCGCGAATGCGCGAACCACCACTGCGAGGCGATCACGCCCAGCATGCCGCCGTGGAAGCTCATGCCGCCCTGCCAGATGTAGAAGATCTGCAGCGGGTTGGCCAGGTAGAACTCGGGCTTGTAGAACAGGCAGTAGCCCAGGCGGCCGCCGACCACCGTGCCCATCACCCCGAGGAACAGCATGTCCTCGATGTCCTTGCGCGACCACGCGCCGGGGCCGGCAACGGAGGCGAACGGCTGGTGCTTCAGCCGCATGGACGCCAGCAGCATGAACAGGCCGAACGCGGCCAGGTAGGTGATGCCGTACCAGTGGATGGCGATCGGCCCCAGTTGGAGCGCGACGGGATTGATCTGCGGATACATCAGCATGGGGCGTATTCTCGCCCAGCATGTTGCTCTACCGTTGCCGCGGCCGCACGAACTCGATGAAGCGCTCCAGCGCCGGCGTCGGCTGCAGCCAGGCCAGCGTGGTTTCGCACTCCGGCACAGCGGCCGCCTGGCGCCCGCCGAGCGCGCGGTAGACCACGCCCGGGCGCTGGAACTGGCGCACGCTGGCCGGTACCCAGGCCAGCCCCAGCCCGGCGGACACCAGGTTGACGATGGTCTGCATCTGGATGGCTTCCTGCGCCACCTGCGGCATGCGGCCGGCCGCGTGGTACATGCCGAAGATGGCGTCGTGCAGCGAAGGAACGATGCGCCGCGGGAAGATCACCAGCGGCTCCTGCAGCACGGCCGCGAGCGGCAGCCGGACCGTGCGCGCCAGCGGGTGCTGCTGCGGCAGCGCCAGCACCAGCGGTTCGCGCGCGATGCTCAGGTGCCGCAGGCCCTCGGGCGCGAAGCCGGGCGAATGCAGCAGGAAGCCGGCATCGGCCTCGCCGCGCGCCAGCCAGGGCAGCTGCTGGTCGCCGGTGGCTTCGACCAATTCCAGCTGCACCTGCGGATGCCGCGCGCGGAAGGCACGCACCCACTGCGGCAGCAGCGAGAAGCCCACGGTCGAGACGAAGGCCAGGCGCAGCCGGCCGAGCTCGCCGGCGGCGGCGGCACGCGCATGGGCCGGCAGCGCGGCCGCGCGCGCCAGCAGCTCGCGCGCCTGCGGCAGCAGGGCCTCGCCGGCGGCGGTGAGCCGCACGCTGCGCTTGGTGCGGTCGAACAGGCGTGCGCCGATGGCACGCTCCAGCTGGGCCACGGCCTGCGTCAGCGGCGGCTGCGTCATGTGCAGGCGCTGGGCCGCGCGGCCGAAATGCAGCTCCTCGGCCACGGCGACGAACTGGCGCCACAGCCGCAGCTCGATGGGGGGTTCACTCATATGCCAGGCGTATTAATGGGCGCTCTACAATGGATTGGAAAGAATCAGCGGCCCGGCGCATACTGCCCTTCCCCACCCAGTTTTACCCCGCACCACCATGGACAGCAAGCCCATCCAGTTGCACCTGCGTTCCGACAACATCACCCAGGGCAAGTCGCGCGCGCCCAACCGCTCCATGTACTACGGCATGGGCTACAAGGAAACCGATTTCGGCAAGCCGATGGTCGGCGTGGCCAACGGCCACAGCACCATCACGCCGTGCAACAGCGGCCTGCAGAAGCTGGCCGATGCCGCGGTGCAGGGCATCGTCGAGGCCGGCGGCAACCCGCAGATCTTCGGCACGCCGACCATCAGCGACGGCATGGCGATGGGCACCGAGGGCATGAAGTACAGCCTGGTCAGCCGCGAGGTGATCGCCGACTGCATCGAGACCTGCGTGCAGGGCCAGTGGATGGACGGCGTGGTGGTGGTCGGCGGCTGCGACAAGAACATGCCCGGCGGCCTGATGGGCATGCTGCGCGCCAACGTGCCGGCCATCTACGTGTACGGCGGCACCATCCTGCCCGGCAAGTGGAAGGGCCAGGACCTGAACATCGTGAGCGTGTTCGAGGCCGTGGGCCAGAACGCGGCCGGCAAGATCAGCGACCAGGAACTCAAGGACATCGAGCAGCACGCCATTCCCGGCACCGGCTCCTGCGGCGGCATGTACACCGCCAACACCATGAGCTCGGCCTTCGAGGCGCTGGGCATCTCCCTGCCTTACTCGTCCACCATGGCCAACCCGCACGACGAGAAGCAGAACTCGGCCAAGGAGTCGGCGCGGGTGCTGCTGGAGGCCATCAAGAAGGACATCAAGCCGCGCGACATCGTGACGAAGAAAGCGATCGAGAACGCGGTGGCGGTGATCATGGCCACCGGCGGCTCGACCAACGCGGTGCTGCACTTCCTGGCGATCGCGCATGCGGCCGGCGTGGAATGGACCATCGACGACTTCGAGCGCATCCGCCAGCGCACGCCGGTCCTGTGCGACCTGAAGCCCTCGGGCAAGTACCTGGCGGTGGACCTGCACCAGGCCGGCGGCATTCCGCAGGTGATGAAGCTGCTGCTGAACGCGGGCCTCTTGCACGGCGACTGCATCACCATCACCGGCCAGACGATTGCCGAGGTGCTGAAGGACGTGCCCGACGCGCCGCGCGCCGACCAGGACGTGATCCGGCCGATGTCCGACCCGATGTACCGGCAGGGCCACCTGGCCATCCTGAAGGGCAACCTGTCGCCCGAAGGCGCGGTGGCCAAGATCACCGGTTTGAAGAATCCGGTGATCACCGGCCCGGCGCGGGTGTTCGACGACGAGCAGTCGGCGCTGCAGGCCATTCTGGCGGGCAGGATCAAGGCCGGCGACGTGATGGTGCTGCGCTACCTGGGCCCCAAGGGCGGCCCCGGCATGCCCGAGATGCTGGCGCCCACCGGCGCGCTGATCGGCGCCGGCCTGGGCGAAAGCGTGGGCCTGATCACCGACGGACGCTTCTCCGGCGGCACCTGGGGCATGGTGGTCGGCCACGTGGCGCCCGAAGCGGCGGCCGGCGGCACCATCGCGCTGGTGCACGAGGGCGACTCCGTCACCATCGATGCGCTCCAGCTGCAGCTGGAGCTGAACGTGCCGGCCGAAGAGATCGCGAAGCGCCGCGCCGCGTGGACCGCGCCCGCCCCGCGCTACACGCGCGGCGTGCAGGCGAAGTTCGCGTTCAATGCGTCCAGCGCCAGCAAGGGCGCCGTGCTGGACAATTTTTGAGCGAGCACTCCCGTTCACCCTGAGCTTGTCGAAGGGCGCACGCGGCTTCGACAAGCTCAGCCCGAACGGGGTGGGCCTCAGCGCTTCCTTTTCTTCTTGATGCCCAGGCCGAGTGCCTCGCGCTGCTTGTCGATGCGCGCCTGCTTGCGCGCGTCGTCGCGCTCGACCGCCTTGCGCTTGGTGTAGCCCGACCAGTCGGCCCAGCTCCACCACAGGAAGGCCAGGCCGAAGGGCGACAGCACCCACCACCACGACCACGTGGCGACGAAGCCGATTTCCAGGTACTTCAATGCGAGCAGCAGGATCCCGATTCCGAGAAACAGCATTCGACTCCTCCAGGACAACGTGGGCGTTCGACCTGCCGCACGGCCGGGCTGGTCAACGCCGCTCAGTACAATGCCGTTGAAGCAATGTAACCCAACTGCAGAGGACCAACGATGAAACGAGCCCTGTTTGTGCTGGCCGCCCTGGGCGCGCTGGCGGGCCCCGTGATGGCGGACCAGGCGCTGGCCACGGCCAAGAACTGCATGGCCTGCCACGCCGTCGACAAGAAGCTGGTCGGCCCCGCCTACAAGGACGTGGCCGGCAAGTACGCCGGCCAGAAGGATGCCGTGGACAAGCTGGCGGTGAAGATCATGAAGGGCGGCTCAGGCGTCTGGGGCCCGGTGCCGATGCCGGCCAACGGCCAGGTCAACGAAGCCGAAGCCAAGAAGCTGGCAGCCTGGGTGATGAGCCTGAAGTAACGTTTCCGGCGCAGCCGGCCACAAGGACAAAGCCCGCTTTCGCGGGCTTTGTTTTGTCCGTCTCTCGCTTAGATCGGCTGCGCCAGCTGTTCCAGGATGGCCGGATTCTCCAGCGTCGTGATGTCCTGCGTGATCTGCTCGCCCTTGGCGATGCTGCGCAGCAGGCGCCGCATGATCTTGCCGCTGCGCGTCTTGGGCAGGTTGTCGCCGAAGCGGATGTCCTTGGGCTTGGCGATCGGCCCGATCTCCTTGGCGACCCAGGCGCGCAGCTCGTCGGCGATCTTCCTGGCTTCCTCGCCGGTCGGGCGCGAGCGCTTGAGCACCACGAAAGCGCACACCGCCTCCCCGGTCAGGTCGTCCGGTCGGCCCACCACGGCGGCCTCGGCCACCAGGTCGGTCTTGGAGACCAGCGCCGACTCGATCTCCATCGTGCCCAGCCGGTGGCCCGACACGTTGAGCACGTCGTCGATGCGGCCGGTGATGCGGAAGTAGGCGTTGTCCACGTTGCGCACCGCGCCGTCGCCGGCCAGGTACAGCGTGCCGCCCATCTCCTCGGGGAAGTAGCTCTTCTTGAAGCGCTCGGGGTCGCCCCAGATGGTGCGGATCATCGAAGGCCAGGGCCGCTTGATGACCAGCATGCCGCCGGCACCGTTGGGCACGTCCTTGCCGGTCTCGTCGACGATGGCGGCCATGATGCCCGGCAGCGGCAGCGTGCATGAGCCCGGCACCGTGGGCGTGGCGCCCGGCAGCGGCGTGATGACGTGGCCGCCGGTCTCGGTCTGCCAGAAGGTGTCGACGATGGGGCAGCGCTCGCCGCCCACATTGCGGTGGTACCACATCCAGGCTTCAGGATTGATCGGCTCGCCCACCGTGCCCAGGATGCGCAGCGACGTCAGGTCCCAGTTCTTCGGGTGCACCTTGGCGTCGGTCTCCGCGGCCTTGATCAGCGAGCGGATCGCCGTCGGCGCGGTGTAGAACACCGTGACCTTGTGCTTGTCGATCATCTGCCAGAAGCGCCCGGCATGCGGGAAGGTGGGGATGCCCTCGAAGATCAGCTGCGTGGCGCCCGCCGCCAGCGGGCCGTAGGCCACGTAGGTGTGGCCGGTGATCCAGCCGATGTCCGCCGTGCACCAGAACAGGTCCTGCGGCTTGATGTCGAAGGTCCAGTCCATGGTGAGCTTGGCCCACAGCAGGTAGCCGCCGGTGGAGTGCTGCACGCCCTTGGGCTTGCCGGTGGAGCCGGAGGTGTAGAGGATGAACAGCGGATGCTCGGCGCCCACCGGCTCGGGCGCGCATTCGCTGCTCTGGCCCTGCAGCGCCTCGGTGAAGGTCTTGTCGCGGCCGGCCACCATGTTGCAGGGTGTGGCCGTGCGCATGTAGACCAGCACGGACTTCAGGGTGTCGCAGCCGCCCATGGCCAGCGCCTCGTCGACGATGGACTTCAGGCCCAGCTCCTTGCCGCCGCGCATCTGGAAGTTGGCGGTGATCACGGCCACCGCGCCGGCGTCGATGATGCGTTCCTGCAGGCTCTTGGCCGAGAAGCCGCCGAACACCACGCTGTGGGTCGCGCCGATACGGGCGCAGGCCTGCATGGCGATCACGCCTTCCACCGTCATCGGCATGTAGACGATGACGCGGTCGCCCTTCCTGATGCCCTGCGCCTTCAGCGCGTTGGCGAACTGCGAGACGCGCGCCAGCAGTTCCTTGTAGGTGATCTTGGTCACGCTGCCGTCATCGGACTCGAACACGATGGCGGTCTTGTTCTCCACCGGCGTGCCGATGTGCTTGTCCAGGCAGTTGGCCGAGGCGTTCAGCTCACCGTCGGCGAACCACTTGTAGAACGGCGCGTTGGATTCGTCGAGCGTCTGCGTGAACGGCCTGGTCCACGCCACGTTGTCGCGCGCCAGGCGGGCCCAGAAGCCTTCGAAGTCGCGCTCGGCTTCCTTGCACAGGGCTTCGTACGCCGCCATGCCGGAAATCCGCGCGCCCTGGACGGCCGCCTCGGGCGGCGGAAAAACACGGTTTTCGACCAGGACCGACTCGATCGCGCTCATGATGTTCGTCTCCGCAAGCAGGGGGTGAATTTGCGCGCTAATGTCAGTGTTCCCACTTACAAGCCACTGACTGGCGCGAGGCTTACGAATTTACCCCCCGCACCCCGAAACTACAATCGCCCCACTCGCACAACGCCTTCCCATCCAATGCAAGAAAAACCCGGCCTCGGTCCCGTCTCGCCCCTTCGTCCCCTGCCCAACCTGATCTTCGCCAGCCGCTGGCTGCAGCTGCCGCTGTACCTGGGGCTGATCGCCGCGCAGGCGGTGTACGTGGTGCATTTCGTCATCGAGCTGTGGCACCTGGTCGAAGCTGCCGCGGGCAGCCAGGCAGCGCTGCAGCAGCTAATCTCCAGCATCGGCTACAAGCCCACGGCGGTGCCGACCACCGCGCTGAACGAAACCATCATCATGCTGGTGGTGCTGGCGCTGATCGACGTGGTGATGATTTCCAACCTGCTGATCATGGTGATCGTCGGCGGCTTCGAAACATTCGTCAGCCGCATGGGACTGGAAGGTCACCCGGACCAGCCCGAATGGCTGAGCCACGTCAATGCGTCGGTGCTGAAAGTGAAGCTGGCCACGGCCATCATCGGCATCTCGTCGATCCACCTGCTGAAGACCTTCATCAATGCCGACAACTATTCCGACCGCGTGCTGATCGCGCAGACGGTGATCCACATCACCTTCCTGCTGTCGGCGATGGCGATCGCGTACACGGACCGGCTCATGGCGTCGACGGCGGCGGGGAGCGCGAAGCACTGAGTTCCGCTGCTTCCGCCTGCGGCGGGCGGCGGGGCGGCTGGGGTTCAAAGGGTTGCGGCCGCGCTTGCGCGCGGCTTCCCTGCGTGCTCGCGCCGGTCCGGTGTCAGCGAGCAAAAGCCCGCTCGCAAGCTCGCGTGTGCTGCTCGCTTGCCTCCCCGGCCTTGCCCGCGCTCGCACTCCAGCGCAACCCATTCACCCCAGCCACCCCACCGCCCGCCGCGAGACAAATGCTCTTGGCGCGCCACCAGCATTGGCGGCGCGCCCGAAGCAAATGGGGTCAGATCCACTACTGTCCGGAGATTTCAGATGAGGCGCAGCTGTGCCGCTGGAGCGTCGGA
>JAZKIV010000079.1:0-1303 GCA_040384685.1 Pseudomonadota bacterium | reverse complement strand
CGCAGATCCCATACATGTCGCCGTCCACCATGAAGTGTGCGCCCAGCTCGGGCGGGACCCGCAAGTTGCTGGGTCGGCCGTCGATTACAAGCTCAGAAGCCACGGGGGCACGTCCTCTGGGGTGGTGGGGCGGGGCACCAGCCTAGTCTAGCATGTAGACGGCCGGGGCATCTCAGCCCCGGCCGCCTGCGCGCACATCCCCCGAAGGCGCGCCCTGCGATTCTATCAGGCCCACCGCTGGCCCAGCACGATGCGGCGCGCGTGTCCGGCGCTGATGCCATACAACACGCCGAGGTCTGCATAGCTCAGCCGGATGGGCGCAGCAGCGTCCTCGCGGAGCCGGTCCACGAGCTGCTGCGTCAGCTTGGCGGCGTGGCGGCCGCGCGCACGCCGGTCCGCCATGTTGTCCGCATGCGAGCCGACGCGCAGGTGCTCAGGCTCGCAGCAGGCCGGGTTGTCGCAGGGCCCGTGCAGCACCAACTCGTCGTCCGGCACCTCGACGCCGCTGAGCCGCAGCGATACGCGATGCGGTGCCAGCAGCTTGTTGTCGGGCGGGCCCGACCAAATGCGGCCGTAGCCCCACTTGTCGGCGGCACCGGTCCACAGCAGGCAGCCGTTGGGCTGACGCTCCAGCTTGGCGGCTAGTCGGTCTGGCAGCGGGGAGGATGCTGGCATGCTGCCTACTATACCACAAAACACGGCTACGAGAGAGGCGGCCTGTAGGCCGCCTCTCTGGCGTGTCCGACCCCCGTGGACCGCACCTGGCATTGTACCAGGCGCGGCGCGGGGCTACTTCTTGGCGGCCTTGCGCTTGGCGGCCGCCTTGATGGCGCCCTTCTTGTCGTCGGCCGACTTGGCCTTCGCGTCCTTCTTGGACGCGATGAAGGCGGCGAACCCGGCGCTATCGGCCATCAGTCGCTCAGCCCCAGGCGCGGATCGTTCTCGTCGCCGAGCGGCGGCGCGTCTCCGTGCCGCGTGCGGAACTCGTCCGGGTCGACGCCGTTGGGCGGAATGAAGCCGGGGTCGGCGTCCTCCAGCTCCGCGCCGTTCTCGGCCGGATGGCCGGGCACGTCGCCGGGCCGGTTGCCGTAGTCATCGGCGTAGCGGTCGTCGCCCTGCACGATGGGCTCGTGTACCGGCGTGCACTCGTTGCTCAGGTCGCGCGCGTGCAACTCGGCCATGGCCTCGCGCTCCCGCTCAACGTCGTCCTTCGGCGCCTTGGTGCGCTTTCTGCTGTACGGCATGTGGCTAGGCCTCCTCGATTGGTGCGGTGCCGGATCAGCTAGGCGCTGATCCGGCCGTT
>JAZKIV010000078.1:0-8024 GCA_040384685.1 Pseudomonadota bacterium | reverse complement strand
CCGAACAGGTTGCCGCGCGGCACGCCCTGCAGGCCGTCCTCGCCGCCGGTGAACGGCGCCTGCAGGCAGACGAAGAACACCATCTGCGCCAGCGCCAGCGTGACCATGGCGAAGTAGATGCCCTGGCGGCGGATGGCGATCAGGCCGAACCCCAGGCCGAGCAGCACGCCGGTCGCGGTCCCGGCCAGCAGCCCCAGTTCGGGCGACCAGCCGAGCGTCTTGACGACGTGGCCGCACACGTAGGCGGAGAAGCCGAAGAAGGCGGCATGGCCGAACGACAGCAGGCCGGTGAAACCCAGCAGCAGGTTGAAGGCACAGGCGAACAGGGCGAAGCACAGCAGCTTCATCACGAACACCGGGTACAGGCCGATCAGAGGCGCGACCAGCGCCAGGACCAGCAGCCCGAGATAGACGATGCGCGCGCCGCCGCCGATGCCGGCCTGCGCCTGCTGCGTGGGGCCGGCGTCGGCCGCGGCCGGGGTGTCTTGCGCGGGGGAGGTGATGGTCGTCGTCATGTCAGGCTTCCTTGCCGAACAGGCCGGCGGGCCGCAGCACCAGCACGATGGCCATGATGACGAACACCACGACGTTGGAGGCCTCGGGATAGAACACGCGCGTCAGGCCCTCGATCACGCCCAGCCCGAGGCCGGTGATCACCGACCCGAGGATGGAGCCCATGCCGCCGATCACGACGACCGCGAACACCACGATGATGATGTTGGAGCCCATGAGCGGCGTCACCTGGATCACGGGAGCCGCCAGCACGCCGGCCAGCGCGGCCAGCGCGGCGCCGCCGCCGTAGGTGAGCATGACCATCAGCGGCACGTTCACGCCGAAGGCCTGCACCAGCTTGGAATTCTCGGTGCCGGCGCGCAGGTAGGCGCCCAGCCGGGTGCGCTCGATCAGGAACCAGGTGCCCAGGCACACCACCAGCGAGGCGACGATCACCCAGGCGCGGTAGTTCGGCAGCACCATGAAGCCCAGGTTGGTGGCGCCCGACAGCAGCTCGGGCACCGGGTAGGACTGCCCGGACACGCCGTACTGGTCGCGGAAGATGCCTTCCAGCACCAGCGACAGGCCGAAGGTCAGCAGCAGGCCGTACAGCGGGTCCAGCCCGTACAGCCGCTTCAGGAAAAGCCGCTCGATGACGACACCCATCACGCCGACCAGCAGCGGGGCGACGACCAGCGCGAGCCAGTAGTTCACGCCCCAGCGGTCCAGCATGATCCAGGCGAAGAAGGCGCCGACCATGTAGAGCGCCCCGTGGGCGAAGTTCACGATGTCCAGCAGGCCGAAGATGACCGCCAGCCCAAGGCTGAGCATGGCGTAGAAGGCGCCGTTGACCAGACCCAGCATCAGCTGGCCGAGAAAGGCCTGGAGAGGGATTCCGAAGATTTCCATGAATGGCTAGAGGCTAGGACGGCAGCTCGGACGGGGACAGGGAAAAGCGGGACGCGGGCCTTGCGGACCCGCGTCCTTTGGGATCAGCGCCGCGCGCCGATCACTTCTTCAGCAGCGAACACTTGCTCTCGGCAACGGTGGTGAACGCCTGGTCGCCCGGCACCTTGGTCACCAGCTTGTAGTAGTCCCACGGCGTGCTCGATTCCTTCGGGCCCTTCACCTGGTAGAGGTACATGTCGTGGATCATGCGGCCGTCGGCGCGCACGGCGCCGTTCTTCTGGTAGAAGTCGTTGTACTTCATCGACTTCAGCACGCCCATCACCTTGTCGCCTTCGGTGGTGCCGGCCTGCTGCACCGCCTTCAGGTAGTTCATGGCCGCCGAGTAGTCGGCCGCGTGCAGCGACGAAGGCATGCGCTTGTACTTGTCGAAGAAGCGCTTGGCGAACTTGCGCGACTCGTCGTCCTGGTTCCAGTACCAGCTGTCGGCCAGCTGCAGGCCTTCGGTGTTCGACAGGCCCAGCGAGTGGACGTCGTTGATGAACACCAGCAGGCCGGCGACCTTCATGGTCTTGGTGATGCCGAACTCCTTGGCCGCCTTCATCGCGTTGGTGAAGTCGGCGGCGGCGTTGGCCAGGCCCAGGATCTGCGCCTTGGAGCCTTGCGCCTGCAGCAGGAAGGACGAGAAGTCGGAGGCGTTCAGCGGATGGCGCACCGCGCCGACCACCGTGCCGCCGTTGGCCTTGACCACGGTGGATGCGTCCCCCTCGAGCGAGTGGCCGAAGGCGTAGTCCGCCGTCAGGAAGAACCAGCTCTTGTTGCCGGCCTTGATCAGCGCGTTGCCCGCCACCTTGGCCAGGGCCACCGTGTCGTAGGCGTAGTGCACCGTGTAGGGCGTGCAGTTCTCGTTGGTCAGGCGCGCGGAGCCGGCGCCGATCGAGATGAACGGGCGCTTCTTCTCGTTGGCCACGCCGGCCATGGCGATGTTGGTGCCCGAGTTGGTGCCGCCGACCAGCATCGACAGGTTCTGGCTGTCCATCCATTCGCGGGCCTTGGAGGCGGCGACGTCGGCCTTGTTCTGGTGGTCGGCCACCATCACCTCGACCGGGCGGTTCAGCACCTTGCCGCCGAAGTCCTCGACCGCCCACTTGATCATCTCGGCGCCTGCGGGCCCGTCGATGTCGGCGTACAGGCTGGCCATGTCGGTGATGAAGCCGATGCGGACCGGCCCGGTCTGGGCCTGCGCCATTGCGCCGAAGCTGGCGAGGCCGGCGGCCATCGCTGCGACGAGTGTCTTGAGTTTCATTGCAAAGTCTCCTTCAAAAAAAGTGTCACACGCCCAGGTATTCCTGCAGCATGCCCATGTTGTCGTTCAGCTGGTCCTGCGCGAATTCGCGCACCATCTTGCCGTGCTCCATCACGTAGAAGCGGTCGGCCAGCGGCGCGGCGAAGCGGAAGTTCTGCTCCACCAGCACCACGGTGTAGCCCTTGGCCTTGAGCGTGAGGATCATTTCGGCCAGCTTCTGGACGATCACCGGCGCCAGGCCTTCGGAAATCTCGTCCAGCAGCAGCAGCCGCGCGCCGGTGCGCAGGATTCGGGCCACCGCCAGCATCTGCTGCTCGCCGCCCGACAGGCGGGTACCCGGGCTGGATGCGCGCTCCTTGAGGTTGGGGAACATGCCGTAGATCTCGGCCACGCTCATGCCGCCCGCGGCCACCTCCGGCGGCAGCATCAGGTTTTCCTCGGCCGACAGGCTGGCGAAGATGCCGCGCTCTTCCGGGCAGTAGCCCACGCCCAGGCGGGCCACCTTGTGCGGCGGCAGCTTGATGGCTTCCTGGCCGGCGATGCGGATGGAGCCGGTGCGCGCGCCGGTCAGGCCGACGATGGCGCGCAGGGTGGTGGTGCGGCCGGCGCCGTTGCGGCCCAAAATGGACACCACCTCGCCCTGGTTGACGCTCAGGTTCACGCCGTGCAGGACGTGCGATTCGCCGTACCAGGCGTGGAGGTTGTCGATGCGCAGGAGTTCTTGTCGTGCCATGGCGATGCTCAGTGGGCGCCCTGCAGCGCGGTGTCGGCGCTGCCCATGTAGGCCTCGATCACCTGCGGGTTGCGCGACACCTCGGAATACGGGCCGTCGGCGATCACCGCGCCGCGCTGCAGCACCGTGATGCGGTCGGCAATGCTGGAGACCACGTTCATGTTGTGCTCCACCATCAGGATGGTGCGGCCTTCGGAGACCTTCTTGATCAGCTGGGTGACGCGGTTCACGTCCTCGTGGCCCATGCCCTGGGTGGGTTCGTCCAGCAGCATCAGGTCGGGTTCCAGCGCCATGGTGGTGGCCAGTTCCAGCGCGCGTTTGCGGCCGTAGGGCAGGTTGACCGTCAGCTCGCGGGCGAAATCCTGCAGGTCGACCGCGTGCAGCAGCTCCAGCGCGCGCCCGTGCAGGTGGAACAGCGATTTTTCCGGCTTCCAGAAATGGAACGAGGTGCCCAGGTTGCGCTGCAGCGCGGCGCGCACGTTCTCCAGCACGGTCATGTGCGGAAACACGGCAGAGATCTGGAACGAGCGCACGATGCCACGCCGGGCGATCTGCGCCGGCTTCTCGTGGGTGATGTCGTTGCCCAGGTAGGTGATGGTGCCGCGGGTGGGCGGCAGGAACTTGGTCAGCAGGTTGAAGAACGTGGTCTTGCCGGCCCCGTTGGGGCCGATCAGGGCGTGGATGTCGCCGCGGCGCACCCGCAGGTCCACGTTGTTGACCGCGACGAAGCCCTTGAACTCCTTGGTCAGGCCCTTCGTCTCCAGAATGTACTCAGCCGGCAAATCGCACTCCCGCTCCAGGCGCAAACAAAGAAAAACCCCACGAAGCAGGCGACTGTAAAAAGCATGCCGCACCGCAGTAAGGGGGTTAAACCTTAAGTAGTTTTGCTTTATTCGCAGCCGGCCGTGCGGGCCTTGCGGCAAGGCCCGTGCAGGGAGCAGCGGATGCTACTATTTTTGTAGCTAACGGTCGGGTCGGGTTTTCACCAACCCGACGCCCTGACCTGCGCCAGCAGGTCTTCCGGGAAGGGGCAGGCGCGCCGCGTCGCGGTATCCAGGTGGACCCCGATGAGGGTGGTGACGGCGGACACCTCGCCGGTCCCGTCGTTGACCATCTCGTGCTGGAAGCGCACCTTCTTGGCGTGCAGCTCCACGATGCGGGAGCGCACGGTGACGATGTCGCCGGCCTGCAGTTCGCGTTTGTATTCCAGGTGCTGGTCCACCGCCACCATGCCGCGGCCGTTCTCGCGCAGGTAGGCCGGGGTGATGCCCAGCCGGTGCAGCAGGCTCCAGGTGGCCTCGTCGAACTTGCCCACGTACCACATGACGTTCATGTGGCCCATGTGGTCGCAGTGCCAGGGGTAGACCGTGCCGCGGTAGGTGACGCGGTCCGGCCCGCCGCCGGCGGCCACGCTCACATGTTGCGGCGGTACTGGCCGCCGACTTCGAACAGCGCGCTGGTGATCTGGCCGAGCGAGCACACCCGCACCGCGTCCATCAGCACCTCGAACACGTTGCCGTTGTCCATGACGGCCTGGCGCAGCCGCTGCAGCATGGCCGGCGCCTCGCCAGCGTTGCGGGCGTGGAACTCCTGCAGCCGCTTCAGCTGGCTCTGCTTTTCCTCTTCGGTGGAGCGGGCCAGTTCCAGCTTGTCCATGACGGTGTCGCCATGCGGGTTGCGGAAGGTGTTGACGCCGACGATCGGCAGCTCGCCGGTGTGCTTGAGCATTTCGTAGTGCATGCTCTCGTCCTGGATACGGCCGCGCTGGTAGCCGGTTTCCATCGCGCCCAGCACGCCGCCGCGCTCGGAGATGCGCTCGAACTCGCCCAGCACGGCTTCCTCGACCAGCTCGGTCAGCTCGTCGATGATGAAGGCGCCCTGGTTCGGGTTCTCGTTCTTGGCCAGCCCCCACTCGCGATTGATGATGAGCTGGATCGCCATGGCGCGCCGCACCGAGTCCTCGGTGGGCGTGGTGATCGCCTCGTCGAAGGCGTTGGTGTGCAGCGAGTTGCAGTTGTCGTAGATGGCGATCAGCGCCTGCAGCGTGGTGCGGATGTCGTTGAACTGGATTTCCTGCGCGTGCAGGCTGCGCCCGGAGGTCTGGACGTGGTACTTGAGCTTCTGGCTGCGCTCGTTGGCACCGTACTTCTCCTTCATGGCCACCGCCCAGATGCGGCGCGCCACCCGGCCCATCACCGTGTATTCCGGGTCCATGCCGTTGGAGAAGAAGAACGACAGGTTGGGCGCGAAGTCGTCGATGTGCATGCCGCGCGCCAGGTACGCTTCGACGAAGGTAAAGCCGTTGGACAGCGTGAAGGCCAGCTGGCTGATCGGGTTGGCGCCGGCCTCGGCGATGTGGTAGCCCGAAATCGACACCGAGTAGAAGTTGCGCACGTTGTGCTGCACGAAGTACTGCTGGATGTCGCCCATCACCTTCAGGCTGAACTCGGTGGAGAAGATGCAGGTGTTCTGGCCCTGGTCTTCCTTCAGGATGTCGGCCTGCACCGTGCCGCGCACATTGGCCTGGACCCATTCGCGGATCTTGGCTGTCTCGGTGTCGGTGGGCTCGCGGCCGTTGTCGGTGCGGAATTTCTCCATCTGCCGGTCGATGGCGGTGTTCATGAACATCGCCAGGATGCTGGGCGCCGGGCCGTTGATGGTCATCGACACCGAGGTGCTGGGCTCGCACAGGTCGAAGCCCGAGTACAGCACCTTCATGTCGTCCAGCGTCGCGATGGACACGCCGGAGTTGCCGACCTTGCCGTAGATGTCGGGCCGCAGGTCGGGGTCGTTGCCGTACAGCGTGACCGAGTCGAAGGCGGTGGACAGGCGCTTGGCCGGCGTGCCGGCCGACAGCAGCTTGAAGCGGCGGTTGGTGCGGAACGGGTCGCCTTCGCCGGCGAACATGCGGGTCGGGTCCTCGCCCTCGCGCTTGAAGGCGAAAGTGCCGGCGGTGTAGGGGAAGCTGCCCGGCACGTTCTCCAGCATCAGCCACTGCAGGATTTCGCCGTCGTCCTCGTAGCGGGGCAGGGCGACCTTGCGGATGGTGGTGCCCGACAGCGACTTGCTGGTGAGCCGGGTGCGGATCTCCTTGTCGCGGATCTTCACCACGTACTCGTCGCCGGCGTAGGCCTTCTGCATGTCGGGCCACTGCACCAGCAGGTGGCGCGCCGATGCGTCCAGGTGCTGTTCGCGCTTGGCCGCCAGGTCCTCGGCGGCTTCCGCCGCCGGGGCGCGGTCCGGCTTGTCGGTGCGCAGCATGGCGGCGGCGCTGCGCAGCTGCTGGATCTCGCGCGCCAGCCTGGCCTGGGCGCGCACCTTCTTCTTGTAGGCGCGCACGGTCTCGGAAATCTCGGCCAGGTAGCGGGTGCGCTGCGGCGGCACCACCGGCGTCTGGTTGGTGCTGTGGCGCACGTCCACCGCGGGCAGGCTGCCGACCTGCAGCTTCAGGCCCAGCTCTTCCAGGCGCGGCTTGAGTGCCTGGAACAGCGCGGTCACGCCGTCGTCGTTGAAGCGCGCGGCCATGGTGCCGAACACCGGCATCTCTTCCGGCCGCTTGCCCCAGGCTTCCTTGTTGCGCTGGACCTGCTTGGCCACGTCGCGCAGCGCGTCGGCCGCGCCCTTGCGGTCGAACTTGTTGATCGCCACGAATTCGGCGAAGTCCAGCATGTCGATCTTCTCGAGCTGGCTGGCGGCGCCGAACTCGGGCGTCATCACGTACATCGGCACGTCGACGTGCGGCACGATGGCGGCGTCGCCCTGGCCGATGCCCGAGGTCTCGACGATCACCAGGTCGAAGCCGGCGGCCTTGCAGGCGGCCACCACGTCGGGCAGGGCCGGGGAGATCTCGCTGCCGAAGTCGCGCGTGGCCAGCGAGCGCATGAAGACCCGGGCGCCTTGCTGCCACGGGTTGATGGCGTTCATGCGGATGCGGTCGCCCAGCAGCGCGCCGCCGCTCTTGCGGCGCGACGGGTCGATGGAGATGACGGCGATGCGCAGGCTGTCGTCCTGGTCCAGCCGCAGCCGGCGGATCAGCTCATCCGTGAGCGAGGACTTGCCGGCGCCGCCGGTGCCGGTGACGCCCAGCACAGGCACATGGCGCGTGTCGGCCTGCTTGCGGATCGTGTTGATCAGCTCGGCATCGGCATTGCCGTTCTCCAGCGCCGTGATGAGCTGGGCCAGCGCGCGCCAGCTGGCGTCGTCCTGGCCCTGGATGGCCTCGGCGCGGCGCGGCGCGAAGCCGGTGATGTCCTTGTCGCAGCGCATCACCATCTCGCCGATCATCCCCTGCAGGCCCATCTTCTGGCCGTCTTCCGGGCTGTAGATGCGCGTGACGCCGTAGTCCTGCAGCTCGCGGATTTCCGACGGCACGATCACGCCGCCGCCGCCGCCGAACACCTGGATGTGCTCGCCGCCGCGCGACTTCAGCAGGTCGACCATGTACTTGAAGTACTCGACGTGGCCGCCCTGGTAGGAGCTGATGGCGATGCCCTGCACGTCTTCCTGCAGCGCCGCGGTGACCACCTCGTCCACGCTGCGGTTGTGGCCCAGGTGGATGACTTCGGCGCCCATGCCCTGCAGGATGCG
>JAZKIV010000077.1:0-11809 GCA_040384685.1 Pseudomonadota bacterium | reverse complement strand
CTGTCTGACCGGAGCGTTTGCTTGCAAACGCGCAGGGAGTTTCCCCGCGCTGCCGTCCGTCCAACCGCCTCAGGTTTTCCCGCGCGAAGCGCGGGACGCCCTGTCCGCGCGACACGGCCCGCCCGCGTGCGGCTTTGCCGCGTGGTGCGACAAGAGAGAAGGAAGTTACACGTTGAACAGGAAGTTCAACACGTCCCCGTCTTTGACAACGTACTCCTTGCCCTCACTGCGCATCTTCCCCTTGTCCTTCGCACCCTGCTCGCCCTTGCATGCAAGGTAGTCGTCGAACGCAATGGTCTGCGCCCGGATGAACCCCCGCTCGAAGTCGGTGTGGATCACGCCCGCCGCCTTGGGCGCGGTGTCGCCGATGTGAATGGTCCAGGCGCGCACTTCCTTCACGCCGGCGGTGAAGTAGGTCTGCAGGCCCAGCAGCTTGAAGGCCGCGCGGATCAGGCGGTTCAGGCCCGGCTCCTCCTGGCCGATCTCGGCCAGGAACAGTTCCTTGTCCTCGTCGGCCATCTCGGCGATTTCGGCTTCGATCTTGGCGCAGATCACCACCACCGGCGCCTTCTGCTTGTCCGCGTACTCGCGCAGCCGGTCCAGGTAGGGGTTGTTCTCGAAGCCCTTCTCGTCCACGTTGCCGACGAACATCGCCGGTTTGGCGGTGATCAGGCACAGCGGCTTCAACAGCGCCTGCTCCTCGTCGGTGAGGCTCAGGCTGCGCGCCGGTTTTCCTTCGTCCAGCGCGGCCTGCACCTTCGGCAGCAGCGCGGCCATCTTGGTCGCTTCCTTGTCGTTGCCCGACTTCGCCGCCTTGGTGTAGCGCGACAGCGCCTTGTCCACCGTGCCCAGGTCGGCCAGGCACAGCTCGGTCTGGATCACCTCGATGTCGGCCACCGGGTCGACCTTGCCCGCCACGTGCACGATGTTGGCATCGTCGAAACAGCGCACCACGTTGACGATGGCGTCGGTCTCGCGGATGTGCGCGAGGAACTGGTTGCCCAGGCCCTCGCCCTTGCTGGCGCCGGCCACCAGGCCCGCGATGTCGACGAACTCGACGATGGCCGGGACGATGCGCTCCGGCTTCACGATGTCCGCCAGTTGCGCGAGCCGCGGATCCGGCAGCTCCACCACGCCCACGTTGGGTTCGATGGTGCAGAAGGGATAGTTCTCCGCCGCGATGCCGGCCTTGGTCAAGGCATTGAACAGAGTGGATTTGCCCACGTTGGGCAGGCCCACGATCCCGCACTTCAAGCTCATGTCAGTTCCAAAGAAATCAACCCGAAAGTGTAGGGCTTATGCAAAGTCCAGATTCGCGGTGACGGGCTGGCCGACGCGCAGGGTCTGCCCCTCGCCCTGCAGGATGATGCTGTTCATGCCGAAGGTGATGCCGCCGCCCACCCGCTCGTCGCGCCGGTAGGTCTGCAGCGTGTCGCGCACGGCGTGGCCGGTCTCGGCGGTGGCCGGGTCGACGTCGGGGATCGGGCAGCGCGGGCAGGGCTTCACCGGCTTCAGCTGCACCGTGCCCTCCTCTGTGGCGATGTCGAACGTGGCCGCGTGGTCCTCGTCGTGCGCCTCGATGCCGGCCAGCACGATGTTCGGCCGGAAGCGCTCGATGCCGACGGCCGCATGGCCCGCCGCCGCGAGCTTCTCGTTGAGCATCGCCAGCGAGCCCTCGCTGGCCACCAGCAGCGGAAAGCCGTCGGCGAACTGGTTGGCCGCCTCGACGCCGCCGGTCCACCTGGTGCTGGACAGGCGCCGCTGCTCGGGGTCGAAGCGCACCAGGCGCAGCTTGCGGCCGAGGAAATCGCTGAACCACTGGGCGGCGACGCCGCCCATGTCGTAGGCGGCGACCGTGTCCTTCCACACCCGCACCGGCGTCGGCGCGGCGGCGTCCACCGAATCGATGGCCAGGTGCAGCGCCAGCATGCCGGGCGCGCGCAGCACCACCTCGGTCAGCTTGAGCTGCGGGCGGATCAGCGCCATGCGCGGCAGTTCGCGCTGGGTGACGAACACGCCCTCTTCGTCCACCACCATCCAGGCACGGTCCAGGTCGAAGCCGGTCTCGGTGAGCAGCGCTTCGCGCAGCTCCACGCCCGCGCAGGACTTGACGGGATAGACGAACAGGCGGGCAATGCGCGCGGTGAGGTCGGGTGACACTTGAGGTGAAGCGGAAGTGGGCTCGGCCATGGGAGAACAACAAACGGTGCGGTCGGGCGGACCGGGGGCAAGCCGCGATTGTGCCCGGCTCCTACAATCCTTCGCATGCCGCCCCCTATTGACGTCTGTATCCGCGGTGCCGGCATCGTGGGCCGCACGCTCGCGCTGCTGCTGGCGCGCGAGCGGCTGCGTGTCGGCCTGGTGGCCGGGCCCGAGCCGGCGGCCGGCCATTCGGACCTGCGCGCCTATGCGCTGAACGCAGCGTCGCGCGAGCTGCTGGAGCGCGTGCGCGCCTGGCCCGACGCGGTGCACGCCACGCCTGTGCTGGGCATGGAAGTGCACGGCGACGAAGGCGGCACGGTGCGCTTCAGCGCCCAGGCCGAGCACGTGCCGGCCCTGGCCTGGATCGCCGACGTGCCGGCGCTGGAGCAGCGGCTGGCCGAGGCCGTGCGCTACCAGCCGTCCATCATCCCGCTGGCGCAGCCCGAGGCGGCGCCGCTCACCGTGGTGTGCGAAGGCCGCGCCAGCGCCACCCGCGCCGAGTTCGGCGTGCAGTTCGAGCTCACGCCCTACGGCCAGCATGCGGTCGCCGCGCGCCTGGAGTGTGAGAAACCGCACGGGCAGCTGGCGCGCCAGTGGTTCGCCGACGGCGACATCACCGCCTTGCTGCCCTTGGGCGGCGCCGACGGGAACTCGGTGGCGCTGGTCTGGTCAGTCTCCCAGGAACGCGCGGCCGAGCTGCTGGCGCTCGACCCGGCGGATTTCGGCCAACGCCTGCAGGCGGCCAGCCACCAGGCGCTCGGCCGGCTCACTTTGGCGAGCGAGCGTGTCGCGTGGCCCCTGCAGATGGCGCGGGCAGACCGCTGGTGCGGGCCGGGCTGGGTGCTGGCGGGTGACGCGGCGCACAACGTGCACCCGCTGGCCGGCCAGGGCCTGAACCTGGGGCTGGCCGACGCGCGCGCGCTGGCCGAGGTGCTGCAGGGCCGGGACTACTGGCGCGGCGCGGGCGACGTGAAGCTGCTGCGCCGCTACGAGCGCTCGCGCAAGGCGGACGTGCTGGCCATGGGGCTGGCCACCGACGGGCTGCAGCAGCTGTTCGCGCGCACCGAGGCGCCATGGGCCTGGGTGCGCAACTGGGGCATGAAGGGCTTCGAGCGCAGCGGGCCGGTGAAGCATTGGGTGGCGCGCCAGGCAATGGGGCGGCTTTGACGAGATACCGAGAGAAAGAGAACACGATGAAACCGATCCGAAGCGCGCTGCGCACAGCCCTCGCGGCCCTGGGCCTGCTCGCCGCGCTGGCGCAGGCGCAGGGACCCGCCACCCTGCTGCCGGGACAGGAGGCGCTGCTGCGCAAGAACCTGGCCGAGCGCATCCCGCAGATGCAGAAGATCGACGAGATCACGCGCTCGCCGATCGCCGGCCTGGTGGAGCTGCGCATCGGCAGCGACATCTTCTACAGCGACATGGAAGGCAACTTCCTGCTGGAAGGCGAGATGGTCGAGACGAAGACGAAGCGCAACGTGACGCAGGAGCGCGTGAGCAAGCTGACCGCCATCGACTTCGACCAGCTGCCGACCAAGGACGCCTTCGTCATCGTGCGCGGCAACGGCAAGCGCAAGATGGCGGTGTTCCAGGATCCGAACTGCCCCTACTGCAAGCGCTTCGAGCGCGACCTGCAGAAGGTGGACAACGTCACCGTCTACATGTACCTCTACCCGATCCTGGGGCCCGACTCGGCCGACAAGGCGCGCAGCATCTGGTGCGCCAAGGACCGCGGCAAGGCCTGGCTGGACTTCATGGTGCGCGACCAGGCGGTGGTCCCCGCCACCTGCGACGTGGCGCCGATCGCGCGCAACGTCGAGTTCGGCAAGAAGCACCGCATCACCGGCACGCCGACCATGGTGTTCACCGACGGCACGCGCGTGCCGGGCGCGGTGCCGGCCGACCAGATCGAAAAACTGCTGGCCTCCGCCAAGTGAGCCCCGGCCGTGTCGCGCCCGTGCACTACCGCGTCGAAGCCGCGGATGTGCACGCCCACCTCTACCACGTCACGTTGAGCATCGCGCAGCCGCAGGCGCAGCAGCGCCTGTCGCTGCCGGTGTGGATTCCCGGCAGCTACCTGGTGCGCGAGTTCTCGCGCCACCTGCAGCGGCTGGTCGCGCGGCAGGACGGCAAGGCGGTGGCGGTGCAGCAGATCGACAAGTGCAACTGGCAGGTCGACTGCGTGCCGTCCAGCCCGCTGGTGCTGGGCTACGAGGTCTATGCCTTCGACAACTCGGTGCGCACCGCCTGGCTGGACAGCCAGCGCGGCTTCTTCAACGGCACCAGCCTGTGCCTGAAGGTGCACGGCCAGGAAGCACAGCCGCACGAGCTGGAGCTGGTGCCGCCGGCCAGGCACACCGACGCCTGGGACGCGGCCACCGGCCTCGCGCCGGTGCGGGTCGGCAAGCGCGGCTTCGGCACCTATGGCGCGGCCGACTACGACGAGCTGGTCGACTGCCCGGTGGAGATGGGCGGCTTTTTCAGCGGCGAGTTCAAGGCGATGGGCGTGCCGCACCGCTTCGTGCTGGCCGGCGCCGCCGAGTCGATCGACAGCGTGCGGCTGCTGGCCGACACGCAGAAGATCTGCGAGACGCAGATCCGCTTCTGGCACGACCGCAAGCGCCCGCCGTTCAAGAACTACGCCTTCCTGCTGAATGCGGTGGACGACGGCTACGGCGGGCTGGAGCACCGCAACTCCACCGCGCTGATCGCCTCGCGGCGCGACCTGCCGCGCCTGGGCGACGCCCGCCTGGGCGACGGCTACGTCACGCTGCTGGGGCTGATCAGCCACGAGTACTTCCACACCTGGAACGTCAAGCGCCTGCGGCCGGCGGAGTTCCAGCACTACGACTACGGCCAGGAGAACTACACCCAGCTGCTGTGGTTCTTCGAGGGCTTCACCAGCTACTACGACGACCTGCTGCTGCGCCGCGCCGGCGTGATCGACGACGCCACCTACGTCAAGCTGCTGAACAAGACCATCAGCCAGGTACTGCAGGCGCCCGGGCGCGAACTGCAGTCGGTGGCGCAGGCCAGCTTCGACGCCTGGGTGAAGTACTACCGCCAGGACGAGAACACCGCCAACGCCACCATCAGCTACTACACCAAGGGCGCGCTGGTGGCGCTGTGCTTCGACCTCACGCTGCGCTCCGAGGGCCTGGGCACGCTGGACGACGTGATGCGCTTGCTGTGGGAGCGCTGCAAGGCCGGCCCGATGCGCGAAGCCGACTTCGCCGCGGTGCTGAAGGAAGTGGGCGGGCGCGCCTACACCCGCGAGATCGCCGCCTGGGTGCACGGCACGCGCGAGCTGCCGGTCAAGGAGCTGCTGGAGCGCCACGGCATCGCCGTGATCGAGGAGCCGGCGCAGCTGCAGCAGCGCCTGGGCCTGCGCATGAGCGAGGGCACCGGCCTGCAGGTGAAGAACGTGCTGCGCGGCGGCGCGGCCGAACAGGCCGGCTTCGCCGCCAACGACGAATGGGTCGGCGTGGAAGTGGGCGGCACCGGCTGGCGCATGGCCAAGCTCGACGACCTGGCGCTGTACGCCGGCCAGCACCGGAAGGTGACGGCCCTGGTCGCGCGCGACCGCCGCCTGCTGCGCCTGGAGCTGAACATCCCGGCCGCGGCCAATGCCTGGCGGCTGGTGCTGCGCGACGCCGCGCGGGCGCAGGCGTGGCTGGGCGTGCGCACCTGACGCGCAGGCCGGGCTGGCGGGCACTAGTCCTGCTGGCGCTCGCGGTGGCCGCGCTGCACGCGTTCACCCTCGACTGGCTGGCGCGCGAGCTGCGCTACAGCACCGTACTGCGGCCCACCGTCGAGCCCATGTTCACGCGGCTGCTGAAGCCGCAGGTGCCGCCGGCCGTGCCGGTTGCCGCGGCGGCGCCGCGGCCGGTTGTCGCGAAGCCGGCCAGGGACAAGGGCGCATTCGCGGCGACCGTGAAACCGCCCGCGCCAGCGGCTTCCGAACCTGTCGTGGAACAGGTGGAGCAAGTGGCCGAAGCACGGCCGCAGCAACCACCACCGGCACCGCCAGTCGAAGAAACTGCAGCGCCAGAAGCGCCAGCCTCCGCTCCCGCGTCAGTCACCAGCGATGCACAAGCCCTGGACAGCTGGCCCGCCGACACCCGCCTTTCTTACGCGCTGAGCGGCCGCTTCCGCAGCGGTGAGCTGTACGGCGACGCGCGCGTGCAGTGGCAGCGCGACGGCTCTTCCTACCAGGTGCGCGTGGCGGTGGACGTGACGGTGTGGGCCAGCCTGGTGCTCACCAGCCAGGGCGAGGTCACACCCGCCGGGCTGGCGCCGCGCGCCTATGAGGAAGTGCGCAACGGCAAGCCGCGCGCCGTGCGGCTGGACCAGAGCACCGTGCTGATCGAACGCGGCCGCGTGCTGCCGCGCCCCGACGGCGTGCAGGACACGGCCAGCCAGTTCGTCGAGCTGGCGCACCGCTTCGCCACCGGCGCGGCGCCGCTGCGGGTCGGCGAGGCGGTGAGCTTCTGGATGGCGCGGCCCGGCGGCGTCGACCTGTGGACCTACGACGTGCTCGGCCGCGAGGTGCTGCAGACGCCGAAGCTCGGCGCGCTGGATGCGTTCCACCTCAAGCCGCGCCCCATCGCCAACGCGCGCGGCAACATCACGGCCGAGATGTGGTTCGCGCCCGGCCTGCAATACCTGCCGGTGCGCATCCGCGTCAACATGGGCGACGCCGCCTACGTCGACCTGCTGGTCGACCAGATCGAGCAGCGCTGAAGCACCGGCGGCCCGATGCCGGCGAACTACTTGGGCGTGATCTGCACTTCCACGCGCCGGTTGCGCGCGCGGCCCTGCTCGGTGCCGTTGTCCGCGACCGGCTGCGTCTTGCCGTAGCCCTTCACGCTCAGGCGCGCGGCCGGCACGCCGGCCTGGCCGGAGAAGTAGTCGCGCACCGCCGCCGCGCGGCTTTCCGACAGCTTCTGGTTGCTTGCCTCGTTGCCCACGCTGTCGGTGTGGCCGGCGATGGTCACCGGCGCATCGGCGAATTTCTTCACCCGTGCGGCCGCCTCGTCCAGCGTCTTGCGCGCCTCGGGCTTGAGCGTCGACGAGCCGGTGTCGAACAGCACGGCGGCGTCCAGCGCGATGGTCACCGCCTTCGGTGCAACGAACTCGTCGAAGTCGTGGGGACCGTCGAAGCGGGCGCGGAATTCCAGCGTCTCGGGGCTCACGTCCAGCCGCAGGATGACGGGCTGGCGCTTGTCGACCTTGCAGGTGGCGATGGCGCGCTTTTCGAGCGTGGTGTTGCCCAGGCTCGCCTCGCACAGGCGCTCGGAGCGCAGGGTGTAGATGCCGCCGATCAAGGCTTCGGTGGTGGCCGCCGGCGCGTTGCGGCCGTCGATGGTCAGCGTGAGTTCGCCGGGTCCGGCATTGAAGGCGTAGTAGTAGCTGGCGCCGGCCTTGGGCCCCTGCCCGCGCACGCGGTTGGTCTTCAGCCGCGTGGGCTCGTCGATGTCGGTGGAGCCCGGGCCCGCGATGGCCACCGTGCCGGCGGCGGCCTGCGGCGGCAGCAGCTCGATGTTGCCCTCCATCTGCACGGCGTAGTCGATGGTTTCCTCGGCCAGGTCCAGCCGCAAAACCAGGGGCTGCGCCTTGTCGATGTTGCACCGCAGCTCCACCGTCTTGTCGGTGTTGGTGTTGCCGTGCGACTCCGAACAGAGCTGGTTGGCCTTCGGGTCGTACAGGCCGAAGCGCAATGCGTTGGTGGCGCCGCTCGGCGCGTTCTTGGCCGTGGCCTTGAGGGTGATCGTGCCCGGCGCGGACGCGTTGAAGCGCCAGTAGTAGCTCACCTTCTGCTTGGTCCCCACGCCCTTGAGTTCACGCGCGGGCAGCGGCGTCGGGTTGTCGATGTCGGTGGACGCCACCGGCGCCGCGGCGGATGCCGCGGATGCGGGTGCCGAAGCCGGCGCGGAAGCCATTGGTGCGGGTACCGACGGCACGGCGGCAGGAGCGGCCGCAGGTGCAGGCGCGGTAGCCGGTGCGGGCACCTCCTTCTTGCCGCAAGCGGCAAGCAAGGCAAGCGACGCGGCGACGGCAAGGAGAAGGCGAGGGGTGTTCATGGCGCGCGAATATAGCAGCGCCACACGGCAGCGCAGCCCTGTTCAGCCCTTGCGCTGGTCGACCACGCGCTTGGCCTTGCCCATGCTGCGCTCGACGCCGCCGGATGGCCGCAGTTCGATGCGTGCACTGGTGCCGACATAGGCCTTGATCTCGTGCGCCAGCATGTCGCCGGCGGCGCGCACGGCGTCGCTGTCGTGCGCCAGGCCGGCGCGGCATTCCACCAGCACCGTCAGCGCGTCCAGAGGGCCTTCGCGCGTGAGCAGGCACTGGTAGTGCGGCGCCAGTTCGGCGCGGCGCAGGATCAGCTCCTCGATCTGCGTGGGAAACACGTTGACGCCGCGCACGATCATCATGTCGTCGCTGCGGCCGGTGATCTTCTCCATGCGGCGCATGGTGCGCGCCGTGCCGGGCAACAGGCGCGTCAGGTCGCGCGTGCGGTAGCGGAGGATGGGCAGCGCCTCCTTGGTGAGGCTGGTGAACACCAGCTCCCCCAGCTCGCCGTCGGGCACCGGCTCGCCGGTTTCGGGGTTCACGATCTCGGGATAGAAATGGTCTTCCCAGATGGTCGGGCCGTCCTTGGTTTCCACGCACTCGTTGGCCACGCCCGGGCCCATCACTTCGGACAGGCCGTAGATGTCCACCGCGTCCATCCCCATGCGCTGCTCGATGGCGGCGCGCATGTCGTTGGTCCAGGGCTCGGCGCCGAAGATGCCCAGGCGCAGGCTGCTCTCGCGCGGGTCCAGTCCCTGGCGCTCGAACTCGTCGGCGATGGCCAGCATGTAGCTGGGCGTGACCATGATGATGTCGGGCCGGAAGTCGTGGATCAGCTGCACCTGCCGCTCGGTCTGGCCGCCGCCGAACGGCACCACCGTCAGGCCGAGTTTTTCCGCGCCGTAGTGCGCGCCCAGGCCGCCGGTGAAGAGACCATAGCCGTAGCTCACGTGCACCAGCTCGCCCGGCCGCGCGCCGGAGGCGCGGATGCTGCGCGCCATCACGGCGGACCAGGTGTCGATGTCGTTCTTGGTGTAGCCCACCACCGTTGGCTTGCCGGTGGTGCCGCTGGAGGCGTGGATGCGCGCGCACTGCTCGCGCGGCACGGCGAACATGCCGAAGGGATAGCTGTCGCGCAGGTCCTTCTTGGTGGTGAACGGGAACTTGCGCAGGTCGGCCAGCGAGCGGCAGTCGTCCGGGTGCACGCCGGCTTCATCGAACTTGCGGCGGTACACCGGCGAGTTCGCATAGGCATGCTGCAGCGTCGCCTTCAGGCGCTTGAACTGCAGGCTGCGCAGCTCGTCGACGCTGGCCTTCTCGATCGGCTCAAGAGGAAAACTGTTCATTGTTCGATCCCGCTCGCCCTGAGCCTGTCGAAGGGCATTGTCTCGTCTGCAGGGCTTCGACAGGCTCAGCCCGAACGGTGCTTATTCCGGCAGCACGCTGCCCTGGATGGTTGCGCTCTTGCCGCGGAACATGGCGACCACCTCGCCGTGCTGGTTGGTGACCTTCATGTCGTAGATGCCGTGGCGGCCCTGCAGCACCTGCTCCACACCTTCGCAGGTGAGCACGTCGCCCAGCTGGCCGGGCTTCAGGAATTCGATGCTGCAGCCGGCCGCCACCGTCACCTTGTTGCGGCTGTTGCAGGCGAAGGCGAAGGTGGAATCCGCCAGCGTGAAGATCAGGCCGCCGTGGCAGATCTTGTGGCCGTTGAGCATGGGCTCGCGCACCGCCATGCGCATCACCGCGCGGCCGGGTTCGCAGGCCACCAGTTCCATCCGCATGAACTCGCGGCTGGCGGTGTCGGCCGCGAACATCGCTTCGCCGACGCGCGCGGCGAGGTCCTTCTCTGAAGCACCCATCATTCGCCTTTGAACTGCGGCGCGCGTTTTTCCAGGAAAGCGGAGACGCCCTCGATGTAGTCGTGCGTGCCGCCCAGGGCCGACTGGGTCTTGCGCTCCAGGTCGAGCTGCGCATCCAGCTCGTTGCTGGCGGCGGCGCGCAGCAGGCGCCGCGTTTCCACCAGCGCCTTGGTCGGCAGCACGGCCAGGCGCCCGGCCAGCTTCAGCGCGGCCTGCACGCAGTCCTCGCCTTCGGGCGCCACGTCCCAGATCATTCCCCACTCCTTCGCGTCCTTGGCGCTCACCTTGTCACCCAGCATGGCACAGCCCATGGCGCGCGCCAGGCCCAGCTTCTTGATGAGGAACCAGCTGCCGCCGGCGTCGGGGATCAGGCCGATCTTGCTGAAGGCCTGCACGAAGCTGGCGCCGGGCGCCGCCACGGCCAGGTCGCAGGCCATGGCGATCGACGCCCCCGCGCCCGCAGCCACGCCGTTCACCGCCGCGACGGTGGGCACGCGCAGGTCCATCAGGCGGCGCGTCATCGGATTGAAGGCGGTTTCGATCAGCGGGCCGGGGTCGGCGCGCTTCACCAGGTCGGGGCCGGGCGCGAAATCGAATTCGGAGAGGTCGGCCCCAGCGCAGAAGCCGCGGCCGGCGCCGGTGAGCACCAGCGCGCGGATGGAGGCGTCGCCGTTGACGCGCTCCAGCGCCGCCTTGAAGTCGTCGTGCATGCGCCGCGTGAAGCTGTTGAGCGCCTGCGGGCGGTTCAGCGTGATCAGCGCAATGGCGCCGCGCGCCTCGTACAGAACGGTGGCTTCGTCCATGGGAAACGTCTCCTTGTTGCGTCAACTCTAACATTCGCCGACCGCCCGGTCGGGCAATGGCATTCTCGGTATAGTTTGGCATCCACAAGAAGGAGAGAATCCCATGGCCAACGAACTCATCGAGGTGCGCACCGAGGGTGGCAAGGTCGGCGTCGTCACGCTCAACCGGCCCAAGCAGCTCAACGCGCTGAACGACCAGCTCATGGACGAGCTGGGCGCCGCGCTGAAGGCCTTCGACGCGGACCCGGCCATCGGCTGCATGATCGTCACCGGCAGCGAGAAGGCGTTCGCCGCCGGCGCCGACATCGGCGCGATGGCGACCTACGGCTTCGCCGACGTCTACAAGGGCGACTACATCACGCGCAACTGGGAGACGATCCGCACCATCCGCAAGCCGGTGATCGCCGCGGTCAGC
The DNA here is from genome assembly GCA_040384685.1 of Pseudomonadota bacterium. Classification (GTDB taxonomy): domain Bacteria; phylum Pseudomonadota; class Gammaproteobacteria; order Burkholderiales; family Burkholderiaceae_C; genus Ramlibacter. The sequence continues at coordinate 452 of JAZKIV010000077.1, read as the reverse complement.
GGCTTCGCGCTGGGCGGCGGCTGCGAGCTGGCCATGATGTGCGACTTCATCATCGCCGCCGAGAACGCGAAATTCGGCCAGCCGGAAATCAAGCTGGGCATCATCCCCGGCGCCGGCGGCACGCAGCGCCTGCCGCGCGCGGTGGGCAAGTCCAAGACCATGGACATGACGCTCACCGGCCGCATGATGGACGCGGCCGAAGCCGAGCGCTCAGGGCTGGCCAGCCGCGTGGTGCCGCTGGACAAGCTGATGGAAGAAACGCTGGCGGCCGCGCTGATGATCTGCGAGTACTCGCAGATCGCCGTGATGGCGGCCAAGGAGGCGGTCAACAAGTCCTTCGAGGGCACGCTGGCCGACGGCATCATGTTCGAGCGCCGCATGTTCCATGCGATGTTCGCCACCACCGACCAGAAGGAAGGCATGGACGCCTTCGTGAACAAGCGCAAGGCGCA
>JAZKIV010000076.1:0-29921 GCA_040384685.1 Pseudomonadota bacterium | reverse complement strand
CTGCAAAGCCGCACGCGGGCGGGCCGTGGCGCGCAGTTGGGCAGGGCGCCTGAGGTGGTTGGACGGACGGCAGGCGCGCGCAGCGCGCTTCGTGAACTGACTCGCGGGGACTGTCTGACCGGAGCGTTTGCTTGCAAACGCGCAGGGAGTTTCCCCGCGCTGCCGGCCGTCCAACCGCCTCAGGTTTGCCCGCGCGCAGCGCGGGACGCCCTGTCCGCGCGACACGGTCTGCCCGCGTGCGGCTTTGCCGCGTGGTCTCTGCGAGAAACAAGGGAAGCAGCCACATGAAGCAGCTCCCCCTCGACATCGGCATGGGCAAGGTCCCCACGCTGAATTCATTCCTCGCCGGCCCCAACGAAGCAGCTCTGGCCCACCTGCAACTCTGGGCCGGCAGCCCGACGAGATCTCCCGTCCCCACCTATCTGTGGGGCCCCTCCGCCAGCGGGAAAACCCATTTGCTCAAAGCCGTGCAGGAGCGCCTGAAAGAGCAGGGCGCCACCTGCGGCTGGCTCGATGCCACGCTGGTGGAGCCGCCCGGATTCGACGAGCGCTGGGCCGTGGTGCTGATGGACGACGTGCATCTCTACACCGCCGTGCAGCAGCATATGGCGTTCAACTGGTTCGTGCAGGCGCAGTCGCTGCAGCGCGGCGTGCTGGCTGCGGGGCTGCTGGCGCCGGCGCACCTCAAGCTGCGCGAGGACCTGCGCACGCGCCTGGGCTGGGGCCACGTGTTCCAGCTGCACGTGCTGGGCGAGCCCGAGCGGCGCGCCGTGCTGCGGCGGGCGGCCGACGCGCGCGGCGTGTTCCTGGGCGACGACGTGATGGACTTCATCCTGCACCGCTTCTCGCGCGACCTGGGCAGCCTGATGGAACTGCTGGACCACCTGGACACCTATGCCCTGCAGACGCAGCGCGCCATCACCATTCCCCTGATCAAATCCATGCTGGAGAACGAGTGACCGCCGCCCGCCGCAAGCTCGCGCTGTTCGACCTCGACCACACGCTGCTGCCGATCGACTCGGATTACGCCTGGGGCGAGTTCACGCTGCAGATCGGCTGGACCGATCCGGTCGTGTTCAAGCGCCGCAACGACGAATTCTTCGCGCACTACCAGGCCGGCACGCTGGACGTGCACGACTACGTGCGCTTCGCCACCGAAGCCGTGCGCCTGCGTGGCCGCGCCGCGTATGAAGAGGCGCATGCGCGCTTCATGCGCGAGTGGATCGAGCCGGCGCTGCGGCCCGCGGCGCTCGAGCTGCTGCGCAGCCACCAGGCGGCCGGCGACGAAGTGGTGATCGTCACCGCCACCAACGAGCTGGTGACGCGGCCGATCGCCGCGCGGCTGGGTGTGCAGCAGCTCATTGCGGTGCAGCTCGAACGCGGCGCCGACGGCTGGATCACGGGTGAGATCGACGGCGTGCCGTCGATGCGCGAAGGCAAGGTGGTGCGCGTCGAGCGCTGGCTGGCCGAGCGCGAGCTCGGCTGGCTGGACGTGGACAGCACCTTTTATTCCGATTCCATGAACGACCTGCCACTTTTGGAAAAAGTTGACGTGCCGGTCGCCACCAACCCCGACGCGCGGCTGCGCACGGTGGCGCTGGAGCGCGGCTGGCGCATACTGGACCTCTTCCGACAAGAAGAAAAATGATCAAGAAATTCATCGACAAACTGCTCGGCGGTGCCGGCCGCAAACCGCGTTTCGGCAAGCGCCAGGAAGTCGGCCCGGACGAGCACGGCATCGACCCGGCCCTGGCCGACGAGCGCGCGCTCAACGTGGTGCACACGCTCAAGGAAGCCGGCTTCGAGGCCTACATCGTCGGGGGCGCGGTGCGCGACCTGCTGCTGGGGCTGCGGCCCAAGGACTTCGACGTGGCGACCAACGCCACGCCCGAGCAGGTCAAGGGCCTGTTCCGGCGCGCCTTCATCATCGGGCGGCGCTTTCGCATCGTGCACGTGGTGTACGGCCGCGGGCGCGAGCACGAGGTGATCGAGGTCTCCACCTTCCGCGCCTACATGGACGCGGCGGCGACCGAATCGGTCGCCGGCAACGAACGCACCAGCAAGACCGAGCTGGCCGGCATGAAGCACGCCGTGGATGCGTCCGGGCGCGTGCTGCGCGACAACGTCTGGGGCCCGCAGGAGGAAGACGCGGCGCGCCGCGACTTCACCATCAACGGCCTCTACTACGATCCTGAAACCCGCATCGTGGTGGACTACCACGGCGGCATCAAGGACGCCAAGAAACGCGTGATCCGCATGATCGGCGACCCGGTCACGCGCTACCGCGAAGACCCGGTGCGCATCATCCGCGCCGTGCGCTTCACCGCCAAGCTGGCGCCCCTGGGCTTCCAGCTCGACCCGAAAACCGCCGCCCCGTTGAAGCCCAGCCTGGGCCTGCTGGCCGAGGTGCCGCAAAGCCGGCTGTTCGACGAGATGCTCAAGCTGCTGCAGACCGGCCACTCGCTGGCCACCATCGAGCAGCTGAAATTGCTGGGGCTGGACCGCGGCATCTATCCGCTGCTGGACCTGGTGGTGGAGCGCGCCGCGCACCCCTTCGTGAAAGCTGCGCTGCAGGAAACCGACCGCCGCGTGGCCGAGGGCAAACCGGTGGCGCCCAGCTTCCTGCTGGCCTGCGTGCTGTGGTCGGACGTGCGCGACGGCTGGGCCGAGCGCCTGGATCGCCGGCAGCATCCGTTTCCCGCTTTGCAGGAAGCCATCGACGACGTGTTCAACGCGCGCATCGGCGACGTCTCGGGCCGCGGCAAGCTGGGCGCCGACATGCGCGAGATCTGGATGATGCAGCCGCGCTTCGAGAAGCGCATCGGCCACACGCCGTTCAGCCTGGTCGAGCAGCCGCGTTTTCGCGCCGGCTTCGACTTCATGCGGCTGCGCGCCGACATCGGCGAGGTCGACGTGGTGCTGGCCGACTGGTGGCAGGAATTCAGCCAGGCCAGCGACGCCGTGCGCGAAGACCTGATGGCGCAGTTGCGCGAAGAGCAGCAGAAGAACCAGCGCCGCGCCAAGCCGGCGCGGCGCGTGCCGGCGCAGCCAGCGGCAGAGGGCGAGGCGCAGGAGCCGCAGGCGGCTGCGCCTCGCGATGCCGACGAGCCGCAGCAGGGCGAGGGCGACGAGGGCGGCGCTTCGGACGCCCCGCGCAAGCGCCGGCGCCGGCGGCGCAAGCCGTCCGGCCAGGGCGGCGGCGCGGACGCGCCAGCGGCCGGCGGGCCGGGCGAAGACTGAGCGCGGGAAAACCGGTGATGCGCGCGCCGGTCGCCGCCTGCATCGGCCTGGGCGCGAACCTGGGCGATGCGGTGCGCACCGTGCAAGACGCATTGCACGAGCTTGGGGCGCAACCGGGCGTTGAACTCGTCCGGGCATCGGCCCTGTACCGCACCCAACCGCTCGACGCCGGCGGCCCCGATTTCATCAATGCGGCGGCCGCGATCCGCACCATCCTGAGCGCACCCGCGCTGCTGGACGCGCTGCTCGGCATCGAAGCCGCGCACGGGCGCGAGCGCCCCTACCGCAACGCGCCGCGCACGCTGGACCTCGACTTGCTGCTGTACGGCGAGGCGCGCATCGACAGCGCCCGGCTCACGGTGCCGCATCCGCGGCTGCGCGAACGCGCCTTCGTGCTGGTGCCGCTGGCCGAGATCGCGCCGCAGCGCGTGCCGGCCGGCTGGCTGGCCGCCGTGGCCGGGCAGGCGATCACGCGGCTCTGAGCCGCTGGTGCGGCCATTACCTCCAAGGTCATTGGCGCGATGACGCGCCAGCTCCATCATCGAGGCAACAGACAGGTTCTTCGACAGCAAACAAGGAGCATCACATGACCGACACCGGACTCATCGCAATTGCATGCGGCATCATCATCGGCCTGGGCGCCATCGGCGCCTGCATGGGCATCGGCAACATGGCCGGGCGTTTCCTCGACGGTGCCGTGCGGCAGCCGGAGATGATGGAACCGCTGCAGACCAAGATGTTCCTGGTGGCCGGCCTGATCGACGCCAACTTCCTGATCGGCGTGGGCGTGGCGATGATGTTCGTCTTCGCCAACCCCTTCGCCAAGTAAGCCGGCAGCGGCCTCAGGGCCCGTACACCGCGTCGCGCACCTCGGCCGGGTAGCGCCCGGCCGATGCCATGCCCTCGAACGCGGTGTTCGTCAGCGCCGCCACAGCCAGCCCCTGCGCGCGGTCCAGGAACCAGCTGTGGCCGTAGGCGCCGCCCCATTGCAGCGTGCCCGCCGATTGCGGGCTTTGCGCCGCCGCCGGGTCCACCAGCACCGCACCGCCGTAGCCGAAGCCCCAGCCCGGCCCCTGCGTCTGGGCCTGCGCCCCGACGTGGGGCTGCGCCATCAGCTCCACCGTCTGCGGCCGCAGCAGGCGGCCGGCCAGCAGGTTCCGCAGGAAGGCCAGCAGGTCCCCCGCGGTGCCCGCCATGCCGGCCCCGCCGGATGGATAGGAGCCCGGGTCGAACAGCCGTTCGGGCGCGAACGGTACCAGCGCCCCCGAACCGGGGAACGGCACCAGCGCCTGCGCGGCCATGCGCACCGGCTGCGGCTGCGCGTCGCCGTAGTGCGCCACCAGCCGCGACGGGTCGCGCACCGCGAACGCCGCGTCGTGCATGCCGCAGGGCTGCGCGACCAGCGCCTCGACGGCCTGCGGCAGCGTCTGCCCGGTGGCCGCGGCAAGCACGCCGCCCAGCACGTCGTAGGCCATGGAGTAGCCCCAGCCGGTGCCCGGCGCGTAGACCAGCGGTGCCTGCACCAGGCGGCGCATGTTCTCCTCGAAGCCCAGTCCCGGCTGGTCGATGCCGGTCGAAACGTTCAGCCGGTGGTGCGGTCCGCCTTCGGCTTCGATGAAGGCGTAGTCCAGCCCCGCGCTGTGCGTGAGCAGCTGGTGGATGGTGATCCGCGGCGTGCTGCCGTCCGGCAGGCGCGGCGTGAAGCCGGGCAGCCAGCGCGTGACAGGGTCCTGCAGCCCGATGCGGCCCTGCTCGACCAGGCGCAGCGTGGCCGCTGCCACCAGCGGCTTGGTGAGCGAGGCCCACAGGAGCACGTCGTCCTCGGCCATCGGGCGCGCGGCCTCGCGGTCGGCCCAGCCGGCGGCGCGGCGGTACACCACCTCGCCTTGCCGGGCCACCAGCACCACGGTGCCGACGATGCGGCGGTCTTCCAGCGCGCGGCCGATCGCGCGGTCCAGTCTCTCGGTCATCTGCGAATTCATGGGGCACTCTCCTGCTTCTTCGATGCGTCCAGCCTACGCAGCCCGCGCGAAAGTGGAAGGCACATAATTTCGCAATATTTCCAACCGGCAGTTGACAATGGTGCGCAACCTCCAGGGCATGGTGTCGTTCGTCGAAAGCGCGGCGGCCGGCAGCTTCACCGGCGCCGCGGCGAAGCTGGGCGTCACCCCGGCGGCGGTCGGCAAGAACGTGATGCGGCTGGAGCAGGAGCTGAACGTCCGCCTGTTCAACCGCACGACGCGGCAGCTGCGGCTCACCGCCGAAGGCCAGTCGTTCCTGGCGGAGGCACGCGAGGCATTGCAGGCGCTGGACCGCGCGGTGGAGAACCTGGCCAGCAAGGGCAGGCAGCCGGCCGGGCGCGTGCGCATTTCGTCGAGCAGCACCTTCGGGCAGCGCTTCGTGCTGCCGCTGCTGTCGCAGGTGACCAGGCTTCATCCGCAGCTGCGGGTGGAGCTGAGCGTGGACAACCGGGTGATCGACGTGGTGGAGGAGGGCTTCGACATCGTCGTGCGCGGCGGCATCCTGCGCGACTCCACGCTGGTGGCGCGGCGCATCTGCCGCCTGCATTCGGTGCTGGTCGCCGCGCCGTCGTACCTGCGCAAGCACGGCGTGCCGGCAACCCCCGAGGACCTGCTGTCGCACCGGCTGCTGGGCATCCGCTTCGCCTCGGGCGACATTGCCGAATGGAACTTCACCACGCCCGGCGGCGCACGCGTCGCCTGGCCGCCGCCGGCGCAGCTGTGGAGTTCGGACCCCGATGCCTTCCTCGACCTCGTTGCTGCCGGCGAGGGCATCTGCCAGGCGGCGCTGTTCCTGGCCGCGCCGCTGCTGCGCGCCGGCAAGCTGCGCACCGTGCTGACCGGCCAGTACCACCACGGCGAGCGCGACATGATGCTGTGCTATCCGCACCGCAAGCTGCTGAGCCCGCGGGTGCGCGTGGTGGTCGACCACCTGGCTGCGGGCTTGCGCGAGCAGCCGGACCTGCAGCTGGACCCGGCCAGCATGCCGAAGGCGTGGCGCGCTCCCGCCGGATAGTGCCCAGGCAGGCAGTCGCTAGAACCAGTCGACCACGCCGGACTGCTTCGCGTTCTGCGGGTTCGAGCCGGCCTCGCGCACATGCTGCAGCGCCGCGTCGCTGCTCATGCCCAGCGCCTTGAGCACGCACGCGGCCGCCGTGCCGGTGCGTCCCATGCCGGCCGCGCAATGCAGCAGCACCGATTCGCCGCGCCGCAGCGCGTCGGCGATCGCGCCCACCTCGCGCCGGAAACCCGCGCCGTCCTCCGGTACGCCGAAGTTGCGGATCGGCAGGTGCAGCCAGCGGAACGGCACCGTGCCGCCGGCGACCGCCGCGTGGTAGCGGGGCGACAGCTCCGACATCTCGGCGCGCGGCGTCAGGCAGACCACCAGCGCCAGGTCCGCGCGCTGCGCCTGCGTCTCGAACGACGACCAGGCTTCGAAGCGGCCCGGCATCGCCGACAGCCACAGGCGCCCGGGCACGTCGGGCGGCAACACGACGGGACGCAAACTCACTTCGCCCGTCCTCACTGCGCGCTGCCGCGCTGCTGGCTCACCTCGAACTCGCCCACCGGTGCGCCGCGGTTGCCCCAGGCGCCGCGGATGTACGACAGCACGGCGGCGATGTCGGCGTCGTTCAGCACCAGCGCATACGGCGGCATGCCGAACGGCCGCGGGTTGCCCTCGGTGGCCGGTGCGAAGCCGCCGTGCAGCAGCACCTGCACCAGGTTGACCGTGACCGGCAGCGTCACCGCGCGGTTGCCGGCCAGCGGCGGATAGGCCTTCGGCACGCCCTGGCCGCTGTCGCCGTGGCATTGCGCGCAATGCTCGCCGTACAGCTTGCCGCCGCGCTCGCGCACCGCGGCGCTGGCCGCCGGCACCACGTAGGGATCGCTCTCGGCCTGCGCCGGCGCGGAGGGCAGGCTTTTCAGGTAGCCCGCCATCGCCTGCAGGTCGGCCGCGCTCAGGTGCTGGGTGCTGTTGAGAACCACCTCGGCCATCGGGCCCAGTACCGTGCCGCGCGGCGCCGCGCCGGTCTGCAGCAGCTGCACGACCTGGGCGGTGGGCCAGTCGGCCACGCCGGCTTCGGAGCGCGCGCTGAGCGAGGGCGCATACCAGTTCTGCATCGGGATCACGCCGCCCGACAGGTCCATCAGGTCGTGCGTGCCGCCCAGCGCGTTGCGCGGCGAATGGCAGGCGCCGCAATGGCCCAGGCCGCGCACGAGATAGGCGCCGCGGTCCGCGGCCACGTTGGCGACCGTCTCCTGGTCGGCCGGGCGGAAGTACAGCGCGCGCCACACCGCCAGCGCGGTCTGCGTGTTGTATGGCCAGCGCAGCGCGTGGATGCGGTTGCGCTTGCGCACCGGCGGCACGCTGCGCAGATAGGCGAACAACGCGTCGGCGTCGGCCCGCGTTACCTGCGTGTAGTAGGGATAGGGAAAGGCCGGGTAGAGCAGCCGGCCGTCGGCCGAGCGGCCATGGTGCAGCGCGCGCCAGAACTGCCCGGGCGTCCAGCGGCCCAGTCCGGTCTCGAGGTCGGGCGTGAGGTTGCTCGCGTACAGCGCGCCGAACGGCGTGGCGAGGGTGCGGCCGCCGGCAAAGGCTTCGCCGCCACGCTCGGTGTGGCAGCCCATGCAGTTGCCCGCGCGCGCGAGATACGCGCCCCGGCTCACCTGTTCGGCGCTGGGCGGGCCCACCGGGCCGTCCTCGATGCGCTCCTCATGGAAGTTGAGCAGCCACACCCAGCCGGCCAGCAGGGCCGCCACCATCAGCAGGGCGATCAGGACGCGCTTCATGGGCGTTCGGCCGGCGGCGGCGCGCTGCCGCAGGCGGGTGTAGCGGGGGTGCCCGGAGTCGGCTTGCGCGGCGCGGGCAGCGGACGCGCCGCGCGCGGGACCGGCTGCGCCGCCAGCCAGCCGGTGGCGGCCGACAGGTCCTCGGGCGTGAGCTTGCGCGCGATCTCGGCCATGCAATCCGGCGCGTGCGCGCGGCGCTGCCCGGTGCGCCAGGCGCCCAGCTGCGCGTTCAGGTAGTCGCGCGGCAGGCCCAGCAGGCCCGGCACCTGCGGCAGCATGCCGGTGAGCGTGCGGCCATGGCATTGCGCGCAGGCCGGCAGCTCGCGCGCCGCGTCGCCCTTTTGCGCGAGCAGGCGGCCGCGCAGCAGCAGTTCGGGCGGCTGGGCGGCGGCCTGCGGCGGCGGGTACGGTAGCTGCAGGCCGGCGAAGTGCTGGGCGATCTCCATCAGGTAGGCATCCGACAGCGGTTCCAGCAGCCGCGCCATCGGCGCGTACTGCCTGCGGCCTTCGCGGAAATTCAGCAGCTGGTTGTACAGGTAGGCGGCCGGCTTGCCGGCGATGCGCGGGTAGTAGCCGTCGGGGCCGGCGCGGCCTTCCTTGCCGTGGCAGCCGGTACAGGCGAGCACGCGCTGCGCCATGGTGTCCTGGAATGCGGGCTGCGCCGCCCGCGCGAGCCAGGGCGCGCAGGCGAGCGCGCAGCAAAGCAGCAGGCGGGCGAGGAGCGGGAATCGCATCGCGCGACTATGCCACCAGCGGCTGCCCGGCCGGCACAGGCCGTTGCAACTTTTGCGGCCGTGCGTGCGCGCGTGACCCGCAGCCGCGCGGGCCGATGCTAATGTGGCGGCACCATGAAGCTGTATCGACGTTCTTCCAAGCCCAAGGCGCAAGGCCCGGGCGGCCGGGCGGAGCGCAAGCCCGCGTCGCCCGACGGCAGCAATGCCGTGCAGCGCCGCCCCGACCCGCAGGCCGAGCCCATCCCCGACGGCGAGCACAAGTACGTGCCGCGCAGCCCGTATCGCACAGGCAATTACTAAGGCTCGTCGAAAAGGTCTTCCGCTTCGACAATGACGTCGGACGCGGGATAGGCCACGCAGGGCAGGATCCAGCCTGCCTGCTTTTCTTCCGGCAGCAGGCCGGGCCATTCGATGCGGTAGCGCACCTCGCCTTGCGCCAGCCGGCTGATGCAGGTGCGGCAGGTGCCGTTGCGGCAGGAACTCGGCAGCGCGATGCCGGCGGCTTCGGCCGCCACCAGCAGCGGCTGGTCCGCGGGCGCGGCGAAGCGCTGTCGCGACCGCGCGAGCGTCGCTTCGAATACAGTGGCGGCTTCAGCCGGCGTGTCATCCATGGCGCGCCATCGTAGCCCGTCCCTCATCACGTATTCACCGCATGGCCTCCAGCCTGTTCGCCCTGCTCGACGACATCGCCACGCTGCTGGACGACGTTGCGCTGCTGACCAAGGTCGCCGCCAAGAAGACGGCGGGCGTGCTGGGCGACGACCTCGCGCTGAACGCACAGCAGGTGTCCGGCGTGCAGGCCGACCGCGAACTGCCGGTGGTGTGGGCGGTGGCCAAGGGTTCGTTCCTCAACAAGGCCATCCTGGTGCCGCTGGCGCTCGCCATCAGCGCGCTCGCGCCCTGGGCGGTGACGCCGCTGCTGATGGTGGGCGGCGCCTACCTGTGCTTCGAAGGCTTCGAGAAGCTGGCGCACCGCCTGCTGCACAGCCGTGAGCAGGACCGCGCGCACCACGAGGCGCTGGCGCATGCGGTGGAGAACGAGAAGGTGGACCTGGTCGCGTTCGAGAAGGAGAAGATCCGCGGCGCGATCCGCACCGACTTCATCCTGTCGGCCGAGATCATCGTCATCGCGCTGGGCACCGTGGCGGGCAGCGATTTCCTCACGCGGGTGATGGTGCTGGCGGGCATCGGCATCGTCATGACCGTGGGCGTCTACGGGCTGGTGGCCGGCATCGTGAAGCTGGACGACCTGGGCCTGTACTGGAGCCGGCGCGGTTCGCCCGCGCTGCGCGCGCTCGGCCACGGGCTGCTGCGCGCCGCGCCCTGGCTGATGAAGGGCCTGTCGGTGGCCGGCACGGTGGCGATGTTCCTGGTCGGCGGCTCGATCCTCACGCACGGCATCGCGCCGCTGGCGCACGGGATCGAGGCGCTGGCCGAGCGGGCCGGCCACGGCTGGGCCTGGGCGGCCTCCACGGGCGCGCACATGGTGGTGGGGCTGGCGGCCGGCGCGCTGGTGCTGGGCGCGGTGCAGCTCGTCAAACGCATGCGTCGGCGCTCTCCTACGTAGCCACGCGGCGGGCGCGCCTACCAGGTTTGGCGGGGTGCCCCAACAATCGGGCGATTCGTCCAGCCGAGTCCGCCATGCCCGAATTCAACGATCCCGCGCCCGCCGATTCCACCTTGGCGCAAGGCGCCGTGTTGCAAGCAGCCGGCTTCGCCGACTCCGACGACGTCGCGCTTGGCTGGGAGTGCGCCAACCCGGCGCTGCAGATCGAGCGCTGGCACCAGGAAGCCGGCGCCGGCGCCGAGCCGCACTGACAGAAAACAGCCGTACCGGCAGCGCTCCTACACGGCGTGCCGCCATTTGCGCACTGCGCCCGCGGCCCGGCCTTTCTAAGCTCGCACGAGCAGGAAAGCTCCAAGATGCAAGACAAGGCCCGTACTCCCCCCACCACCGCGCCGCGTTCCGGCACGCCGCGCCCCGATCGCCCGGATTCCGACTTCTTCGATTCCTTGCAGAAGGGCGTGCTGGTGGGGGCGGCCGTGTTGCTGCTGGTGCTGCCGCCGCTGCGCATGAGCATGCAGCACCATGCGGCCAAGCCCGCGGCGCCGGTCGCGCAGGCGCCGGCGGCAGTGGCAAAGGCACCCGCGCCACCGGTGCCCGCCGCGCCGCAAACCCCCGCCCCACAGGTCGCGCAGGCTCCCGCCGAGCCCGCGCCCAGCGCCGAAACCCCCGCAGCGCAGGCCCAGGCGCCCGCGCCTTTGCCGATGCCCCAGCTGGCCGACTTCGGCACCGCCAAGCCGCCGCCGGACGTCAAGCTGGTGGCCGACTGGTCGGTCGCCACCAGGGACCACAAGAAGAACGCCTTCGTCGTGGTCGACAAGAAGGATGCGCGCGTCTACGTGTTCACGCCCGACGGCAAGCTGAAGGCCGAGACGCCGGTGCTGCTGGGCTCGGCCGTCGGCGACGACTCCGCGCCCGGCATCGGCGACAAGCCGCTGTCGCTGGTGAAGCCCAGCGAGAAGACCACGCCGGCAGGCCGCTTCGTCGCCGAGATCGGCATGAACGCGCGCAAGGAGGATGTGGTCTGGGTCGACTACGACGCCGCGGTGTCGATGCACCGCGTGCTGCGCACGCCCGACGCCATCAGCAAGGACAAGCGGCTGGTGCGCCTGGCCACGGCCACCCCGGCGGACAACCGCATTTCCTACGGCTGCATCAACGTGCCGGTGTCGTTCTTCGAGAAGGTGCTGGCGCCCACCGTGCGCCGCAGCGGCGCCGTGATCTACGTGCTGCCGGAGACGCGCAGCGCGCAGAAGCAGTTCGGCGCGTATGACCCGATGTCGCGCATGCAGCTCGCCCAGGTGGCGCACAAGCAAGTTCAACAATAACCCCGAGCCGCGCTCTTTACCTTTACAAAGCTTGTCCGCGCGAATGCGGGCTTGCTAGCATCCGTCCCCTGTTGAGCCAGGCACCCGCCTGGTTCGCGAACTGGAGCGGACCGCCCGTCCACGGGTGGCCGCCAAGGGGACTCGGATGGATCGGATGGCCAGGTGGCTGGCCGCGGGTGTTGCCGCGGCCGCCATGGCGTGGGTGGGCCTCGCGCAGGCGGCGGTGCCGGCGCAAGACCTTGCGGGCGATGCGGGGCTGGTGAGGCGCTGGGTGCTGGAGTCCGGCGACCACCGCGGCCACCCGTTCGCGGTGGTCGACAAGAAGCAGGCGCGCCTTTACGTGTTCGATACGCGTGGGCGGCTGGCGGGTTCCACCGCCGCCTTGCTCGGCGCCACACGCGGCGACCACATCGTGCCCGGCGTCGGCGAGCGTGCCCAGACCGGCCAGGTGCGCGCGGACGAACGCACCACGCCGGCCGGCCGCTTCGACGCCGAGCCGGGCGTCAACAACACCGGAGAGCACGTGGTGTGGGCCGACTACGCCAGCGCCTTCGCCATCCACCGCCTGCGCCCGGGGCGCGCGCTGCAGGCGCGCCAGCTGCGGCTCGCCTCGCCGGGCGCGGGCGACAAGCGCGTGTCGCTCGGATGCGTGGTGGTGCCGGTGGCGTTCTACCGCGGCGTGGTGGAGCCGATGCTGGGCCGCTCGCGCAGCGTGGTGTACGTGCTGCCGGAGACGCGCAGCGTGCACGACGTGTTCGCCAGGCTGCAGGCTGCGGCGCACGCACCGCGTGTGGCGCAAGCAAGGTTTCTTCTTACATCGTTCGATGCCGTGAACTGACGCGGCCGTTGCGGGGGGTCTCTACGCTCGGGACAGCCGGTACAAGCCGGCCTCCATCCCAAACGTCCAGACAACAGGAGTCCTCCGAAAATGAACGCATCGATCCAACTGAAAACGCTGGTGGCCAGCCTCGCCGCCGTTGCCTTTGTCGGCACCGCGCTGGCCCAGGGCAACCCGCCCAACCCCAGCGTGAGCAATCCCGCGCAAGGCGCCGGCCAGCAAAGCTCGCAGACCACGCCGATGGGCACCACCGGCACGCCGGGCGGCAGCGGCAGCACCATGGGCGCGAGCACTCCCACGACGGGTTCCACCGCGGGCTCCGGCACCACCATGGGTGCCAGCAGCTCCACCGACACCAGCGCGGCGGCCACGACCACCACCACGAAGAAGTCCAAGGTCAAGGCCAAGCGCAAGCACGTGGCCCGCAGCGACCGCGGCTGAACATCGGCGCAAACGAAAAGGCCGGCGGATTCCGCCGGCCTTTTTCATGGAAGGCGTTTGCGGCTCACGCCGGATGCCAGCGGTTCTCCGCCACCAGGCAGCCGCCGATGCGCCACGACTGGTCGGGCTGGCGCTCCATCGCGAACAGGGCCAGCCAGGACTTGTCGTCGTCGTCGCGGATCTCCACCAGCTGCAGCACCTGGCCTTCCTCCTCCTCGGGCTTGAGGAAGCTCACCTGCGCCGGCCGGTACACCATCGGGTAGGCGCCGCGCACCATCGCGAGGAAGCGGGCCGAGCTGCCGATCGCCTTGCGCACCTCGGGCGTCGCGGTCTCGAAGGCCCGGTCGGCATCGTCCTCGGCGAACGCGCTCAGCTGCGCCGCGATCAGCGCCTGGATCTGCTGCGCGTCGTTCTCGGCCAAGGTGCCTGCCCGTGCCTTGAGTTGCAGCGACACGGCGGCCAATGCAAGCACGACCACGCTGAAGTAACGCAGAAAGATCGGGTTCATGGCGCGTCTCCCGGGCGAAGCGAAGGTGGATGGATGAAGCCTGAACAAAGCTTAGGCGCTGCCGTGGGCGCGCCGCTGTAGGCCAAGCACGCCGGGGACCGTGGGAAAGCCGAGGTTTGAATCGGGGGGAAGAGAGGCGGTGCGCGGAGGGGCACCGCAGGAAGCAGCCGGTCCCACTGGACAATGTGCTCGCTGATCGCACGCGGGATGCGGAAGAGTTCGCTACCTGTCGTTGTGGCGCGGGCGCCGGCTGCTTGGGATGCAGTGTGGAACCCGCTGGACGGCTTGCCCGCAAGCCGGCAGCCCGACCACGTGTAGGAATCGCGGGGACATCGCCTCGCGATGGTCCCCGCGCGTTACCGCGATCCTGCTTTCTGCTGCTGGATGCGCTGCACGATCTGCTGGCGCGTGGAACGCACCTCGGCGGCGTACGGGCTCTGCGGATCGCCGGCCTTGTCGATCACGGCCAGCGCTTCGGTGTTGCGGCCCTGGTCGGACAAGGTCTGCGCCAGGTTGTTCATCAGCACCACCGACTGCGGATGCCGCTGCAGGGCGCGCCGCAGCACGTTGGCCGCATCGGGCAGCGCGCCGCGCGCATGCAGCTGGTTGGCCAGGCCGATGGCGGCGGGCACGCTGTCCGGCCAGCGCTGCACCGCGGCGGCGTAGGCCTTGGTCACGGACTCACGGTCGGCGCTGCGCGAGAAGGCCAGCACCGACTCGGTCCAGCGCTGCTCGTCGGCGGTAACGGGAATGCGGTCGGGCGGCGTCACCACCATCGCCCAGTAGTTGCCCTTGAGCCAGCTGCGCTCGAAGGCGGTGAACGACATCTCCTGGCGCGGCTCGCGCCCGGAACGCAGGAACACGCTGCCGGTGGAATAGTCGAAGCCGTTGACTACGGCGTAGTGCCAGGTCTTGCCGAGCACGCCCACGTCCTGCAGCACCACCACCGGGTTGCCGGCGGCCACTTCGCGCAGCAGGTCGGGATAACGCAGCGGCAGGCGCATGCTCACGCGGCCATAGCTGCGCGGCGCGGCCAGCATTTCCAGCTGCAGGCTGCCCTTGCGCGCGGGCAGCCACACCTTGTCGACCAGCGCTTCGGGCTTCACGTCGACGCCGCTGTAGGAGAGCACGGTGGCCAATGCGGCCGGGCCGCACTGGTAATCGTCCTGCGGGAAGAACGGGACCCGCGTGAGTTCGATGCGCTCGGGAACGCCTTGCGGCCAGTCCGTGCGCAGCGCCACGGTCTGCGGCACCAGCGGCTCCAGGGTGGAGCAGCCGGCCAGCAGCGCCAGTGCGCCGAGGCACGCCGCGCCGGCGATGCGGCGCAGCGTGGCGGTGAGGGAGGTGGAACGGCGCACGTCGTGCGCGCCGCGGTCGGCCGTGCGCAGTGCCGGCCTCCTTACTTGCGCATCGCGTAGTACCACACCAGGGCGGCGACCACGACGATGGCGACCCAGCCCCAGGTCGACATGCCGGCGGCCGGCGCGGTCTGCATGTCCTGCGCCATGGCGTGCACTTCCTGGTCGTTCATGGCGTTGATGCGGGCGCGCGCGGCGTTCGGGTCCACGCCCATCGTCTGCAGCTGCGCGGCGACTTCGCTGCGGTCCAGCGCGCCCAGCACCATGGCGCGTTCGGCCGCGGGGGTGGCGGGCGCCGCAGCTTGCTCGGTGCCGATCAGGCCCGCGCGCGCGGTCTGGAACGACAGGGCGAGCAGCGAGACCACCAGCACGCGGCAGGTCGTTTTCTTCATGGAAGTCATGTGGAGAAGCTCCTTGGTTGATCGTCGGCACGGGCACGTTGCACCGCACGCGAGCGCCATTTACGCACGGCCTCACCAGGCCGGTGGCTCACTGTGACAAATGGCTACAGGAATTGCCGACGTGCCGCCTGAGAGGCCACTGACTCCGCAGCGTGAACGCCTCCTACACCGCTGCAGGGCAGGGCACGCCGTAATGGGTCATCACGCACGGAGAAGTACCCATGAACAAGCTGGCGGCCCTCTTTCTCACTGCCGCGCTGGCGGCCTGCTCGGCCGTTCCGCAGCGCGAGGCGCGGGCCCCCGACACGCGGGCGCTGGGCGCGCAGTCCTCGCCCGACGACGCTGTGCTGCGCGGCGGCCACGCGACTCCCGACGGCGCGGCCTTCCTCGGCTTCCACGGCCCCGTGCACCGGCTGGCGCCGCGCGACTGACGGGCTGGCCGTGCATGCGCCAGAATGGCGCATGCCTTCCACCACGCCCGACTTTTCCAAAGGCGCCGCCTGGCAGCGCGGCGAATACGTGCCCATCGCGCAGGCCTCGGTCGCCATGACCGACTGGGGCTTCCTGCGCTCCGACGCGACCTATGACGTCGTCACCGTCTGGGACGGCGCCTTCTTCCGGCTCGACGCGCACCTGGAGCGTTTCCTGCGCAGCTGTGCGCGCTTCCGGCTCGACCCGGGCAGGTCGCCGGGCGAGATCGTCGACATCCTCACGCAGTGCGTGCGCCTGGCCGGGCTGCGCCAGTCGTACGTCGAGATGATCTGCACGCGCGGCCAGCCGCCCTGGGGTTCGCGCGATCCGCGCCAGGCCGCCAACCAGTTCTTCGCCTTCGCCGTGCCGTATGTGTGGATCGCCAACGAGGAGCAGCGTGCACGCGGGCTGCACGTGGCGGTGAGCGATGTGCAGCGCATTCCCGCGGCCAGCGTCGACCCCACGGCCAAGAACTACCACTGGAACGACCTGACCATGGGCCTGCTGGGCGCGCTGGACGCCGGCGCCGACACGGTGCTGCTGACCGACGGCGCCGGCCACGTGGTGGAAGGCCCCGGCTTCAACATCTTCGCGCTGTGCGGCGGCACGCTGGTCACGCCGAAGGAAGGCGTGCTGGAAGGCATCACCCGGCGCACCGTGCTCGAACTGGCGCGGGCGCAGGGCATTGCGGTGGAAGAGCGCGCGCTCGGCGCCGGCGAATTGCGTGGCGCGAGCGAAGCCTTCCTGAGCAGTTCGGGCGGTGGCGTGCTGCCCGTCACGCGCGTGGATGGGCAGTCGCTGGGCACGGGAGCGCCGGGCCCGGTGACGCAGCGGCTGCTGCGGGCTTACTGGGAGGCACACCAGGACCCGCGCTACAGCACGCCGATCGCGTACTGACGGCCGGGCCCCGCGGCTTACTGGTCGCTCGGTTCGGCGGACAGCACGTCCGTGTCCTTGCGGATGGTGTCGCGCTCGCGGTGCTCGCGCCGGTCGAGCTTGCCGAGCGCATGGTCCAGCGCATGCAGCAGCTTGTCGGCGGCGCCGCGGAAGGCCAGGTCCTGGTTGGGCGCGAAGTTCTTCACCGCGATCGGCGGGCGCCCGGCGATGCGTGCTTCCATCATGCAGCGCTTGTCGAGGGCGCCGCCCTTGTCCCCGTGGTTCTCGTCGGTCAGCTGCACTTCGATGTCGGTGATGTCGCGGCTGAAGCGCGCCAGGTGGTCGTTCAAGTAGTCGATGGCCCAGCGGTCCAGCGATTCCTTGTTGTCGATGCCATTGCTGGTGTTGACCTGCACATGCATGAGGGCTCCTTTTGTGATCTTCCGGTCCAGTGTGGCGGCGACTCGGCGGGTGCCGAGTCGGACGGCGCCGATTGAGCTGTCGGACAGCCCGGCTGCACCACGGACACGGCGCGCACCTACGCGCGCGCCGCAATGTCGAGACTAGTCTCTTTCCATCCTGTGCAGATGGAGAAATTTCCATGAACAACGCGATCCTCGGACAGATTCTCGGCAGCGTGTTCGCCAACGCGGCCGGCCGGCGCAATGGCGGCGGACTCGGCGGCGGCTTGGGCGGGCTGGGCGGAGGCCTCGGCGGCGCGGCGCTCGGCGGCATCCTTGCCGGCGCGCTCGGCCGGCGCGGCGCGGGCGCGGCCCGAAGCGGCGGTGGCGGGCGCAGCGCGATGCTGCTGCTGTTGCTGCCGCTGGCGATGCGCTGGGTGCAGCGCAACGGCGGCATCGGCGCTGTGCTGGAACGCTTCCAGCAAAAGGGGTTCGGTGCGCAGGCGAAGTCGTGGGTGGACACCGGCGACAACCAGCAGGTGGACGCCGAAGCCGTGAACGAAGTGGTCGGCCGCGACGAGCTCTCGCGCCTGTCGCAGCAGCTGGGGATGCCCGAGCAGGAGGTGGCGCAGGGCTTCGCCGAGATCTTGCCGGAGATGGTGAACCAGCTCACGCCGCAGGGCAGCATGCCCGAGGATGCCGACCACCTGCTGGAAGGCGGCACCGAGGCGATCGAGCAGGAGCTCGAGGCCGTGAAGCGGCAGGACGCCGGGGTGAGCTGAACGTGCTTGCGGGCAGGCCCGCCCCGGCGGTGCCTACCCGATTTCGGCTTGCCCTGGGGCAAAGCAGACTTTGTGAAGCCGTGCTACCTTCCGGGCCTTGATCGGACACCGTTTTTTATGAGCACCCTGCAGGCCCGCCTTGCCGCCGTCGAGCCCACCCGTTTGCAGGGGATTCGCCGCGGCATCGAAAAAGAAAGCCTGCGCGCCCTGGCCTCTGGCGCCCTGGCGCTGACGCCGCATCCCGAGGCGCTGGGCTCGGCGCTCACGCACCCGCACATCACCACCGACTACAGCGAATCGCAGCTGGAGCTGATCACCGGCGTGCACGCCAGCGTGGAGCAGTGCCTGGAGGAGCTCACGCGCGTCCACCAGTTCGTCTACCGCGCGCTCGGCGACGAGATGCTGTGGGTCAGCAGCATGCCGTGCCACCTGCCGGCCGACGAGAACATCCCGATCGGCCGCTACGGCTCGTCCAACGTGGGCCGCGCCAAGAGCGTCTACCGCATGGGCCTGGCGCACCGCTACGGCCGGCGCATGCAGACCATCTCGGGCATCCACTACAACTGGTCGATGCCCGGCATTACCGATGCGCAGTACTTCGGGCTGATCCGCAATTTCCGCCGCCACGCCTTCCTGCTGCTGTACCTGTTCGGCGCGTCGCCGGCGGTGTGTTCGAGCTTCCTGTCGGGGCGCGCGCATGAACTGCAGACGCTGTCGCACTGCACCATGTACATGCCGCACGGCACCTCGCTGCGCATGGGGCGCCTGGGCTACCAGAGCGACGCGCAGGGCAGCCTGGCGGTGAGCTACAACAGCCTGGAAGGCTACGCGGCTTCGCTGCACGAGGCCTTGACGCAGCCCTATGCGGCGTACGAGGCGGTCGGCATCGTGAACCCGGGCGGCGAATACAACCAGCTGTCCACCACCTTGCTGCAGATCGAGAACGAGTTCTACGGCACCATCCGCCCCAAGCGCGTGATCCGCCCCGGCGAGCGCCCGCTGCATGCGCTGCGCGAGCGCGGCGTCGAGTACGTGGAAGTGCGGCTGATGGACCTCGACCCGTTCGTTCCGGTGGGCATCAAGGCGCAGACCGTCCGCTTTCTCGACGTGTTCCTGCTGCACTGCCTGCTGCAGGACAGCCCGCCCGACACGCCGCAGGAGATCGCCGCGCTGGGCCGCAACCAGGAGAAGACGGCCGCCTACGGGCGCGAGCCCGGCCTGCTGCTGGAGCGCGACGGCCGCGAGGTATCGCTCGCGCAGTGGGGCGCCGAGATCATGGCCGACTGCGCGCCGGTGGCCGCGGCGCTCGACGCCGCCCACCAGACCAGCGACTACAGCGATGCCCTGCGCGGCGCCCAGGCGCTGCTGTCGGCGCCGGAACTGCTGCCCTCGGCGCGCGTGCTGGAGGCGATGGCGCGCGACCACGACGACTCCTTCATCGATTTCGGCCGCGCGCAGTCCGAGCAGGCCAAGGCCAAGCTGCTGAAGCTGCCGCTGTCGGGCACGCTGCAGTCCAGGATGGAGGCGCTGGCCAGGCAGTCGGTGGCCGAACAGGCGGCAGTGGAAGCGGCCGATACCGTGCCGTTCGAGGAATTCCGCCTGCAGTACACCTCGCCCGACCGCCTGCAGCTCACCCAGCAGGCCGTGGCGCCCACATTGGCCGCAGCCGCGGTCTGAGCGTGCGGTAGAGCACACACGGGCTGCCCGAAAGCGGCCCGGTCCTACAGGTCGGCGGCAACGCCGCGTCGACAGTTCAGCTTGACCTGCCGATCGCACTGGAGCCTCGAATGACCACCCCTGTCCTGTCCCGCTTTATCACCATCCTGCTCGCCGCCTCGTTCGCCGCGGCGCCGGCCTTCGCCGCGCCGCCGCCCTGGGCCGGTGGCGGCAACAAGGGCGGCGAGGCCGACGAGGGGCACGGCAAGGGGAAGGGCAAAGGCCATGGCGAGGAGCACGGCAAAGAGCACGGCAACAAGGGCCACAAGCAGGAAATGCGGGCCGCCGAGGCGCCGCACGGCCCGGGCGGCAAGCACGGCGCCAAGGGCAAGCCGCAGCACGCCGACGTGCGCGTGGGCGGCCACTTCAGCGACCGCGACCGCACGCTGGTGCGCACCTACTACGGCGAGCACTACGGCCCCGGCGCGCGCTCCTGCCCGCCCGGCCTGGCCAAGAAGCACAACGGCTGCCTGCCTCCCGGCCAGGCGAAGAAATGGGCCGTCGGCCAGCCGCTGCCGGCCGGCGTCGTCTACTACGCCGTTCCCCAGCCGGTGCTGGTGCAGCTGTCGCCGGCACCGGCGGGCTACCGCTACGTGCGCGTGGCCAGCGACATCCTGCTGATCGCGGTGGGCTCGCGCATGGTCATGGACGGCATGACCGACCTGCTGCGCATGTGAGTCGGCTCAGGCCGCGTGCCGGTCGTCGCCCACGCAGGCGATGTCCAGCAGGGCCTGCTGCTGCGGCGCGGTGCGCCGCTCGATCAGCGTGAGCAGGCCGGCACCGTCGCGCGTGAGGACGCGGTGCGCATTGGCGAACGACTGCGCCTGCTGCGTGAAGGTGGCGTTGGTGATGAAAGTGGCGCGGCGCAGCCCGTGCAGCACCATCGCGCCGTGGACCGCCTGCAGCTCCTGCAGGCCGACCTGGCCGGACGCCATGTACTTGCAGCGCGCCAGGGTGGCCGGCCCGGGCGTGTGGC
Source organism: Pseudomonadota bacterium (assembly GCA_040384685.1). GTDB lineage: Bacteria > Pseudomonadota > Gammaproteobacteria > Burkholderiales > Burkholderiaceae_C > Ramlibacter. Next base: position 9,476 of record JAZKIV010000076.1, on the reverse strand, counting down.
GCGAATGCAGCCAGATGTCGATGCTGCCGTCGGCGCCGCGCGCTTCGCTGCGGCTGTCGAAGCCGCTCTGCTCGAACAGCGCCACGCACAGGGCGGTGAACTGCTGCGCCGTCAGGTCCTGCAGCAGGTGCACGTTCCAGTCGGAGGCGGCCGCCGGAGTGGAGATCTCGGTGTGGGCCCAGGCCCGCGCCCGCTGGCGGCGCAGCACCGCGTGCAGCACCAGCAGCGTCGTGCCCAGCGCCAGCAGCGCCAGGCCGCTCGCGCCCAGCGCCGCGGCCGCGGCGTCCATGGCCGGCGACGGCCGCAGCAGCAGCGCCAGCGCCAGGAACACCAATGCCAAGGCAAGGGCGGCGAACCCCTGCTTGCGAAGCCGGCCCCGGCCCGGCGTGCTCGGATGGTCTGTCATGTGCGCTGGCATGACGCATGGACTGCGTGACCAAAAGGATAGAGCAAGCCGGGCCGGTGCGGGCGAAAAACACTGCTCGGCCGTCGGGCCCTCGGGCGGCTTTACACCAGCCGCCGGATTTCCTGCTTGCGCCACACCAGCCGGTAATAGGCTGCCTGCAGCACCAGCATGCCTGCGAAGGCGATCGGGTACGCCATCCAGACGCCGTTGATGCCGATGTGGCTGCCGAGCACCCAGGCCGAGGGCACCTCCAGGCCGGCCACGCAGAAGATCGAGATCGCGGTGGGCACCAGCACCGTGCCGCTGGAGCGCATGACGCCGCCCACCACGGTGGACAGGCCGAACATCAGCATGCCCCACAGCATCACGTGCAGCAGCGTCTGGGCCAGCTCGATCACCGGCTGGCTGGTGATGAACAGCGCGATCAGGTGGCGCGAGAACAGGTAGCCCAGAAGTACCAGCCCGCCGGTGATCACCAGGGTGATCTTCAGGCCGGTGCGGGTGATGTCACCCAGTTGGTCGGTGCGGCCGGCGCCGATCGCCTGGGCCCCCAGGATGGAGGCGGTGATGCCGATCGACAGGGCCGGGAACTGCACGTAGTTCACCACCTGGTTGACCGCGCCGTAGGCCGCGGTGGCGTCCGAGCCGAAGCGGTTGACCAGCGACAGGATGGCGATCTCGGCCAGCGACACCACGATCATCTGCACGCCGGTGGGCAGGCCGATGCGCACCACCAGCCGCAGGATCTTCGGGTCGATGCGCAGCGCCCGCAGCATCTCCATGTCGGGCGCGAGCGGATGCTTTTTGCGCAGCATGAACCAGGACAGGAACACCAGCACCGACAGGAACGAAATCAGCCCGGCGGCGGCGGCGCCCACCGCGCCCATCTCGGGCAGGCCGAACCAGCCGCGGATGAGCACCGGCGTGAAGGCGCAGGACACCGCGGTGGACAGCAGCAGCGCATAGAGCGGCGTCACCGTGTCGCCCACGCCGCGCATGAGCTGGGTGTACAGGATGAACACCAGCAGGGCGGGCATGGTGAACATCATCACGCGCGCATAGCCGAGCGCGATCGGCTCGATGTCCGCCGGTGTGCCCAGCGCGCGCAGCATGGCCTGGGTGAAGGTGCCGCCGAACAGCGCCACCAGCACGCCCAGGATCAGGCCGACCGCCAGCGCGGTGCCGCCGATCGCCTTGACCTTGTGGAATTCGCGCGCGCCCCAGGCCTGGCCGATCAGCACCGAGGCGCCGGCGCCGATGCCGATCACCAGCGAGATGAAGAAGAACACGATCGGGAACAGGCCCGAGACGGCGGCCAGCGCCTGGGTGCCCAGCATCTGGCCGACGAACACGTTGTTGATCGTGCCCGACATCGACTGCAGGAAGTTGGCCAGCACCATCGGGCCGACGAAGGCGAGATAGACGCGCCACAGCGGCCGCTGCGCGGCGTCCGTGGGAACAGCAATGGAACTCATGGATTGGGGTTTTCTTGTGCTTGGGGTTGTGTTTGGGGGATTTCGGCGAAGGCATCCGCCGCCAGCCGGCGCGCGATGCGCGCCACGTCGTGCGGCCAGCCCTGCGTCAGCGCGTCGAACCGGGCGCCGTCGCGCCCGAACAGGGCGCGCAGCGCCTCTTCGTAGTCGGGCAGGTTGCCCGCCATGGCGGTGAGGAAGCGGTAGCCACGCTCCTGCGCGAGCCGCACCGCATCCGCCGCCGGGCTGCTGCGCCGCGCCGCCTCGACCAGCCGGCGCAGGGTGACGGAGGCGCCGCCCGGCTGCGAGGCCAGCCACTCCCAGTGCCGCGGCAGCAGCGTCACTTCGCGCGCCACCACGCCCAGCTGCGGCCGGCCGCGGCCGCGCGGTGCTGAAGGAAGGGAGGGTGCCGACTCCACCGCGCGCGCCGCCGCTTCCTCGGGCGAGCCGCGCAGGTCGAGCTCCACCTGGCGTGCCGAGTCGGCGTCGAACACCAGCAGCGGCTCCTGGGGGTCGGCCTGCAGGGCAGCGGCCGCGAGACGCGCCACATCGGCGGCCGTTCCCTCGGCGAGGCAGCGGTTGCCGAGGAAGGCGATGAAGGTGGTTGGTGGCTGCATGGAGGCAGAATTCTACCCGGCTGAAATTCACCAAGTCAATTGCACCCGGGTAAATATTGCGTGAATCACGGGTCGCACATCGGCAGAATGCCGCATGCGCAAGCGGTCCCTCGCCCTGGTCGCCGCATCCGCGGCGGTGCTCCTGGTCTATCTCAACAACACCAGCCTGCTCGGACGGCGCGCGCCCCAGGCGCCGGTGCTGCTGGCGCACCGCGGCCTGGCGCAGCAGTTCGACCCGCGCGACCTGCGCAACGACACCTGCACGGCGGCGCGCATGCTGCCGCCCACGCATGGCTACCTGGAGAACACCATCGACTCGATGCGCGCCGGCTTCGCCGCCGGCGCCGACATCGTGGAGATCGACGTGCACCCGACCACCGACGGCCGCTTCGCCGTGTTCCACGACTGGACGCTGGATTGCCGCACCGAGGGGCACGGCGAGACGCGCGCGCACAGCATGGCGGAACTGCGCACGCTGGACATCGGTTACGGCTACACCGCCGATGGAGGCAGGACGTTTCCGTTCCGCGGCAAGGGCGTCGGCCTGATGCCGGCGCTGGACGAGGTGCTGGCGACGTTTCCCGATCGCCGCTTCGTCATCAACGTGAAGAGCCGCGACCGCGGTGAAGGCGTGAAGCTGGCGGCCGCGCTGGCGCGGCTGCCGCCCGAACGGCAGCGCCTGCTGACCGTGTACGGCGGCGACGCGCCGGTTGCCGAAGTGCGCCACCTGCTGCCAGCGTGCGCACCGCGTCGCTGGCGCTGCTCAAGCGCTGCCTGCTGCCCTACATCGCCATCGGCTGGAGCGGCATCGTGCCCTCGGGCTGCGAACGCATGATGGTGCTGGTGCCGCTGAACGTCGCGCCGTGGCTGTGGGGCTGGCCCGGCCGCTTCCTGGACCGCATGGAGGCGGCCGGCAGCAGCGTGTTCGTGCTGGGGCCCTACCACGGCGGCGGCTTCTCCACCGGCATCGACAGCACGGCCGATCTCGCGCAGCTGCCGCGCGGCTATTCGGGCGGCATCTGGACCAACGAGATCGTGGAGATCGGCGCCGCGCTCAGATCGGCGCCGGCAGCGCCTTCAGCCCCAGCCACGCCGCGCCGATGACGGCGTTGATCGGCACGCTGAGAGCGCTCGGCACATAGAAGCACACCGACAGGCCGGGGCAGTCCAGCACCAGTTCCATCAGGCTGCCCAGGCCGTACAGCAGCAGGCCCCAGCCCAGCCAGCGCCGCATGTACAGCGGCAGCCAGCGCGCCTGCGCCTGGTTGTGGCGCCAGGCGGCGACGCGCTCGAAACGCGAGCCGCGGTTGACGTCCTGGAACAGCCAGCCGAAGAAGAAGTACCGGTACAACAGGGTACGGAAGGCGAGGTCTTGCACGTTGACTCCTGGGCCACGCGACGGCGGCCCTGGCAAGGGACAGTGTCCGGATTTTTCCGCACGGCCACAAGCCTCGGGCGTAGGAAGGAACCCTTGCACGCCGTGCGTGCCGATGCCGCATCAGGCGCTCGCCTGCGACGCCCGTGCAAGATCGTCGACAAACTGCAAGAACGCTTGCGCCTGCGCGTGTTCCGGCATGCGCAGCAGCGCCGACGGATGCCAGGTCACCAGCACGCGCAGCCCGTCGCCGCGCGCCAGCCATCGGCCGCGTTCGGCGGTCACCGAAACGGTGCGCCCGAGCAGCGAGCGTGCGGCCGTGGCGCCCAGCGCGACCAGCGCGCCGGGCCGCACCAGCGCGATTTCCTCTTCCAGCCAGCGCGCGCAGGCGGCCGCTTCGCGCTGCGCCGGCGTCTTGTGGATGCGGCGCTGTCCGCGCAGCTCGAACTTGAAATGTCGCACCGCATTGGTGAGGTACAGCGCCTCGCGCGCCAGGCCGGCCTGGTGCAGCGCGCGGTCGAGCAGCTGGCCGGCCGGGCCGACGAAGGGGCGGCCATGCACGTCTTCCTGGTCGCCGGGCTGCTCGCCGACCAGCATGAGCGCGCAACGCTGCGGTCCTTCGCCGGGCACGGCCTGCGTGGCCGCGGCGGCATGCGGGCATTCGCGGCAGTCTTGCAGCGCCGCGTTCAAGGCCTCCAGCGTTCCATGCGCCGGCGCAACCGCCGCATGCATTGCCAACGGCATGATGCGCCGCACGGGCCGCGTCGGCGGTTGCTCGATCATGGCGCCGCTGCGCGCCTGCGCCTCGGCGGCCAGCGGCGTGATGAGCTGCGCCTCCGGCAGGTTGTGCCAGTACTTGCGCGGCATGTGCTGCCGCATGGTGGCGAGCTTCAGCCGCGCCGGGTTGAAGATGCTGCGGTAGTAGGTGAGCCACAGCGCCTCGCCCGCATCGGGCGCGGGCGCCTCGTCGCGTGCCGCGCCGGGGCCGAAGCGCAAGGCCTCGCCGTCCCAGAAGGCGCAGCGGTCGGGCGTGAGGATCGCCCACCGCATCTGCGTGAAGCGCCGCATGAACCACGGCGCATTGGCTTCGACGGTATGGTGCATGGGCTCGAACCACGCCACGTGCGCGACGGCGCCTTGTTCATCCTGCACTTCACGCAAGCGCACGAAGGCGCGCATCTTGTGCATGTCGTGCGCCACCGCGTGCGCCATGCGCCGCGCCAGCAGGATGTCGGCGTCGAGCGGGTCGTCGCGCAGCCGCGGTTCGCGCGCGAAACGCCACAGCAGCCGGTAGAGCAGCGCGAAGCGCTGCGGGTCTCGGTGCAGCGCCACCTCTTCGCACAAGGCGATGAACCATGCGGGAACGGCGGCGGCCGGCGCGGCTTCCATCGCCACATGCGGCGTGCATGCGCCTTCCGCATTGCCGAACAGATCGGAGGCGTCGGCCTGCGTGCACCAGTTCACCGCATCGGGCGGCACGCCGCGCGCGAGCAGGGCGCGCGCCTGCGCACGAAAGCCGGCGAAGTCGGTCTCGCCGGCAAGCTGCACGCGCACGGATTCGGTGAGCAGCATCTCAGAACAGCACGGCCTGCGCCGGCGCTTTCACGGCGGCGGCGAACTGCCGCGCATCGGCCGCGCGCGCCGGCCGGTGGTCGGCCAGCACCACGAAGGGCAGCACCTTGGCCAGCGGCACGTGCAGGCGCTTCAGGTCGTCGGCGCGCAGCCGGCGCACGCGCCGCGCGAGCAGCATGCGGTCCACCGCCTTCACGCCCAGTCCCGGCACGCGCAGCAGCAGTTCGCGCGGCGCGCGGTTCAGGTCGACCGGAAAGCGCTCGGCGTGCGCCAGCGCCCAGGCCAGCTTGGGGTCGACTTCCAGCGACAGCATGCCGTCGGCGGTGGGGGCGATCTCGCGTGCCTCGAAGCCGTAGTAACGCATCAGCCAGTCGGCCTGGTAGAGCCGGTGTTCGCGCACCAGCGGCGGCGGCTTCAGCGGCAGCGCGGCCGACGCGTCGGGGATCGGGCTGAAGGCGGAGTAGCACACGCGCTTCAGGCGGTAGGCGCCGTACAGCTGCGCGCTGGTCTGCAGGATGGCGGCGTCGCTGGTGTCGTCGCCGCCCACGATCATCTGCGTGCTCTGGCCGGCCGCGGCGAACGGCTCGGGCGCGGCGCGTGCCGGCGGGGCGCCGGGCAGCGAGCGCACCGGTGCCTCCTGCGCTTCGCGCGCCGCCGCCCTGGCTTCGTCGATGTGCACGCGCAGCCGCGCCATCGAGCGCCGGATCGCCGCGCCGTCTTTTTCCGGCGCCAGGCGCGCGAGCGACTGCTCGGTGGGCAGCTCGATGTTGATCGACAGCCGGTCGGCGTAGCGGCCGGCGCGCTGCAGCAGTTCCGGCGCCGCGTCGGGAATGGTTTTCAGGTGGATGTAGCCGCGGAAGTCGTGGTCCTCGCGCAGCACGCGCGCCACTTCCACCACCTGCTCCATGGTGTAGTCGGGGCTGCGGATGATGCCGCTGGACAGGAACAGGCCTTCGATGCAGTTGCGCCGGTAGAAGTCCAGCGTGAGGCGCACCACCTCGTCGATGGAAAAGCGCGCCCGCGGCACGTTGCTGCTGGCGCGGTTGACGCAGTAGAGGCAGTCGTAGCGGCAGAAGTTGGTGAGCAGGATCTTCAGCAGCGAGATGCAGCGGCCGTCGGGCGCATAGCTGTGGCAGATGCCCATGCCCTCGTTGGAGCCGAGGCCGGTTGCGCCGACCGAATCGCGCCGCTGCCCGCCGCTGGAGGCGCAGGACGCGTCGTACTTCGCGGCGTCGGCCAGGATCGCGAGCTTGGCATTCAGGTTCACTGTACGATCGTACAGTACACCCCGGCAGGCCTTGTGTAACGCCCCTTCGCGACGCGGGGCTAGGCCGGATGTCCGGCGACGCGGCGCTCGGCCAGGGTCCGCTCGGTCATGTCCACGCCCTGCACGAAGATGCCGGACACCCGGCCGTCGGGGTCCTTGATGGGCTGGTAGACGAAGTCCACGTAGCGCTCGGCCGCCGGCCCGCCGGGCGCCGTCTGGAACACGAACTTGCTGCCGGTGGCGTTGTACGGCCGGCCGCTGGCGTACACCTCGTTCAGCAGCGCCACGTAGCCTTGCTCTTGCGCCTCGGGCAGCGCTTCGGCCACGGTCTTGCCGACCACGTCGCGCCCGTTCAGGAACTGCGTGTAGGCGGCGTTGGCCATCTCGAAGCGGTGCTCCGGGCCGCGCAGCATGGCCATGAAGGAGGGTGCCTGCGCGAACATCTGCGAGAAGTGCTCGCGCTCCAGTGCCAGGCCCCGGTTCGCCAGCACGGTTTCGGTGGTTTCGGTGCACACCACCAGCACGCCGCCCACGCCGGTGGGCGCCAGCGGGTCGTCGATCGGCCCGTAGCTGTAGGTCCAGTACACGTCCTCGCGCCTGCCGTTGCGCGTGATCGGCACCAGCGCGTTGACGTTCCAGGTGGAGCCGCGCCCGCTCATCACCTGCTCGATCTGCGGGCCGATGATGTGCCAGATCTCGTCCCAGCAGGCCCGGCCTTCCTGGCCCAGCGCCGAGGGATGGCGTTCCGGGCCGATGGACTGGCGGTAGGCGTCGTTGTAGAACTGGATCAGCCGCGGGCCCCACCAGATGAACATCGGGTGGCCGGTGGTCAGCAGCAGCCGCACGGCCGTCTTCAGGCTCTGCGGCCAGCCTTCGGGCGGACCGATGGGCGACAGCCGCCAGTCGCGGATGCGCATGAGCGCGCCCATCTCGCCCCCGCCCGCCAGGAAATCGGTGGGGCTTCTTTTCGATCCATGGAAAAGCATCTCGATTGCGCGGGCGGAAGGAAGTGAATCCGCAATCCTAGCCGCTGGCGCCGAAAAAGCGACGGCTGAGCTGCTCGCTCGGCGAGCGGCACTCCTGCACATAGGCACAGACTTTGCGGGGCCGGGTTGTGGGCTTTACACGGGAGATACCCGGTAGGTGGACCATGGAGGCATTGCAGTAGAGAGGAATCCACCATGAAAGCATCCGCCATCGTCTCCGCCGTCGTCGCGTCATCGCTCGGCCTCGGCTCGGTGTCCGTTTTCGCGCAAGACCACGACTGGCGCGGCCGCGGACAGGAGCGCCGCGCCGAGCGCTCCGAGCACCGCCAGGAGCGGCAGGCACAGCGCCACGAATGGAACGGCCAGCGGCAGGAATGGAACGGCCAGCGCCAGCACATCGCGCAGCCGAACCAACAGCCCGCCTACCGCGCGCCTCAGGCCGTGTACCAGCAGCCGCAGTACCAGCAGCGCTACCACCAGCCGCAGTACCAGGCCCGCGCCTACCAGAACCAGCCGGTCTACCGCACGGAGTACCAGCGCCACTACCGCAATGCGCCGTACTACGCGCCCCGGCTGGCCTATGCCGGCGCGCCGCGCTACTACTACGTGGGCGACCGGCTGCCTCACGAGTACTGGCGCGGCATGCGGGTGGTGAGCGACTGGCCGGCCTACAGCCTCAACCAGCCGCCCTACGGCTACCAGTGGGTGCAGGCCGACAGCGGCGAGTTCATCCTGGTGGCCCTGGCCACCGGCATCATCGCCAGCCTGCTGCTGAACTGACCGCGCTGCGGCGCGGCCGCGGCACCCGCTAGCACAGGCGGGTGCCTGCGCCTTTGTGGCTTTTCCCGGTTGCCGCGCTGCGCGCCCAGCTCTACAGTGGGCGCGCAGTCAATTCCGGAGAAGTCCCTTGAAGCACCTGACGCTCGCGCTCGCCGCCGCATCGTTGTCGCTGTTCGCCGCCGCGCAGGCGCAGGCCCAGGCGCCCGGTTCCGTCGAACGGGGCCGCTACCTGATGCAGTCGGTGGTGGCCTGCGGCAACTGCCACGTCCAGCGCGGCGCCACGGGCGAGCCGCTGTTCGACAAGGGCCTGTCCGGCGGCATGGTGTTCAACGAACCGCCGTTTCGCGCCGTCGCCTCCAACATCACGCCCGATGCCGAGACCGGCATCGGCAAGTGGACCGATGCGCAGCTGGCCAAGGCGATCCGCGAAGGCGTCCGCCCCGACGGCAGCCTGATCGGCCCGCCGATGCCCATCGCGTTCTACCGCCACATGTCGGACGCCGACGTGGCGGCCATCGTGGCCTACCTGCGCGCCCAGCCGGCGGTGCGCAACGCGGTGCAGAAGTCCAAGTACAACATCCCGCTGCCGCCCAACTACGGCCCGGCGGTGGCGAACGTGAAGAGCCCCGCGCCCGCCGACAAGCGGGCCTACGGCAGGTACCTGGCCGACATCGGCCATTGCATGGAATGCCACACGCCGCGCGACGCCAGGGGCGGGCTGGTGGAAGCGAAGACCGGCGCGGGCGGGCAGGCGTTCTCCGGCCCCTGGGGCAAGAGCGTCTCGCGCAACCTCACGCCGACCGGCCTGAAGGATTGGACGGATGCGCAGATCGCCAGCGCCATCCGCACCGGCATGGACCGCGGCGGCCAGGCCTACAAGCCGCCGATGGCGTTCGGCTTCTACAAGAACATCAGCGAAGCGGACATGGCGGCGTTGATCGCGTATCTGCGCTCTTTGAAGCCGCAATCTACCGGCGGTTAAGAGACCGCGCGGCGTCGCG
>JAZKIV010000075.1:0-32884 GCA_040384685.1 Pseudomonadota bacterium | reverse complement strand
GACAAGATGGGCATCGACCTGATCTGGTTCGGCGTGCTGCTGTGCGTGAACATGCAGACCAGCTTCATGCACCCGCCCTTCGGCTTCGCGCTGTTCTACCTGCGCGGCATCGCCGACACGCTGTTCAAGAACGGCGCGCTGCCGCACAAGGTGGAGTCGCGCGACATCTACCTGGGCTCCATCCCCTGGGTCGTCATGCAGCTGATCCTGGTGGTCATCGTGATCTTCGTGCCGCAGACCGTGACCGTGTTCCTCGACAAGGCCGAGAAGGTCGACGTCGACAAGGTGAAGATCGAGGTTCCGGCCGACAGCACGCCGGCCGCCACGCCGAGCAGCGACGACGCGCAGAAGGCGGTGGACGACCTGTTCAAGCAGCAGCCGGCACCGGCCGACCCGCAGGCACCCAAGCAATGACCGACGCCGCAATGCCCGGGCCGCCGGCCGAAGCCGAAGGAGCAGCCTTTCCGCTGGTGGTGCGGCTGCTGGCTTCGCTGCTGGTCGGCGGCATCCTGGCCTATGGCTGGAGCGCCGCGCGGGAGCTGCTGGGGACCTCCTGGACGGCCAGCGCCGTCACCTGCGTGGCAGGCGCGCTGGCGATGGTGCTCTGGTGCCTGTACTGGATCTGGGCCAGCCGCACCCGGGTGGACGCCACGGGCATCCGGCAAAGCTGGCTGTGGGACAAGCAGGTGCGCTGGGACGAAGTGACGCAGGCGCGCATCGTCGCCGTCGCCGGCCTGGACTGGCTGGTCGCGCCGCGCCTGCTGGTGCGCGCGCGCGGGCGCGGCGGGCTGCTGGTGTTCCACGCCGCCGACCGCGGCATGCTGCTGCGCGCGTTCGACCGCCGCGCGGCCTGAGGCGCCCCAAGGCCGGCGCTCCACTGGGAGAAGCAGTACGCCGCCGGCATGGTCGGCGCGGCTCTGCTATCTTGCGCGGCCACGAAAGGAATCCAACGATGTACCGGCTCCACTGCTTCAGCCAGTCCGGCAACAGCTACAAGGTCGCCCTCATGCTGCAGGCCCTGCGCCAGCCCTGGGAGCCGGTGTTCGTCGACTACATGGACGCCAGCCAGACGCGCCAGCCCGGCTGGCGCGAACAGGTCAACGCGATGGGCGAAACGCCGGTGCTGGAGACGGACGACGGCAAGCGCCTGGCGCAGTCCGGCGCCATCATGCACTGGCTGGCCGACCGGCACGGCCAGTTCGGCGGGCGCGACGCCGACGAGCGCTACGAGGTGCTGCGCTGGCTGCTGTTCGACAACCACAAGTTCACCAGCTACTTCGCCACCTACCGCTTCTCGAAGGCCTTCATCGAGGCCGAACCCGATCCCGGCGTGATGGCCTTCCTGCGCAGCCGCATCGACAGCACCTTCGGCCTGGTCGACCGGCACCTGGCGGACCGCGCCTGGGTCGTGGGCGACCGGCCGACCATCGCCGACTTCTCGATGGCCGGCTACATGTTCTACCCGGTCGAGGAAAGCGGCATGGACATCGCGGCGCTGTTCCCGAACATCGGCGCCTGGATGCAACGCCTGCGCGGCATCGACGGCTGGCGCGAGCCGTATGCCCTGATGCCGGGCGAGCGGGTGATGCCCAGGCGGTGATTGACTAGCGCGGCCAAATCGGTCAAGCTGGCCCCGCCATGCCCCGGCAACAGGGGCGGGAGGGGTCATGACGGAACGGGTCATCGAGTTCGAGGCGACGGACGGGCACATCTGCAACCTCGTCAACGTGCGGGGAGCGCAGGAACCGTCGCGCGGGCCCGTGCTGCTCGTGCACGGCGCGGGGGTTCGCGCCAACATCTTCCGCCCTCCTGAAAGCACGCACTTCGTCGACGCGCTGGTCGCGCACGGCTACGACGTCTGGCTGGAAAACTGGCGCGCCAGCATCGACCTGCCGCCCTGCGAATGGACGCTCGACGACGCCGCGCTGCACGACCACCCGGCCGCCGTGCGCAAGGTGGTCGAACTCACCGGCGCGCCGTCCATCAAGGCGGTGGTCCACTGCCAGGGTTCCACCAGCTTCATGATGTCGGCGGTCGCCGGCCTGGTGCCGCAGGTCGACACCATCGTCTCCAACGCGGTCTCGCTGCATCCGCAGGTGTCCTGGATCTCGCACCGCAAGGGGCGCTACGCCCTCCCCGTCGTGGGCATGCTCACGCCCTACCTCAATCCCCAGTGGGGCGAGCACGCCGAAGGCTTCGTGCCGCGCCTGCTGCAGGGGCTGGTGAAGCTCACCCACCACGAATGCGACAACGGCGTGTGCCGCTTCTCCAGCTTCACCTACGGCACCGGCTTCCCGGTGCTGTGGCGCCATGAGAACCTGAGCGACGCCACGCACGACTGGCTGCGCCAGGAATTCGCCGCCGTGCCGCTGACCTTCTTCCGCCAGATGGCGCGCTGCCTGGATGCCGGCCGCCTGCTGGCCCACACGCCCGGCCTGCCCGCCGACCTGGCGGCGCTGCCGCCCAAGACCGACGCGCGCATCTCCTTCGTCGCCGGCGAACTGAACGACTGCTTCAAGTGGCAGAGCCAGCAGGCCAGCTTCGACTGGTTCGAGCGGCACCGCCCCAACCGCCATTCGCTGCACGTGCTGGGCGGCTACGGCCACCTGGACGTCTTCATCGGAAAAAACGCCGCGCGCGACACCTTCCCGGTGCTGATCGCGGAGCTCGACCGGCCTTCGTGACAGACCCCGACAGGGAGGACAGTGCATGGCAGTTCCCACCCGACAGAAACGCCTCGCAGGGCGCCGCGCGCTGGTCGACGGCCTGTCCTTCGAGATGCCGATCAATTCGGAGCAGTCGCCGGCGCTGATGGCGGTGTTCTCGATCGACGCCGACGCGGCCAGCCGGCTGATCCCAGGCAACGAGGTCCACCCGATGCGGCTGTGGAACCGCGGCCTGCTGGTGATCACGGTGATCGACTACGTCGTCACCGACATCGGCCGCTACATCGAATACTCCATCGCCATCGCCTGCACCCACGGCAGCAAGCCGGCGCCGCCGCTGCTGCCCGGCCTGCTGATGAAGACCTTCGGCACCGGCCAGTACGTGTGGGACCTGCCGGTGTCCAGCGAGATCTCGGTCAAGGGCGGCAAGGGCATCTGGGGCATGCCCAAGCACCAGGCCAACCTGGACTTCCTGGTCGGCGAGAACTGGGTCAGCAGCCAGTACGACCTGGACGGCGAGATGATGATGCGCGTGGACGTGCGCAAGCCCGCGTCGGCCTGGCTGCCGGTGAGCATGGGCGCGGCCAACTACTGCGCGTTCCGCGGCATGCTGATGAAGTCCTACATCTACTTCAAGGGCAAGCTGGGCTTCTCGCTGTTCAAGCCCGGCTCGGCGCGGCTGCTGATTGGCGACCACCCGCGCATGGCGCCGCTGAAGACGCTGGACATCCGCCCCGACCCGATCGTCGCCGGCTTCTTCCCTTCCACCGCCGGCGTGCTGGACGACTATTTCGAGTGCTGGTTCCTCACCGAAGCCGGCCAGCCGCCCGTGATCCAGGGCCTGGAAAGCACCCATCCGCTGGGCCAGTCGCAGGCCTGGCTGGCGCCGCCCGTGCGCGCCGCGAACTGGGACGCCGTATGAAAAACCGATTGCTGATCGCCAACCACGTTTTCCTGCTGCTGTGCGCCTCGATGTACCTGGGCACCGGCGGCTCGCTGGTGCTGTTCTCGTTCCCGCTCGCGCCGCAGCTCACGCCGGACAACTACTACCTGCAGTTCGTGCCGCAGGTGCAGGCCGCCACCGAGTTCTTCACCACCATGACCAAGCTGATGCTGGCCGCCTGCCTGGTGATGCTGTGGGCCGAATGGCGCCAGCCGACGCGCTGGGTGCCGGTGGTGGTCCTGCTGGGCGTGCTGGCGGCCACCGGCATCACGCTGAAGTGGATCATCCCGCTGAACACCGAGATGGCCGCCCACATCACGGACGCCGCGCGGCTGCGCGAGGTGCTGGACGAGTGGATGCGCCTGAACCGCATCCGCGTGGCGCTGTGGTGCGTGCAATGGGCCGCGCTGGCCTGGTACTTCGCCCGCTGGGCGCTGCGCGGGCGCTACTCCGCGCTGGGGAGCTGAGATGGACCTGCTGACCCTCGAGCGGCGCGGCGTGGCCGCCATCGCCGCCATCACCATCCTGACCGGCGCCTCCCAGATGGCCATGGGCGAACGCCTGCTGCCGCTGATCGCGCCGGCACCGACCCTCACCGCCGCCCACCTGTTCGCCACGGTCGGCATGTTCATGGTGCTGTTCGGCGGCGCCACGCTGCACGCGCAGCGCGAGCGCCAGGCGCTGCGCGTGGTGCTGCTGTGGGGCTGCCTGCAGAAGCTGCTGGCGGCTGCCCTGGTGGCCTGGGGCGTCGGCCGCGGCGTGTTCGCGCCGCTGGCGCTGCTGGTGGCCGGCTTCGACTTCGCCAGCGGCCTGCTCTACATGGACCTGCGGCGCAGGGAGGGCTGAGCCGATGGGCATGCTCGCGCGGCTGTTCTTCTGGGGCTACGCGCTGATGCTGGTCGGCATCGGCGCGAGCGGCATGCTGGTGGCCGGCTGGGAACTGCCCGCCATCTTCGGCGTCGGCGTCGACGCCATGGGCGAGCCGCAGCGCGCCACCTTGCTCAACCAGTACCGCTTCCTGAAGGCGCTGGAGCTGGCCTTCGGCGTCTTCTGCCTGGCCTACCGGCGCGAAATCTTCCTGCAGCCGCGCGACCTGCGCGTGTTCCTGTTCGGCCTGTCCGCCGGCGTGGCGGCGCGGCTGGGCAGCTGGATCTTCGACGGCACGCCGCGCCCGGTGTTCATCGCCTTCGCGGTGCTGGAACTGCTCACCGGCGTGCTGGTGTGGATCGCCTTCCACCGGAGAAAACCCGAGTGACCCATATCCCTCCCATCGCCGCCAACGACCCCGCCGTGCGCCGGGCGCTGGTGCTGGCCGGCGGCGGCATGCGCGTGGCCTACCAGGCCGGCGCGGTGAAGGCGCTGTTCGACGCCGGCATGCGCTTCAGCCACGCCGACGGCGCCTCCGGCGGCACCATGAACCTGGCGGCCCTGCTGTCGGGCGTGACGCCGGATGACCTGTGCGACCGCTGGCGCGCGCTGCCGGTCTCGGCCTTCGCGGCCTTCCGGCCGACGGCGGAATACCTGCACGTCGCCAACATGTCCGCGCTCGGCAGCGCCGACGGCATGGTGAACAGGATCTACCCGGCGCTGGGCATCGGCATCGACAAGGTGCGCAGTGCCGCCGGCATCGACGCCTCGTTCAACGTCTGCCGCTTCGACGACAAGTCGCTGGTGGCGCTGCCGCACACCGTGCTGGACATCGCGCGGCTGGTGGCCGCCGCCTCGCTGCCGATCTTCCTGCCCGCCGTGCAGGCCGAGGGCAGCACCTGGACCGACGCGGTCTGGATCAAGGACGCCAACCTCATGAGCTGCGTGGAGCGCGGCGCGCGCGAGCTCTGGCTGGTCTGGTGCATCGGCAACACGCCGGTCTACCGCAACGGCGCCTTCAACCAGTACGTGCACATGATCGAGATGAGCGCGGCCGGCGCGCTGATCGGCGAGCTGGCCGCCATCGCCGACATCAACCGCCGCATCGCGGCCGGCGAGACGGTGCTGGGCCACAACCAACCGATCGTGGTGCACGTGGTCAAGCCCGAGGTGCCGCTGCCGCTCGACCCCGACTTCTTCACCGGCCGCATCGACGCCGCCACGCTGGTCGACATGGGCTTTCGCGACGCGCGGCGCACGCTGCGCGAGAACCGGCCGGCGCCGCTGTCGCCGGCCGCCATCGGCATGCGCGAGCCGGGCGTGGGCGTGGGTTTTCGCGAAACCATGCGCGGCGGCTTCCGCCTGGGCGCCACCGATCCGCGCGCGGGCGCTGCCGAGGGCGCCGCCACGCCTCTGAGCATGCACGCCACCATCCACATCGAGGACATCGCGGCCTTCGTCGCCGACCCGCGGCACCTGGGCGGGCTCACCGGCCACGTGGACTTCGCGCCCTGGGGCCGGGCCATTCCCGCGCAGTCGGGCGTGTTCGGCCTGTTCAGCCCGAGCGGCGACCCGGCGCTCACCTACATGGTGTACGAGCTGGGACTGCGCCACGCGGGCGAGGACTACTACCTGGCCGGAAAGAAGCACGTGCGGCTGGGCGCGCCATGGCGGGTGTGGGGCGAGACGACCACGCTCTACACCACGCTGCACAAGGGCAGCGACGCCAGCGGTGAGATCGTCGGCGCCGGCGTGCTGCGCCTGGGCGTGCCCGACCTGCTGCGGCTGCTGCGCACCGTGCATTCGGTGAACGCGCCGGCGGTCGGCGCCGGTGCCGGCGCCATCGGGCGCTTCTTCCGCTACTTCGCGTCCGAGCTGGCGCGCATCTACCTGCGGCGCGCGCCCGGGAAAGCCGCATGATCGATTCCGCGCAAGGAAAACCGGCCGGCCGGGTCGAGCTGTACACCCAGATGCCGATGGTCAACTGGCTGGGGCCGATCGAGCTGCTCAAGACCGGCATGCGCGCGGCGGTGGCCACCACCCTGGGCGCCTTCGCCGACCCGCGCGAAGTGCAGTCCCTGCTCAACCCGCAGGCCAACAATCCGCCCCTCAGCATGCCGCGCGCCGGTTTCGCCGAGCCGGCCTGGGTCGACTACCTGGCCGACACCGGCGACGGCTGGAATTCCACCTATTCCATGGCCTGGTGCGCCAGCCGCGACCTGCAGCTTGCCCACCAGGGGAGCAAGCTCGACCTGCCGCAGGGCCGGGCGCTGCTGCTGGGCGGCGACCAGGTCTATCCGACGCCGGCGCAGGGTGCCTACCGCACGCGCTTCCTCGACCCGTTCCGTGCCGCCTTCCCGGCGCCGGTGCCGGACTCTCCCGAAGAAGCCAACAACAACAAGCCGGTGCAATCCGTCGAGCGGCGCTGGATGCTGGCGACGCCCGGCAACCACGACTGGTACGACGGCCTGCGCGGTTTCGGCCAGCTGTTTTGCAGCGGCAAGCCCATCGGCGCCTGGGACACGGTGCAGCGCACCAGCTACTACGCGCTGCAGGTGTGCGAAGGCTGGTGGGTCTGGGGCCTGGACCTGCAGCTGGAGTCCAGCATCGACGGGCCGCAGCTGCACTATTTCCGCGGCGTGCTGGAGCGGCTGCAGCCCGGCGACCGCGTGGTGCTGTGCGCGCCCGAACCGAGCTGGGTGGACGAGGCCGAGCGCGTGGCGCGCGAGGACAAAAGCCTGTCCACCCTCGAGACGCAGACGCCGCGTTTCAGCAGCCTGCGCCAGGTCGAGGAATTGCTGGGCGACCGCCTGGCGCTGGTGCTGGCGGGCGACTCGCACCACTACGCGCACTACGCGCCGCGGGCCGGCACGGCGGCGCCGCAGCGCATCACCTGCGGCGGCGGCGGCGCCTTCCTGCACGGCACGCACCAGTTGCCCGCCAAGCCCGACCCGATCCGCGTCGACGGCGTGCGGCAGCACTACACGCTGCAGTGCGCCTATCCCGACGCGGCGGCCTCGAAAACCCTGCGCAACCGCGCCTGGCGGCTGCCGACCCGCAACGCCTCGTTCTGCGGCATGCTGGCCATGCTCTACCTGATGTTCACGTGGATGGTGCAGAGCGCCAGCAAGATCCCCCATCCGGTGCTGGGCAACAGGAGCCTGATGGAAAGCCTGTCCGGGCTGCCCTTCGCATGGGACAACCTGTGGACAGCCTGGTTGCGGCTGGCGGCGGCGATGGCGCACAGCCCCTCGTCCGTGCTGTTCGCCGCCGCCGTGGTGCTGGGCGCCGGTGCTTTTTCGCTGACGGGCGTGAAGCGCGCGCGGGCGCTCGCGTTCTTCGCCGGCGCCGTGCACGGGATGCTGCATCTCGGCCTGGCGGTCGGCCTGCTGTGGGCCATGGGCACCTTCAATCTCGGAACACTGAACTTCGAAGTGGACAGCTGGCGGCAGGTGGCGCTGTTCCTGGTCGAGGTCCTGGGATTCGGCGGCACCCTGGGCGGGCTGCTGTTCGGCGTCTGGATGGTGCTGACCAACAGCGTGGCCGGCCTGCATGCGGAGGAAGTCTTTTCCTCGCAATGCATCGCCGACAACAAATGCTTCCTGCGCATGCGCTTCGAGCGCGACCGGCTCACCGTCTACGCCATCAAGCTCGAGAAGGTCTGCCGGCGCTGGACGGTGAGCCCCGGCGTGCACCTGGAACGCCGCGTGAAGAGCACCTGGAAGCTGCGCGTGCCGCCCGGCAGCGCCACCGGGCCGCGGTTCACGCCGGCCACGCCGCTGCAGCCGGCATTGATCGAAGACCCCATCGTCATCGAGCGCCAAGGAACGACCCCATGAACTCCCCGGAATTCGACGCCGTCGTCATCGGCAGCGGCTTCGGCGGCGCCGTCTCGGCCTGCCGGCTGGCGCAGGCCGGCAAGAGCGTGCTGGTGCTCGAACGCGGGCGCCAGTGGACGCCGAAAACCTATCCGCGCGGCGACGACAAGGCGGCTTGGCTGTGGAAC
This sequence comes from Pseudomonadota bacterium, assembly GCA_040384685.1. GTDB lineage: Bacteria > Pseudomonadota > Gammaproteobacteria > Burkholderiales > Burkholderiaceae_C > Ramlibacter. The sequence goes on along the minus strand of JAZKIV010000075.1, from coordinate 24,402 downwards.
CAGGACCACGCGCACCGCCTGAACGGCTGGGCCGACGTGCGCGCCTTCGGCGACATGTGGGTGATCGCGGGGGCCGGCGTGGGCGGCGGCTCGCTGATCTACGCCAACGTCTCGGTCGAGGCCAAGCCGGACGCCTTCCAGCGCGGCTGGCCCGACGGCATCAGCTACGAGGCCCTGAAGCCGCATTACGACGAAGTGGCCCGCATGATGTCGGTGCAGGAGCTGCCGGACAACCAGCTGTCCATCCGCACCCGGCTGATGCGCGAAGGCGCCGAGGCCTGCGGCTGGGGCGACCGTTTTCGCAAGCTGCCGCTGGCGGTGAGTTTCTGCCCGACGTACGACGCCTCGCTGCCCGACGCCCGCGAGGACCGGCATTCGGTGCGCTTCACCAACATCCACGGCGTGGAACAGGGCACCTGCGTGCAGTGCGGCAACTGCGACATCGGCTGCCAGGTGTCGGCCAAGAATACGCTGGACCTGAACTACCTGGCGGTGGCGAAGCAGAAGGGCGCGCAAATCCGACCGCTGCACCTGGTGCACAAGCTGGAGCGCATCGACGGCGGCTGGCGCGTGAGTTACGACGTGATCGATCGCGAGGCCGGCACGCGCACCGCGGGCAGCGTCACCGGGCGCAGGGTGTTCCTGGCCGCCGGCTCGATCGGCAGCACCGAGCTGCTGCTGCGCTGCCGCGACGAGCATCGCACCCTGCCCGGCCTGTCGCCGCGGCTGGGGCACGGCTGGGCGTTCAACGGCGACTTCGTCACGCCGGCCTTCTACGACAAGCGCACCATCTCGCCTTCGCACGGCGTGACCATCTCGGCGGCCATCGACCTGCTGGACTACAGCGGCCCGGGCGGCCAGGCGCTGTTCGTGGAAGACGGTGGCATTCCGAACCTGGCGCACAACTTCGTGCAGCGGCGCCTGCGCAAGATGCCGCGCGGCAAGCTGCGCCGCGTGTGGAAGCAGCTGGCCAAGACCGTCGACGACGGCGATGCGCTGGAAAACATGATGCCGTGGTTCGGACAAGCCATGGAGCCGGCCGACGGCCGCCTGCGCCTGGGCCGGCGCTGGCTGGCGCCGTGGCGGCGCACGCTGCGCCTGGACTGGCCGTACAAGCGCTCCGAGGCGGTGATCGAAAGCATGATCGAAGCGCACAAGATGCTGTCCAAAGCCACCGGCGCCAGCAGCACCCTGGTGCCGCCGACCTGGACCCTGCTGCGCAACCTGGTCACCCCGCATCCGCTGGGCGGCTGCAACATGGGCATGTCGGCGGCCGACGGCGTGGTCGATGCCCACGGCCAGGTGTTCGGCCACGAGGGCCTGTACGTGATGGACGGCGCCATGGTGCCGCGCGCGCTCGGCCTGAACCCTTCGCGCACCATCGCCGCGCTGGCCGAGCGCAACGTCGCGCACCTGCTCGACGGGTGGAAGTCCTGAGCGGCGGCAAAGCCGCCGCTGCTTAGCATGCGCTTCAGGGCGCGGCGCAGCTGAAGTTCGCCGCGTCGTCCAGGCTGCCGCTGCCGGTGTAGCGCGCCACCTGCGGATACGGGCACAGCGGCCGCGTGCGGTTGGCGGCCCAGCCGGCGGGAACGTCGGCGTTGGTGCCACCCGCGTTGCCCGCGCCGCGCGCACCGGCAAGCACGCCCTGGGGCGCCTGGCCCTTCTCCACCCAGTTCACCAGCGGCGTCAGCATGTCGAACTGGTCGGTGGCGGGGCCGCCGCTGCAGTGGTTCATGCCCGGCACCGGGTAGTAGCGCGCGAACTCGGCGGCGCTGCCGCCGTTGGCCGCGGCCAGCGCCTGGTACCAGTTGCGCGTGTCGTCGCTGGAGAAGATCGGGTCGCTGGTGCCGTGGTAGACCAGCATCTTGGCGCCGCGGTTCTTCAGCGTCGCCAGCCTGGCCAGGTCGGACGCCGTCATGAACGAGATGGCGCTCTCTGTGTAGACGGCGTTGGTGGAATTCACCTTGGCCAGCATCGTGTCCACGTTGCCGGTCAGCGTGAAGGCGGGGCCGTTGAAGGTGGCCGGGTCTTCCGGCGGCACCTGCCAGATCATGCCCACGGCGCCCGAGTCGAGGTTGAGCGAGTTGCTGAACTTCCACACCGCCCAGCCCGGCGTGCCCAGGCCGGCGTCCCAAGGAAAGCTGGTGTAGATCTTGGCGCCGCCGCTGGTGGTGGCGCCGGCGAACAGCTGGGCGATGCCGGTCTTTTGCGCGGCCGACAGGCAGCTGCCGTCGCGCGCGCCGGCGCAGGTCGGCACGTCGCGGGCGACGTCGAACGCGGCCTGGCAGGCAACACCGGCCTGCACCATGCCGTCGGTGGCGCCGTCGAGCGCATCGCATTTGGCAAGCACCGCGTTGGACACCAGCGTGCGTTCGGCCGCAGTGAAGCCGGTGGCGATGTCGCTTGGCGTGGCGGCCAGCGACGCGTAGGTCTGCGCGCCCTTGATGTTGGCGATGGCGGCCAGCGGCAGGCGGAAGCCCGGGTCGCCGACCAGGAAGCCGTCGTACTGCGACGCGTAGCGCTCGGCAGCCACCATGGTGTGGCGCCCGCCGTTGGAGCAGCCTCCGATGTAGGAGCGGTCCGGCCCCTTGCCGTAGGCCGCCTGGATCACGCTCTTGGCCATCGGCGTGAGCTTGCCCACCGCCTGGTAGCCGTAGTCGAGCCGCGCCTGCGGATCGATGCCGAAGGTGGGGCCGAGCGCGGCCGCGTGGCCGGCGTCGGAGCTGATCACGGCGAAGCCCATCTTCAGCGCGTTCGACAGCGGCCCGCCGCCGCCGACCGGGCCGGCCGCCGTGCCGACGCTGCCGTCGATGCCGCCATTGGCCTGGTAGAAGAAGCGCCCGTTCCAGTCCAGCGGCAGCCGCATCTCGAAGCCGATGGCGTAGCTCTTGCCGTCCACCGGGCTGGTGCGCGGCAGCATGCGCCCCGTCACCTGGCAGTGCGCCGGCACCGCCGTGCCGGCCACGGTGAGCGCGCCGGCGGGAACGGAGTTGGACGCGGTGATCGCCGTATCGGGATAGGCGATGCGCGCCACCAGGTCGGCGCAGCTGCCGCTCAGGGGCGCGGGCGAGGCCTGCGCGAGCTGCGGCAAAGCAGCTTCGCTGCTGCCGCCACCACCGCAGGCGACGACGACCGCGGCAATGGCGGCCACGGCGGAAAGCGGCGCGAGGCGCGGCGAGATGCTCGGCATGGTGTGTCTCCTGTGGGGCATTATTCGTTAATCTACTTAACTAATTTCAAGCCACATGTCAGGAGTTACCCTTGTCAACTCGGCAGTACACCACTTCACTTGTTTCCATTCGTGAAATGAATGTGCGCGATGCACAATGCGCCGATGACGACGAAAAGCGATGCGCGGCAGGCCCTGACGCCGGCCGGCCGGCTGGAGGAAGCGCGCCTGGCGATGGTGCTGGGCTACCAGCTGGCGCAGGCGTCCATCGTCGCCGACGCGATCTTCACCAGAGAGGTGGGCGAGCCGCTGGCGCTGCGGCGCGTGGAGTACACGGTGCTCACGCTCATTGCCGAGAATCCCAGCGGTTCACCCGCGCGGCTGGCGCGCGCGCTGGCCGTGACGCCGCCCAACATCACGGCGGTGGTGGACCGCCTGGCCGGCCGCGGCCTGGTGCAGCGCAAGCCCAGCGCCGAGGACCGGCGCGGCCAGCTGCTGACCGTGACGCGCGCCGGCGCCGAGCTGGTGCGCAAGGCCACCGAGCGCATCGTCGCGGCCGAACGCGCCGTGCTGGCGCTGAGCGCGGGCGAGCAGGCCATCCTGGCCGAGCTGCTGCACAAGGTCGCCTGCGCGCGCGAGCGCAGGGAGTGACGATGCTCAGGCGTGCGCCAGCTGGTTCTTCGCCTGCGCCACGTCCATGTCGCGCGGCAGGGTAACGCCGTTCTTCACCGCCAGGATCTCGGCCATGACGCTCACCGCGATCTCGGGCGGCGTCTTGCTGCCGATGTAGATGCCGATCGGGCCGCGCAGGCGCGCGAGTTCGACCTCGCTCACCTCGAAGTGCTCGCGCATGCGCTGGTGGCGCGCCTCGTTGTTGCGGCGGCTGCCGATGGCGCCGACGTAGAAGGCCTGGGTCTTCAGCGCCTCCAGCAGCGCCAGGTCGTCCAGCTTGGGATCGTGCGTGAGCGCCACCACGCAGCTGCGGCGGTCGGGCTTGAAGGCCAGCACCACGTCGTCGGGCATGTCGCTCACCACGGTGGCGCCGGCCACGCTCCAGGCGCCGCGGTATTCCTCGCGCGGGTCGCACACGGTCACCGCGAAACCGCTGAACAGCGCCATGGTCGCCAGGTATTCGGTGAGCTGCCCCGCGCCGATCAGCAGCATGCGGTACTCGGGGCCGAAGGTGTTCACCAGTTCGGTGTCGTCGACGCTCAGTTCCTCGGGCGCCGCCGCTTCGTTGAGCGTCACCGCGCCGTCGGCCAGCCGCACCACGCGGCGCATCAGGCGGCCGCCTTCCAGCGACTGCACCAGCTGCGCCAGGCTGGCCGCGTCGGGGTCGTACTCCAGCAGCAGCTCCAGCGTGCCGCCGCAGGGCAGGCCGAAGCGGTGCGCCTCGTCGGCGGTGATGCCGTACTTCACGAAGCCGGGCGCGCCGCTCGGGATCTCGTGGCCCGGCTCGCCCGAGTACGCGCGGGTGAAGCGGTAGATCAGGTCGTCCTCGATGCAGCCGCCCGACACCGAACCGACCACCGAGCCGTCCTCGCACAGGGCCATGATGGAGCCCACCGGCCGGGGCGACGAGCCCCAGGTGCGCACCACGGTGGCGAGCAGGCCGCGCTTGCCGGCCGTGCGCCAGTCGCGCAGCGACCGCAGCACCATGACGTCGAGGTTTTCCATCGCGGTCTCCTTCAGCTCTTTCCGCCGCCGCCCAGCTTCCACCACGGGCGGGATGCGTCCGCTTCCGCCGGCGGTGCGGCGTCTTCGGTGCCGGCGGCGGGCGCCGCGTCATCGGCGCCGGCGGCAGGCGCCGGATGGCGCCGCTGCATCTCGTCGTCGAAGCGCTTGAAGAAATCTTCCGCCATCGACCTGGCCACGCCGTCGATCAGGCGCTGGCCGACCTGGGCGATCTTGCCGCCGACCTGGGCATTCACCACATAGCCCAGCTCGCAGCCCGTCTCCGCGGGCGCGAGCCGCACTTGCGCGCTGCCCTTGCCGAAGCCGGCCGCGCCGCCCTGCCCTTCGAACAGGAGCTTGTAGCTCTCGGGAGGCTGCACGTCCGACAGCTGGATCTTGCCGGCGAAGCGCGCCGACACCGGCCCGACGCGCAACGCCATGCCCACCGTGTACTGGTTTTCGCCGGTGGTCTCGATCTTGTCGCAGCCGGGGATGCAGGCCTTGAGCACCTCGGGGTCGTTCAGCGCCTCCCAGGCCTGCTGCTGCGTCACGCCCAGCGCGCGGCTGCCTTGCATGTCCATCTGTGTGTTCTCCGTTCCTGTGTGTCTTGTGGGTGCCGTCAGCGGCGCATGACGGCGGCCAGGCCGGCCGCCAGGTCCTGCAGCTTGCTCAGGTTGTGCACGGCCAGCATGCCGTCGGCGTGGCGGTGCAGCACCGCGGCACCGCGTGCGATGGGCGCGTAGCCCTCGAAGCGCAGCAGGGGATTCAACCACAGCAGCCGGCGGCAGCGGCGCTTCAGCCAGCCGAGCTCGCGCGCCAGGTCCTCCGGCTCGCCGGTGTCCAGTCCGTCGCTGATCACCAGCACCAGCGTGCGCCGGCCGACCAGGCGGCGCGCATGGCGCAGGCGCAGGGTGGCCAGCGAATCGCCCAGGCGCGTGCCGCCGGCGAAGTCGTCGATGGCGGTGCCGGCCGCGGCCAGCATGGCGTCGGTGTCGGCGATGCGGAAGGCGGGCGTGAGGTCGGTCAGGTGGGTGCCGAAGGCGAACACGTCGCGCCGCCGCAGGCCGCGCGTGGCGGCGTGCAGGAAAGCCAGCAGCAGCCGCGCGTAGCGCTCCATCGAGCCCGAGACGTCGACCAGCACCAGCAGCGGCAGCGCTTCCTCGGCGCGCTGCATGCGGCGCAATTCGACCAGTTCGCCGCCGGTGCGCGCCGCGTGGCGCAGGGTGTGCGCCCAGTGCAGGCGCGCGCCGCGCGCACCGGGCCGGGCGCGCCGCGCCGCGATGGACGGCAGCGGCAGCGCGAGCTCGCGCGCGAGGCGGTCGACCAGCCGGTACTCGCTCGCGCTCAAGCCGTTGAAATCGGCCTGGCGCAGCCGCTCCATGTCGCTGGCCGTCATCGCCGCGTCGAGGTCCACGGCCTGCTCGGTGGGCTTGGGCTTGTTGCCGAAAGCCTTTTGCGGCGACAGCGCCTCGCTCACGCGCGGCCGGCGCTTGGAGGGCTCGGCCTTGCCTTCGGCCGAGGGCAGCATCTGCATCAGCAGCTTGTGGGCGACTTCGGGGTCGCGGAAATAGGCGTCGAACAGTTCGCGGAACACGGCGCGGTCCTGTTCGCGGCCGACCAGCACGGCCTCCATCGCGGCGCCGAGGTCGTCCCTGCGGCCCAGCTCGATCAGCTGCGCGGCCTGTTGCGCCAGCGCGATGCGCGCGCTGTCCACCGGCACGCCGGCGCGCCGCAGCGCCCGGCCGAAGCCGGTGAGGTTGTCCGCCAGCTTGCCGCTGCGCGCGTCGCCGAGCTGCATGGGGGAGCCCTCACCCTAGCCCTCTCCCGGAGGGAGAGGGAACAAGAAAACTCCCTCTCCCCCTCGGGGGAGAGGGCCGGGGTGAGGGGGCAGGTACGTGTTCAAGCCACCTCCTCCGGCTTCAACAGTTCCGCCGCCATGTCCCTTGTCAACGCCGCCACATCCTCCCGCTGCTTGAACAGGATGCCCGCCGTGTCGGCCACAACTTCCGGGTCCAGCACCAGCGTGTCCAGCGCCACCAGCGCCTTGGCCCATTCCACGCTTTCGGCGATGCCGGGCGCGCGCTGGAAGGCGTTGGCGAAGGGCTGGCTGCGCAGCCCCTGGATGAAGCGCGCCACCTGCGCCGACAGCGCGTCGCCCGCTTGCGGCACGCGCGCGCGCACGATGGCCAGTTCGCGCTCGCGCTCCGGGTAGTCCAGCCAGTGGTACAGGCAGCGCCGCTTCACCGCGTCGTTGAGTTCGCGCGTGCGGTTGCTGGTCAGGATCGTCACCGGTGCGGCCAGCGCGCGGATGGTGCCGATCTCCGGAATGCTCACCTGGTACTCGCCCAGGTATTCCAGCAGGAAGGCCTCGAACGGTTCGTCTGCGCGGTCGACCTCGTCGATCAGCAGCACCGCGCCGGGCTCGGGCGTCTGCAGCGCCTGCAGCAGCGGCCGGCGCACGAGGTACCGGTCCTGGTAGACCTCGCGCTCGATCTGCTCGGCGCTCTCCTTGCCTTCGGCGGCGCGCATGTGCAGCAGCTGCGCCGCGTAGTTCCATTCGTAGAGCGCTTCGCGCTGCTCCAGCCCGTCGTAGCACTGCAGCCGGATCAGCGCCCGCGGCAGGGCCGCGGCCAGCGCTTTGGCGAGCTCGGTCTTGCCGACACCCGGCTCGCCTTCCAGCAGCAGCGGCCGCTGCAGCTTGAGCGCAAGGAACACGGCCGTGGCGAGGCGGCGGTCGGCGAAGTAGCCGGCGGCCTCCAGGGCTTGTTGGAGGGAATCGATTGAATCTGGCATCGATCAAATGTGCAGCAAGGGCTTCGACAGGCTCAGCCCGAACGGTGCAGAGTGCCGTTCGCCCTGAGCTTGTCGAAGGGCCCTCAGCCCAGCGCCTTCGCCACCGCCCGCTGCGCCATCACGCTGATGAGGTTGGCGCGGTACTCGGCGCTTGCATGCAGGTCGCCCGACAGCGCGGAAGCGTCGATCTTCACACCGGCCGCCGCCTCGGGCGTGAAGCTGGCGCCGAGCGCATCTTCCAGGCCCTTGTGGCGGAACACGCCGTTGCCGCCGCCGGTGACCGCGACGCGCACGCCGGCTGCCGTCTGCGCGACGAACACGCCGATCAGCGCGAAACGCGAGGCCGGCTGGCGGAATTTCATGTAGGCCACGCGCTTCGCCAGCGGGAAGCTCACCGCCGTGATCAGCTCGCCGTCCTTCAGTGCAGTGGTGAACATGCCCTGGAAGAAGTCGTCGGCGGCGATCTTGCGCTGCGTGGTGTGCACCGTGGCGTTCAGCGCCAGCAGCGCGCTCGGGTAGCAGGCTGCAGGGTCGTTGTTGGCCACCGAACCACCGAGGGTGCCCAGGGCGCGCACCTGCCGGTCGCCGATGCCGCCGGCCAAATCCGCCAGCGCGGGAATCGCGGCCTGCACCTCGGCGCTGGACGCCACCGCGGCGTGGCGCGCCATGGCGCCGATCACCAGGGCGTCGCTGTCGCGGCGGATGCCCGCCAGTTCGGCCACGCCGCCCAGGTCGACCACCCGCTCGGGGTTGGCCAGGCGCAGCTTCATGGAGGCCAGCAGGGTCTGGCCGCCGGCCAGCGGCTTGCCACCGGTGCCGGCCGCCTTGGCGGCTTCGGTCAGGCTGGCGGGACGCTCGAAGGTGAATGCATACATGTCGTGTCTCCTTAGCTTGATGACGGAATGACTTTGCCTGCGGCTGCAATGACGGCGCTACGCGCCATGACGGGTCATTTCGTCATCGTTCATTTCGTCATGCCTTGACGGACTGGATGGCCTGCCACACGCGCGAGGGCGACGCCGGCATGTCGAGGTCCTTCACGCCGAGGTCTTTCAGCGCGTCGAGCACGGCGTTGATCACCGCCGGCGGCGAGCCGATGGCGCCGGCTTCGCCACAGCCCTTGGTGCCCAGCGGGTTGTGCGTGCACGGCGTGCAGACCGTGTCGAGCTGGAAGTTCGGCACGTCGTCGAAGCGCGGCAGCGCGTAGTCCATCAGCGAGCCGGTCAGCAGCTGGCCGCTCTCCTTGTCGTACACGCAGTTCTCCATCAGCGCCTGGCCGATGCCCTGCACCAGGCCGCCGTGCACCTGGCCTTCCACGATCATCGGGTTGATGATGGTGCCGAAGTCGTCCACCGCGGTGAAGCGGTCCAGCCGCACCACGCCGGTGGCCGGGTCGACCTCCGCTTCGCAGATGTAGGTGCCGGCCGGGAAGGTGAAGTTGACCGGGTCGTAGAACGCGGTTTCGTTCAGCCCGGGCTCCAGCTTGTCCAGCGGGTAGTTGTGCGGCACGTAGGCGGTCAGCGCGATCTGGCCGAACGGCACCTTCTTGTCGGTGCCCTTGACGCGGAACTCGCCGCCGCTGAACTCGATGTCGGAATCGGCCGCTTCCATCAAATGCGCGGCGATCTTCTTGGCCTTGGTCTCGATCTTGTCCAGCGCGCGCATGATGGCCGCGCCGCCCACGCTGATGGAGCGCGAGCCGTAGGTGCCCATGCCGAAGGGCACGCGGCCGGTGTCACCGTGCACCACGTCGACGTTCTCCACCGGGATGCCCAGGCGCGCCGCCACCACCTGCGCGAAGGTGGTCTCGTGGCCCTGGCCGTGGCTGTGCGAGCCGGTGAACACCGTCACGCTGCCGGTCGGATGCACGCGGATCTCGCCGCACTCGAACAGGCCGGCGCGCGCGCCCAGGGCGCCCGCGATGTTGGACGGCGCGATGCCGCAGGCTTCGATGTAGCTGCTGTAGCCCAGGCCGCGCTTCAGGCCCTTTGCCTCGCTCTCCTTGCGCCGCGCGTCGAAACCGGCGACATCGGCCAGCGCCTGCGCCTTGGCCATCGCCGCGCCGTAATCGCCCACGTCGTACTGCAGCGCCACCGGCGTCTGGTAGGGGAAGGTGGTGATGAAGTTGCGCTTGCGGATCTCGTCCTGGCCCAGCCCCAGGTCCCAGGCGCAGCGCGTGACCAGCCGCTCCAGCAGGTAGGTGGCTTCGGGCCGGCCGGCCCCGCGGTAAGCATCCACCGGCGCGGTGTTGGTGAACCAGGCATCCACTTCCACGTAGATCTGCGGTGTGGTGTACTGGCCCGCCAGCAGCGTGGCGTACAGGATGGTCGGCACCGCGGTCGAGAAGGTCGACAGGTAGGCGCCCAGGTTGGCGTCGGTGTGCACGCGCAGCGCCAGGAACTTGCCGTCGGCGTCCATCGCCATCTCGGCCTCGCTGGCGTGGTCGCGGCCGTGGGCGTCGGTGAGGAAGGCCTCGCTGCGGTCGGCCGTCCACTTGATCGCGCAGTTGAGCTGCTTGGCGGCCCAGGTCAGCGCCACGTCCTCGGCGTACAGGAAGATCTTGGAGCCGAAGCCGCCGCCGACGTCGGGCGCGATCACCCGCACCTTGTGTTCGGGCAGGCCCAGCACGAAGGCCGTCATCAGCAGCCGCTCGACGTGCGGGTTCTGGTTGGACACATACAGCGTGTACTCGTCGTTGGCACGGCTGTACGAGCCGATGGCCGCGCGCGGCTCCATCGCATTGGGCACCAGCCGGTTGTTGGTCAGCGAAATCTTGCTGACGTGCGCCGCGCTGGCGAACACCGCGGCCACCGCCGCCTTGTCGCCGATGGCCCACTTGTAGCAGTGGTTGTCGGCGGCAGCCTCGTGCAGCGCCGTGGCGCTTTTCGCGTCGCGCACGTCCACCACGGCGGGCAGCACGTCGTAGTCCACCTCCACCGCCTCGGCCGCGTTGCGGGCCTGCTCCAGCGTGTCGGCCACCACCATGGCGACCTGGTCGCCGACGTAGCGGGCCTTGCCCTGCGCCAGCACCGGGTGCGGCGGCTCCTTCATGGGCTGGCCGTCGGTGCTGGTGATCAGCCAGCCGCAGGGCAGGCCGTTCATCTTGCCTTCGATGTCCTTGCCGGTGAACACGCGCGCCACGCCGGGCATGGCCGCGGCGCGCGAGGTGTCGATCGAGCGGATGGCGGCATGCGCGTGCGGCGAGCGCACGAACACCGCGTAGCGCTGGTTCGCCAGGTTGACGTCGTCCGTGTACTGGCCGCTGCCGGTGAGGAAGCGGTAGTCTTCCTTGCGCCGCACGGATTCGCCGATGTGCGGCAGGTTCGCGAAATCAGATGCACCCATGGTGTGTCTCCTTTGCGTTTCGCGGTTCAGGGCTTGGCCGCCATCGCGGCGGCGCCTTGCCGGACCGCCTTGACGATGTTCTGGTAGCCGGTGCAGCGGCAGATGTTGCCTTCCAGCTGCTGGCGGATCTCGGTCTCGCTCGCGGCCGGCGCGCGCTTGCACAGGTCCACCGCGCTCATCACCATGCCCGGCGTGCAGAAGCCGCACTGCAGGCCGTGGCACTCCTTGAAGGCCGCCTGCATCGGGTGCAGCGTGCCGTCGGCCGCCGCCAGCCCCTCGATGGTGGTGATCTGCGCGCCGGGGTGCTGCACCGCCAGCGTGTTGCACGACTTGATGGCCTGGCCGTCGACGATGACCGTGCAGGCACCGCACTGCGCGGTGTCGCAGCCCACGTGGGTGCCGGTCAGCCGCAGGCTTTCGCGCAGGACCTGCACCAGCAAGGTGTTGGGGGCGACATCGACGGTCGCAGCCTGACCGTTGACCTTGAACTGCACTTGCATCGTTTGTCTCCTTCAGAGGGAATCTGGCGCGGACCATTGTTGAACTGGCCCCCGGGCACCCCCCTAGGCGAAACCCTAGGTTGCTATCCGGGTGGCACGGAAATTCTCAAAATGGAACAATGGGCCAAACCGCCCCGTTCCGCACTGCCGAGCGAACCTCCTCACTCTTGATGACCCTGCCGACCGCCATCGATCCCCAGGCCCGGCTGCAGCAGATCGCGCAGGCGCGCCGCGCCGTCATGCAGGAGGGCCGCCCGATGGCCGAGGCCCTGGCTCAGGGCTGGCTGGCCCAGCCGTGGCTGGAGCGCTCCTGGCGCCGCTGCCTGGACGGCGGCCAGCGCCCGCAGCAGCGGCTGGCGTTCGACCTGATCCCGCCGCAGGCGCTGCGCCGCATCGAGGAAGCCAACCATGTGCTGGTGGGCGCCGCGCGGCCGGTGCTGGAGCGCCTGTCGCGCGCCATCGCCAGCACCCGCTACTTCGCCATCCTGACCAACGCCGACGGCGTGGTGGTCGACGCGCAGGGCCCGATCGACCGTGCCGACCGGCGCGCGCAGCTGATCACGCGGGTCGGCGTCGACCTGTCCGAGCGCGCGGTCGGCACCACCGCCATCGGCGCCGCGCTGGCCGAGCTGCAGCCGGTGTGGCTGCACCGCGGCGAGCATTTCTACGACGACACCGGCTGCTACAGCTGCGCCGGCGCGCCGCTGTTCGGCCCCGACGGGCGCTGCGTCGGCATGCTGGACCTGACCGGCATCGACGCGGTCGAGCGGCCCGAGCTCAGGCACCTGGCCGCGCAGTCGGCGCGCAGCATCGAGAACGCGCTGATCCTGGCGCAGCCGCACGCGCTGCGCCTGCGCCTGAACTGGCCGGGCCGGGCCCTGGGCGGCGACGACGACGGCCTGCTGGTGCTGGATGCCGACGGCTGGGTGCGCGGCTGCAACGCGTCGGCGCGCGACATCGCGCCGGCACTGGACAGCCGCGGCGCGCCGGTGCACTGCAGCGAGCTGTTCGCCCAGCCCTGGGAGCCGCTGTTCGACATGGCGCGCCAGGTGGCGCCGCAGCCGTCGGAGCTGGCGCTGTGGTCCGGCCTGCGGGTGGCCGCCCTGGCGCAGTCCGGCGACGCGACGGCCGGCGGCGCGCCGGCGCCGCTGCGCGAGATGGAAATCTCGCTGATCCGCCGCGCCGTGGCGCAGGCGCGTGGGAATGTTGCCCAGGCGGCGCAGGCCCTGGGCATTAGCCGTGCTACTGTTTACCGCAAACTTGCGCAGAAACCCACAGTCCCGGCCCCGCGTGAGCGCTGATCGCGCGGCGGTCGGTGCGCGGCGGCGCCCTCGCCGCTAAAATCGCGCCGAAACATCAAAAGGCCGCGTGAGAGGAACAAGCCCGCAGAGGCGACGCGCGAAGCCAGTCCGTTGGGAGGCGGCGCACATGTTCGATATCAAGAAGCTGTTCGCGCGCGAGGCGCGCGCGCAATCCGAAGCCGGCCCCGCCGGCACACCGACCGGCACACCCGACAGCGATTACCAGCACCCTTCCGCCCTGCGCGGCGAAGGCCTCGAGCTGGAATACCAGTCGCTGATCGCCACCCAGTTCCGCCGCTGGGGCATCAAGTCCATGGGCGTCACCATCGAGGTGCGCAAGATCGGCCAGGCCACCGACGGCTTCGACGTGCTGGTCGGCATGGTGCGGCTGACCCGCTGGGACCGGATCTCGTCGCTGCGCGTGATGCTGGGCTTGCCCTTGCTCGAACACCGGGTGCGCAAGGCGGTCAAGGCGACCTGGCTGGCCGACTACAGCCATTTTGGCGGGCTGTGGCTGCGCGCCTCCGAAAGCCTGCAGGCCGGTGAAGGCATGGAGGAACTGCACCAGCTGCTGATGCAGGTGGCGGCGCCGTCGCAGGCCGCGCCCGCCGCGCCGGCGCGCGCACGCGCGGCCGCCGTGCCGCGCCAGCAGGTGCTCTGACCCGCGGAGGGCCTCACCCGCTCACGGCCACCACCACCGCCGACTCCTGCACGCTGGCGATGGCGCCCTCGCCGCGCCGCAGCACGCATCCGGCCGGCGCGAACCCGACCAGCCTGGAGCCGCCGGCCAGCACCAGCACCACCTCGCCGCCGGCCTTGGCGCGCACGCCGCGCTCCACCGTGCCGTGCAGGCCGTTGGCGCCTTCGGCCACCGGCGCGCCGGCCGTCACGGCCACCGCCGTCGCCTTGCACAGCGCCAGCACCGCAACCCCGGGGCGCAATGCCAGCAGCTGCGCGCTTTCCCGCGTGATGCGCGCGGCCAGCACGTCGCCGCCCGGCAGGTCCAGCAGCACGCGCACCGCGCCGCCGCCGGGGCGCAGCGCGCGCACGGTGCACGGCAGCTGGTTGCGCATGCTGGTGCGCAGCGCCAGCGCGGCCAGCCCCGCCGGCACGCCGGCGTCGCCGGCCAGCCGGGACAGCGCCCGGTCGCGCGCCTGCGCCAGCGCGCCGGCCGCCTGCAGCAGCTGCCGCCCGGCGTCGGTGAGCCGCGCGCCGCCGCCGCCCGCGCCGCCCACCGCGCGCTGCACCAGCGCCGCGCCGGCCAGGTTGCTCAGCGTGTCCAGTGCCTGCCACGCCGCCTTGTAGCTCACGCCCGCCTCGCGCGCGGCCTGCGAGATCGAGCCGGCCTCGCCGACGCGCCGCAGGATTTCCACGCGCTTGTCGGCGTGCACGTGGCCCAGCGCATCGGCCAACTCCAGCGTTCCGCTCTTCTTGCCCATGCGCCGATTGTGGCGCCCGCTTGCCTATACTCTCGCTATTCCATTTTTGAATAGCGAGGTCACGCATGCGCCGCCTGGGATGTTTCGTCGCCGCCATCGCCCTGCTGGCCGCGGGCGGCGCGCGCGCCGCCGAAGTGCGCGTGGCGGTGGCCGCCAACTTCGCCGGGCCGATGCAGGCCATCGCCGCCATCCTGGAGAAGACCACCGGCCACAAGGCCGAACTGGTGACAGGCGCCACCGGCCGCTTCTACGCGCAGATCCGCGGCGGCGCGCCGTTCGACCTGTTCCTCGCCGCCGACGACGAGACGCCCGCCCGGCTGGAGAAGGACGGCCTGACGGTGCCGGGCAGCCGCTTCACGTACGCCAGGGGCAAGCTGGTGCTGTGGTCGCCGCAGCCCGGCCTGGTCGATGGCGCGGGCCAGGTGCTCAAGACCGGCACCTTCCGCAAGCTGGCCGTGGCGCAGCCCAAGCTCGCGCCCTACGGCGCGGCGGCGATGCAGGCCCTGGGCAAGCTGGGTTTGGCCGAGGCGCTGGCGCCGCGACTCGTGTACGGCGAGAGCCTGGGCCAGGCCTACAGCTTCGTGGCCACCGGCAACGCCGAACTCGGCTTTCTCGCGATGTCGCAGGTGCTGGAAGGCGGCAAGCTCAAGGGCGGCTCGCTGTGGGTGGTGCCGCCCGCGCTGTACGACCCCATCGTGCAGGACGCCGTGCTGCTGCCGCGCGCCAGGGACAACCCGGCCGCCGCCGCGCTGGTCGCGCTGCTGAAATCCGAACGCATCCAGGCGCTGATCCGCTCCTACGGCTACGACCTGTGACGTGCTGACCGAGCCCGACATCGCCGCCATCGCGCTGACCTTCCGCTTGGCCGGGCTGGTCACGCTGATTCTGCTGCTGCTGGGCACGCCGCTCGCGTGGTGGCTGGCGCGCACCCGCTCCCGGGCCAAGACGCCGGTGGCGGCGCTGGTGGCGCTGCCCTTCGTGCTGCCGCCCTCGGTGCTGGGCTTCTACCTGCTGGTGGCGCTGGGCCCGCAGGGCCCGCTCGGGCAGGCGACGCAGGCGCTCGGTTGGGGCCTGCTGCCGTTCACCTTCACCGGGCTGGTGGTGGCCTCGGTGTTCTATTCGCTGCCTTTCGTGGTGCAGCCGCTGCACAACGCCTTCGAGGCCATCGGCGAGCGGCCGCTGGAAGCCGCGGCCACGCTGCGCGCCGGCCCGCTGGATGCCTTCTTCAGCGTGGCGCTGCCGCTGGCGCGGCCCGGCTACCTCACCGCCGCGGTGATGGGCTTCGCGCACACGGTGGGCGAGTTCGGCGTGGTGCTGATGGTGGGCGGCAACATCCCGGGCCAGACGCGCCTGGTGTCGGTGCAGATCTTCGACCACGTGGAAGCGCTGGAGTACGCCGACGCGCACCGGCTGGCCGGCTTCATGCTCGTGTTCTCCTTCACCGTGCTGCTGGCGCTGTACGCGTTCAACCCGACCGGGCGGCGGCGCTGATGGAACGCATCGACGCCGCGTTCCGGCTGGCCTATCCCGGCTTCGCGCTCGACGTGCAACTGGACCTGCCCGGCCGCGGCATCAGCGCGCTGTTCGGCCCCTCGGGCTGCGGCAAGACCACCATCCTGCGCGCGGTCGCCGGGCTCACGCGCGCGGCCGGCCACCTGCGCGTGCAAGGTGAGGCCTGGCAGGACGACGCGCGCGGCATCTTCGTGCCGACGCACCTGCGCGCGCTCGGCTACGTGTTCCAGGAGGCCAGCCTGTTTGCGCACCTGAGCGTGCGCGCCAACGTGGACTACGGCCGCAGGCGCGTGCCGGCCGCGGCGCGGCGCGTGGCGCTGGAGCAGGCGGTGGAGCTGCTGGGCATCGGCGCGCTGATGGAGCGCCGCCCCGGCACGCTGTCGGGCGGCGAGCGCCAGCGCGTGGCCATCGCGCGGGCGCTGGCGGCCAGCCCGCGGCTGCTGCTGATGGATGAGCCGCTGGCGGCGCTGGACACGCGGCGCAAGGGCGAGGTGCTGCCCTACCTGGAGCGCCTGCACCGCGAGCTGGACATCCCGGTGCTGTACGTGAGCCATGCCGCCGACGAGGTGGCGCGGCTGGCCGACCACCTGGTGGTGCTGGATGCGGGACGCGTCGCCGCCTCCGGGCCGCTGGCCGAGACATTGGCGCGCACCGACCTGCCGGGACTGCGCGGCGACGACGCGGCCGCGGTGCTGGAAGGCACTGTGGAGGAGCGCGACACGCCCTGGCACCTGGCGCGCATCGCGTTTCCGGGCGGCGCGCTGTGGGTCGCCGACAGCGGCCTGGTCCTTGGACAGCGCGTGCGGGTGCGGGTGCTGGCGCGCGACGTGAGCATCGCGGCCCGGCCGCCGGCCGAAGGCAGCAGCATCCAGAACGTGCTGGCCTGCGTGGTGCGGGCGGTCGCGCCGGGAGGGCATGCCTCGCAGGCGATGGTGCAGCTGGCCTGCGGCGACGCGCTGCTGCTGGCGCGCATCACGGCCCGCGCCGCGCACGCGCTGGCGCTCGCGCCCGGGCTGACGGTGTGGGCACAGGTGAAATCGGCGGCGCTGGTCGAATAGGAAACTACTTTCCCGCGTTCGGGAAAAACAGCTGTTCGCCGCCGATGCGGTAGGAAGCAACGACACTCTGTCCCGCGGGAGAAATCACCCAATCCACGAACTTCTGCGCCTCGGCCGCCTTCAGGTGCGGAAACTTCGCCGCGCTCACCGCCATCACGCCGTATTGGTTGAACAGGCGCGCATCGCCTTCCACCAGCACGGCCAGGTCGCCGCGGTTCTTGAAGCTGAGCCAGGTGCCACGGTCCGCCAGCACATAGGCGTTGGCCGACGACGCGATGTTCAGCGCCGGCCCCATGCCGCAGCCGCATTCCCTGTAGCCACCGCCCCTGGCCTGCGCCGCGCCGGCCATGCCCCAGTAGCGCAGCTCCGCCGCATGCGTGCCGCTCTTGTCGCCGCGCGAGACGAAAGCCACGTTCGTGGCGGCAATCTTCTTCAGCGCCTCGACGATGTCGCGGCCGCGCGTGCCGGCGGGATCGGCTTTCGGCCCGACCAGCACGAAGTCGTTGTACATGACCGGGTAGCGCTTCGGCGCGAAGCCCTCGGCCACGAACTTCTCCTCGGCCGGCTGGTCGTGCACGAACAGCACGTCGGCATCGCCGCGTCGCGCCATGTCGATTGCCTGGCCTGTCCCCACCGCCACCACCTTCACGTCGACGCCGGTGGCCTTCCTGAATTCCGGCAGCAGGTGGCCGAACAGGCCCGACTGCTCGGTCGACGTGGTCGATGCCATGGTGATGGTTTCGGCCGAAGCCGATGCCGCGGCCGCCCACACGGCCAGCAATGCAATGCGTGTCCAGATCGTCAACCCAGCTCTCCTCGAACGAACAGGTCCGCCTCGCGCGAGGTCTGCGCCAGCGGTCCATGAAAAAATTCCCGCACCGGCAGGTCGGCCAGCACGCGGCCCTGCTCCAGGTAGACCACGCGCGTGGCCAGGCGCTTGACCTGGCCCAGGTTGTGGCTGGCGAACACCAGCGTCATGCCGCTGTCGGCGAACTCGGCCATCAGCGCCTCGACCTCGCGCTTGGCATGCGGGTCCAGGCTGGAGGTGGGTTCGTCCAGCAGCAGCATGTCGGGGTGCAGGCTCCAGGCGCGCGCCAGCGCCAGCCGCTGCTGCTGGCCGCCGGAGAGAAAACGCGCGTTGCGCGATGCCACCTCTCCCAGGCCGACGCGCCCGAGCGCCAGCAGCGCGCGCGCCTTGGCGTCGCTCCAGCGCTCGCCGCGCAGCCACACGCCGAGCGCCACGTTCACCATGGCGGAGGCGCGCAGCACGAACGGCCGCTGGAACACCATGGCCTGGCGCATGCCGCCGTCGCGCAGCACAGAGCCGGCGCCGGGCTTGAGCAGCCCGTGCACCACGCGCAGCAGCGTGCTCTTGCCGCAGCCGTTGGCGCCGATCAGCGCGATGCGTTCGCCGCGCGCGATGCGCAGGTCAACGCCCCGCAGCGCGCGCACTGCGCCGAACGACAGGCCGACCTGGCTCAGCTGCACCAGACCGCTCAATGGAAAACCTCCATGCTTCGCATTGCGGTATGAGCCCCTTCGGGCGGCCGGGCGGGGCTCATGCCACCGCGCCCTCCAGCGCCGCCGGCCGGTCGAGCGCGGCGCCGCGCCAGCGCGCCACCGCGGCGATCAGCGCATTCAGCAGCAGCACCACGCCCAGCAGCACCAGCCCGAGCGCGAGCGCCAGCGGCAGGTCGCCCTTGCTGGTTTCCAGCGCGATGGCGGTGGTCATCACGCGGGTGAAGCCGTCGATGTTGCCGCCCACGATCATCACCGCGCCCACCTCGGACACCGCGCGGCCGAAGCAGGCCAGCAGCACCGTGACCAGCGCATAGCGCTCGTCCCAGGCCAGCAGCAGGCTGCGCAGGGCGTTGCCCGCGCCCAGCGAGCGCAGCTGCTCGCCATGCGCGCGGTCGGCGTCCTCCACCACCTGGCGCGTCAGCGCCATGCACACCGGCAGCACCAGCACCGCCTGCGCCAGCACCATGGCCTGGAAAGAGAACAGCCAGCCCAGGAAGCCCAGCGGGCCGGAGCGCGAGAGCAGCAGGTAGATCGCCAGGCCGACCACCACCGAGGGCAGTGCCAGCAAGGTGTTGAGCAGCGCCAGCAGCGCGCCGCGGCCGGCGAAACGGGCCACCGCCAGCCAGCCGCCCAGCAGCAGGCCGAAACCGCAGGCAAGCACGCAGGCCAGGCTGCTGACCGCCAGCGAACGCGCGACGATGGACAGCAGCATGGGGTCGGCGCCGGCCAGCAGGTGCAAGGCGGTGGCGGCGCTGTCGGCGAAGGCGGGCATCGGTGCGGATGCTAAGGCGCACGCCGCGCGCGAGGCATGGGGGCTAGCGAGCTATGAAGCCGGATGCATACGCGCGATCCGTTGCCTGCGGGCCCATAGGCATACTCCGGCGGTGCGCCACGTCGAGCTCTCCTATGCCCTGGCCGCCCGCCGCGAGCGCGCGCCGGGCGCGATCCGCAACGCCCTGATGGACCTGCTGCAGGCGGTACAGGCGCAAGGCTCGATCTCCGGTGCGGCCAAGGCGATGGGCCTGTCGTACCGCCACGTGTGGGGCGAGCTCAAGCGCTGGGAAACCGAGCTCGGGCAGGCGCTGATCGTCTGGGAGAAGGGCCAGCCGGCCCGGCTCACGCTGTTCGGCGAGAAGCTGCTGTGGGCCGAGCGGCAGGCGCAGGCGCGTCTCGCGCCGCAGATCGAGGCGCTGCACGCCGAGCTCGAACGCGTGCTGGCCGTCGCCTTCGACGCCACGGCGCAGGTGCTCACGCTCTACGCCAGCCACGACGACGCGCTGTCGCTGCTGCGCGAGCGCGCCGCCGCCACGGCGCGGCTGCACCTGGACATCCGCTTTTGCGGCAGCGTGGACGCCATCGCCGCGCTCAACGAAGGCCGCTGCGCCATCGCCGGCTTCCACGTGGTCGAGCCCGCCGGCGGCGCGCCGCTGGCGCGCGCCGCCTACCAGCCGCTGCTGCGGCCGGGGCGCCACAAGCTGATCGGCTTCGCGCGGCGCAGCCAGGGCCTGCTGGTCGCGCCGGGCAATCCGCTGGCGCTGCGCACGCTGGCCGACGTGGCGGCACGCGGCGCGCGCTTCGCCAACCGGGCACTCGGCAGCGGCACGCGGCTGCTGCTGGACGAACTACTGGCCCGCACAGGCCTGGCGCCGCAGGACATCGCCGGCTACGCGAGTGCCGAGCCCTCGCACAGCGCAGTGGCGCAGGCCGTGGCCGCAGGCAGCGCGGACGCCGCCCTGGGCATCGAGGCGACGGCGCGATCGCGCGGGCTGGACTTCGTGCCGCTGGCCCACGAGCACTACCACCTGGTGTGCCTGAAAGACGTGCTGGAGCTGCCGGCCACGCAGGCGCTGCGGCAATGGCTGCAAGGCGCGGCGTGGCAGGAGGAGTTGAAAGGTTTGCCGGGGTATGCGCCCTGGCGCAGCGGCGAGGTGCTCAGCCTTCGGGGGCAGCTGCCCTGGTGGGATCTGCCGCCGAAGAAGCGTTGAGCATTGACTGGATACAGATCAAGATGGCAAGCCTGAGTCTTACTGAATCATTCGCTCGATACGGAGCGCCCCTGCGCAACCGCATGTGGTCGGTTTCAGGTTGGACACCGCACGGCGAGCTGGTGATAAGCCAATGGGCACATCACTACCGTAAAGGCCCAGACGGCTGCGCAGAGTACTTTGGGTCGACTTCGCGTTGGAAGGGACCGGGGAAGAACGAATTTCGTGAAAACCTTGAGAAGGCAAGGATGGAAGGACGCCGAGTACGGCTGGTGGTCGTCAGCACCAGTGACATTGCAAGGGTGGAGGCGGGAGAAGACGCAAGCAAGTTGAAGAAGGAATTCGACGTCAGGCCCGAGCTGATCGGAGAAGTTGTCCATCTCGATGGGGACGACTATGTTGTCCGCTTCCGTCACGCGTGACGGCTGTCATGACCTTTTGCGTGCGTCCCGACGACACGGAGGTCCATGACGAGTGGCATCACGCCACGTGCGGCCGGTGGTCGGGGTGGGCCAGGCGCAGGGGCCATTCGCGGTTGCCACGGAGGGTGCGCGGTACGGCGGTGTTGACGACGTGATCTCCAACAGTCAGGGCCGACGCCCGCGAGCGTGATCCCGGAGCCTGGCCCACCCCGGCCGCCGGCCGCTGCCACCCAGGCAACGAGAGAAGCGGCAACTCAAGCCGCGCAGGTGCGAAACCCCACAAAGCCCTCGTCTTGCTCCGGCAGCGCCCAGAACCGCGCCTTCGGATGCCGCATCCGCGCCCGGCTGGCCCAGCTCGCCCCGCGCAGCACCCGCGCGTGGCCGAACATCAGGCGCGCATCGAGTTCGGCCTGCACGCCCCAGGGCGCCGGCGTGAAACCGGTCCAGGGCCGCAGCGTGCCGGCCGTCCACTCGCGCACCTCGCCCCAGCGGAAGCCGCGGCGCACCGCCTGGTGCGCCGCGACTTCCCACTCCACCTCGGTCGGCAGGCGCCGGCCGGCCCAGCGCGCGTAGGCGTCGGCTTCCCACCAGCTCACGTGCGTGACGTTCTGCGTGCCGCCCATGCGGGCCGGCCGGCCGAACAGCGTCTGCAGCACCGCGCCGCTGCCCACGCCGATCTGCTCCACGTAGCGGGGCGCGCGCCGCCCGTCCTCGGCGGCCTGGGCCTGCAGCCAGCGCCAGCCGCGCGCATCCCACAGCTCCGGCCGGTCGTAGCCGCCCTCGGCGATGAATTCCACGTACTGCGCCCAGCCGACCGGCTGCGCATCGATCTCGAACTCGGGAACGGCCACCTCCTCGCAGCCACGCTCCACGTCCAGCGCGAAGCCCGGCGCGTCCCAGCCCAGGCGCCAGCGCACCGCCGGCACCGATAGCGGCGCGCGCGGCTGCGCGCCCGGCGGCATGGGCAGGCCGAGCGCCACGCCGGCCTGCTGGGCCAGCGCCACCAGCTGCTCGCCGCGCAGGTCCTCGTGGAACAGCGCCATGCGGAAGAAATACAGGCTGGCGTCGTCGGGTTGGGCCTTCTCCAGCAGTTCCAGCGTGTCCTCCAGGGTTTCCAGCAGGTAGGCCCTGAGTTGGTGCAGAGGCGGCAGCGCCACCTCCCAGCGCTGCGCCGGCGACACCAGCAGCGGATCGAACCAGCCGTCGCTTTGCGGGTCGATCGACGCCAGCCGCACGGCGTCGGGCGGGCAGGCCGCGCCCAGCCCGCGCTGCGGATTGCGCCCGATCCAGGCCTCGGCCAGCCAGCCCGCATGGCCGATGCTCCAGGCCGGCGGCAGCATGCGGGGCGCGCGCTGCAGCTCCAGCGCGGGGCCCAGCGCCTCCTCGAAATCGCGCAGCAGGTACAGCGTGTGGTTGCGCGCGTCCATCAGCGCCAGCGAGAGCAGATCGCGCCCCGCGCCGCGCGTCTCGGGCGCATCGATGGAAGCAGTGTCGGTGCCAGGCGTCATCGCTGCATTATCGTTACAGGTGTTATCCCCAATGCATTGCGGCCCCATCGTCACGATGCTGTCAGGTTGCGGCGAAGCCCCGCTTCTAGAATTTCCTTCTTATATTTCCGTCATTCGTGCCCGTTTCAGCGGGCCTTTCGGCTTCACATCCCGGAGACATACTCGATGCGCGCGCTGCTGCAGTTATCTAAGGCCGTGGACGGGCTCAACGCCTTCGTCGGCCGCTGGGTCATCTGGCTGATTCTCGGGTCCACCATCATCAGCGCCATCAACGCGCTGGTGCGCAAGTTCCTCAACACCAGCTCCAACGCATACCTCGAAGTGCAGTGGTACCTGTTCGCCGCGGCCTTCCTTCTGGCCTCCGGCTACACCCTGCTCAACGGCGAGCACGTGAAGATCGACGTGGTGTACAGCCGGCTGTCCAAACGCGCGCAGATCTGGATCGACGTGCTCGGCTTCACCCTGTTCCTGCTGCCGATGTGCATCGTCATCCTGTACTTCGGCGTTCCGTTCTTCCTTCAGGGTTTCCGCTCGGGCGAGATGTCGCAGAACGCCGGCGGCCTGATCCGCTGGCCGGTCTACCTGATGATGCCCCTGGGCTTCGCGCTGCTGCTGCTGCAGGCGGTGTCGGAGCTGATCAAGCGTGTGGCCTTCCTGCGCGGCCTGATCGAGGACCCCACGGCCAAGAAGATCGAAAAGACGCCCGAGGAGGAGCTGGCCGAGGAGCTGCGCCGCCTGCAGGAACAGCAGGGCCGCCTGTGAGCGCGGCCTGAAGAAAAACGAGGAGACCCCACATGCAGTTCATCATCCAGAACCTCGCGCCGTTGATGTTCCTGGGCCTGATCGCCTTCCTGCTGATCGGCTTTCCGGTTGCGTTCAGCCTGGCCGCCTGCGGCCTGTTCTTCGGCTTCGTCGGCATCGAACTGGGCGTGCTGCCCGAGTCGCTGCTGCAGGCGCTGCCGCTGCGCATCTACGGGATCATGCAGAACGACACGCTGCTGGCCATTCCGTTCTTCACCTTCATGGGCCTGATCCTCGAGCGCAGCGGCATGGCCGAGGACCTGCTGGACACCATCGGCCAGCTGTTCGGCCCGGTGCGCGGCGGCCTGGCGCTGGCGGTGATCTTCGTCGGCGCCCTGCTCGCGGCCACCACCGGCGTGGTGGCGGCTTCGGTGATCTCCATGGGCCTGATCTCGCTGCCCATCATGCTGCGCTACGGCTACGACCGGCGGCTCGCCTCGGGCGTGATCGCGGCGTCGGGGACTCTCGCGCAGATCATCCCGCCCTCGCTGGTGCTGATCGTGCTGGCCGACCAGCTGGGCCGCAGCGTGGGCGAGATGTACAAGGGCGCGTTCATCCCCGGTTTCATGCTGACCGGCATGTACGCCGGCTACGTGATCCTGGTGGCGCTGTTCAAGCCGAAATGGGCGCCGGCGCTGCCGCTGGAGGCGCGCACCATCCGCGAGGACAACGGCAAGGCCGGCCTGCTGTCGCTGCTGATCCTGACCATCGTCTCCGCCGCCTCCGCCGTCACGCTGGGCAAGAACTGGGCGCGCGTGGTCGGCTGGTGGAAGGGCGGCGATCCGGGCCTGGTGCCGTTCGACGAAACCCTGGTGGTGTCGCTGTGCGCCGGCGTGCTGCTCGCGTTCCTGATCGCGGTGGTGAACAAGCTGCTGCGGCTGCGCCTCTTGTCGCGCATGGCAGAGCGCGTGACCTTCGTGCTGATCCCGCCGCTGCTGCTGATCTTCCTGGTGCTGGGCACCATCTTCCTGGGCATCGCCACGCCCACCGAAGGCGGCGCCATGGGCGCGCTGGGCGCGCTGATCATGGCTGTGGCGCGTAAGCGCTTGAGCTTCTCGCTGCTCAAGCAGGCGCTCAACACCAGCACCAAGCTGTCGTGCTTCGTGGTGTTCATCCTGATCGGCTCCACCGTGTTCAGCCTGGTGTTCCAGGGGGTGGACGGGCCGCGCTGGGTGGAGCACCTGCTGACCGGCCTGCCGGGCGGCCAGCTGGGCTTCCTGATCGTGGTGAACATCCTGATCTTCCTGCTGGCCTTCTTCCTCGACTTCTTCGAGCTGTCGTTCATCGTGGTGCCGCTGCTGGCGCCGGTGGCCGAGAAGCTGGGCATCGACCTGATCTGGTTCGGCGTGCTGCTGGGCGTGAACATGCAGACCT
>JAZKIV010000074.1:0-5606 GCA_040384685.1 Pseudomonadota bacterium | reverse complement strand
CACTTTGGCACTTCGATGCCGTTTAGGGTGGGAGCGTCCATCCCATTGCGAATGGCCCCTGCGCCCGGGCACCCCGACCGCCGCCCTCCACGTGGCGTTTTGACTCGCCTGTGCTTTCCCCGGGGAGATGACCGACTCCCTCTCCCCTCTGGGGAGAGGGTTGGGGTGAGGGGCTGGAGTGCCCCAATGACCCACCCCGGGCCACCGGCCGCTGTCCATCCGTTACGAGCGCAGCTCCGCGAACACCTCGCGCGCCGCAGCAACCGTCTCCGCGATGTCCTGCTCCGTATGCGCTGAACTGACGAACCCCGCCTCATACAGCGCCGGCGCGATGTAGACGCCGCGATCCAGCAGCCCGTGGAACAGGCGCCCGAAGCGCGGGGCATCGCTTTTCATCACGGCACCGTAGTTTTGCGGCAACTGCGGCAAAAGAAAAAATCCGAACATGCCGCCTTCGCAGTCGGCGCTGAAGTCGACGCCTTCGGCACGCGCCGCTTCGCTCAATCCGTCCACCAGGTTGCGCGTGCGCGACGCCAGCGCGTGAAAAAATCGCGGTTCCCCGATCTGTTGCAAAGTGGCCAGACCGCATGCCGTGGCCACCGGATTGCCCGACAAGGTGCCCGCCTGGTAGACCGGCCCGAGCGGCGCCAGCTGCTCCATCACGTCGCGCCGGCCGCCGAATGCGGCCAGCGGCATGCCGCCGCCGATCACCTTGCCCAGCACCGTGAGGTCGGGCGCAAAGCCGGGAATTTTCGACGCATACAGGCTTTGTGCGCTGCCCAGCGCGACGCGGAATCCGGTCATCACTTCGTCCAGCACGAGCAGCGCGCCATGCCGCGTGCACAGCTCGCGGCAGCGCTGCATGAAGGGCACGCTGGCGCGCACGAAGTTCATGTTGCCGGCGATCGGCTCGAGCATCAGGCAGGCGATGGCGTCGCCGTGCTCGGCGAAGCACTGCTCCAGCTGCTCGACGTTGTTGTACTCCAGTACCAGCGTGTGCTGCACCACCTCGGCGGGCACGCCGGCGGAAGTCGGATGGCCGAAGGTCGCCAGGCCCGAGCCGGCCTTCACCAGCAGCGCGTCGGCATGGCCGTGGTAGCAGCCCTCGAACTTGATCAGCAGGCTGCGCCCGGTGGCGCCGCGCGCCAGCCGGATCGCGCTCATCGCCGCCTCGGTGCCCGAGCTGACCAGGCGCAGCATCTGCACCGAGGGCAGGTGCCGCATGATCTCCTCGGCCAGCTGCACCTCGCGCTCGGTCGGCGCGCCGAAGGAGAAGCCGTCCAGCACCGCGCGCTGCACCGCCTCCACCACGGCCGGATGGCCGTGGCCCAGGATCATCGGCCCCCAGGAGCCGATGTAGTCGATGTGCCGCTTGCCGTTGGCGTCCCAGAAGTAGGCGCCCTGCGCGCGCTGCACGAAGCGCGGCGTGCCGCCCACCGCGCGGAAGGCGCGCACCGGCGAATTCACGCCGCCGGGAATCAGCGCGCGGGCGCGGTCGAACAGCTGCTGGTTGCGGTCAATGCTTTGTGTCATGGGCAGGAAGATCGAAGACGTCCGGGGTGCCGCCGCGCGCTTCGCCGGCGGGCGCGTCGTCCTCCTCGGCGTCGCCTTCGGGCTGCGCCCAGAACATGCGGTCGGGGATCACGTTGCCCATGCCGGGGCGGAAGCCCCCGTCGAGGCAGCGGTCGAGGTAGCCGAGCGCTTCGCTGGCCGCGGCGGTGAGGTCCGCGCCGCCGGCGATCAGCGCAGCGAGCGCCGCCGACAGCGTGTCGCCGGCGCCGGAGAACATGGCGTCGAAGCGCTCGAATTTCTGGCTGGAGAGCACCGCCTGCGGCGTCGCCAGCACGTTGTCGATGAACTGGTCGGGCAGCGGCACGCCGGTCACCAGCGTGTAGGGCACGCCCATGTCGGAGGCGGCCTTGGCGATGTCGCGCGCGCTCGGGCTGCGCTCGCTGCTCCACTCCGGCAGCAGCCAGCGCCACAGGGTGCTGTGGTTTCCGACCAACACGGTGGTCTGCGGCAGCATCAGCTCGCGGAACGCGTCGAGGTACAGGTCGGCCAGGCCTTCCTCGCACCACGACAGGCTGGGCATGTAGGCGATCAGCGGCACGTCGGCGTAGTCGGCGGCGATCTCGGCCACCGCGCTCACCGACTCGGGGCTGCCGAGGAAACCCACCTTGATCACCTGCACCGGCACGTCCTCGAGGATGCTGCGCGCCTGCTCGGCGACGGCGTCCTCGTCGAGCGCGAAATGGTCGAACACTTCGGCGGTGTCGCGTGCGTACGCGCCGGTGACGATGGGCAGGGGATGGGCACCGACCGAGGCGATGGCGGTGATGTCGGCGGCGAGGCCGCTCGCGCCGCTCGGATCGCTCGCGTTGAACGTCATGACGCACGCCGGACCGGCCAGCTCAGCGTTAGAGTTATCGTCTTCGCTGGGCGTTGCGCTCGGTGGACTCGGGTTTGTCATAGGCCTGGATCTTCGGCGCGTTGTCACGCTGTGCGATGCTGCACAAAGGGCCTCGATACAATCGTTGCATTCTATGCCAAGGGCCTTTAAGCTGTGACTGAAACAAAAACATGGATGTGTCTGATCTGCGGGTGGATCTACGATGAGGCGGCGGGAGCACCCGACCACGGCATCGCACCCGGCACCCCATGGGAAAAAGTCCCGATGAACTGGACTTGCCCCGAATGCGGCGCGCGCAAGGAAGACTTCGAGATGGTGCAGATTTAAGGGGGCGCGCCGTTACAAATCCGGCAATGCAGCCCCGCTGAAGCAGTTACAAATGTTGAGGAGCAGCGCCAAGTGAGCACGACTGGATTGAAGGTGTTGGTGATCGATGACAGCAACACCATCCGGCGCAGTGCAGAGATTTTCCTGAAGCAGGGCGGCCACGAAGTGATGCTGGCCGAAGACGGTTTCGATGCGCTGGCCAAGGTCAACGACTATCAGCCGAACCTGATCTTCTGCGACATCCTCATGCCCCGCCTGGACGGCTACCAGACCTGCGCGATCATCAAGCGCAACGCCAAGTTCGCCGGTGTCCCGGTCGTCATGCTCTCGTCCAAGGACGGCGTGTTCGACAAGGCGCGCGGGCGCATGGTCGGTTCGCAGGACTACCTCACCAAACCTTTCACCAAAGACCAGCTGCTGCAGACGGTGCAGCAGTTCGGCGCGGCCAAGCAGTAAGCGCGAGAAGGAGTAAAAAAGATGGCCATCAGAAAAGTGCTCGTCGTGGACGACTCGAAGACGGAGCTGATGTTCATGACGGACCTGCTGCAGAAAAGCGGGTTCGCCGTGAAGACGGCGGAGAACGCGGACGACACCTTCCGCAAGCTGGCCGAGGAAAAGCCGGACCTGATCCTGATGGACGTGGTGATGCCCGGCCAGAACGGCTTCCAGCTCACGCGCGCCATCACGCGCGACCCGCTCTATGCGGACGTGCCGATCATCATGTGCACCAGCAAGAACCAGGAAACCGACCGTGTGTGGGGCATGCGCCAGGGCGCGCGCGACTACATCACCAAGCCGATCGACGCCGACGAACTGATGGCGAAGATCCGGGCCCTGGGCTGACCGAACCGCGAACCCGCACGGCAGACCCATGGCCAACCGCGAAGCCCTCCGCGAGCTGCAAAGCCGACTGGCCGGCCGCTTGCAGGCAGCCCGCACCGAAGGCGTGCAGGCCTCCTGGCTGGCCGTGGAAGCAGCGAGCCGCAAGTACCTGTTCCCGCTCGCCCAGTCGGGCGAGATCTTCCCGTTCGCCGCGACCCAGGCCGTGCCTTACACGCGCGCCTGGTTCCTGGGCGTGGCCAACCTGCGCGGCGGCCTGTACGGCGTGATCGACCTGGCCAGCTTCGTCGGCGGCAAGCTGCCCGTGCAGCGCTCCGACGCCGGCCGCGCCGAATCCCGGCTGGTCGCGCTGAACACGATGCTGGACG
The DNA here is from genome assembly GCA_040384685.1 of Pseudomonadota bacterium. GTDB lineage: Bacteria > Pseudomonadota > Gammaproteobacteria > Burkholderiales > Burkholderiaceae_C > Ramlibacter. The sequence continues at coordinate 1,661 of JAZKIV010000074.1, read as the reverse complement.
TCAACTGCGCGCTGCTGATCGACCGGCTGGCCGGCCTGCGCGGCCTCGACGCCTTCGCATCTTCGTCCGAAGCCCCCGAGGGGTCCCCTGATTATTTCGGCAGCGGCTACACCGATGCCAGCGGCGCGTATTGGCAGGAAATCAACCTCCAGGCGCTGTCTCAGCAACCCCAATTCCTGAGCATCAGCGCATAGCGCTCATCTCGTTCTCCCCGGAAGGCTTGCCACCATGTCTGTCGCCGACACACTGAAGAACCTCTTTTCCAAGAAACCCGCGGAATCCGATTCGGCGGACGCGCTCAGCCTGGCCATGCCCGATGCCTCGTTGGACCCGGCTGCGGGCAACCTGGGCAGCACCCAGGGCATTTCCGCCGTGCCGCCGCGCGCCGGCGACGCCGGCAACGACGCCTCGGTCGATTCGCTGTCGGCGGACGAACCGGCCGGCGCCGAAACCATCGCGGTGCCGCTGCTCGGGCGGCGCAGCACCGCCAGCCACCAGCGCATCCTGTTCGCCGCGCTGGTGGTCGCGCTGGCCGTGCTGTTCGGCGTGGCCATCTTCGCGGTCAACCAGGCCGACAAGGTCGCCCAGCAGGTGGCGGGTACCGGCCAGTCGCTGATGCAGTCGCAGCGCCTTGCCAAGTCGGTGTCGCAGGCGCTGGTGGGCAGCGCGCAGGCCTTCCCGGACGTGAAGGAAGCGACCGGCGTGCTGGCCAAGACGGTGCGCGGCCTGAAGGGCGGCGACGAGCAGTTGCGCCTGCAGCCGGTGGCGCCGGACCTGCAGGCCGACGTCGACAAGATCGTTCCGATGATGGAGCGCGCCGAGAAGAACGCGGGCACCGTGATCGGCCAGGAGAAGATCCTGACGCAGGTGGGCAACGCCCTGCGCACCATCAACCGCCAGTCGTCGGACCTGCTGGAAATCGCCGAGACGGTGTCCTCGCTCAAGCTGCAGCAGAACGCGCCGCCGGCCGAGATTTCCGCCGCCGGCCAGCTGGTGATGCTGACCCAGCGGATCGGTAAATCGGCCAACGAATTCCTGACCATGGAAGGCGTGTCGCCCGAGGCCGTGTTCCTGCTGGGCAAGGACTTGAACTCGTTCAAGGAAATCGCGCAGGGCCTGCTGGACGGCAGCCCCGAGCTGCGCCTGCAGGCCTCCAAGGACGCGCAGACGCGCGAGCGGCTGGACGCGCTGATGAAGCTGTACGAACAGACCCGCTCGCAGGCCGGCGCCATCCTGGGCAACCTGCAGGGCCTGGTGTCCGCGCGTGAAGCGCAGTCGGCCATCATTGCCGACTCCGAACCGCTGCGCCGCGCGCTGGAAGACCTGCAGGGCAAGCTGTCCGCGCAGACCGGCCTGGGCGCCGGCGCGCTGATCGCGCTGGCGATCTCCTCGATCTTCGCCATCCTGTGCGCCTTCGGCCTCGCCTACGTGCAGCTGCAGGACAGCCGCCGCCGCCAGCAGGTGGCGGAATCGCAGCGCCAGGAAGCCGAGCGCCAGGAGCAGGAAGCCAAGCGCGTGAACGACGCCAACCAGGCGGCCATTCTGCGATTGATGAACGAACTGCAGTCGGTCGCCGAGGGCGACCTGACGCAGGAAGCCACCGTGACCGAGGACATCACCGGCGCCATCGCCGACTCGGTGAACTACACGGTGGAAGAACT
>JAZKIV010000073.1:0-33137 GCA_040384685.1 Pseudomonadota bacterium | reverse complement strand
CCACCCTCCTGCCCGACTACATGGTCCCCGCCGCCTTCGTGCAGCTGGACGCCTTTCCCCTCACGCCCAACGGCAAGCTCGACCGCAAGGCCCTGCCCGCGCCCGATGGCCTGGCCTTCGCCCACACGCGCTACGAAGCACCCGCCGGCGAGACGGAGACGCTGCTTGCGTCCCTCTGGGCCGAGCTGCTGCAGGTCGAGCGCGTCGGGCGGCACGACAGCTTCTTCGCCCTGGGCGGGCATTCGCTGCTGGTGATCCGAATGATCGAGGGCCTGCGACAGCAAGGCCTGTCGGTCGACGTGCGCTCGCTGTTCGTCACACCCACGCTCGCGGCCTTCGCCGCGGCCGTCGAAGAAATGGAGATCACCCTGTGAACGTCCTCGAACTGCTGGAGCACCTCCAGGACCAGGGTGTCGCGCTGTCCGTGCGGGACGGCCAGCTCGTCGTGCAGGGCAAGAAACAGGCGCTGCAGGATGCCGCCCTGGTGCACCTGATCCGCGACAACAAGCCGGCCCTGATCGATTTGATCCGCGGAGGCGGCTACCAGCCGGGCCGGTCGGCGACGGTGGAAGTGCCGCCCAACGCCATTCCCACGGACGCACAGGCGATCACGTCCGCCATGCTGCCGCTGGTGCAGCTCACCCAGCCGCAGGTCGACGCCGTCGTCGCCACGGTTCCGGGCGGCGCGGCCAACGTGCAGGACATCTACCCGCTCGCTCCCCTGCAGCAGGGCATGCTGTTCCACCACCTGATGGCGCGCGCGGGCGATGCCTACCTGATGCCCACGCTGTTCCGCTTCGCGCACCGCGCGCAGGTGGACGCCTTCGTGCAGGCGGTGCAGGCGGTGGTCGACCGCCACGACATCCTGCGCTCCGCCGTGGTGTGGGAGGACCTGCCGGAGCCGGTGCAGGTGGTGTGGCGCAAGGCGCCCCTGGTCGCCGAGACGCTGGTGCTCGACGCCGCGGACGGCTCCGTGGAAGACCAGCTGCGCAGCCGCTTCGACCGCAACCGCCACCGCATCGACCTGCGCCAGGCGCCGCTGCTGCGCATCGCCGTCGCGCACGACGACAGCGCCGGCCGCTGGGTGCTGCTGCTGCTGGTGCACCACCTGGCCATCGACCACACGGCGCTGGACATCATCCAGCAGGAAGTCCAGGCCCACATGCTGGGGCAGGCCGCCAGCCTGCCGGCGCCGCTGCCGTTCCGCAACTTCGTCGCCCAGGCGCGCCTGGGCGTGCCCGAGGCGGAGCACGAGGCCTTCTTCCGCCAGATGCTGGGCGACGTCGACGCGCCGACCACGCCCTTCGGCCTGGCCGATGTGCAGGGCGACGGTTCGGCCAATGCCGAGGCCCGCCTGGCGCTGGACGACGCCCTGGCGCGTCGCCTGCGCCAGTGCGCGCTGGCCGCGCAGGTGAGCGTGGCCAGCCTGTGCCATCTGGCCTGGGCCATGGTGGTGGCGCGCAGCGCCGGCCGCGACGACGTGGTGTTCGGCACGCTGCTGTTCGGCCGCATGCAGGGCGGCGCCGGCGCCGACCGCGTACTGGGCCTGTTCATCAACACCCTGCCGCTGCGCGTGCGCATCGGCGACGCCGGCGTGCGCGACAGCCTGCGCGGCGTCCATTCCCTGCTGACCCGGCTGCTGCACCACGAGCACGCGGCACTGGCGCTCGCGCAACGCTGCAGCGGCGTGGCGGCGCCGGCGCCGCTGTTCAGCGCCGTGCTGAACTACCGGCACAGCGTGGTGCCGCGCGCGCCCACGGCCAACGAACTGCGGGCCTGGGAAGGCATCGAGGCGCTGGGCACCGAGGAGCGCACCAACTACCCGTTCACCATGACGGTGGACGACCTGGGAGAAGGCCTGGCCCTCACGGCGCGCGCCGACGCCAGCCTCGACCCGCAGCGCCTGTGCGCCTACATGGGCAAGGCGCTGGCGGAACTCGCCGCCGCGCTGGAGCAGGCCCCGGACACGCCGCTGCGCAGCCTGGACGTGCTGCCGGCGGCCGAACGCCAGCAGCTGCTGGTGGACTGGAACGCCACGCGCACCGACTACAACCGCGACCAGTGCGCGCACGAACTGTTCGAAGCGCAGGTCGCGGCCACGCCGGGCGCCGTCGCGCTGGCGCAGGGCGACGTGACGCTGACCTATGCCGAGCTGAACGCCCGGGCCAACCGGCTGGCGCGCCACCTGCGCACGCTCGGTGTCGGCCCCGACACGCGCGTGGCGATCTGCGCCGGGCGCGGCTTCGACCTCGTCACCGGGCTGCTCGCCATCCTGAAGGCCGGCGGCGCCTTCGTGCCGCTGGACCCTGCCTATCCGGCAGCGCGGCTGGACTTCATGCTGCGCGACTGCGCGCCGGTGGCGCTGCTGGCCGGCGGCGAGGCGCCGGTGCGGCTGCACGCGGGCGAGACTGTCGACCTCGGCAACGCATCGGCCTGGGCGCACCACGCCACGGCCGACTTGCCGCGTGCACACACCGGTCTGCACGCACGGCACCTCGCCTACGTCATCTACACCTCGGGGTCCACCGGGCAGTCCAAGGGCGTGATGGTGGAACACCGCAGCGTGTGCAACCTCACGCATGCGCAGATCGAGGCGTTCGCGATCGAACCCGGCAGCCGCGTGCTGCAATTCGCCTCGGTGAGCTTCGACGCCTGCGTGTCGGAGCTGATGACCACGCTGTGCCGCGGCGCCTGCCTGGTGCTGGCCGATCCTTCCGCCGTGCTCGCCGGCCCGGCCCTCGCCGGCATCGTGCGCGAGCAGCGCATCACCCACGCGACATTGCCGCCCGCGGTGCTGGCCGCCCTGCCGGCCGAGGCCAACCTCGACGGCATGACCACGATGGTGGTGGCCGGCGAAGCCTGCCCCGCTTCCGTGGCGCAGCGCTTCGCGCCGGGCCGGCGCTTCATCAACGCCTACGGCCCCACCGAAACCACGGTCTGCGCCAGCCTGCAGGAATGCCATGCCGGCGAGGGCGCACCGGGCATCGGCCGGCCCATCGCCAACACCCGCATCTACCTGCTGGACGCGCACCGCGAGCCGGTTCCCGCCGGCGTGCCCGGCGAGATCTACGTGGCCGGCGACAGCGTGGCGCGCGGCTACCTGAACCGCGACGCGCTGACGGCGGAGCGCTTCCTGGCCGACCCGTTCCACGGCGGGCGCATGTACCGCACCGGCGACCTGGCGCGCCAGCGCGACGACGGCAGCCTGGTCTACCTGGGCCGCAACGACCTGCAGGTGAAGGTGCGCGGCCACCGGGTCGAGCTGGGTGAGATCGAGGCGCGGCTGGCCGAGCACGCCTCGGTGCGCGAGGCGGTGGTGGTCGAGCGCGAGGACACGCCCGGCGACCGGCGCCTGGTGGCCTACTACACCGAGGCGGCCCAGGAGGCCGGCGACGATTTCGACTGGAGCAGCTTTATCGCCACGGCCTCCGGCCACACGGACGGCGGCGAGGCCGAACAGGCGCAGCAGCGCGCGATCGCGCTGCGCGCGCACCTCGCGGCCACGCTGCCGGAATACATGCTGCCCGCGGCCTTCGTCGCGCTCGACGCGCTGCCGCTCACGCCCAACGGCAAGCTGGACCGCCGCGCGCTGCCCGCGCCGGGGGCCGAGGCCTACGCCGCGCGCGCCTACGAGGCGCCGGAAAACGATACCGAGGCCACGCTGGCGCGGCTGTGGTGCGAGCTCCTGGGCGTCGAGCGCGCGGGGCGCCGCGACGACTTTTTCATCCTGGGCGGGCATTCGCTGCTGGCCGTGCGGCTGATGTCGCGGCTGCGCCAGGACCTGGGCGTCGAGCTGCCCCTGAACGAGGTGTTCGCGCACCGGACCCTGGCCGCGATGGCCGAGGCGGTGCGCGCCACCGCGCCCAGCGCGCTGCCGGCCATCGGCCAGGTGGCGCGCGACGCGCCGCTGCCGCTGTCCTTCGCGCAGCAGCGCCTGTGGTTCCTGGCGCAGCTGGATGCCGGCAGCCGCGCCTACCACATGCCGCTGGCGCTGCGGCTGGCCGGCCGGCTGGACCGCGCCGCGCTGCGGCGCGCGCTGGACCGCATCGTCGCGCGGCACGAGGCGCTGCGCGCCAGCTTCGCCGTGGCCGACGGCCAGCCGGTGGTGCATCTCGCGCCGGCCGGCAGCGGCCTGCCGCTGCGCGAACACGACTTGCGCGGCAGCCCGGACCCGCTGGCCGAAGCCCGCGCGCTGGCGGACGCCGAGGCCGGCGACGCGTTCGACCTTGCGCAAGGCCTCCTGGTGCGCGGCCGCCTGCTGGCGCTGGGCGACGAGGAGCACTGGCTGCTGCTGACCATGCACCACATCGTGTCGGACGGCTGGTCGATGGGCGTGCTGGCGCGCGAGCTGGGCGCGCTGTACAGCGCGTTCGCCCAGGGCCGGGACGATCCGCTGCCGCCGCTCGCGATCCAGTACCCGGACTACGCCGCCTGGCAGCGCCAGTGGCTGGAAGGCGGCGCGCTGCAGCGCCAGCAGGACTACTGGAAGGCCCGCCTGGCGGATGCGCCGGAGATCCTCGCGCTGCCCACCGACCATCCGCGCCCGGCGCTGCAGGACCACCGCGGCGCGATGGTGGCCTTCGAGCTGGATGCCGCCCTGGTCGCCGGCCTCAAGGCCTTGGGCCTGCGCCATGGCACCACCCTGTACATGACGCTGCTGGCCGCCTGGGCGGCGCTGCTGGGCCGCCTGTCGGGCCAGGACGACGTGGTGATCGGCACGCCGGTGGCCAACCGCACCCGCGTGGAAGTGGAGGGGCTGATCGGCTTCTTCGTCAACACGCTGGCGCTGCGCATCGACCTGGGCGGCAGCCCGGACAGCGTGGAACTGCTGGGGCGGGTGAAGGCGGAAACGCTGGCCGCCCAGCAGCACCAGGACCTGCCGTTCGAGCAGGTCGTGGAAATCGTCAACCCGGCGCGCAACCGCGCCCACAGCCCGCTGTTCCAGGCGATGTTCGCCTGGCAGAACCAGGGCGAGGACGAACTGGCCCTGCACGGGCTGCAGGCCGGCCCGGCCGGCGGAGAACTCAGCGTCGCCAAGTTCGACCTCACGCTGCACCTGGGCGAGACGGCCGGCCGCGTCGCGGGGGGCATCGAGTACGCCTGCGCCCTGTTCGAGGCGGACACCATCGCGCGCTATGCCGGCTACCTGCAGGCCCTGCTGCGCGCCATGGTGGCCGATGCGCGCATGCCGCTCGACCGGCCGGTGCTGCCGGACGCGGCCGAACGCCACCAGCTGCTGGTGGCATGGAATGCCACCGCGACCGACTATCCGCGCGACGCCTGCGTGCATGCACTGTTCGAGGCGCAGGCGCGCCGCACGCCCACCGCCACGGCCATCGTGCACGGCGACCAGCGCATCGACTACGCCACGCTGGACGCGCGGGCGACCCTGCTGGCCCGCCGGCTGGCGCGCCTGGGGCTGCGGCCGGGCGCGCGCGCCGCCACCTTGCTGGACCGCTCCATCGGCCTGGTGGTCGCGCAGCTCGCCATCATGAAATGCGGCGCCGCGCACGTGCCGCTGGATGCGCGCATGCCGCCCGAGCGCAACGCCTTCATCGTGCGCGACAGCGAAGCCTGGTGCGTGGTCGACACCGCCGATGCGGCGCCCATCGGCGACGTCCGGCGTGTCCACCTCGACCAGCCCGGCGCGGATGAAGCAGCAGCATCGCCGGGCGGACACGGCCCGTCCGCGGCGGCGGCCAATGGCGAAACCGCCGCCTACGTGATGTACACCTCCGGCTCCACCGGCGAGCCGCGCGGCGTGGTGACGCCGCACCGCGCCATTTTGCGCGTGGTGCTGAACAACGGCTATGCGGCCTTCGGGCCGGAGAACCGCGTCGCCTTTGCCGCCAACCCGGCGTTCGATGCCAGCACCATGGAGATCTGGGCGGCGCTGCTGCACGGCGGGCGCCTGGTGGTGATCGACCAGGACACCCTGCTCGACCCGCAAGCCTTCGCCCGCGAGCTGCTGCGCCGGGAAGTCGACGTGATGTGGCTCACCGTCGGCCTGTTCAACCAGCACGCGCACGCGCTGCACGGCGTGCTGCCGCAACTGCGCTTCCTGGTGGTGGGCGGCGACGCGCTGGACCCGCAGGTGATCCGCCACGTGCTCGCCACCAGCCCGCCGCAGCGCCTGATCAACGGCTACGGCCCGACCGAGAGCACGGTGTTCGCCATCACGCACCACATCGCAGGGCTGGACGACGGCGCGCGCAGCGTGCCGATCGGACGTCCCATCGCCAACACGCGCGTCTACCTGCTGGACAAGTACCTGCAGCCGGTGCCGCGCGGCACGGCCGGCGAGATCCACATCGCGGGCGACGGCCTGGCGCTGGGCTACCTGAACCGCCCGGAACTGACGGCCGAACGCTTCGTCGGCGACCCGTTCCACGGCGGGCGCATGTACCGCACGGGCGACCTGGCCCGCCACCTGCGGGACGGCACCATCGAATTCCTCGGGCGCGACGACTTCCAGGTGAAGCTGCGCGGCTTTCGCATCGAGCTGGGCGAGATCGAGGCCCGGCTGCGCCGGATGCCCGGCGTGCGCGAATGCGCCGTGCTGGCGCGCGAGGACGGTGCCGGCGGCAAGCGGCTGGTGGCCTACCTGGTGGCCGACGCGGATGCCAGCGCGGACCTCGACCCCGCCGCCGTGCGCGAGCACGTCGCGGCCGCGCTGCCCGGCTACATGGTGCCCGCCGCCGTGGTGCGGCTGGACACGCTGCCGCTCACCGCCAACGGCAAGGTGGATCGCCGCGCGCTGCCGGCGCCGGACGCCGGCGCCTATGCGTCGACCGCCTACGAAGAGCCGGTGGGCCGGATCGAAGCCGCGCTCGCCGCGATCTGGTCCGAGCTGCTGCAGGTCGGCCCCGTCGGCCGCCACGACGACTTCTTCGCGCTGGGCGGGCATTCGCTGCTGGCGGTGCGGCTGGCGTCGCGCGTGCGCCAGGACCTGGGCGTCGAGCTGGCGCTGGACACGCTGTTCGGCCATCCGCAGCTGCGCGCGCTGGCGCAGGCGCTGGAGACCGCAGCGCGCACCGAGCTGCCGCCCGTCACGCCCACCGCCGGCGACGAGCCGCCGCTGTCGTTCGCGCAGCAGCGCCTGTGGTTCCTCACGCAGGTCGAGGGCCAGAGCCGGGCGTACCACATGCCCATGGGCCTGCACCTCACGGGCGCGCTCGACCGCGCCGCGCTGCGCACTGCACTGGACCGCATCGTCGCGCGCCACGCCGCGCTGCGCACCACCTTCGCGCTGAAGAACGGCGAGCCGGTGCAGCGCATCGCGCCGGCCGACACCGGCTTCGCGCTGGTCGAGCACGACCTGCGCGGACATTCCGATCCGCGTACAGAAGCCGCCGCCCTGGCCGCGGTGGAGATCGGTGCCCGCTTCGACCTCACGACCGGCCCGCTGGTGCGCGGCTGCCTGATCGCGCTGGGCGACGACGAGCATGCGCTGCTCATCACCATGCACCACATCGTGTCGGACGGCTGGTCGATGGGCATCCTGTCCAACGAACTGTCGGCGCTGTACGCGGCGGCGCGCACGGGCCAGCCCGATCCGCTGCCGCCGCTGCCGATCCAGTACCACGACTACGCCGTCTGGCAGCGCACCTGGCTCGCCGGCGAGCGGCTGGGCGCGCAAACGGATTACTGGAAAGCCGCGCTGGACGGCGCGCCGGCGCTGCTGGAACTGCCGACCGACCGGCCGCGGCCGGCAGTGCAGGACTTCGCCGGCGCTTTCGTGCCGATCGGCTTCGACCCCGCGCTGACGCAGGCGCTGAAGGCGCTCAGCCAGCAGCAGTGCACCACCCTGTTCATGACCGTGCTGGCCGGCTGGGCCATCGTGCTGTCGCGGCTGTCGGGCCAGGACGATCTGGTCATCGGCACCGGCGCCGCCAACCGCACCAGCACCGAGCTCGAAGGCCTGATCGGCTTCTTCGTGAACTCGCTGGCCTTGCGCATCGACCTGTCGGGCGCGCCGGACACGCTGGGCACCCTGCAGCGCGCCAAGGCGTCCGCATTGGGCGCGCAGGCGGCGCAGGACGTGCCCTTCGAGCAGGTGGTGGAGCTGGTGCAGCCGGCGCGCAGCGCCGCCCATACGCCCCTGTTCCAGGTGATGTTCGCGTGGCAGAACACGGATCGCGGCGCTTTCGAATTGCCCGGCCTGGCGGTGCAGGGACTGGGCCTGTCGCTCGAAGCCGTGAAGTACGACCTCGAACTCACGCTGGGCGAAGCGGATGACCGGCTCACCGGCGGGCTGGGCTATGCCACCGCCCTGTTCGATGCGGCCACGGTCGCGCGCATGGTCGGCTACCTCGAGGTCGCGCTGCGCGCCCTGGTGGCGCCGGCGCAGTCCATCGCCGGCATCGACCTGCTGTCGGCGGCGGAGCGCAGGCAGCAACTGGTGGAGTGGAACGCCACAGCCACCGCGTTCGACGACACGCTCTGTGCCCACCAGCTGTTCGAAGCCCAGGCCGCGCGCGCGCCCGATGCGCTGGCGGTGGCGGTGGACCGCGATGGACCGACGCTCAGCTACGGCCAGCTCAACGCCGAAGCCAACCGGCTCGCGCACTTCCTGCGCGACCTGGGCGTGGGACCCGGCACCCGCGTCGCGGTCTGCGTCGAGCGCCGGCCCTACCTCGTCACCGCGCTGCTCGCCATCCTGAAAGCCGGCGGCGCCTACGTGCCGCTCGACCCGGCCTATCCGGCCGAGCGCCTGGGCTTCCTGCTGGCCGACTGCGACCCGGCCGTGGTGCTGGCCGATGCCGCCGGCCTGGCGGCGCTCGGCGACGGCGACCGCGGGCCCACCATCGCGCTGGACTCGGCCGAGACCGCGTGGAGCGACGCGCCGGACTCCGACCTGGCGCCGCAAGACATCGGCCTGGCGCCCACCGACAGCGCCTACGTGATCTACACCTCGGGCTCGTCCGGCCGGCCCAAGGGCGTGGTGGCCCACCACCGCGGCCTGGTGAACCTGGCTTTCGCGCAAGCGGATTGCTATGCCGTGAAACCCGGCAGCCGCGTGCTGCAGTTCGTCTCGCCCAGCTTCGACGTGAGCCTGTCGGAAGTGGCCATGACCTGGGCCGGCGGGGCCTCGCTCTGGTTCGCCGCCGGCAAGGACGACCTGGAGCCCGGCAAGGCCCTGGCCGGCACGCTGGAGCGCGCCCGCATCACGCACCTGAGCGCCGCGGCGCCGGTGCTGGGCCTGCTGCCCGAGGACGCCATGGCCGGCGGCACCGTCATCGCCGGCGGCGAAGCGCTGCCGCCGCAGGTGGCCCAGCGCTGGGCGCGCGGGCACGTGCTGTTCAACAACTACGGCCCGACCGAGGCGACCGTCTGCGCCACGGTGCACCGCTGCGCGGACGAAGCCCTGCCCACCGTGCCGATCGGCCGCCCGATCGCCAACGTGCGCGTCTACGTGCTCGACGCGAGGCTACAGCCGGTGCCCATCGGCGCCACCGGCGAGCTGTGCATCGGTGGTGCCGGCGTGGCGCAGGGTTACCTGAACCGCCCCGAGCTGACGGCCGAACGCTTCGTCGACGACCCGTTCGGCGTCGAGCCGGGCGCGCGCCTCTACCGCACCGGCGACCTGGTGCGCTGGCTGCCGGACGGCGATCTGGCCTTCGTCGGCCGCAACGACTTCCAGGTGAAGATCCGGGGCTTTCGCATCGAGCTGGGCGAAGTGGAGGCGCGGCTGGCCGAGCACCCGGCGGTGCACGAGGTCGCCGTCACGGCGCGCGAAGACGGCGCCGCCGGCGACCGGCGCCTGGTCGCCTACGTCTCGCCGCGCGCCGACGCGGCGCCGCTGGTGCACCGGCTGCTGGACATGGTGGAGGCCGACCCTGCGATCCAGCCGCTGCTGTACGAGCTGCGCGACGGCCTGCCGGTGTTCCACAAGAACAAGCGCGAAACCGACCTGATCCACTCGGAGATCTTCGACTCGGAAGAGTACGTGCGCAACGGCATCCGGCTGGCCGGCGACGCCTGCATCTTCGACGTCGGCGCCAACATCGGGCTGTTCTCGCTGTTCATGGCGCGGCGCCATCCGGGCGCGCGGCTGTATGCGTTCGAGCCGATCGCGCCGCTGTACCGCTGCGTGCAGCTGAACCAGGAGCTCTACGCGATTCCGGGCAAGGTGTTCAACCTGGGCCTGTCGGACCGCAACGCCGAAGCGACCTTCCGCTTCTACCCGAACAACACAGCGGCTTCCACCAGCGAGGTGTCGGTGGAAGGCACGCGCGCCATCGTGCGGGCTTTCCTCGCCAACGACGCGGCGTCGAGCGGCGACGCGGCGTCGGGCCAGCCGGACGGCCAGTCGGTGGAAGAAATCCTCGACGCGCAGCTCACCTACGAGGAGCAGGTCTGCCAGCTGCGGCGGCTGTCCGGCGTGATGGCCGAGCAGGCGGTCGCGCGCATCGACCTGCTGAAGATCGACGTGGAAGGCGCGGAGCTGGACGTGCTGAACGGCATCGACGACGGCGACTGGCCGAAGATCGGCCAGCTGGCCATCGAGGTGCACGACATCCAGGGCCGGCTGCAGGCCATCACCGCGCTGCTGGAGGCGCGCGGCTATGCCGTGTCGCGCCACCAGAGCCCGCTGCTGGAAAACACCGGGCTGCACACGCTGTACGCGATCCACGCAAGCTACACGGCGGGCGTGGAAACGCCTGCCGCACCGCGCGCCGCCGTGCTGGCCGCGGGCGAGAGCTGGCACACCGTCAACGGCCTGGTGCAGGGGCTGCGCACGCACCTGGCCCGGGTGCTGCCCGACTACGCCATGCCGTCGGCCTTCGTGGTGGTGCCGGCGCTGCCGCTCACGCCCAACGGCAAGGTGGACCGCCAGGCGCTGCCGGAGCCGGACGGCAGTTCGGCGGCGCTGCGCCAGTACGAAGCGCCGCAAGGCCCGCTGGAAACCGCCATCGCCGCCATGTGGTGCGAGCTGCTGGGCCTGCGCTCGGTCGGCCGCCACGACCATTTCTTCGAACTGGGCGGGCATTCGCTGCTGGCCCTGCAGCTGATCGGCCGCGTGCAGCGCGACCTGGCGGTCGAACTGCGCCTCGCGTCCCTGTTCACGCATGCCACGCTGGCGGAACTGGCCGAAGTCGTCGGCGGCACGCAGGTCACGACCTTGCCGCCGATCACCCGCGCCGAACGCCACGCGCACATGCCGCTGTCGTTCGCGCAGCAGCGCCTGTGGTACCTGGCGCAGCTGGAAGGCACCGGCGCCGCCTACCACCTGCCGCTGGGCCTGCACCTGCGCGGCGCGCTGGATGCGAAGGCGCTGCAGAGGGCCCTGGACCGGCTGCTGGCGCGCCACGAAGCGCTGCGCACGTTCTTCGTGCTGGACGACGGGCAGCCGGTGCAGCGCTTCGCGCCGGCGGACACCGGCTTCGATCTTCGCGTGCACGACCTGCGCGGCCGTGCCCGCGCTGAAGAGGAAGCACAGGCCCTGGCCGAAAGCGAGGCGCGCGCCGCGTTCGACCTGGAACACGGGCCGCTGATCCGCGGGCAGCTCGCCGTGCTGGGCGAAGACGAACACGTGCTTCTCGTCACCATGCACCACATCGTGTCCGACGGCTGGTCGCTGGGCGTGCTGACGCGCGAACTCGGCGCCCTGTACGCCGCGTACACCGAAGGCCGCGACGACCCGCTGCCGCCGCTGGCGATCCAGTACGCCGACTACGCCGCCTGGCAGCGCCGCTGGCTGGATGGCGAGGTGCTGCAGCGCCAGAGCGACTACTGGAAGCAGCGTTTCGCCGATGCGCCGGCGCTGCTGGAAATTCCCGCCGACCGCCCGCGTCCCGCGCAACAGGACCACCGCGGCGCGGTGGTGTCCATCGCGCTGGACGAAGCGCTCAGCGCGAAGTTGAAAGCGCTGGGCCACCGCCATGGCACCACCCTGCACATGACCCTGCTGGCCGCCTGGGGCGCGCTGCTCGCGCGGCTGTCGGGGCAGGACGACCTGGTGATCGGCACGCCGGTGGCCAACCGCACGCGCATGGAGGTGGAGCCGCTGATCGGCTTCTTCGTCAACACGCTGGCGCTGCGCATCGACCTGGGCGGCAGCCCGAACACCGCGGAATTGCTGCAACGGGTGAAAGCCGAATCGCTGGGCGCGCAGCAGCACCAGGACCTGCCCTTCGAGCAGGTGGTGGAGATCGTCAGGCCGGTGCGCAGCATGGCCCATACGCCCCTGTTCCAGGTGATGTTCTCCTGGCAGGACCGCCACCAGGCGGGCGCCGCGGCCGAATTGCCCGGCCTGGCCCTGCGCCAGGTCGCGTCGCAGCACCACATCTCCAAGTTCGACCTCACCTTGCACATGAGCGAGGCCGCGGGGCGGCTCACGGGCGGCATCGAGTACGCGAGCGCGCTGTTCGATGAAGCGACCATCGCGCGCTATGCCGGCTACTTCAAGACGCTGCTGCAGGCCATGGTGGCCGACGAGCAGCAGCCGGTGGATCGGCTGGAGCTGCTGGACGCGGACGAGCGCCACCAGTTGCTGGTGGCGTGGAACGCGACCGGGGCGGAGTATCCGCGCGACCGCTGCATCCATGAGTTGTTCGAGGATCAGGTGCGCCGCACCCCCGATGCGCCTGCGGTGCTCGGCGAGGACGCGCAGCTGAGCTATGCCGAGCTGCATGCAAAGGCCTGCTCGCTGGCCGTTCATCTGCGTTCGCTCGGCGTGGGCGCGGGTTCGCACGTGGCGATCCTGCTGGACCGCTCCATCGAGCTGGTCTGGGCCCAGCTGGCCGTGCTGCAGTGCGGCGCCGCCTACGTCCCGCTGGACCTGAACGCGCCGCCCGAGCGCCAGGCCTTCATGGTCGCCGACTGCCAGGCACCGGTGGTGCTGACCTTGTCGCGCCTGCCCGTGCCGCAGACCGACGCCGTGCGCGTCGACCTGGATGCGCTGTCGCTCGATGCGGGAGCTCCGTCCGCCCAGGTTCCCACCGACAGCCTGGCCCCCGCCTGCGTGATGTACACCTCCGGCTCCACCGGCCAGCCCAAGGGCGTGGTGGTGCCGCACCGCGCCATCGCCCGCCTGGTGCTGAACAACCACTACGCCCAGTTCCGCAGCGACGACCGCGTCGCCTTCACCTCGAATCCGGCTTTCGATTCCTCCAGCATGGAGGTCTGGGCGCCGCTGCTGCACGGCGCGTGCATCGTGGTGGTGTCGAACGCCACACTGCTGCAGCCCGCTGCCCTGGCGGCCTGGCTCACGCGCAGCTGCACCACCATCCTGCATCTGGTCGCCGGCCTGCTGAGCGCCTACGTGCAACCCCTGGCCGCGGTCTTCCCCACCTTGCGCTACCTGCTTACCGGCGGCGACGTGGCCGTGCCCCGCGCCATCGCCCAGGTGCTTCGAGACAGCCCGCCGCAGCACCTGGTCCATTGCTACGGCCCCTCGGAGACGACGACCTTCGCCACCACCTGCGAGCTGACCGCAGTGGCCGAGGATGCGTGCGTGCCGATCGGCAAGCCGATCGCCAACACCCGCGTCTACCTGCTGGACCGCCACAGCCAGCCGGTGCCGCGCGGCGTCACCGGCGAGCTGTACATCGCCGGCGACGGCGTCGCGCAGGGCTACCTGAACCGTCCGGAGCTCACCGCCGAGAAATTCCTGCAGGACCCGTTCGCAGGCGGGCGCATGTACCGCACCGGCGACCTCGCGCGCTACCTGCCCGACGGCAACATCGAGTTCCTGGGCCGCAACGACTTCCAGGTGAAGATCCGCGGCTTTCGCGTGGAACTGGGCGAGATCGAGGCCCGGCTGTCGCAAGTCCCAGGCGTGCGCGAGGCCCGCGTGCTGGCCCGCGAAGACACACCCGGCGACAAGCGCCTGGTGGCCTACGTGGTCGCCGACGACGGCGTGCAAGCCAACGACCTGCGCGCGCAGCTCTCGCCCCAACTGCCCGAATACATGGTGCCCTCCGCCTTCGTGCTGCTGGACGCCTTGCCCCTCACGCCCAACGGCAAGCTGGACCGCCGCGCCCTGCCCGCACCCGAGATCCGCACGCACTACGAAGCGCCGGTCGGAAAAATGGAAACCGCGCTGGCCGCGCTCTGGGCCGAGGTGCTGGGCCTGGAGCGGGTCGGGCGCGGCGACAACTTCTTCGAGATCGGCGGCCACTCGCTGCTGGCGGTGCGGCTCATGACGCGGGTCGAGCTGGCCTTCGGCACCAAGTTCTCCCTGTCGGAGTTCCTGCGGGAACCGACGCTGACCGCGATGGCCGCGAACGTCATCCGCGCGCGCCTGGCGCGCTTCTCGCCCGAAGCCCTGGCCGCGCTCGCCGCCGTCAACACGGAACGCCCCGAGGTCGCCCCAGCCCAGGCCCAGGCCGACACGCGCCTCACCAACGGAATCACCACGCCATGAACGACGCCCTGCGCAACCTGGACCTGGCCGAGCTCGAGCGCCTGCTCGAGCAGGCGGAAGAAGCGGGACTGCAGGAGCAGCCGCGCCAGGACCTCTCGATCCCGCGCGCCGACCGCGGCGCGCCGCTGCCGCTGTCCTTCGCGCAGCAGCGGCTGTGGTTCCTCACGCAGCTGGACAGCCCCGGCCAGACCTACCACATGCCGCTGGGCCTGCACCTGGCCGGCGCGCTGGACCGCGCCGCGCTGGCGCGCAGCCTGGACCGCGTGGTGGAACGCCACGAGGCGCTGCGCACCACCTTCAGCGCGCGCGACGGCCAGCCGGTGCAATGCATCGCGCCGGCGGACAGCGGCTTCGCGCTGCGCGAACACGACCTGCGCGGCCGCACCGACCCGCGCGCCGAGGCGCACGCCCTGGCCGCGGAGGAAGCCGCGGCGCCGTTCGACCTGGAACGCGGCCCGCTGATCCGCGGCCGCCTGCTGCTGCTGGGCGACGAAGAGCACGTGCTGCTGATCACCATGCACCACATCGTCTCCGACGGCTGGTCGATGGGCGTGCTGATGCAGGAGATCAGCGCGCTGTACGGCGCCGATGTCCGCGGCCGGCCGGACCCGCTGCCGCCGCTGGCGGTGCAGTACGCCGACTACGCCGCCTGGCAGCACCGCGCCATGGACGACGCGGAGGTCCAGCGCCTGGGTGACTTCTGGCAGCGCGCGCTGGCCGACGCGCCCGCCCTGCTGCCGCTGCCGGCCGACCGGCCGCGCCCGCCGCAGCAGGACCACCGCGGCGCGGTGTTCGATTTCGAGCTCGATGCTTCCCTCACCGCCGGCCTGAAGGCGCTGGCGCAGCGCCACGGCCTGACCCTCTACATGACGCTGCTGGCCGGCTGGGCCGCGCTCATGGGCCGCCTGGCCGGCCAGGACGACGTGGTCATCGGCACGCCGGCGGCCAACCGCAACCGCGTCGAGATCGAAGGCCTGATCGGCTTTTTCATCAACACGCTGGCGCTGCGCATCGACCTGCGCGGCGACCCGGGCGTGCGCGAGATCCTGCAGCGCGTGCGGACCGTCTCGCTGGAGGCGCAGCGCAACCAGGAGCTGCCGTTCGAGCAGATCGTGGAGCTGGTGAAGCCGGTGCGCAGCCTGTCGCACAGCCCGATCTTCCAGGTTGTGTTCTCGTGGCAGAACAACGCCAAGGGCAGGCTCGAGCTGCCGGGGCTGGAGGTGACGCCGGTGGGCGTCAGCCAGCAGACCGCCAAGGTGGACCTGACGCTCAACCTGGGCGAATCGGACGACCGCATCGTCGGCGGCATCGAGTACGCCACTGCGTTGTTCGACCATGCCACGGTCGGCCGCTACGCGGGGCACCTGCGCACCGTGCTGCGGGCCATGGTGGCGGACGACACCCAGGCCTTCCATGCGCTGCCGCTGCTCGACGCGGCACAGCGCGAGCAGCTGCTGCTCGACTGGAACGCCACCGACCTGCCGTACCCGGCGGACCGCTGCGTCCATGAACTGTTCGAGGCGCACGCGGCGGCAACGCCGCTGGCGACAGCGCTGGTGCGCGGCGGCGAACGCCTCAGCTACGGCGAGCTCGATGCGCAGGCCAACCGGCTGGCCCACTTCCTGCGCGACCTGGGTGTCGGGCCGGACGTGCGCGTCGCCATCTGCGCCGACCGCCGACCGCATCTCGTGGTGGGCCTGCTCGCGGTGCTGAAGGCCGGCGGCGCCTTCGTGCCGCTCGACCCGGCCTATCCGCGCGAGCGGCTGGACCACATGCTGGCCGACAGCGATCCCGCCGTGGTGCTGGTCGATGCGCTGGGCGAGCAGGCGCTGAGCGGCAACGGCCACGGCCCGCGCCTGCTGCTGGATGCGCAGGAAACGCCCTGGGCCGATGCACCCGCCGACGCGCTGCCGCCGCAAGACCTCGGCCTCGCGCCGAGCCACCTGGCCTATGTGATCTACACCTCGGGCTCGACCGGCGTGCCCAAGGGCGTGATGGTCGAACACCGCAGCGTGTGCAACCTGTCCACGGCGCAGACCCGCGCCTATGCCGTCGACCCGGACAGCCGCGTGCTGCAGTTCGCGTCGATCAGCTTCGACGCCTGCGTGTGGGAAACCGTGATGGCGCTGTGCCATGGCGCCGCGCTGCACCTGCCCGATGCGGACACCGCGCTGGTCGGCCCTGCCCTGGTGGAGATGGTGCGTACGCACCGCATCACCCACGCCACCTTGCCGCCGGCCGTGCTGACGGGGCTGGGCGACGACCCGGCGGATGACGACGCGCTGGCGTCCTTGCGCACCTTGATCGTCGCCGGCGAAGCGCCCACGACGGCCTTGGTGCGGCGCTGGGCACCCGGGCGCCTGTTCATCAATGCCTACGGCCCGACCGAGACCACCGTGTGCGCGACGATGCACGTCTGCGACCCCGCCGACCCCATCGACACCGGCGTGCCGCCCATCGGCCGCCCCATCGCCAACACCCGCGTCTACCTGCTGGACGCGAACCGCCAGCCGGTACCCGTCGGCGTGCCCGGCGAGCTGTACGTCGGCGGTGCCAGCGTGGCGCGCGGCTACCTGAACCAGCCCGAGCTCACCGCCCAGCGCTTCCCGGCCGATCCCTTCGATGCGCGCCACGGCGGGCGGATGTACCGCACCGGCGACCTGGCGCGCTGGCGCGCCGACGGCAGCATCGAGTTCCTCGGGCGCAACGACTTCCAGGTGAAGGTGCGCGGCGTGCGCATCGAGCTCGGCGAGATCGAGGCGCGGCTGGCCGACCACCCAGGCGTGCGCGAGGCGCTGGTGGTCGCCGTGGACGCGCAGGCCGACCGGCGGCTGATCGCCTACTACACCCGCACCGCCGATACGGAGGTCGGCGCGGCGGAGCTGAGCGCGCATCTCGCGCGCGCGCTGCCCGAATTCATGGTGCCGGCCGCCTTCGTCGCGCTCGACGCCTTTCCGCTCACCGGCAACGGCAAGATCGACCGCAAGGCGCTGCCGGACCCGGACGGTTCGTCGGTGGTGCGGCGCGGCGACGCGCCGCCCGAGGGCGAGCACGAGCAGGCGCTGGCGCGCGTGTGGTCCGAGCTGCTGCAGATCGACCGCGTGGGCCGCCACGACGACTTCTTCGAACTGGGCGGCCATTCGCTGCTGGCGGTCCGCCTGACCGCCTCCATCCGCCGCGAGCTCGGCGTGGAGCTGTCGCTGGCCACGCTGTTCGCGCAACCCACGCTGGCCGCGATGGCCACCGCCGTGGCCGACGCGCGCCGCAGCGACCTGCCGCCCATCGTGCCGGCGCCGCGCGGCGGCCGGCTGCCGATGTCGTTCGCGCAGCAGCGCATGTGGTTCCTGGCGCAGCTCGAAGGCGTGGGCGCGACCTACCACATGCCCATGGGCTTGCAGCTGACCGGCCCGCTCGACCGCACCGTGCTGAAGAGCAGCCTGGACCGGCTGGTCGCGCGCCACGAGGCGCTGCGTTCGACCTTCCACGTCGAAGACGGCGAGGCCTATGTCGAGCTCGCGCCGCCGAACACCGGCTTCGCGCTGCGCGAGCACGACCTGCGCGCCGAGGCCGACGCGCAGGCGGCGCTGCAGCGGCTGGTGGCCCAGGAGATGGAAGCCCCGTTCGACCTGGAGACCAGCCCGCTGGTGCGCGGCAGCCTGATCCGGCTGGCCGACGACGACCACGTGCTGCTGATCGACCAGCACCACATCGTCTCCGACGCCTGGTCGATGGCGGTGTTCACGCGGGAACTGTCGGCCCTCTATGGCGCCGGCCTCGAAGGCGGTGCCGACCCGCTGCCGCCGCTGGCGATCCAGTACCCCGACTACGCCGCCTGGCAGCGCAGCGCGGCGGTGGCCGAGCGCTCGGCCCGCCACGCCGATTACTGGAAAACCACGCTGGCCGGCGCGCCGACCCTGCTGGACCTGCCGACCGACCGGCCGCGCCCGGCGCAGCAGGACTTCGCCGGCGCCTTCGTGCCGCTGGAGATCGACGCCGACCTGGCCCACGAACTCAGGACGCTCTCTCGCCAGCAGGGCACCACCCTGCTGGCGACGGTGGCTGCCGCCTGGTCCATCGTGCTGTCGCGGCTCTCGGGCCAGCGCGACCTGGTGCTCGGCACGGTCACGGCCAACCGCGGCCGCGGTGAGGTCGAGGGGCTGATCGGCTTCTTCGTCAACTCGCTGGCCCTGCGCATCGACCTGCGCGACGGCCCCGGCACGCACACGCTGGTGCGCCAGGTGGGCGCGACCCTGCTGGGCGCGCAGGAGCACGAGGACCTGCCGTTCGAGCAGGTGGTGGAGCTGGTGCAGCCGGCGCGCAGCCTGGCGCACAGCCCGCTGTTCCAGGCGGTCATCGCGTGGAACAACGCGGGTGCCGGCGAGCCGGCGTTCCCCGGGCTGCAGGTGCGCACGCTGGGCGGCGCCGCCGACGCCGCGAAGTTCGACCTGACGCTGATCATGAGCGAGGCCGGCGAGCGGCTGGTCGGCCGGCTCGGCTACGCCACCGCGCTGTTCGACGCGGCCACCATCGAGCGGCAGGCCGGTTACCTGGTCGCGGCGCTGCGCGCCCTGGTGATGGACGAGCAGCCGGTGGACGGCATCGAGCTCTTGCCCACGCAGGAGCGCCGCCAGCTGCTGGCGCAGTGGAACGCCACCGATGCGCCGTTCGACGAAACGCTGTGCGTGCACAAGCTGTTCGAAGCGCAGGCCGCCCGCACGCCGGACGCGCCGGCGGTGGAACAGGACGGCGTCTCGCTCAGCTATGCCGAGCTGAACGCGCAGGCCAACCGGCTGGCGCATTTCCTGCGCGACCTGGGCGTGGGCCCGGACGTGCGCGTGGCCCTGTGCCTGCAGCGCCAGCCCTGCATGGTGGTCGGCCTGCTGGCGGTGCTGAAGGCGGGCGGCGCGTACGTGCCGCTGGACCCGGCGGCGCCGCGCGACCGGCTGGCGCAGCTGCTCGCCGACAGCGACCCGCGGGCCGTGCTGGTCGATGCCGCGGGCGCGCGGGCCACGCAGCAGGTGGACCTGCCCTGCTTCGCGCTGGACGACGCCGAGCCGCCGTGGCGCGGGCATCCCGCCGGCAACCCGTCCGCGGACGAGGTCGAGCTCACGCCGGCGCACCTGGCCTACGTCATCTACACCTCCGGCTCCACCGGGCGGCCCAAGGGCGTGCTCGTCGTGCACCGGGGCGTCGTCAACTACCTGCAATGGGCCATCGGCGCCTATGCACCGGCGGTGGCCGCGCGCTCCATCGTCTCCAGCGCGCTCGGCTTCGATGCCACCGTCACCAGCCTGCTGGCGCCCCTTCTGTGCGGCGGCAGCGTGCGGCTGCTGGCGGAAGGTGCCGAGATCGAAGGCCTGCTGCGCGAAGTGCGGCAGGCCGCGACGCCGACCCTGTTCAAGCTGACGCCTGCCCACCTGCAGGCGCTGTCGCAGGCGGCGCAAGGCGCGCAGGACACATCGGGCAATGTGTCGAGCGGGGTTGCGCACCTCTACGTGGTCGGCGGCGAGGCGCTGTCGGGAACCACGGTGCGGCAGCTGCGCAGGCTCAACCCCGCCGCGCGCATCATCAACGAGTACGGCCCCACGGAAACCGTGGTCGGCTGCGTGGTGCATGCGCTGGAACCCGGCAGCCCCGCGCCCGACGCGGTGCCGATCGGCCGGCCGATCGCCAACACGCGCATCTACCTGCTGGACGACCAGGGCCGGCCGGTGCCGCTGGGGGCAGCCGGCGAGATCCACATCGGCGGCGCCGGCGTGGCGCGCGGCTACCTCAACCGGCCGGAGGTCACGGCCGAACGCTTCGTGCGCGACCCGTTCGACGCCGCACCCGGCGCCACGCTCTACCGCACCGGCGACCTGGCGCGTTACCGTGCCGACGGCGTGCTGGAGTACCTCGGGCGCAACGACTTCCAGATCAAGCTGCGGGGCTTTCGCATCGAGCCCGGCGAGATCGAGGCGCGGCTGGCGGAGCACGACGGCGTGGACGAAGCCGTGGTGGTGGCGCGCGACGGTGACGGCGAAAAGCGCCTGGTGGCCTACGTCGTCCCCTCGCCCGACACGGCACCGGTGCTGCGCGAGCTGCTGCGCATCGAGCAGGACGACCCCGCCGTGGCCAGCGAGCTGCACGAGCTGGACAACGGCTTGCCGGTGTTCCACCGCAACAAGCGCGAGACCGGCTTCCTCTACGCCGACATCTTCAAGGACAGCGAGTACGCCGGCCACGGCCTGGCGCTGGCCGACGACAGCTGCGTGTTCGACGTCGGCGCCAACATCGGCATGTTCTCGGTGTTCATGGCGCGCCAGTTCCCGGACGCGACGCTGTACGCCTTCGAGCCGATCGGCGCGCTGTTCCGCACGCTGTCGCTGAACCGCCGGCTGCACGGCATCCGCGGCGAGGCGTTCAACGTCGGCCTGTCGAACGAAGCCCGGCTCGCCACCTTCCGCTTCTACCCGAACAACACCGCCGTCTCCACCAGCGCCGTGTCGCACGAAGACACGCGCGAGATCGTGCGCGGCTTCGTCGACAACCAGGTCACGGCCATGCCCGCCGCTGGCGCGCTCGACGTCGGCGATGTGCTCGACACGCAGCTCACCTACGAGGAGCAGGCCTGCCCGCTGCGGCGCCTGTCCGACGTGATCGCCGAACAGGGCGTCGAGCGCATCGACCTGCTGAAGGTCGACGTGGAAGGCGCCGAGCTCGACGTGCTGCTGGGCATCGACGACGGCGACTGGCCGAAGATCGGCCAGCTGGTGATCGAGGTGCACGACGTCGAAGGCCGCCTGCACACCATCACCGCGCTGCTGGAAAGGCAGGGCTTCGCGGTCACGGTGGACCAACTCGCGTCGGTGCGCAACACCGCGCTGTACAACCTGTACGCCGTGCACCCGCGCCGCCGGCCGGGCCGCACCATCGTGGCGGACCAGGCGAAGGCACCCGCCGCCGGCCGCTGGGACAGCCGCGCCCACCTGGTGCGCGACCTGCGCGCGCATCTGTCGCGCGCGCTGCCCGACTACATGCTGCCCTCGGCCTTCGTGGTGGTGGACGCCTTCGCCCTGACCGCCAACGGCAAGCTGGACCGCCAGGCCCTGCCCGACCCGGACGGCGCGGCGCTGGTGCACCGCGTCTACGAGCCGCCGCAAGGCGAAACCGAGCTGGCGCTGGCCCGCCTGTGGAGCGACGTGCTCAAGGTCGAGCGCGTCGGCCGCGGCGACCACTTCTTCGAGCTGGGCGGGCACTCGCTGCTGGCGCTGCAGTTGCTCTCGCGCGTGCAGCGCGACTTCGCCGTCGCGCTGACGCTGGCGCCGCTGTTCGAGCACCCGACGCTGGCCGCGCTGGCCCAGGTGATCGACGGCGCCGCCGGCGATGCGCTGCCGCCCATTCCCGTCGTTTCGCGCGAAGGCCGGCTGCCGCTGTCGCTCGCGCAGCAGCGGCTGTGGTTCCTGGCGCAGCTGGACGCCTCCAGCCCGGTCTACCACATCCCGCTGGGCCTGCGGCTGCAGGGCGCGCTGGACCGGCGTGCCCTGCGCGCCAGCCTGGACCGGCTGCTGGCCCGGCACGAGGCGCTGCGCAGCAGCTTCGACAGCCACGACGGCCAGCCCGGCGCGCGGCTGGCGCCGCCCGACGTGGGCTTCGCGCTCACCGAGACCGACCTGCGCGGCGACGCCGACGGCCTGGCGACCGCGCGCCGCATCGCGGCGCAGGAGACCTCGACGCCGTTCGACCTGGCGCGCGGCCCGCTGATCCGCGGCCGGCTGCTGCGGCTGGCCGACGACGACCACGTGCTGCTGGTCACCATGCACCACATCGTCGCCGACGGCTGGTCGATGGGTGTGCTGACGCGTGAGCTGGGCGCCCTGTACGGCGCGTTCGCGCGCGGCCAGGCCGACCCGCTGCCGCCATTGCCGATCCAGTACGTCGACTACGCCGCCTGGCAGCGCGGCTGGCTGGACGGCGCGGTGCTGCAGGCGCAGAGCAGCTACTGGCAGCAGCGCCTGCACAGCGCGCCGGAGGTGCTGGACCTGCCGCTGGACCGCCCGCGCGCGCCGCGCCAGGATCACCGCGGCGCCTCGTACGAGGTCGCGCTGGACGCCCCGCTCAGCGCCCGCCTGCGCGCCCTGAGCCGGGCCCACGGGGTCACGCCCTACATGACGCTGCTGGCCGCCTGGGCCGCCCTGCTCGGGCGCCTGTCGGGGCAGGACGACGTGGTCATCGGCACGCCGGCGGCGAACCGCACGCGGGTCGAGATCGAAGGGCTGATCGGCTTCTTCATCAACACGCTGGCGCTGCGCATCGACCTGGCCGGCGCACCCAGCACGGTGGAACTGCTGCAGCGGGTGAAAGCGGAATCGCTGGCCGCGCAGCAGCACCAGGACCTGCCGTTCGAACAGGTGGTGGAGCTGGTCAAGCCGGTGCGCAGCCTGGCGCACACGCCGCTGTTCCAGTCGATGTTCACCTGGCACAACAGCGCGCCGGCGGCGTTCGAGCTGCCGGGACTGCAGCTGCAGATGATCGGCGCCGACCACGGCATCGCCAAGTTCGACCTGTCGCTGAGCCTGAGCGAGGCCGGCGAGCGCATCGTCGGCGGCATCGAATACTCCACGGCGCTGTTCGACCGCGAGACCATCGCGCGCATCGCCGGCGCCTTCGACACCCTGCTGCACGCCATGGTGGACGACGCGCTGAACGCCATCGAGCGGCTGGCCCTGCTGACCGATGCGCAGCAGCGCGCGCTGCTGGTGGAATGCAGCGGCCCCGACCTCGCGCTGGACGGCGGCGAGCTGGTGCATCGCAGGATCGAGGCCCACGCGGCCGCGCGGCCGCATGCCAGCGCCGTGCTCGGCGAGCAGGGCGAACTCAGCTATGCCGCGCTGAACGCGGCCGCCAACCGGCTGGCGCACCACCTGGTCGGCCTGGGCGTCGGTGCGGACACGCGGGTGGGCATCTGCATGGACCGCGGCCTGGACATGGTGGTGGCCGTGCTGGCGGTGCTG
Organism: Pseudomonadota bacterium; assembly: GCA_040384685.1. Taxonomy (GTDB): domain Bacteria; phylum Pseudomonadota; class Gammaproteobacteria; order Burkholderiales; family Burkholderiaceae_C; genus Ramlibacter. The sequence goes on along the minus strand of JAZKIV010000073.1, from coordinate 9,773 downwards.
AAGGCCGGCGGCGCCTACGTCCCGCTGGACCCGGCGTACCCGGTGGACCGCCTCGACCACATGCTGGCGGACAGCGCGCCCGCCGTGCTGCTCACCGCCGGCGCGGTGCCTGCGGGATTGCGGACGGCATCGGCCGCCGTGCTCGACATGCTGGGGGACGCGCACCGCTGGCAGCGGCAGCCGGACACCAACCCCGACCCGGCGGCGACCGGCCTCACGCCCTCGCACCTGGCCTACGTCATCTACACCTCCGGCTCGACCGGCACGGCGCGCGGCGTGATGGTCGAACACCGCACGCTGGCCGCGTCCACCCGCGCGCGCACCGCCACCTATGGCGAGGACGGCCGCTTCCTGCTGCTGTCGTCGCTGTCCTTCGACAGTTCGGTGGCCGGCCTGTTCGGCACGCTGGCCTCCGGCGGCACGCTGTGCGTCCCGCGCGCCGAGCTGGTGCTGGCGCCCGCCGCGCTGCGCTCGGCCATCCAGGCCTGGCGCATCGACAGCCTGCTGTGCGTGCCCTCGCTGCTGCAGGTGATCCTGGAGGACGCCCACCACGACGAATTGCACGATGAGCTGGCCAGCCTGCGGCACGTGATCGTGGCGGGCGAGGCCTGCCCGCCGGCACTGCCGGCGCGGCTGGCCGCCATCGCGCCGCAGGCCGCGCTGTACAACGAATACGGCCCGACCGAAGCCACCGTGTGGGCCACCGTGCACCGCTGCGCGCCCTCGGCCGGCACGGCGGCGGTGCCGATCGGCCGGCCGATCGCCAACACCCGCGTCTACGTGCTGGACGCGCACCGGCGGCCGCAGCCCGCGGGCGTGGCCGGCGAGCTGTACATCGGCGGCGCCGGCGTCGCGCGCGGCTACCTGAACCGCCCCGAGCTGACCGCCGAGCGCTTCATCGACGACCCGTTCCACGGCGGGCGCATGTACAAGACCGGCGACCTGGGGCGGTATCGGGCCGACGGCGCCATCGAGTTCCTGGGGCGCAACGACTTCCAGGTGAAGATCCGGGGCTTCCGCATCGAGCCGGGCGACATCGAGGCGGCGCTGGCGCAGCTGGCCGGCGTGCGCGAGGCGGCGGTGGTTGCGAAGGAAGACAGCCCTGGCGAGAAGCACCTGGTGGCCTGCGTGGTGGCTGACCAAGGGACCGACGCCGAGACGCTGCGCACGCAGCTGGCGCGCACGCTGCCCGACTACATGGTGCCCACGGCCTGGGTGCTGCTGGAGCGCATGCCGCTCACGCCCAACGGCAAGGTCGACCGCAAGGCGCTGGCCGGCCTGCAGGCGCGCACCACGGCCAGGCCGCCCTACGAGGCGCCGCAGGGCGACACCGAAATCCTGCTGGCGCAGCTGTGGGGCAAGCTGCTGAAGGTGCCGCAGGTCGGGCGGCACGACGACTTCTTCGTGCTGGGCGGCCATTCGCTGCTCGCCGTGCGGCTGGCGTCGCGCCTGCGCGCCGCGCTGGGTATCGACTTCGAGCTGGATGCGCTGTTCGAGCACACGCAGCTGCTGGCGCAGGCGCAGGCGCTCGGCGCCGCGCAGCGCAACGCCCTGCCGCCGGTGGAGCTCGCCTCGCGCGATGCAGCGCTGCCCCTGTCGTTCGCCCAGCAACGCCTGTGGTTCCTGGCGCAGCTGGACGCCGACAGCCGCGCGTACCACATGCCGCTGGGCCTGCACCTGTCGGGCCGATTGGACCGCGCCGCGCTGCAGCGCACGCTGGACCGGATCGTCGCGCGCCACGAGGCGCTGCGCACCGCCTTCGTGCTGGAGCAAGGTTCGCCGGTGCAGCGCATCGCGGCGGCGGACACCGGCTTCACGCTGCGCGTGCACGACCTGCGCGGCCACGCCGACGTGCGCGCCGAAGCCGAGGCCCTGGCCGTGCAGGAAGCCGGCGAGGTGTTCGACCTGGCCACCGGCCCGCTGATCCGCGGGCGGCTGCTGGTGCTGGGCGACGCGGAGCACGTGCTGCTCGTCACCATGCACCACATCGTCTCGGACGGCTGGTCCATGGGCGTGCTGACGCAGGAGCTGAGTGCGCTGTACGCCGCGTTCGCCGAAGGCCGCGACGACCCGCTGCCGCCCCTGCCGATCCAGTACGCCGACTACGCCGCCTGGCAGCGCCGCTGGCTGGACGGCGAGGTGCTGCAGCGCCAGAGCGAGCACTGGAAGCAGCGCCTGGACGGCGCGCCCCCGCTGCTGGAGCTGCCCACCGACCGCCCGCGGCCGGCGCAGCAGGACCACCGCGGCGCCACCGCCGGCATCAGCCTGGACGAGGAACTGAGCGCAGGATTGAAGGCCCTGGCGCAGCGCCACGGCGCGACCTTGCATATGACCCTGCTCTCCGCCTGGGCCGCGCTGCTCGGGCGCCTCTCGGGGCAGGACGACGTCGTCATCGGCACGCCGGTGGCCAACCGCACGCGGGTGGAGTTCGAAGGGCTGATCGGCTTTTTCATCAACACCCTGGCGCTGCGGCTGGACCTGGGCGGAAACCCCAGCACCACGCAGCTGCTGCAGCGGGTGCGCACCGAAGCGCTGGCGGCGCAGCAGCACCAGGACCTGCCGTTCGAGCAGGTGGTGGACCTGGTCAAGCCGGCGCGCAGCCTGTCGCACACGCCGCTGTTCCAGGTGCTGTTCTCCTGGCAGAACAACGCGGGCGGCGAACTCGCGCTGCCCGGGCTGCAGCTGCGGCCGGTGGGCGCGCCGCACACGATTTCCAAGTTCGACATGACGCTCAGCCTGGGCGAGTCGGACGGCCGCATCGGCGGCGGCATCGAGTACGCGAAGGCGCTGTTCGACGCAGCGACGGTCGAGCGGCACCTCAGGCACTACCGGCGGCTGCTGCAGGCGATGGTGGACGACGAGAACCGGGCGGTGGCGCAGCTCGAGTTGCTGGACGCCGCCGAGCGCGCGCAGTTGCTCGTGGAGTGGAATGCCACCGAAGCCGAATACCCGCACGACGCCTGCGTGCACGAACTCTTCGAAGCGCAAGTGCAGCGCACGCCTGCTGCGGTCGCGGTGGTGCAAGGCGAACAGCAACTGACCTACGCCGCGCTGGACACCGAATCCAACCGACTCGCGCACTTCCTGCGTGACCTGGGTGTGGGACCCGACACGCGCGTCGCCGTATGCATGGAGCGGCGGCCCTACCTGCTGACCGGCTTGCTGGCGGTGCTGAAGGCCGGCGGCGCCTACGTTCCGCTGGACATCGGCTCGCCGCGCGAGCGCCTGGCTTCGCTGCTGGCCGACTGCGATCCTGCGGTCGTGTTGGTCGATGCAGCGGGTGCCAAGGTGCTGGGCGACGGCATTGACGCGCCGTGCATTGCGCTGGACACCGAGACGCCCGCCTGGGCCGATGCGCCCACTGGCCGTCCGGACGTCGATCTTCGCCCCGAACACCTGGCCTACGTGATCTACACCTCCGGCTCCACCGGCATGCCCAAGGGCGTGATGGTGGAGCATCGCGGTGTCGTCAACTATCTGTGCTGGGCTGCGCAGGCCTACCAAGCCGGACGCGGAGCCGTGGTGTCGTCATCGTTGTCTTTCGACGCGACCGTCACCAGCCTGTGGGCACCGCTGGTCCAAGGCGGCACGGTGCGTCTGCTGACCGAAGGCCAGGAAGTCGAAGGACTGGAAGCACAGGTCCAGTCGAGTGACGGCGGTCTGGTGAAGATCACGCCTGCGCACCTCGACGTGCTCGGCCAGCGGCTGCTCGCGCAGAACGCGCGCAGCACGGTGGGCGTCTTCGTGGTCGGCGGTGAAGCGCTCGCGCCGTCCACCGTCGCCCTGTGGCAGCGCCTGCAGCCGGGCGTGCGCATCGTCAACGAGTACGGGCCCACCGAGACAGTCGTGGGTTGCATCGTGCACGACGTGCCCGAGAACGCCGACCCGGGTCGCACAGTCCCCATCGGCCGTCCCATCGCCAACACGCGCATCTACGTGCTAGACACGAACGGCCAGCCCGCCCCCATCGGCGTGCCGGGAGAAATCTTCATCGGCGGCGACGGCGTCGCGCGCGGCTACCTGAACCGCCCCGAACTCACGGCCGAACGCTTCCTGGACGACCCGTTCCACGCCGGTGGCCGCATGTACAAGACCGGCGATCTCGCGCGCTACCGCGCCGACGGCACCCTGGACTACCTGGGCCGCAACGACTTCCAGGTGAAGATCCGCGGTTTCCGCATCGAGCCGGGCGAGATCGAAGCGAAGCTGGCGCAGTTGGCCGGCGTGCGCGAAGCGGCCGTGCTGGCCCGCGAGGACAACCCCGGCGACAAGCGCCTGGTCGCCTACGTGGTCGGCGACGAAACCGTCGACGCCGCATCGCTGCGCGCGCAGCTCGCACGCCTGCTGCCCGAGTACATGGTGCCCTCGGCCTACGTGCTGCTCGATGCGCTGCCGCTCACGCCCAACGGCAAGCTCGACCGCCGCGCGCTTCCCGCACCCGACGGCCTCTCGCTGGCCGCGCCGGCCTACGAACAGCCCCAGGGCGAGGCGGAAACACAGCTCGCCCGGATCTGGTCCGAGCTGCTGCACGTGGAGCGCATCGGCCGCCACGACGACTTCTTCGCGCTCGGCGGCCACTCGCTGCTGGCCATGCGCCTGCTGTCGCAGCTGCGCACCGACCTCGGCGTGGAATTCCCGCTGGGCAAGCTGTTCGAGCACCCGATCCTGTGGACCCAGGCCGCGGCGCTCGAGGGCGCGCAGCGCAGCGAGCTGCCGCCCATCGTGCCGGTGCCGCGCACCGATGCCGGGCTGCCGCTGTCCTTCGCGCAGCAGCGCTTGTGGTTCCTGGCGCAGCTGGACGGGCAGCGCGAGGCGTACCACATCCCGCTGGGCCTGCACCTGGCCGGCACGCTGGACCGTGCGGCGCTGCGGCGTGCGCTGGACACCATCGTCGCGCGCCACGAAGCCCTGCGCACCGTGTTCGCCCTGGAAGACGGCCAGCCGGTGCAGCGCATCGCCGACGCCGGCGCCGGTTTTCCGCTCGCCATGCACGACCTGCGCGGCCACGCCGATGCGCGCGCCGAAGCCGAGGCCCTGGTGGCCTCCGAGGCCGCGGCCGCCTTCGACCTGGCGCAAGGTCCGCTGGTCCGGGGCCGCCTGCTGGTCCTCGGCGACACGGACCACGTGCTGCTGGTCACCATGCACCACATCGTCTCCGACGGCTGGTCCATGGGCGTGTTCAACCATGAGCTGAGCGCGCTGTACGCCGCGTTCACCGAGGGCCGCCCGGACCCGCTGCCGCCGCTGCCGATCCAGTACGCCGACTACGCCGCCTGGCAGCGCCGCTGGCTGGACGGCGAGGCGCTGCGGCGCCAGGGCGACTACTGGAAGCGGCGCCTGGACATCGCGCCCGCGCTACTGGAGCTGCCCACCGACCGGCCGCGCCCGCCGCACCAGGATTACCGCGGCGCACTGGCGGGCTTCGAGCTGGAGGCCCCGCTGTCGGCTGCCTTGAAGGCGCTCAGCCTGCGCCACGGCACGACTCTCTACATGACGATGCTGGCCGCGTGGGCGGCACTGCTCGGGCGCCTGTCGGGCCAGGACGACCTCGTCATCGGCACGCCGGTCGCCAACCGCACCCGCACCGAGGTCGAGGGGCTGATCGGCTTCTTCGTCGGCACGCTCGCGCTGCGCATGGACCTGGGCGGCAGTCCAAGCACGGTGGAGCTGCTGCAGCGTGTGAAGGCCGAATCGATTGCCGCGCAGCAGCAACAGGACCTGCCTTTCGAGCAGGTGGTGGACATCGTCAAGCCGGCGCGCAGCATGTCGCACACGCCCTTGTTCCAGGTGCTGTTCTCGTGGCGCAACAACGCGGGCGGCGAGCTCGAACTGCCCGGGCTGCAAGCGCGTCCCGTCGGCGCGCCGCACACGATTTCCAAGTTCGACATGACGCTCAGCGTCGGCGAGGCCGACGGGCGCATCGGCGGCGGCATCGAGTACGCGACGGCACTGTTCGACGCGGCGACCATCGAGCGGCACCTGGCGCAGTACCGGCGCCTGCTGCAGGCGATGGTGGACGACGAGAACCGGCAAGTCGGCCGGCTGGAATTGCTCGATGCGGCGGAGCGTGAGCAACTGCTGGTGGAGTGGAATGCCACCGAAGCCGAATACCCGCGCGAGATGTGCGTGCACGAACTGTTCGAGGCGCAGATTCTGCGGACCCCCGCTGCGGTCGCGGTGGTGCAAGGCGAACAAACCGTGACCTACGCCGCGCTGGACGCCGAGGCCAACCGGCTCGCGCACTTCCTGCGTGACTTGGGCGTGGGGCCGGACACCCGCGTCGCTGTGTGCATGGAGCGCAAGCCCTATCTGCTGACCGGCCTGCTGGCGGTGCTGAAGGCCGGTGGCGCGTACGTTCCGCTGGACATCGGTTCGCCGCGCGAGCGCCTAGCTTCGCTACTGGCCGACTGCGATCCCGCGGTCGTGCTGGTCGATGCCGCAGGTGCCAAGGCGCTGGGCGACGGTATTGACGCGCCATGCATTGCGCTGGACACCGAGACGCCCGCCTGGGCCGATGCACCCACTGACCGTCCGGACGTCGATCTTCGCCCCGATCACCTGGCCTACGTGATCTACACCTCCGGCTCCACCGGCATGCCCAAGGGCGTGATGGTGGAGCATCGCGGTGTCGTCAACTATCTGTGCTGGGCTGCGCAGGCCTACCAAGCCGGACGCGGAGCCGTGGTGTCGTCATCGTTGTCTTTCGACGCGACCGTCACCAGCCTGTGGGCACCGCTGGTCCAAGGCGGCACGGTGCGTCTGCTGACCGAAGGCCAGGAAGTCGAAGGACTGGAAGCACAGGTCCAGTCGAGTGACGGCGGTCTGGTGAAGATCACGCCTGCGCACCTCGACGTGCTCGGCCAGCGGCTGCTCGCGCAGAACGCGCGCAGCACGGTGGGCGTCTTCGTGGTCGGCGGTGAAGCGCTCGCGCCGTCCACCGTCGCCCTGTGGCAGCGCCTGCAGCCGGGCGTGCGCATCGTCAACGAGTACGGGCCCACCGAGACAGTCGTGGGTTGCATCGTGCACGACGTGCCCGAGAACGCCGACCCGGGTCGCACAGTCCCCATCGGCCGTCCCATCGCCAACACGCGCATCTACGTGCTAGACACGAACGGCCAGCCCGCCCCCATCGGCGTGCCGGGAGAAATCTTCATCGGCGGCGACGGCGTCGCGCGCGGCTACCTGAACCGCCCCGAACTCACGGCCGAACGCTTCCTGGACGACCCGTTCCACGCCGGTGGCCGCATGTACAAGACCGGCGATCTCGCGCGCTACCGCGCCGACGGCACCCTGGACTACCTGGGGCGCAACGACTTCCAGGTGAAGGTCCGCGGCTTCCGCATCGAGCCGGGCGAGGTCGAGGCCAAGCTGGCGCAGCTGGCCGGTGTGCGCGAAGCGGCCGTGCTGGCGCGCGAGGACAACCCCGGCGACAAGCGCCTGGTCGCCTATGTGGTCGGCGACGACACCGTCGACGCCGCGTCGCTGCGCGCCCAGCTCGCACGCCTGCTGCCCGAGTACATGGTGCCTTCGGCCTACGTGCTGCTCGACGCGCTGCCGCTCACACCCAACGGCAAGCTCGACCGCAAGGCCCTGCCCGCCCCCGACGCGCAAGCCTTCGCGGGCGCCGCCTACGAAGCGCCCCGGGGCGACATCGAAACCGCCCTCGCCGGCCTGTGGAGCGAGCTTCTGCACGCCGAACGCATCGGCCGGCATGACGACTTCTTCGCCCTCGGCGGGCATTCCCTGCTCGCCGTGCGCCTGCTCTCGCGGGTGCGCGAGGCGCTGGGTGTCGAGGTGCCGCTGGGCCAACTGTTCGAGCATCCGCGGCTGCAGGCCCTGGCGGACGTCGTCGCCGGCGCCGCGCGCAGCGAACTGCCTGCCATCCGGCGGGTCTCGCGCGACGAGCCCCTGCCCCTGTCCTTCGCGCAGCAGCGCCTGTGGTTCCTCGCCCAGCTTGCGCCCGAAAGCCGCGCGTACCACATCCCCCTGGGCCTGCGGCTCTCGGGCCCGCTGGACCACGCCGCCCTGCGGCGCACGCTGGACCGGATCGTGGCGCGCCATGAGGCCCTGCGCACCGTGTTCGCGCTCGAAGGCGGCCAGCCCGTGCAGCGCATCGCGCCGCCCGACACCGGCTTCACTTTGCATATGCAGGACCTGCGCGCCGGCCCGGGCGCGGACACGCAAGTCAAGGCCCTGGCGGCGCGGGAAGCCGTCGACGCCTTCGACCTGTCCACCGGACCGCTGATCCGCGGGCGACTGCTGGTGCTCGGCGACACGGACCACGTGCTGCTGGTCACCATGCACCACATCGTTTCCGACGGCTGGTCCATGGACGTGCTGACCGGCGAGCTGCGGGCCTTGTACGCGGCCTTTGCCGAAGGGCGGGACGACCCGCTGCCGGCCCTGCCGATCCAGTACGCCGACTACGCCGCCTGGCAGCGCCGCTGGCTGGACGGCGAGGTGCTGCAGCGCCAGAGCGCTTATTGGAAGGATCGCCTGGCCGGCGCACCCGCGCTGCTGGAACTGCCGGTCGACCATCCGCGCCCGGCCCAGCAGGACCATCGCGGCGGTTTCCTGGCGTTCGCGCTGGAAGCACCGCTGGCCGCCGGCTTGCAGGCGCTCAGCCAGCGCCACGGCACCACGCTGTACATGACGCTGCTGGCGGCGTGGGCTGCGCTGCTCGCGCGGCTGTCCGGCCAGGACGACGTCGTGATCGGCACGCCGGTGGCCAACCGCGGCCGCATGGAGCTGGAAGGGCTGATCGGCTTTTTCGTGAACACGCTGGCGCTGCGCGTCGAGCTCGGCGGCAGCCCCAGTACCGTGGAGTTGCTGCAACGAGTGAAAGCCGAATCGATCGCCGCGCAGCAGCACCAGGACCTGCCCTTCGAGCAGGTGGTGGACCTGCTCAAGCCGGTGCGCAGCATGGCCCACACGCCCCTGTTCCAGGCGATGTTCTCCTGGCAGACCGGCGGCGCGCAGGGCGCCGCTGACCACGGCACCGCCGCCGCTGACGGGTTGACGCTGCGGCCGCTCTCCGCGCCGGCGACGCTGGCCAAGTTCGACCTGACGCTGCACATGGGCGAGGCGGGCGGGCACATCGCGGGCGGTTTCGAATATGCAAGTGCCTTGTTCGAGCAGGAGACGATCGAGCGCTTCCGCGGGCACTTCCTGGTCCTGCTGCGTGCCATGGTGGCCGAGGAGCAGCGTCCGGTTGCGGAGCTGCCGATGTTGTCGGATGCCGAGCGGCAGCGGTTGCTGGTGGAATGGAACACGACGGAAGTGCCGGCTGCGGGCGACTGCGTGCATGCGCTGTTCGAGGCGCAGGCACTGCGCACGCCCGATGCCGTCGCGCTGGTGCATGGCGACCAACACCTGAGCTATGCCGAACTGGACGCGCAAGCCAACCGTCTGGCGCACCACCTGCGCACACTGGGTGTCGGCCCGGACGAGCGCGTGGCCGTCTGCGTGCAGCGCTCCGAGCGCATGGTCGTCGCTCTCCTGGCCGTGCTCAAGGCCGGCGGCGGCTATGTGCCGCTGGACCCTGCGTATCCCGCCGAACGGCTGACCTACATGCTGCACGACAGCGAACCGCGCGTGCTGATCATCGACGGCGAGTTGCCTGAAGGCCTGGCCGACGGTCTCTCACTGCCTGTACTCGACCTGCAAGCCGATGCGGGGCTCTGGACCGCCCTGCCCTCCACACCCGTTCCCGCCGCTTCCATCGGCCTGCGCCCCGAGCACCTCGCCTACGTCATCTACACCTCCGGCTCCAC
>JAZKIV010000072.1:0-6435 GCA_040384685.1 Pseudomonadota bacterium | reverse complement strand
TCCGGTGCACCTGATGTACGTGCTGGAGCAGCAGATCGAGCGCGAGCAGTTCCCGCCCGAGACCGAGCAGAAGTACCTGGCCTACATCAAGGAACACCTGGCGGCGCGCTACGCGGAGTTCATCGGCAAGGAAATCCAGACCGCCTACCTGGAGTCGTACTCCGAGTACGGCCAGAACATCTTCGACCGCTACGTCACCTACGCCGATTTCTGGATCCAGGACCAGGAGTTCCGCGACACCGACACCGGCGAGATCTTCGACCGCGGGGCGCTCAACGCAGAGCTCGAGAAGATCGAGAAGCCGGCCGGCCTGTCCAACCCCAAGGACTTCCGCAACGAGATCGTGAATTTCGTGCTGCGCGCGCGCGCCAACAACGCCGGCAAGAACCCGGCGTGGACCAGCTACGAGAAGCTGCGCACGGTGATCGAGAAGAAGATGTTCTCGAACACCGAAGAGCTGCTGCCGGTCATCAGCTTCAATGCCAAGGCCTCGGCCGATGAGCAGAAGAAGCACGAGGACTTCGTGGCACGCATGGAGCAGAAGGGCTATACGCGCCGCCAGGTCCGCCTGCTGTGCGAGTGGTACCTGCGCGTTCGGAAAAGCTCCTGATAGAGAACGATCACGACCAGGACGGAGGCGCGCCTGTGAGCACAAGCAACCGTGGGGAGCGGTCCCAGCTCCACCAGGTGATCGATCGTCGCCTGTCGGGCAAGAACAAGTCGATCGGCAACCGCGAGCGCTTCCTGCGCCGCTACCGCGAGCAGATCAAGGACGCGGTGCGCAAGGCCGTGGGCGACCGCAGCATCCGCAACATCGAGGACGGTGCCGACATCACGCTGCCCCGGCGCGACGTGACCGAACCCGTGTTCGGCCATGCGCCCGGCGGCAGCCGCGAGCTGGTGCACCCGGGCAACCAGGAATACCTGCGCGGCGACAAGATCCAGCGGCCGCAGGGCGGCGGGGGCGGCGGCGGCAGCGGCAGCGGTGCCTCGCCCGACGGGCAGGGCGAGGACGACTTTGTCTTCCGCATCTCGCGCGAAGAGTTCATGAACTACTTCTTCGACGACCTCGAGCTGCCACGCCTGATCCGCACGCAGCTGCTGGCCGACATTCCCGAGTGGAAATACCGGCGCGCCGGTTTCGTCTCCGAAGGCAACCCGACCAGCCTGCACGTGGTGCGCTCCATGCGCGTCGGCCTGGCGCGGCGCATCGCCATGGGCGGCGACCCGCGGCGCGAGCTGCGCCTGGCCGAGCAGCGCCTGGCGCTGCTGGAGGCCAGCGGCACCGAAGCCGAAATCGACGAAGCGCGCAAGGAAGTCGAGGAGCTGAAGGCGCGCCTGAAGCGTGTTCCCTTCCTGGACCCGTTCGACCTGCGCTACCGCAACCGCGTGCGCGAGCCGATGCCCACCAGCAAGGCGGTGATGTTCTGCCTGATGGACGTGTCCGGCTCGATGGACGAGTCGCGCAAGGACCTGTCCAAGCGCTTCTTCATCCTGCTGTACCTGTTCCTCACGCGCCACTACGAAAAGACCGAGGTGGTGTTCATCCGCCACCACACGCAGGCCGCGGAAGTCACGGAGGACGAGTTCTTCCACGCCACCGAAAGCGGCGGCACCGTGGTGTCCAGCGCGCTCACCCTGATGAACGAGATCATCCGCGCGCGCTACGTGGGCGACGGCTGGAACATCTACGGCGCGCAGGCGTCCGACGGCGACAACTGGCAGCAGGACTCGTCCAAGTGCCGCGAGCTGCTGGACAACAAGATCCTGCCGCTGGTGCGCTACTACGCCTACGTGCAGGTGGCCGACGAGGACCAGAACCTGTGGGAGGAGTACACGCGCGTGCGTGACGCCAACCAGCACTTCGCGATGCAGAAGATCTGCACGCCGGCGCAGATCTTCCCGGTGTTCCGCGACCTGTTCAAGAAAGCAACGGCTCCAGCATGATCGAAGAAGCCCCCGCCACAGCGTCGGACCGCAAGCGCCTGCCCAGCCCGTCGGACTGGAACTTCGAGCTGATCGACACGTATTTCGACGCGATCCGCCGCACCGCCGAGAAGTTCGGGCTGGACACCTACCCGACGCAGCTGGAACTCATTTCGGCCGAGCAGATGCTGGACGCCTACGCGTCGGTCGGCATGCCGGTGAACTACCGGCACTGGTCGTACGGCAAGCACTTCATCCAGAGCGAGAAGAGCTACCGCCGCGGCCACATGGGCCTGGCCTACGAAATCGTCATCAACTCGGACCCGTGCATCGCCTACCTGATGGAGGAGAACACGATGCCGATGCAGTCGCTGGTGATCGCCCACGCCTGCTTCGGCCACAACTCCTTCTTCAAGGGCAACTACCTGTTCCGCATGTGGACGGATGCCAGCTCCATCATCGACTACCTGGTCTATGCCAAGAGCTACATCGCCGAGTGCGAGGAGCGCCACGGCCTGGAGGCGGTGGAGCAGACGCTGGACGCCTGCCACGCGCTGATGAACTACGGCGTGGACCGCTACCGCCGGCCGCAGAAGATCTCGATGGTCGAGGAAGAGAACCGCCGCAAGGAGCGCGAGGCCTACCTGCAGCAGCAGGTCAACGACCTGTGGCGCACGCTGCCGGTCAAGGCCGGCAAGCAGGCCAAGAAGGAGCAGAAGCGCTTTCCCGAGGAGCCGCAGGAGAACATCCTGTACTTCATCGAGAAGAACGCGCCGCTCCTGGAGCCATGGCAGCGCGAGGTGGTACGCATCGTGCGCAAGGTGGCGCAGTACTTCTACCCGCAGCGCCAGACCCAGGTGATGAACGAGGGCTGGGCCACCTTCTGGCACTACACGCTGCTCAACGACATGTACGACCAGGGCCTGCTGTCCGAGGGCTACATGATGGAGATCCTGAGCTCGCACACCAACGTGGTGTTCCAGCCGCCCGTCACGCACCCGGCCTACAGCGGCATCAACCCGTACGCGCTGGGCTTCGCGATGTACACGGACATCCGCCGCATCTGCGAGAGCCCCACCGCCGAGGACCGCGAGTGGTTCCCCGACATCGCGGGCTCGGACTGGCACAAGACGCTGGACTACGCCATGCGCAACTACAAGGACGAGAGCTTCATCGGCCAGTACCTCTCGCCCAAGCTGATGCGCGACCTGCGGCTGTTCGCCGTGCTGGACGACTCCGGCAAGAAAGAGCTGGAAGTCGCCGCCATCCACGACGACCAGGGCTACCGGCGGCTGCGCGAATCGCTGGCGCGCCAGCATGACCTGAACTGGCGCGAGCCCAACATCCAAGTGTGGAACGTCAACGCGCGCGGCGACCGTTCACTGACCCTGCGCCACATCCGCCACAACGACCGGCCGCTGGACAACAGCGCCGAGGAAGTGGTGAAGCACGTGGCGCGCCTGTGGGGCTTCCGCGTGCGGCTGGAAAGCGTGGACGCGCAGGAGCGCGTGATGCAGCACTGGGAAGTGACCCCGGCGCCGCTGGCGCACTGAGCGCCGCCGAAGCCGCTGCGGCACCAGCGGCGCTGCGCGTCCTCAGGGCCGCACGAAGGTGAGCTGGCTGCCGGCGTTCTGGCCGGCGCTGTACACCATGTTGCTGCCCGCGAGGCCGTTGACCGTGTAGGTTGCGCCGCCCACCGTGGAAGCGTAGGTCACCGAAACCGCGCAGCTGCCGGTGCTGCCGGTCACGCAGCTCGCCGCTCCGCCTGGCGCGAAGGTGCCGGACACCGTCACGTTGGCGAGTGCCGCACCGCTGTTGACGTCGCGCGCCGCGATGGTGGCGGTGGCCTTCCAGTTCTTGGCGTTCATCCGCACCGTGCTGCCGGCCAGGCTCTTCACGGCGATGGTCTGCACCGGCGGCGGGGTCGGCGTGCCGCCGCCCAGCGCGTACAGCAGCAGGTTGGGCGAGCCGGTGCCGGTGGCGCTGATGCGGTTCGGCGTGGCATTGGCGACGAGCCACGACGCGACCGCCGCCGGGGTGGCGCCGGGGTTGGCCTGCAGCGCCAGCGCGGCCACGCCGGCCACGTGCGGCGTCGCCATCGAGGTGCCGCTGATGGTGTTGGTGGCGCTCGGGCCGGTGTTCCAGGACGAGGTGATGCTGCTGCCCGGTGCGAACAGGTCGACGCAGCTGCCGTAGTTGGAATACGAGGCGCGGGCATCCGCGCTGGTGGTGGCGCCCACCGTGATGGCGCTGGGCTCGCTGGCCGGCGAGGTGCCGCAGGCGTTGGCGTTGTCGTTGCCGGCGGCGACCGCCATCACCACGCCCTTGGCCACGGCACCGGCGACCGCGGCGTTCACCGAAGCGGACAGCCCGCCGCCCAGCGACATGTTGGCCACCGCGGGGCGCAGGCTGCTGTTGGCCACCCAGTCGATGCCGGCGATCACGCCGGACCAGCTGCCCGAGCCGCTGCAGTTCAGCACGCGCACCGGAATCAGCTTGACCTGCTTGGCCACGCCGTAGACGGTGCCGCCCACCGTGCCCGACACATGGGTGCCGTGGCCGTTGCAGTCATTGGTGCCGTTGCCGTCGGCGATGCTGGTGGTGCCGGGCAGCACCCGGCCGGTGAATTCCACGTGGTCGGTGCGGATGCCGGTGTCGATGATGAAGGCGTAAACGCCGCTGCCGGTGGCGTTGTAGGTGTAGACGGTGTCGAGCGGGCGGTCGGCCTGGTCGATGCGGTCCAGGCCCCAGGTGGCCTGGCTTTCCATGGCGCTGAGCGACACGGTCTGGTCCTGCTCGATGGACTCGATGTTCGGGTTGTTGCGCAGGCCCTGCAGCGCCTGCGCCGGCAGCGAGGCCGCGAAGCCCTTCAATGCCGAGGTGTAGACGTGGTGCACCTGGCCGCCAGCGGCGCGCGCCAGGCCCCGCGCTTCGGTGTCCGGGTCGCCCACGCCGTTCTTGAACACCACGATGTAGCGGTCCGGCACCGGCTTGGAGGCCGCGAAACCGCGCACCGGCTGGGCGTGGACGGTGCCGGCGGCGAAAGCGCCGAACGACAGGGCGAGTGCGCCCACGATGGTGCGAAGGGGCAGGGCGATGGGCATGGGCGGACTCCGGATGGGATTACGGCCCATATGCGGCCGGGCTGGCGCAGCATACCGCAGAGCCTGCCCGCCGCCCAATAAGAAAGGTCCCTATCCGGTGTGACGGATTAACCGAACCGGATCACCGAGATGTGCTCGGTGCCGCTTTCGGGCAGCCAGACCTCGCCCTTCCTGCCCAGGATCTGGCGCACGTTGGCACTGTCGCGCTCGAAGGCGTGGCGCTCGAAGCGTTCGGCGCGCGGGTCGAACGAGAACACCGCATTTCCGCCGAAGTCGCTCACCCACACGGTGTCGCGCTCGTCCACGTACACGGCATAGGCGCGCGGCGCGGCGCCGGGCAGCTTCCATTGGCGCCAGCTGCGCGCCTTCGGGTCGTGCACCGAGAGCTGGCCGCTGTTCCATTCGCTCACCCAGATGCGCCCCTGGCTGTCGCTCCAGACGCGGCGCGCGCCCTGGTTGCGCGTGGGCGGCTCCACGATGGTGGATTCGCCGGTGCGGCGGTCGATGTGCGCGATGAAGGAACCGGCCAGCGAACACCACCAGACCTCGCCCGCCGGCGTGGCACAGATGCCGTAGGGGCCGCGGCCGCGCGGCGCCTCCTTCACCGTCACCTGGCCGGTCTTCGCGGCCAGCCGGCCGACCCAGCCGCCCTGGCCGGTGAACCACAGGTCGCCGTCACCGTCGAAGGCGCAGGTGTTGAGGTTGGCGTAGCCGGTACCGGCCGGCAGCGGATGGACCTTGACGGCGCGGTCCGGCCAGCCCACGCGCACGATCGCGTTCTGCCCGCCGTCGGTCAGCCACGCGGCCTTGTCCGGGCCCTGGATGACGCCGTGCGGCGAGGAGCCGGAGCCCAGCGCGACGAGGTCGGTGCGGCCGGTGGCGGGGTCGAACCAGCCGAGATGGCCGCTGGCCTGCGCGCTGAACCACACGCCGCCATCGGGCGCGGGCGCCACGTCGTGGATGCCGGTGCGCCGGGGGCTCGCGAGCTTCCAGGACTGCATGTTCGCAGCGGCGGCGCCGGCCGGCAGCTGCGGCGACAAACCCAGGCTGCCCAGCGACAGCAGCGCGGCACGGCGCGAGATCAGGGACATGCGGCCTCCTGCGGGAACGAGGCATTCATTGTCGCCGTACTGAGGCGGAATGAAAAAAGCGCATGGCGACTCGCGTCGCCATGCGCTTACCGGCCGGGCGTCCCGGCGTCAGCGCCCGTGGCCAATGGCATGACCGGGCCACCATGGCCAGAACGGCGGCCAACCGTGGTGGTGGTGGTGCGGTGGCGGCGGCGGTGGCGGCGGTGGCGGCGGTGGCGGCGGTGGCGGCGGTGGCGGCGGCGGCGGCGGCGGCGGTGGCGGTGGCGGCGGCGGCGGCGGTGGCGGTGGCGGCGGCGGCGGCGGTGGCGGCGGTG
>JAZKIV010000071.1:0-1045 GCA_040384685.1 Pseudomonadota bacterium | reverse complement strand
CCATCGGCCTGCGCCCCGAGCACCTCGCCTACGTCATCTACACCTCCGGCTCCACCGGCCAGCCCAAAGGCGTCATGGTCGAGCACCGGCAGGTCAGCCGCCTGTTCGCGTCCACACGATCCTGGTTCAACTTCGGCCCCGCCGACGTCTGGACCCTGTTCCACTCCTTCGCCTTCGACTTCTCCGTCTGGGAGATCTGGGGCGCCCTGCTGCACGGCGGCCAGCTCGTCGTCGTCCCCCAGGCCTTCACCCGCAGCCCGGCCGCCTTCTACGCGCTGCTGTGCAAGGCCGGTGTCACGGTGCTGAACCAGACGCCCGGTGCCTTCCGCCAGCTCATCGCCGCCCAGGCCGACAGCGCGCTGGCGCACCGGCTGCGCACCGTCATCTTCGGCGGCGACGCGCTGGACGTGGCATCGCTGAAGCCCTGGTTCGAGCGCCCCGCCAACGCCGGCACGCAACTCGTGAACATGTACGGCATCACCGAGACCACGGTGCATGTGACCTACCGGCCGTTGGCGCCGGCCGATGCCGACGCAGCCGGCGCCAGCCCCATCGGCCAGCGCATCCCGGACCTGCGCGTGTACGTGCTGGATGCGCACAGCCAGCCTGCGCCCATCGGCGTGGCCGGCGAGCTGTACGTCGGCGGCGCCGGTGTCGCGCGCGGCTACCTCAACCGTCCCGAGCTGACCGCCCAGCGCTTTCTGGACGATCCGTTCCACGCAAGCGGGCGCATGTACCGCACCGGCGACCTGGCGCGCTTCCGTGCCGACGGCAGCCTGGAGTACCTGGGCCGCAACGATTCGCAGGTGAAGGTGCGCGGCTTCCGCATCGAACTCGGCGAGATCGAGGCCAAGCTCGCGCAGCTGCCCGGCGTGCGCCAGGCCATCGTGCTGGCGCGCGAAGACAGCCCGGGCGACAGGCGCCTGGTGGCCTATGTGGTCGCGCAGGACGGCACGGACCTCGACGCCGCCGACCTGCGCACCCAGCTTGCCACCCTCCTGCCCGACTACATGGTCCCCGCCGCCTTCGTGCAGCTGGACGCCTT
>JAZKIV010000070.1:0-111517 GCA_040384685.1 Pseudomonadota bacterium | reverse complement strand
GAAAAATTCGGGCACCGAATTTTTATCGTGAACTGACTTCGCGGGCCTTGTCTGAACGGAGCGTTTGCCTGCAAACGCGTAGTGAGTTGCCCGCGCCGGCTCCAGCCCGATCAGCACAGCGAAGTCGGCGCGCAGCGCCGACCGCCGCAGTATGAGCCCGCGTCGGGCACCGCCTGACGCGACGCGAGGTGTCGGCCTGCAACGCGCAGCACACCTACTCGGAAAACAGCTCCTCGACTCTCCCCCGCAGCCAGCGATTCCCCGCATCCGCCTCGAAGCGCCTGCTCCAGTGCAGGCTGACAGTGAACTCGCGTTGAGGAAACGCCGGTTCCACGATCGCATAGCCCCCGTCGAAGCCCCGCGCGATGTTGCGCGGCATGATCGCCGCCAGGTCGGTCGCCGCCACGATCGAAGGCAGCACCATGAAGTGCTCGGTGACCAGCCGCAGGCGGTCTTGCAGTTGCAGCTGCTGCACGATGCGCAGCGTGTCCGCATGCGAGCGCACCGCCACGAACTCCAGCTCGCGCAGGGCCTGCAGCAGCGCGCGGCCGGTGCGGCGCTTGCGCGCGAACGGGTGGCCGCGGCGCAGCAGCACCACGTAGCGGTCCTTCAGCAGCTGCAGCCGCTGGGTGTCCTTCACCATCGGCAGGAAACCGAAGGCCAGGTCGATCCTGCCACTGTCCAGCGCCGCGGCGATGCCGTCGCGCGGCAGCGGCTGCGTCTCCAGCCGCACGCCGGGCGCATGCTCGCGCAGCGCCACCATCAGCTCGGGCAGGAAGCGGCCCTCGCCGATGTCGCTCATGTGGATGTGGAAGGTGCGGCCCGAGCTTGCCGGGTCGAAGCCGGACGATTCGCCCAGCGCCCGCTCCAGCAAAGCCAGCGCGTCGCGCACCGGCTGCGCGAGGCGCTCGGCCTTGGGCGTGGGCTGCACGCCGCGCGCGGCGCGCACGAACAGCGGGTCATGCAGCAGCGCGCGCAGCCGCGTCAGCCCCTGGCTGGCGGCCGGCTGGGTCAGGTCCAGCAGTTCCGCCGCGCGGCTGACGTTGCGCGCGCGGTAGACCGCGTCGAACAGGCGCAGCAGGTTGAGGTCGATGTCCTTGAGAAGCATGGCGGCGCGTCAGACGGCATGCCCGCGGGCACGCCGCCACCACGCGCTGCCGCTCAGCGCCAGCGCGCGTCGTACGGATGGCGGTCGCTGACGTCGGGGATCCCGTCGCGGTCGCTGTCCACCAGCGGCACGGCCGCCGTGGTGTAGACCGGCGCGGCCACGTACGCAGGTGTCGCCACGTAGGCCGGCGTTGCCGGCACCGCCGACACGGAATACGTGGTGCAGCCCCCAAGGGCCGCGAGACCCAGCGGTGCAAGCCAGAAAAGCGCCTTCTTCATGTGTTCTCCTTGTGCCGCGCGTGCGGTTGCGCGGATACACGATGGACCTCACCGAAGCGGCAAAGTGCGACGGTCCAGCGGGTATCGGCCGTGTCCGTCTGTGACAAGGAAAAGAAGCGCCTTGCATCATGCATGAGCCTGATATGACTTAGTCGGCTCATTGTATTGATGGATGAGCCGGGCGCGGCGACACTGCCGGCTCGCCGGAGGCCGACCGCATGGAAGTTTCGTTCAGCAAGGAAATCGAGTCGCTGCGCCTGGGCGCCGGCGAGACCTTCCATGGCGAGGGCATCCTGGCCATCACCAAGGCGCTGCTGCAGTCGGGCGTGGCCTACGTGGGCGGCTACCAGGGCGCGCCGGTGTCGCACCTGATGGACGTGATGGTGCAGGCCAAGGGCTACATGGACGAACTGGGCGTGCACGTGGAGGCCTGCTCCAACGAGGCCTCGGCCGCGGCCATGCTGGGCGCCTCCATCCACTACCCGCTGCGCGGCGCCGTCACCTGGAAGTCCATCGTCGGCACCAACGTGGCGGCCGACGCCTTGTCCAATCTCTCGTCGCCGGGCGTCACCGGCGGCGCGCTGGTGATCGTGGGCGAGGACTACGGCGAAGGCGCCTCCGTCATCCAGGAGCGCACGCACGCCTACGCGCTGAAATCCGGCATGTGCCTGCTCGACCCGCGCCCGGACCTGGGCGTGATGGTGCGCATGGTGGAACAAGGCTTCCGGCTGTCGGAAGCGTCGAACATGCCCACCCTGCTGGAGCTGCGCATCCGTGCCTGCCACGTGCGCGGCAGTTTCGAGGCCAGCGACAACGTCGCGCCCGTGGTGTCCACGCGCGCGCTGATGCAGGACCCCGCGGCGTTCGACTACATGCGGCTGTCGCATCCGCCCGTCACTTTCCGTCAGGAAAAACTCAAGTACGAGCAGCGCATCCCGGCGGCGCGCCGGTACATCGTGGAGAACGGCCTCAACGAGTGCATGCCCGGGCGGCATGCGGACCTCGGCATCGTGGTGCAGGGCGGCGTGTACAACGCGCTGGTCCGCGCGCTGCAGCTGCTGGGCCTGGCCGACGCCTTTGGCGAGACGGAGATCCCGCTCCTGGTGCTGAACGTCACCTGCCCGCTGGTGCCCGAGCAGATCGGCGACTTCTGCGCCAGCAAGCGTGCCGTGCTGGTGGTGGAGGAAGGCCAGCCGGAGTACATCGAGCAGGAGATCGCCACGCTCTTGCGCCGGCGCGACATCCAGACGCGGCTGCATGGCAAGGACGTGTTGCCGATGGGCGGCGAGTACACGGTGGAGGTGCTGGTGCAGGGACTGCTGCAGTACCTCGCATCCGTTCGCCCTGAGCTCGCCACCTCCGTTCGCCCTGAGCCCGTCGAAGGGCTCGCGCAGGGCTTCGACAAGCTCAGCCCGAACGGGGTGGTGCTCAACCCGAACGGGGGCGCGGACTGGCTCGCCGACCTCGCACACCGCCGCAAGGCGGCAAGCGAGATGCTCGAAACGCCGCTTCCCATCCGCCCGCCCACCTTCTGCATCGGCTGCCCCGAACGGCCAGTGTTCTCCGCGCTCAAGCTCACGCAGCAGCAGCTCGGCCCGGTGCACATCGCGGCCGACATCGGCTGCCATGCCTTCGGCACCTTCGAGCCGTTTTCGATGGGCCACTCCATCCTGGGCTACGGCATGAGCCTGGCCAGCCGCGCGGGCGTGTCGCCGATGATGCAGCGGCGCACGCTGGCCATCATGGGCGACGGCGGCTTCTGGCACAACGGCCTGCTCACCGGCGTGCAGAGCGCGCTGTTCAACGGCGACGACGCGGTGCTGCTGATCTTCAAGAACGGCTACACCTCGGCCACCGGCACGCAGGAGATCATCTCCACGCCGCGCGACGGCGCGAAGCTGGACGCAGGCGACAAGGCGCAAAGCCTGGCGCACACCAACCAGACCATCGAGGCCACGCTGAAGGGCCTGGGCGTGCGGTGGATGCGCACCGTGCACACCTACGGCGTGGAGAAGATGCGCGCCACCTTGACCGAGGCCTTCACTTCCGACTTCAACGGCCTGAAGGTGATCGTGGCCGAGGGCGAGTGCCAGCTGGAACGCCAGCGCCGCATCAAGCCCTGGATCGCCGGCCTGCTGAAAAAAGGCGAGCGCGTGGTGCGCGTGAAGTACGGCGTGGACGAGGACGTGTGCAACGGCGACCACGCCTGCATCCGCCTGTCCGGCTGCCCCACGCTGACGCTGAAGGACAACCCCGATCCACTGAAGGTCGACCCGGTGGCAACGGTGATCGACGGCTGCGTCGGCTGCGGCCTGTGCGGCGAGAACGCGCACGCGGCCACGCTGTGCCCCAGCTTCTACCGCGCCGAGGTGATCCAGAACCCGCGCTGGCACGAGCGCCTGTTCGACAGCCTGCGCGGCGCCGTGGTGCGCGCGCTGCAGCCGGCATGAACACGGCCATGCAACAACAGCACCAGCCGATCTGCCTGCTGATCTGCGGCCTGGGCGGCGAAGGCGGCGGCGTGCTGACCGAATGGCTGGTGGACACCGCCCGCCACGCCGGCTACGCGGCGCAGAGCACCTCGATTCCCGGCGTGGCGCAGCGCACCGGCGCCACCACCTACTACCTGGAAGTGTTCCCGATGCCGCTGGCCGAACTGGGCGGCAGGCGGCCGGTGTTCAGCCTGAACCCTGTCCCCGGCGCGCTGGACGCGCTGCTGTCCTCCGAGCTGCTGGAAACCGCGCGCCAGGTCGGCGGCGGCATGAGCTCGCCGCGGCGCACCCTGGTCATCACCTCGTCGGCGCGCACGCTGACCATGCAGGAGCGCATGGAGCTGGGCGACGGCCGCACCGACGCCGATGCGCTGCTGCGGCTGGTGCGCGAATTCAGCCGCGCGCAGCAGGTGTTCGACATGGCGGACGCCGCGCGCGAGGCGGGCACCATCGTCAGCGCCGTGATGCTGGGCGCCATCGCGGGCAGCGGCGTGTTTCCGTTCGCGCGCGAGGCCTACGAAGCAGTGGTGCGGCAATCGGGCGGCGCGGCCGAGGCGAGCCTGCGCGGTTTCGCGGCGGGCTTCGCGCGCGTGGCGCGGGAGGACGGCCCGGCGCCGGCGAGCTCGCCCGCAGTGCCCCCAGCCGTACTGGCGGTCATAAGTCCCGCATCCGACCTCCCCGCCTCCGTGCAGGAGATCGCCTCCCTCGGCTACGCCCGCCTGCTCGACTACCAGGGCAAGTGGTACGCCGAGCTGTACCTGCGGCGCCTGCGCGCCATCCTCGCCGCCGAAACGGCAGCCGATCCGCAGGCGCAGCACGCCTTCGCCACCACCCGCGACACCGCGCGCTGGCTGGCGCTGTGGATGGCCTTCGACGACATCTTGCGGGTGGCCGACCTGAAGAGCCGCGCCACGCGCGCGGCGCGCGTGCAGCGCGAGGTGAAGGCGCGCGAGGGCGACCTGCTGCGCGTCTACGACCACTTCAAGCCCGGCGTACCCGAGTTCGCCGCGCTGCTGCCGCCCGCGCTGGCCGCGCGCCTGCTGGCCTGGGACCGCAAACGCGTTGCCGGCGGCAAGCAGCCCTGGGCACTGCCGCTGAAGGTCGGCACGCACACGGTGGGCGGCATGCTGGCCCTGCGCGCACTCGCCGGCCTGAAGCGGCTGCGCCCGCGCGGCAGCCGCTACGCGGCCGAGCAGCGCATGCTGGACACCTGGCTGGCCGGCATCGCCGATGGCACCCGCCGCGACTGGCGCCTGGGCCACGAGATCGCGCAGTGCGGCCGCCTGATCAAGGGCTATGGCGCCACCAACGAACGCGGCAAGGAAAACCTGCTGCACGTGCTGGACCACCTGGCGCGCCTGCCCTCGGCCGGCGCCGCCGCGGATGTTGTCGCCGCCGCGCGCGAGGCCGCGCTGGCCGACGAGGGCGGACTCGCGCTGGACGCCGCGCTCACCCGGCACGGCGCGCCGCCGCGCCCCGTGAAGGCGCAGCCGATCCGCTGGATGCGCAAACCGAAAGCCGCGCCGCCCTGAGGGAAAGCACCGAGCGCGCGCGCCTCGAACCGTTATAAAAAGCAACGGCTTTTTCCGGCCCATCGATCTACAACGAGGAGACAAGCATGCAGTTCCGAATCACGTCCCTGGCCATCGCCGCCGCGCTCGCGCTGGGCACCGGCCTCACGCAGGCGCAGGACAAGCCGGTGATGCTCAAGCTCTCCAGCTGGGTGCCGGCGCAGCACCCGCTCAACCCCAGCCTGCAGGCCTGGGCCGACGACATCAAGAAAGCCTCCGGCGGCACCCTCACCGCCACCCTGTTCCCGAGCGAGCAGCTGGGCAAGGCCTTCGACCACTACGACATGGCGCGCGACGGCATCGCCGACTTCTCGTACGTGAACCCGGGCTACCAGCCGGGGCGCTTTCCGGTGATGGCCGGCGCCTCGCTGCCGTTCCTGTTCGCCAATGGAAAGGGTGGAACCGCTGCAATCGACGCCTGGTACCGCCAGTACGCCGCGCAGGAAATGAAGGACGTGCACTTCTGCTTCGCCTTCGTGCACGACCCGGGTACCTTCCACGCGCGCAAGAAGATCCAGCTGCCCACCGACATCAAGGGCATGAAGATCCGCCCGGCCACCAGCACCATCGGCCAGATGGTCACCGCGCTGGGCGGCACCAACGTGCAGGCCTCCGCGCCCGAGGCGCGCGACATGCTGGAGCGCGGCGTGGCCGACGCCATCACCTTCCCCTGGGGCTCGATCCCGCTGTTCGGCATCGACAAGGTGGTGCAGTTCCACATGGACGTGCCGCTGTACGTGACGCCCTTCGTCTGGGTGATGAACAAGGACAAGTACACCGCCCTGTCGCCGGCGCAGAAGAAGGTGGTCGACGACCACTGCACCACCGAGTGGGCCGAGCGCGTCGCCACGCCCTGGGCCGACTTCGAAGCCGCCGGCCACCAGAAGCTGGCGCAGCCCGGCCACGAGGTCTACAAGCTCACGCCGGAGCAGCTCAACGCCTGGCGCCAGGCCACGGCCGGCGGCGAGGCGCAGTGGGGCGAGAGCGTGAAGAAGGTCGGCCAGGACCCGAAGAAAGTGATGGATGGCCTGAAGGCGAGCCTGGCGAAGTACAAGGCCGCCCTGTGAGTTCACCCGTTCGGGCTGAGCCTGTCGAAGCCCACCCTTCGACAGGCTCAGGGCGAACGGCAGGTTTCGCCGACCGTTTCATCAACGGCATCGAGTGGCTGGCCGCCATCTTCGTGGGGGTGGTGGCCCTCAACATCTTCGTCAACGTGCTGCTGCGCAAGTTCTTCAGCACCTCGATTCCCGACTACTACGACTTCGGCCGCATGCTGCTGGGCGTGCTGATCTTCTGGGGCATCGCGGCCACCAGCTACCGCGGCGGCCACATCACGGTGGACCTGGTCTGGTCGGCGGTGAACAAGCGCAAGAAGCGCGTCATCGACGTGTTCGCCACGCTGGTGCTGCTGTTCGTGGTGACGGTGCAGACCGCCATGCTGTTCGACAAGGTGCGCCTGACCTACGTGGACCACGTGCTCACCTACGACCTGAACCTGCCCACCTGGCCGTTCTACGCCGTGGCCTGGGCGGGCGACGTGTGCGCGGTGATCCTGATCGCCATCCGCACCTGGCGCCTCGTATTCAGCCCGGAGGCGCTGCACGACGCGCACTTCGACGACAAAAAAATGGAGTGAGCCCGCCATGAACACCGACTTCTTGGCCCTGGCGGGCTTCGTCGCCCTGTTCGCGCTGATGCTGCTGCGCGTGCCGGTGGGCATGGCCATGGGCCTGGTGGGCATCACCGGCTACGGCATCATCGCCGGCCCCGGCCCGGCGCTGAAACTGGTGGGCCAGACCTCGATGCGCACCGTCACCGACTACACCTTCGGCGTGATTCCCATGTTCATGCTGATGGGCGCGCTGGTGTCGGTGTCGGGCGTGAGCCGCGAGCTGTTCAAGGCCGCCAACTCGATGATCGGCCACCTGCGCGGCGGCCTGGGCGTGGCCACGGTGCTGGCCTGCGGCGGCTTCGCGGCCATCTGCGGCTCCTCGGTGGCGACCGCCGCCACGTTCTCCAGCGTGGCGTACCCGGAGATGCGGCGCTTCGGCTACCCGCAGTCGTTCTCCACCGGCGTCATCGCCGCCGGCGGCACGCTGGGCGCGATGCTGCCGCCGTCCACCGTGCTGGCGGTCTACGCCATCCTCACGCAGCAGGACATCGGCAAGCTGTTCATGGCCGGCGTCATCCCCGGCCTGCTGGCGATGGCGCTGTACGTGCTGACCATCCTGATCATCGTGAAGGTGCGCCCCGGCTGGCTGCCGGGCGGCGAGGCCCGGCCCTGGGGCGAGCGCGTGGCCGACCTGAAGAACGTGTGGGCGCCGCTGGTGCTGTTCATCTTCGTCATCGGCGGGCTGTACGGCGGCCTGTTCACGCCCACCGAAGCGGGCGGCGTCGGCGCGAGCGGCGCCTTCATCCTGGGGCTGCTGCGCGGCAAGCTGGACCGTCCCAAGATCAAGGAGGCGCTGCTGTCGGCCACGCGCACCGCGGCGGCTGTGTTCACCGTGCTGATCGGCGCGCTGATGTTCGGCTACTTCCTCACCATCACGCAGACGCCGCAGAAGATCACCGGCTTCCTCACCGCGATGGGCGTGGGGCGCTATGGCGTGCTGGCGCTGATCATGGTGATGTACCTGGTGCTGGGCTGCCTGATGGACGCCATGGCGATGATCATCCTGACCGTGCCCATCATCTTCCCGGTGGTCACGCAGCTGGGGTTCGACCCGATCTGGTTCGGCGTGATCATCGTGATGACGGTGGAGCTCGGCCTGATCCATCCACCGGTGGGCATGAACGTGTTCGTCATCAAGAGCGTGGTGCCCGAGGTGAGCTTCACCACCATCTTCAAGGGCGTGCTGCCCTTCGTCGTCACCGACATCATCCGCCTGGTGATCCTGATCGCCTTCCCCGTCATCGCGCTGTGGCTGCCCGCGAAGATGGGATGATCGCGGGGACATGAAGCAAGCCATCTACACCGTGAAGGTGGAATTCGGCGACTGCGACCCGGCGCGCATCGTCTGGTTCCCCAACTTCTTCCGCTGGATCGACGCCGCGTCGCGCCACTTCTTCATCGAATGCGGCGTACCGCCCTGGCACGAGACCGAGAAGACGCTGGGCATCATCGGCACGCCGCTGGTGGACACGCACGCGAAATTCATCAAGACGGCCAGCTACGGGGATGTGCTGGAGATCCACACCACCATCGCCGAATGGCGTAGCAGGAGCTTCGTGCAGCGCTACAGGGTGATGCGCGATGGTGAATCGATCATGGAATGCGACGAGGTGCGGATCTTCGCGGCCCGCACCGACAGTGGGGGCATTCGGGCGGTGGCGGCGCCGGATACCATCCGTCTAGCCTGTGAAACGGCATAGGGATCGTCCATGCAAAACCGCCCCACGCGCTGGCTGCTGAACGCCGGCCACGCCCTCGACCACATGTTCCTGCTGATCTTCGCGACGGCGGTGACCCGCATCGCCGCCGAATTCGGCGTGCAGCGCTGGGAAGACCTCATGCCCTACAGCGTGGCGGCGTTCTTCTTCTTCGGCATCGGGTCGCTGCCGGCCGGCAAGCTGGGCGACCAGTGGGGCCGGCGGCCGATGATGGTGGTGTTCTTCCTCGGCATGGGCGTCGCCTCCCTGCTCATCAGCATGACCACCACGCCGCTGCAGATCGGCCTGGCGCTGGGCCTGCTGGGCGTGTTCGCCTCCATCTACCACCCGGTGGGCATCCCGATGCTGGTGCAGGGCGCCACGCGCCCGGGCCTGGCGATCGGCTTCAACGGGCTGGTCGGCAACATGGGCGTCGCCTTCGCGGCGCTGGTCACCGGCCTCTTGGTCAAGTACTTCGGCTGGCGCACGGCGTTCGCCGTGCCCGGCGTCATCAGCATCGCCTGCGGCGTGCTGTTCGCGCTGTACGCCACGCGCGAAACCGCGCCGCCCGCCAAGAAGAAGTCGCAGGCCGCCGCGCCCGCGGGCGTGTCGATCGCGCGGCTGCTGTTCGTGATGACCATGGCGGCCACCAGCGGCAGCCTGCTGTTCAACTTCTCCACCAACAGCAACTACGAGCTGCTGTCCGACCGCCTGCGCGCCATCCTGCAGGACCCGGGAATGATCGGCGTGCTGCTGGCCGGCGTGTACGTGGCCGCGTCGCTGACGCAGATCGTGGTGGGCCACCTGCTGGACCGCGTGCCGCTGAAGGCGCTGTACCTGGGCATCATCGCCGCGCAGGGCGTGGTGCTGGCGCTGGCCGCCATGGCCGACGGCTGGGTGTTCTACCTGCTGCAGTTCCTGTTCATGGCGGCGATCTTCGGCGCCATCCCGTTCACCGACGCGATGATCGTGCGCTTCGTCGACGACGGCATGCGCTCGCGCGTGTCGGGCATGCGGCTGGCGGTGTCGTTCGGCGCCAGCTCGGTCGCGGTCTGGCTGATCGGCCCGGTGGTCAAGCACGCTGGCTTCACCGCGCTGCTGGGCGTGATGGCCGCCACCTCGGTGATCACGCTGCTGGTGGTGAGCCAGCTGCCCGCCACGCCGGCGCCGCGCCGCGCCGGGGCGACAGCGCTGCCGCAGGGCGAGCGGGCCTGAAGCACGCTGGGTTGGCCGCGACGGGCGGGTGCTCAGGCCTTGGCGAACGTCATCAGTGCCGGCACCATGGCCAGCCGCGCCAGCGCAACGGAAGCCGCAAGTGCGGGGACGCTCATGGTGCAACGCCAATACAGCAAACCCAGCATTGCCAGCAGCGACAAGGAGGAGCCGACCGTGGGGATCGGCATCAGCAGCCCCGCGCCCAGGCAAGCCAGCGCGATGTCGGGGATCTTCTGTTCCTCGCCCCAGAGCGCCAGGACCAGGTAGACGACCACCGTTCCAACGACGGTGTGCACTCCCACAAGAATGAACGGACTCACGGCTCCTCCCGGATGAAGCCCGGCATTGTCCTTTGTTCGCGGCCGGGCGCCATGTCATCTGAATCATGTGGAGAATCGCACCGATGCTTCCCGTGTCCATCCGCAGGTTCGCTGCCGGCGATGAAGCCGCGCTGCACCGCGTCTTCCTGTCCGCCATCCATGAAACGGCCAGCCGCGACTACACGCTGCAGCAGGTCTGCGCCTGGGCGCCGGTGGACCTCGATGCGCAACTCTGGGCGGCCCGCATGCAAGGCATCCAGCCGTTCGTGGCCGAACAGGCCGGCTTCATCCTCGGCTATGCCGACGTCCAGGCGAACGGCTACATCGACCACTTCTTCGTCGCCGGCTCCGCATCGCGGCGCGGCGTGGGGCGCCTCTTGATGGAGCGCATCCACGAGGAAGCGCGCACGCTGCGGCTCGCCGAGCTCACCTCCGACGTGAGCCTCACCGCCGAACCGTTCTTCGCCCACTTCGGCTTCGCCGTGGTGGAGCGCCGCATGCCCGTGATGCGCGGCGTGCCGATGCCGAATGCGCTGATGCACAAGCCGCTGCGCCAGGTCGCCTGACTTCGATGCAGGCGCTGTTCATCCACGGAATGGGAAGGTCGCCGTTGTCGGGATGGCCGCTCATCCATACGCTGCGCCGGGCCGGCATTGCGGCAACCAGTTTCGGGTATGCGGCGGCGTTCCAGGACTTCCCCTCCATCGAGCGCCGGCTGCGCGCGCGGGTGGAAAGCATCGCGAGCCGCGGCCCCTACATCCTGATCGGGCACTCGCTGGGCGGCGTGCTGCTGCGCTCCACGCTCGCGGCGCTCGCCGCGGACGCGCGGCCCCCCGAGCACCTGTTCCTGCTCGGCTCGCCGACCGGCGCGGCCCGTCTCGCCGTTCGCCTCGGGCACCTGCGGCTGTTTCGTGCGTTGACGGGCGATTGCGGCCAGTTGCTCGGCTCGCCCGGACCGGATGTCGCAAATCCTGCCGAGCGCCGTGCCCACCACCGCCGTCATCGGCACCAGGGGGCTGCCGTTCCAGCGCGCGTTCGGCAGCGAGCCGAACGACGGCGTGGTCTCGCTGTCGGAAGTCAGCGCCCCCTGGCTCCGCGACCAGGTGCGGGTTCCCGTGCAGCACACCTTCCTGCCCTCGAGCAGGCAGGTCTCTGCCATCATCCTGGATCGCCTCGGGCGCCGCGCGACCTGAGCTTTCGTTTCCACACCGCCGCCACGAACACCATGCCCCACCTCGACCCCGTCCCCCTCGCCGACGTTCCCGACGCCGACATCCGCGAACGCTTCGAGCACTACAGGAACACGCGCGGCTTCACGCCCAACAGCATCATGACCATGGTGCGCCGGCCGGACATCGTGCGCGCCTTCATGGCGCTGAACCAGGCCGTGCTGTACGAAGGCACGGTGCCGCGGGAGACCAAGATGCTGGTGAGCCTGGCCAGCAGCTATGCCGCGGGCTGCCTGTACTGCCAGTCGCACATGGCCAACCTGTCCAGCATCTACCAGGCGTCCGACGAGAAGGTCGCCGCCTTGTGGAATTTCGAGGACAGCCCGCTGTTCACGCCGGCCGAACGCGCCGCGATCCGGTTGGCGCTGAAGGCGGGCCGCCAGCCCAACGAAGCCTCGCAGGGCGACTTCGACGAATTGAAGAAGCATTACGACGACGGGCAGATCGTGGAGATCGTCGCCTCGATCGCGCTGTTCGGCTACCTGAACCGTTGGAACGACACCATGGCTACGGCGCTGGAGCCGCTGGCGGTGGAAGTGGCCGAGCGCGCCATCGGCCCGGTGGGCTGGCAGCCCGGCAAGCACCGCCCGGCATGAGCACCCTGGCGCTTGCGCCCGGCGCTGCCGCGGCGCCCGACCTGATCGACTCGCGCCAGGCCGCCTGGCGGCTGCTGGTGGTGCTGGCCGTGGCCATGCTGGGCAACAGCGGCATGTACGTGCTGTCGGTGGTGCTGCCCGTCATCCAGGCCGAGTTCGGCACCGACCGCGCCCAGGCATCGCTGCCCTACACGCTGACCATGATCGGCTTCGGGCTGGGCGGCCTGGCCTGCGGCCGCTGGGCCGACCGCTTCGGCCTCCGCCGCGTGGTCATGATCGGCGCGGTGGGCATGGTGTCGGGCTTCGTGCTCGCGGCGCTGGCCCCCGGCATGCTGCTGTTCGGCCTGGCGCACGGCCTGCTGATCGGCTTCCTCGCCATGGGCAGCGCCTTCGTGCCGCTGATCGCCGACACCGCGCTGTGGTGGAACCGGCGCCGCGGCATCGCCGTGGCGGTGTGCGCCAGCGGCAACTACCTGGCCGGCGCCGTCTGGCCGCCGATCATCCAGCTGGGCGTGGAGCACATCGGCTGGCGCAGCACCTACATGGCGCTCGGCATCGCCGGCGGCCTGGCGATGGCCCTGCTGGCCACCCTGCTGCGCCAGCGGCCGCCGGCCGTGCAGATGCCGGCATCGGGAACGCCCGATGGCGCCGCGCCTGCGGGCGACCGGCCGTTCGGGATGACGCCCGGCCGGGCCGAGTTCGCGCTGTTCGTCGCCGGCGTCGGCTGCTGCGTGGCCATGGCCATGCCGCAGGTGCACATCGTGGCCTACTGCACCGACCTGGGCTACGGCCCCAGCCGCGGCGCGGCCATGCTGTCGCTGATGCTGGGCTTCGGCATCGTCAGCCGCCTCACGTCCGGCTGGGTGTCCGACCGCATCGGCGGCATGCGCACCCTGCTGCTCGGCTCGGCGCTGCAGTGCGTGGCGCTGCTGCTGTTCCTGCCGTTCGACGGGCTGGTGCCGCTCTACGTCATCTCGGCGCTGTTCGGCCTGTTCCAGGGCGGCATCGTGCCTTCGTACGCCATGATCGTGCGCGAGTACTTCTCCCCCAAGGAGGCCGGCGCGCGCATCGGCGCCATCATCCTCGGCACGATGCTCGGCATGGCCCTGGGCGGCTGGATGTCCGGCAAGATCTTCGATCTCACCGGCTCCTACCGCGCCGCCTTCCTGAACGGCGTGGCCTGGAACATCCTGAACTTCGCCATCGTGTTCTGGCTGCTCGCCCGGGCAAAACAACGCCACGCGCGGTAGCGCAGCTCAGTCGCGCATCACCCGCGCCACGCCCGAGACGCGGATCGACGCGCCGGGCTCGGGCGTGATGTCGGCCCGCAGCCGGCACGGCACGCCCATGTCGTCGCCCTGGCGCAGCTCGATGTGCCCGCCGTGCGGCCAGCCGAGCTCGCGCAGGTAGCCGGCCAGCGCCGCGGTGGAGGCGCCGGTCGCGGGGTCTTCGTAGACGCCGCCGTAGGCGAAGGCGTTGCGCGTGTGCAGCAGCTGCGGCGTTTCGGCGTGGCACAGCAGCATGGTCACCCAGCCGTGCGAGCGCGCCACCTGCTGGCCGCGCGCGAAGCCGTAGCGCATGGCGGCCAGCGTGTCGCGGCTTTTCAGCATCAGCAGCAGGTGATCGGCGCCGGCGTGGATGCATGCAGGCGGCACCTCCGGGTGCAGGTCTTCTTCGCCGAGGCCGAACAGCGACAGCGCTTCGGCCAGCGCGCGCGGCGACAGCGGCTCGCTGCGCGTCGGCGGCGACTGCAGGGCCGCGGCATAACGCTCGCCGTCGCGGCGGCCTTCCACCGAGATCGTGCCGTGGTTCAGCTGCAGGGGATAGACGCCGTCGCCATGGCGCATGGCCAGCGCCGCACCCAGGGCGATGGTGGCGTGGCCGCAGAACGGCACCTCGGCCTCGGGCGAGAAATAGCGCACCCGCCAGCCCTTGCCCTCGCCGTTCGGCACCGCGAACGCCGTTTCGGAGAAACCGACCTCGCCCGCCACGCGCTGCATGTCCGCGGCTTGCGGCATGGTGTCGCCGAGGACCACGCCGGCCGGGTTGCCGCCGACGGCGCCGTCGGAAAACGCCGCGATGCGCTGGATGTTCATGATGGCTCCGCAGAAGAAGGTGGCCCGAGCTTAGTCCAGCGGCCTTGTCCCCGGCCGGCACGGGGCTCTTCTGGTGCATGCTCGGGTGCCATGCAGCTGCACTACCTGGATTTCGATTTCAGCGACGAGGACTCCGGACGCGGCAGCTTCGACGCCATGGCCTCGGTGGCGCCGCAGCGTCTGCCCGCGCTGCTGGCCGAAGTCGCCGCCGTGCTGCGCTGGGCGACGGCGGCGTTCGGGCCGGCCGGCGCGCTGCAGGACGAGGGCGAGTGGGACTACGCGCTGCAGGGCACCGCGGAACCGGGGACGCCGCTGGACGCCGCCTGGGACGCGGACAGCGGCCAGGTGGTGCTGGTGCCCGCGCCCGGTGCGCGGCGGACCACCCTGACGCTCACGCTCGGCGGCTCGCCCGCGTTCTGCGGCGCCTTGCGCGAACGCTTCGGCATTCCCGGCTGACTCAGGTGGTCTCGAGCGCGAAGCGCGCTTCCAGCGCGTCCACCAGCTGCGCCAGGCACGCTTCCAGCGCGGCGGCGCGCGGCGCCAGGCCTGCGCAAGAGGGATCGTCGACGATCGCCTGCTCCAGGTCGTCGGCGAGCTCCTGCACCCGCGTCGCGCCGATGTTGCCGGACACACCCTTCAACGTGTGGGCAAGCAGCCGCGCCGCCGCGCCGTCGCCGGCCGCCACTGCGTCGCGAAGCTGCCGGCCCGCGGCGCGCTGGCCGCTGCAATAGCGGCGCAGCATGGCGTTGTAGAGGGCCTGCTTGCCCGCCATGCGCGACAGGCCGAGCGCCATGTCCAGCCCCGGGATGCCGTCCCCCGCTTCGGCCGGCGCCGGCGCCGGCGCGGCGGGCAGGGCCAACATCGGCGCTGCCGCCGTGTCCGCGGGCCCCGGCCGCACCCAGCGCAGCAGCACCGTCCACAGGTCCGCCGGCTCGATCGGCTTCACCACGAAGTCGTTCATGCCCGCCTCCAGGCACAGGCCGCGGTCCTTCTCCATCGCGTTGGCGGTCATCGCCACGATGGGCAGCTGCGCCAGCCGCGCGATGCCGCGGATGGCCCGGGTGGCGGTCACGCCGTCCATCACCGGCATCTGCATGTCCATGAACACCAGGTCGTATGCGGCCTGCTGCACCATGGCCAGCGCGATCTCGCCGTTGTCGGCCACGTCCACCACCAGGCCGGCGTCCTGCAGCAGCTCGCTCGCCACCTGCTGGTTGATGTCGTTGTCCTCCACCAGCAGGATGCGCCGCCCGCGGATCGCCGCCAGCGCGCCGTCGGCCGGCGCATCGCCGCCGTTGTCGCCGGCCGCCCGGCCGTGCCTGCCGCCGCCGAGCACCTCGATGGTGGAGTCGAACAGCAGCGAGGGCGTCACCGGCTTGACCAGCACGTCCTCCACCCCCACCTGCGCGGCCTCCTTCAGCATCTCCTCGCGCCCGTACGCCGTGACCATCAGCAGCATCGGCGTGGCCGCCAGCCCGAGCGAGCGGATGTGGCGCGCGCACTCGATGCCGTCCATGCCCGGCATGCGCCAGTCCAGGTACACGATGTCGTAGGGCTGCCCGGCCTGCGCGGCGCGCCGCACCTCCGCGATCGCCTCGCCGCCGCTGCGCGCCTCGCCGACGTGGAAGGTCATGCCCTGCAGCATGTCCACCATCACCATCCGGGCGTGGTCGTTGTCGTCGACCACCAGTGCCCGGCGGCCCCGCAGGTCGGGGTTGGGCAGCAGCTCGCGCCTGCCGGCCTGCCCGATGCCCACGCGGGCGGAGAACCAGAAGGTCGAGCCCTTGCCAAGCTCGCTCTCCACGCCGACCTCGCCGCCCATCAGCTCGGCCAGCTTCTTGCAGATCGCCAGGCCCAGGCCGGTGCCGCCGAACTTGCGGGTGGTGGAGGCGTCGGCCTGGCTGAAGCTCATGAACAGCCGGCCCATCTGTTCGGCGCTGAGCCCGATGCCGGTGTCGCGCACCTGAAAGTGCAGCAGCACGTCGTTGCGGGTGCGCTGCGACGCGCGCACCGACACCACCACCTCGCCCTGCTCGGTGAACTTCACCGCGTTGTTGGCGTAATTCAGCAGGATCTGGCCCAGGCGCAGCGAGTCGCCCACCAGCACCGGCGGCACGTCCGGCGCCACCTCGAACACCAGCTCCAGCCCCTTGGCGTGGCACTTCTCGCTGATCAGGCTGGATGTGGTGTCCAGCAGCTTGTCCAGCTCGAAATCGGCGTTCTCCAGGTCCAGCTTGCCGGCCTCGACCTTGGAGAAGTCCAGGATGTCGTTGATGATGCCCAGCAGGTGCTGGCCGGACGACTGCACCTTCTGGATGTAGTCGCGCTGGCGGCTGTCCAGGTCGGTCTTCAGGGCCAGGTGCGACAACCCGATGACGGCGTTCATCGGTGTCCTGATCTCGTGGCTCATGTTGGCCAGGAAATCCGACTTCATCCGCGTGGCTTCCTCGGCGGCCTCCTTGGCTTCCGCCAGCTGGTTGGTCCGCTCCGCCACCGCCCGCTCCAGGCGGGCGTTGTGCTGCTGCAGCTGCGCGTTCATGCGGCGGATGACGGCGTGGCTGCGCAGCAGGCTCACGGCGGCGTAGAGCAGCAGCGCCACCAGGGTGGCGGTGAGCACGAACAGGTACTGGCGGTAGCGGTACGCCAGCTGCTCGGCCTCCTGCTGGTTGGCGCTCAGCAAGGCGTCGAGTTCGTCGATGTGCGCGGCCGTCGGCGTCTGCGTGATGTCGCTCAGCAGCCGGTTGACCAGCGGCTGTTCGCGCATGACCGTGCGCACGTGCGTGGTGAAGATGTCCATCTGCGCGCGGGGGGCGGCCGGCAGCCCCTGCGCGATGCCGACCAGCTGCTCGAGCCAGCCTGCGATCTCGGACTCGCGCTCCTGCGAGGGAGCCTGGCTGTACACCAGCACGTCCAGCAGCAGCCGCGACACGACCCTGCGCCGGGCGCCATGGGCCGTCCCGGCGGCATCGAACGCGGCGGTCGGCAGGAAAGCCAGCGAGTTGCGCAGGATGGCGTTGTGCGACTTGAACTGCTCGACCAGCAGCGTCTTGTCCTGCAGCGCGTGCCCGAATGCCTGGCTGGTGCCGGCCAGGGCGGCCGTGTCGCCGCGGTGCTGGGCGGCGATCGCCTGGTCCAGCCTCGCGTGCATGCGGCCGAGGGCCGTCACCGGGTCCACCAGCGCGTCGTAGTTCTGGCTGAGGCCCGTCTTCGACTTCAGCACGTCCAGTTCCCAGTGCGCATCCATCTGCTTGATCTGGCGCAGCAGCGTGATGGTCTCGAAATACGCCGTGTCTTCCAGGTCGCGTTCCTTGGCGAACAGGAACACCAGCACCACCGCGAGCACCAGGCCCAGCGCTGCCGGGGCCAGCCAGCGATTGCGCATGCGCTTCATCATTTCAGTTGCTCCCCGGGCCTGCCGGTCAGCGTGTTCAGGAACCGCACGATGTCGGCCTTGTCTTCCTTGGAGGCGGTGCGCCCCAGCTGGTACCTGAACATCACCTCCACCGCGTCTTCCAGCGTCCTGGCCGAACCGTCGTGGAAGTAGGGCGCGGTCAGGGCCACGTTGCGCAGGCTCGGCACCTTGAAGACGTATTTGTCTCCCGGGTCGCGGGTCACGCGGTAGCGGCCCAGGTCGGCTTCCGCGGGCGGGCTGCGCCGTGCCAGGTAGTCGCCCATGACGCCGAACTTCTGGAACATGTTGCCGCCCACGTTGACGCCCTGGTGGCAGGCGACGCAGCCGTAGCGCTTGAATTTGGCGTAGCCGGCCAGTTCCTGGTCGGTCATCGCCTTGGGCTCTCCGCGCAGGTAGGCGTCGAAGCGCGAACCGGGGGTCAGCAGCGTGCGCTCGTAGGTGGCGATGGCGTTCTGGATGTTGGCCTTGGTGACGCCGTCCTTGTAGGCGGCGCCAAAGGCCGCCTTGTAGCCCGCGTCGCGCGACAGCGCGGCCACCACGTCGCGCCAGGTCGATCCCATCTCCGCGGCGTTCTGCACCACGGCGTCGATCTGCGCTTCCAGCGAGCCGGCGCGGCCGTCCCAGAACTGCCTGAAATTCAACGCGGCATTGAACACGGTCGGCGCGTTCGTGCCGGTGCGCTGCCCGTTGACGCCGACCGAGCGGTCCCGGCCGTCGGCGCCACCCTTGGCTAGGTTGTGGCAGCTGGCGCACGACACGCTGTTGTTGGCCGACAGCCGCGTGTCCTGGAACAGGCGGCGCCCGAGCTCCGCCCGCACCGGGTCCTGCCCGTGCGCGAGCGGAATCGGCTGGATCGGTTCGTCCAGGGCGGCGGCCCAGGTACGAGAGCCGCTTGCGAGGACGAGGGCAAAGGCGAAGGCAACGAACAGCCGTCGCATCGGGAAACCTCCTTGAGCGTGCGATCAAGGATGCAATGGCGTTCCCGGTGGATCCAGCCCTCGTCGATCTGTGACGCTTGGCGGCAGTATGGGCAGGGGTGCTGCCCGGCGCGTAAGAAATTTGCCTAGGACGGGGCAGCCAATTGCATAGGCACGGCCTGCCGGCGCAGCGCCAGCGCCAGCCGGGCGCCCCCGACGATGCCGGCCACCGCGAGCAGCGAGCCGGCCGACAGCCAGGCCAGCCCGGTCACGCCGTTGCCGATGGAGCAGCCCAGCGCGGTGACGCCGCCGAAGCCCATCATCGCCGCGCCCAGCACGTGCATGCCGACGTCGCCCGGCGAGGCGAAGCCTTCCATGCGGAATTCGCGGCGCAGCAAGGCGCTGGCATAGCTTCCGAGCAGCACGCCCAGCACCAGCATCACGCCGAAGGTCGGCACCATGGATTTGTCGGTCCACAGCGTGAGCAGGTCCAGCGTGTTGGCCAGCGGCGCCGTGAAGTTCAGGCCCTCGGGCCGGTTGGACTGCGTGCCGAGCCAGGCGGCTTCCAGCGTTTCCGGATGCTCGGCGACGAAACCCAGGCGCCCCGTGAGAACCACCGCGGCGATGAGGATCAGGCCCACCGCGATGCCACCCAGCCACACTTCGCGCAGCGCGCCGCGGTGGCGCCAGGCGTAGCCCAGCGTGGCCGCGAACAGCAATGCCGCGAGCGCCCAGCGCAGACCGTTCGGCGAGATGGAGAACGCGGAGGCCGCGAGGCGGCCGATGTCCTGCGGGCCGGCCAGCTGCACCGACCAGGCGTCCAGCAGGTTCGCGCGCACCGGCGCCAGCACGCCGCGCAAGGTCATCGCCGCCACCAGCGCGGCCACCACCGTGACCACCGCGTGGCGCACGCTGCCCGCGCCCGCCTTGACCAGGCTGCGCTGCGGGCAGCCGCCGGCCAGGACCATGCCGTAGCCGAAGATCAAGCCGCCGACCAGGCACGATGCCCAGGCCAGGCGCGGGCTCCAGGACAGCGTGCGGGCCGCGTCGACCACGCCGGCGGACGCCAGCGCCTGCAGCCCGATGGCGCCGACGCCCACCGCGAGCATCCAGCCGGCGAAGCGTTCGCGCTTGCCGAGCTCCACCCAGTCGGCGATGGCGCCGCGCACGCAAAAGCGCGTGGCCTGGCCGGCGATGCCCAGCAGCAGGCCGAGGACGAGGCCGCCGAAGACGACGGTGCGGGCGATGGCGGCGGGATTGATGGGGTCCATGGGGCGTTTCGGTACAAGCGCGATTGTAGGAACTGCCCGGATGCGCACCGGAACCCTCAGGGCCGCCCTGCGCCCAGCAGGGCCGGCAGGTCGATCGCATCGGCCATCGCGCGGTAGCCGGCGTCGCCCGGATGCAGGTGGTCGCCGGAGTCGTAGGCCGCGCGCAGCCGGCTGGGACGCCGCGGGTCGCGCAGCAGCAGGTCGAAGTCCACCACCGCGTCGAACACGCCGGCGCCGCGGATCCAGTCGTTCACGGCCTGGCGCGCCGCGTCCTTGGCCGGGCTGGAATGGCCCTCCAGCGGCGTGCCCTGCAGGGCGTCCTCGAACGGCGGCACCGTCGCGCCGATCACCCGGACGCCGCGCAGGTGCGCCTGCTCCACCAGCTGGCGAAAGCCGTTCGTGATGTCGCGCACCGACGGCGGCGGCTCGTGCGGCGCGAACGGCCCGCCGGGCCAGCCGATGTCGTTGGTGCCGAGCAGCACGATCACCGCGCGCACGCCGGGCTGCAGCAGCACGTCGCGCTCCAGCCGCGCCAGCCCGCTCTCGCCCATGCCGGGGCGCAGCAGCCGGTTGCCCGAGATGCCGGCGTTGAGCACGGCCACGCCCTGCGGCGCCAGCCGCCGCGCCAGCAGGTCGGGCCAGCGCCGGTCGGCGCCGGGCGTGGAGCCGTTGCCGTCGGTGATGGAATCGCCCAGCGCGACCACCGCCGCCGGCGCGCGCGCGGAATCCACCAGCACCGCGCCGAGGAAGGCGCGGGTGGACAGCTCCGTTGCGCCCGCTGCGCCGGCGCGTCCCGCGGCATCACCGGGCAGCAGCAGCGTGCGGTCGTGCGCGTCCCAGTGGAAGCCGGCCAGGCGCGTCGGCCCGGGCAGGTAGAGATCCACCTGCAGGCGCGCGCCGTCGGCGGTGCGCAGCGCGACCGGGTCGCTCACCGCCTTGGCACCGGGCGCGACCACGGCGTCGTGCGCGCCGTGGAAGGTGGCCCAGGCGCCGGGCCCGCCGGCTTCCAGGCGCACGTGGGCGCGCCCGAGCCGCAGCGGCTCGGTGCCGTATTCGTTGCTGACCACCAGCCGCAGGCGCTCGCCGCCGACGCTGACGCGCAGCGGCTGGCGCAGCGTCGCGTTGTCCAGCTGTTGCGGCATGCCCAGCGGCAGCGCGAAGCCGCTGTCCCACACCGGCTCGGCCGGGGCAATCCAGGTGGCGGCCCAGTGGGTGGAGGATTGCGCGGCCGCGGCCGTGCCGGCCAGCGCCAGCACGGCGGCCAAGCCAGCGCGGGCCCATGCGTTCTTGAGTCGGTTCGTCATGGCGCCGACTGTGAAAGATTCCGATCCGGCGTGGAAGACGCCAGAATGGAAGGCCAAGTCTTCGAAAACGGAATGATGAAGCAGGAGCATCCATGGACCGGCTGAAAGCGATGGCGGCCTTCGTGCGGGCGGCCGACCTGGGCAGCCTGTCGGCCGCCGCGCGCGAACTCTCGACCACGCAGCCCACCGTCAGCAAGCTGGTGGCCTCGCTGGAACACGCGGTGGGCGTGCGCCTGCTGGAACGCAGCCCCTCGCGCATGGTGCTGACCGACGAAGGCGAACACTTTCTGGCGCAGGCGCGGCAGCTGCTGGAGGACTACGACGAGGCGGTGG
This sequence comes from Pseudomonadota bacterium, assembly GCA_040384685.1. Lineage (GTDB taxonomy): Bacteria > Pseudomonadota > Gammaproteobacteria > Burkholderiales > Burkholderiaceae_C > Ramlibacter. Next base: position 90,006 of record JAZKIV010000070.1, on the reverse strand, counting down.
CCGGCCTGCGCCAGCGCGTGCGCCAGCCCAGGGGCCTGGTGCGCATCTCGGCGCCGGTGGCGCTGGGCGAGCTGCGCCTGAACGCGCTGATGCTGCAGGCGCTGGACACCTATCCGCTGATCGAGGTGGAGCTGGTGCTGCAGGACCGCTTCGTCGACCCGGTGGAAGAGCGCATGGACCTCACGCTGCGCATCGGCGGCGTGCTGCCGCCGGACCTGGTGGCGCGCCGGCTGGCGGTGTGGCCGCGCTACCTCGTGGCTTCGCCGGACTACCTGGCGCGCAAGGGCCGGCCGCGCCGCCCCGCCGACCTGGCGAAGCACGACTACCTGCGCTACGCCGGCCGCGACGACGCCGTCGCGCTCGGCGGCAAGGCCGGCAGCGTCACGGTGGCGGTGCCGGCGCGCTACCGCGTCAACAGCGCGGTGGCGATGCTGGAGGCCGCGCGCTCCGGCGCCGGCATCGCCCTGGAGCCGTGCTGGATGGTGGATGCGGCGCTGCGCGACGGCAGCCTGGTGCGGCTGCTGCCGCAATGGACCGGCCCGGCGCAGACCGCCCACCTGCTGCACGCGCCGCGGCGGCGCCAGCCGATGCGGGTGCAGGCGATGCTGGACATCCTGGCGGCGGCCGTGCCGCAGTGGTGAGGGGACCTCAGCGCGATGCGGTCTTCACCGGTGCGGCCGCGGCCTCGTCGTCGACGGCCTTCTGCACCGCGCGGTAGAACTCCTCGCGCGCCGGGCCGGCGACGCGGTCGCGCGCGCCGCCGGCCCAGTTGGCGTTGGAAACGATCACCAGCTTGCGCTTCGGGTCGATGAAGACGCCCTGGCCGAAGATGCCGCGCGCGGCGTAGCTGCCGTCGGCGTAGGTCCACCAGAAGTAGCCGTAGCCGCGCCCCGGCTGGCCGATGTCGGCCTGCGTGGCCGTGGCCTGGGCCAGCCAGCCGTCCGGCACGATGCCTTGCGCGCCGATGCGCCCGCCGTTCAGCACCAGCACGCCGAAGCGGGCGAAGTCGCGCGCGGCGGCCTGCACGCAGCAGCCGCTGATCTCCTGGCCGGTCTTGCTCAGGATCCAGGTGGCCTGCTGCTCCATGCCGGCCGGCACCCAGACCTTCTCCGACAGGTAGGTCGCCAGCGGCTTCTTCGTCGCCTGGCTGAGCAGGATGCCGACCAGGTTGGTTTCGCCGGTGCTGTAGTTCCAGCGCGTGCCGGGCGGCGCCGCGCGCGGCAGCCGGCGCAGGTAGCTCACGATCGCATCGACGCCCGGCTCGGGCTTGTGGTTGTTGAAGCGCGCGACGTCGGAATTGGGATCGGCGTAATCCTCGTTCCACTGCACGCCCGAGGTCATGGTCAGCAGCTGGCGGATGCTGACGTCGTCGTACGCCGAGCCCTTCATCTGCGGGATGTAGTCGGTGACCTTGTCGTCCATGCCGCGGATGAAGCCGTCGCGGATGGCCGCCCCCACCAGCATCGCGGTGAAGGACTTGGCCACCGAGAAACTGGTCCAGCGCCCGTTGGCGTCGAAGTCCAGGCCGTAGCGTTCCAGGCGCAGCTTGCCGTCGTGCACCACCAGCAGGGCCGCGCTGCGCTGGCCGGCCATGTAGGCGTCGACGTCCAGCGGCAGCTTCAGCGCGGGGCCGGGCGGCAGCGGCGACGGCGTTCCGCCGGCCGGCACCACCCGCGCCTTGGCCAGCACCGGCAGCCGGTCGAGCGCGCGGAAGGCGGCGTCGCGCTGCGGCTGGCTCCAGAACAGCAGGTCGCGGTTGGTCGGCAAGGTGGCCAGCAGCCCGCGGGTTTCCTTGTCGAGGCTGAACCAGCCGGCGGTGCCGGCGACCACGAGAACGGCCAGCAGGCCGAGAGCGATCTTCCTGATCTTCATGGAGCCTCCAGGGAACCAGGCGACGATACACCGACAATGCGGCGATGGCGCAAGGCAAACGCATTTCCACCGACATCGGCGTCGAGGCCCTCGACACCATCAAGGCCATGGGCGCCGCGGCGAAACAGGCCCGCCTTGACGCCGGCGAAGGCCAGGCCGCCGCGGCCGCGCGGCTGGGCGTGCACGTGCAGACGATCGCGCGCATCGAAGCGGGCGAGCCCGGGGTGGCGATCGGGCATGTGCTAGGGTTGCTGGCGTTGTATGGGATCGGGACGGTGTTGCAGGCGAACGCCAGGACCCCGGATCGCTAGGAACGCATTGGTCCTGAACTGAGGAGACGACACATGAATCCCATCAAACTGATCGGCATCGTCCTGATCGCCGCCGGCGCCCTGGGGCTGGCCTATGGCGGTTTCAGCTACACGAAGGACACCACCGTGGTCAAACTCGGGCCGCTCGAGATCTCCGCCAAGGAGAAGAAGACGGTCAACGTCCCGATGTGGGCCGGCATCGGCGCCATCGCGGTCGGCGCGCTGCTTCTGGTGATGGGCGGCAAGAAGGAGTAGCAGCACCTGCCCGTTGAACACGCATCTCCGCTCTGATCTCCGAAAGGCATCCTATATTGCGGATGTTCCCGGGCATCGTAGAAAGGCGAGGCATGATTGAGAATGAAGGGCGTGTTGCAGTTCTGGTCGACTGCGACAACTCGTCGCCTGAGGTGACCGAGCACGCTCTGCGTGTCGTTGCCCAGTTTGGACGTGTCGTGCTGAGGCGTGGCTACGGCAATCACCAGACGCTTGCGAACAAGTGGCAAGAGGCCCTGGTGAGGCTCGCCTTCACGCCCTGCCTGCAGTACCAGTACGCATCCGGGAAGAACACATCGGACATTGCGCTGGCGCTCGATGCCCTGGAAGCCATGTTTGATGGACGAGCAGACACTTTCTGCCTGGTGACGAGCGACTCGGACTTTGCCTACCTGTGCCGCAAACTGCGCGAGCGCGGCGCGACGGTTTACATCGTGGGTGAGAGCAAGACGCCGGATGCGCTCCGAAACGCAAGTGACCAGTTCTTCGAGTGGACGCGCCCCGAGAGCGCTGTCGCCGACACGGACCGGGGCAGCACCAATGGAAAGCCCTCAAGCAAGGACGGCGTTACTCCGCGCAACGAGCCCGCTGAGGCAGTCATCAAGCGTCGACCGAGATTCGTGATAGACGCCGTGGATTTGCTGGCAGGCGGCGCTTCCGAAGGCAAGGTGGCCCTGGGTACCTTGGGCTCCTATCTGAAGCGAATGGACCCGGCATTCTCGCCCCACGCCTTTGGCCATTCCGGCTTGCTCAACATGGTCAAGACGTACGACTTGCTTGTCCTTCATCAGGAAGCTGGCGGGCATTGGTCCGTTTTACGGGCACCGGTTGCAGAGGGCAAGCCAGGCAACGCAGCCTAGACGCCAATTGGCGTCCTCTGGATCAATCCACCTGCCCCAACGCCACCACCCGCTTCCACGCCAACCGCCCATCCGCCTCATAGTCCGCCACCACCCAGCTGCGGCTTGCGTGGTCGGCCATGTCTTCCAGGAACTCGCGAACCACCTGGATCGATGGCCCGTCCAGCGCCGCGTAGGGCTGGTCCAGGCAGGTCACCGTCGCGCCGCTGGCCAGCAGGCCGACCAGCGCCACCTTGCGCCGGCTGCCGGTCGACAGCATGAACAGCTTCTTGCCTTCGTGCGGCCGCAGGTTCAGCGCCTCGGCCAGTTCCTGCCGCAGCTGCGCATTCCAGCGCGGCCACTGCGCGCGCAGCGCATCCCACACCTGCTGCGGCGTCTGGTCGTCCTGCCCCGGCAAGGCCAGGTCGAGCCACAGGGCGTCCGGAATGTCGGCGCTCAAGCCGCGCAGCAGGGTCGTCTTTCCGGTGCGTTCGTCGCCGGTCACGGCGACCAGGCCGGGCGGCAGGGGCAACAGGTCGTTGGCAAGGGGCATGGGCATGGCGGTGTCTGCCAGAATCGGCTGGCATTGGAGCACAGCATCTTGGACCCTCAGTTTCCCGCATCTTCCACCGGCGAGCCGCAGCGCCTGTCCAAGGCCGTCATGGCGCTGGTGCCCTGCTCGCGCCGCGAGGCGGAGCAGTACATCGCGGAAGGCTGGGTCCGGGTGGACGGCAAGCTGGTGGAAGAGCCGCAGTTCCGCGTCGCGCCCACGCAGCGCATCGACATCGCGCCGAATGCGCGCCTGCAGGCCGGCGAACCCGCCACGCTGCTGGTGCATAAGCCGGCGGGCATGAGCACCGCGCAGCTGCACGCGTCGCTCGGCGCGGCCACGCACTGGAGCGGCGACACGTCGGGCATCCGGCGCATCAAGAGCCACGGCATCGGGCTGGTCGCGCTGCTGCCCCTGCCGGCGCAGGCCAGCGGGCTGGAGGTGTTCAGCCAGGACGGGCGCATCGTGCGCAAGCTCAATGAGGACGCCCGCACGATCGAGCAGGAGCTGGTCGCCGACGTCACCGGCACCATCGCGCCCAACGGCCTGGCGCGGCTCGGCCGCGGGCTGGTGTTCGAAGGCCAGGCGCTGCCGCCGGCCCGCGTGAGCTGGCAGAGCGAGACGCGCCTGCGCTTCGCGGCCAAGGGCGTCGCGCCGGAATGGATTGCGTGGATGTGCGAGCAGGTGAACCTGCAGCTCACCGCGCTCAGGCGCCTGCGCATCGGCCGCATCGCGCTGGCCGGCCTGCCGCCGGGCCAGTGGCGCTACGTCCCGCCGGGCGAGCGTTTCTAGAGTCACCGTTCGGGCTGAGCCTGTCGAAGCCCTTTGACCGCGACAAGCTCAGGGCGAGCGGTGCAGCCGCGGCGCCGACATCGCCAGGATGCTTTCGGCGATGGCGACGTCCACGTCCCGCCAGCGCCCGCTCAGCTGCGCGTCGGCCAGCGCCTTCTCCAGCGCCCGCAGTTCGCGCACGCCGGGCGCCACCTTGATCTGCGCGACGGCGCCCGCGGCGTTGCCGGCGCGCAAGAGCGCCATGACCTTGCCGGGCCAGGGAGAGGGACGTGCCAAGGCGGTCTTTCTGTTCGATGCGGTGAGGCGTGCATTGTCCGCCGAACCGCTATCGTTGCGCCCATGCTGCGACTCCTCCACGCCGACGCCGACCTCGTCGCCATCGACAAGCCGCCAGGCCTGCTGGTGCACCCGACCGCGCTGGATGCGCACGAGGAGCGCAGCGCCGTGCAGCTGCTGCAGGCCCAGCTGGGCGAGCGCCTGTTTCCGCTGCACCGCCTGGACAAGGCCACCAGCGGCGTGCTGCTGTTCGCGCGCACGGCGCAGGCGGCCCGGCACTGGGGCATGGCGTTCGAGCGCGGCGAGGTCGCCAAACGCTACCTCGCGCTGGTGCGCGGCTGGCCACCAGAGGCCGGCACCATCGACTACCCGCTCGCGCGCGATCCCGAGCTGCCCTCGCGCGGGCAGGCACGCGTGGCGGCCGTCACGCGCTTTCGCCGGCTGGCCTGCGTCGACTGGCCGTTCAGCGCCGACGGCCGCCACCCGGGCAGCCGCTACGCCGTGATGGAGGTGGAACCGCTCACCGGCCGGCGCCACCAGATCCGACGGCACTTCAAGCACATCGCGCACCCACTGGTGGGCGACTCCACCCACGGCAAGGGCGCGCACAACCGCGCGGTCGCCGCGTTCCTGGGCGTGCAGCGCCTGTGGCTGCACGCCGCGCGGGTGGAGCTGCCGGGCGGCCCGCGCATCGAAGCCGCCTGCGGACCCGAGTGGGACCGCCTGGACAGCCCTACTGGTTCAGGATCAGGTTGGCGATGACGCCGGTGGCGATCGCCGCCAGCACGTAGTCGGGGCCGACCTGCACCCACTGGTAGCCGCGCGGCGGCGCCGCGAGGCGGTGGCCGCGCCAGTCGTTCACCACGTAGGTGCGATTGCGCAGCTCGGGCGGCAGGTGCCCGCCGCGGCGGAACTCCGGCCCGCGGGCGTTGTAGTACTGGCGCGCTTCGCGGCGGTCCTGGCGTGCCTCGCGCAGGTCGCGCTGGCTGCGGCGCAGGTCCTGCCGCGCTTCCTGCGCCTGGCGCGGGTTGCGGGCGTTGCGCAGGTCGCGCTGCGCTTCGCGCATGTCCTGGCGCGCCTCGCGCGCGTCCTGCCGCGCTTCCCGCACCGCGGGCTGGGCGAAGGACAGCGAGCTGAAGCCCAGCGAGGCGATGGCGATGCCGCAGACGATGGTTTTGGTGTTCATGGTTGCTTGCTCCGTTCGATGGATGGCTCCATGCTCGCGGCGCACCATGTCGCGCAGGCTTCGGCGCGGTAGAGAGTTGCAAGCGCCTGTAGCTCTGCAATCCCCCGCGTCAGAACGACGCCTTCATCGGGTCGGGGCCGATGCGCCCGCGCGGATCGTCCAGTGCCGCGATGGCCTGCATGTCGCCGGCGTCCAGCGCGAAGCCGGCCACCTCGAAGTTCTCTTGAATGCGGCTGGGCGTCACCGATTTCGGGATCGCGACCAGGCCGTTGTCCAGGTGCCAGCGCAGGATGACCTGTGCCGCCGTGCGCCCGTGCTTGGCCGCGATGCGCGCGATGGCCGGGTCCGCCAGCAGCTTGCCCTGCCCGAGCGGGCTCCAGGCTTCGGTGCGGATGCCGCGTTCCTCGTGCGCGGCACGCAGGCGTGCCTGCTGGAAGCGCGGGTGCAGCTCGACCTGGTTCAGCACCGGCACCACGCCGGTCTCGCCGATGATGCGGTCCAGGTGCTCGACCTCGAAGTTCGACACGCCGATGGAGCGCACAAGGCCGTCTTCCTTCGCGCGGATCAAGGCACGCCAGGTCTCCAGGTACAGCCCGCGCTGCGGCGAGGGCCAGTGGATCAGGCACAGGTCCACCGCGTCGAGCTTCAGGCGCGCCAGGCTCGCCGCGACGGCGCGCAGCGCCTTGTCGTAGCCCTGCTCCTCGTTCCAGACCTTGGTGGTCACGAACACTTCGCCGCGCGCGATGCCCGACGCGCGCAGGCCGTCGCCCACGCCCTCCTCGTTGCCGTAGATCGCGGCGGTGTCGACGTGGCGGTAGCCGGCCTGCAGCGCGAACTTCACCACTTCCACGGCGGCATTGTTCGGCGTCTGCCACACGCCCAGGCCGAGGGCGGGAATCTCCTGCTTGTCGTTCAGTGCGATGCGCAGCTGCATCCGGTGCTCCTTTGTCGATGTGAAAAACGGTCGCCGTGAGCTTACGCCTGCCGAAAGCGGTAGGACTGCACACCGGTGCGCGTGACAGCCAGGGGCAACTCTGTAGACTTTGCGGATGCCGTTCACGCTCACTGTCGAGCAAGGCCCCCCATACCTGTTCGTGGTGTGCGCGGGGCCTGTTTCGCTTGCCGAGCTGAGCGCCGCCGCCGACTTCATCGCCTCGCTGGCGCAGCGCCAGGAACGCAAACGCGCGTTGCTGGAGCTGAGCGGTACGCAGCCCAGCCTGTCTTTCACCGACCACCTGCAGCTGGGCACGCACGTCGCCCACGCCTTCGCGGCATTGGAGCGCGTAGCCACGGTGGTGAGCGTGGAGAACCGGGTCGGCACCAGCGAGAAGGCGGCGCGCAACAGTGGGCTGCGGCTGCGCACCTTCACCGACCTGGACACGGCGCAAAAATGGCTGCTGAGCGAAGACATCGTGTAACGGCCGCGCGCCGGCCCTTGCACCGGCGCGGCCAGGCGCCATGTTGGGTTGTCTGCGGGCGCCGTGCCCGCGTTGCGAGGAACACCCGATGTGGAAACGTCTGACGCTGCTGTGGACCGTGGTGCGAGGCGACGCCCGTCAGCTGTGGTTCGCCGTGCGGCACCCGGCGGCGCCCGGCTGGCTGAAGGCGGCGGCGGCGCTGATCGTGCTGTACGTCGTCTCGCCGGTGGACTTCATCCCCGACTTCATCCCGTTCCTCGGCGTGATGGACGACATCGTGCTGGTGCCGCTGGCCATCCGCTGGCTGCTGAACCGCCTGCCGCCGGACCTGGCGCAAGCGGTGGCGGCGCGGCGCGCGCGCCGCTGAGCGGCAGCTCACATCGGGCGCGGCGGTAGCGCGAAATCCTCGGCCAGCAGGTCGGGGATGGACACCAGGTCCGCCACCGCGCGCACGCCGGCAATCGCGCGCTTGTACAGCGCCGGGCAACTGCCGCCGGCCCAGATCCTGATGCCCACCGGCAGCATGCCGCGCAACTCCTCCAGCCCGCGCAGCACCTGCGTGGGGTGCGCCGAGCGGGAAAAGCTCAGGGCCACCAGGTCGGTGCGGTAGGCGCGCGCCGCCGCGGCGATCTGCGCCACCGGCATGCGCACGCCCAGCTGCACGCTTTCGCAGCCCTGCAGCGCGAAGATGGCCTGCGCCATCAACAACCCCAGGCCGTGCGGCTCCTGCGGAAAGGTGGTCAGCAGCACGCGCGGCGCCTCGGGCCGCAGCGTGGATTCCAGCCGGGCGATGGCCGGGCGCAGCACCTCGTACAGGCTGTCGGAATACAGGTGCTCCTCGTGGATCTCCAGCTCGCCGGCCTGCCAGGCCTCGCCCACCAGCAGGTTCATGGCCGGCACGTCCACCGTGGCGAAGCGCGCCAGGCCCGAGCGCTCCAGCACCGCCTCCAGTTCGCGCCGCACGGCCGGCGCTTCGTGCGCGCGCAACAGGCGCAGCAGCGCCGCGGCGGCGCGCGGCCGGCGCGCCGGCGCCGCTTCGCGGCTTTGCGCGTAGAGCCGCCGCATGTCCTCCAGCCCTGCCGCCAGCAGCCTGGCCGGCCGGTGGCCCTGGCCGACCAGCTGGCGCATCAGCCGCAGCTGCTCCACCTGCTCGGCCGGGTAGCTGCGCTCGCCCCGTGCGTCGCGCGCCGGCGCGGGAAAGCCGTAGCGCCGCTCCCACATCCGCACGGTGGCGCGCGGCAGCCCGGTGTCGCGCTCCACCTCCGCGATGGAGCGCGGCGCGTTGCTGCCGCCGTCGCCGCCGCTGCCCGGCACAGGTCTCGAATCCATTCGCCGATTGTCCGCGTATTGCAGTGGGAAGGGTAGCGTCTGTTATTCTTTGTCATACGACAAACATAATTTCTAATCTAACAGTGAGGTGGTCATGAGGATTGCGGTGGTCGGCGGCGGCATCGCCGGCCTGGCGGCGGCCCATGCGCTGCGCGGCCGGGCGGAGTTCACCCTGTTCGAGGCGGCACCGCGCTTCGGCGGCCACGCCAACACGGTGGACGTCACGCTCGACGGCGTCACGCACGGCGTGGATACCGGCTTCCTGGTGTTCAACGAGCGCACCTACCCCGGCCTGGTGCGCCTGTTCGCGCAGCTGGGCGTGGCGACGGCGGCGTCCGACATGTCGTTCTCGGTGCAGGTGCCCGGCGCGCTGGGCGGCAACCGGCCGCTGGAGTGGAGCGGCAGCAATCTGGATACGGTGTTCTGCCAGCGCGGCAACCTGATGCGCCCGCGCTTTTTGCGCATGCTGCGCGACCTGCTGCGCTTCAACCGCCTGTGCACCTTGCTCGCCCAGGCCGGCGCCGAGCTGCCGCTGCGCGAATCGCTGGCCGACTTCCTGGCACGCGAGCGCTTCGGCCCCGAGTTCCGCGACTGGTACCTGCTGCCCATGGCGGCCTGCATCTGGAGCTGCCCGTCGGCGCAGATGCTGCGCTTTCCGATCGGTACGCTGATCCGCTTCTGCCACAACCACGGCCTGCTGCAGGTCACCGGCCGGCCGCAGTGGTACACGGTGCGCGGCGGCTCGCGCCACTACGTGGATGCCATCGTCGCCGGCCTGCCGGACGCGCGCGCCGCCACGCCGGTACGCCGCATCTGGCGCGGCCCGCAGGGCGTGACCGTGGCCACCGACGCCGGCAGCGAGCAATTCGACCGCGTGGTGCTGGCCGTGCACTCGGACCAGGCGCTGGCGATGCTGGCCGACCCGGACTCGGCGGAAGCCGGGGTGCTGTCCGCCATCGGCTACCAGCGCAACCGCGCGGTGCTGCACACCGATGCCGCCATGCTGCCGGCCAACCGGCGCGCCTGGGCCGCCTGGAACTACGAGGGCGCGCCGCCCGGCCGGCGCGCCCTGGTGTGCCTGCACTATCTGGTCAACCGCCTGCAGCCGCTGCCCTGGCAGCAGCCGGTGATCGTCTCGCTCAACCCGGTGCGGCCGATCGCACCGCAACACGTGCTGGCCGAGTTCGACTACGCGCATCCGGTGTTCGACGCCGCCGCCCTGCAGGCGCAAACGCAGCTGCAGGACCTGCAGGGGCGGCGCCACACCTGGTTCTGCGGCGCCTGGACCGGCTACGGCTTCCACGAGGACGGCCTCGCCTCCGGCCAGGCCGCGGCGCGCCAGCTGCTCGCGCGCGGCTCGATCGAACAGGCTTCGGCCGAGGCGTTCGCGTGAGCACGGCGCTGGTCGGCTTCGGGCAGGTGCGCCACACGCGGCTGCGGCCGGTGCGGCACGCCTTCGCCTACCCGACCGTGTTCCTGCTGCTGCCCATGCGCAGCCTGCGCGCGAACGGCAGCGGCGCGCTGGCACGCAACCGCCGCGCCGCCATCGGCTTCCACGACGCCGACCATGGCGATGGCCGCGCCGACGCGCTGGCCTGGCTCGACGAACTGCTGGCGGGCGAGGGCATCACCGACGCCGCCGGCGAGGTCTGGCTGCACTGCCTGCCGCGCGTGCTCGGCTACGCTTTCAAGCCGGTGAGCTTCTGGTACTGCCACCGCGCCGACGGCACGCTGCGCGCCGTCGTGGTGGAGGTGAACAACACCTTCGGCGAGCGCCACTGCTACCTGCTGGACGCGCCGGCCTGGGGCCGCGAGCAGGAAGCACGCAAGGTGTTTCACGTCTCGCCCTTCTGCCGGGTGGAAGGCAGCTACCGCTTCCGCTTCCTGCTCACGCCGGGGCAGGAGCGCACGGTGGCGCGCATCGACCTGCACGACGCCCAGGGCACGCTGCTGCGCACCAGCGTCAGCGGCACGCTGCAGCCGGCCACCGCAGCGGTGCTGCGCGCCGCGCTGTGGCGCCATCCGCTGCTCACCATCGCCATCGTGGCGCGCATCCACTGGCAGGCCCTGGCGCTGTGGCTGCGCCGCGTGCCCTTCTTCTCCAAACCCACGCCGCCGCAAGGCTTCGTCACCCGCTGAATCCCGCGATGAACACCACCGCCGCCCCGCAACTCTCCCTCCCGGCGCGCGTCCCCGCCGCGGCGCGCTTCGCGCTGCAGCTGCTGCGCCGGCTGCGGCATGGCACGCTCACCGCCCACCTGCCCGACGGCTCGGTGCAGCGCTTCGGCGGCGGCGAGCCGCATGCGGCCATCACCCTGCGCGACTGGGAAGTCTGCGCCGCCGTGCGCGCGCGTGGCGACATCGGCCTGGCCGAGGCCTACCTGCAGGGCCAATGGACGACGCCTTCGCTGACCGAGCTGCTGGCGCTGTTCCTGCGCAACCGGCGCGAGATGGAGCAGGCGATCCACGGCCACTGGCTGGGCCGCCTGGCCTGCCGGCTGCGCCATTTGCTGAACCGCAACACGCGCAGCGGCAGCCGCCGCAACATCGAGGCGCACTACGACCTGGGCAACGCCTTCTACCGGCTGTGGCTGGACGGCACGATGAACTACTCCTCGGGCCTGTTCGAGGGCGACGCCACGCGCCCGATGGAAGACGCCCAGCACGCCAAGGTGCGCCGCGCGCTGCGCATGGCCGGCGTACAGCCCGGCGCGCGCGTGCTGGAGATCGGCTGCGGCTGGGGCGCGCTGGCCGAAGAAGCGTCGGCGCAGGGCGCGCACGTGACCGGCGTGACGCTGTCGCACGAGCAGCTGGCCTATGCGCGCGAGCGCCTGCAGCGCGCGGGGCACGCCGCCGACCTGCGGCTGCAGGACTACCGCGACATCGACGACGCGCCGTTCGACGCCGTCTGCTCCATCGAGATGGTGGAAGCGGTCGGCCGCGAGTACTGGCCCGGCTACTTCGCCACGGTGGCGCGCCTGCTGAAGCCGGGCGGGCAGGCCTGCATCCAGGCCATCGTGATCGACGACGCGTTGTGGCCGCGCTACGTGCGCGAGACCGACTTCATCCAGCAGTACGTGTTCCCCGGCGGCTGCCTGCCCTGCCCGTCCGAGTTCGAGCGGCATGCGCGCGCGGCGGGGCTGGAGGTGGTGGACCGCTTCGCCTTCGGGCACGACTACGCGCGCACGCTGCGCTGGTGGCGCGAGCGCTTCGGCGCCGCGCAGGCCGAGGTGCAGGCGCTGGGCTTCGACGAAAGGTTCCTGCGGCTATGGGAGTTCTACCTGTCGTATTGCGAGGCGGCCTTCGCCGAGGGCAGCACCGACGTGATGCAGTACACGCTGCGCAAGCCTGGCGGCGCATCGTCGCCGCAACCATCGCCCTCACGGCCGTGATGCTGCTGCGCCCGGCCTTCGGCGAAGCGCCACCCGCGCCGGTGGCCGAACTGGTGTCCGCGCCGCGCCTGGCCGGCCAGGCGACGCTGTCCTGGTGGGGCCTGAAGGTGTACGACGCGCGGCTGTGGACCGGCCCGGCGTTCGCCCTGCCCGCCTTCGCGGCTCACCCGTTCGCGCTGGAGCTGCACTACCTGCGGGCCTTCCGCGCCGCCGAGATCGCCGAGCGCTCGCTGATCGAGATGCGCCGTGCCGGCCCGCTGCCCGACGCGCAGGCCGCGCGCTGGCGCGAAGCCCTGCAGCGCACCCTGCCCGAGGTGGCGCGCGGCGACCGCCTGCTGGGCGTGCACCGGCCCGGCCGCGGCGCCGCCTTCTTCCACAACGGCAGGCCGGTCGGCGAAATCGCCGACACGGAGTGTTCCGCGCGTTTCTTCGGCATCTGGCTCGGCCCCGCGACCTCCGAGCCGGCGCTGCGCGACGCGCTGGCGGGCGGCACGCCATGACCGATGCGGCGGCCGGCGGTTGGCGCTACGGCCTGCTCGGCCTGCCGCTGGCGTTCGCCGCGCTGCCGCTGTACGTGCAGTTGCCCGCGTACTACGCCGGCAGTTTCGGCGTGCCGCTGGCGGCGCTGGGCGCGCTGCTGCTGGGCGCGCGGCTGCTCGATGCGCTCATCGATCCCTGGCTGGGCACGGCGGTGGACCGCCTGCTGGCGCGCAAGGCGGCTGCGCTGCCCATGTCCGCGGCCGGCGCCGCCGTGGTGCTGGCGCTCGGCTTCGCCCTGCTGTTCCTGCCGCCGGTGCGCGGCACGCCGGCGCTGCTGGCCTGGGCCGCTGTCGCTCTGGTGCTCAGCTACGCCGCCTTCAGCGCACTGACCATCGCACACCAGGCATGGGGCGCCATGCTGGGCGGCGACGAGGCGCGGCGCGCGCGCATCGTCGCCTGGCGCGAAGGCTGCGCGCTGGCCGGGGTCTTGCTCGCTTCGGTGCTGCCGCTGCTGGCGGGCTGGACCGCGACGGCGGCGGTGCTGGCCGCAGCGCTCGCGCTCGGCGTCTGGGCGTGGAACTCCACCACGGCCGCGGCGCCCCGCGTGCATGCCGCGGCGGCGCAACCTGCCGATCGCTGGTTCCCCTTCACGCAGCCAGCCTTCCGCCGCCTGCTCGCCGTGTTCGCGCTCAACGGCATCGCCACCGCGGTGCCGGCCACGCTCTTGCTGTTCTTCGTGCAGGACCGGCTGCGGGCGCCGGCCGCGCTGCAGCCGGTGTTCCTGGGCAGCTACTTCCTGTGCGCCGCGCTGTCGATCCCGCTGTGGCTGCGGCTGGTGCCGCGCGCCGGGTTGGCGCGCGCCTGGCTGGCCGGCATGGCGCTGGCGCTCGGCGTGTTCGCCTGGGCCGGTGCCCTGGGCGACGGCGATGCGCTGGCCTTCGCCGCGGTCTGCGCACTGAGCGGCTTCGCGCTCGGCAGCGACCTGGTGCTGCCCGGCGCACTGCTGGCCGGCGTGATCGCCCGGGCCGGCCGGCGCGGACGCGGCGAAGGCGTGTTCTTCGGCTGGTGGAACCTGGTGTCCAAGCTCAACCTCGCGCTGGCCGCCGGCCTGGCGCTGCCGCTGCTGTCCGCGGCCGGCTACACGCCGGGCGACCGGGCGCCGCACTCGCTGCAGGCGCTGTCCATCGCCTACTGCCTGCTGCCCTGCGTGCTCAAGCTCGCGGCGGCGGCGCTGCTCTATTTTTCGATGGTCCGAACCGGGGGTGTGCCATGCGCAACACGAGACGAATGCTGATGGTCGCGGCCGCCGCGCTGGCGCTGGGCGGCTGCGCCGCGCCCGAGGTGGGCGAGTACGCGGCCGAACAGCCGCCGCTGGACCTGCAGCGCTATTTCAACGGCAGGGTCGATGCCTGGGGCATGTTCACCGACCGTTCCGGCAAGGTGGTCAAGCGCTTCACCGTCAAGCTGGACTGCAGCTGGCAGGGCGACGAAGGCACGCTGGACGAGGACTTCAGCTATTCCGACGGAACCAAGCAGCGGCGCGTGTGGAAGCTGCGCAAGCTGGCCGACGGCCGCTTCACCGGCCGCGCCGCCGACGTGGTGGGCGAGGCAGAGGGCCAGGCGCGCGGCAACGCGCTGCGCTGGCGCTACACCCTGGCGCTGCCGGTGGACGGCCGCGTGTGGAACGTGCAGATGGACGACTGGATGTACCGGATGGACGAGCGCGTGCTGCTCAACCGCACCACCATGACCAAGTTCGGCATCCGCGTCGGCGAGGTGACGCTGTCGTTCACCAAGGCGCCATGAACCCGCGGCTGGAAGACTGGCGCGGCAAGCGGGCCTGGCTGGTGGGCGCCTCCAGCGGCATCGGCGCGGCGGTCGCGGCGGCGTTGCATGCGCGCGGCGCCACCGTGTACATCTCGGCGCGCCGCATGCCGGCGCTGGAGGCCTTCGCCGCGCGCCATCCCGGCGCGATGCCGGTGGCGGCCGACGTGACGCAGGCCGACGCCGTGCAGGCCGCCGCGCGCGTGGTGCTCGATGCCGGACCGCTCGACCTGGTGCTGTACTGCGCCGGCCACTACCAGCCGCAGCGCGCCACCGCGTTCGACCTGCGGGAGATGCTGCGCCACCAGCAGGTGAACTACGTGGGCGCGCTGCACGTGCTGGACGCCGTGCTGCCGGGCATGCTGCGCGCGCGCCGCGGCCACCTGAGCCTGGTGTCCAGCGTGGCCGGCTGGCGCGGCATGCCGCAGAGCCTGGCCTACGGGCCGACCAAGGCGGCGCTGATGCGGCTGGCCGAGACGCTGTACCTGGACCTGCATGCGCAGGGCATCGGCGTGAGCCTGGTGAACCCAGGCTTCGTCGAGACGCCGCTGACCGCCGGCAACGATTTCCGCATGCCGGCGCTGATCCAGCCCGATGAGGCGGCACGGCAGGTACTGCGCGGCTGGGCGCGGGGGACCTTCGACATCCATTTTCCGAAGCGCTTCACCGTGCCGCTGAAGCTGGCCACGCTGCTGCCGTTCGGGCTCTACCAGGCGCTGGCGCGCCGCGTGACGGGGTTGTGACCATGGACGCTTTGCAACGCATCGCCGTGCTGTTCGAGAGCTTCGCGCCGCAGGACCTGCACCGGCTGGGCGCGTATTACCGCGAGGACGCGTCGTTCAAGGACCCGCTGCACGCCGTGCAGGGAATCGACGCCATCCGCGCCGTCTACCAGCGCATGTTCGATGCCATGGACGCGCCGCGCTTCACGGTGACGCACCGCTTCGCCAACGGCGCCGACTGCGTGCTGGTGTGGGAGTTCCGCTTCGTGCTGCGCGCGTATCCGAAGAAAGGCACGCTCACCATGCACGGCGTGAGCCACCTGCTGCTGGATGCCGACGGCCGCATCGCCGCGCACCGCGACTACTGGGACGCGGCCGGAGAGGTCTACGAAAAGATCCCGGTGCTGGGCGGGCTGATGCGCTGGCTGAAACGGCGCGCCGCGGCCTGAGCATCGGCCTCGTATCCCCGATACTGGCGGGCGTGAATCGAGAACGCGTCCTCGGCTGGGACCTGCTGCGCGGCCTGTGCGCGCTGGCGGTGGCCCTCTACCACGTGCTGGGCTGGGAGGGCGTCGCCGAGCTCTACCCGCTGGGCAGCTACGGCGTCTACATGTTCTTCGTGCTGTCGGGCGCCAGCCTGGCGTTCAACCATGCGGGCCAGCTGGGCACGCCGCGCGCCGTCGGCGCCTTCCTGCTGGCGCGCTGGGTGCGGCTGGCGCCGCTCTACGCCATCGTCTGCGGGCTGTCGCTGCTGCTGTTCTCGCTGCACAACGGCGCGCCGGTGGACGACATCCCGTCGCGCCTGGCCTGGAACCTCAGCTTCGCCTTCGGCCTGAACGACCCCGCGCTGTCGGCCATCGCCATCGGCGGCTGGTCGCTCGGCATCGAGGCGCTCTACTACCTGGCCTTTCCCCTGCTGGCGGCCGCCGCGGCGCGGCGCCGGCGCGCCATCGCGGCCGGCTTCGCCCTGTGCGCACTGCAGTTCGCCTGGATCGCGCACACCGTCGGTGCGGCCGCGGGCTACCGGGCCGGTGCGGTGGCCTACCACCAGGCGCCGGCGTTCGCGGCCTATTTCTTCGGCGGCTGCGTGATCGGCGTGGCGCGCCGGCGCGGCGCGCAGCGCTGGCCGGCGTCGGCCGCCGCGCTCGCCTGCGCCGCCTTCGGCCTGCTGCTGTTCGCCGCGGCCGGCCCGCGCCAGGGCGACGAACTGCTCGGCTGGCGCGCGCCGGTGCTGCTGGCCGCCTGCCTGGCCGTGGTGTGGGTGTGCGGCCAGGCGCGCGTCGGCGGGCGGCTCGGCGCCGCGGCGCAGTGGCTGGGCGACGCCACCTACGGCTGCTACCTGCTGCATCCGCTGTGGTTCTTCGGGCTCGCGTGGTTCGCGCTGCCGGCCCTGGGCATCGGCGCCGGCGCGCAGGCGGCCTGGCGCTGGCCGCTGCTGGCCGCCGTGCCGGTGCTCAGCTGCCTGTGCGCCGTCGCCAGCGAGCGCTGGCTGGAACGGCCGCTGCGCCGCCTGGCGCGCCCCGCCCGCAGGCGGCGGATGCCGTTGCAACAGCCTGAATACAAAGGTACATTCCCGACAAACTCACCTCAGCAGTAACCCCGTGCCCACTCTCCTGATCGTGGAAGACAACGAGATGAACCGCGACATGCTGTCGCGGCGCCTGCAGCGGCGGGGCTACGAGGTGCTGCTCGCCACCGACGGCGCGCAGGGCCTGGCGGCGGCGCGCGACAGCCTGCCGGACCTGGTGCTGATGGACATGAGCCTGCCGGTCATCGACGGCTGGGAAGCCACCCGCCAGCTCAAGGCCGAAGCGGCCACCCGCGCCATTCCGGTCATCGCGCTCACCGCGCACGCCATGTCCGGCGACCGCCAGAAGGCGGTGGACGCCGGCTGCGACGACTTCGACACCAAACCCATCGAGCTGGTGCGCCTGCTGGAAAAAATCGAGCACTGGCTCGGGCAGGCGGGCAAGCGTTGAACCTCTCCAGGCAAATGAGCTGCCTGGCTGTGCCATCCAATCTCGGCCAGCTGCTGGGCTTCGTCGAGGACACCTGCAGCGAGGCCGGCCTGGACGAGGAAATCCGCTTCGCCGTGCGGCTGGCCGGCGAGGAAGCCTGCTGCAACGTGATCGGCCATGCCTACGAGGGCGTGGAGCCCGGGCCGATCTCGCTGTCGCTGCGCTGCGACGGCGCCCAGGTGCGCCTGGTGATCGAGGACCGCGCGCCGGTGTTCCTGCCGGCCGATGCGCCGGCGCCGGACCTCGCGTCCGACTGGGAAACGCGGCGCGTCGGGGGGCTGGGCTGGCACCTGATCCGCCAGCTGATGGACGAGGTGCGGCACGAGCCGATCGCCAGCGGCGGCAACCGGCTGGAACTGGTCAAGCGGCTGCCGCCGGATTCGCAAGACAACAAGCAATCAAGGAAGTACTGACATGGAAATTCTGGTGGAGCATCGTGCTCCGGCGACAGTCGTGCGCATCGTCGGGGACGTCGACGGTCTCACCGCGGAGACGCTGCTGACCGAGCTGCAGGCGCGCGTCGGCGAAGGGCATGTGCGCCTGGTGGGCGACCTGTCGGCCATGAAGTACACCAGCAGCGCCGGGCTGCGCGCGCTGCTGGCGGTGCTGCGCGAGGCGCGGCGCGGCGGCGGCGACCTGCGGCTGGCCGCGGTGGCCGCGCCGGTGCGCAAGATCCTGGAGCTGAGCGGCTTCACCAGCATCCTCAAGCTGTACGACGACGTCGACGGCGCAGTTGCCAGCTACGCCGCCTGACGCCATGGACACGCGGAAGAAAAACGGCAAGCGCGTCGCGCTGGTGATCGGCGCGGGCAGCGTCAAGTGCGCGGCGGCGCTCGGCCTCTGGAAGGTGCTGCAGCGCGAGGGCATCGAACTCGACATGGTGGTGGGCGCGAGCGGCGGCAGCATCTACGCGGCCAGCATGGCGATCGGCCACACGGTGGAGGAAAGCACGGCCCTCACGCAGAAGCTGTGGACCTCCGAGATCAGCAGCAAGTCCAACTGGCGCGGCATGCTGTCGGCCTTCCTGCCGGGCGTGTTCGGCTTCGACGGCGGCTTCGCCATGCTGGACGAAAAGCCGCTGGAACGCGCGCTGCGCCGCGGCTTCGGCGAGCTGACGTTCGCGGACGCCAAGCTGCCGCTCTACGTGGTGGCCACCGACCTGATGAACGGCGAGCGCGTGGTGCTCACCGACGGCGTGCTGGCCGACGCCATCCGCGCCAGCACCGCGATTCCCTACGTGTGGAAGCCGGTGGAGATCAACGGCCGGCGCCTGCTGGACGGCTGCGTGTCCGACCCGATGCCGGTGGCCGTGGCCATGCAGGAAGGCGCGGACATCATCCTGACCATGGGCTTCGAGAGCCCGTACCCGAAGAAGATCCGCTCGGCCTCGCGCTACGCGCTGCACGTGACCAGCCTCTACACCAACAACCTGTTGCGCGCCAACTTCGCCTTCAACAACCTGGCGCACCACACCGAGATCCTGCCGATCGTGCCGGACTTCAACCAGCCGGTGCGGCTGTTCGACACCCACCTCATCCCCTATGTGATCGAGGAAGGCGAGCGCGCCGCCGAAGCCCAGCTGCCCTACCTGCGCCGGCTGCTGGAAGACAGCCCCGTGCCGCAGGCCGCCTGACCTTGGACTCCGCGGCTCTCGCGGGCGACGGCCCGCCGCACCGCCTTCTCGTCGTCGACGACAACGAGATGAACCGCGACATGCTGTCGCGCCGGCTGAAGCGCCAGGGCTTCAGCGTCGACATGGCGGAGAACGGCCAGCAGGCGCTGGACGCGCTGGCCGCGCAGCCCTTCGACCTGGTGCTGCTGGACATCATGATGCCGGTGCTGAACGGCTACGACACGCTGGAGCGGCTGAAGGCCGACGAGGCGCTGCGCCACATCCCGGTCATCATGATCACCGCGGTGGACGACACCGAGAGCGTGGCGCGCTGCATCGAGATGGGCGCCGAGGACCACCTGCCCAAACCGTTCAATCCGTCGATCCTGCGCGCGCGCATCGACTCGGCGCTGGCCAAGAAGCGGCTGCGCGACCGCGAGCAGGTGTACGCCAAGAGCCTGGAGCGCGAGCTGGCCATCGGCCGGCAGATCCAGGCCAGCTTTTTGCCCGAGTCGCTGCCGCAGGTGGCGGGCTGGGAACTGGCGGCGCGCTTCCAGCCGGCGCGCCAGGTCGCCGGCGACTTCTACGACGCGTTCCAGCTGCCCGACGGCCGGCTCGGCCTGGTGGTGGCCGACGTCTGCGACAAGGGTGTCGGCGCGGCCCTCTTCATGGCGCTGTTCCGCAGCCTGGTGCGGGTGCTGGCCACGCAGAACTGCGCCGACCCGGTGGCCGACAAGGTGCTGGTCGGCACCCTGGGCAGCATCAACGACTACATCGCCCACACGCACAGCCGCGCCAACATGTTCGCCACGCTGTTCCTGGGCGTGCTCAGCCCCGACACCGGCGCGCTGCGCTACGTCAACGCGGGCCACGAGGCGCCGCTGATCCTGCTGCCGGGCGTGCAGGAGCCGGTGCGGCTCGGCCCCGGCGGGCCGGCGGTGGGCCTGATGGCCGGGCTGGAATTCCGTGCCGCCTCGGCCGAGCTGCCGCCCGGCGCGCTGCTGGTCGCCTTCACCGACGGCGTGACCGACGCGCGCGACCGCGAAGGCGAGATGTTCGGCGAGCCGCGCCTGCTCGGGCTGTTCGACGACCGCGACGGCCTCGGCGCGGCCACCGCGCTGGACCGCATCGAAGCGGCGCTGGCCGATTACGTCGGCGATGTGGCGCGCTTCGACGACATGACCTTGCTGGCGGTGCGCCGTGGCTGAGGCGCGATGAGCAGCCCCAACGCGCCGCTGCCGCTGGACCAGCAGATCCTGGTCGACCCGCGGGAAGCTGCGCGCCAGCGCGCGCTGCGGCGGCGCCACATCAACGTGGTGACCTATCCGCGCGCGCGGGCCATCGGCTTCCAGCTGCTGATCCTGGTGCTGTGGGGGCACAACGCGCTGGTGCTTCGCGACGCGGCCTGGGCGCCGCTGCTGGTCTACATCGCCGCCGCCGAGCTGTACTGCGCGCTGTCGTGGTGGGCGCTGGCGCGCTGGTTCGACCGCATCCGGGCCTTCGACCTGGGGCTGTTCTTCCTGGGCGCCGACCTGTTCCTGTGGACCTGGGCGGTGTACGTGTCGGGCGGCTCCACCAGCTGGCTGTTCTTCCTGCTGGCGCTGCGCGTGGCCGACCAGAGCTTCGTGAGCTTCCGCCGCGCGGCCGCCTTCGCGCACCTGGCGCCGCTGTTCTACCTGGCGATGCTGCTCTACCAGCACTTCGCGGGCGCGGTGCCGGTCGACTGGCGCAGCGCCCTGGCGCAGGCGCTGTTCCTGTACCTCTCGTCGCTGTACCTGCTGATGAGCGGGCGCAACGCCGAGAACCTGCGCGAGCGCTCGGCCGCCGCACTGCGCCTGGCGCGCGACTCGATCCAGCAGCTGCAGGAACGCTCGAACCAGCTGGCGCATGCCAAGGAAGAAGCCGAGGCGGCCAGCGTCGCCAAGTCGCAGTTCCTGGCCAACATGAGCCACGAGCTCAAGACGCCGCTGAACGCGGTGATCGGCTATTCCGAGATGCTGCTGGAAGACCCGGACACCGACCTCGAGACACGGCAGGCCGACATCGGCAGGATCCGCGCCTCGGGCCAGCACCTGCTGGGCATGATCAACGAGGTGCTGGAACTGGCGCGGCTGGAAGCCGGCAAGACCGACGTGGCCTACGAGGAGATCGACGTGCCCACGCTGGCGCAGGAAGCAGCGGTCGGCTTGTCGGCGGTGGCGCGCAAGAACGGCAACACGCTGAAGGTGTACTGCGACCCGCGCGTCGGCCCGATGCTGTGCGACCCGGCCAAGCTGCGCCAGATCCTGCTGAACCTGCTGGGCAACGCGCTGAAATTCACCGAGAACGGCCGCGTGCTGCTGGAAGTGCAGCCGGTCGACGACGGCAGGCTGCTGGTGTTCCGCGTCAGCGACACCGGCATCGGCATGAGCGACACGCAGGTGCTGCGGCTGTTCAAGCCGTTCAGCCAGGTCGACGGCTCCAGCACCCGCAAGCACGGCGGCGCGGCGCTCGGCCTGACCCTGACCAAGCGCTATTGCGAAATGCTGGGCGGCAGCCTCGTGGTGCAGAGCACGCCCGAGGTCGGCACGGTGTTCATCGCCACCCTGCCGCTGGCGCCGCTGCCGGGCACCGCGGCCGACGCGTCTTCTTCTCCCGCTTCTTCCGTCTTCTAGACCAACGAGAACCGCCGTGCGTCCCGCAGTCCACCCCATGGTTCGCGTCGACTTCCTGACGCGAACCGTCACCTTTCCGTTCTTCATGCTGCTGGCGACGGCGCACCTGTACCCGGCGCGCCTGACGCCGCTGGTGGTGGTGCTGCTGGCCGCCCACCTGCTGGTGTGGCCGCATATCGCCTACCGGGTCGCGCGGCGCAGCATGCAGCCCAAGCGCACCGAGCTGCGCAACCTGATGGCCGACGCCGTGATGATGGGCGCCTGGGTGCCGGTGATGCACTTCAGCATCTGGCCCTGCACGGTCATCATCCTGTGCCTGCTGGCCGGCATGCTGAGCGTCGGCGGCCCGCTCCACGCGGCACGCGGCATCGCGCTGGCGGTGCTGGGCACGCTGCTGTCGGCCGCCGTGGTCGGCGTGGAGGTGGAGCCGCAGGCGCGGCTGGCCGTGGCGGTGCTCAGCAGCATCGGCATGTCGGGCTACATGCTCACCTTCGCCTACTTCTCGTATGCGCAGTCGCGCAAGGTGGTCAGCGGCCTGCAGCAGATCCGCCGGCAGAACACCGAGATCACGGACAAGAGCACGCTGCTGGAGCAGCGCAGCCTGGAGCTGCACGACGCCAAGGAAGCGGCCGAGGCGGCCAACCGCAGCAAGTCGCAGTTCCTGGCCAACATGAGCCACGAGCTGCGCACGCCGCTGAACGCCATCATCGGCTATTCGGAGATGCTGGCGGAAGAACTGCAGGACCTGCAGCGGCCCGACTTCGTGCAGGACCTGGAGCGCATCACCACCTCGGGCAAGCACCTGCTGTCGGTCATCAACGAGGTGCTGGACCTGTCGAAGATCGAGGCCGGCCGCATGGACGTGTTCCTGGAGACCTTCGAGGTCAAGCCGCTGCTGAAAGGCGCTATCGCCGCCATCGCGCCGCTGGCCGCCGCCAACGGCAACCGGCTGGACCTGCGCGTGGCCGACGGCGTCGGCGCCATGCACAGCGACCAGACCAAGCTGCGCCAGATCGTGCTGAACCTGGTCTCCAACGCCTGCAAGTTCACCGAGGGCGGCACCATCGCGGTGGCGGTGGAGCCGGCGCCGGGCGACGCGCTGTCGATCGCGGTGCGCGACACCGGCATCGGCATGGCGCCCGAGCAGCTGGCGCGCCTGTTCCAGCCCTTCACGCAGGCCGACGCGAGCATCACCCGCAAGTACGGCGGCACCGGCCTGGGCCTGACCATCAGCCGCAGCTTCGCGCAGATGATGGGCGGCGACATCGCGGTGGCGAGCACGCCGGGCGAAGGCAGCACCTTCACCTTGCGGCTGCCGCTGGATGCGCGCGTCGCCACCGCGCGCCATGCGGCGTTGGCCGTTCGCCCTGAGCTTGTCGAAGGGCAGTTCGCAAGCGAGGCTTCGACAGGCTCAGCCTGAACGGTGATTTTGAGAGGCTCTACGCCGCGCGCCGGCCCGCGGTCGACCCGCGCACGTCGCAGCGCAGGATGGTCTTCATGTACTTCAGCGCCGCCGCCTTGGCCTGCGGCGATTCCGAGGCGGTGCAGTCGGCCGGCACCCAGACCTTGAAGCCGCGCAGGAAGGCGTCGGCCGCGGTCAGCTGCACGCAGATGTCGGCGGCCAGCCCGCACAGCACCAGCTCGCGCGCGCCCATCTCGCGCAGCAGCAGTTCCAGCGGCGAGCCGAAGAAGGCCGAGTGGCGCGGCTTCAGCAAGGTGATGTCGGTGGCGCGCGGCGCCAGCAGCCGCGCGATCTCGCCGCTGGTGTCGTCGCGGCCCGTGCACTGCGCCACCAGGCTGTGGAAGTCCGACTGCCACAGGCCGTAGTTGTCGTTGGCATACACCGTGGCCACTTCCTGCCGCTCCAGCCGCTCGCGCAGCCGGACCGTGGCCCGGGCGGCGCGCAGCGCGGGCGGCGCGAGATTCCCGGCGCCGGGAAAATCCAGCGGGTTGATGAAGTCGATCAGCAGCAGCACGCGCTCACTGCGCGGCACCTGGGCATGGGGCGTCATGGCCCTGCCATGCTAAGGGCCGGCGGAGGGCAGCGCGTGTAGGAGGAGCTTTACCCGTGGCCGAGGCACCGGCGCGCGTCGCGTACGCCGGGTCGTCCCTCCTCCTACAGCGGCACCTGCCGGCCGCTGTCGTGCCCGGCGGGTGTTCCCGGTTACGCTCGCCCGGATGAACAGCA
Source organism: Pseudomonadota bacterium (assembly GCA_040384685.1). Lineage (GTDB taxonomy): Bacteria > Pseudomonadota > Gammaproteobacteria > Burkholderiales > Burkholderiaceae_C > Ramlibacter. The sequence continues at coordinate 66,270 of JAZKIV010000070.1, read as the reverse complement.
AGAGCATCCTGGGAGCCGCGCTGGCTGCCGCCCTGGCGGTGGGTGCCGGGGCGCTCGCATGGCGCGCCGGCCTGCTGCCGGTGGACATGACGTCGAAGCCGCGGCACGAGGCCGCGACGGCGCCGCAGGCCGCGCCAGGCGCACCCGCCGCACCGGCGGCGCCCACCGCCTCCGCCGTCGCCGCGGCGCCGGCCGAAGAGGTGCACGAAACGCCGGACAGCGAAAGTGGCCTGGACGCCCTGATTCCGCGCCAGTCGGTCGGCCACGCGGCCGGCCTGGACAAGACGCCCGATCCGCTGAAACTCGGGTCCAGCGCGGCGCTGGTGCTGGAGCCGGGCGCCGCCAAGCCGGTGTTCGCCAAGAACGAGAACGCCGTGCTGCCGATCGCCTCGGTCACCAAGCTGATGACGGCGATGGTGCTGATGGACCAGCAGCTGCCGATGGACCAGACCCTCACCATCACCGAGGACGACATGGACCGCGCGCGCCACAGCCGCTCGCGCCTGCGCGTGGGCTCGGTGCTGACGCGCGCCGACGCGCTGCAGCTGGCCCTGATGTCCAGCGAGAACCGCGCCGCCCACGCGCTGGCGCGCACCGCGCCGGGCGGCGTGAACGCCTTCGTCGCCGCCATGAACCGCAAGGCCAGGGCGCTGGGCATGAACAGCACCAGCTACGTGGAGCCGACCGGCCTGTCCGAGAAGAACCAGTCGACGGCCACGGATCTGGCCACGCTGGTGATCGCGGCCTCGGCCTATCCGCTGCTGCGCGAATACTCCACCACGCCCGAGCGGCGCATCGCGTTCGGCAGCCGCGTGCTGCAGTACCGCAACTCCGACCCGCTGGTGCGCAACGGCTGGGACGTGCAACTGCAGAAGACCGGCTACATCGTCGAGGCCGGCCACTGCGTGGTGATGCGCACCCGCATCGCCGAGCGCGACCTGGTGATGGTGCTGCTGGACGCCGGCAGCAACCGCGTACGTTCCGCCGACGCGCAGCGCATCCGCAGCTGGCTGGGCGGCGGGCCCGACCCGGCGGTGGCGGCGGCGCGCGCCAAGAAGCGCGAGCAGCGCGCGCTGGCGGCGGACAAGGCCGACAAGGCGGAAAAGAGCGCGGCCAAGGGCGGCAAGTCCAGCAAGGCCGACAAGAACGACAAAGCGGAGAAGCACGCCAAAGCCGGCAAGCCCGCGGCCCGGCAGGGCGACGGCCGGGTCGCGAAAACCTTCGACGGCAAGCACGACAAGCCGGCGGCCAGGCAGGCGAAGCGCAAGGAAGCCGAGCGCAGCACGGCGTCGTAGAACGGCGCCGCGGTCCTGTCAGCGCTTCCTGCGCGCCGCCTCGAACTTGCGCCAGTAGGCGAACGCGTCCTCGTGCACCTCGATGTCGAGTTCGGCGATGCGCTGCTGCAGCCGTTCCTGCACGTCGGCCACGGCCTGGTTGTAGACCAGCGGGCCGATCTCCTCCAGGAAGAAGCCGAGCAGCCCGCCGGCCGCCACGTTGCCGATCGGCTCGTCCATGTTCTCCTTGAAGTAGCGCTCGATGGAGGCGATGGCCTCCTTGCGCGCGTCCTTCGGGATCTCGATGGCCACGCCGGTCAGGCCCGTGTCAGACGTTCATCACCGCCACGGCGCGGGTGTGCAGGTAGGCTTCCAGCGCCTCGGGGCCGCCTTCGGAGCCGTAGCCCGAATCCTTGATGCCGCCGAACGGCATTTCGGCCGAGGGCATGGCCGGCATGTTGATCCACAGCATGCCGACTTCCACCCGGCGGGTCAGCAGGTCGGCGTTCTTCAGCGATTTGGTGAAGGCGTAGCCGGCCAGCCCAAACGACAGGCGGTTGGCTTCGGCGATCGCTTCTTCCAGCTTGCCGAAGCCGCGGATCGCGGCCACCGGGCCGAACGGTTCGTCGTTGAAGATCTTGGCGTCCAGCGGCACGTCGGCCAGCACGGTCGGTTCCCAGAAGTTGCCGGCGTCGCCGATGCGCTTGCCGCCGGCCAGCACCTGGGCGCCCTTGCCCACCGCGTCTTCGTGGAATTCCGCCATCGCCGTCAGGCGGCGCGGGTTGGCCAGCGGGCCCATCTGCGTGCCTTCGGCCAGGCCGTCACCGACCTTCAGGCCCTGCGCGTACTTGGCCAGCGCCTGTGCGAACTCGTTCTTCACGCTCTCGTGCACCAGGAAGCGGGTCGGCGCGATGCAGACTTGGCCGGCGTTGCGGAACTTGGCGCCGCCGGCGGCCTTGACGGCCAGCGCGATGTCGGCGTCCTCGCAGACGATCACCGGCGCGTGGCCGCCCAGCTCCATGGTCACGCGCTTCATGTGCTGGCCGGCCATGGCGGCCAGCTGCTTGCCCACCGGCGTGGAGCCAGTGAAGGTGATCTTGCGGATCACCGGGTGGGCGATCAGGTAGCTGGAGATCTCGGCCGGCGTGCCGTACACCAGGCCCAGCACGCCAGGCGGCAGGCCGGCATCGGCGAAGGCGCGGATCAGCTCGGCCGGGCCGGCCGGGGTCTCTTCCGGCGCCTTGACCAGCATGGAGCAGCCGGCGGCCAGCGCCGCGCCGACCTTGCGCACCACCTGGTTGATCGGGAAGTTCCAGGGCGTGAAGGCGGCCACCGGGCCGACCGGGTCCTTCACCACCATCTGGCGCAGCGCCAGGTTGCCGCGCGAGGGCACGATGCGGCCGTAGATGCGGAAGCCCTCTTCGGCGAACCATTCGATGATGTCGGCCGCGGCCATCGCTTCGCCCTTGGCCTCGGCCAGCGGCTTGCCCTGCTCCTGCGTCATCAGGCGGCCGATCTCGCCGGCGCGCTCGCGCATGAAGCCGGCGGCCTTGCGCATGATCTTGCTGCGGTCGGCGGCGGTCATGTCGCGCCAGGTCTCGAAGCCTTTCTGCGCGGCCGCCACGGCGCGGTCCAGGTCGGGCTTGGTGGCGTGGGCGACGCGGCCGATCTCCTGGCCGGTGGCGGGGTTGAACACGGGCAGGGTGCGGCCTTCGGCGGCCGGACCCCAGCTGCCGTCGATAAAGAGCTGGGTGTGGGGGTAGGTCATAGCGGTCAAGAGTATGCGCTTTCCGGGCCGCCGTTGCCCAGGCCCAGCAGCCCGGCCGTTGCCGTGTCGGGGACACCTGCGTAGTAGCGGTCCAGGCACTGCGTGAACACGGTTTCGGCGGGGTCGGCGTGGTGGAACAAGGTGAGGCAGGAGCGCAGCTTCAGGTCGTCGGGCGAGCCGAAGACCTGGTGGGCGCTGCGGCTCTGGACGCCGAGGAGCAGGCGGCAGCAGTCCTTCAGGCGCGGGCCGAGCACGGGGTGGGCGAGATAGGCGCGCGCCTCGTCCAGCGAAGCAATGCCGTAGTGCCTGGCCGTGCTGCTGCGGCCGAGCGCGGCCAGCTGCGGGAACACGAACCACATCCAGTGGCTGCGCTTGGCGCCTGCCTTCAGCTCGGCCGTGACGGCGGGCATCACCGGTGCCTGGGCGGTGACGAAACGCTGCAGGTCGAACGGGTCGCCGGGGTTCATCGGGCCATGATACGAGGCTGCCTACACTCGGGCATGGCCACCGGGAACCCCGCATGAAACTCTGGCTGCTGCGCCATGCCGAGGTGCTGCTGCCGCCAGGCCTGTGCTACGGCGGCAGCGACGTCGCGGCCGATGCGCAGCGCACACGGGAAGCCGCGCAGGCAGCCGCCGCGCAACTGCCCGCGAATTTGCCGGTGCGGGTGTCGGGCCTGGGGCGCGCGCAGCAGCTCGCGCGCGAGCTGCATGCATTGCGGCCGGACCTCGGGCCCGCGACCATTGACACACGGCTGAACGAAATGGACTTCGGCTGCTGGGAGCTGCAGCGCTGGGACGCGATCCCGCGCGACGCGATGGATGCCTGGACCGCCGACTTCGATGCGCACCGCTTCGGCGGCAAGGATAGCGTGCAGCTGATGCTGGCGCGGGTGGCGGACGCACTGGCCGAAGCGCGCACCGCGCCCGGTGCGGATGGCGAGACGCTGTGGATCACGCATGCCGGCGTGATCCGGTCGGTGCTGCATCTCACGGCCCATGGACACGTCCCTGTCGGTGCGGCGGCGCACTGGCCGCGCACCGAAGCGCCGATGGGCGGGCTTCACGCCATCGCACTCCCTTCCCCGTCCACCGGCTGACCGGCCTCGCGCGCGATGCGCAGCCACGGCCACCGCGCCTGGTACGAAGCGGCCTTGCGCTCGAACAGCCCGCCGCGGTCGACCAGCGGATTGGGCGTCAACAAGCCCTCGTACAGCAGCTCCAGCCCGTACGGCGCATACACCGCCCAGCCGCTGCCCGCAGGCCGAACGCCGACGCAGGTGCCCAGCACCAGGAAGCGGTCCAGCCCGTCGCGCGCGCAGGTGAGCCGCGGATAGGCGTGGCCGAAGACCTGCGGATACCAGAGATGCACACGCGCCTGGTTGACTGCTTCGACGGCGATGCCGATGTCGCCCAGCACGGCGTCGACGTGGCGCTGCACGGCTTGCTGGCCCCCGGCGCTCAGGTCGTCGCCATCGAAGTAGAAGAGGTCGTAGTCCTTGATCTGCGCATCGGGCGCGGCGCCGCTGCGCAGGTTCCACACGGTCTGGAACAGGCAGCCCGCGACCAGCCAGGCATCGGGCAGCGCGAGGCGGTCCCAGCGCTCCAGGATGAGGCGGTTATTCCTGTTGCGCAGGATGTCTTGGACGAAAGTGTCCGTCGTGGTTTCTGGTGGCACCGTGCGAGCTTAGCCGGGTATGCTGGCTGCCCCGCACCACTGGAGGAGACGCGCGTGCTCGACAACTTCAAGACCGTGTACTTCCAGGGCGACACGCTCATCCACGCGCGGGTCGGCGGCGAGGGTCCGCCTTTGCTGCTGCTGCACGGCTTTCCGCAGAACCTGTGGATGTGGTCGCAGGTGGCGCCGCTGCTGGCCAAGCACTACACCGTGGTCTGCGCCGACCTGCGCGGCTATGGCGACTCCGGCAAGCCGCCAGCTTCGGCCGACCTCATGAACTACTCGTTCCGCGCGATGGCGCAGGACCAGGTCGACCTGATGCGGCACCTGGGCTGGGACCGCTTCGACGTGGTCGGCCACGACCGCGGCGCGCGCACCACCTACCGCATGGCGCTGGACCACCCCGAGCGCGTGCGCTCGATGGCCGTGCTGGACATCGTGCCCACCGACGTGATGTTCGGCCGCGTCGACGCGAAGCTGGCGCGCGCCTACTGGCACTGGTACTTCCTGCAGCAGCCCGCGCCCTACCCCGAAGAGATCATCGCGGCCAACCCCGACCACTTCTACGAAGGCTGCCTGATCGGCTGGGGCGCGACCGGGCTGGACGGCTTCGACTCGCGCCAGCTCGCCGAATACCGCCGCACCTGGCGGCAGCGCGACGCGATCTTCGGCAGCTGCGCCGACTACCGCGCCGCCGCCTCCGTCGACGTGGAGCTCGATGCCGCCGACAGCACGCGCCAGCTGCAATGCCCCGCGCTGGTGTTCTGGGGCAGCCAGGGCCTGATGGCGCGGCTGTTCGACATCCGCGCGACGTGGGCGCCGCGGCTGGCGGACATGGCCTGCGCGGAATTGCCCGGCGGGCATTTCTTCATCGACCAGTTCCCGGACCGAACCGCGGCGATCCTGCTGGACTTCCTCCAGGCGCATCGATAGCATGGGCCGCGGTGCAACCGCACCGATCACGATCAGCGGAGGAACAACATGGCAACCAGTGCGAAACGCGCGGCGAAGTCCGTCCCGGCCAAGGCCACCAGCGCGGCGGACCTGCAAGGCACGCTCAAGCGCATCAAGTCCAGCGACCTGGCGGCGGCGGACAAGGCGGTCCTCGCCGACATCCTCACCCAGTCCATCAAGCTGAGGAAGCTGGTGGAGAAGGCGACCGAGTCGCACGGCGGCAAGAAGGTCATCGCCCGCCTGCCCGGTGGCTTCGACATCGTCAAGTAGGAAGCCGCGAGGCTTCGGCGCCGGGCCGCTGCAAATCCTGTTGAGATCCGCGCTGCGCGAGCCGCTCGTGCGGCTGGCGCGGTCGTCGGCGCTCGCCCGGGCTTTCGCGTCCCGGCCGCGGGACATCCCGGCGCAGGCGCTGCTGCGGCATGCCGCGGAGCACGTGCACCGCATCCGGATGTTCCGGCCGCTGGACAGCAAGGCCTCGGCCTTGCTGTGCGACGTGCCGGGCGACGCGGCGCAACTCTGGTCGCGCTACGCGCGCTCCGAGGCCGTGCACGACCGCTACTACCTGCGCGACCTGCGCGCGGCCGGCGTGACGCTGGGCGCGGGCGACGCGGCGTTCGACACGCCGTTGGACGCCACGCGGCGGCTGGGCGCGTTCATGGCCGACGCGCTGCGCGCCTATGGCCCGCTGCCGGTCGTGCTGTATTCCTTCTGGGCGGAGGAGAACTCCGAGCAGGGCTCGCCGCGCATCGCGGCGCGCATGCGCGCGGTGTTCGGCGAAGACGCCGCCAAGGGCGCGGCCGGGCACCGGCAGCTGGATGCGGCGCAAGGCCACGCCGGGCTGGTCAGCGAGGTGCTGGATGCGCTGATCGCCGGCGACAGCCAGCTCGCGCTCGCCGCCGGCCTGCTCGAAGCGATCACCGGCCTCATCGGCGACTACTTCGGCGCGCTGACCGCCTGGTCCGCCGCGCACGGGGACTGGGTGCCGCGCGCCGCCGCCACCGCCGAAGCGGCGTGACGCGCGTCGCGCTGCTGGGCGCGGGCAACATCGGCCACGCGCTGGCCGCGCTGCTGGGCAGCCGCGCGGAGCTGGAGGTGACGCTCTGGAGCCCGAGCGTGGTGCGCGCGCGGCCGCTGCGCATCGCGCTGCTCCACCGCGCAGGCGTGCACACGGTGGGCATGGTGCGCGCCGAGCCGTCGCTGGAGGCCGCCACCGAGGGCGCATCGGTGGTCATCACGACCGTGCCCACGCATGCGCGCGCCGGCGTGCTGCGGCAGGCGGCGGCGCGGCTGCACGGCGCGGCGCTGGTGCTGGCGTGGGAAGGCTCGGGCTGGCTGGAGCGCGAGCTGCGGGACTGCGGCATCGAGCGCCCGGTGGTGGCCGGCTTCCAGCGCAGCCCGTTCTTCGCGCGCGTGCGCGAGCGCTGGAAAACCGTGGACTTCCTGGGCGCGCGCGACCGCTCGGTGGCGGCCTGCGTGGACGCCGCGCGCAAGCCCGCCGCGGCCCGGCTGCTGGGCGGCCTGCTGCCGTTCGCGGTGACGATGGCGCCCGATTTCCGCTACGCGGCCCTGTCGCCCAGCAATCCGCTGATCCACCCGGCGCGCGTCTTCACCGCCGACCTGGGCGCCCTGCGCGGGCGCGCCGCCCCGAGCTTCTACGGCGGCTGGGACGACGCCGCGTCGGCGGTGCTGCTGCAGCTGCACCGCGAAGTGCGCGCGGTGCGCGAGGCGCTGGGACTGTCGGCGCGCTACCTGCGCACGCTGGCCGACCGCCGGCCCCGGCCGTCCGCGCAGGCGGTGACGCGGGAGCTGCGCGCGATGCGCGCGCTGGGCGTCATCCCGCTGCCGCTGGTGCGCACGGGCGGCGCGTGCGCACTCGACACCGCGCACCGTTTCCTGCGCGAGGACATCGACCACGGCCTGCGGCGCATCGCCGCGCTGGGCGCGCAGGCCGGCGTGCCGATGCCGGCGGCCGGACGCATCCTGCACTGGCGCGACGCGCAGTGCGCCGCATCCGCGGGTTAAATCATCGCCCTGCACCAGGCGGGAGTGCTTCCTCCTGCGGCCTTCAGCGGCTGACCGCCACCAGCGCCGCGGCCAGCTGGCCGGCGGATTTCGCGGTGGCGCCCTTGCCGGTGATGGCCAGCGCCGGCGGATGCATCAGTGCGCGCTCGAACACCGAGCGCACGTCCTGCGCCGTGACGGCATCGATCATCGCCAGCACGTCCGCCGCCGGCGTCACCGATCCGCGCAGGAAGAGTTCCTCCACCGCGCGCTCCATGGCCGCGAACGTGCTTTCGGAGGCGCGCACGCGCGCCACGGTCAGCTGGTTCTTGGCGCGCTCCAGCTGCACCGGGTCGACGGCCTCGGCATGCGCGCGCAGCAGCCCGCCGGTGGCGGCCACCAGCTGCGCCAGCTTGTCGGGCGTGGTGACGGCGTGCACGACGATGTTGAACCAGTTGTCGCCGCTCTCCGGGTCGGCCTGCGCGGTATAGGCCAGGCCCAGCCGCTCGCGCAGCGTGTCGGCCAGCGGCGCCGACATGCCGCCGCCGAACAGCATGGCGGCCACCGTGGCGGCCACCCGCCATTGCGGCTGCGGCATCTCTTGTGCACTCGGCGGCGCGACCGGATACGCCAGGTTGACGAACACCTGCGACACCTGCGTGAAGCGCCGTCCCAGCGCATGCCCGGCATAGGTTCCCGCCGGCGGGTCCGCCGGGCGGCCGGCCGGGTGCACCGGCATGCCGCCGAACAGCGTCCCGGCGCGCGCGAAGAAGGCCTGCACGTCGAAACTGCCGGCCGCGGCCACCACGGTGTTGCCGGCCACGTAGTGCGCCTTCACATGCGCCACCAGGTCGTCGCGCGTGAAGCGTTCGATGTTCTCCAGCGTGCCGATGACCGGCATGCCCATGGCGTGCTCGCCCCAGATGGCGCGGTCCAGCAGGTCGGCCGAGCTCTCCTGCGGGTCTTCCTCGTACTCGATCGCCTCCTGCCGGATCACCTCGAGCTCGCGCCGCAGTTCGGCTTCGGGAAAGGTGCTGTTCAGCACGATGTCGGCGGTGAACCCGAGCAGCTGGTCCAGGTGCCGGCCCAGCCCGGTCATGAAGTAGGCGGTGGTGTCCTTGCTGGTGAAGGCGTTCACGTCGGCGCCCAGCCGCTCGGCGTCGAGGTTGATGGCCTGCACCGAGCGGGTGGTGGTGCCCTTGAACGCCATGTGCTCCAGCACGTGGCTGACGCCGTTGCTGGCTGGCGTCTCGTTGCGCGAGCCCACGCGCAGGAACACGCCGACGCTGGCGCTCTGGAGCTGCGGCATCGGCACGGCGAGCAGCCGCACGCCATTGGGCAGCGTGTGCAAAAGAGGATTCATCGGCCCGCAGCGTACAGCAGCGGGGCCCGTCGGCTCAAACCGCGCCCGGCGCCTTCCCGCCCTGCTCCACGTGCCGCGCAAAATTCCTGAGGATCGCCTGCCAGCCCTCGCGCTGCTGCTCGACGGAATGCGTCGCCTCGCCGTCGAAGCTGACGCGCACCGTCACGCCGCCCGGGCCCTCCACGAAAGCGACCTGCGCCGAGCGGTCGCCGAAGGCGTATTCGATCAGCTTGTTCTCCACGACCTTCGTGTAGGTGCCGGCGAAGTCGAAGCCCATGCTGCCGTCTTTGGCCTCCATGCGCGACGAGAAGGCGCCGCCCTCGCGCAGGTCCACGGTGGCGGCGGTGGTGTGCCAGTCGTCGGACGCGGCGTTCCACTGCTTGATGTCCTCGGGCGTCGTGTAGGCACGCCAGACCTTGGCGATGGGTGCCGCGACGGTGGTTTCGACAACGATTTTTTCCATGGTGTTCATTCTTTCATGTTCACGGTCAAGGCAGCACGCGCGCCAGGAATTCCAGCAGAGCCGGCCGGGCGATGGCGGCGGCGGCCGGCACCGCCAGCAGCTGGTCGCCGTGGGCCGCCGTCGCCGGCACGACCACCAGGCGCTTGTCCGCCGCCGGGAACAGGGCGAACTCGGCCTTGGCTTCCGCCAGCGGCGGCGTGGTGTCATTTTCACCCGTCACGTGCAGCACCGGGACGCGCAGCTTCGCGGCCCACGGTGCGGTCGCCGTCGGGTCGCGCCGGTTGAACACGGCCGCGCAGCTCAGGATGGCCACGCCGGCGATGGCCGGCGGGCCGGCCTCGCTGGCCGCGATCATCGACAGGCAGCCGCCGCGCGAGCCGCCGACCAGCGCCACGCGGCGCGCACCCGCCGCGCGCACGTGCGCCACCACGGCATTCAGGTCGGCGAGCTGCCCCTGCAGGTCGCCGTGCCTGTAGCTCCACAACGCGACCTGATGGCCCGCGGCTGCGAGTTCGCGCGCGACCGGCAGCCAGTCGCACGGCGCGTTGTACGCCGTGTTGGAGAACACCACCGCGCGCTCGCCGCGCCCCAGCACCACGCCGGACACCGGCTCCGTCGCGCCGGGCGCGGACACCGTGAACGCGGTCCCCTCGCTGGCCGGCACGCAGCTGTCCAGCGGCTGCGCATGGGCTGCGGAAGAGACAAAGGCCACGCAGGCGAGCAGCAGGATCGGTTTCATCGCGCGGACGATAGCGGCGGCGGCGCCCACCTGCATTGCAGCAATTGCGAATTTCCGCTCACTCGCGCACGCCTTGGCGGCAGGCACGCGCCGAAATAAACTGGTGCGGCATGAAGCTGGCCACCTTGATCGACCACCGCAAGCGGGTGCGGACCTGCGTGGAGTACCTCGCGGCCAGCCTGCGGGCGCGCCCGCAGGGCTGGCCGAGCATCGCCGAGCTGGCGGAGGTGGCGAACCTGTCGCCGTACCACTTCATCCGCGTGTACCGCCGCGCCACCGGCGAAACGCCGCTGGTCACGGCGCGCCGCCTCAAGCTGGAGGAAGCACGGCGCCAGCTGCTGCAGCACCGCCAAGCCAGCGTGCTCGACGTGGCGCTGGAGCACGGCTACGAGAGCGCCGCCGCCTTCTCGCGCGCGTACGCGCGGCAGTTCGGCGCGGCGCCCGGCGCGGCGAAAGGCAGCGGCCTGCCCGCTGCCGATGCGGCGCAGGCCAGCCTGGTGCGCCTGCCGGTGCTGGGCATGCGCACCATGGCCCTGCCGCGCGACAACGGCGCCGTCGGGAGCGTGTTCGACGAATTCATGGGCCACCTGGACTTGGCGGACGTGCCCCGCTTCGGCCAGGACATGTTCTGCGTGATCTCGCCGGACCTGCGGCTGGCCGCGGCCGGCGCGCTGCAGAACCCGTGGGTCGCCAGGCTGCCGGGCCTGGGCCGGCAGCTGTTCGGCGGCGGCCTGCACGCCTGCGTGCGCGGCCAGCCCGACGCGGCATGGAGCCTGCTGCGGCGCATGCCGGCCCTGCCCCACCGCGACGAGGAGCATCCGATCCTGCTGCGCTACCTCAACGACCCGGCGTACAAGACGCGGGACGAGCAGCTGGTCGAGCTGTATGTGCCGCTCAGGGAAGCGGCGTTGCGTTAAGCATCCAGCCGCGCCAACTCGCGCAGCCGCTGCGCCGTCGTCCCCGGCAGCCCGAAGAACTCCAGGTAGGCCGGGATCATCTCGAACAGCATGTCGGTGCCCACCTGCACCTTGCAGCCGCGCGCCTGGGCGGCCTGCAGCAGTGGCGTCATGGCCTGGCTGAGCACCACTTCGCCGACGAAGGTGTCCGGGTCCAGCCGTTGCACGTCGAAGGGCAGCGGATCGCCCGCCCGCATGCCCAGCGGCGTGCAGTTCACCACCAGGTCGAAGCCGGCGGGGTCCTGGCTGCCGGTGGTGACTTCGACCTGCGGGTAGTGGTGGCGCAATCGCTGCGCCAGGCCTTGCGCCATGTCGCCGCGCACGTCGTGCAGCGCGATCGCGGCCGGCTGCGCAGCGGCCAGCGACGCCGCGATCGCGCAGCCCACGCCGCCGCAGCCCACGACCAGCGCACGCGTGCCGCGCGGCTCGAAGCCCTTGCCCCGTACGCCGCGCACGAAGCCTTCGCCGTCGAACTGGTCGCCCAGCAGCCGGCCGTCCGGCAGCCGCTTCACCGCGTTGCAGGCCCCGGCGATCTGCACCGCCGGCGTGGTGTCGTCCAGCAGCCCCAGCACGCTCACCTTGTGCGGCATGGTGACCAGCGCGCCGCGCACGTTCTCCATCCTGAACAGCGCCGGCAGCAGCGTGGCGAAGTCTTCCGCGCGGCAGGCCATGGGCACCACCAGCGCGTTGATGCCCGCCGCCGCGAAATACGGGTTGTAGATCAGCGGCGCCTTGAACGAATGCGTGGGAAAGCCGAGGTGGGCGATGACCTCGGTGTGACCGTCGATGTGCATGGCGCGCCCTTGTTCCCTTTTCCTTACTTGCGCGCCTTGTCCAGCCCGGCCATCACGGCCTGCTGCCAGCCGCCACGCGCCATCAGCCAGCACAGCCACAGCATCAGCAGGTGGGCGAGGACGAAGCAAGCCTTCTTGCCGGCCGGCGGCAGGCGCGACAACTCTTCCGAGACCGTGATGCCGGAGTTGAAGCCGTAGCGCAGCACCACGTTGCCGAACACCATGCCGGCCAGGCAGGCAACCATCAGCAGGGAGAACAACCGGCACAGCCGGTCGATGGCTTTGTCGAGCATGCCTGATCCTAATTCAGCGCAGCATCTCCGCCAGCGCGCGCAAACCCGCTGTGTACGAACGCCAGCCCAGCCCCTGGATGGTGCCCTTCACGGCCGGCAAGATGATGGAATGCGCGCGCCAGCTCGCGCGCGCGGCGATGTTGGACATGTGGATCTCCAGTACCGGGAACGGCATGGCCTTGATCGCGTCGTGCAGCGGCACGCCGTGCTGCGTGAGGCCCGTGGGGTTCAGCAGCGCGCCGGCGGCGGTGTCGATGCGCTCGTGGAACTTGTCGATCAGCGCGCCTTCGTGGCTGGACTGGAAAATCTCCAGCTCCACGCCCAGTTCCTCAGCCAGTGTCCGCAGCTTCTGGTCGATCTCGGCCAGCGTGGTGGTGCCGTAGATGTGCGGCTCGCGCCGGCCGAACAGGTTGTTCCGAATTGGAAACCCATTTCACATGGCAAACGAAGCAAACGCCACCGGCACGGTGGACCGCACCCTGCGCATTCTGGAGACATTGGCGCAGGCGCCCGAGGGCGTGAGCCTGTCGGGCTTGGCCGACGAACTGGCGCTGCCGCGCAGCGCCTGCCACCGCTTGTTGAGCGAGCTGGTGCGCTGCGGCTACGTGCGGCAATTGCGCGCCCACGGCGACTACGCGCTGACCACCAAGCTGCCGGCGCTGGGCCTGAATTTCCTGGGCGGCGCGGGCGTGGTGGACATCGCGCAGCCCATCATCGACCGGCTGGCCGACACGTCGGGCGAGCTGGTTCGCCTGGCCCTGGTGGACGGCGACCGCCTGACCTTCGTGGCCAAGGCGCAGGGCGCGCGCGCCGGTTTGCGCTACGACCCCGACATGGGCATCGACGAAGCCCCTTTGGGCAGAGCCATGCTGGGCAAATGCGAGGGTGATGAGGTGTCGATACAGGACGCTCCCATCCGACAGCAGTTTGAGGTGCTGCGGGTTTACTAGGCCGTGAACGCGTCTGCGCCACGACTCGTGCAAACCCGCTTTTCGAACTCACAGGCGCGACCAGGTCAGATCCTCACTTTTGCTTGCCAATCTCAATCGTCGAAATGGTCAAGCCGCTGCCTGAAATGATGGTCGATAAGGAAGGGAGGTAGGCGATGGGGCCGCCGCCTCCTTCCTTGAGGTCTACCAGGTATCTGCTGCCCTCCTTGAGATTGAGTATCTCCAGGAAATTGTCGAAGGTATGGTCGTCTCCCTTGCGGATCCCCGCCATCGCGAGCAGGCCCTCATCCGGCATGAAGACAGTCCTACCGACAAACCTGAGAGAGACTTCTCGCGAACGCAGTCGTTCCAGTCTGGCGGTCGACCATTCGTCCAGATCGCCACGCTGCGGCAGCGAATAGAGAGAATGTCCACCATTGAAGAACTGCAGGTCACGTACCCAGTTACCCATCGCGTACGGAACGGCAGCCGCGACACGCTCCAGTACGGGCTTTGATGACTTGGTCAGCTTCCAGACTTCCACACCGCCCGAAGCCGTCCCGACGGCGAGCTGGTCTGTGGGCATGTCATAGGCCATCGCTGTCACCGAGTCACCGACTCGGCGCCAGGTGCCAGGCAGTAACTCTTTGCGCGCCAGATCGAAGATGCGCAGTCCGCCATCTGCGGCAAGCACGAACAGGTTCGGGTCGGAAGTCGCGACGACGGGGCCGCGCGAGTGCTCGATGGTATGGAGGATCGACCCCGACGCAGCGTCCCACGCATGCGTGACGTCTTTGGCGTGGTAGCTGGAAAAGAAGACCCGGCCGTCGGACGAAAAGGTCAGTCGGATTGGAGGCTCCGGCGCCTTGATCTCCCTCCTTGCGTTCGCATGCTTCCCGTCCCAGATATCGATGGATCCCGAATCACGTCCGACCAGGAAGAAGTCACTCCGCGGGTCGTAGGCCATCGCGCTGATCCTGTCGCGTGAACCGATGTTGGCGAGCTGATGCTGGAGGTTCTGAATGAACTCTGGGTGGATTCGCGAAGCCAAAGCGCGCGTGCCCGTCTCGTTGAAGGTCTCCGAGTGAGCCGATCTCCCGGCGACTTCGAACTTCTTGACCGTCGTTCTGCGTGCGACGCAGCTCGGCGAACTCGTGGAGTAACTCCTGAGAGCCGAAAGCAATACGCCCTCGTGCTGGCGCAGAAGCGCCGGGTCGACCGAGGACAGATAAAGGAAGTCGGCCTCGGTGTCATTGACGACGACATAGCCGTACAAGGTATGCCCCCTGAACGGAGATTTGAACTGCCCGTTCTCCACGGCCTCGCTGACGTCGCAGGCGGACGCAAGAAAGATCCTGGCTTCTTTTCCATCCCTTGTCTGAATCACATCCCTCGCGGCAAGCTGGCACTTGTCTTTGGCGGCTGCCATCCAGCCGCCGGCAGACTTGTCGTCCCTCCAGAACCGGTTCATCGAGAAGAACAGCCGCGGGCTGGCAATCTCTGACTTGGGCACCAGCACCGGAATGTTGGAGTAGGTCGTCGACTTGGGATCTGGCGCCCACTCCCTGGCCGGCAGGCTGAAGGAAAACTCACATGCCGTGCGACCGATCAGGAACCGCTCATCGTTCGTGTCCCTGAGAGACGAGGCGCAACCGACCGAGAACAAGCCGACGACGACCGTCGACCATTTGCATAGCGCCGAGAGCCAGCGAGCCATCGATTTCTCCCTCCTGCGTCATTCTCGCATTCACCGCGACGGCGCACACATTGGCCAGGCTTCGTGCTTCGAGTCCCTCAAGCGCGCGCGGCCCAATGTCGTGCAACCTGTTCCGTAAGGTTGCGCCGTGGCTCACTGCCGGCCGGCGAGTGACACGCCGCAAGCACCGGCGGGCCCGGCGATCGCCAACGGCGATGGAGAATCCCCGGGCGACGACGGCAATGATGCTAAGGAGAACCGCATGATCAAAGTCACCGTGATGTACCCCTACACCGAAGGCGCCCGCTTCGACCACGCCTACTACCGCGACCGGCACATGCCGATGGTGAAGGCCCGGCTGGGCAGTGCCTGCGCCTACTACACCGTCGAAAAAGGCCTGGCCGGCCGGGCACCCGGCTCACCGCCCGCCTTCGTGGCGATGTGCGCGTTCTACTGCGATTCGGCCGAAGCCTACCTGGCCGCCAGCCAGGAGCACACCGCCGAGATCCGGGGCGACATCGCCAACTACACCGACATCGTGCCGGTGGTCCAGTTGAGCGAGGTCGTCGTCGAGCGGTCGGATCGTTGACGCACCAGACCGAGTCCTGACGACACTCCGGCGCCGGTCGGCCGCGGGCGGGCAGCCTGCCGGACGCATTTGCACACGCCGCGTAAGCGCTGGCAGGAATCCGCACACATCCGGCATTCGGCGCATGCTGCACAAAGCACTGGCGGCCGCAGCGGCCACGCCGCTGAACCCTCCCGAACCAAGGATCCACATGCTCGCCCTCGTCTACCAAGGCCCCGACCAGAAGAAGCTGGACGACCGTGCCAAGCCGGCGGTGCAGGCGCCGGGCGATGCCATCGTCCGCATCACGAAGACCACCATCTGCGGGACGGACCTGCACATCCTCAAGGGCGACGTCGCGACCTGCAAGCCGGGCACCGTGCTGGGCCACGAAGGCGTGGGGATCATCGACTCGGTGGGCGGCGGCGTCACGGCCTTCAAGCCGGGGGACCGCGTGCTGATCTCCTGCATCTCGTCGTGCGGGCGTTGCGCGCCCTGCCGCAAAGGGATGTACTCGCATTGCACGACCGGCGGCTGGATGCTGGGCCACACCATCGACGGAACGCAGGCCGAGTTCGTGCGCATCCCGTACGCCGACACCAGCCTGTACCCGATCCCCGACGGCGCGGACGAAGAGGCCCTGGTGATGCTCAGCGACATCCTGCCGACCGGCTTCGAGTGCGGCGTGCTGAACGGGAAGGTGAAGCCGGGCGCCACGGTCGCCATCGTCGGCTCGGGGCCGATCGGGCTGGCCGCGCTGCTGACGGCGCAGTTCTATGCCCCGTCCGAGATCATCATGGTGGACCTCGACGAGAACCGGCTCGCGGTCGCCCGGCGATTCGGCGCGACGGCCACCGTGAACAGTGCGAACGGCGACGCCGCCCGGCAGATCATGGCCCTGACGGATGGGCACGGCGTGGACACCGCCATCGAAGCCGTCGGCATCCCGGCGACCTTCAAGCTTTGCCAGGACGTGGTGGCCGCGGGCGGCACCGTCGCCAATGTCGGCGTGCACGGCTGCAAGGCGGACCTGGACCTGCAGCGGCTCTGGTCGCACAACGTGACCATCACCACCGGGCTGGTGGACACCTTCTCCATTCCCATGCTGCTCAAGACGGTGCAGTCGAAACGCATCGACGCCGGCCAGCTGGTCACCCACCGCTTCAAGCTGACCGAGATGCTGCAGGCCTATGACACCTTCAGCAAGGCCGCGGACACCCGCGCGCTGAAGGTCATCGTCGAAGCCTGAGCCTCAGCCCCCGCGCCGGCGCAGCCACTCCTTCATGGCCGCCACTTCGCCCTCCTGCTCGCCGATGATGTGCCCGGCCAGCTTGCGGTTCTCGGGGTCCTTGCCGTACTGCAGCTGGATGCGCGCCATCTCGATGGCTCCCTGGTGGTGCGGGATCATGCCTTTCACGAACGCCACATCGGGGTCCGGCTCGGCCGCGCCCGGCTCCATGTCCTTGTGCATGCGCGCCATGCTCGCGGCGTAGGCGCCGCGATGGCCGCTGCCGGCAGCCGCGGCATGGCCGGCATGCGGGTCGGCGGCGGCCGGGGCCACCGAGCCGCCGCCGTGCGGCCGCTGCGGGTCCGGTGCGTGCGTGCTCGGTTGCGGCGCGGACGCCGATGCGGACGCCGGCGTCTGGCCCGCCGGCCCGTACAGCACCGCATGCAGCCCCCAGTAACTGCCCGAAAAGACCAGCAAGGCGGCCACCAGCGACGCCGGGATCGTCCACAGCGGGCGGCGGATCGCGAAGCGCACCTGCGGCGTCGGGTCGGCGAAGATCGCCACGATCACGGCCATGATCAGCGCGTGCCCGACCAGGTCCATGCGCCCGAAGGGGTACACCGCGGCGTTGAAGATGAAGAACAAGGTGAAGGCGGAGAGCCGCCGGATCAGCGCGGTCCACAGCAGGCCGAAGCCCATGGTGAACTCCGCCACGCCGGCCATCGGGATGAACACGTCGCGCGGCATGCCGAAGGTGAGGAAGGGCTTCTCCTCCACCAGGGGATAGAACCAGTCCGGATAGGCGAACTTCTCCAGGCTGGACCACATCAGCGCGATCGCCACGCCCCAGCGCAGCACCTCGAAGCGGTACTTGCGCCAGTGCGGCCGGCTGGACGACTCCAGCACCAGGTACGCCGCGACTGCGACGCCGAGCGCCAGGTAGTCCAGCAGGTGGAACAGCTGGTACTCGGTGAGGGCCAGCACCCACAGCAGGATGATGCCCGCCGCCGCGAACGGCATGGTGCGGCGCGAGAAGACCAGCGCGGCGATCGCCAGCTGCATCCACGACACCCATTCGTTGGGCGTGCGCAGGTCCGGCGTGAGGTACACGCCGCCGACGGCGAAGATGGCGACGAAGAAGGCGGTGATGACGAAGCGCATGAAGTCGTCCAGGCGCAGCCAGAGCGGGCCGCTGAGCTTGTCCATGCCCGCCAGGACGGCCCCGCCCGCGCGCGTCTTCTCGATCCAGCGCGCCGCCAGGAAGAAGGCGAGCACCAGCAGGATCCCCGTCCAGAACCAGCGGTCGGCCAGCGTCTCGGCGATGCGCTGCGGCGGCGCCTCGACGATGTACGGGGCGAACCATTTCACGTGCGCCCGGGCAGGCAGGGACAAGGCCAGTGCGGCAGTCGCGGCGCAGCCTGCGCGCAGGCTGCCGCGCAGGCTGCCGCGCAGGGCGCGCGCCGGTGCGGGTGTTTCGGTCTTCATCGTCGTTGCTCTCGTCATGCACCGACTGTCCCACGCGCCGCCCCGGCGCTCCATCGGCGTGGGATGAGATTCACCCTAGGCCTGTTCCGAATCGGGGCGCGCAGCGCTCCGAGCGCCGCTAGGAAAAGTCCTAGGCGGCCGCGCGTTGCCGGCTCCGGCGGTACAGTGGCGCATCGCACCCGACCGGAGCCGCCTTGCAGTTCAACGTCCACATCGGCGCGGGCACCGTCCTCGCGGCAGCCCTGCTGGCGGCAGTCGGCTGGTCTGCCTACGACAGGGGCCAGTGGCCGTTCTCCAGGGCAGGCGTGGCGTCTCTCGGCGGCGCCGCCGCGGGAAATCCCGAGTTCATCTCCACCGATGGCGGGGTGCTCACCATCGCCTGGGTCAAGGCCTACGAGACGTTCGAGAAACGCAGCCCATCCGAGGCGGAATGGAAGGTCCCCGGCGGGACCGTGAAGGTTCCTCTTCCATTCGGCGAGACCGTGTCGGAGATCAGGACGGCGGCCAAGTACCAGTACCAGATCCCGCTGGCAAAGCGCTGGCCCATCGCGTGCTCGCAAACGCAGTGCGTGGTCCGCACGGGGCCTGTCGAGCTTGCCGAGCCGGTCGCCATCTACCACGCCGAGACCCAGCGGAAAACCAGCAGCGGCTGGGCTCGCTTCGACAAGGAGGCGAATCTCGAGGAGCTGAACCGGTCGCTCGGCGCCGCGCTTTTTGCACGGGGGAACGAGCCGCGAAACCGCGACCTGGGCCTGCGTAACGGGCGTGCCGAGGTGGAGAAGTTCGTCCGGGAGTGGATGGCCAGGGAAGCTCACAGTGCACGCCGCGTCGTGGTGCTGTATCCCGGCGAGCAGCTGGTCGACGGCAAGCCGGTCTCCGTGCATTAGGCCGGCGCAAGCCGGTGCGCTGCGCGCAGCGGCGGGATAATGCCTCCCGCCTCTCCCCTGCCCTTGGACCGCGCCTTGACGAACGCCACCACTCCCGACCCCGCTCCGCTCACCCCAGAAGACTTCGACGCGCTCGACGACGAGCTCGACCGCATGCGCGAGCAGCACGAGGAAATCCCGCAGTGGGAGTTCTGCGAAGGCTTCCTAGCGGCCCTGGTCTGCACGCGCCGCGAAGTCCCTGCCGATGAGTACTGGCCAGTGCTGCTGGGCGACCACTTCCGGCCCATGGAGCACATGGAGTTCGTCTTGCGATGGCGCCTGCGCTGGCAGGAGATCGCGTTCGCGCTCGACCAGCCGGTGGAGACCCTGGAAGACGAGCGGACCTACCATCCCGAGGCCCTGGACACGCGCGGCGCCGTCCTCTCGCTGCCGGCCGAGCAGCGCGCCGAAGGCGACCTGGAAGGCCTGCCCGCCTACGGGCAGGTGTGGGCCCTGGGATTCATGTACGCCGTGGAAAACTGGCCCGACGACTGGCTGCCCCCGCGCGACGCCGATGCGGCGCAGATGCTGGACGCGGCGCTCGAGGACATCGTCGCGCTGACGGAAGACGATACCGACGCACCCGCCGTGTCCATGTACAGCGAGGACGGGCCGCCCAGCGTGAGCGAAGAGCGCCTCGACCGCGTCGCCGGGGCGATCTGGGCCGTCTATTCGCTGCGGCAGCTGTGGCGCAGCATGGGCCCGCGCACCAGGCCCGTGCGCAAGGCGGACGCGGTGGGACGCAACGACCCCTGTCCCTGCGGCAGCGGGAAGAAATACAAGAAGTGCCACGGCGCGGGATAGGCGCCGCGGCACCGCGACCGGTTCGTCCGCGCACCGCATGGTCATCGAACTCGACGGCAACGGCGACCTGTACGCGCAGCTGGCGCGGGCGCTGAAGCACTCCATCCTGGAGGGCCGCCTGCCGGTGGGCACGCGCCTGCCGTCCACACGCCAGCTGGCCGGCGACCTGTCGGTGTCGCGCAATACGGTCGTCAGCGCGTACGAACTGCTGGCCGCGGAACAGGCCATCGACTGCCGCGCCGGCGCCGGCTGCTACGTCGCGGCCGCCGTTGCGGCCCGCGCGCCGGGCGCTTCCCGTCCCGCGGATGTCCGCCCCCAGACCCGCTTCAGCGAACGCGCCCGCGCACTGCCCCCGCTGCACCTGCGGCGCACGCAGCCGGGACTGCGGTTCGACCTGCAATGCGGCGAACCGCTGGTCAACCCGGTGCTCGCCCGGGCATGGCGCGCGGCCCTGGGCCGCGCGGTGGAACGCAGCGACCTGCGCTACTCCGCTGCCGCCGGGCTGCCCGAGCTGCGGCGCGCGATCAGCGCGCATGTCGCCCGCCGGCGCGGCGTCATCTGCGCGCCCGACGATGTGGTCGTCGTCAGCGGTGCGCAACAGGCGCTGTCGCTGGCCGCGCGCGTGCTGCTGAACGAGGGCGATGCCGTCGCGATCGAGGACCCCAGCTACCAGCTGGCCGAAATGGCGCTGCTGGCGCACGGCGCGCGCGTGCTGCCGGTCGCGGTGGACGGCGACGGGCTGCGGGTGGCCGACCTGCCGGGCGCGGGCTTGCGCATGGTCCACGTGACGCCGTCGCACCAGTTTCCTTCCGGCACCGTGATGTCGCTGGAACGCCGCATGGCCTTGCTCGACCATGCCGAGCGGCGCGGGGCCTGGATCGTCGAAGACGACTACGACGGCGAATTCCGCTTCGCCGGGCCGTTGACGCCGGCGCTGCGTTCGCTCGACACCACGGGCCGGGTGCTGTACGTCGGCAGCTTCTCCAAGCTGCTGTTTCCCGCCATGCGGCTGGGCTACGTGATCTGCCCTCCGGCGCTGAGCGCCGACTTTCGCTCGGCCAAGATGCTCGACGATCTCGGCTGCTCGCCGATCGAACAGCGTGCACTGGCCGACCTGATGGAGGGGCCCGGCTTCGAGCGGCATCTGCGCTACGCCAGCACCGAACTGAAGCGGCGCCGCGCGGCGCTGCTGAACGGCTTGAGAACGTCCTGTGCGCGGCACGTGCTCGTCCATGACTCCGGCGCTGGCATGCACATGGTGGGCTGGCTGGCCGGGTGGTCGGCCGCGGAAGTCGACGCACTGGTCTCGCTGGCCCACAGCCGCGGCCTCGGGGTGCAGTCGCTGGCACCGTTTTTCCACCGCCGGCCGGCGCCCGCCGGGCTGCTGCTGGGCTACGCGGGCCTGTCGCCCAAGCAGCTGGCGACGGCAGCCGGACTGCTGGGACAGTGCCTCGACGACATCAAGCGCGGCTGACGCGGTGGCACCCCGCCGGCTTCGCCCACTGGCACTTTTCGCGGCGGCCCGAATCAGGGATTCTCGGGGCGTTCACGCAGACAAGGAAAACCAATGCAAGTCACTTCACGCGACGGCACACGCATCGCTTTCGAGAAGCAGGGCAACGGCCCCGCGGTCATCCTGGTTGGAGGCGCCTTGTCCGGGCGCTCCGGCGGGGCGGACCTTGCCGCGCTGCTGGCGCCGCAGCTGTCGGTCTACACCTATGACCGCCGGGGCCGGGGCGACAGCACCGACACACAGCCGTATGCGGTCGCGCGGGAGATCGAGGACCTGGAAGCCCTGGTCGACCACGCCGGCGGCGCGGCATTCGTGTACGGCAAATCGTCGGGTGCGGCCCTTGCGCTGCAGGCGGCGTCGGTGCTCGGCGGCAGGATCGGGAAGCTCGCCCTCTACGAACCGCCATACGACGAGACCGGGGGCGCCGCCGATGCATGGAAGGCGTTCAGGGTGAAGCTCGACGGCTTGCTGGCCGCTGGCCGGAATGCCGATGCGGTGGCGCTGTTCATGCAGTTCGTCGGCGCACCGGACGAGGTCGTGGAAAAAATGAAGGCGTCGCCCGCCTGGCAAGGCATGGTGGCCATGGCGCCGACACTTGCCTATGACAACGCCGTCCTCGGCGACGAGCGGTCCGTTCCCGTCGACGCGGCAACCAAGGTCAAGGCAACCACGCTGGTCATGGACGGAAGCGCCAGCGCCGGCCCCATGCCCTTCATGCGCCCGACGGCGGACAAGATCGCCAAGGCCATCCCGGGTGCGCGGCGCCAGGTCGTGGAAGGCCAGGCCCATGATGTCGACCCGAAGGTCTTGGCGCCGCTCCTGCTGAAGTTTTTCGGGTAGCACGGCCGGCGAGCGCCGGCTCAACCGGCCGTTCTCACTGACGCGCACACCCGCCTTCGTCGGGCAGCCGTTCGGGCACGCGTTGGCACAATGCCGATGTGAACACCCCACGCATCGCATATGGCCGAGCTTGAGACCGAGCAGCGGTTCCAGACGCTCTTCGAGCAGGCGCCCTTCAGCGTGCAGCTGCTCTCGGTGGAGGGCAGGACCCTGAAAGTGAACCAGGCCTGGAAGGACCTCTGGGGCACCCAGGACGGCGACCCGCTCCTTGCGTTCGTGCTGGCGGAATACAACATGCTGGCCGACCCGCAGCTCGAGGCAAAAGGGGTGACTCCCCACTTGCGGCGAGCCTTTGCCGGCGAGGCGGTGCGGCTTCCGGCCGCTTACTACGATCCCACCGAACTGGGCAAGCCGGGGCGTGCGCGCTGGGTGGAAGCGACGGCGCGGCCCATCAAGGACGCCGGGGGCAAAGTCGTCGAGGTCATGCTGATCCACGAGGACGTGACGGTGCGGCTGCTGGCCGAGCAGCAGCTGCGCGCCAGCGAAATGCGCCTGCGGCAGCTGGCGAACACGATCCCCCAGATGGCCTGGATCGCCGATGCCCAGGGGTCGGTCGATTGGTACAACGACCGCTGGTACGAATACACGGGCACGACCGCGCAGGAGATGGCCGGATGGGGCTGGCAAAGCGTGATGGATGCCGAAGCGCTGCCCGAGGTGCTGGACCAGTGGCGGCATTCGCTGGCGACGGCGGAGCTCTTCCGGATGACGTTTCCGATCCGCGGCCGCGACGGCGCGTACCGGCCCTTCTTCACGCTGGTGGCGCCATTGAAGGACGATGCCGGCAAGGTCGTGCAGTGGTTCGGCACCAACACGGACGTGACGCCGCTGCAGGAGGCGCAGCGCGCGCGCCAGGAGGTGGAACGCCGCAACCAGGACGAGCGCGAGCGCCTGGCTCGCCTGTTCGAGCAGGCGCCGAGCTTCATGGCGCTGCTGGACGGGCCCACGCACCGCTTCGTGCTGGCCAACCTCAAGTACACGCAGCTGGTCGGCCGCGAGGTCGTCGGCGCGACCGTCGCCGAGGCGCTGCCGGACGCGGCGGCGCAAGGCTACGTGCAGCTGCTCGACAGCGTCTACCGCAGCGGCGAGCCGTATTCCGCGTTCTCCTCGCGCTACGAGATGCAGCCCAGCCCGGACGTGGCGCCCGTCGAGCGTTTCGTGGACTTCGTGTTCCAGCCGATCCGCGACGGCGCCGCAACGGTGAGCGGCATCTTCGTGCAGGGCATCGACGTGACGGCGCGGGTCACGGCCGAGGGGCGAACCCATGCCCTGGCCGAACTGTCGGAACGGTTTCGTGCGCTCGACGACTGGGCCGAGCTGCAATACGCCGCCTCCGAGATCCTCGGGCGCGCGCTGGCGGTCAGCCGCGTGGGCTACGGCACCATCGACCCCGAGGCCGAAACCCTGCACGTCGAGCGCGACTGGACGGCCCCGGGCGTGCAGACCCTGGCCGGCGTGCTGCACCTGCGCGAGTACGGCTCCTTCATCGACAACCTGAAGCGCGGCGAATTCATCAGCATCGCCGACGTGCGCGCCGATGCGCGGACGGCCGACGCCGCCGGCGCGCTGGAAGGCCGCAGCGCGCGCTCGTTCGTCAATGTGCCGGTGCTGGAGCAGGGCCGGCTGGTCGCCGTGCTGTTCGTCAACCACGCCGATGCGCGCCAGTGGACCGCCGAGGAGCACGGCTTCATTCGCGACGTGGCGGAGCGCACCCGCATCGCCACGCAGCGGGCACGCGCCGAGAAGGCGCTGCGCGAGAGCGAGGCGCGGTTCAGGACGATCGCCGACGCCATGCCGCAGATGGTGTGGTCGACGCTGCCCGACGGCTACCACGACTACTACAACCAGCAGTGGTACGACTTCACCGGCGCGCCGCAGGGCTCGACCGACGGCGAAGGCTGGAACGACATGTTCCACCCGCAAGACCAGGCGCACGCCTGGGACGTGTGGCGGCACAGCCTGGCAACCGGCGAGATCTACGAGATCGAATACCGGCTGCGGCACCGTTCCGGCGAGTACCGGTGGGTGCTGGGGCGCGCCCTGCCCGTGCGCAACGAGGAAGGCGCGATCGTCCGGTGGATGGGCACCTGCACCGACATCCACGAGCAGAAGCAGGCGCAGGAGGAGCTTCTCGCCAACAACCGCCGCAAGGACGACTTCCTGGCCATGCTCGCGCACGAACTGCGCAACCCCCTGGCGCCGATCAGCACCGCCGCGCACCTGCTGAAAGCGGCGCCTTCGGACAAGTCGAAGGTCGAACGTTCGGCGGACATCATCGGCCGCCAGGTGCGGCACATGACCGAGCTGGTCGACGACCTGCTGGATGTCTCGCGCGTCACCCGCGGGCTGGTGGAGCTCGAACGCCGGCCCGTGGAGTTGAAGGTGGTCGTGGGCAATGCGATCGAGCAGGTTCGCCCGCTGATCGAAGCGCGCGGACACCAGCTGACCACGCGCATGGCCGCCGGCGACGTGTACGTGCTGGGCGACCGGACCCGGCTGGTCCAGGTGGTGTCCAACCTGCTGAACAATGCCGCGAAGTACACGCCGCCGCACGGCGCACTGTCGCTCTCGGTGACTGTCGGCGAGCATGTGCAGGTGCGCGTTTCGGACAACGGCATGGGCATCGACGCGCGGCTGCTGCCCCATGTCTTCGAGCTGTTCACGCAGGGGGAGCGCACGCCGGAACGCTCGCAGGGCGGGCTCGGCCTGGGGCTGGCGCTCGTCAAGAGCCTGGTGGAACTGCACGGCGGCCGCGTGGCCGTCGACAGCGAAGGGCGCGGCCGGGGCAGCGCCTTCACCGTGACGCTTCCGCTGCTGGCGCCCGCCCCGGGCGAAGCCTCCCCTGTGCACGGCGGCACCCACACGCCCCAGGCCTCGCAAGCCCGGCGGGTGATGGTGGTGGACGACAACAAGGACGCGGCCGACACCCTGGGCATGCTGCTGGAAAGCCTGGGCCACGAGGTGCGCGTGACGCACGACCCCGCGCAGGCGCTCCAGGCGGTCGGCGACGCGCCGGCCGACGTCTTCATCCTGGACATCGGCTTGCCGGGAATGGATGGCTATGCGCTCGCGCAGCGGTTGCGCGCGCACCCGAACGGCGGCGCCGCCACGTACATCGCGCTCACCGGCTACGGCAGCACGCACGACCGGCAGCGCGGCGATGAGGCCGGTTTCGAACACTACCTCGTGAAGCCGGCCGACCTTGGCGAACTGGCGCGGCTGCTGCAGCCGGACGCGGGGTGAGCGCC
Organism: Pseudomonadota bacterium; assembly: GCA_040384685.1. GTDB lineage: Bacteria > Pseudomonadota > Gammaproteobacteria > Burkholderiales > Burkholderiaceae_C > Ramlibacter. The sequence goes on along the minus strand of JAZKIV010000070.1, from coordinate 40,691 downwards.
GCGGCGCGCAGCCTGCGCGCGGCCGCATGGGCGCTGCGCGCCCAGTTCTTCGTTGCCGGCGCGCTCTTCGCCACCTGGGGCGTGCACGTGCCAACCATCAAGCGCCACTACGCGCTGGGCGAGCAGGCGCTGGCGATCGCCATGCTGGCCAGCGGCGTGGGCGCGGTCGTCGCGCTGCTGCAGGCCGGGCGGGTGCTCGCCCGCCATGCGCCGCGGCACGTGGTGCCGGCCACGGCCGTGGTCTGCGTGGGCGCCGTGGGCAGCCTGCTGGCGCCGTCGGCGTACGGCCTGCTGCTCGCGCTCATGCTGGCCTACGGCATGGCCGGCGCGATCTTCGACGTGGCGATCAACGACGAGGCCACCACCATGGAGGCCCGCGCGGGGCGGCCGCTGATGAGCGGCTTCCACGGCATGTTCAGCCTGGGCGGCATGGCCGGCGCCGCGGCGTGGGCCGTGCTTGCGGCCCTGGGCGCGTCGCCGGCGCAGCACTTGGCCGGCGCGGCCGGCGTGCTCGGCCTGCTGGCGCTGGCCGCCAGTGCCTTCATGCTGCGCGAGCGGCGCCAGGCGCCGGCCGGCGGTGTGCCCTTGAGCCTGCCGCGCGGGCCGCTGGCCCTGCTCGGCCTGCTGGCGGCCATTGGCCTGGTCGGTGAAGGCGCCATGTACGACTGGAGCGTGCTTTACCTGCGGCAGGAACTCGATGCGCCCACCGGCTTGGCGAGCCTGGGCTATGCCAGCTTCAGCGGCGCGATGGCCGCCGGCCGCTTCGGCGGCGACTGGGTGCGCGAGCGCATCGCGCCCGCCACGCTGCTGCGCATCAGCGGCGGGCTGGGCGCGGCCGGGATGGCGCTGGCGCTCGCCGTGCCTCATCCGGGCGCGGCACTGGCCGGCTTCGCGCTGGTGGGCCTGGGCTTCGCGAACATCGTGCCGGTGCTGTTCAGCGCGGCCGGGCAACTGCCCGGCATCGCCGCCGCGCACGGGATCGCGGCCGTGTCCTCGCTCGGCTACTTCGGCATGATGGCCGGGCCGCCGCTGATCGGTTTCATCGCCGAGGCAAGCTCGCTCACCGCGGGCCTGCTGGTGGTGATCGTCTTCGCCATGGTGGTCGCGGTGCTCGCGCGGCGGGCGCTGGGCAAGCACGGGCGGGCCCGGAAGGAATGACTGTCAGCGCAGCACGCGGGCCAGGACGAAGCCGAGCGAGAACGCCGCGGCCATGTAGGTGAACGGCTTGCTGAGCACGCGATCGCGCATTTCGCCGAAGGCGCCGACGGCGGAATCCTCGAGCTTCCAGGTGCTGGCCTTCGGCGCGAGGGTGAAGTCCGGCACTGCGGGTGTCGTGGAAGCGATCGGTTGCATGGTGGGTGGGTCCTTCAGATCTTTGCCCGAATCTACGGCGGCGGACCGGACCGCGGGGTAGGCGCAGGCCCACACTTTTCCGCGCGGCCTCGTGCAGGCGCCGCGCCTGTTTCAGCGCACCGCGGCGGCGCTGAAGCCCGCCTCCGCCCACTTCTCCGCTCGCGCGCGCGTCAGCTTGAAGCCCGGCGATACGCTCGCCTGCCCCAGCACGTCGCCGGCCGCATCCGTCGCCCGCAGCACCGCCGAGGGCGCCTCCTCATCCGGCTGGATGTCCAGCGTGACGCTCACGCGCCCGCCCCCATGCGAGATCTCCACCTGCTGGTGCAGCGCCGCATGCAGCTGCTGCTCGTGCCGGCGCACGAACTCGGCGGCGGTCTTCACCAGCGTGTTGAACGCCGCCGTGTCCAGCGGCTTGGGATTCTTCTTGTCGCGCCCCATGGTCCAGGGGCCGACCAGCGCCGGCTCCACCTGGCCGTCGGGCGTCATGGCCACCGCCCAGCCGTCGTCGTCCTCGTTCTTGATCACCTGGGCCGTCCAGCCGTTGTCGCGCCACAGGCGCGCTTCGCGGATGGCCTCCTGCGCGCCGCCGCCGTCAGATTCGAATTCGTCCATGCCGGGATTGTTGCACCCGGCGCGCGGCCGTTGTCGAAACCGGCCGGCCTCGCTCGTCGTGGATCGAGGCAGCCATTCATCCCTCACCACTCAAGGAGTTCACCATGAGAAAGCTCATCGCATCCACATTCGTGTCGCTCGACGGCGTCATGCAGGCGCCAGGCGGTCCCGACGAAGACCCCACCGGCGGGTTTGCCTTCGGCGGCTGGACGTTTCCCTATTGGGACGAAGTCATGGGCGGCTCCATGGAGGGCTTCGACGGCAAGGACCGCGAGCTCGTGCTCGGCCGCAGGACCTACGAGATCTTCGAGGCGCACTGGCCGTACCAGCCCGCCGATGACCCCATCGCGCAAACGCTCAACGCAGCCAGGAAGCACGTCGCCTCGAGCACGCTCACCGAGCTGCATTGGAACAACTCGGTGCTGCTGCGCGGCGACGTCGCCGCGGCGGTTGCCGCGCTCAAGTCGCGGCCGGGACCCGACCTGCAGATCATCGGCAGCGGCGGCCTGATCCAGGCGCTGCGGGCCGCAGCGCTGATCGACGAGTACAAGGTCTGGACCTTCCCCGTGGTGCTCGGACGCGGCAAGCGGCTGTTCGAAGCGGGTGCGAAGGCGGGTGCGCTGCGGCTTGCCGCCTCGCGAACCTCGACCACCGGGGTCGTGATGAGCACCTACGTGCCTGCCGGCGACGTCCCGCTCGGCTCGTTCACGCAGGCCGAGCCGAGCGGGAAGGAAATCGCCAGGCGGGCGAAACTGGCGCGCGAAGCGGGCTGACCTTGCCAACGGCCGGGCCGCCCCCATCTGCGCCCGATGCCTGCAGCCCTCTCCGTCCTCGATCTCGCCCCCATCACCGAAGGCGGCGACGCGTCCGCATCCTTTCGCAACTCGCTCACGCTCGCCCGGCAGGCCGAGCGGCTGGGCTACCGGCGGTTCTGGCTGGCCGAACACCACGGCATGCCGGGCATCGCCAGTGCCGCCACCGCCGTGCTGATCGGGCACATCGCCGGCGGCACGCGGTCGATCCGCGTCGGCGCGGGCGGCATCATGCTGCCCAACCACTCGCCCATGGTCATCGCGGAGCAGTTCGGCACGCTCCAAGCGCTCTACCCCGGGCGCATCGACCTGGGCCTGGGCCGCGCGCCGGGCTCGGACCAGGCCACATCGCGGGCGCTGCGCCGCGACCTGGCGAGCGATCCCGACGCGTTTCCGCAGGACGTGGTGGAGCTGATGGACCTGATGTCCGACGAGCCGCGCCAAGCCGTGCGCGCGGTGCCCGGGCGCGGCGCCAAGGTGCCGGTGTGGATCCTGGGCTCCAGCCTGTTCGGCGCGCAGCTGGCGGCGATGCTGGGCCTGCCCTATGCCTTCGCCTCGCACTTCGCGCCGGCCCAGATGATGCAGGCCATCGCGCTGTACCGCGCTACCTTCAAGCCCTCGGAGCAACTGGCCAGGCCCCACGTGATGCTGGGCTTCAACGTCTTCGCCGCCGACACCGACGCGGAGGCCGCCGTGCTGGCCACCTCGATGCAGCAGGCCTTCGTGAACCTGCGCACCGGCCGCCCGTCGAAGCTGCAGCCGCCGGTGCCGGGTTACCTGGAAAGCCTGCCGCCGCAGGCGCGCTCCATGCTGGACGGCGTGCTGTCGTGCAGCGCCATCGGCTCCTTGGCCACCGTGCGGCAGGCGCTGCATGCGTTCGTCGAGCGCACCGGCGCCGACGAATTGATGATCACCTCGCAGATCTTCGACCACGACGCCCGGATGCACTCCTACGACATCACGGCACAGGCGGCGCAGCCGGCCTGAGGGCGTGTCCGGTTGACGCTCAGGCCATGCGCTGCAGGCGCGCCGACTCCTCCAGCCGCGCATCCTCGATCTCGCGCAGCACGGCGGACAAATCGACGGCGGCGCGCGCCGCCTCGTAGCGGCCGGTGAGCGGGGTCTCGGGCGTGAGCAGGCCGCTCGCGTACAGCGACCAGATCTCGGGGCCGTACCGCGTCGCCAGCAGCTGCGGCGCATGGCGGCCGAAGTAGATGCGCAGGTTGTCCACGTCGCGCATCAGCATGCGCGCTGCGTGGTTGTTGCCGGCGGCATCCACCGCCTGCGGCAGGTCGATGATCACCGGCCCGTCGGCCGCCAGCAGCACGTTGAACTCCGACAGGTCGCCGTGGATCACGCCGGCGCACAGCATGCGCACCACTTCGCCGACCAGGGTGCCATGGTGCTGCAGGGCCTGGGCTTCGGTGAAGTCCAGGTCGTTCAGGCGCGGCGCGGCGTCGCCGTGCTCGTCGGTCACCAGCTCCATCAGCAGCACGCCTTCGAGGAAGTTGATCGGCCGCGGGACGCGCACGCCGGCGGCGGCCAGGCGGTACAGCGCGTCCACCTCGGCGCTCTGCCATGCGGCTTCCTGCTGCTGCTTGCCGTAGGCCGTCCCCTTGGCCATGGCGCGCGCCTGCCGGCTGTTGCGGACCTTGCGGTTCTCGGTGTAGTCCACCGCCTGGCGAAAGCTGCGGTTGTTGGCTTCCTTGTAGATCTTGGCGGCGCAGGTCTCCGCGCCGCAGCGCACCACGTAGACGTCGGCTTCCTTGCCGCTCTTGAGCTGGCGCACGACGCTGTCGATCAAACCCTCGGCCAAGAGGTTCTGGAGGCGGGCGGGGGCTTTCATTGCCCCGATTCTCGCCGCGCCGTGAGCCACAGGCGCAGGTCGAACTCGAACTGGTGGTAATTCGGCTCCATGTGCAGGCACAGCGCGTAGAACGCCTTGCCGTGCTCGCTCTCCTTCAGGTGTGCCAGCTCGTGCACCACGATCATGCGCAGGAAGTCGGCCGGCGCCTCCTTGAACAGCGTGGCGATGCGGATCTCGCGCTTGGCCTTCAGCCGCCCGCCTTGCACGCGCGAGACCGCGCTGTGCGTTCCCAGCGCATCGTGGACGATGTGCAACTTCGGGTCGTACGCCACCTTGGCGATAGGCGGCGCGCTGCGCATGAAGCGCGACTTGAGCTCGCCGACGTAGTCGTACAGCGCGCGCTCGGTGCGGACCTCGTGCGCGTCCGGGTGGCGCTGCGCCACCAGCTGGGCCAGCCGGCCGGCGCGGACCAGGTCGCGGACCTGCTGCAGCAGCTCGGGCGGGTAGCCTTGCAGGTAGGGGAGGTGGGGGTCTGGGGTCATGGAGGCTCGAACCGCCTATTTTCACTGCTGCAACTCCACCCGATCTCGTTTAGCATGCACCGCATCGCGGCGACCGGGCACGAGAGGAGGCGGTCCTTGGAACGACACACAGCGACACAGCGGACAACCTCGGCCCCGGAGGGCATGCGCATACCGCCATCCGGTGCATCCCGCGCCGCCACCTCGTCCTTCGCTGACCAGCGCCCCACCGCGCTGGTCCAGCGGCGTCTTCAGCAGGCGAGTGCCGCCAGCACCCAGGCCCGAAAGCTGCATGCCCTGCAAACCATGGTGGACCGGCGCGCGCCACCGACCGCCCATGGCATCCTGGCCCGCGCCGGCGGCGCGCCGGCCCAGCGGGCCGAAGTCGTGCAGCGCACCGCAGGCGTCGTCTACGCGGGCGAGGAGACCCGGTGGGTCATCTACTCCAAGAAAGGTGGCCACGGTCCTTACATCATCGCCAACATCGACTCCATCGACCCCAAGCTTCTCGCCGCGAACGTCGAGGTGGACTACACCAACATGGGCGACAGCCGGGTGTGGATCAACAGCATGGCCGACGCGAACTTCGCCCCCCCGACCAAGAAGGTGAAAAAGGAGGAGAAGTCGCCGATCGACAGCGAACATGCCGTGGACAACCGGCTCGGGGTCGGCGAAACCGACAAGGACACACCGAAGGACAGGCCGTGGCTGCGCGGCACCAGTTTCAAGGTGGATTTCGGCGAGGACATCGGCAGCGTCTCGATCGACGGATTCGCGAAACACCAGCCGCTGCACCAGAAGTCGGACGTCACCGGCGGCTTCCGGGGCAATTCGGTCAAGCTCAGCATGAGCCTGTACTACCAGGACGACAAGAAGGCCCTGCAGCAGCAGGACTTCTCGGTCAAGGGCTTCAAGAAGTTCCACAGCGCCGACTTCGGGAAGTACTCGACCAAGGACCTTAACGACATGTACGCGATCGGCCGGCTGATCACCGGCAGCCGGAAATACACCGACCAGGACGCGCTGAAGGATGTGGCCGCGCGCTACCACAGCGAACGCGACATGGTGGTCAAGGCGGAGCAGATGAAGTCGCCGCGTTTCGCCCAGGTGATTGCCGGCCAGGTCGGCCAGATCCTGGGCGAAGGGCATGTCCCCAAGCTGCTCATCCTGCACCTGCACTCGCACGAGCTCAGGATCTGCGGGGACTGCTACCAGTTCCTCGACGCCTTCATGCAGGGCGACTGGATCAAGGACGTCAAGACACTGCTTCCCGGCGGCGAGCACCTGAAGGTCTCCATGCTGACCAGCGCCGACCAGCCGCACCCCGTTCTGTCCGGCAAGGTCAACGACGAGCGGCAGGACGGCGCCACCATCGGCGTCGATGCCCTGCCGCGCATCCTGAACATGGGACAGCTCTCGCAATCGAAGTAGCGCTCGATCAGCTTGGGCTTGCGGGGGTGGTCATGCGTGCATCCTGTATAAATCCTTCGAGATGCAGGAGGTGAGATGGGGCTATTTGATGGAATGCTCGGCAACGCTTCGAAAATCGATCCGGCGAAGATCCAGCAGGAGTTCGCGCAGATACTGGCTCCGGGAGAGTCCGTCGAGCACGCCTACCAGCTGATCCGGGACTACTTCGTCTTCACCGACAAGCGCTTCGTCCTGGTGGACAAGCAGGGGCTCACGGGCAGCAAGGTGGAATACCACTCCATCCCGTACAAGAGCATCACGCACTTCAGCGTGGAGACGGCGGGCACCTTCGACCTGGATGCGGAACTCAAGATCTGGATCTCCGGCACCGCGGCCCCGATTCAAAAGCAATTCAACAGGAAGCTGAGCATCTACGAAGTGCAGGCGGTCCTTGCCAGCTACGTCCTGCGATAAGCGCTCACAGGCGTGAGGAAGTCAAGCATCGCGATCCATATGCCGATGTTGAAGCCACGTCTTCCGCAGCCTCGGTCGGACGACAACCCTTCCGGCGCGTTACGCCTCACGCGCGGCATCGCCCTGGCCTGGATTCTCGTCAATGCGGTTTCCCCGGTGCTGTCGGCTGTGGGCTGGACCGCACTGAACAAGGTCGTGCGGCCCGGCGATCCGCTGGCGTCCTGGCTCCCGATGGCTTTGGGCTGCCTGGCGGCATTCACCCTTCCCGTGCCCATTCTTCTGCAGGCCGCCGTGCTGCGGCGGGCCGCACCGGCGCTGCATGGGTGGCAAATCGTGCCGGCCCTGCTCGTCACATGGCTGCTCGGGCTGGCCATTGCGGCCGCGGGTGGGGATTTGCGTGCGGTGCAGGTCGATCTCCTGCGCCGTGCCCGCCCGCTCACAGAGGTCCGCTGGGATGCACTTGACGAGCTGTCCTGGGTGTGGCGCGCGGGCTGCGCCGGCGTCCTGGCCGCCCTCTGCATGCTGGTACCCGCCTGGGTCTTCGCTCGCGCCGCGCGCGTGCGCTGTGGGGCACCGCTGCTCGCGGTCACCGGTGCGAGCATGACCGTCGCATTCCTGGGCGCGCTGTGGCTGCTCGCCGGTGTACGCTTCGAGCTGCTAAGTGCGAGCGCGATGAACGGCTGGCCATGGTGGATGCGCGCCTCGGCGCTGTTCACCCAAGCCACTGCGCAGGCGATATGGGCAGCGGCCGCGCTGCTGATCCTGTGGTGGATGGCCTGCAGGCCGCACGACGCGACGCGGCTGTCGCAGCGCATCATCCCCGGCACGATTGCGCTGATTGCGGCGCTGCTCGTGCCCGGTGCCGTGGCAGTGCTGGAGCCCGGCGGCATGAAGCGGCTGCAGCGCGCCGCGCAGCGCACCCTCTCGCCCGCGCCGCGCCGGGACGTCTCCACGGGCGAGCCGCTGCTTCAGTACGCCTTCAGCGCCGCAATGCCCGTGCGCGCCATTCCGCACAAGGCATCGGCGTCACCGGATGGCCGCTGGATCGTCGCGGTCACAAGCGGGGACCAGGTGGTCGTGCTCGATGCGGCGACAGGGGCGCCCGCGATGCGACACCCCGATGTGCTGGGCGTGCACGAATCGCCGGAGTGGGCCTGGAGCCCGGATTCGCGGTGGCTGGCGCTGCGCACGCACGGTGACCTGGTGCCGGGGAAGTACGCGCGTCACCAGGCGCGCCTGCGGGTGTACACGGTCCCGGGTTTCGTGCAGGCCGGCGAATACCGCCACGCCGGCTCCCCGTGCCTGTCGGATACGCATATCGAGAACACCGTCCTGTTCGAACAGGGCGATGCAGCCCTGTGGCTCGCCTGTGGATTGGAATTCCAACCTGCGGCGAGCGATCTCACGGCTATACGGCTCAACGTGCCGCAATTGCAGGTGCAGGTGGAACGCCGCTATGGCGACGCGGCACCTTGGCACTTGCGTGGCTTGAAGCGGGTCGGCGCATCGATCTGGGCATGGCATACCGACCAGCAGCCTCCGTACGCGCGCTTTCGCGACCTCAGTGCCGATCGCGTTCCGCTTGTGCTGCAGCCTCCACCAGTGGACCGGGCAGCCCAGCCGGGGTGGACTCTGCAGGAGGTGTCGTTCGACGAAGTCAAGTCGGTGGCCCGCTTCCATGCCTGGACCGAGCGGCGCCGGCGCCTGCTGGCGCACGACATGCGAACTGGCGTGCTGCTGTCGCAGACGGAAGACGCACTGCCCGAGGACGGGGCGCCGCAAATCACCGCGCTTGGCGCGGGCGGCCTGCGCATCGAAAGCCATGTGCGCCGTGCGTCAGGTGCGGGCGAACTCCTCGTTCTCGACGCAAGCAGCGGCGCCGCGCGCCAACGCATCCGCACCGTGGCGCAGCACCTGCTATCGGTCAGCGCCGATGGCCGCCTGCTTGTCACGCAGGCCGGCAGCGAGTTGCGTGTGTACCGAATCCAGGGGGTGCGGGGCTCGTAGCTGGTCGCCGCGACGCGTTCCGCCGGACGAAAGGGCCGGACAGCGCAACAGGGTGGATCCTGCTTTACCGAAGATTGGAAATCGCGGATGGCAGCCTCTATGTTCGCAAGCGGTGACGCGCACCGTCAATCCGGCCTACGCCCACAAATCGGTTGACAGGTACTTCAGCCCGGAATCGCAGACCACCACGGCCAGCGTCTTGCCGCGCATTTCCCCTTGCAGCAGGCGCAGGGCCACGGCCACGTTCGCGCCCGCGGAGAAGCCGCCAAAGATGCCCTCGCGCGCGGCCAGTTCGCGCGCCGTCTGCCGCGCTTCTTCCCCAGACACCTGAAGGAAGCCGTCGACCGGCACGCCGCGCATGAACGCCAGATCCGGCATCGCATAGCCGCCGCCCTGGATCGGGTGTCCGGGCTGCGTGACGGCCTGCCCGGCGAGCACGGCCGCGCCGGCGGGTTCGACCACGAAGCAGCGGATGGCAGGATTACGTTCTTTCAGGGCCTTGGCGACGCCGGCATAGGTGCCGCCGGAACCGAGGAAGTCGGCGAAGCCGTCGAGCTGTCCGTCGGTGGCGTCCCAGAGTTCGGGGCCGGTGGTGCGGTAGTGCGCCAGCCAGCTGCCGTCGCGCTTGAACTGGTCGGCGCGGAAGGCACTGCGTTCGGCCGTGATGCGTTGCGCGGCCTGCTCCACCAGTGCGAGGTCTTCGCCGGACACCTGGCCCACCACCGAACCAGGCGCTTGGTCCACGATCACGACCTCGGCGCCCAGCGCGCGCATCATCCGTGCCCGCTCCTCGGAGTTGCCCTTGGACATCACCGCCACGAACGGATAGCCGCGGATGCCGCAGACGATGGCCAGCCCGGTGCCCATGTTCCCCGATGTGAGTTCCACCACCGTCTGTCCCGGCCGCAGCTCGCCCGTACGCTCGGCCTCTTCGATGACGCCGAGCGCGGCGCGGTCCTTCTTCGAGAAGCCGGGGTTCAGGTAGTCGAGCTTGGCCAGGATCGTGCCTTCGGCGCCGTGCGCGCGCGTGATGCGGTCCAGCCGCACCAGCGGCGTGTTGCCGATGGCTTCGACCACGGACCCGAGGATCTTCTTCGTCATCGCAATGCTCCTTTCGATGCGTGCGCCTTGCGCCGCATCGCCATGTAACGCGCATCCTCCCCCAAAAACCGCTGCAGAAACTCCCTGAAGCCGGCAGCCGCCGCCGACAGCTGCCGGTCGCGCCGCGTCCACACCAGGAACCTGCGGGTGATCGTCGGCTTGACCAGCACGCGCGCTTCCAGTTGCTGGATGCCGATCAGCGACTGCGCGTACGGCATGCAGGTGGTCACGCCCAGGCCGGCGCGCACCATGCTGAGCGCGGTGGTGACGAACGCCACCTCGTGCGCCGGGCTGAGCGTGACTTTCTGGCGCGAGGCCGCCAGCTCGGTGTTGAGCAGCGGCGTGTACTCGCCCTGCAGCGAGATCAAGTCATACGCGCTCAGCGCCGCCCAGCTCACTTCGCGCAGCGCGCCCAGCGCATGCCCTTGCGGAAACACCGCCAGGAACGGCATTTCGAACAGCGTGCTGGACGCGACTTCCGGCGGCGCCGCGCGCTGCGGGCCGATGGCGAAGTCCACCTCGCCGGCCAGCACCCGCGCCACCACCGCCTCGGGCGGGCTGTCCACCACGCGCACCTGCGTGGCCGGGTGCTCCTTGCGGAACGCGGCGATGGCCTCCGGCAGCAGGGTGCAGGCCATCAGCTGCGGCACCGCCACGCGCACCACGCTGCCGGCCTGCTGCTTCCATTCGGACACTACGTCCACGGCGGTGTCCAGGTCCTGCAGCAGGCGCTCGGCCAGCGGCAGGAAGGCCGCGCCGGCGTCGGACAGGCGCACCCTGCGCGTCGTGCGGTGCAGCAGCTCGGCGCCCAGCGCCTCCTCCAGGTCCTTCAGCGCGCCGCTCAGCGCCGCCTGGCTCACGTGCAGCCGCGTCGAGGCCTCGGTGAAGCCGCCGAAGTTGGCGATGGCGACGAAGGCGCGCACCTGCTTGAGCGTGAGATTGATCGCCATTACCGATCAATATATCCAAAAAATAAGCTTGTCGCGTGAGTCGCCAGCTTCTCTAATGCGCATTCGGAGTACCGGCGCCGCTGCGCAGATGGCGGCGCCACACGTTGAAGGAGACATCCCATGCACCGTTCGCTGCGCGCAGTCCTGCGCTGCCTGACCCATGCCGCCGTGGTTGCCACACTTGCTGTTGGCGCCAGCGGCCCCGTGCTCGCCCAGGCGGCCTACCCGAGCAAGCCGATCAGATGGATCGTCGGCTACCCGCCCGGCGGCGGCACCGACTACCTGGCCCGCACCGTGGCCGCGCAGATGGCCGAGCAGCTGAAGCAGCCGATCCTGATCGAGAACAAGCCGGGCGCGGCCGGCATGATCGGCGCCGACGCCGCGGCCAAGGCGGAGCCGGACGGCTACACGCTGTTCACCGCCGACAACGGCATCCTGGTCTACAACCCGGCGCTGTACAAGAAGATCTCGTACAACCCCGAACGCGACTTCGCGCCGCTCGGGCTGATCGCGCGCGTGCCGCTGATCGTGGTGGCTGCGCCCAATGCCGGCATCAAGACCGCGGCGGAGTTCGCCGACACGCTCAAGCGCAATCCCGGCCGGCTGTCCTATGCCTCGCCCGGCAACGGCAGCCCGCACCACCTGGCGATGGAGCTGCTGAAGAACCAGGCCGGCCTGTTCGTGGTGCACGTGCCCTACCGCGGCGCCGCGCCCGCCATGCAGGACGTGATGGGCGGCCAGGTGCCGCTGATGGTGGTGGACGCGTCCAGCGCCATGACCCACATCAAGAGCGGCAAGCTGGTGCCGCTGATGCACTTCTCGGCCAAGCGCATGGCGCAGCTGCCGGAGGTGCCGACCGCCATGGAGCTGGGCTACAAGGGTGTGGAAGCCTATGCCTGGCAGGGCCTGGTGGTGCCGGCCGCCACGCCGGCGCCAGTGCGCGAGCGCCTGTCGCGCGAGATGCAGGCGGCGGTTGCCAACCCCGCCGTGCGCAAGAAGCTGATTGATGCCGGCTGGGATCCGATCCAGAGCGACGCGCAGCTGATGGCCGTGTACGCCATGGCCGAAACGCGCAAGTGGCACAAGCTGATCAAGGACCGCGGCATCACCGCGGAGTGAGCACCCGTCGCGCCGCGCTCAGACGCCTTCGGGCTTGATCTGGGCGCGCGCGATCACCGGTTTCCAGCGCGCCTGCTCCTGGCGGATGAAGGCATCGAACTCGGCGCGCGTGTTGCCCACCGCCTGCGCCGTGTCCTGGCTCAGCTTCTCGCTCACCAATTTGCTGCGCGCCGCCTTCACGGCCTCGGCCTCCAGCTTGTCGATGTTGGCTTTCGCCATGCGCGCGGGCGCCATCAGGCCGTACCACTGCGTCATCTCGAAGCCCTTGTAGCCCTGCTCGGCCACGGTGGGCACGTCGGGCAGCTGCGGCAGCCGCGCAGTGGTGCCGGTGGCGATGCAGTTCAGCCGCCCGGCCTTGATGAACTGCAGCAGTGCCGGCGCGCCGACCGAGGCGCACTGCAGCCGGCCGGCCATCAGGTCGGTCAGCATCGGGCCGGTGCCGCGGTAGGGCACGTGGACCACGAAGGTCTGCGTCGCCATCTTCAGGTACTCGAAGGCCAAATGGCCGGCGCTGCCGTTGCCGGCCGAGCCGTAGTTCAGGCGTCCGGGCTGGCTCTTCGCGTAGGCGACGAAGTCCTTCAAGTTCTTCACCGGCAGGTCCGGGTGCACCACGTACAGGCTGGGCACCTTGGAGATCAGCGTGATCGGCACGAAGTCCTTGTTGGGGTCGTAGGGCAGCTTGGCGAAGATGTAGGGGTTGACCGCCAGCGTGCCGATGTGGCCCAGGATCAGCGTGTGCTCGTCGGTGGCCGCGGCCACCTCCTGCATGGCGATGTTGCCGGCCGCGCCCGGCTTGTTCTCCACGAACACGCTCTGCCCGATGGTCTTGGACAGCTCGCCGGCCAGCGCGCGCGCCACGATCTCCGAGCTGCCGCCCGGCGCGAACGGCACGATCAGGCGCAATGGCTTGGTCGGCCAGGCGCCCTGCGCGCGCCCGACCAGCGGGTGCGACACGGCGGCGGCACCGGCCGTGGCGGCGAGGAAGGAACGGCGGTTGAACGACGGCATGGGCGGGCTTTCGGGAGGAGTGGGCTGGTTCATCGCTGAAATTCCGTGATAGACCCGCACGCCGCCGCGGGCCATGATGCGGCCGTGCCTTGCGTAAAGAAGGATGTTGCGATGCGAACCATTGGACTGATCGGCGGCATGAGCTGGGTGTCGACCGCCGAATATTACCGGCTGATCAACCAGGCGGTGGCCGAACGGCTGGGCGCGCTGCATTCGGCGCAAATCGTGCTGTACAGCGTGGACTTCGGCCCGGTGGCCGAGGCGCAGCACGCGGGCCGCTGGGACGACGCGGCCGCGGTGCTGGTCGACGCGGCGCAACGGCTGCAGGCCGCGGGCGCCGACTGCATCGTGCTGTGCACGAACACCATGCACAAGCTGGCCGACCGCATCGCCGCCGCCGTGCCCCTGCCCTTCCTGCACATCGCCGATGCCACCGGCCAGGCGGCGCGCGCGGGCGGCTACACCACCGTCGGCCTGCTGGCCACCGGCTTCACCATGGAGCAGCCGTTCCTGCGCGAGCGGCTGGAGCGCGAGCACGGCCTGCGCGTGCTGGTGCCCGACGCACCGGCGCGCGCCGACGTGCACCGCATCATCTACGAGGAGCTGTGCAAGGACGTCGTCACCGATCCCTCGCGTGCGCGCTACCTGCAGGTCATCGACGAACTCGCCGCCGCGGGCGCGCAGGCCATCCTGCTCGGCTGCACGGAAATCGCACTGCTGGTGAAGCCCGAACACACGCGGCTGCCGCTGCTGGACACCACGGCGCTGCATGCGCATGCAGCGGTGGATTTCGCGCTGGCCGATGTTGCGCGCGTGGAAGCGCGATGAAACTGGCGGCGCTGGACCACGTGGTGCTGACCGTGCGCGACCTGCGACGCACCGTCGACTTCTATTGCAATGTGCTCGGCATGCGGCACGAGGTGTTCGAGGGGCAGTACAACGCGCTGCATTTCGGCAGCCAGAAAATCAACCTGCACCCCTACCGCGGCGAGTACCTGCCGCATGCCGACATCACGGTGCCGGGCAGCGGCGACCTGTGCTTCGTCTGCGAAGGACCGATCGAGGACGTCGTCGCCGAACTGAATCGTGCCGGCCACCCGATCGAAGTCGGCCCGGTGCCGCAGACCGGCGCACGCGGCGCAATGCGCTCGGTCTACATCCGCGACCCGGACGGCAACCTGGTCGAACTCGCGAGCTACGCGCCGTCCGCCTGATCCCAGGGTCCGGCCACGAACACCGCCTCGCCCTCGCCGGGCCAGGGCGGCATGGTGATCGCGACGGCGGCAACCGCGCTGTCGGGCGCGGCGCGGAACTGGAACTGCGTGCCGACCGGAATGGTGAGGCAGACGCCGGTCTCCAGCACGATGATTTCCTCGGCGCCGTCCTGCCGGCGCCACATCGCGCCGCGCCCGGCGACCACGTACCAGATCTCTTCCACCGTGCGGTGCGCCACCGCTTTGGAGGTCTGGCCGGCCGCGAGCTCGAAGTGCGCCATGCTGCCGCCCTTGCCGGCCAGCAGCACGCGCACGTCCGAACCGTCGGGCGCCTGCACCGTCGGGTGCGCGGGCAGGTGCATGGTGGCGAAGCGGGCTGCGGCCATCAGCTCTTCCCCTCGCCGCCGTCAGGGCCCCAGAACACGACCCAGGTGGCGAAATCGTCGGAGAAATGCGCGAAGCGGTGCTCGGCGCGTGCGGGAACGAAGACGGCAGTTCCCGGCGCACATGCGACCGGCTCGCCTTCGACCACCAGCGTGGCCGTGCCGGTGTGGACGATGTAGATCTCGTCCTGCGCATGCGGCGTCTGCGGGTCGGTGCCGCGCGGCGCGTACAACTCCACCGACATCGTTCCGTGCGCGAATGCCTGGATGAAGCGCTCGCCCTGCGGCCATTGGGGCGTGATCTTGCCGGGGAGCTGTGCGAGCAGCGCGGCGGCGGATGCGTTGAGGGTCATGTGCGCAGCCTACAACACCAGCACCGCCCGGAAATCGTTCACGTTGGTGTGCGTCGGCCCGGTGACCACCAAATCGCCGATTGCCGAGAAGTAGCCGTACGCATCGTTGCGGTCCAGGAAGCGGTCGATGCGCAGTCCCTGCGCCGCACCGCGCGCCAGCGTGTCCGGCGCGACGAACGCGCCCGCGTTGTCTTCCACGCCGTCGATGCCGTCGGTGTCGGCTGCCAGCGCCCACACACCGGCCTGGCCTTGCAGCGCCTGCGCCAAGCCGAGGCAGAACTCGCCCGCCCGCCCCCCGCGCCCACGCGGCGTGCCTTCGGGCTGTTTGCGCACCGTCACCGTCGTCTCCCCACCCGACAGGATCACGCAGGGCCGGCGGAACGGTTGGCCGTGCGCGGCCACCGCGCGCGCCAGCGCCGCGTGCACCTTGCCGACCTCGCGCGACTCGCCTTCCATCTCGTCGCTCAGGATGTGCGCGTCCAGGCCCGCGGCGCGTGCCGCGTCGGTCGCCGCCTGCAGCGACTGGCGCGGCGTGGCGATCAGGTGCACGGCCTGGCCGGCGAATGCGGCATCGCCCGGCTTGGGCGTTTCCAGCGCGCCCTGCTCCAGGATGCGCATCACCGCGCCCGGCACGTCGATGCCGTAGCGCTGCAGGATGGCGACGGCGTCGGCGCAGCTGGTGGCGTCGGGCACGGTCGGGCCGCTCGCGATCACCGACACGTCGTCGCCCGGCACGTCGCTGATCGCCAGCGTCACCACGCGCGCGGGGGCGCATGCGGCCGCCAGCCGCCCGCCCTTGATGCGCGACAGGTGCTTGCGCACGCAGTTCATCTCGCCGATGTTGGCGCCGCTGTCCAGCAGCTGCTTGTTGATGCGCTGCTTGTCCGCCAGGGTCAGCCCTTCGGCGGGCAGCGTGAGCAGGGCCGAGCCGCCGCCGGAGATCAGGCACAGCACCAGGTCGTCGGGCGTGAGCCCGTGGGCCAGCGCCAGGATGCGTTCGGCCGCCCGCAGGCCGGCGGCGTCCGGCACCGGATGCGCAGCCTCCACCACCTCGATGCGCGCCGGCAGCCCGGCGGGCCGCGGCGGCGTGTGGCCGTAGCGCGTGACCACCAGGCCCGACAGCGGTGCATCGGCCGGCCACAGCGCCTCTACCGCCTGCGCCATCGCGCCGCCCGCCTTGCCGGCGCCCAGCACGACGGTGCGGCCCTTGGGCGGCGGCGGCAGGAACGGCGCCGTGTTGTGCAGCGGCAGGGCGCGCTGCACGGCGGTGCGGAACAGGTGTTCGAGGAAGGCGCGAGGCTGGGTGCGCGGGTCGGGTGTCATGGCAGCTATTGTGAAGTGAGTGAACACGCAGCTGCCAGCGACCCCTTGACTTCAAGCCGGCTTGAAGTGGCACAGTGGTCCGCCCCGCATCCCGAAAGGAACACCCCATGGACGAAAGACTGGAATTCCTGGTCCGCGCAGTCCTGATCGGCGCCGGCGCGACGGCCGTGATGGACGCCTGGACGGTCTTCACCAGGCGCTGCTTCGGCGTCGTTCCGCTCGACTACGCGATGGTCGGTCGCTGGATCGGCCACCTGCCGCGCGGCCGCCTGGTCCACGACGCCATCGCACGTGCAGCGCCGGTGCGCGGCGAGCGGGCCCTCGGCTGGAGCGCGCACTACGCCATCGGCATCGTCTTCGCGGCCGCGCTGCTGGCGATCGCCGGCCTGGACTGGGCGCGCCGGCCGACCGTGCTGCCGGCGCTGGTGTTCGGCATCCTGACGGTCGCCGCTCCGTTCTTCGTGCTGCAGCCCGCGCTGGGTGCAGGGATTGCCGCATCGAGGACGCCGCGGCCCCATGCCGCGCGCCTGCGCAGCCTGCTCACCCACGCCTGGTTCGGGCTGGGACTGGCCCTGTCCGCCTGGCTGCAGAGCCTTGCCTTGCGCGTCTGAGCAATCGCGCCACCCCTGTCACTCGCGCCCCGCCACCTGCGCATAGTGCAGCACCGTCGGGAACGGGTCGTAGAAGTGATGCAGCAGGCGGCGCCACTCCTGGTAGGGCGCGGACTGGCGGAAGCCGGTTTCGTGGTGCTCCACCGAGAGCCAGCGCACCAGCAGCATGTAGTGGTCCGGCCGCTCGACGCATTTCTGCAGCTCGTGGCCCAGGTAGCCGGGCATGGACGCGATGATGCGCTGCGCTTCCCGGAAAGCCGCTTCGAACGCGGCGGATTGGCCGGACCGGACTTCGAGCTGGGCGATTTCGAGAATCATGGCCCCGCCGATTCTGCACCGCGCCGCGCGGCAATCGCGCCACATTTGTCACTCACACCCCGCGCCGCCGCTGCCTAGCATGGCGTCATCACCAACAGCAAGGAACAAACGATGACGACACACACCACCGGAACGCGCGAAGAGTGGCTGGCCGCGCGGCTGGCACTGCTCGCGGAGGAGAAGGAACTCACGCGCCGCAGCGACGCCGTGGCCAAGCGCCGCCAGCAGCTGCCCTGGGTGCGGGTGGACAAGGATTACCGCTTCGAGACCGAGGCCGGCAGCGCCTCGCTGAAGGACCTGTTCCAGGGCCGCTCGCAGCTGCTGGTGTACCACTTCATGTTCTCACCGGACTACACGGCCGGCTGCCCCTCCTGCTCGCTGATCGCCGACGGCTTCGACGGCTTCGCCGTGCACCTGGCCAACCACGACGTGATGCTGACCGCCGTGTCGCGCGCGCCGGTGGCCAAGCTGCAGGCCTACAAGCAGCGCATGGGCTGGACCTTCCCCTGGGCTTCTTCGGGCAGCGGCGAATTCAACTTCGATTTCAACGTCACCTTCACCGAGGCGCAGCAGCGCGAAGGCAGCATCGAATACAACTACCAGCACGAGCCCGCGGTGAGCTGGCGTACCGGCCACCAGGACGGCGAAAGCCCGGTGGCGGGCATCGCGGCGGCCAGCGGCACCGACGTGCCGTCCTACATGCGCGAGCGGCCCGGCCTGAGCGCGTTCATCCTCGAGGACGGCGTGGTCTACCACACCTATTCCGGCTACTCGCGCTCGATGGATGGCCTGTGGGGTGCCTACCAATGGCTCGACCGCGCGCCGCTGGGCCGCAACGAAACCGGCATCTGGTGGCGCCGCAGCGACGAGTACCAGGCGGCCCAGCCGTGAAGCTGGTGCGGCTCAGGGCGCCCGGAGGCCTGGACCACCTCGAGTTGGTCGAAGAAGACCCGCCCCAGCCGGGGCCGGGCGAACTGCTGGTCAGGATCCGGGCCTGCGCGCTGAATTACCGCGACCTGTTCACGGTGCGCGGACAGGTGCCGTTCACCGACGGCCGCGTTCCGCTGTCCGACGGCGCCGGCGACGTGGTGGCGGCCGGTGAGGGCGTCGACGCGTTCAAGGCCGGCGACCGCGTCGTCAGCACCTTCTACCCGCGCTGGCCGGGCGGCGAGATGACGCCCGCGACTCGGCGCGAGATCCCGGGCGAGACCTTCGACGGCTATGCCCGCGAGTGGGTGTGCCTGCCGGCGCACTGCTTCACCACGGCGCCCGCGGGCACCACGCACGCGGAGGCGGCGGCGCTCACCTGCACCGGCGTCACCGCCTGGCGCGGCCTGGTGACGTGCGGCCAGGTCAAGCCCGGCGAGACGGTGCTGGTCCTCGGCACGGGAAGCGTGTCGCTGTTCGCGCTGCAATTCGCCAAGGCCGCCGGCGCCCGGGTGATCGCGACCTCGTCGTCCGAAGGCAAGCTGGAACAACTCCGTCGGCTCGGCGCTGATGCGGTCATCGACTACAAGGCCGTGCCGGACTGGGGCCGTGCGGCAAAGGAGCTGACAAACGGACGCGGCGTCGACCACGTGGTGGAGGTGGGCGGGCCCGCCACGCTGGCGCAGTCCATCGCGGCTTGCCGCATCGGCGGGCACATCGCCCTGGTCGGCGTGCTGACCGGCTTCGCCGGAGAGGTGTCGATCCCGGCGCTGTTCTCCAACCAGATCCGCATCAGCGGGATTTCCATCGGCAGCAGGGCCGACCAGGAAGACATGGTCCGGGCGATCGAGGTGAACCGCATCAAGCCGGTGGTCGACCGCAGCTTTGCGCTGCAGGACATCGCCGCCGCGTTCGCGTACTACGAAGCGCAGAAGCACTTCGGCAAGGTCTGCCTGGAGCTGTGAAGCGCGCGCCTGTTCCGCCGCCTACGCCAGCCGCGTGATCGCTTCGCTGCTGCCGGCCAGGGCGCGCAGCCTGAACTTCTGGATCTTGCCGGTGGCCGTCTTCGGCAGCTCGGTGAACACCACGCGCCGCGGGCATTTGTAGTGGGCCAGCCGCTCGCGGCAGAACGCGATGAGGTCGGCTTCCGCAAGGGCTTCGGCGCCGGGCTGCCGTTCGACGAAGGCGCAAGGCACCTCGCCCCAGGTGTCGTCGGGCTGCGCCACCACCGCCGCGTGCAGCACGCCGGGGTGGCGGTGCAGCACGTCCTCCACCTCGACCGAGGAGATGTTCTCGCCGCCCGAGATGATGACGTCCTTCGAGCGGTCGGTGATCTGCAGGTAGCCATCGGGGTGGACCACCGCGATGTCGCCGGTGTGGAACCATCCGCCGGCGAACGCCTTGGCCGTCGCCTCCGGATTCTTCAGGTAGCCCATCATCACGACGTTGCCGCGGATCAGCAGTTCGCCGGCCGCGCTGCCGTCCTGTTGCACCGGCTCCAGCGTGTCCGGGTCGCCGACTCGCACCGCTTCGAGCGCAGCGGCGCGCACGCCCTGCCGCGCCTGCAGGCGCGCGCGCTCGTTCGCCGGCAGCGCGTCCCACGCGTCCTGCCGGGCGCAGCCGATCGCGGTGCCGGAGATCTCGGTGATGCCGAACACGTGGTCCACCTCGAACCCCATCGCGCCGACGGCTTCCAGCACCGCGGCGGGCGGCGGCGATCCCGCCGTCAGCACCCGCACGCGGCGTGGCAGCACCGGCCGCTGCGCCGCCGGCGTGCTTGCCAGGCCGGCCAGCACGATGGGCGCCGCGCAGAAGTGGTCCACGCCGTGCCGCGCGATCGCCTGGAAGATGTTGGCCGCGTTCACCTTGCGCAGGCACACGTGGGTGCCCGCGGCGGCCGTGATGGCCCAGGTGAAACACCAGCCATTCGCGTGGAACATCGGCAAAGTCCAGAGGTAGGTCGGTGCGCGCGGCAGCGCCCAGTCCGTCATCTGGCTCAGGCTCATGAGGTAGGCGCCGCGGTGGCTGGGCACCACGCCCTTGGGGTCGCCGGTGGTTCCCGAGGTGTAGTTCAGGGCAATGGGGGTCCACTCGTCGGCCGGCCAGACGCCTTCGAAGCCGGGATCGCCGCTCGCCAGCAGGGACTCGTAGTCGGTCTCCCCGATCGGCGCGCCGGCTGGCGCCTCGGTGTCGTCGATGTCGACCACCCGCGGCGGATGCGGCAGCGCGGCCAGGGCACGCTTGGCGAGCGCCGCGAACTCCCGGTCCACCAGCAGCAGCCGCGACTCGCCATGCCGCAGGATGAAGGCGATGCCGTCGGCGTCCAGCCGGCAGTTGATCGCATTCAGCACGGCCCCGGCGAGCGGGATGCCGAAGTGCGCTTCCAGCATCGCCGGCGTGTTGGGCGCCAGGATCGACACCGTGTCGCCCGGCCGCACGCGCAGCCGCACCAGCGCCGAAGCCAGCCGGTGGCAGCGCTCGCGTGTCTGCGCCCAGCTCTGCCGCAGGCTGCCGTGCACGATCGCCGTGCGCTCGGGAAACACGCTGGCCGCGCGATCCAGGAAGTGCAGCGGCGTGAGCGCGACGAAGTTGGCCGCGTTGCGCTCGAGCCCGTGCGCGTACGGCGAGGTGGGAGGAAACGGGCTCATGCGGTGCTCTCCATGGAAGGCTGGTCGTGGAAATGCGTGAAGCCGCCGACGGGTTCGCGTTCGCTCACGAGGGAGTTCTCGATGCGGCTGGGGTCGGCGTAGCCGAGGCTCATGCCGCACACCAGCATCCGGCTGTCCGGCAGCCGCAGCTCGCGCGCCACCACCCGGTGGAACGCCGTGAACGCGACCTGCGGGCAGGTGTCCAGGCCACGCGCCCGCGCGGCGACCATCACGCTTTGCAGGAACATGCCGTAGTCGATGAAGCCGCCCTGCTGCATCACGCGGTCGATGGTGAAGACCAGGCCCACCGGCGCGTCGAAGAAGCGGTAGTTGCGCGCATGCTGGGCATGCATGCGGGCCTTGTCGCCCTTGGCGATGCCGAGCAGCCCGTACAGGTCCCAGCCGATCTTGCGGCGGCGCTCGATATAGGGGCTCACCCAGTCGCGCGGGTAGTACGGGTACGGTTCGTCCGGCTGCGTCGGGGCGGGGTTGTCGTACGCGGCCAGCACCGCGGCGCTCAGGCGGTCCCGGGCGGCGCCGGTCAGCACATGCACCTGCCACGGCTGCGTGTTGACGCCCGAGGCGCAGTGGCACGCCACCTCCAGGATCGCCTCGATCGTCTCCCTGGCAACGGGCGTCGGAAGAAAGGCGCGGATGGAACGCCGCGAGACGATGGCCCAGTCGACGGCATCGCAAAGAAGGTCCGGCGTGAGCGGCGGAGGTGGGGCGAGGCGCTTCATCGCCCGGGATGCTAGGGACGCGGCGGCGCGCTGACTGTTCTGAACATGACAATCCGGGGGCGGAGTTGCCCTCGTTGCGGCCGGCCCGCTTCGCCGCAGAATCGGAGTGGCCCCATCGCGAGCTTCCTCCATGACCACCGACACAGACAGCCTGCGGGCGTTTCTCGAAGCGGCTTCCTGGCACGCCTGCCTGACGCCGGCGCAGCTGGACCGCGTGCGGCGCGAAACCAGCCTGCGCGGCTTCGAGGCCGGCGCCACGGTGTGCCTGCGCGGCTCGCCAGCCATGCACTGGCTGGGCGTGGTGGACGGCATGCTGAAGGTCGACACCATCGCCAGCGACGGCCGCGCCACCACTTTCGCCGGCGTGCCCGCCGGCGCCTGGTTCGGCGAAGGCGCGGCCCTGAAGGGCGAGCCGCGTCCCTACGCGGTGGTCGCCATCCGCGACAGCACCGTCGCCTTCATGCCGCGCGACACCTTCCTGTGGCTGGTCGACGAGAGCCGGGCCTTCAGCCGCTGGGTGATCGACCAGCTCAACGCGCGCCTGGGCCACTACGTGGCGCTGGTGGAAAGTTTTCGCCTGCGCGACGTCACCGCGCGCGTGGCCTATTGCGTGTCGGAGCTGTTCAATCCCCAGCTGTACCCGGCCACCGACCGGCAGCTGGTCATCTCGCAGGAAGAGATTGCCCGGCTTTGCGGCCTGGCGCGGCAGAACACCAACCGCGCGCTGAACCGGCTGGAAGAAGCCGGCTTGCTGGGCATCCGCTACGGCGTGATCGAGGTGCTGGACCTCGAGGGCCTGCAGAACTACGCGCGGGATTTCTGAGGCGGCGCGTCACTCCACCTTCGCACCGCCCTCGAACCAGCGCCCGATCAGTGCCCGCTCCGCGTCGGTGATGTTCGTCGCGTTGTTCAGCGGCATGGTCTTGGCCACCACCGCCTGCTGGTACACCGCTTGCGCGTGCTGCTTCAGCGCTTCGGGTGTGTCGAGCCGCACGTTCTTCATCTGCAGCTGCGCGCCGTGGCACTGGTAGCAGCGCTGCTCCAGCACCGGCCGCAGCTGCGCGTAGCCGGCCGGCGCGTTCGCGGCTGAAGCAGGCACCGGCTCCGGCATCAGCCAGACGATCACGCCCACGATGACAGCGACACCGACCAGCGCATAGCCGGCCGGGTGCCGGTTGCGTCCCAGCTTCCAGCCATGGCGCATCACGAAGAACTGGCGGATGGCGGCGCCGGCGAACATCATCAGGATCAGCACCAGCCAGTTCCGGGGATGGCCGTAGGTGAAGCCGTAGTGGTTGGACAGCATCGCGAACAGCACCGGCAGCGTGAAGTAGGTGTTGTGCACGCTGCGCTGCTTGCCGCGCTGGCCGTGCACCGGGTCGACCGGCTGGCCGGCCTTGATCGACGCGATCACCTTCTTCTGGCCGGGAATGATCCAGAAGAACACGTTGGCGCTCATCGCCGTGGCGATCATCGCGCCCACCAGCAGGAAGGCCGCGCGCCCGGCGAACCAGTGGCAGGCCAGCCAGGACGCCACGCACACCAGCACCAGCACCAGCGCGCCGACGATGGCGTCGCCGTTCCTGCGCGGGCCGAACCACTGGCAGATGGCGTCGTACAGCATCCAGAACACCACCAGGAAGGACAGCGCCACCGCCACCGCGGCGCCGGGCGACCAGGCCATCAGCGACTTGTCGACCAGGTAGGTGCCGGCGTTCCACAGGTAGGACACCGTGAACAGCGCGAAGCCGGACAGCCAGGTGCTGTAGCTTTCCCAGAAGAACCAGTGCAGGTGCGGCGGCAGCGCGGGCGGCGACAGCGCGTATTTCACCGGGTGGTAGAAGCCGCCGCCGTGCACCGCCCACAGCTCGCCGGTGGCGCCTTCGGCACGCAGTTTTTCGTCGGCCGGCGGCGCGAGGCTGCTGTCCAGGAACACGAAATAGAACGAGGAGCCGACCCAGGCGATGGCCGTGATCACGTGCAGCCAGCGCAGCAGCAGGTTGGCCCAGTCGAGAAGATAGCTTTCCATGCGGTGCGTTCAGGGGTGGTGTTGCTGTTGCAGGAGCTGTGCCGCCACGGCGACGGCGATCACCTCGGGCTCCTTGCCGACGATGCCCGGAATGCCGATCGGGCTGGTGACGCGGGCCAGTTCCTCGGGCCGGAAGCCGCGCTGCTCCAGCCGGTGGCGGAAGGTGGCCCATTTCGTCTTGCTGCCGATCAGGCCGACGTAGGGCAGGTCGCCGCGCTCGCGCAGGCGCTGCAGGCAGGCGGCCACCACGTCCAGGTCTTCGGCGTGGCTGAAGCTCATGATCAGCACGCGCGAGCCGGGGTCCAGGTCGCGCACCGCCGCCTGCACGGGGTCGGAATGCTCGCAGCGCACGTTGGCCGGCACGGCATCGGGAAAAATCTCGTCGCGGCTGTCGATCCAGGTCACGGCGTAAGGCAGGCGGCCCAGCACCGCCACCAGCGCGCGGCCGACGTGGCCGCCGCCGAACAGGGCGATGGGCTGCTGGCCGGCCAGCGCGCGCTGGTAGAGCACGCGCACGTCCTCCGCCGTCGTGTGCTCGTACTGCAGCCGCACCACGCCGCCGCAGCATTGGCCCAGGCTGGGACCGAGCGGATAACGCAGCACGTCGGGCAGCACGTCGGCCGCCCCGCCCGCGGCTTGCAGCCGCACGCGCGCCTCGGCGATCGCCTCGAATTCCAGCTGGCCGCCGCCGATGGTGCCGGCCACGCGATCGGCGAACACGGCCATCCAGGTGCCCTCCTCGCGCGGCACCGATCCCTGCACCGCGTGCACCGTCACCAGCACGCCGGGCGCGTCGTCCGGCAATCCCGTGATTTCCGTCATGGGCAAACCGCTTTACATTGCATCGGTTCGTGACAATGGTTGGCTTGGAAAGGCAAGGTCAGCAATATGCAAATCATGAAGTACTCCTCCGCTCTGCGCTCTTCCCTGCCTCTGGCCGGCGTCACCGTCGCGGCCCTGCTGGCTTCGTGCAGTTCCACGCCGCTGCCGCCCGTGTCCGGGGGCAGCGTGGCCCAGCCGCCGGCGGCATCTGCCCCGCCCAGCGTGGTGCCCGCCCAGCCGGCCGCGCGCGCACAGGCTTCCAATGCCGCCAACCCGCGCGCCTACCGCGCCGACGCCGCCGGCCACATCTACGGCCTGAACCGCGAGCGCATCTGGAAGGGCCGGCTGCCGCCCATGCTGTACGCCATCGGCGTGCTGCAGGTGGAGGTGGACCGCAACGGCGAGGTGCGCAAACTGGACTGGATGCGCGCGCCCAAGCATGCGCCCGAGGTGGTGGCCGAGATCGAGCGCACGGTGCGCGCCGCAGCGCCCTTCCCGGTGCCCGCGCGCATGGGCAAGGTGGTCTACACCGACACCTGGCTGTGGCACAAGAGCGGCCGCTTCCAGCTGGACACCCTGACCGAAGGCCAGGACTGACGGCTCCCCCATCGCTCAGGACCCGCGGTAGGTGGAGTAGCTCCAGGGACTGGCCAGCAGCGGCACGTGGTAGTGCGCCGACGGATCGGCCACGCCGAAGTCCAGGCTGACCTTGTCCAGGAACGGCGGATCGGGCAACTGCACGCCGCGCACGCGGAAGTACGCCGCCACCTCGAACACCAGGCGGTAGCTGCCGCGCTGCAGGCTGGCGCTG
The DNA here is from genome assembly GCA_040384685.1 of Pseudomonadota bacterium. Classification (GTDB taxonomy): domain Bacteria; phylum Pseudomonadota; class Gammaproteobacteria; order Burkholderiales; family Burkholderiaceae_C; genus Ramlibacter. The sequence continues at coordinate 15,338 of JAZKIV010000070.1, read as the reverse complement.
TCGTACAGCGGCCCGCCGGGCGTGCGGCCATCGGCGTTGAGCGTGAGGCGCTTGACCAGCACCGGGGCATCGCCCTCCATCTTGTGGAGCTCCACGGCCATGCCCGCGGCGGGCGTGCCATGCATGGTGTCCAGGACGTGCGTGCTCAGGCCCATGGCCGTCTCCGGTGATTTCGTCCACAGAAGTGTATACAACTTCAATCCCGGCGACTAATATGCGGGCTCGATGCAGCAGCCGTCCGCCACCAGCCACATCGCCGACTCGCTCACCCGCGCCATCGCGCTGCGCCGCCTGCGGCCCGGCACCAAGCTGGCCGAGCAGAAACTGGCCGACCATTTCGGCGTCTCGCGCACCCTGGTGCGCCAGGCGCTGCACCAGCTCGCGCAGAACCGGCTGGTGACTCTGGAGCCGGCGCGCGGCGCCTTCGTGGCGGCACCCACGGTGGAGGAGGCGCGCCAGGTGTTCCAGGTGCGCCGCATGCTGGAAGGCGAGATGGCGCGCGAATTCGTGCGCACCGTCACGCCCGCCAAGCTGCGCGCGCTGAAGGACCACGTCGCCCAGGAGAAGGCGCTGCTGCAGGGCGGCGACGCGGCCGGCAGCATCGAGCTCTTGGGCGACTTCCACGTGCGCATGGCCGAACTCACCGGCAACGCGGTGCTGGCGCAGATCCTGCGCGACCTGGTGTCGCGCAGCTCGCTGGTGTCGCTGATGTACCAGCGCACGGGCGCGCAGCAGCATTCGCAGGAGGAACACGTGGATCTCGTCAAGGCTTTGGCGGCACGCGACGGCGAGCGCGCCGCCGCGCTGATGGAACAGCATCTGCTGCACGTGGAGCAGAGCCTGGCGTTCGACCGCCCCGCACCCACGCACGACATTTCGGTGGCACTGGCATGAGCAACGGCATCTACGACTCCACCGCGCCCTACCCGCGCGACCTGGCCGGCTACGGCCGCAACCCGCCGCATGCGCAGTGGCCCGGCAACGCCAGGGTCGCCGTGCAGTTCGTGCTGAACTACGAGGAAGGCGGCGAGAACGCCGTGCTGCACGACGATGCCGGCTCCGAGCAGTTCCTGTCGGAGATGTTCAATCCCGCCTCCTATCCGGAGCGGCACCTGAGCATGGAGGGCATCTACGAATACGGCTCGCGCGCCGGCGTGTGGCGCCTGCTGCGCGAGTTCGAAAAACGCGGGCTGCCGCTCACCGTGTTCGGCGTGGGCATGGCGCTGCAGCGGCACCCCGAGCTCACCGCCGCGTTCAAGGAACTGGGCCACGAGATCGCCTGCCACGGCTGGCGCTGGATCCACTACCAGAACGTCGACGAGGCGGTGGAGCGCGAGCACATGCGTCTCGCGCTCGACACCATCGAACAGATGACCGGCGAGCGGCCGCTGGGCTGGTACACCGGCCGCGACAGCCCCAACACGCGCCGCCTGGTGGTGGACGACGGCCGGCTGGAATACGACAGCGACTACTACGGCGACGACCTGCCGTTCTGGATGAAGGTGCGCCGCACCGACGGCGCCGTGGTGCCGCACCTGGTCGTGCCCTACACGCTGGACTGCAACGACATGCGGTTTTCGCTGCCGCAGGGCTTTTCGCACGCCGACCCGTTCTTCCAGTACCTGCGCGACAGCTTCGATGTGCTGTACGCCGAGGGCGACGAAGCGCCGAAGATGCTGAGCATCGGCATGCACTGCCGCCTGCTCGGCCGGCCGGGGCGCATGGCCGCACTGCAACGCTTCCTCGACCACATCGCGCAACACGACCGCGTGTGGGTGTGCCGGCGCATCGACATCGCGCGCCACTGGAAGCAGGTCCACCCCTTCAAGGAATGACAGACATGGCGCTGACGCTGGAACAACTCAACACGGCGGGTGCCGCCGATGCGGCGGCGCTGCTGGACGGCATCTACGAGCACTCGCCGTGGATCGCGCAGGCGGCGCTGGTGCAACGGCCGTTCGCGTCGCTCACGCAGCTGAAGCACGCGATGGCCACTGTGGTGCGCGAAGCAGACGCGGACAAGCAGCTCGCGCTGATCCGGGCCCACCCCGAACTCGCCGGCAAGGCGATGGTGGCGAAGACGCTGACGGCGGAATCCAGCGGCGAGCAGAGCGCCGCCGGCCTGACGCACTGCACGCCGGAGGAGTTCGCGCGCATCCAGGAGCTCAACGCCGCCTACAACGCGAAGTTCGGCTTCCCGTTCATCCTGGCGGTGCGCGGGCCGCGCGGCACGGGCCTCACGCGCGCGCAGATCGTCGCGGCCTTCGAGCGCCGACTGGACAACCATCCCGAGTTCGAGCGGGCCGAGGCGCTGCGCAACGTGCACCGCATCGCCGAGCTGCGGCTGAACGACCGCTTCGGCCACGAACCGGAACTGGGCCAGCTGCTGTGGGACTGGCACGAAGACCTGGCGCAGCACAGCGATCCGGAGTTCGCGCGCAAGGGGCAGCTTACCGTCACCTATCTCACCGACGCACACCGGGCCTGCGCGACAACGATCTCCGGGCGCATGCGTGAGTGCGGCTTCGACGAAGTGGAGATCGACGCGGTGGGTAATGTGGTGGGGCGGTACCACCCCGCAGGCCCTTCGACAGGCTCAGGGCGAACGGAGCGAACATTGCTCACCGGTTCCCACTACGACACCGTGCGCAACGCCGGCCGCTACGACGGGCGGTTGGGCATCTTCACGCCCATGGCCTGCGTGCATGCGCTGTCGCGGCGCGGCGAGCGGCTGCCGTTCGGGCTGGAAGTGGTGGCGTTCTCGGAAGAGGAAGGCCAGCGCTATCGCGCCAACTTCCTGGCCTCCAGCGCGCTCACCGGGCATTTCGACGCCGCCTGGCTGGCGCAGAAGGACGCCGACGGCGTCGCCATGGCCGATGCGATGCGGCAGGCAGGCCTGCCCGGCACCATGGACGCCATCGCGGCGCTGCGACGCGACCCGGCAAAGTACCTCGGATTCGTCGAGGTGCACATCGAGCAGGGCCCGGTGCTCAACGAACTGGATCTGCCGCTGGGCATCGTCACCTCCATCAACGGCAGCGTGCGCTTCACCTGCGAGGTGACGGGCATGGCCAGCCACGCCGGCACCACGCCGATGAACCGCCGGCGCGACGCGGCGGCGGCGGTGGCCGAACTGGCGCTATACGTGGAACAACGCGCTGCGCGCGACGGCGACAGCGTCGGCACCATCGGCATGCTGAATGTGCCGGCCGGCTCGGTGAACGTGGTGCCGGGCCGCTGCCAGTTCTCGCTGGACCTGCGCGCGCCCACCGATGCGCAGCGCGACGCGCTGGTGGGCGACGTGCTGGCCGAGCTGAAGGCCATCTGCGAGCGGCGCGGCGTGCGCCACACGGCGGAGCAGAACATGCGCGCCGCCGCCGCGCCCAGCGCGCCCGACTGGCAGCGGCGCTGGGAACGCGCCGTCGAATCGCTGGGCGTGCCTCTGTACCGCATGCCCAGCGGCGCCGGCCACGACGCGATGAAGCTGCACCTGGTGATGCCGCAGGCCATGCTGTTCGTGCGCGGCGAGAACGCCGGCATCAGCCACAACCCGCTGGAGAGCACCACCAGCGACGACATGCAGCTCGCGGCCGACGCCTTCCTGGCGCTGCTGCGGCAATTGGCCGGGGAGCACACGACATGACCGATGACGACGCGCTCGACGCCTGGATCGACGCGCACTTCGACGAGGAGATCCGCTTCCTGCAGGAACTGGTGCGCGTGCCCACCGACACGCCGCCCGGCAACAATGCGCCGCACGCCGAGCGCACGGCCGAACTGCTGCAGGGTTTCGGTTTCGACGCGGAGAAATTCCCCGTCACCGAATCCGCCGTGCGCGCGCAGGGGATGGAGTCCATCACCAACCTGATCGTGCGCCGCCGCTACGGCGAAGGCACAACGGTGGCGCTGAACGCGCATGGCGACGTGGTGCCGCCCGGCGAAGGCTGGACCTATGACCCCTACGGCGGCGAGATCGTCGACGGCAAGCTGTACGGCCGTGCGTCGGCGGTGAGCAAGAGCGATTTCGCGAGCTTCACCTTCGCCGTCCGCGCATTGGAGGCGCTGGGCCAGCCGCTCAAGGGCGGGGTGGAACTGCACTTCACCTACGACGAGGAGTTCGGCGGCGAGTTGGGTCCCGGCTGGCTGCTGCAGAAGGGCTTCACCAAACCCGACCTGATGATCGCCGCCGGCTTCAGCTACGAGGTGGTGACCGCGCACAACGGCTGCCTGCAGATGCAGGTGACGGTGCACGGCAAGATGGCGCACGCGGCCGTGCCGGACACCGGCGTCGACGCGCTGCAGGGCGCGGTGCGGATCCTCAACGCGCTGTATGCGCAAAACACACTGTTCAAGCAGGTGCGCTCCAAGGTGCCGGGCATCAACCATCCGTACCTGAACGTGGGCCGCATCGAGGGCGGCACCAACACCAATGTCGTGCCCGGCAAGGTGATGTTCAAGCTGGACCGCCGCATGATCCCGGAAGAAAACCCGGTGGAGGTGGAAGCCGCGCTGCGCCGGCTGATCGACGAGGCCGCCGCGACGATGCCCGGCATCCGCGTCGACGTGCGGCGCATCCTGCTGGCCAATGCGCTCAAGCCGCTTCCCGGCAACGAACCGCTGGTACGCGCGATCCAGCAGCATGGCCGCGCCGTGTTCGGCGTGGACATTCCCGCGATGGGCACGCCGCTCTACACCGACGTGCGGCTGTACGGCGAAGCCGGCGTTCCCGGCGTGATCTACGGCGCGGGTCCGCGCACGGTGCTGGAGTCGAACGCCAAGCGCGCCGACGAGCACATCGTGCTGGAAGACCTGCGCGGCGCCACCAAGGTGATCGCGCGCACGCTGCTCGATCTGCTGCGCTGAATTTCAGTCCGCATCGTCCTCGAACTGCACCTCCACCACGCAGGGCTGCAGCGTGTGCAGGCGCATGGCGCCGCACCGGTCCGGACGGTAGGTCTGCCGTTCTTCCAGCACGATGTCCTTGGGATCGCCGTCGTGGGTGATCCACAGGGTGCCGGAGGCGCAGCGCAGTTCCAGCTCGCGGTTCTGCAGCGGAATGGTTTCGCTGTGTTCGGCGTCCAGCCTCAGCGCGAAGCGGCGGGTCAGCGAGCGCCGGCGTGGCCACTTGAGCAAGGGGCGCAGGCGGGGAGTGTGCAGGCGGAAGTAGAAGAAGTTCAGTGCATCGGAAGCGAGATCCATGTTCGGGGCTCCGTGAGAAGCCCTCCCTCGCGATCCATGGTCACGTTGCGCACGCGCGCACGCCGCCGGGCCGCGGCCCGAATGCCCGTCAGACGTGCCCGTCGGACAATTCGTTCAGCGCATCGCGCAATTGCCGCAGCACCGACGCCCAATCGCCCGGGCTCGGCTGGCGCCACAGCCGCGCCGTCGGGTACCAGGGTGAATCGGTGCGGCCGCTCAGCCAGCGGAAGTCGGCGGCGTGGGCCAGCAGCAGCCACAGCCGCGCGCCCACCGCGCCGGCCAGGTGCGCGATCGAGGTGTCCACGGAAATGACGAGGTCCATCGCGCCCATCTGCGCCGCCGTGTCGGGAAAGCCGTTTTCCTCGAAGCGCCCGATGCCGGCCGCGTCGAAGGCCTGCTGGTCGCGCGCCGGCACGTCCTTCTGCAGGCACCAGTAGCGCGGACCCATCGGCAGCGCTTCCAGCAGGCTGCGCAGTTCCACCGAGCGCTTGCGGTCGGCGGCGTAGCTGGGGTTGCCCGACCAGGCCAGGCCGACGTGAAAGCCCGGACGCAATAGCCGGCGCCAGTGCGCGATGCGCTCGGGCGGCACACGCAGGTACGGCACTTCGGCCGGCACCGTGTCCAGCGTGGTGCCGAAGGCCAGCGGCGCGCTCATGGTCGGGCAGTGCGCATCGAAGCGCGGCAGCGGCTCGCCCTGCGCCACGATCTCCGCCGCGTCGCCCAGGGTCTGGCGCAGCAGCGGCACGATGGGTTTCTGCGCCTGCAGCACCACACGCGCGCCGCGCGCCGCGGCCACGCGCGCGTAGCGGCACATGTGCAAGGTGTCGCCCAGGCCCTGCTCGGCGTGCAGCAGCAGCGTCTTGCCGGCCAGCGGCCCGTCGCCCAGCCACTTGGGCTGCGCGAACACCTGCTCCACTTGGCCCAGCTTGCGCGCCTTCCAGCGCCATTCGTGCTCGGCCCAGCCCTCGGTGTACGCGCCCATGGCCAGCAGGCACAGGCTGCGGTTGAAATGCACGTCGGCGCTGTCGGGTGCCAGCGCCAGCGCCTGGTCGTAGTGCGGCAGCGCCTCGGCGTGGCGCTGCATGTCGCGCAGCGCGTTGGCGATGTTCATGCGCACCTCGGCGTCGCGCGGCTGCGCGCGCGCCACCTTTTCATACTCGGCCAGCGCCTCCGTATGCCGGCTCAGCTCGGCCAGCGCATTGCCGCGGTTCAGCGCGATGTCGATTTCGCCCGGAGCGATGGCCTCGGCGCGCGCGTACAGCGCCAGCGCCTCGTCCGCGCGGCCCTGGTCGCAGCGCGTGGCCCCCAGGTTCATCAGCGTGCGCCAGGCGCGCGGCGCCAGCGCCAGGGACTTGTCGTACGCCGCGGCGGCGTCGTCCAGGCGGCCCAGCAGGTGCAGGGTCCAACCCAGGTAGTTATGGATCTCGGGCGCCCCGGGGTGCGCCGCCGCCGCCCGCTGGAAGCTCTCTACCGCCTCTTCCAGGCGATTCAGCTTCTTGAATGCCAGGCCCAGGTGGAAGCGCACCGCCGGCTGGTCGGGCGCGGCGTCGCGCGCGCGCAGCAGCAGCGGCAAGGCGCCCGCGGCGTTGCCGCGCTCGCTTTCGATGACCGCCAGCTGCAGCAGCGTCCGCGCGACGCTGTCGTCAGGCCGCGGGGCGGCCACCGCTGTGGTCCTTTTCTTCCACCAGGGCCGAGCCGAGCAGCCGGTTGATGTCGCGCTTGACGGCCGCGCGGCGGTCGTTGCCGGCGTAGATGTCGCGCGCGGCGGCGATGAAAGGTGCCTCGAAAGTGTCGGTTCGGGCGAAGGCGCGCACCTCGTTCTCCAGGTCCCACAGGGTGCCGTTGATGGCATGCAGCTCGCGCACCAGCAGCGCCAGCGGCTCCTTGTGCGGGCCGGCCGCGAAGGCGGCGGCGACCTCCTGCAGCAGGGCCAGTTCGCGCTGCACGTTGCCGACCTTGGCGGGGTCGGCGATGCGCTCGCGCTTGATCTGCAGGATGGTGATCTTGTCGAACAGCTCGCCCAGGGCGACGGGGACGGAAACCAGGGATTCGCTCATGCGGCAATGGTAGCGCCGCGCCCAAAGAAAAAAGGCGCCGGCCGCTTTCGCCGCCTTTGCGCCTTCGTAGCGCGGGCCGGGAGGCCCGCAAAGATGTTCTGCTGTTCTTCTGACCGGCTGCCGCTTAGCGGACGCGGCCGCGGCGGAACAGGTTCACGATGGCCAGCAGGATGACGGCGCCGACCAGCGAAACCACCACGGATCCGATGCTGATGCCGTCGTTGATCGTGCCCACGCCGACCAGCGGCGAGATCAGCCAGCCGCCCAGGAAGGCGCCGACGATACCCACCACGATGTTCAGCAGGATGCCCTGCTGGCCGTCGGTGCGCATGATCATGCTGGCAAGCCAGCCCACGATGCCGCCGATGATCAACCAAACGATGAAACCCATTTCATACTCCTTTTGCCGCGAACGGCGTGTTGTTGATTAGCAAGCGCGCCCTCTCGGTCGCACCCACCTGCCTCTCCCCTTACGAATCGGCCGGTGCTGTTCACTATGGTTGCGCCGCTCAAGCCCGGGCGTAGTCGGGTGTTAGAGCCGGGGGTGCGAGGGGGTCCCGTGGATGCGTCAGAAAACCCCTACTGCCCGGCCAGCCGGGCACCAGGGGAATTCCCGACCGGCCGGGCGCCGCGCGCCCGCCGACAATAGGCGGTGCTCGGCAGTCCGGGCCCGTGTCTTGCTTGTTGCATCGGTCCTTTTCCCCGTTTTCCCCCCGCTTTCCGGAGTCCCAATGAACAAGAGGTCTTTCCTGCGCGCCGCCGCCCTGGCCGTGGCTGCCGCCTGCGTCCCCGCCTTCGCGCAGCCGCTCACCCCCATCAAGTTCCAGCTCGACTGGCGCTTCGAAGGCCCGGCCGCGCTGTTCCTGCTGCCGGCCGCCAAGGGCTATTTCAAGGACGCCAGGCTGGACGTGACGGTGGATGCCGGCACCGGCTCCGGCGCCGCCGTGCAGCGCGTGGCCTCCGGCACATACGACATGGGCTTCGCCGACCTGGCCGCGCTGATGGAGTTCCACGCCAACAACCCCGACGCGGCCAACAAGCCGGTGGCGGTGATGATGGTCTACAACAACACGCCGGCCGCCGTGATGGCGCTGAAGAAGTCGGGCATCAAGGCGCCGGCCGACCTGAGCGGCAAGAAGCTGGGCGCGCCGGTGTTCGACGCCGGCCGCCGCGCCTTCCCGATCTTCCAGAAGGCCAACGGCATCGCCGGCGCCACCTGGGTCTCGATGGACCCGCCGCTGCGCGAAACCATGCTGGCGCGCGGCGAGGTGGACGCGATCACCGGCTTCACCTTCACCTCGCTCTTGAACCTGGAAGCGCGCGGCGTCAAGCTGGACGACGTGGTGGTGCTGCCCTACGCGCAGCATGGCGTGAAGCTCTACGGCAACGTGATCATCGCCTCGCCCAAGCTGGTGAAGGAGAACCCGGCCGCGGTGAAGGCCTTCCTGAGCGCGTTTTCCAAAGGCGCGAAGGAGGTGATGGCGAACCCGGACGCCGCCATCGAGTACGTGAAGCAGCGCGACGGCATCATCAACACCGACCTGGAGAAGCGCCGCCTGCGCATGGCGATCGTCGACGTGGTGGCCAGCGCCGACGCGCGCGGCGAGGGCTTCGGCGTTGTGAACCCGGGCCGCATGTCGCTGATGGCCTCGCAGGTCTCCGATGCCTTCAACACCAAGACGCGGGTGAACGCCGACGCCGTGTGGAACGGCTCCTTCCTGCCGTCCAAGGCCGAGCTGAACGTGCTGCCGCCGGCGAAGAAATGACGGAATGACGAAATGACGCGGGCTGCGCCCGGCATGGCACAGTCTTCTTCATTCCGTCATTGAGCTGCGCGGCAGCGAGGTCATCTTGTCATTCATTCATTTCAAAGACGTCTGGCTGGCCTACAACGAGGAGCTGGAGGCGGCCGGGCAGTTCGCGGTGGAGGCGATCGACCTCGACGTGGAGGAAGGCGCCTTCATCGCCATCGTCGGGCCGTCGGGCTGCGGCAAGTCCACCTTCATGAAGCTGGCCACCGGGCTGAAGCTGCCCTCGCGCGGCAGCATCCTGATCGACGGCCAGCCGGTGGCGGGGCCGCTGAAGATCTCGGGCATGGCGTTCCAGGCGCCGTCGCTGCTGCCCTGGCGCACCGCGGTGGACAACGTGCTGCTGCCGCTGGAAATCGTCGAGCCGTACCGCGGCAGCTTCAAGGCCAAGCGTGCCGAATACGAAGAGCGCGCCCGGGCTCTCTTGCGCAAGGTGGGCCTGGGCGGCTACGAGGACAAGTACCCCTGGCAGCTGTCGGGCGGCATGCAGCAGCGTGCCAGCATCTGCCGCGCGCTGATCCACCAGCCCAAGATGCTGCTGCTGGACGAGCCGTTCGGCGCGCTGGATGCCTTCACGCGCGAGGAGCTGTGGTGCATCCTGCGCGACCTGTGGACCGAGCAGCGCTTCAACGTCATCCTGGTCACGCACGATTTGCGCGAATCGGTGTTCCTGGCCGACACGGTGTACGTGATGAGCCGCGGACCGGGCCGCTTCGTCGCGCGCAAGCAGATCCCGCTGCCGCGCCCGCGCGACCTGGAGCTGACCTACACGCGCGAGTTCAGCGACATCGTGCACGAGCTGCGCGGGCACATCGGCGCCGCGCGGGCAGTCGTGGGGACAGTCCAATGAGCCCGCAGCGTCGCCGTGCGATGGAGCGCTGGGCACCGGTGCTGCTGTTCGCCGTGTTCCTGGTGCTGTGGCAGCTGCTGGTCACAGCCCTGTCGGTGCCCGACTACCTGTTCCCCAGCCCCTGGCAGGTGGCGCAGCAGTTCGCCGAGTTCAAGGGGCCGCTGCTGCAGGCGGCGTGGTCGACCTTCTGGGTGACGATGGTGGGCTTCGCGCTGTCCATCGTGGCCGGCGTGCTGCTGGGGTTCCTGATCGGTTCGTCGCGCATGGCCTATGCGGCGGTGTACCCGCTGATGGTGGGTTTCAACGCGGTGCCCAAGGCCGCCATCGTGCCGATTTTGGTGGTGTGGTTCGGCATCGGCATCGGGCCCGGCATCCTGACGGCGTTTTTGATCTCGTTCTTCCCGATCATGGTGAACATCGCCACGGGATTGGCGACGCTGGAGCCGGAGCTGGAGGACGTGCTGCGGGTGCTGGGCGCGAAACGCTGGGACGTGCTGGTGAAGGTGGGGCTGCCGCGTTCGCTGCCGTACTTCTACGGCTCGCTGAAAATCGCGATCACGCTGGCCTTCGTCGGCACCGTGCTGGCCGAGATGACGGCCGGCGACGCCGGCATCGGCAACCTGATCCAGACGGCCGGCAGCCAGCAGCGCATGCCGCTGGCCTTCGCCGGGCTGGTGATGATCAGCGCGATGGCGATGGCCATGTACGAGCTGTTCAGCTATGTGGAGAAGCACACCACGGCCTGGGCGCACCGGGGGTCGCAGGACACGTGAGACGGAAGCAAATGGGGTCGGATCAGGATTCAGGACGAGGATCTCGTCGCAGGACGTGGTGCCGTACGAAATCCTGCTCCGACCCCGTTTGCGGTGTGACCGGAGGAAGGCATTTCGACCTCTACTACCACATCGAGGTCAGAGCGAAATTTCGTACTGCACCACGCGCTCCGAAAGCACTCCTGTCCTGAATTTCGATCTGACCCCAATGCTCACCATTGCTCTCAGCTGATCCATGCCCTGGCACGCCCGCCTGAACCTCGACTACCGCGTCGAAGCCTCGCGCACGGTCGCGCGCTTCGAGCACGAGGGGCCCTTGCGCATCCTGCAAAGCCTGTACCCCGAAGGCGATGCGGTGTGCCACAACGTGCTGGTGCACCCGCCGGGCGGGCTGGTCGGCGGCGACACGCTGGACCTGCGCATCCACGTGGGCGCCGGCGCCCACGGCCTCGTCACCACGCCCGGCGCCACGCGCTTCTACCGCTCCGAAGGCGACACCGCAACGCAGCAGGCGCAGCTGCGGCTGGAAGAGAACGCCCGCCTCGAATGGTTTCCTCTGGAGGCGCTGTGCTACAGCGGCTGCCGCGCCGAGAACCGTGCCGTGTTCGACCTGGCGCCCGGCGCCGAGGCCATGGGCTGGGACGTGATGGCGCTGGGCCTGCCGCAGGCCGGCCGGCCGTTCGTGCAGGGCAGCGTGCTGCAGCACCTGCAGCTGAAGGACGCCTGGCTCGAGCGCGGCCGCGTCGATGCGCTGGACGCGCGCCTGATGGACGGCCCGCTGGGCCTGGCGGGCCACCGCTGCATGGCCACCCTGTTCCTGCTCGCCGGCAGCACTCTGCCGCGCGCCCGGCGCGACGCGGCGCTCGCGCTGGCGCGCGCCTGCATCGACGAGGCCCTGCCCGCGCAGCCGCAGGGCTGCATCGCCGGCGCCACCGCGCCGGATGCGCGGGTGGTGGTGGTGCGCGCGCTGGCGCCGCTGGTCGAACCGGCCCTGGCGCTGCTGAAATCCGTGCGCGCCGCCTGGCGCGCGGCGCTGTGGGAGCTGCCCGGCGCCCCACCGCGCGGCTGGGCCGTGTAGCCGCTCCAGGCTCTGCCGTAGGCCAACGCGCCGTGGCGGCTCAGCCATAAGCACTCGACTGCAAGCAGCGTCCTACGGGTGCACCGGCTTGCGGCCCTGGCGAAGGCGCAACCCTCTCCGGCATCGCGGGCGCGGCCGGCCGCCCACACTCCCTTCATTGAACACCCGCAAGGAGTCCCTGACATGAACACCACCAACATGCGCGCCAACGCCAAGAGCATCCTCTCCTACAGCATCTGCGCCCTGCTGGCCGTCGGCGCCGCCACGGCCCAGGTGGCGGGGGCTGCCGGCACCGCCGGGGTCACCGGCATCGACGCGTCGGGCAGCTACCAGCAGGAAGTGGCGGCCTGCATGACCGGCAAGACCCAGCAGGACCAGGCCACCTGCCTGAAGGAAGCCCGCAACGCCCAGGCCGACAAGAAGCGTGGTGTGCTGGACACCGCCGGCAGCCCGCAGGCCAACGCCACGGCGCGCTGCGAAGTGCTGGCCGGCGAGGACAAGGCCGCCTGCCAGGCCCGCATGCTGGGTTACGGCAGCACCGAAGGCACGATCGCCGGCGGCGGCGTGATCCGCGAGGTGGAGACGGTGGTGCTGCCCGCCGGCAGCAGCTCGGTGACCATCCAGCCGCAGACCAACTCCGAACCGGTGGTGCTGGTGCCGGCCCGGTAAACGCGTAGGCGCCGCACGACAGCGGCGCGGCCCGCTGTCCTACATTCCGCCCCGCCCCAGGCGCTAGCCTCGGCGGGGCGAATCATTTTTGGGCGCAGGAAAAACCGCATGAGCAACACCGAGAACGACAGAACCCCCGCGAGCACCGGCCAGGATGGTGGCAGCAAGGGCATCGGCGAGGACCCGCCGCGCGCACGCGCCGAGCATGGCTACCGCAACGAGGTGAGCTGGGACGGCGGCAAGGGCCGCCAGCCGTATGCGAACCAGGCGGAAGCGGAGGGTGAGGAAAAGGAAAAGGGCCAGCCGGCTGGCTGGCCCGAAACGGAGGGTGGCGACCGCGGAGAAGCCTCCGGGCGCACCCTCGAGCAGATGGAAGAGGTCCGCAAAAAACCCTGACGCGGCCTCTCGGTCAGGCGTCAGAGCACGCCGAAAAGCATCAGCAGCAGCACGATCGACAGCGGCACGCCGAGCAGCCAGAGGATGATGGGCATTTGAAATCTCCTTGGGTCGTTTCCAGCCTTCACGATAAGGCCGCCGCGTCGCGCGGCGTGCCGGGCGCGGGCGCGAGGCACGGTCGGCAGGTGCCTACACCTGGGGCAGGTTGGTGCGCCCCGGCACAATGAAGAATGCGGGCCCACCACCCGTGCAAGGAAACATCTCATGGCCACCACCAGGCAACTCGCGAACCCGGAAGCCGATCCGCGCGTCAAGGCGGTCTTCGACGACATCCGCGCCGCGCGCAAGACCGACTACATCAACAACCTCTGGCAGGCGCTGGCCCTCGACCCGGTGCTGCTGGAAAGCACCTGGGCCGAGGTCAAGCGCCTGATGGTGGCGCCCACGCAGCTGGACCCGCTGACCAAGGAGATGGTGTACATCGCGGTCTCGGTGGCCAATGCGTGCAGCTACTGCGTGCACTCGCACACGGCGGCGGCGAAGGCGAAGGGCATGACGGACGCGCAGCACGCGGAGCTGCTGGCGATCATCGCGCTGGCGGCCAAGACGAACCACCTGGCCACGGGGCTGCAGGTGGGGGTGGATGGGGTGTTCGATGCTGCGGCTGCGTCCTGACTCACCGCCCGCCTCTCATCCAGCCATTCTTCGTGCCCTTGGCCGGCGTGACCTGCCCCCTACCGCCGTACCAATCGAATTGAGGAAGTCCGGGGTTGTGACCCTGACCCAAATTCCTTACCGCGCAGAAGTTGGGATATCCGGCTCTTGGGGATCCGCCGTAGCGGGCTTAAGCCCGCTACGGCGGGCGAATTCCGCGGGTGTGAGCCAGTCTAGCGCACCGTGAGGGCGGCTCTCGTTATAGGCCCGTCTCCACGACTCGATCTTGGCCTGTGCGTCGGCCAGGCTCATGAACCAGTGTTCGTTGAGGCACTCCTGGCGCAGCCGGCCGTTGAAGCTCTCGACCATCGCGTTGTCCGTGGGCTTGCCCGGCCTGCTGAAGGCCATCCGCACACCTCGCTCATACGCCCATTTGTCCATGACCTTGCCGATGAACTCGCTGCCGTTGTCGGTCTTGATCGTCGCCGGCAAGCCCCGCTGGGCGGCGACCTGGTCGAGAACCCGTACGACATCCTCGCCCTTGAGGCTTTGGCCAACGTGGATGGCCAGGCTCTCGCGGCTGTAGCAATCCAGCACCGTCAGCATGCGCAGCTTTGACCCTGACCCAAATTCCTTACCGCGCAGAAGTTGGGATATCCGGCTCTTGGGGATCCGCCGTAGCGGGCTTAAGCCCGCTACGGCGGGCGAATTCCGCGGGTGTGAGCCAGTCTAGCGCACCGTGAGGGCGGCTCTCGTTATAGGCCCGTCTCCACGACTCGATCTTGGCCTGTGCGTCGGCCAGGCTCATGAACCAGTGTTCGTTGAGGCACTCCTGGCGCAGCCGGCCGTTGAAGCTCTCGACCATCGCGTTGTCCGTGGGCTTGCCCGGCCTGCTGAAGGCCATCCGCACACCTCGCTCATACGCCCATTTGTCCATGACCTTGCCGATGAACTCGCTGCCGTTGTCGGTCTTGATCGTCGCCGGCAAGCCCCGCTGGGCGGCGACCTGGTCGAGAACCCGTACGACATCCTCGCCCTTGAGGCTTTGGCCAACGTGGATGGCCAGGCTCTCGCGGCTGTAGCAATCCAGCACCGTCAGCATGCGCAGCTTGCGCCCGTCGAACAGGTTGTCCGCCACGAAGTCCATGCTCCAGATCTGGTTGATCGCCTGGGCCGCCCTCTGTGGCTGGCGCGCCTGGGCGGCCTTGCTGCGCCTGGGCCGCTTATGGCGCAATGACAGCCCCTCCTGCCGGTACAGCCGGTAGACGCGCTTGTGGTTATCTCCGAAGCCCTCGCGCCTGAGCATCACGTGCACACGCCTGTAGCCGTAATGCACACGTGTTCGCGTGATCTCCTTTATCCGCATCACCAGGGCCGTGGTGTCCCTGGCCGTGGACTTGTAGAGGTACACCACGCGGCTCAATTGGATCGCGGCGCAAGCCTTGCGCATGCTGACCCCGAACCTGTGCATCAGGTCGGACGCCAACTCACGCTTGCGCGAGGGCTTCAGAGCTTTTTTGACAGCACGTCCTGCAGCATCGCCTTGTCCAGGCTCAGGTCGGCCACCAGGCGTTTGAGCTTGGCGTTCTCCTCCTCCAGCTGCCGCAGCCGCCGCAGCTCCGATGGCCCCAGGCCGCCGTACTTCTGGCGCCACTTGTAGAACGTGGCGTCACTGATGCCCATCTTGCGGCAAATCTCCTCCACCTTCGTGCCCAGCTCCGCCTGCCTCAGCGCAAAAGCGATCTGCTCCTCGGTAAACCTGCTTCTCTTCACGACATGCTCTCCTTCCCGTAGGATGAAAAATCATGCCGGATTTCCTACTTCTGGCCGGTTAGGTTTTCTGGGTCAGGGTCA
>JAZKIV010000069.1:0-45907 GCA_040384685.1 Pseudomonadota bacterium | reverse complement strand
CGCCCATGTACCTGGGCCTGGACCTGCGCGGCGGCGTGCACTTCATGCTGCAGGTGGACATGCAGGCCGCGCTCACCAAGAAGGCCGAATCGCTGGCCGGCGACCTGCGCACCACCATGCGCGAGAAGAACATTCGCCACGCCGGCATCGCCCGCAACGGCCAGACGGTGGAGGTGCGCTTTCGCGACGCGGTCGCGCTGCAGCAGGCGCAGGCGCTGATCGCCGAGCAGTTCGCCGAGATCCAGGCCACGACGACGGTGGACGGCAGCGACCAGAAGCTGGTGGCGGCCATCAAGCCCGAGGCGGCGCGCAAGGTGCAGGAGCAGGCGCTCAAGCAGAACATGGTGACCCTGCACAACCGGATCAACGAGCTCGGCGTGGCCGAGCCGGTGATCCAGCAGCAGGGCGTGGACCGCATCGTGGTGCAGCTGCCCGGCGTGCAGGACACGGCCAAGGCCAAGGACATCCTGGGCCGCACCGCCACCCTGGAAGTGCGGATGGTCGACGAAAGCACCGAAGGCCGCACCGCCGAGATCGGCAGCGGGCCGGTGCCGTTCGGCGACGAGCGCTACCTGGACCGCGAGGGCCGCGCCGTCATCGTGAAGAAGCAGGTGGTGCTGACCGGCGACAACCTGACCGACGCGCAGGCCGGCTTCGACAACCAGACCCAGGAAGCGGCCGTGCACCTGACGCTGGACGCCAAGGGCTCGCGCATCTTCAAGGACGTGACGCGCGAGAGCATCGGCAAGCGCATGGCCATCCTGCTGTTCGAGAAGGGCAAGGGCGAGGTCGTCACGGCGCCGGTGATCCGCAGCGAGATCGGCGGCGGCCGGGTGCAGATTTCCGGGCGCATGACCACCAGCGAAGCCAACGACGTGGCGCTGCTGCTGCGCGCCGGCTCGCTGGCCGCGCCGATGGAGATCATCGAGGAGCGCACCATCGGCCCCAGCCTGGGCGCTGAGAACATCGCCAAGGGCTTCCACAGCGTGGCCTGGGGCTTCGCCGCCATCGTGCTGTTCATGGGCTGCTACTACATGCTGTTCGGCATGTTCTCGGGGCTGGCGCTGGCGGTGAACCTGCTGCTGCTGGTGGCGATCCTGTCGATGCTGCAGGCCACGCTGACCCTGCCCGGCATGGCCGCCATGGCGCTGGCGCTGGGCATGGCGATCGACTCCAACGTGCTGATCAACGAGCGGGTGCGGGAAGAGCTGCGCAACGGCGCCTCGCCGCAGGCCGCCATCCATGCCGGCTACGACCGCGCCTGGGCCACCATCCTGGACTCCAACGTCACCACCCTGATCGCCGGCCTGGCACTGCTGATCTTCGGCTCCGGCCCGGTGCGCGGTTTCGCGGTGGTGCACTGCATCGGCATCCTGACCTCGATGTTCTCGGCGGTGTTCTTCTCGCGCGGACTTGTGAACCTTTGGTATGGCCGCAAGAAGAAGCTCAAGACGGTGTCGATCGGCACGGTCTGGCGGCCCGGCGCCGAAGGCGCTATAACCAAGGCGGAAACGCAGTAAACGAGGGGATCGCAAGTGGAATTCTTCAAGATCCGGCGCGACATCCCGTTCATGAAGAACGCGCTGGTATTCAACGTGATCTCGCTGGTCACGTTCCTGGCCGCGGTGTTCTTCCTCGTGACGCGCGGCCTGCACCTGTCGGTGGAATTCACCGGCGGCACCGTGATGGAGCTGAGCTTCGCCCAGCCCGCGCAGGTCGAGCGGGTGCGCGGCACCGTGGCCGGACTGGGCTTCGCCGACGTGCAGGTGCAGAACTTCGGCACCGCGCGCGATGTCATCATCCGGCTGCCGGCGCAAAAAGGCGTGAGCTCGGCCCAGCAGAGCGACAAGGTGCTGGCCGCGCTGCGCGCGCAGGACCCCGCCATTACGCTCAAGCGCACCGAGTTCGTCGGCCCGCAGGTCGGCGAGGAGCTCGCCACCGACGGCCTGAAGGCGCTCGCCATGGTGGTGGCCGGCATCATGCTGTACTTGGCGCTGCGCTTCGAATGGAAGTTCGCGGTGGCGGCCATCATCGCCAACCTGCACGACGTGATCATCATCCTGGGCTTCTTCGCCTTCTTCCAGTGGGAATTCTCGCTGGCGGTGCTGGCGGCGGTGCTGGCGGTGCTGGGCTACTCGGTGAACGAATCGGTGGTGATCTTCGACCGGATCCGCGAGAACTTCCGGCGTTACCGCAAGATGAACACGGTGCAGATCATCGACAACGCGATCACCTCCACCATCAGCCGCACCATCATCACCCACGGCAGCACGCAGATGATGGTGCTGTCCATGCTGCTGTTCGGCGGCGCCACGCTGCACTACTTCGCGCTGGCGCTGACCATCGGCATCCTGTTCGGCATCTATTCCTCGGTGTTCGTCGCCGCCGCCATCGCCATGTGGCTGGGCATCAAGCGCGAGGACCTGGTGAAGGCGCAGCCCAAGCGCGGCGACGGCGACCCGGCCGACCCCAACGCCGGCGCCACCGTCTAGGGCCTGCGCGCGCGATGGCCACTTCGCCCCCGTCGTCCAGGCCGGTGCCGCTGGGGCGGGCTGCGCGGGAGCATTTCCTGGCCCATCTCGAAGGCGTGCTGGCGCCGCTGGGCGACGCCATCCATGCCCGCCTGCGCGAGCTGATGGACCAGTCCAGCAGCGGGCGCGAGTCGCAGGAGCGGCGCGACGCGCTGCTGGACTTCGACAAGAACCGCAACGCCTGGATCAGCGGCACGCAGAGGGCCTGGCGCGGCGCGCTGGTGCCGGCCACCGCCACCTCGCGGGTGCGGCTGGACACCGCCAATCTCGAGCTGATCGGCGACGACGTGGTGGAAAACAAGATCCTCGCCTCGCGGCTGGCGCTGGCGATCCAGGAAAAGGCGGTCTGGGACTTCAACGACCTGAAGCTGCGCATCCGGCACGTGGACCGCGAGGACGAACTGGACAGCGGCGACATCCTGCGCTCCGAGACCATCGCCCAGCTGATGCTGGAGCAATGGATCGCCAGCGGCATGTCGCGCGAGGCCTGGACCCTGGTGCGCGACGTGATCCAGCAGCAGATGGTGGAGCGGCTGGTGGCGGGCTACCGCGCGACCAACGAGTTCCTGGTGCAGCACAACGTGCTGCGCGACATCGACCTGAGCACCGCGCGGGTGCGGCGCAGCGCGGGCAGCCGCAGCAGCGGCGGCAGTGGCGCGCGGCGCAGCCCCGGCGCGCCTGCAGCCGGGGGACCGGCCAGCGACGCGGCGCCGCTGGGACCGAGCGGCGGCGGCGGCGCCAGCGGGCCCGGCGGATTTGCCAGCAGCCAGCCGCCGGCCGGCTGGGGCAGCGGTGGTGGCGGCGACGCCGGACCGGGCGGCGGCTTCGCCGGCGGCGGCGGGATGGGCTCTGGCGGCGGCCCTGCGGGCGGCAGCATGGGTGGCCCCGCCGGAATGGGTGCCGGCGGCGGCAGGGGCGCCGGCGCGATGACCGGTCCCGGCCCTGCGGGCTATGCCAGCCAGGTGGCCGACGAAACCCGCATGATGACCTCCACCACGCCGCTGGCGCGTGCCCGCGCGCGCGCGAGCGGCGTGCTCGGGCAGCTCAAGCGGCTGCTGAGCGACAAGGTGGCCGGGTTCGATCCGCAGCACGTCACCCGGCCGTCGCCCGACCTGGCCGAAGCCATGGCGCACCACGCCACGCAGGTGCAGACGCAGGTCCAGACCCGGGCGCAGGGCCAGGCGTCTCCGTCCGACGTGATGGTGTACGACAACGAAGACGTCCACCAGGTCGCGCGCGACCTGCGCCAGCGCACCGGCGAACTCAAGCGCAAGGCCGCGACCTCGACCGAGAAGGCCACCATCGAGATCGTGGCGCTGATGTTCCAGAGCATCCTGTCGGAAGAGCGCATTCCGCCTGCGGTGCGGGTCTGGTTCGCGCGCCTGCAGATGCCGGTGCTGCGCGTGGCCATCGCCGAGCCCGAATTCTTCGGCTCGCTGGAGCATCCGGCGCGCCAGCTGATCGACCGCATGGGCTCCTGCGTGCTGGGCTTCGACTCCGTCACCATTTCCGGCAGCGCGCTGGAAGTGGAGATCAAGCGCGTGGTGCAGGTGATCGAGCAGTACCCGGAAACCGGCCGGCGCGTGTTCCAGCTGGTGTACGACGAATTCCAGAAATTCCTCTCGCGCTACCTCACCGAAAAAGGCCCCACGCAGCAGCTGGTGAGCGTGGCGCAGCAGGTCGAGCAGAAGGAGACGATGGCGATCCAGTACACCATCGAGCTGCGCAAGATGCTGGCCGACATGCCGGTGCGCGACGAGATCCGCGAGTTCCTGTTCAAGGTCTGGGCCGAGGCTTTGGCCATCGCCGCCATCAAGCACGGGCCGCAGCACGCCGAAACCATCGCGCTGAAGAAATCCGCCGCCGACCTGGTGTGGGCGGCCAGCGCCAAGCCCAACCGCAACGACCGCGCGCGCGTCATCAACGACCTGCCGCAGCTGCTGCAGCGCCTGCGCCAGGGCATGACCCTGCTGGGCCTGCAGCCGGCGGCGCAGGAGGTGCACATCAAGGTCATCGGCGACACCCTGGCCGACGCCTTCCTGTCGAAGACCGAGGCGATCTCGCCGGCGCTGATCGAGGACATGACCAAGCGCCTGGCCAACCTGGAAGACTTCGTCAGCGACGACACCACCGCCGACCTGCCGCTGGACAAGGACAGCATCGAGCTCATGCTGGGCATCGACGCCACCTTGATCGAGGTGCTGGGCGACGCCGGCTCGCAGCCCAACGCCGCCATGCAGGCCTGGGCGCAGGAGCTGCAGGTGGGCACCTGGTTCACGCTGGACCACAACGGCAAGACCACGCAGGTGCAGTACGCCTGGCGCAGCGACCGGCGGCAACTGCACCTGCTGGCCTCGCCCGACGGCCGCAGCTATCTGGTGCAGCTGCGCCGGCTGGCGTCCTACCTGCAGGCCGGCCTGCTGGTGCCGACCGAGGAAGAGGCGCTCACGGTGCGCGCCACGCGCGATGCGCTGGCCAAGCTGGACGCCAATCCCGAACGCCTGCTCCAGTAAGGCCCCTGCGAAGCGGCTACGCCGCTTTGGGCCCGAGCAGCTGCCTGGTGGTGCGCGCGAGTTCCTGCACGAATGCCGCGACGGCCGGGTGGTCGCGCTCGCCGCGCCGGTAGGCCGCCGAGATCTGCCGCCGCACTTCGGGCTGCAGCCGCACCGCACGCAAGCCGGGACTGGGCCGCAGCAGCCGCAGGCCGGGCACCACCGACACCGAGCAGCCCGACGCCACCATCGCCGCCACCATCTCGAAGCCGGTGCAGCGCGCATTCACGCGCGGCTCGTAGCCGGCGCGGCGGCACAGGCCCATGACGACACCGCCGAAGGCGCTGGCCGTGGAGTCCATGGCCCAGGCCTCGCCGCGCAGCTCGCCCATGCCCAGCGAGCGCCGGCTGGCCAGCGCATGCGCCTCGGGCAGCAGCGCGTAGAGCCGGTCCTGCGCGAGCGGCACCAGCCCCAGGGCATCCGGCTGGCCGGCGAGCGGGGCCGACAGGTCGTCGACCAGCGCGACGTCGGTGCGCCAGGAGCCGAGCGCCGCCAGGCCGTCCAGCGGCTCCATTTCCTCCAGCACTACGTCCAGGCGCGGGAACACGGCGCGCAGCGCCTTGACGGTTTCGGGCAGCACGGCCGAGGCGATGGTGGGGAAGGCGGCGACGCGCAGTTCTCCGGCGATCTCGCGGCGCAGCTGCGCCATCTCCGAGCGCGCCTCGTCCAGCACCACCATGATGCGTTCGGCGTGCGCTACCAGCGCCTCGCCGGCCGGCGTGAGCCGCACGCCGCGGCCGCGCCGCTCGGTCAGCGCGACGCCCACTTCCTGCTCCAGCAGCGCGACCTGCTGCGACACGGCGGACGGCGTGAGGAACAGCGCCTCGGCGGCCGCGGCCATGGTGCCGCGCCGCGCCAGTTCGCGCAGCGCACGGAGCCGGTTCACGTCCATTCGACAGATTGGCTGATGGATTGCTTCAGAAAAGATCAGTGGATCGAACGATAGCCGGTTCCTAGGATATGCGGCAGACCACCCATCCGAAGAAGAGGAATTCGCCATGCTGACCGCACGCCCCTGGGTCCCGGAAGGACCCGACCGATTCACCCAGGCGCTCGCCGGCCGCGTCGCCGGCCAGACGCCGGAGCAGAACGAGCGCGACCTGCTCGCCTTCGTCGAGGAGAACCGCACGATCCACGAGCGCGACTGCATCAACCTCAACCCGGCCACCAACACCATGAACCCGAAGGCCGAGGCGCTGCTGGCCGCGGGCATCGGCTCGCGCCCCTCGCTCGGCTATCCGGGCGACAAGTACGAGATGGGCCTGGAGGGCGTGGAGAAGATCGAGGTGATGGCGGCCGAACTGGCGGCCGAGGTGTTCAACGCGAAGTACGCCGAGATCCGCGTGGCCTCCGGCGTGCTGGCCAACCTGTACGCCTTCATGGCGGGCGCGAAGCCGGGCGACACGGTGTTCGTGCCGAGCACGGCGGTCGGCGGCCACGCCAGCCACCAGGCGGTCGGCGCGGCGGGCCTGTACGGCGTCAAGCCGCACGTGATGGCGCTGGACGCTCAGCGCTACACCGTCGACCTGGACCGGCTGCGCGAGGACGCGCTGCGCCTGCGGCCGAAGATGATCACCATCGGCGCCAGCCTGAACCTGTTTGCGCACCCGGTGCGGGAGATCCGCGCCATCGCCGACGAGGTCGGCGCGCTGGTGCTGTTCGACGCGGCACACCTGTGCGGGCTGATCGCGGGCCGTGCCTGGCAGCAGCCGCTGGAGGAAGGCGCGCACCTCATGACCATGAGCACCTACAAGAGCCTGGCGGGCCCGGCCGGCGGCTTGATCGTGACCGATGACGCCGCCATCGCGCAGAAGCTCGACGCCATCGCCTACCCGGGCCTGACGGCCAATTTCGATTCGGCGCGCTCGGCCGCCATCGCCATGACGCTGCTCGATTGGCAGGTGCATGGCCGCGCCTATGCGGCCGAGATGGTGGCCAGCGCCAAGGTGTTGGCACAAGCACTGCTGGCCGAAGGCCTGCCGGTGTTCGCGCGCGACCGCGGCATCACCAGCTCGCACCAGTTCGCCCTCGAGGCGCAGGGCTTCGGCGGCGGGCAGGCGGCCTCCAAGCTGCTGCGCCGCGCGAACATCCTGGCCTGCGGCATCGGCCTGCCGCTGCCCGAGATCGCGGGCGACATGAACGGCCTGCGCCTGGGCACGCCGGAAGCGGCGCGCTGGGGCATGAAGGCGCAGCACATGCTGCAGGTGGCCGGCTTCATCGCCGATGCGCTGCTGGGCCGCAGGGAGCCGGAAGCGGTTGCGAAGGACGTCAGCGCCTTCAGGCGCGACTTCTCGCAGCTGCACTACCTGCGCTAGTGCGGCAGGCGGTCCTCGGCGTCGTCGCAGAGTTCGTCGAGGATCAGCGCATCGGGCTCGTGGCCGAAGCGCCAGTAGACCATCAGCACGATGATCTTCAGCGCGTCCAGCGGCACCGGGCCGTCGGCCAGCGCCATGGCGCGGTCGACCACGATCTCGCGCATGAAGGCCGGCAGCACGCCGGAGGATTCCAGGAACGAGATGAAGCCCAGGCAGTCGGCGCCAAGCCGGTCCTGCTCGGCCACCGAATACACGCGCAGGCTGTCGGCGCCTTGCATCGGAAGGCATTGGCTGCCATCCGGCAGGCTGGTGTGCTGCGCCGCGAGGTTCAAGCCGTCGAGCCACACGAGCGCGTCGTGGATCTCGTCGGGCTCGAAGCCATGGGCGCTGAGCTTGCGCTCGAGCTGGGGCAGCTCGGGGCAGGATTCGCCGCGCCAGTAGTTTTCGTAAACGAACACCAGCACTTCAAACATGGCCCCAATATAGCCGACATCGCAACTCCGGGCGGTGGCGCGGCCGCGATGTTGCGCGAGCGCATCGCGGCCGCCGGATCAGGCCGTGCCGATGCGCTGGAACAACCCGCCTGGCAGGCGGGACACTTCGCCCGCGAGTTCGAGTTCGAGCAGCTGGGCCTGCAGCTGCGAGGCCGGAATGCCGGTGCGCGCCACCAGTGCGTCGAGCCCGACCGGATCGAAGCCCAGCGCCGTGAGCAGTGCGGATTCGGGTGCCGATTCGGGCGCGGCGGCCGCCGCTTCGGCGTCGCCGGCTGCACGCGCCGCTGCGGGTGCCTGCCAGCGCAGTTCCTCCAGCACGTCCTGCGCGGTCTCGACCAGCTTGGCGCCTTGCTTCAGCAGCGCGTGGCAGCCGCGCGCCTGCGTCGAATGGATCGACCCCGGCACGGCGAACACGTCCTTGCCCTGCTCGCTGGCCAGCCGTGCGGTGATCAGCGAGCCGGATTTCAGGGCAGCCTCCACCACCAGGGTGCCCAGGCCCAGGCCGGCGATCAGCCGGTTGCGCCTGGGGAAGTTCTCCGGCAGGGCCGGCGTGCCGAGCGCGTACTCGCTCAGCAGCAGCCCGCGTTCGGCAATGCGGTGCGCCAACTGCAGGTTGGTGCTCGGGTACACGCGGTCGAGGCCGGTGCCGACCACGGCAATGGTGGCGAGCTGGCCGGGCGCCGCGCCTTCCAGCGCGCCCTCGTGCGCGGCGGTGTCGATGCCCAGCGCCAAGCCCGAAACCACGGTGAGCCCTGCTTCGGCCAGCGCACGGCCGAAACGCAGCGCATTGGTGCGGCCTTGCGGCGTCGGGTTGCGGCTGCCGACCACCGCGATGCCGGCCGGCCACGGCGCGGGCAGCGCGCCCATGGCGTACAGCAGCAGCGGCGGGTCTTCGGTTTGCAGCAGGGCGGGCGGATAGGCCGGATCGGCCAGGGTGAGGACGTGGCGCGGCGCGGTGGCCGCGTCATCGGCCAGCCACTCCCACGCGGTGTCCAGGTGCGCCGCCAGGTCGCCGGGTTCCTTGCGCAAGGCGTCGGCCTGGTGGGCGCTCACCACCTGGGTGAGGGCCTCGCGCTCTTGGGAGAAGATCTGCGCCGGCAGGCCGAAGGCGGCCAGAAGCTTGCGCGCGGAAGCGTTGCCGACGCCCGGCGTCAGCGCCAGGCGCAGCCAGTCGCCCAGCTCCTCGCGCTCCATGGGAAAGCCGCTTTCAGCGGGACGAGGGATTGATGACCCGGTCGCCCACCTTCACGGTGTCGCCGATCTCCAGGATCAGCGCGTAGGACAGGCGTTCGAACGGGCGGAACACCATCAGCAGGCCGTTGCGCTCGTCGGGCACCTTCAGCTGCACGCGCTCGCCGGCCTGGGTGCGGTCCTCGATGCGCGCGCCGCCGGTGAGGATGGCCAGCACGTGGCCGGTCTGCAGGCCGTCGGCCGTGCCCTTGTTGATCACCACGACCTGGTTCTGGCCCGCGACGCTCACCGCGTCGCCGTAGATCGAGACGATGCTGCCGTCCACCGCGCCGGTGGGCGCGCGCGGCACGTAGCTGGTGAGCTGGCGCGGCGGCTCGGGCAGCAGGCGGTCGCCGGCGCGCATTTCCTCGCGCGCGGCCACGATGTCGAGCGTGGCGGGCACCTGCACCTGCTCGGTGCCCTTCTTGGAGCGCACCGCCTGCACCGTCTCGCTGCGCATCAGCTGCGCCTTGCCCAGGTACTTGGCCTCGTAGCCCAGCACCTGCTCGGTGATCGGGTCCTTCAGCGGCACGGCGTTGCGGAACACGCGGTATTCGTCGTAGCGGTTCGGATCGCTTTCCAGCAGCGGCGTGCCGGCGCGGCCGATGGCATAGGCGCGGTCGCCGCGGGTGATGAGCACGCGCGTGTCCTGCGTGGCGACCAGGCGCGGCGCGCGCTCCATCTCGCCCTCGGCCACGATCAGCGGCTCGGACAGGAAGGGCTCGATCAGGTGCGGCGGCAGGGTCGGGATGGCGGCATCGGCCAGGGTCGCGTAGCGGGTGCGCGGCGAGACGCGGATGGTCTCGGTCGGGATCTGGCCGTCGGCCACCGGCGGGCCCATGCGCAGGCGCGCGCGGCCGTTGACCTTTTCCAGGAACAGCTGCTGGCCGGGAAAGATGAGGTGGGGATTGCGGATCTGCTCGAGGTTCATGCCCCAGAGCTCGGGCCAGCGCCAGGGGCGCTTCAGGAAGATGCCGGAAATGGCCCACAGGGTGTCGCCGCGCTTGACGGTGTAGCTGTCCGGCGCATCGGGCGCCAGCTCGCTGAGCGGCACGCCGGCCTGGGCCACCTGTTCGGCGGTGGAGCGCTGCGTTGGCGTGACCGGGAAGCGCGGGGCTGCTTGCGCCTGAACCGCGGCGGGGATCGCCGCCAGCCCACCCGCCAGAGCCAGGCTCGCGGCCCAGAGGGTCATTGCCCGTGGGCGGGAAACATGCGCTGCCTGGGGGTGCACCATGGGTCGTTTTCGTCTTGACAAGTTACTGGCGATTCTGCGCTCAAGCCCTTGATGGGGCAACGTTTTTGGCCTGCAGCCCAGGTTCGGGCCACAAAAGTGGCGGAAAATAGCGACACCGACCCCTATTTGCATGCCATGTCGCTTCTTTCCATTCTTTGCTATCCCGATCCGCGCCTGCACACCGTCGCCAAGCCGGTGCAGGCGGTGGACGCCCGCATCCGTGGCCTGGCGGCCGACATGGTGGAAACCATGTACCAGGCCAGCGGCATCGGGCTTGCGGCCACCCAGGTGGACGTGCACGAGCGGCTGATCGTGATCGACGTGTCCGAGCAGCGCGACCAGCCCATGGTGCTGATCAACCCGGAGATCGTCTGGGCCAGCGACGACAAGGTGATCAACGACGAAGGCTGCCTGTCGGTGCCCGGCATCTACGACGGCGTGGAGCGTTCGGCCGAAGTCAAGGTGCGCGCGCTCGACGCCGAAGGCCGGGAGCGCACCATCGACGCCGACGGCATCCTGGCGGTGTGCATCCAGCACGAGATGGACCATCTCATGGGCAAGGTGTTCGTCGAATACCTGTCGCCGCTGAAACGCAACCGCATCAAGACCAAGATGCTGAAGGCCCGCCGCGACGAGCGGGTGTGAGGTTCGCCGCCATGAAGTTGCTGCCTTCCCTGTGCCTGTCCGCGCTGCTGCTGGCCGGCTGCGCCAGCCCGTTCGGCATTTCCAGCATCGCACCCGGCAGCACCCGCGACCAGGTGATCGCCCAGGCCGGCCAGCCCACCCGCGTGGTGCCGCTGGCCGATGGCGGGCAGCGCCTGCAGTATTCGCTGCAGCCGATGGGCCGCTACGCCTGGATGGTGGACCTGGACGCTTCCGGCAAGGTGGTGAGCGCGCGCCAGGCGCTGACCGACCTCAATTTCCAGCGCATCCAGCCGGGCTGGACCCGCGCCGACGTGGAGCGCGAGTTCGGCCCGCCTGCCTGGATCGACGCGGTGGCGAGCTGGAACGGCCCGGTGATGACCTACCGCTGGCGCGACACCGACCGCAGCGACATGTTCTATTGGGTCTACCTGGACGCGCAGGGCGTGGTGCGGCGCGCCCACCCCGGCATGGAGTTCGTCAACGCGCCGAACGACCGCAAGTAGGCGAGGCACACGCAACCGATGCGGGTCATCTTCGCCGGCACTCCCGATTTCGCCCGCATCGCGCTGCAGCGGCTGCATGCCGCGGGCTTCCATATTCCTCTCGTCCTGACCCAGCCGGACCGGCCGGCCGGCCGCGGCATGAAGCTGCAGCCGTCGCCGGTGAAGCAGTTCGCGCAAGCGCAGGGCCTGCCGGTGGCGCAGCCGCGCAGCCTGCGGCTGGACGGCAAATATCCCGACGACGCGCAGGCCGCGCGTGCCGCCATCGAAGAGGCGCGCGCCGACGTGATGGTGGTGGCCGCCTACGGCCTGATCCTGCCGGCCTGGGTGCTGCAGGCGCCGCCGCGCGGCTGCCTGAACATCCACGCCTCGCTGCTGCCGCGCTGGCGCGGCGCCGCGCCGATCCACCGCGCCATCGAGGCGGGCGACCGCGAGACCGGCATCACCATCATGCAGATGGACGAAGGCCTGGACACCGGCGACATGCTGCTGGTCGAGCGCCTGCCGATCGCACCAAATGACACCACCGGCTCGCTGCACGACAAGCTGGCGGTGCTGGGCGGGCGGCTGGTCGTCGAGGCGCTGGAGATGGCGGCATGCGGCGGCCTGCCGCGCACCCCGCAGCCCGCCGAAGGGGTGACTTACGCCCACAAGATCGAGAAGGCCGAGGCGGCCATCGACTGGTCGCAGCCGGCCGAGGCCATCGCGCGGCGCATCCGTGCCTTCGACCCGTTCCCGGGCGCGAGCGGGCTGTTCCAGGGCGAGACCATCAAGCTGTGGCGCGCCGATGCAACCCCACAGGCGCGCGGCAACGCGGCAGCCGGTACCATCGTCGCGCTGGACGCGCACGGCATCGCCGTCGCCTGCGGCGCAGGGGAGCTCACAGTCACCGAATTGCAGCGTGCCGGCGGCCGGCGCCTGCCGGCGGCCGACTTCCTGCGCGGCTTTCCGCTGGAGCCGGGCCAACGCTTCGAAACCGATTGATGTTCTTCGTTCCCCGGCTTTATCGCCATCCCGAGTTCCGTATTGGCGTGCGCGAGATGCTGCCGCAAGCGCCGGGCATCGCCGCCTGGGGCCTGATGACCGGCGTGTCCATGATGAATTTCGGCCTGTCCTGGGTCGAGGCCGCGGCGATGACGCTGCTGGTGTTCGCCGGCAGCTCGCAGCTGGCGGCCCTGCCGCTGCTCGCCGCCGGCGCGCCGCCCTGGGTGATCCTGGCCACCGGCTTCTGCGTGAACCTGCGCTTCGTGGTGTTCAGCCTGCACCTGCGGCCCTACCTGGTGCACCTGCCGCTCGCGCAGCGGCTCACGCATGGCTACCTGACCGCCGACCTGAGCTACGTGCTGTTCACCAAGCGCTTTCCGCAGCCGGCGCGCGATGCCCCGGGCCGGCTGGCGCAGGAGGCCTACCTGGCCGGCAACTGCGGGCTGAACTGGGGCAGCTGGGTCAGCTCCAGCCTGGTCGGCGTGGCGCTGGCCAACATCATTCCCACGCACTGGGGCCTGGGCTTCGCCGGCACGCTGTGCCTGGTCGGCATCCTGTTCGCGCTGGGAACGACGCGCATGCGCATCGTCGCCGCGGGCATCGCGGGGGTGGCGGCGATCGCCGCCTACTCGCTGCCGCTGAAGCTCAACATCATCACCGCCATCGCGCTGGCGGTGCTGGGCTGCCTGCTGCTGGAACAACGGCCGCGCCTGGCGCCGCGCAAGACATGACGCACCAGACCGACATCTGGACGCTGGTGGTGATCGCCGGGCTGGGCTGCGTGACGGTGGTGACGCGCTGCTTCTTCTTCATCTCCAGCAAACCCTGGAGCCTGCCCGGCTGGGCCGAGCGCGGCCTGCAGTACGCGCCCATCGCCGCGCTGGCCGCGGTGGTGGTGCCGGAAGTGCTGATGGTGCAGGGCGAACTCGTCGCCACCTGGCGCGACGCGCGCATCTTCGGCGCGCTGGCCGGCGCGGCGGCGTTCTTTTTCTGGAAGCGCGACGTGCTGGTCACCTTGCTGCTGGGCATGGCGGTGTACCTGCCGCTGCACCTCGGGCTCGGCTGGTAGCGCGAAGCAGCCCCCAAAGCGGCCCAAACCCGGGCGCGGCTTTCTAGAATCGACGGATTTGCCCCTCCAGCGGAACCCACCATGAACGTCCTGCGTTTTTCCGACCTGTGCGACCAGGGCCGCGCCCGCGGCCAGCGCGTCTTCATCCGTGCCGACCTGAACGTGCCGCAGGACGAGCAGGGCAACATCACCGAGGACACGCGCATCCGCGCCTCCATCCCTTGCATCCAGATGGCGCTGGACGCCGGCGCGGCGGTGATGGTGACCTCGCACCTGGGCCGCCCGACCGAGGGCGCGTTCAAGCCGGAAGATTCGCTGGCGCCGGTGGCCAAACGCATGGCCGAACTGCTGGGCCGGCCGGTGCCGCTGCAGGCCGGCTGGATCGACGGCGTGGATGTGCGCCCGGGCGAGATGGTGCTGCTGGAGAACTGCCGGCTCAACAAGGGCGAGAAGAAGAACGACCCGGCGCTGGCACAGAAGATGGCGGCGCTGTGCGACATCTTCGTGCACGACGCGTTCGGCACCGCGCACCGCGCCGAAGCATCCACCTACGGCATCGCGCAGTACGCGAAGACCGCCTGCGCCGGCCCGCTGCTGGCGGCCGAGATCGACGCCATCACCCAGGCGCTGGCGCAGCCGAAGCGGCCGCTGGCGGCCATCGTGGCCGGCTCCAAGGTGTCGACCAAGCTGACCATCCTGCAGTCGCTGGCGCGGAACGTGGACCAGCTGATCGTCGGCGGCGGCATCGCCAACACCTTCATGCTGGCCGCCGGGCTGTCCATCGGCAAGTCGCTGGCCGAGGCCGGCCTGGTCGGCGAAGCCAGGGCGGTGATCGAGGCGATGAAGGCGCGCGGCGCCGAGGTGCCGATCCCCACCGACGTGGTGGTGGCCAAGACCTTCGCAGCCGACGCGCCGGCCACCGTCAAGGCCGCGGCCGACGTGGCGGACGACGACCTGATCCTGGACATCGGGCCTGATACGGCGAAGCGTCTCGCGGAGCAGCTGATGGCCGCCGGCACCATCGTCTGGAACGGCCCGGTCGGCGTGTTCGAGTTCGACGCCTTCGCCCACGGCACGGAAACCATCGCGCGTGCCATCGCCGCCTCGCCCGCCTTCAGCATCGCCGGCGGCGGCGACACGCTGGCGGCGATCCACAAGTACGGCATCGAGAACGACGTGGGCTATATCTCCACCGGTGGCGGCGCCTTCCTGGAAGTGCTGGAAGGCAAGACGCTGCCGGCCTTCGAGATCCTGCAGAAGCGGGCCGCGCAGGCGAGCTGAGCCGCGCGCACGCTGGCTCGGCAGGGTCCGCGCCGGCATCCATGTGAGAATCGAAAGCCGAGAACAAGCAGGAGTCCGCCGCATGGCAGCACGTCGCGCCACCAAGATCGTCGCCACCCTCGGGCCCGCGTCCAGCGAACCGGCCGTGCTCGAACGCATGATCGCCGCCGGCGTGAACGTGGTGCGGCTCAACTTCAGCCACGGTACCGCGCAGGACCACATCGCCCGGGCCAAGCTGGTGCGCGAAACGGCGCAGCGCGCCGGCCGCGAAGTGGCCATCATGGCCGACCTGCAGGGCCCCAAGATCCGCGTTGGCAAGTTCGCCGAGGGCAAGGTCCAGCTCGACGACGGCATGAAATTCGTGCTGGACGCCTCGCGCACCGAGGCGGGCGACGTGCACGGCGTCGGCCTGGACTACAAGGAACTGCCGCGCGACGTGAAGGCCGGCGACACCCTGCTGCTCAACGACGGGCTGATCGTGCTGACCGTCGACGCGGTCAAGGGCGACCAGGTGCGCACCACCGTGCGCCAGGGCGGCGAGCTGTCCAACAACAAGGGCATCAACAAGCAGGGCGGCGGCCTGACCGCGCCGGCCCTGACCGCCAAGGACATGGAGGACATCCGCACCGCGATGAGCTTCCAGGCCGACTACGTGGCGGTGAGCTTTCCCAAGACCGCCACCGACATGGAAATGGCGCGCCAGCTATGCAACGTGGCGGCGGCCGAGTTCCGCCACAAACCGGGGCTGATCGCCAAGATCGAGCGCGCCGAGGCGATCCCGAACCTCGAATCCATCCTGAAGGCCAGCGACGGCATCATGGTGGCGCGCGGCGACCTGGCGGTCGAGGTCGGCAACGCCGCCGTGCCGGCGCTGCAGAAACGCATGATCCGGCTGGCGCGCCAGCACGACCGCGTGGTGATCACCGCCACCCAGATGATGGAGTCGATGATCACCAACCCGGTGCCCACGCGCGCCGAGGTGAGCGACGTCGCCAACGCCGTGTTGGACGGCACCGACGCGGTGATGCTGAGCGCCGAAACCGCGACCGGCCGCTTTCCGGTGGAGACCATCCAGCAGATGGCCAACATCTGCGCCGAGGCCGAGATGGCGGAAGACGTGAAGCTCGACGCCGACTTCACCGGCATGACCTTCTCGCGCATCGACCAGTCGATCGCCATCGGCGCGCTGTTCACCGCCTACCACCTGGGCTGCAAGGCCATCGTGGCGCTCACCGACTCCGGCTCGACCGCGCTGTGGATGAGCCGCCACCGCATCCACGTGCCGATCTATGCGCTCACGCCCAAGCTGGCGACGCAGCGCAAGATGGCGCTCTACCGCAACGTGCGCCCGCTGCTGATGGACCAGAGCGCCGAGCGCGACATGGCGCTGGCCGAAGCCGAAGCCCACCTCAAGCGCCGCGGCATCGTCGCCTCCGGCGACATCTACGCCATCACCTGCGGCGAACCGATGGGTGCGCCGGGCGGCACCAACATGCTGAAGATCTGCCGGGCCAGCTGAAACCGGCGCGGTCCGCGCTGCGTAACCTGCCCATGGACAACGACATGGGAGCCAGGATGACGCGCCGCACGGGCTTGTTCGCGGCGGCGGCCGCGCTGCTGCAGGGCTGTTCGGCCACCCGTGCGCTGGATGTGCTGGTACCGACCAGCACCTATCGCGGCCGCATGGGCATTGCCTACGGCAGCGCCGCGCGCCAGCAGCTGGACGCCTACCTGCCGCTGCGCACCGATGGCCCGGCGCCGTTGGCCGTGTTCTTCTACGGCGGCAGCTGGACCCGCGGCGAGCGTGCCGGCTACCGCTTCGTCGGCGAGGCGCTGGCGGCCAGCGGCATCGCGACCCTGGTGGCCGACTACCGGCTGAGCCCCGAAGTCGGCTGGCGCGGCATCTTGCAGGACTGCGCGCAGGCCACCCGCTGGGCCTTCGACAACGCGCAGTCGCTGGGCGCCGACGCGCGCCGCATCCACCTGTTCGGCCACAGCGCGGGTGCCTACAACGCGGCCATGCTGGCGCTGGACCCGCGCTGGCTGGGCGCGCAGGGCCTGGCGCCGCGCGACCTGTCCGGCTGGATCGGCATCGGGGGACCCTACGATTTCCTGCCCATCGTCGACCCGGACGCCCAGGTGGCCTTCGGCTGGCCGGACACGCCGCCGGACAGCCAGCCGCTGGCGCATGCCTCGGCCGAGGCACCCCGCACCCTGCTGCTGGCGGCGCAGAACGACACGGTGGTGAACCCGCAGCGCAGCACGGCCGCGCTGGCGCGCCGGCTGCAGGCGCTGGGCGTGCCGGTGCGCATGCGGCTGCTCGAGCGGCTCAACCATGCGACTTCGCTGGGCGTGCTGGCGTCGCCGCTGCAATGGATGGCGCCGGTGCATGAGGAGGTGGTCGGTTTCCTGGCGGCCCAGCCCCGGCAGGCCGCCGCAACGGCCCCGCCGGCCGACCCCGCCCGGTAGAATTCCAGGGATTCTCCACGCGGTGACGGCACCGCGTCGGCACGCCCAATCGTCATTTACGGAAGTCCCACCATGCCTCTCGTTTCCATGCGCGAACTGCTGGACCATGCCGCGACCAACGGCTATGGCATTCCGGCCTTCAACGTCAACAACCTGGAGCAGGTGCAGGCCGTGATGGAAGCGGCCAGGGAAACCGGCGCGCCGGTGATCCTGCAGGCCAGCGCGGGCGCCCGCAAATACGCCGGCGAGCCCTTCATCAAGCACCTGATCCTGGCGGCGCTGGAGGCCTACCCGACGGTTCCGCTGGTGATGCACCAGGACCACGGCCAGAGCCCCGAGGTCTGCAAGGGCGCGATCGACCTGGGCTTCTCCTCGGTGATGATGGACGGCTCGCTGGAAGCCGACGGCAAGAGCATCGCCAGCTACGACTACAACGTGGAAGTCACGCGCAAGGTGGTCGACCTGGCGCACAGCGTCGGCGTCACCGTGGAAGGCGAGCTGGGCTGCCTGGGCAGCCTGGAGACCATGAAAGGCGATAAGGAGGACGGCCACGGCACCGACGCGACCATGACGCGCGAGCAGCTGCTGACCGACCCCGAGCAGGCCGCCGACTTCGTCAAGCGCACGCAGCTGGATGCGCTGGCCATCGCCATCGGCACCAGCCACGGCGCCTACAAGTTCTCGCGCAAGCCCACCGGCGACATCCTGGCCATCGACCGCATCAAGGAAATCCACCGCCGCATCCCGAGCACGCACCTGGTGATGCACGGCTCGTCCTCGGTGCCGCAGGACCTGCTGGCCATCATCAACCAGTACGGCGGCAAGATGAAGGAGACCTACGGCGTGCCGGTGGAAGAGATCCAGGAAGCCATCAAGCACGGCGTGCGCAAGATCAACATCGACACCGACATCCGCCTGGCCATGACCGGCGCGGTGCGCAAGTTCCTGGCCGAGAACCCCGAGAAGTTCGACGCGCGCGAATGGCTCAAGCCCGCGCGCGAAGCCGCCAAGCAGATCTGCAAGCAGCGCTACATCGAGTTCGGCTGCGAGGGCCAGGCCGGCAAGATCAAGGGCGAAAGCCTGCAGGTCGTCGCCGCGAAGTACAGCCGGGGCGAGCTGGCGCAGACGGTCCACTGATGGCCGCGGCGCTGCACACCTCCACCATCACGTCCCTGCCCCTGCTGGCGCGCGGCAAGGTGCGCGACAACTATGCCGTCGGCACCGACCGCCTGCTGATGGTGGCGAGCGACCGCCTCTCGGCCTTCGACGTCATCATGGCCGAGCCGATCCCGGGCAAGGGCGAGGTGTTGACGCGCATGGCGCTGTTCTGGTTCGCGCGCCTGGGCCATGTGTGCCCCAACCACCTGACCGGCGACACGCCGGAAAGCGTGGTGGCGCCCGCCGAGGTGCCGCAGGTGCGCGGCCGCTCGATGCTGGTCAAGCGGCTGAAGCCGATCCTGGTGGAGGCCGTGGTGCGCGGCTACCTGGCGGGCAGCGGCTGGAAGGAGTACCAGGAGTCGCAGTCGGTGTGCGGCGTGGCGCTGCCGCCGGGCCTGAAGAACGCCAGCAAGCTGCCCGAGCCGATCTTCACGCCCGCGGCCAAGGCCGAGATGGGCGAGCACGACGAGAACATCAGCTACGAGAAGGTCGTGCAGATGGTCGGCGCCGGGCTGGCGGCCAAGATCCGCGACACCAGCATCGCGCTGTACCGGGAAGCGGCCGACCACGCGCTGACGCGCGGCCTGATCATCGCCGACACCAAGTTCGAGTTCGGGCTGGACGAAAACGGCACGCTGGTGCTGATGGACGAGGTGCTGACGCCCGACTCCTCGCGCTACTGGCCGGTGGAAGGCTACGAGGCTGCCTACAACTCAGGCGCCAACCCGCCCAGCTACGACAAGCAGTTCGTGCGCGACTGGCTGGAGCAGGTGCGCATCGACGGCAAGCCCTGGGACAAGACCCCGCCCGCGCCGCACCTGCCGGCCGAGGTGGTGGAGAAGACCGCGGCGAAGTACCGCGAGGCGCTGGAACGGCTGACGCAGGCGGGCTGAAGCTGATGCCTTGTCGATTTGGCGTGGTGCCGTTCGTCGTGTGAGCAGAGGCCTATTCCTCTGCCATTTCAGGAGCCCATCGCCATGACCACCAACACCGTCCGCCTGCACCGCGTCCTGCGCGCCCCGCCCGAGCGGCTCTACCGCGCTTTCCTCACGCCTGCGGCGTTCGCACGCTGGCTGCCGCCGTTCGGCTTCACCGCCGAGGTGCACAGCATGGAGCCCGTGGTCGGCGGCGCCTACCGCATGACGTTCACCCAGTTCGGCAGCGGCCACAGCCACTCGTTCGGCGGCAAGTACCTGGAGCTGGTGCCCAACCAGCGCATCGCCTACGAGACGACGTTCGACGACCCGAACCTGCCCGGCACCATGAAGACCACGGTCACGCTGACGCAGGTGTCCTGCGGCACCGAGCTGCAGGCGGTGCAGGAAGGCATTCCCGCCATGATCCCGGCGGAGATGTGCTACCTGGGCTGGCAGGAATCGCTGGTGTCGCTGGCGCAGCTGGTGGAGCCGGAGATTCCCGGCTAGGGATCGCCGCACTGCGCATCCCCCATCCGGGTGTTGCCCGGGCCGGCACCGCGCCGCAAGATGGAGGCCTTCAACCCAGGGAGCCTTCCATGATCGTGAACAGCAGGACAGTCCCGGCCGCCAGCGCGGCGGGCGACCCGTGGCGGCGGATGATCCGCATCGACACCGTCAGCGGGGAAATCGACGCCATCGCCGACGGCATCTCCGCCTATGCGCCGGCCAAGGTGGTGTTCGCCGAAGGCGATTCGTGGCTGGACAAGTTCACGCCCGTTCCCCAGGTGGGCACCAACCTGCTCGACGCCATCCGCACGCCCTTCCATGCCGCCGTCGTCGACGTCGCCCACATCGGCGACACGTCGGTGGACGTGGTGACGGGGTGGCAGGCCAAGCGCACCCGGGCGCTGTTCAGGTTCTTCGACTTCAACGCCATCGTCCTGTCGGTGGGCGCCAACGACCTGAAGAACCTGTACGCCGACCGGGTCGAGCAGATGATCGCGGGCGGCCTGAGCCCGCAGGAGATCCAGAGCCTGCTGGAGCCGGCGACCTATGCCGCCGATTTCGAGCGGGTCGTCGCCAACATCCGCGCCTTCGTGGCCCTGCGCGACGGCTCGCCGCGCGGCATCACGCGCCAGGCGCCGATCATCCTGAACGGCTACGACTACTTCCAGCCCCGCCCGGCCCGGGCCGCCGCGTTCGCGGGTTCCGCCTTCGGTGCCGGGCCCTGGGTCTACCCGGTACTGCAGGGCGCCGGCCTGAACGCCGCGCAGATGAAGCAGGCGGCCGACGCCGTCATCGACCGGCTCAACCAGTCGCTGGCGGACGCGTTCCGGGCATCGGCCAGCGTGGTGGTGATCGATTCGCGCGGCGTGCTGACGCCCGCGCGGCCCGGCACCACCGCCGAAGACGGCGACTGGCTGGACGAAATCCACCCCAGCGCCGCCGGTTTCGACAAGCTGGCCGGCCAGCGCTGGAGCGCCACGCTGGCCGGTTTGCTGCGTTAGCTCAGCACCACGCTCGACAGCCGGCGCCGGTAGGTCGCCAGCGTCGGGTCGTCGGGCGGGATCTGGCCGTCGGCGACCTTGGCCTTGGGCGGCTCGATGATCTCCAGCACCGCGATGTAGGTCTTGCGCGCCAGCTCCTCGCTCCAGGCCTTGTCGCGCATCAGGATTTCCAGCAGTTCGTCCATCGCGGCGGTCCACTGCTGCTGCGCCATCAGCAGCTGCGCGCGGCCGAAGCGGGCGTCGAAGTCGCGCTTGCCGGCCGCGATCTTCGCGTCGAAGCCGGCCAGCGCCTGCGCGCCCTCGCCTTGCGCCGCCGCGAAGTCGATGGCGTCCAGCCAGCGCTTGAGCGCGTCCAGCCGGCGCACCGCCAGCGCCTTGGTGGCCACCGGCTCGAAGGCGCGCTTCGCGTCCGCCGTGCGGCCGGCCTGCAGCAGGGCCTTCACGTAGTCGAAGCGGGCCTCGTCGTTGGCCGGGTCGGTGGCCACCGCGTGCTGCAGCTTCTCCAGTTTCTCTGCCGGGTCGAGCTCGGCCGCGGGCTCCTCGGCGCCGGGCAGCTCCTCTTCCTCGGCCTCCAGCGGCGCCACGTGCTTGCTCAGGAATTCGCGCACCTTGCCTTCCGGCAACGCCCCCATGAAGCCGTCGACCGGCTGCCCGTTCATCAGCAGCACCACCGTCGGGATGCTGCGCACGCCGAAGGCGGCGGCCAGCTGCTGCTCGTCGTCGGAGTTGATCTTGGCGAGCTTGAAGGCGCCGCCGTATTCGGTTTCCAGTTTTTCCAGGATCGGGCCGATGGTCTTGCAGGGTCCGCACCAGGGCGCCCAGAAGTCCACCAGCACGGGCTGGGACATCGAGGCGGCGATGACCTCGTTCTCAAAGTTCTCGATGGTGACGTCGATCATTGCGGGCAGCTCAGGTTGAAACCTTAAAATTCAACCTTTAGGAGACTCTATGGCGGCCCCGGTCCAGGTTGGCGTGGTGATGGGTTCCAGCAGTGACTGGGATACCCTGCAGCACGCAGTGCAGATTCTCCAGGAATTCGGCATCGCCCACGAATACCGGGTGGTTTCGGCCCACCGGATGCCCGACGACATGTTCGCCTATGCCGAGTCGGCGGCCGGCCGCGGCCTGCAGGCCATCATCGCCGGCGCCGGCGGGGCGGCCCACTTGCCGGGCATGCTGGCCGCCAAGACCACCGTGCCGGTGCTGGGCGTCCCGGTGGCCAGCCGCCACCTGCAGGGCGTGGATTCGCTGCACAGCATCGTGCAGATGCCCAAGGGCATCCCGGTCGCCACCTTCGCCATCGGCGCGGCCGGCGCGGCCAACGCGGCGCTGTTCGCCGTGGCCATGCTGGGCAACACCGATGCCGCGCTGCGCGCCAAGCTCGACGCCTTCCGGGCCCGCCAGACCGAGGCGGCGCGCGCCATGACCCTGCCTCCCGCAGCGTGACCATGGCGCAGCAGGACGTGCTTCTCCCCGGGGCCACGCTGGGCGTGATGGGCGGCGGCCAGCTGGGCCGGATGTTCGTGCACGCGGCGCAGAGCCTGGGCTACTTCACCGCCGTGCTCGACCCCGATGCCGCCAGCCCGGCCGGCCTGGTGAGCCACCACCACATCCGCGCCGACTACCTCGATCCCGAGGCGCTGGCCCGCCTGGGCAGCCTGTGCCAGGCCATCACCACCGAATTCGAGAACGTGCCGGCCCAGGCGATGGCCCAGCTGGCGGCGCAGCGCTTCGTTGCGCCGGACGCGGAGGCCGTGGCGGTCGCGCAGGACCGGGCGCGCGAGAAAGCGCATTTCCAGCGCTGCGGCGTCGGCTGCGCTGATTTCGCGGTGATCGAGACGGCGCAGCAACTGGCCGCCGTGGCCGACGCCCTGCTGCCCGGCATCCTGAAGACCGCGCGCATGGGCTACGACGGCAAGGGCCAGGTGCGGGTCGGCACGCGCGCCGAACTGGCGGTGGCCTGGGAGTCGCTCAAGCGCGTGCCCTGCGTGCTGGAGCAGCTGCTGTCGCTGCAGGTGGAATGCTCGGTGATCGTCGCGCGCGGCCGCGACGGCGCCATGGTCCATCTGCCGGTGCAGCGCAATTTGCACCGCGACGGCATCCTGGCGGTTACCGAGGTGTTCGGCGGCAACGTGCCGGCGGCGCAGGCGCAACAGGCCATCGACGCCGCCTATGCGCTGGCCGAGGGCTTCGGCTACGTCGGCGTGCTGTGCGTGGAGTTCTTCGGCCTGCACGGCGGCCGGCTGGTGGTCAACGAGATGGCGCCGCGCCCGCACAACAGCGGCCACTGGAGCGTGGACGGCTGCGACGTGTCGCAGTTCGAGCTGCAGGTGCGCACGCTGGCCGGCCTGCCGCTGGTGGCGCCGCGCCAGCACAGCCCCGCCGTCATGCTCAACCTGCTGGGCGACCTGTGGTTCCGCGACGGCGGGCCCGAAACGCAGCCGCCCTGGCAGCAGGTGCTGGCGCTGCCCGGCGTGCACCTGCACCTGTACGGCAAGCAGAGCGCGCGCAAGGGCCGCAAGATGGGCCACCTGACGGTGACCGGCACCGACGGCGCCGAGGTGCGCGCCACCGCGCTGCAGGCCGCGCGGCTGCTCGGCATCGCGGACTTCTGAGCGGGGCGACGCCGATGCTGCTCGACGGCGCGCTGCCGGCATCCATCCAGCAGGCCGTGCAGCGCCTGCGCGAAGGCGAGCTGGTGGCCATGCCCACGGAAACCGTCTACGGCCTGGCGGCAGACGCCACCCGCCCCGAGGCCGTGGCGAAGATCTTCAGTGCCAAGGGGCGCCCCGCCAACCATCCGCTGATCGTGCACGTGGCCGATGCGCCCGGCGCCGGCGCCTTCGCGGCATCGGTGCCGCCGGTGGCCGAACGCCTGATGCAAGCCTTCTGGCCCGGCCCGCTCACGCTGATCCTGCCGCGCCGGCCCGAAGTGGGTGCGACGGTGGCGGGCGGGCAGGACACCATCGGCGTGCGCTGCCCCTCGCATCCGGTGGCCCAGGCGCTGCTGCGGGCCTGCGCGCACGCCGGCATCGCCGGGCTGGCCGCCCCCAGCGCCAACCGCTTCGGGCGCGTCAGCCCGACCACCGCCGCGCACGTGCAGGCCGAGTTCGGCGCAGGCCTGCTGGTGCTGGACGGCGGGGCCTGTGCGATCGGCATCGAGTCCAGCATCGTCGACTGCAGCCGTGCCGCTCCGGTGCTGCTGCGCCCCGGCATGCTGCCGCGCGAGCAGCTGGAGGCGGCCTGCGGCGAGCGGCTGCGCTCCCCCGACGAACTCGCCGGCGCGGCACCGCGCGCCTCGGGCACGCTGGAGTCGCACTACGCGCCGCAAGCCAAGGTGCGGCTGATGACCGGGCGCATGCTGCAGGCGGCGCTGGACGTGCTGGGCGACGAGGGGCCGCGCATCGCGGTGTATGCCCGCACGGCGCTGCGGGTGCGCGCGACGCAGGTGCTGCTGCGCCGCATGCCCGACGATGCCGCCGAGACCGCGCGCCAATTGTTCGCCGCGCTGCGCGAGTTCGACGCCCAGGGCGTCCAGCTGATCTGGGTGGAAGCACCGCCCGAAGCCGCCGAATGGGACGGCGTGCGCGACCGCCTGCAGCGCGCCGCCGCGGCCTGACCGGCCCCCAGGCGGGCGGCGCGGCCCGCTCGCTACACTAGCCGCTTCGACTTTCGGAGAACTCCATGGCAAGACTCTGGTTGCGCCGTGCCGCGCTGTGCGCGGCCACCGCATCCGCCCTCCTGTTGGCCGCGTGCGGCTCGGGCAGCATCGAATCGCAGCTGCATCCCAGCCGCATGGTGGTGTTCGGCGACGCCTTCGCCGACGTCGGGCAGACCGGCACGCGCTACACGGTCAACGACGGCAGCATCAACAACTGGACGCTGCAGCTGGCCAGCCGCTTCGGCGTGACCGTGGCGCCTGCCGTCGGCGGCGGGCTCGGCTACGCCACCGGCAATGCGCGCGTCAACAGCAAGCCCGACGCCGCCGGCAACGCCGCCACGCCGACGGTGAAGGAGCAGGTCGACGCCTTCCTGGCCGGCAACGCGGTGCAATCCAACGACCTGATCGTGCTGAACGCCGGCATCGCCGACGTGGTGGCCGAGGTGGCCCAGTTCAATGCCGGCGCCGAGACGCGCGACCAGCTGATCGCCGACGTGAAGCAGGCCGGCACCGACCTGGGCGCGCAGGTGCGCCGCCTGGTGAACGCCGGCGCCAGCCACGTGGTGGTGGTGGGCACGTACAACCTGAGCAAGTCGCCCTGGGCGACGCAGACCGCCCAGCAGTCGCTGCTGGAGGAAGCCAGCCTGCGCTTCAACGACCAGCTGCTGCTGTCCATCGTGGACCTGGGTGCCAAGGTGCTGTACGTGGACCTGGCCCTCTACTACAACCTGGTGGTGGCGGCGCCGACCGGCTACGAGATGACCAATTCCACCGACACGGTCTGCACCTCGATCGATCCGGGCCCCGGCATCGGCACCGGCGCCGGCCAGGTGAACTCGGCGCTGTGCACGCCGGCCACCGTGGGCGGCCTGAATGCTCTGAATTACGTGTTCGCCGACCGGCTCTATCCCACGCCGCACGCGCATCGCCTGTTCGGCGATTACGCGTACGACCGCATCAGCCAGCGCTGGTAAGCCAGGCGCCGGCCGGCGCGCTTCACAGCCAGCCGAGGGCGTGCAGGCGTTCGGTCACCAGCTGCGCGATCAGCCGGTAGCCCAGCGGCGTCGGGTGCACGCTGTCGGCGTACAGCCAGCTGCTGGTGTCCGGCACCACCGTGCTGGCCGGCGTGCAGGTCAGCGAGGTGCCGCCCAGCGGATTGGCCGGCGAGGTGGTGCTGCAGGCCGGCGTGGTCGCATTGCTGATGCCGTAAGCGCCCGGGTTGGCCGCCTGCGCCTGGCTGCGCGCATAGCCGTCCACCAGCACCACCGGCGTGCCGGCCAGGCCCGCCTGCAGCTGGGCATTGAAGGTGGTCACCATGCTGCCGAGCAGCGCCCGGCTGTTGGCGTCCAGCGACATGCCGAGCGGCGTCAGGCCGATGTCCGGCAGGTTCACCACCACCACGAAGGTCGCGCCCTTGGCCAGCACCTGGCTCTTGACCAGGCCGGCCAGCTCGGCGCCGGCCGCCGCCATGCTGGTGACCGCGGCATTGGCGGCCGCATTGACCGCCGCCGCGCCGCCTGCCGCCACCGCCGACTGCACGCTGGACGACCAGCCGGCCGCGATGGCCGCGCCCACCGCGCCCGCGCCGCCGGCCCCCGCGGCGGAGACGCCCGCCAGGTTCATGAAGACGTCGTTGCCGCCCGCCAGGACGGTTACCAGTTCGCGGCCGCTGTAGGAGCCGCCGACCCGCGCCAGATGGGTGCTCATCTGCGTGGCCACCGGCATCGCCATGAAGCCCAGGGTCTGCTGGTTGAAGGGCGGCGCCTGCAGGCCGACGGCGTTCGGCCCCAGCGGCAGGCTCACGCGCGCGCTGCCCTGGGCGTAGTCGAAGCAATTGGGCACGTTGGTGACTGGCGCGCCGGTGACGCCGGGAATGTTAGGCGACATGCCGGTCTGCGCGGCGCAGGGTGCAGCCACGTCGGCCGCGGCCGCGACGATCTCGGTCCAGTTCTGCGCGCTGGCGCTGTTGACGGTCCACTTGCCGCCGCCCAGCGCGGCGACCGTGCCCACGCGGTAGGTGCCGACGTCGCTCAGGCTGTCGCCGAACGACACCATGGCGGAAAAGTCGGGTCCCGAGCTGCCGCCGCAGGCGGCGAGCAGGGCCGCCGCGGCCAGCGCGGCGAGTTTGAGTCGGATGGATGGCATGCAGGCTCCCAGGTGCGATGGCGCGGCGACGATTCGCGCGCGCAGTGCGCATCCTAGGCGGTGCGTGCGCGGGCGGCGCGGCTTACCGGGTAAGCCCGCATGAAACTCAGCGCGAAGGCCCGGCCGGGGCTTCACGGTAGAGCAGCTTCAGCGGTCGCGCGCGGCCCAGTCCACCAGCGCGTCGATGGCCGGGCGCACGGCCGCGGCGTTGGCGTGGTTGGCCACCGCCACCAGCACGTAGCGCCGCCCGCTCGCGCCGTGCACGTAGCCGGCCACGCCGGCCACGTCGCGCAGGCTGCCGGTCTTCAGGTGCGCCAGGCCGGCGTTGCCGGCGCGGCGCAGGGTGCCGTCCAGGCCCGACACCGGCAGCGAGGACACCAGCTCCGGCATCAGCGACGACCCCCAGGCGCTGTGCAGCACCTGGGCCAGCTGGCGCGCCGTGATGCGCTCGGTGCGCGACAGGCCGGAGCCGTTGTCCAGCACCGGCGGCTCGCCGCCCAGGCGCTCGCGCCACCAGGCGCGCAGCAGTTCGCGCGAGGCGCTCATGCTGCCCTGGCCCAGCTTGTGCAGGCTGAGCGTGAGGAAGACCTGCTCGGCCATGACGTTGTTGCTGTACTTGTTGATGTCGCGGACCACTTCGGCCAGCGGCGGCGAGCGCCATTCGAAGGCCGGCTTCAGCGCCGCCGGCACGCGCCCCTCGCGCACCTGGCCACCGAGCTCGCCGCCGGTTTCGCGCCACAGGCCGGCGATGGCGCGCACGGCGTAGCTGGCCGGGTCGGCATAGGCCACCGGCCAGACGCGCTCGCCGCATGCCGCCGGGTAGCTGCCGGTGAAGCGCACGCGCGCCGGGTCGCCGTAGTCGGCCTTCAGGCCGGCGCGCCAGTCGCCGCAGGGCGCGTTGGACAGCGGCACCGTCGCCGGCCACTGCACGCCGGACAGCGGCGGCTCGACCTGCACGCGCGCGCCGCCGGCCTCGGGCGTGAAGGTCAGCACCACCGACTTGAAGTTCAGCAGCAGGGCGTCGGGTGCGGCGTTGTAGGGCCGCAGCGGCTCGCCGTCGAAGGCACCGGGGTCGGTGGCGACGTTCTCGAAGGCGGCGCGGTCCAGCACGATGTCGCCGCTGACGCGCCGCACGCCCAGGCCGTGGATGCGGCGCAGCAGCAGCCACATGCGCTCGATCACCAGCTTGGGGTCGCCCTGGCCCTTGATGTAGAGGTTGCCCTGCAGCACGCCGCCTTGCACCGGGCCTTCGAAGTACACCGGCGTGGCCCAGCTGAAGTTGGGGCCCAGCGTGTCGAGCGCGGCATAGGTGGTGACCAGCTTGGCCATCGAGGCCGGGTTGAACGGCTGGTCGATGCGGTGGGCCAGGCGCGGCATGGTCGGTGCGTCGGCCGGCGCGACGTAGAGGGCGACCGCGTCGCGCGGCAGTTTCGCGCGGGCCAGCGCGGCATCGACCTCGGCCGGAAGCTCCTGCGCGACGGTCGCTGCCGCAAGCAAAAGCAAACCAAAAGCAGCAAGCAGGCGGCGAACCGCGCGGTCGGGGAATTGCATCGCGGGATTATCCGGGGCGCACCGGATAATCGGGGGTCCACCGGACCCGCGTTTGAACTTCCTCGCCTTCGACACCAGCACCGAAACCCTGTCCGTCGCGCTCGACTGCGGCGGCCGCGTGACGGCGCACACCGGCGCGGGCGGCGCGCAGGCCTCGGCCGCGCTGATCCCGGCCGTGCGCGCGCTGCTCGATGCAGCAGGTTTGCGGTTGGCTGAACTGGATGCCATCGCCTTCGGCCGCGGCCCCGGCTCGTTCACCGGCCTGCGCACCGCCTGCGCCGTGGCGCAGGGCCTGGGCATGGGCGCCAACGTGCCACTGCTGCCGCTGGACACCCTGCTTGCCCTCGCCGAGGACGCGCGTGCCGAGGCCGGCGTCACGCAGGTGGTGGCGCTGCTGGACGCGCGCATGGGCGAGGTGTACTGGGGCGCCTACGCATTCGACGGAACCGCCTGGCAATGCGCGCAGCCGCCGCAGCTCGCGCAGCCGGAACAGGTGCAGGTGCCCGCGGGCTGGCACATGGCCGGAAACGCCATCGCGCTGTACAAGGATCGCCTTCCGGCTGCGGCCGGCGCCGTGCCCGCGCAGCCGCGCGCCGAAGCGCTGCTGCGGCTCGCGCCGGCCGAACTGGCCGCCGGGCGGGGACGGGCGGCGGCCGATGCGCTGCCGCTGTACATCCGCGATAAAGTCGCCCAGACCACCGACGAGCGCGCGGCTCTGCGCCGCCAGCAGGCAGCGGCGGGGAGCGGCCGATGAGCGCAGTGTTCAAGTCCATGGAAGCCGGCTTCGAGCCGATGACCGAGTCGCGGCTCAGCGAGATCGTGGCCGTGGAGCAGGCGGCGTACGAGCACCCGTGGACGCGCGGCAACTTTTCCGATTCGGTGCGCAGCGGCTACCAGGCGCAGCTGCTGTGCGCGGGCGGCACGCTGATCGGCTACTTCGTTGCCATGAAGGGCGTGGACGAAGTGCACCTGCTCAACATCACCGTCGCGCCGC
Source organism: Pseudomonadota bacterium (assembly GCA_040384685.1). Taxonomy (GTDB): domain Bacteria; phylum Pseudomonadota; class Gammaproteobacteria; order Burkholderiales; family Burkholderiaceae_C; genus Ramlibacter. Next base: position 16,669 of record JAZKIV010000069.1, on the reverse strand, counting down.
AGCTGCAAGGCCAGGGCTGGGGCCGGCTGATGCTGGACGCGCTGGCCCTGTGGGCGCGCGGCGAGGGCGCGCAATGGCTGTGGCTGGAGGTGCGCACCAGCAACCACCGCGCGCAGCGCATCTACGAACGCTACGGCTACCGCCGTGTCGGCGAGCGCAAGAACTACTACCCGGCCACGGGCGGCAAGCGCGAGGACGCCATCGTCATGAGCTTGCGCCTATGAGCCTGCAACTGGACGCCCGCCAGCGCGCCATGCTGGCCGAGATGGGTGTGCGGCTGTTTTTGCCGGCGCAGCGCGCGGCTGCTGCCGCGGCGGCGCCGGAATCCGAAGCCGCCGTTCAGCCGCAGCGTGCGCGTGCGGCGGAAGTGCCCGTACCCGCCGCGCCGCAAGCCGTGCGTCCGGCTGCGCGTCCGGTCCCGGTCCCCGTCGCGATCGAAGCGCGGCCCACCGGCATCGACACCATGACCTGGGACGTGCTGGCCGAGACCGTGTCCGGCTGCCGCGCCTGCAAGCTGTGCCAGAGCCGGCGCAACACCGTGTTCGGCGTCGGCGACACGCGGCCCGACTGGCTGGTGATCGGCGAGGCGCCGGGCGAGAACGAGGACCTGCAGGGCGAGCCCTTCGTCGGCCAGGCCGGCAAGCTTTTGGACAACATGCTGCGGCCGCTGGGCGTGAGCCGCAAGCACAAGGTCTACATCGCCAACGTGCTGAAGTGCCGCCCGCCCGGCAACCGCAACCCGGAGCCGGAAGAAGTGGCGCAGTGCGAGCCTTTCCTGCGCCGGCAGGTGGAGCTGCTGCAGCCGCGCATCATCCTGGCGATGGGCCGTTTCGCCGTGCAGTCGCTGCTGCAGACCACCGAGCCGATCGGTCGGCTGCGCGGCCGGCCGCACCAGTACAACGGCGTGCCGGTGGTGGTGACCTACCACCCGGCGTATCTCCTGCGCAACCTGCCGGACAAGGCGAAGGCGTGGGCGGATCTGTGCCTCGCCATGTCCATCATGCGCGAGAACGAAGCCGCCTGATCAGAAGCGTGGCAGGTCCGGATGCGCGAGCTTGCCGCCGCGCACCAGCATCTTTCCGTACTCCGCGCAGCGGTTCAGGGTGGGAATCAGCTTGCCCGGATTGAGCGTGCCTTGCGGATCGAAGGCGCGCTTGACGCCGAACATCTGCTCGCGCTCCTCGGCGCTGAACTGCACGCACATCGAGTTGAGCTTTTCCACGCCCACGCCGTGCTCGCCGGTGATGGTGCCGCCCATGGCCACGCTGGTTTCCAGGATGTCGGCGCCGAACAGCTCGGCGCGGTGCAGCTGGTCGGCGTCGTTGGCGTCGAACAGGATCAGCGGATGCAGGTTGCCGTCGCCCGCATGGAACACGTTGGCGCAGCGCAAGTTGTAGGTTTTCTCCATCCGCTGGATCGCCAGCAGGATGTCGGCCAGCCGCTTGCGCGGAATCGTCGAGTCCATGCACATGTAGTCGGGGCTGATGCGCCCCGACGCGGGGAACGCGTTCTTGCGCCCGCTCCAGAAGCGCAGCCGCTCGGCCTCGTCGCGGCTGACCGCCAGCGCCGTCGCGCCGGCCGCGCGCAGCACCTCGCTCATGCGGCCGATCTCTTCTTGCACTTCCTCGGGCGTGCCGTCGCTCTCGCACAGCAGGATGGCTTCGGCGTCCAGGTCGTAGCCGGCGTGCACGAAGTCTTCCACGGCGGCGGTCATCGGCTTGTCCATCATCTCCAGGCCGGCCGGGATGATGCCGGCGGCGATCACCGCCGCCACCGCGTCGCCGGCATGGCGCACGTCGCCGAAGCTGGCCATGATGCAGCGCGCGAGCTGCGGCTTCGGCACCAGCTTGACGGTGACTTCGGTGGTCACGGCCAGCATGCCCTCGCTGCCGGTCAGCACGGCCAGCAGGTCGTAGCCGGGCACGTCGAGCGCGTCGCCGCCGAACTCCACCGGCTCGCCGTCGGCGGTGAAGCCGCGCACCTTCAGCACGTTGTGCAGGGTCAGGCCGTACTTCAGGCAATGCACGCCGCCGGAGTTCTCCGCCACGTTGCCGCCGATCGTGCAGGCGATCTGGCTGGACGGGTCGGGCGCGTAGTACAGCCCGTGCGCCGACGCGGCCTCGCTGATCGCCAGGTTGCGCACGCCGCACTGCACGCGCGCCGTGCGGCTTTCGGGGTTCAGTTCCAGGATGCGGTTGAACTTGGCCAGCGACAAGGTCACGCCCAGCCGGTGCGGCATCGCCCCACCGGAGAGCCCGGTGCCCGCGCCGCGCGCCACCACCGGCACGCGCAGCGCATGGCAGATCTTCAGCACCTGCCGCACCTGCGCTTCGTCTTCCGGCAGCGCCACCGCCAGCGGGCGCTCGCGGTAGGCGGTGAGGCCGTCGCATTCGTAGGGCGTGGTCTCTTCCCGGTGCCACAGCAGCGCGTGGGCGGGCAGCGCCTTCTGCAGTGCGCGCACCACCTCGGCCTGGCGCTCGGCCTGGGCCAGCAGTGCGGGATCCACGGGAGTGTTCATGCGGCGAATTTCCGCAACGCGCCGTCGTCGAATTCGATGCCGCTGCCGGGCGTGGCGTCCACCACGGCGCAGCCCTGCTCCAGCACCAGCGGGCGCTTCAGCACCGGGTTCCACCAGTCGGCGTATTCCAGCCAGCTGGCGGTGGGCGAGGCCATCAGCAGGTGCGCGCTGACCTCCGGCCACAGGTGGCTGGAGACCGGCACGCCGTAGGCCTGCGCCAGCGCCGCCACGCGCATCCAGCCGGTCACGCCGCCGGCCTTCATCACGTCGGGCATCAGGTGGCCGCGCACGCCGGCATCCAGCGCATGGCGGAAGTCCAGCGGGCCCCACCAGTTCTCGCCGGCCTGCAGCGGCGTGCGCGTCTGCGCGGCCAGGCGGGCGAACGCGGGGAAGTCGTGCGCCGCCACCGGCTCCTCGATCCAGGTGAGGCCTTCGGCGTCCAGCGCCTGCAGCCGCTGGCCCGCTTCGGTGGGCGACAGGCTCTGGTTGTAGTCGACCATCATTTGCATCTGCGGCCCCGCCGCGGCGCGCATGGCGCGGATCACCGCGATGTCCTCGGCCAGCGTCGGGTAGCCGATCTTCGCCTTCACGCCCAGCAGGCCGCGCTTCGCCCAGTCCTCGGCGGCGCGGGCCGAACCCTCAACGCCGTCGTAGCCGATGCCGCCATAGGCGCGCACCGGCCGCGGCTGGCCACCGAGCAGCTGCACCAGCGGCAGGCCCTGGGCGCGCGCGAAGGCATCCCACAGCGCCATGTCGATGCCGGCCAGCGCCATGCCGACCAGGCCCTGCGCGCCCAGCATCTTGAAGCGGCCGTGCAGCGCGTCGGACAGCGTGGCGGGCGCCAGCGGCTGGCCGGCGGCGAGCGGCTCCAGGTTCTTCATCAGCTCCGCCGTGGGCTTCAGCGCGGCCGGCGCGTAGGTGAAGGTGATGCTGTGGCCCACCACGCCTTCATCGGTATGGATTGAGAGCAGCACCAGCGGCGAAGCCGCGATGACGCCCGAGGCGGTGCGGTGCGGCGGCATGGGAACGCTCGCGCAGCGGATGTCGAAGCTGGTGATCTTCATGCCGTCATGGTGCCAGGAAGCGCGGCCGGCGCCCAGCGCTCAGCGGAACACCACGGTCTTGTGGCCGTTGAGCAGCACGCGCCGCTCGCTGTGCCACTTGACGGCGCGTGCCAGCACCTGGCTTTCGGTGTCGCGGCCGGTGGCGGTGAGCGCATCGACCGTGTGGCCGTGGTCCACCCGCGCCACGTCCTGCTCGATGATCGGGCCTTCGTCCAGGTCGGCCGTGACGTAGTGGGCGGTCGCGCCGATCAGCTTCACGCCGCGTTCATGCGCCTGGTGGTAGGGCTTGGCGCCCTTGAAACTGGGCAGGAAGCTGTGGTGGATGTTGATGGCGCGGCCGGCCAGCCGGCGGCACATGTCGTTCGACAGAATCTGCATGTAGCGCGCCAGCACCACCAGCTCGACGCCTTCGCCCTCGATCACCTCGAGCTGCCGGGCCTCGGCCTGCGCCTTGGTCGCCGCCGTCACCGGGATGTGGTGGAACGGGATGTTGTAGCTGGCCGCCAGCTGGTAGAACTCGCGGTGGTTGGAGATGATGGCCCGCACGTCCAGCGGCAGCAGGCCGCTCTTCACGCGGAACAGCAGGTCGTTCAGGCAATGGCCCTCCCTGCTCACCAGGATCGCGGTGCGCACCGGCTGGTCGCCGACGTGCAGCTGCCAGTCCATGCGGAAGGCTTCGGCGAACAGGCGCAGCTGGGTGGTCAGGTCCTCGCGCGTGAGCTGGGCGCAGGCGAAGCGCACGCGCATGAAGAACAGGCCGGTGGCGTGGTCGTTGTACTGCGCGGCTTCCTCGATGTTGCCGCCGCGTTCGAGCAGGAAGCCCGACACGGCGTGCACGATGCCGGGCCGGTCGGGGCACGACAGGGTGAGTACATAAGCTTGATTCATACCGGCCGGATTGTCGCAGGCGGCCGATGAACGCGGGCTACCCCAGCTGCCTGCGCAGCTCGGCGCAGTAGTCCTTCCCGGTCTCGTGCGGCGGCAGCACCAGCTGCCGCGCGCGCACCCCCGGCGGCAGGTGGCGCGGCACGCCGACCTGCGGATCGACATGGCCGGCACCGGCCACCAGCAGCACGGTCTTGCCCGGCCGGCTGGCGCTAGCCAGGGTCTGTGCCATGCTGCGGTCGCGGGCGATCTGGATGCGCGTCATCGGCGGGATCTGCGCTTCCGGCAGCAGCCCGCAATGCCCCAGCCGCACCGCCTGCCGCTGCGCCTGCAGCGACGCTTCCGGCAGCAGCACGTCGAGCTGCGGGTCTTCCATGGCCTCGCGCAGCTGGTCGCGCGGCAGGTTGGCGCCCAGCACCGGCACGCCGGCGCGCACGGCCGCCATCACCACCGGCGCGTACACGTCCCAGGGCCAGCTCTGCGCGTTCCAGCGCAGAGCTTCGCGCACCTGGGCCTCGTCGGCGCCGGCCGGCAGCCCGGCCGTGCTGGCGCCCTGGTCGGCCATTTCCAGCGCCAGCGCGGCCAAGCGGTCGCGCGCGGCCAGCCGCTCGACCCATTCTCGCTGCAGGTGCCGGTGCTCGGGCGCGTCGTGCTGCTCGCCCAGCAGCAGTGCGTCGCCGACCGAGAACAGGGCGCAGCCCGGCAGCAGCAGGGCTGCGAGCAAAGGGAAGATCGAGCTCAGGCGGTGGCGCGGCATGCCGCATGGTAGCGGCGGCACGCCATCCTTGCGGGATCGCTCAGCCGGGCTGGATGCCGGCGCGACGCAGCATCGCGTCGAACATGCGCTGGGCGTTGTTCTCGTCCTTGTCCACGTTCATGCCGGCCTGGGTGGCGGGCACGCGCTGGAGCACCTCCACCGGGATCGGCCGGTTGGCGCCGGCGCCGGCGTCGCTCGCCAGCTGGATTTCGCAGGCGCGCTGCAGGGTCCACAGGCGCTGGAAGCATTCGGCCACCGTCGGGCCGACGGCCAGCAGGCCGTGGTTGCGCAGGATCAGGAAGGCCTTGCGGCCGAGCGAGGCCACCAGCCGCGGCTGTTCGTCCAGCCCGGTGGTGACGCCCTCGTAGTCGTGGTAGGCCACCTGGTCGTACAGGATGGCGCTGTAGAAGTTGTCGTGGCGCAGCCCGCTCTCCTTGCAGGCCACGGCGACGCCGGCGGTGGTGTGCACGTGCATGACGCAGTGCGCATCCGGACGCGCGGCATGGATCGCGCTGTGGATCACGAAGCCGGCGCGGTTGACCGGATACGGGCTGTCCTCCACCGCGTTGCCGTCCACGTCGATCTTCACCAGGTTCTCCGGTGTGACCTCGGTGTAGTGCAGCCCGAACGGGTTGATCAGGTAGTGGGGGCGGCCGCTGTCGGCGCCCACGCGCAGGGTGATGTGGTTGTAGATGCCCTCGGTCCAGCCCATGTGGTCGAACAGGCGGTAGCAGGCGGCGAGCTCGCGGCGCGCACGTGCTTCGTCGGGGAAAGCGGGGGAGGACATGAGGGCGGGCCTTGCGGGTGGAAGACCCTGCCATTCTCGGCAACTTGGAAGCGGCGCGCACCGGCGGCCCGGCCGGTGCTTACCCTAGGTCGGCAGCGCTGCCGTCAATGGATCACCAAAGGGTTCTGGGCCAGTTCGGCGTAGCCGTCGAGCGTGGCCTCGACTTCTTCCTGCGTCGGCGTGTTCAGCTGCCAGGCGTTGATCTGGCGCTGGAAGGCGTCGGCCCAGGAGCCGTCGAGGTAGACCTCCTTGTTGGAGCGCTTGTCGACGATCTCGAAGCCGTGCCGCACCACCTCCGGCAGGGTTTCGCCCTCGGAGGCCTCGTTGGCCTGCAGGTGCACGACGACGAACGAATCCGAGTCATAAAGCATTTGCATGGTCGTATTCCTCTTGCCTTGTACGTGGCAACGTTCGGCCCCGTTTCAAGGTTGTCGGGGAAAACGCCGGACGGCGGATGCCGGTCCATGCCGATGCCTCCAGACTAAGACTTCGGCAAACTCAGCCTTTGTCGGTGGAGGCCCAGCGCAAATCCGACGAATCGCCGTTGGGGTTTGTCAGACGCAGGCGCACAGGGGCGTAATCCATGCGGGGCGCGAGCCACAGCTCCACCTGCTGGTCGTATTCCTTGCGCGGATTGCGCTGCAGCTTCAGCGCGCGCACATTGCCCCCGGGCAGCTGCAGGTCTTCCTCGCCCTGCACGGTGAACACCCAGGTCTCGGCATCGCGCGTGCTGGCGGTGGGAATCGCGATCGCCACGCCCGGCTGGAAGCGCCCGGGGTCTCCCGCCACCAGCATGGTCAGCTGCACCACCACGCTCAGGCGGTCCTGCATGCCCGCCTGCAGGGGCTGCTCGGGGCGGTTGTTGCTGAACACCAGCTTGCCCTGGCCGCGCTCGAAATGCGTGGCCTCCTCGTTGCGGCCGTGGTCGGAAAAGCGGCTGGGCGCCAGGCCCTGCGGCGTGATGGCGCCCGCGCTCTCCTGCACGCGCTTGGGGATCAGCGCGCCGTCGACTTCCATCCGCGCTTCGTAGGTGCCGCCGTCGTGGCGCCAATCGAGCTGCGCGCGCGCCGGCACCGTCAGCCCCTTGGCGCGGATGGTGACGTCGTAGTGCACCCGTACCGGATCGGGCAGCACGGTGGGCTGCACTGAGGCGGCCTCGATGGCGGGCTGTGGCGCGGGCGGCGGGGCGGCAGCGGCGGGCTGGGACGCGGGTGCCGCGGCGGCTTGCGCGGGTTCCGGCGCGGGCAGAACCGGGGCCGGCACGGCGATGGAGGTCGGCGCGTCAGCGGCCGGCTTTGCCGCAGCGGGCGCAGGCGCGGGCGCCTGCGCCGGTCCCTCGGCGGCGACCTGCCGCACCACGAAGGTCCGCGTGGCCTGCACCGGCGGATGCAGCACCAGTTGCTGCGGTGCCGCGCCGAGCAGCACCAGGTGCACCGCCAGCACCGCGCCCGCCAGCAGGGCCAGCCGGCGCAGCGGTGCGGCTGTCATCCCTTGTGCCCCAGGTCGCTGGACAGCTGCGCCGCCACGTCGCGCAGCGGCCGCTCCACCGCGCCGCCCCAGCTCGGGTCGAAGGTGCCGGTCGGCCCGAGCGCCACCATGCCTAGCACGATGTGGCCGTCGGAATCGAACACCGGCGCGCAGAAGCCGACGATGCCGGGCAGCAGCGTGTCGACCACGCGCGCCGCGCCGCGCATGCGCACTTCTTCCAGCATTTCCTGCACGCCAGCCATGTTGGCGGGCACGTCGGTGCGGCCCTGCTTCTGCGCGCGCGCCAGTTCGTCCTTCAGCATGCCGGCGATCGCCTCGCGGGGCAGGTAGGCGGCGAAGCAGCGGCCGGTGGCGGAGGACAAGAGCGGCATCACGTCGCCCAGGCGCAGGTTGACGGTGACGGCCTGGGGCGACTCTTCCCAGTGCACGATGGTCGGGCCGTGGTTACCCCAGACGGCCAGCGCCAGCGTGTGGCCGATGTCGGCCATCAGCCGCGCCAGGCGCTCGCGCGCCAGCTTCACCGCATCCAGCCGCTCCAGCGAGGCCAGGCCCAGCTTCAGCGCCGCGGGCCCGAGGTCGTAGCGGGCCGAGGCGGCATCCTGCACCACCAGTTCCAGCCGCTGGAAGCTCACCAGGTAGCGGTGCGCCTTGGCGGCGCTCATGCCGGCCGCCTTGGCCAGGTCGCGCAGCATCAGCGGCCCCGCCGCCTGGCCCAGGGCCTGCAGCAGGCCGAAACCCACTTCCACGGACTGGATGCCGGCGCGTTCCTTGGTGGTCATGCGGTACGCGGGCTACAATTACGTTTAGGTAAATTCATTTCGCAATGCGTAAAAGTCGGGTTGACTCTAGCGCATTCAAAACCCGAGGGCAAACGATGAAGCTTGCGACGTACAAGGACGGCTCGCGCGACGGGCAACTGGTGGTGGTCTCGCGCGACCTGGGCACGGCGCATTATGCGACCGGCATCGCGGCCAAACTGCAGCAGGTGCTGGACGACTGGGGCTTCCTCGCGCCGCAGCTGCAGGACCTGTACGAGGCGCTGAACCAGGGCAAGGCGCGCCACGCCTTCCCGTTCGATCCGAAGCAGTGCATGGCGCCGCTGCCGCGCGCCTACCAGTGGGCCGACGGTTCGGCCTACATCAACCACGTGGAGCTGGTGCGCCTGGCGCGCAACTCCCAGGTGCCGGCCAACTACTACACCGAGCCGCTGATGTACCAGGGCGGCAGCGACGACTTCCTGGGCCCCACCGACGAGGCACCTTTCGTCACCGAGGACTGGGGCATCGACTTCGAGGCCGAGGTGGCGGTGGTGACCGGCGACGTGCCGATGACCGCCACGCCCGAGCAGGCGCTGGACGGCATCCGCCTGGTGATGCTGGCCAACGACTGGAGCCTGCGCAACCTGATTCCCGACGAACTGGCCAAGAGCTTCGGCTTCTTCCAGAGCAAGCCTTCCACCGCCTTCAGCCCGGTGGCGGTGACGCTGGACGAGCTGGGCGACGCCTGGCAGGGCGGCAAGCTGCACCTCACGGTGCAAAGCCAGTGGAACGGCCGCACCGTCGGCATGTGCGACGCCGGCCAGGAAATGACCTTCCACTTCGGCCAGCTGATCGCCCACATCTGCAAGACCCGCAACGTGCGCGCCGGCTCCATCGTCGGCAGCGGCACCATCAGCAACCGCGCCATCGAGAAGGACGGCAAGAAGGAGTGGGTGAAAGGCTATTCCTGCATCGCCGAGAAGCGCGCCATCGAGACCATCCTGGACGGCAAGCCCGGCACCGCATTCATGAAGTTCGGCGACACCATCAAGATCGAGATGAAGGGCAAGGACGGCCAGAGCATGTTCGGTGCGATCGAACAGGCGGTGGTGAAGCTGCCGGGGCGCTGATCAGAGCCTGAGCCAGGGAGTCCCGGTCTCCTCGGCCTTGGCTTTCCCTAAGGCATCCAGGAAGCTGTCGCACCACCAGTGCCCGTCGTAGCGCTTGATGGTGTCCATCAGCGCGCGGTGCCGGGCCTGGCGTTCCTCCAGCGGCATCTGCAGCGCCAGGTGGATGGCGCCGGCCGTGCCCTCGGTGTCGTAGGGGTTGACCAGCAGCGCTTCCTTCAGCTGCTCGGCGGCGCCGGCAAAGCGCGACAGCACCAGCACGCCCGGGTCGGCCGGGTCCTGCGCGGCGATGAATTCCTTGGCCACCAGGTTCATGCCGTCGCGCAGCGGCGTCACCAGCGCCACCCGCGCGGCGCGGTAGATGCCGGGCAGGCGCGGGCGCGCCACGGTGCGGTGGATGTAGCGCACCGGCATCCAGTCCAGCTCGCCGTAGTTGCCGTTGATGGCGCCGCACAGGCTTTCCATCTCGTGCAGCAGGTCGGTATAGGCGCTCACGTTCTCGCGGCTGGGCGAGGCGATCTGGATCAGGGTGGCGCTGTTGCGCGTCTCCGGGTACTTCTGCAGCATCTCGCGGAACGCGCGCAGCCGGTGCGGCAGGCCCTTGGAGTAGTCGACCCGGTCCACGCCCACCAGCAGCTTGCGCCGCGAGTATTCGTTGCGCATGCGGTGGAACATCTCGCGCCCCTCGGGCGCCTCGGCCAGCGCGGTAAATTCCTCCACGTCGATGCCGATCGGGAAGGCGCCGGCCTGCACCACGCGGCCGAACACCCGCCAGCGCCCCGGCTCGACCAGCTGCGCCCGCGCCTCGGTCTCGATGTAGCGGCCGAAGTGGCCGAAGTCGGCCTCGCTCTGGAACCCCAGCAGGTCATAGGCGCACAGCCCTCGCATCAGCCAGTCGTGGCCCGGAATGGCGGCCAGGATCAGCGGCGGCGGCAGCGGGATGTGCAGGAAGAAGCCGATGCGCTGGCGGCAGCCCAGCGCGCGCAGTTCGGCCGCCAGCGGGATCAGGTGGTAGTCGTGCACCCAGATCACGTCGTCGTCCTGCAGCAGCGGCAGCAGCTTGCGTGCGAACAGCTGGTTCACGCGGCGGTAGCCGCCGATGTAGCCGGCGTCGAAGTCGGCCAGGTCGAGCCGGTAATGGCACACCGGCCACAGCACGCCGTTGGAGTAGCCCATGTAGTAGGCGTCGTGGTCCTCGCGGCTCAGGTCCACGGTCACCAGCCTGGTCGGCCCGGCCTGCTGCGTGTGCACCGCGCCTTCTCCGGGCCGCCCGCCCTCGTCGGCCTCCACCACCTTGCCGCTCCAGCCGAACCACAGGCCGCCGGTCTTGTTCAGCACGTCGGCCAGTGCCACGGCCAGTCCGCCCGCGGCGGTCTTGCGCGGGTCGGCAACACGGTTGGAAACGACGACCAGGCGCGACATTCGTCCTTTCAGATGACCGTGTCCCACGGCGCCGACAGGCGCACCGCGGCGTTGATCAGGCCCACCATGGAGTAGGTCTGCGGGAAATTGCCCCACATCTCGCCGGTGACCGGGTGCGTGTCCTCCGACAGCAGGCCCAGGCGGTTGCGGCTGGCCAGCATCACCTCGAAGATCTCGCGCGCCTGCGCCTTGCGGCCGATGCGCGCCAGCGCGTCGATGCGCCAGAAGGTGCAGATGTTGAAGGCCGTCTCCGGCTTGCCGAAATCGTCGGGCGCCTCGTAGCGGCGCATGTACGGGCCGTCGCACAGCGACCGCTCCAGCGCGTCCACCGTGGAGACGAAGCGCGCGTCGTTCGGGTCGATGATGTTGACCTCCGCCATCAGCAGCGCGCTGGCGTCCAGGTCGCGCCCGCCGAAGCTTTCGGCGAACGCGCCGCGCTCCTCGTTCCAGGCCTCGGTGAGGATGCGCGCGCGGATCGTGTCGGCGCGTTCGCGCCAGAAGCGGATGCGCTCGGGCAGGCCCAGCACCGACGCCACCTTGGCCAGGCGGTCGCAGGCGGCCCAGCTCATGAGCGCCGACGAGGTGTGGATGCGCGCGCGCGTGCGCAGCTCCCACATGCCGGCATCGGGCTGGTCGTAGACGCGGAACGCCTGCTCGCCCACCGCTTCGAGGAAGCCGAATTCGGCGCGGCCGGCGCGGCGCAGCAGGCGGTGGTCGTGGAAGGCCTGGGCCGCGCCCAGCACGATGTTGCCGTACACGTCGTGCTGGAAGTGCTCCTGCGCCTGGTTGCCCACGCGCACCGGCCCCATGCCGCGGTAGCCGGGCAGGTGGCCCAGGATCGCCTCGGGCAGCTTCTCTTCCTGGCCGATGCCGTACAGCGGCTGGATGTGGCCGCCGCCGGAGCGCACGATCACGTTGGTCAGCCAGCGCAGGTACTCCTCCATGGTGGCCACTTCGGAGATGCTGTTGAGCGCGCGCACCACGAAGAAGGCGTCGCGCAGCCAGCAGTAGCGGTAGTCCCAGTTGCGCCCGCTGTTCGGCGCCTCCGGGATGCTGGTGGTCATGGCGGCGATGATGGCGCCGGTGTCCTCGAACAGCGACAGCTTCAGGGTGATGGCGGCGCGGATCACCGCGTCCTGCCACTCCAGCGGCAGCGACAGCGCGCGCGACCAATTGCGCCAATAGGCGATGGTCTCCTGCTCGAAGCCGCGCGCGGTGTCCTCGATGCCGGTCAGCAGGGTCTCGTCGGGGCCCAGGATGAAGTTCATCGGCCGGTCGAACACGAAATAGTCTTCCGACAGCAGGTACGACAGCGGCGCGTCGCTGTTCAGGCGCACCGTCTGGCTGGGGCCGACGTAGCGGATGTGGGTGCTGCCCTGCGTCACCACCGGGCGCGCGCGGCCCCAGTCGAAGCGCGGGCGCAGCACCACCCGCACGCGGGGCGAGCCGCCCAGCACGTTGACGCGGCGCACCAGCGTGAGCGGGCGGAAAGTGCGGCCGCGGTTGAAGAAGCGCGGCGCGAAATCGGTGATCTCGATGCCCTGGCCGCGGCTGTCGTACAGGCGCGTGCGCAGCACCGCGGTGTTGGGTTCGTACTGCTGCTCGCTGCGCGCGAAGTCCTCCAGCTCGAAGGCCCAGAACGCGCCGTTCTCGCTGGGGTCCAGCAGCCCGTTGAAGACCGGGTCGCCGTCGAACCGCGGCAGGCAGCACCACACGACGCGGCCGCGCTCGTCGACCAGGGCGTTGTAGGCGCAGTTGCCGATCACGCCCAACTGAAGGGAAGGCTGGTATGCGTTTGTCATGGTGCCGGTGTTCTTGTGGTCGTCCTGGCGGCCATCGCCGCCTGCAGTTCCTGGCGCAGCGCCGCGGGATCGGGCAGGCGCTGCCAGGCGACGGTGGGGCCTTCGCCGACCTTGATGCCCAGCCCGCCCAGGCGCTGCACGGCCGAAAAGCCGGCCTCGTCGGTGATGTCGTCGCCGATGAACAGCGGCACGCGGCCGGCGAACGGCGATTCGCGCAGGAAGTCCTCGATCGCGCGGCCCTTGCTGGCGCCGCCGGGCTTGGCTTCCACCACCATCTTGCCGCGCAGCAGCGTGAGCCCGGGCGAAGCCTCTACCGCTTCCTGCATGGCGTGCAGGCACAGCTCTTCCAGCTCGGGCGCCTGGCGGTAGTGCAATGCAATCGAGCTGCCCTTGTGCTCCAGGCGCAGCGCCGGGTGCGCGCGCACCAGCGCCGCCACCGTGGCATCCACCTTGTCCAGCGGCTGAGCGGCCATGCGGCTCAGCGCACCGACGGCGTCGCGCCGTTCGGCTCCGTGCACGCCGGCCACCGGCAGGCGCAGGGGGTGGAGAAAGGCGTCGATCTGGGCGATGGTGCGCCCCGAAATGACGGCCACGGCGCCGCCCAGGTACTCATGCAGCCAGGCCATGCTGTCGATCAGCTGCTGCGGCACGCGCACCGCTTCCGGCTGGGGCGCGATGTCGACCATGGTGCCGTCGAAGTCCAGGAACAAGGCGCATGAAGGGCAAAGCATCTCCACGAAAGTCATGCGGGCTGACCCTAACAGAGGCTGCTGCTGAACTCCAGACGCGGCCGACGCTTGCCCGCGTAGGAGCGAACCTACAGGGCAACCGGCGCTTGCGCGGACACCTGGCGCATGGCGCACAATCCGGCGCCATGCAATGGATCACTTGCGCCCGGCGCATCCTGGGCCTGGTGCTGGCCCTGCCGCTGATGGGTTGGGCGCAGCAGCAGCCCGCGACCGCGCCTTCTTGCGTGCCGCCGCCGTCGGCCGAAGCCGTGCAGGAAGCGGTCAAGCGCGCGGCCGCGGCGCCGCGCGACCGCGGTTTGCTGTGGCGCCTGGACAAGGATGGCCGGACTTCCTGGCTGTACGGCACCATGCACGTCGGCCGGCTGGAATGGCTGGTGCCCGGCCCGCGCGTGATGGCCGCGCTGCGCGCCAGCGACACGGTGGCGCTGGAACTGGACTTCAGCGACCCGCGCGAGCAGCAGGTGCTGTCGCAGCCGGCCGACCCGGCCATCGCCGCACGCGTGCTGGATGCGCCGCGCAGGGAGCGCATCCGCAAGGAGGCCGCCGCTGTGTGCCTGCCCGCTGCGGCCCTGGACACCCAGCGCCCCTTCATGCAGGCGATGGCGATCGTGCTGGGCGCGGCACGCCGGCAGGGATTGCACTTCGAGGCGGCGACCGAGTTCCTGCTGATGGGCATCGCGCAGGGCGGCGGCAAGCGCCTGGTTGGGCTGGAGTGGGCGGCCGACCAGCTCTCCGTGCTGACGCCGGGCAGCGACGCCGAGGAACGCGAGCTGGTCGACCAGGCGCTGGACGACCTGAGCTCGGACGCGGCCGCAGGGATGCTGGACAAGATGGCCGCCACCTGGGCCGAGGGCGACCTGCAGGCGCTGGCCGATTTCAGGCAATGGTGCCGCTGCATGGACACGCCGGCCGAGGAGGCGCTGTTCCGCCGCATCAACGACGGGCGCAATCCCGGCATGGCCGACCGGCTGGCCGCGCTGCACGCCGGCGGCGCGCGCGTGTTCGCCGGCGTCGGCATGCTGCACATGACCGGCCCGCAGGCGCTGCCCGAGCTGATGCGCGCGCGCGGCTTCGCGGTGCGCCGCGTGGCCTTCGGCGCCGAATGATTTCTTTTCCAAGCACGACGACTCCATGACGACGACCATCGACCCCAGCCGCTACACCACCCTGAACCTCACCCGCCGCGGCCCGGATGACTCCGTGCTGGACATCCAGATGAAGGCCGCCAACGGCAAGCTGCCGACCGCCGGGCACGACGGCCACCGCGAGCTGGCCGAGATCTGGCGCGATGTGAGCGCCGACGACAGCGTGCGCTGCGCCGTGCTGCGCGGCGAAGGCCTGGGCTTTTCCGGCGGCGGCGACCTGGGCCTGGTGCAGGACATGGCCGACGACGTCGAGATCCGCCACCGCGTGTGGAAGGAAGCGCGCGACCTGGTCTACAACGTCATCAACTGCGACAAGCCGATCGTCAGCGCCATGCACGGCCCGGCGGTGGGTGCGGGCCTGGTGGCCGGCATGCTGGCCGATATCTCCATCGCCGCGCGCGGCGCGAAGATCGTGGACGGCCACACCCGGCTGGGCGTGGCGGCCGGTGACCACGCCGCCATCATCTGGCCGCTGCTGTGCGGCATGGCCAAGGCCAAGTACTACCTGCTGCTGTGCGAGCCGGTGAGCGGCGAGGAAGCCGAGCGCATCGGCCTGGTGTCGCTGGCGGTGGACGACGACCAGCTGCTGCCCAAGGCCTACGAGGTGGCGGACAAGCTGGCGAACGGCTCGCAGAGCGCGATCCGCTGGACCAAGTACGCGCTCAACAACTGGCTGCGCCAGGCCGGCCCGACCTTCGACGCCTCGCTGGCGCTGGAATTCATGGGTTTCGGCGGTGCCGACGTGCGCGAAGGCGTGGCCTCGCTGCGCGAGCGCCGCGCGCCGAAGTTCTGAGCATGGCCGCGGCCGCCGAACCGGTCCGCTTGTTCGCCACCGCGGCCGCGTGGGAGCGCTGGCTGGCGAAGCACCACGATGGCGGCGGCGGGCTGTGGCTGCGCATCGCCAAGGCGGGCGGCGGCTTGAAGAGCGTGACGTACGCCGAGGCGCTGGACGTCGCGCTGTGCTGGGGCTGGATCGACGGCCAGAAAAAGCCCGAGGACGAGCGCGCCTGGCTGCAGCGCTTCACGCCGCGCACCGCGCGCAGCCCCTGGTCGCAGCGCAACCGCGAACACGTGGAGCGGCTGGCCGCCGCCGGCCGCATGCAGCCGCCGGGCCTGGCCGCCGTCGAAGCGGCCCGCGCCGACGGCCGCTGGGACCGCGCCTATGCGCCGTCGTCCACCGCCGAAGTGCCGGCCGACCTGCAGGCCGCGCTGGACCGCAAGCCGAAGGCGCGCGCGTTCTTCCAGGCGCTGGACCGCGCCAACCGCTACGCCATCCTGTACCGCGTGCAGCAGGCGGTGCGGCCGGAAACACGGGCCAAGCGGATCGCGCAGTTCGTCGAGATGCTCGGGCGCGGCGAGAAGATTCACGGCTGAACCCACGGCCAAGGCCTTGCAGGGATAATCGCGCCATGCAACGCCTGCGCAACGCCGCCACTCTCGCCCGCTGGGTGCTGGTGTGGTTCGCGCTGTCGCTGGGCGTGGCGGTGGCCTCGCCGCTGGTGAAGCCGCAGGCGGTGGACCTGGTCTGCTCGGCCGGCGGCGCCATCAAGCTGGTGGTCAAGGGCGAGATGTCCGACGGCACGACGGCCGCCAGCCACACGCTGGATTGCCCGCTGTGCATCCCGCTTGCCGCGCCGCCGCCGGCCGCGCAGGTGGTGTTGCCCGCTCCCCAACCGCTGGGCCGCGCGGTCCAGCCGATTCCCGCCGCGCGCATCGCGGCACTCACCGCCGCGCCGCTGCCGGCGCGCGGTCCACCTCCGGTCCTGATTTCCTGACGCAGTCGGCGGCATGGCTTCGCAGCCCTGCCGCCTCGCTCATCGGCATCACCGGAGGCGTTCATGCCTGTTTTTCGCGCGGCGGCCGCATTGGCCGCCGCACTTCCCGTCGCATTCCCCCTTGCCTGGACGCACGCCCATGCGGCCGACGCACCCACCAAGGAATTGGGCGTGGTCACCATCACCGGCGGCCAGGCCAGTTCGCTGCCCACACAGGTTCCCGCCACCATGGAGGGCATCACGCGCGAGCAGATCGCGCAGGGCATCAACGCCGCCGACAGCGAGGACGCGCTGAAGTATTTCCCGAGCCTGCTGGTGCGCAAGCGCTATATCGGCGACTACAACCACGCCATCCTGTCCAGCCGCGCCTCGGGCACCGGCAACAGCGCGCG
>JAZKIV010000068.1:0-2808 GCA_040384685.1 Pseudomonadota bacterium | reverse complement strand
GACCACATCGACGACTACAATGCGCCCGTCCGGCATGGTGATCAGGAGGTCGCCACGCCGCTGGCCCGGGGTGCCGCCCGGGGCGGCGCTCGCCGTGAGGTGGTTGTAGCAGGGCTCCTTGCTGACGGCGCAGCCCGCGCGGTTCGCAATACGCGCCAAGACCGAAGTCAAGTAGTTGTGGCGCAAGGTCAAGCGACCGGCGTTGCACCGGCAAGCCAGTGCATGGTCGGGCTGCGTGGAGTCGGCCGAGCCGCACTCGCAGGGCGGCAGGCCAACCGACGAGGGCACCCCCAGGCCGAGCATGTGCCTGCCGCTCATGACGAAGGCATGGTCAGCCAGGCGCGTGGTGGTCGGCGCCAGAGACGCGGACACCCACGCCGAGGAGTGGCCGCTAGCCGCGCTGCGCAGCCGCGAGGCGTCACGCTGGCCGCCAACCGTGGAAACGTCGCAAGAGGCGAGGAAGGCGGCTCCGGCACTGTCGCCCACCAGTCTGGAGACGGTGGTCTGCACAAGGGGCAGCGTGTCCAGCACGAACTGGTCCGGCAGCTCCACCGCCCCCGGGCCCCACTCGGCGCTTGGGTCTCCGAAAGCGTGCACGGCCGGCCACCGGGCAAGCAGGGGCGGCCTGGACGCGCCGCAGAAGGGCCGGCACGCCTCCGGGCCGTCCAGCATGGCGGCCTGGGCTTTGGCCGCCCCTGAGAGCAGAGCCGCGTCTGCCTCGACGGCCTGGACCACGCGCAGGCCCAGGCCGCCATGGCGCAGGGGAAGCGTCATCTGCTGCCGCGCCCGCTCGGCGCCCCGCTCCGGCAGACGGAAGATGTCGGCGACCGCGTCCGAGACGGCGCGTTCCACCGCGCGCGTGCTGGGTTCCAGCAGCTCCCACCGTACCGTGCGCAGCAAGTGAGCCATGCGCGGAGCCATCGAGGCTCGAAGCAGGACAAACTGTGACTGCTTGGCCACGGGCAGGCGCATCAGCAGGGCCACCATCGCCGTGACATCGGCGGCGCGGGCGGCTAACGCGTCCGTTACGTACGCATCTGTGCCGATCGGCGTGCCGCACACCGTGACGCCCTCCGGGCGGTGTTGCACGCCCAAGTCTGCGGCGAGGCGTGCAACTTCGTGCGGCTGCCCGCCGGTGATGGCGCACTTGGCGGGCTGCACCCGTAGTCCAATGGCGGCCGCGGCGTCCGTGAGCGTCGTGTACGCCTGGCGCAAGTCGTCTGGCGCGCCCGTCAGATTGACGTCGTCGGCAATGGAAGCAGTCGGCGCGTCCGGCGCCGCGGCGCGGGCCTCCTCCAGGGCCCCCTGCAGGGCGAGCGCGAAGAAAAACATGCCCAGCGTGTCGCCTTGGCGCACGCCCGTGCTCGACTTGATCGGCGGCGTGCCCGTCGGCGCGCCCACGACGTGCAAGTCGGTCGCCGTGCCGTACGACCACTGCGCATATCGCAGGAGGCCCGGGGCGCGGCGTTTGACCGCGGCAAAGACGGCCGATCTGTCCACGCTGTTGTATGCGTTGGCGAAGTCAATCGCCAGTAGGGCGCGGCTTGTGTCCTCGGCCAGCGACGCGCGGAGGGCGTGGACGGTTGCCTCCACGCCCCCAGACACGCCCACCGCGAGTTGCAGGGGGGCGAGGTCTCTGCCGGCGTCAGCGCAGGCGTGGAGGGCGCATAGCCCCGCGAGGCGGACCCACACCTCGCCGATGGCAATGGGCCGTACGCCGCCGTCCGGCTTGCGCAGGCCGACCAGCGAGGAGTCCAGCAGCGAGCTGTGACGCGGGAGCTCGCCGCCGAGGATGAGGTTGACGAAAGCAAGCGTGGCGCTGAGGGCCTCGGCAGAGGCTTTTGTGGCGGCCAGGATGTGCTCATAGGTCAGCTGTGTGGGACCGGACGCCTTGCCCGTCTTGCCCTCGAGGTCGCGTAGGACGTGCTGCAGCGTCTCCGCGCTTATCTGGAGCGCCGGCGTGTCATCGTCGAGAAGCACCGGCGGCGGCGCGTCGGGGTGCTTGGCACGCAAAGCGGCTATCGTGGCCGGCGAGGTCGGGTCCGCGAGCGGCAGCGACGCCAGGGCGCGCGCCGCACGAGTGACGCTGCCGTCTTCAAGGCGCGCCTGGATGCGGCGTGCTAAGAGCTGGTCTTCCGAGAGGGTCCGGCGGCGCGTGGCTGAGGTGTCGGCAGCGCCGCCCGCGCCGTCCTCATCGTCCAGCGGGGCGCCAGCCTCCATGCGCGCCACACGCGCCGTGATGTGGCGCGCGCGCGCGGACGAGGACCGTCCGTCCCCCGCCAGCACTCGGCGCGGCAGATCCGCGAGGGCTTCCAGCGCGGCGTGAACCTCCTCCGCGGCGTGCGGCCCTGTCGCGTGCGCCGCGGCGTCGGTCACGCGGAGCAAGGCTGCGAGAAACGCCCGGGCCCACGGGCCGTGGGCGCCGCCGGGCACGCGTTGAGGCACCTTGACCCGCGGCCGAACGCGTGCTCGAGTGGGCGGCTGCGGCTGCCTAGCGGCTCGTCGCAAACCGCGCGTGGCGCGGCTCCGCGCTGCCGAGGTGCGGCGCGCGGCGCGCTGGGTGCTCGCTGGGTGCGGCGGTGTGGTGGCCGCGGGCGTTGAGGGAGCAGCCGGCGGCCGCCGTTGGGCGGCTCCGACCGGGACGGCTGTGTTGCGACCGCCGCCGGCGCTCGTTTGGCATCCCCGGCCAGCGGGTGTGCCGTCACGGCCGCCGCGTCCGCGCGTGGGCGGCGGGGGGCCGGTGGGCGGCGGTGCGGGGTCGGCGCTCGAGAGAGGCGCGGCCGCCGCGTGAGGCACCTGCGGGGAGGG
>JAZKIV010000067.1:0-20220 GCA_040384685.1 Pseudomonadota bacterium | reverse complement strand
CTGGAGCCGGAAAAATTCGGGCACCGAATTTTTATCGTGAACTGACTTCGCGGGCACTGTTTGACCGGAGCGTTTGCTTGCAAACGCGCAGGGAGTTGCCCGCGCCGGCTCCAGCCCGATCAGCACAGCGAAGTCGGCGCGCAGCGTCGACCGCCGCAGTATGAGCCCGCGCCGGGCACCGCCTGACGCGACGCGAGGTGCCTCTGTGGAAAGCGACGCAGGGCACAACTGAACACTTCCGCCCGACACCCAACCCCCTATAATCCCGCTTTACCACCTCCACGGAAGCTCACCTTCCGTACCTGACATGACCAAATTCGTCTTCGTCACCGGCGGTGTGGTGTCCTCCCTGGGCAAGGGAATCGCCTCAGCCTCCCTCGCTGCGATCCTGGAATCGCGAGGCCTCAAAGTCACTCTCATCAAGCTCGATCCGTACATCAATGTCGATCCGGGCACGATGTCGCCGTTCCAGCACGGCGAGGTGTTCGTCACCGACGACGGCGCCGAAACCGACCTCGACCTGGGCCACTACGAGCGCTTCGTCACCACGCGCATGCGCAAGGCCAACAACTTCACCACCGGCCAGATCTACAAGAGCGTGCTGGAGAAGGAACGCCGCGGCGACTACCTGGGCAAGACGGTGCAGGTCATTCCGCACGTCACCAACGAAATCCAGGAATACATCCGGCGCGGCGCCGGCCTGGCGACGCCGAACGAGGTCGACGTGGCCATCGTGGAAATCGGCGGCACGGTGGGCGACATCGAATCGTTGCCCTTCCTGGAAGCGGTGCGCCAGATGGCCCTGAAGCTCGGGCCGAACAACTCGGCTTTCGTGCACCTGACCTACGTGCCCTTCATCACCGCCGCCGGCGAGCTCAAGACCAAGCCGACGCAGCACACGGTGCAGAAGATGCGCGAGATCGGCATCCAGCCCGACGCGCTGCTGTGCCGCGCCGACCGCATCATTCCCGAGGACGAGGCCGAGAAGATCAGCCTGTTCACCAACGTGCCGCGCTGGGGCGTGATCAGCATGCCCGACGTGGACATCATCTACAAGGTGCCGCGCGTGCTGCACGAGCAGGGCCTGGACGGCCTGATCTGCGACAAGCTGCGCCTGAACACGCCGCCGGCCAACCTCAAGCGCTGGGACGACCTGGTGCACGAGGTGCAGAACCCGCAGGGCGAAATCACCATCGCCATGGTCGGCAAGTACGTGGACCTGTCGGACAGCTACAAGTCGCTCAACGAGGCGCTGCGCCACGCCGGCCTGAAGAACCACGTGCGGGTGAAGATCGACTACGTCGACTCCGAAACCATCACGCCCGACCGCGTGCAGCAATTCGCCAAGTACGACGCCATCCTGGTGCCGGGCGGCTTCGGCAAGCGCGGCATCGAAGGCAAGATCGCCGCGGCCCGCTTCGCGCGCGAGAACAAGGTGCCGTACCTGGGCATCTGCCTGGGCATGCAGGTCGCCACCATCGAGTACGCGCGCGACGTGGCCGGCCTGCCGGGCGCCAACAGCACCGAGTTCGAACCCGACTGCCCGCACCCGGTCATCGCCCTCATCACCGAGTGGCAGGACAAGGACGGCAGCATCCAGAAGCGCACCGAAAGCTCCGACCTGGGCGGCACCATGCGCCTGGGCGCGCAGAGCTCCGACGTGACCAAGGGGACGCTTGCGCACCGGATCTACGGCGACGTGGTGACCGAGCGCCACCGCCACCGCTACGAGGCCAACGTGCACTACCTGGACCGGCTGCGCCGCGCCGGCCTGGTGATCTCGGCGCTGACGCAGCGCGAGCACCTGACCGAGATCGTCGAGCTGCCGCAGGACGTGCATCCCTGGTTCGTGGGCGTGCAGTTCCACCCCGAATTCAAGTCCACCCCCTGGGACGGCCATCCGCTATTCAACTCCTTCATCAAGGCGGCCTGCGAGCACCAGGCGGCCGGCAAGACCACCACGCTGAAAGCGGTCGCCTGATGAAACTGTGCGGATTCGACGTGGGCCTGGACCGGCCCTTTTTTCTGATCGCCGGGCCCTGCGTCGTCGAGTCCGAGCAGTTGCAGCTCGACGTCGCCGGCGAGCTGAAGGACATCACCACCGCGCTCGGCATTCCGTTCATCTTCAAGAGCAGCTACGACAAGGCCAACCGCTCGTCCGGCACCAGCTTCCGCGGCCCCGGCATGGCGCGCGGGCTGGAGATCCTGGGCAAGGTGAAGAAGGAACTGGGCGTGCCCGTCATCACCGACGTGCACAGCGAAAGCGAAGTGGCCGACGTCGCCAGGGTGGTCGACGTGCTGCAGACACCGGCCTTCCTGTGCCGCCAGACCGATTTCATCCGCGCCGTGGCGCAGTCGGGCAAGCCGGTCAATATCAAGAAGGGCCAGTTCCTCGCGCCGCAGGACATGAAGAACGTGATCGACAAGGCCCGTGCCGCCGCGCGCGAAAAAGGCCTGCCCGAGGACAGCTTCATGGCCTGCGAGCGCGGCGCCAGCTTCGGCTACAACAACCTGGTGTCGGACATGCGCTCGCTGGCGATCATGCGCGACACCGGCGCGCCGGTGGTGTTCGACGCCACGCATTCGGTGCAGCTGCCCGGCGGCCAGGGCACCACCTCGGGCGGCCAGCGCGAATTCGTGCCCGTGCTGTCGCGCGCCGCGGTGGCGGTGGGCGTGGCTGGCCTGTTCATGGAAACCCACCCCGACCCCGCCAAGGCGCTGTCGGACGGGCCGAACGCGGTGCCGCTGAAACACATGAAGCCGCTGTTGGAAACGCTGCTGGAACTGGACCGCGTGACCAAGAAGAACGGCTTCCTGGAGACACGCTTCTCCGCCTGAATTTCAAACTTCGAGAGAACTGCAGATGAGTGCAATCGTTGACATCGTCGGCCGCGAGATCATGGATTCGCGCGGCAATCCCACCGTGGAATGCGACGTGCTGCTGGAATCGGGCACCATGGGCCGCGCCGCCGTGCCCTCGGGCGCGTCCACCGGCTCGCGCGAAGCCATCGAACTGCGCGACGGCGACCCCAAGCGCTACGGCGGCAAGGGCGTGCTGAAGGCGGTGGAGCACATCAACACCGAAATCTCCGAGTCGGTGCTGGGCCTGGATGCTTCCGAGCAGAACTTCCTGGACAAGACGCTGATCGACCTGGACGGCACCGAGAACAAGAGCCGCCTGGGCGCCAATGCCACGCTGGCTGTGTCGATGGCGGTGGCGCGCGCGGCTGCCGAGGAATCGGGCCTGCCGCTGTACCGCTACTTCGGCGGCATGAACGGCCGCCTGCTGCCGGTGCCGATGATGAACGTGGTGAACGGCGGCGCGCACGCCAACAACAACCTGGACCTGCAGGAGCTGATGATCATCCCGGTGGGCGCCCCCACCTTCCGCGAGGCGGTGCGCTACGGCGCCGAGGTGTTCCATGCGCTGAAGAAGATCATCGACGGCCAGGGCATGAGCGTGGCGGTCGGCGACGAAGGCGGCTTCGCGCCCAACGTGGCCAACCACGAAGCGGCGATCCAGCTGATCCTGCAGGCGATCGAGCAGGCCGGCTACCGCCCGGGCGAGCAGATCGCGCTGGGCCTGGACTGCGCCTCCAGCGAGTTCCACAAGGACGGCCGGTACAACCTCGAGGCCGAAGGCCTGACCCTGGAAGCCGGCGAATGGGCCGGCGTGCTGGCGAGCTGGGTCGACAAATACCCGATCATCAGCATCGAGGACGGCATGGCCGAAGGCGACTGGGCCGGCTGGAAGCTGCTGACCGAGCGCCTGGGCAAGCGCGTGCAGCTGGTGGGCGACGACCTGTTCGTCACCAACACCAAGATCCTGCAGGAAGGCATCGACAAGGGCATCGCCAATTCGATCCTCATCAAGATCAACCAGATCGGCACCTTGAGCGAAACCTTCGCAGCCATCGAGATGGCCAAGCGCGCCAACTACACGGCCGTGATCAGCCACCGCTCGGGCGAGACCGAGGACTCGACCATCGCCGACATCGCGGTCGGCACCAACGCCGGCCAGATCAAGACCGGCTCGCTCTCGCGCTCGGACCGCATGGCCAAGTACAACCAGCTGCTGCGCATCGAGGAAGACCTGGGCGACGTCGCCCAGTACCCCGGCCGCGCCGCGTTCTACAACCTGCGCGGATGAGCATGCCGCGCTGAGCGATGTCCAACCGCCTGGTCGCCGTCCTGCTGGTCGCGCTGCTGCTGGTGCTGCATGCCCAGCTGTGGTTCGGACGCGGCAGCGTCGGCGAGGTGGCGAAGATGGAACACAGGCTCGCGGAACAGAAGACGCGCAACGGCCAGGCCCAGCAGACCAACGAGCGCCTCGGCGCCGAGGTGCGCGACCTGCAGGAGGGCCTGGAGATGGTCGAAGAAAAAGCACGGTCCGAGCTGGGCATGGTCAAGCCCAACGAGATCTACGTGCAGATTTCCAAGTAGGACGCGGGCCGTGAGAATCGCCCTGCTCGGTGCCGAGAGCACGGGCAAGACCGCGCTGGCCGAGGCGCTGGCCGCGCATTTCAACGCGAGCGGACGCACGGCCATCGCCGTGCCCGAAGTGCTGCGTGAATGGTGCGTGCGGCACGGCCGCGAGCCGCGGCCGGAAGAACAGCTGGCGATCGCGCACGAGCAGGAGCGGCGTGCCGATGAAGCCGCGACACGCGCCGAGCTCGTCATCGCCGACACCACGGCACTGATGGGGGCGATCTACGCCGCGATGCTCTATGAAGACGATCCGCTCTACCGCTTTGCCATGGAGAGCCAGCGCCGTTACGACACCACGCTGGTGATGGGACTGGACCTGCCCTGGGTGGCCGACGGCCTGCACCGGCAAGGACCGCAGGTGCGTGACGAGGTGGATGCGTGCGTGCGCGCGGAACTGGCGCGCGCCGGCGTGCCCTACCGCGTGATCTACGGCGATGGCGCGCAGCGGATGGCCAGCGCATTGGCCGCGGTGAATGCGGCCCCTCAAACGCAAACGGCGCCACCGCGAGGAGACGCCGCCTGGGTCTGGAACTGCGACAAGTGCAGCGACCCGGAATGCGAGCACCGGCTGTTCAGCCGGATGCTGCGGCCGCGCTGAGCCGGCCGCACCAGTACATCAGCTGGCCGTGGCCGCGATCTTCTTCTTGGCCTTCTTGGTGCTCTTGGCCTTCTTGGTGGTGGTGCTCTTCTTGGCCGGCGTCGCGCCGCTGGACGGCGTGGCGGGCATCGCGGCGGCACCGGTGCTGGGGCTGGCCGGAGTCGCGGGCGTGGCGGGGGTTGCAGGCGTGGCCTGGGCAAACACACCGGCGACAGCCAGGGCGGCAACGAGCGTCACAACGAATTTTTTCATGGAGAGAACGTCCTTCGGGAGGGATGCGGCACCGCACCGTGCGGCACCGACCCTCTTCCAACGCGCAAGCGAACCGAAGGTGTGACGGACCCCACCCCGCCGGCTTGTCGGACAAACCTGCCGTCGAGCTGCAGCGCCCCTATTGCACGACCGAGCTGACCGGCGGCTGGTCGCCCGGCGCGGTGAAGATCTGCGCCGCGTCCACCGCGTCGAAGCGGTAGTGCAGGCCGCAGAAGTCGCAGGCCACGTCGATCTCGCCGCGCTCGGCCAGGATGTCGTCGGCCTCCGGCTTGCCCAGGCCGCGGATCATGCCGGCCACGCGTTCGCGGCTGCAGGTGCAGGCGAAGCGCGGCGTCTGCGGCTCGAAGCGCAGCAGCTTTTCTTCCCAAAACAGCCGTCGCAGGATGGTGTCGACGTCGAGTTCCAGCAGTTCGTCGCGCGTGAGGCTGGCCGCCAGCATGGCGATGCGGTTGAAGTCCTCCATCCGCGCATCTTCATCGTCCACGTCCTTCAGCTCGGCGCGGTTCGCCTCGCCTTCCAGCGGCAGCCGCTGGATCAGCAGGCCGGCCGCGATCTTCTCGTCGGCGGCAAGCACGAGACGCGTGTCGAGCTGCTCGGACTGGCGCATGTAGTGCTCCAGCACGGCGCTGAGGTCGTCCACGCGCTCGCCCTGCGGGCCGCGCAGCGGCACCACGCCCTGGTAGGCCTGCTGGCCGGGCCGCCGGTCCTTGGGGTCCAGCGTGATGGCGCAGCGCCCGCCACCGCCGGTGTTGACCATGTCGGTCAGCCTGGCGTTGGCGTCCACCTCGCCCACCACCTTGGCGGTGACGCGCAGGGCGAGGTCGGGCTGCACTTCGGCGACCGCGACCTTGACCGGCCCTTCGCCGAAGATCTGCATGATCAGCGCGCCGTTGAATTTGATGTTGGACTGCATCAGCGCGCCGGCGGCGGCCATCTCGCCCAGCAACTGCGCCACCGGCCGCGGCCAGGCGCCGGTGCTTTCGTTCTCCTGGCGGCGCGCCAGGATCTCGGTCCAGGCGCTGTCCAGGCGCACGATCATGCCGCGCACGGGAATGCCGTCGAACAGGAATTTATGGAGTTCGGACACGAATGCTGCTAGCCGATCTTCTTGAAAGTCGCGGCGAACAGCCGCGCGTTGTCCACATAGTGCTGCGCGCTCTCGGCGAGCTTGCGCGCGGACTCTTCGTCCAGCGTGCGCACCACCCTGGCCGGAATGCCCATGATCATCGAGTTGTCGGGAAATTCCTTGCCCTCGGTCACCACGGCGCCGGCCGCCACGATGCAGTTGCGGCCGATGCGTGCCTTGTTCAAGACCACCGCCTGGATGCCGATCAGCGTGTTGTCTCCGATGGTGCAGCCGTGCAGCGTGACCTGGTGGCCCACCGTGACGTTGTCGCCGATGACGAGCGGCACGCCGAAGTCCGCGTGCAGCATCGAGAGATCCTGGATGTTGCTGTTGCGCCCGATGCGGATGCGGTCGCAGTCGCCGCGCACCACCGCGCCGAACCACACGCTGGCGTTCTCGCCGAGTTCCACCTCGCCCATCACCTGCGCCGAGTCCGCTACCCAGGCGCCCGCGCCGAGCTGCGGGGATTTGCCGTCGATTTCGTAGATTGCCATGGGGATGGGCCGGGGGCCGTGGAAGCTGGGGAAATAGAATTGTAGGGATGGACTTGCGCGCGCGGGCTCTACAGGTGCTTTGCGAAACCGACCCGGCCGCCAAGGCGGCGCTGGCGCGCGCACTGGCCGAGCAGGCCGGCGAGCTCGGCATCGCGCCGCAGGCGCCGGAACCCACCGCGCCCCTGCCCGGTCGGCCCGACAGGCCGCAGCTGATCCATCCGGCCCGCGTGCCGCGCCGCTCGCCGTTCAAGCCCGAGGGCCTGGCTGCCCTGCTGCATGCCATTGCGCACATCGAATTCAACGCCATCAACCTCGCGCTGGACGCCGCCTGGCGCTTCGACGGCATGCCGCGCGCGTTCCACCTCGACTGGGTGCGCGTGGCGGGCGAGGAGGCGCTGCATTTCACGCTGCTGCGCGAACACCTGCAATCGCTGGGCCATGCGTATGGCGACTTCGACGCGCACGACGGCCTGTGGGCCATGTGCGAGAAAACCAAGGACGACATCGTCGCGCGCATGGCGCTGGTGCCCCGCACGCTGGAGGCGCGCGGCCTGGACGCCACGCCGCAGATCCAGGGCAAGCTGCGCCAGGTGGGCACGCCCGAGGCGCTGCGCGCGGTGGAAATCCTGGACGTGATCCTGCGCGACGAGGTCGGCCACGTCGCCGTCGGCAACCACTGGTACCGGTTCCTCTGCGAGCGGGACGGCCTGGAGCCGTTGCGCCACTACCGCGAGCTGGCGCGCCGCCACACCGCGCCCCGGCTCTACCCGCCGTTCAACGCGGAGGCGCGCCGCCGCGCCGGCTTCACGCCGGAGGAACTCGATGTGCTGGCGGCGGACGGCGCATCCTGACGGCCGCGCGGATCTGCCGGCAGCCTATTCGCCCTTGATGCCAGCCGCGCGGATGATGCGCGCGTTGTTCTCCGACTCGGCCGCGATCTGTTTGGCGAACTCCGCCGCGCTGCCGCCGGTGGGCACGTTGTCGGTGGCCAGCAGGCGCTGGCGCATGTCGGGCATGGCCAGTACCTTGTTGATCTCGGCGTTCAGCCGCTGCAGGATCGGCGCCAGCGTGCCGGCGGGTGCGAAGAAGCCGAACAGCGAGGTCATGTTCGCCGCGGCGAAGCCCTGCTCGGCCAGCGTCGGCACCTGGGGCAAGGCTTCCATGCGCTGCGGCGCGCCCACCGCCAGTGCACGCAGCTTGCCGGCCTTCACATGGCCCAGCACGGCCGGTGACGCGTTGACCGACAGCAGTTCGAACTGGCCTGACAGCGCGTCGGTGATCTGCTGGCCGCCGCCCTTGTAG
Source organism: Pseudomonadota bacterium (assembly GCA_040384685.1). Classification (GTDB taxonomy): domain Bacteria; phylum Pseudomonadota; class Gammaproteobacteria; order Burkholderiales; family Burkholderiaceae_C; genus Ramlibacter. The sequence goes on along the minus strand of JAZKIV010000067.1, from coordinate 11,939 downwards.
GGGATGTGGGTGATGTCCATGCCGGCCGCGGCCTTCATCTGCTCCAGCATGATGTGGCCGAGCGAGGCGGGGCCGGAGGTGCCCCAGCGCAGGCTGCCCGGCTTCGCCTTGCCGGCGGCCAGCAGTTCCTTCAGGTCGCGCGCGGCGGTCGCCGGCGTGGCCAGCAGCAGCACCGGCGAATACATCACGCTGGCCAGCGCCACCACGTCCTTCTGCGGATCGAACGGCGACTTGCCCAGGTGCGGGCTGAGGGCCAGCGGGCTGATGGCGGAGAAGCCGATGGTGTAGCCGTCCGGTGCCGACTTGGCCACCGCATCCATGCCGATGCTGCCGCTCGCGCCGCCCTTGTTGTCGACCACCACCGGCTGGCCCAGCGCCGGCGAGAGCTTGTCGGCGATGGCGCGGGCCACCGCGTCGCTCACGCCGCCGGGCGGGTAGGCCACGACGATGCGCAACGGGCGCGCGGGCCAGGTGGATTGCGCGAAAGCGGCTGGCGCCATCGCGGCAAAGGAAAGGGCGGCCAGGGCCGCCCGTCGGGTTGGGAAAGTAGTCGTCATGGTCGCTCCCGTTGGCGTCAAGCGGCTACCTTACCAGGGCTCAACGCCCCGCAGGTGTCAGCGCTTGCCGCTGAAGCGCGCGCCAGCGCCGGCACCGCCGCCGCGCTTGGCGTAGCCGCCACCGCCGCCCGGGCGATGGTGGGCCGGGCGGCCACCCGGCTTGCCGGCGTCGAAGCGCGGCGCGTGCGCCGGGCGCTCGCGCGGCTCCAGGCCCGGGATCACTTCGGCCTGGAAGCGCTGGCGGCTGAAGGTCTCGATGTCGCCGATCTTGCGGCGGTCGCGGAACTCGGCGAAGGTGACGGCCAGGCCGTCGCGCCCGGCACGGCCGGTGCGGCCGATGCGGTGCGTGTAGTCCTCGCTCTTCATCGGCAGGCCGAAGTTGAACACGTGCGTGACGGTCGGCACGTCGATGCCGCGCGCGGCCACATCGGTCGCCACCAGGATCTGCACCTGGCCCTGGCGCAGCGCCATCAGGCGGCGGTTGCGCAGGCCCTGGGGCAGCGCGCCGTGCAGCGCGACGGCGGCGAAGCCTTCCTGCTGCAGGTCGTTGGCGAGCGCGTCGCATTCGATCTGGGTGCTGGCGAACACGATGGCCTGGTCGATGGCGGCGTCGCGCAGCCAATGGTCCAGCAGCTTGCGCTTGTGCTGCAGGCTGTCGGCCCAGAACAGCACCTGCTTGATGTTTGCATGCTTGGCCTGCGGCGAATCGACCTGCACGCGCTGCGGGTTGCGCATCACGCGCGCGGCCAGCTGCTGGATGCGCGGCGCGATGGTGGCGCTGAACATCATGGTCTGGCGGCGGTCGGCGGTCAGGCGGTGGATTTCGGCCAGGTCGTCGGCGAAGCCCAGGTCCAGCATGCGGTCGGCTTCGTCGACCACCAGGAACTGCACGCCTTCCAGGCGGATGGAGCCGGAGCGCTGCAGGTCCAGCAGGCGGCCGGGCGTGGCCACCACCAGGTCGGCGCCCTGCAGGCGCTGGATCTGCATCTGGTAGGGCATGCCGCCCACCACGTTGGCGACGCGCAGGCCACGGCAATGCTTCACCAGGTCGATGGCGTCATGTGCCACCTGCTGGGCGAGTTCGCGCGTGGGGCACAGGATCAGCGCGCCGGGTTCGGCGGCCTTCAGGTTGCGCCCGCTCAGCGGATTCTTGCGGGCAGGCTTCTTGGCCGGCGCTTCGCCGCGGGCCAGCGCTTCGGCGGCCGCGCGCTGCTGCGCTTCGACGGCCTTGGCCTGCTGGTCCAGCAGCGTGTGCAGCACGGGCAGCAGGAAGGCGGCGGTCTTGCCGCTGCCTGTCTGGCTGGAGACCATCAGGTCGTTAAAGGCAGCGCCGGCGCCTGCGGGCTGGGCCATGGCCAGCGTGATGCAGCGCTCCTGCACGGTGGTGGGCTGGGTGAAGCCCAGGTCGGCCACGGCCGCCAGCAGTTCGGGAGCAAGGCCCATGGCGGCGAAGCCGTTGGGCATGAGGGCGGCGGTTTGGGCAACCATCGGCGTGGTGACGATGTCCGAAGCGCCGTCGTTGGAAGAGGCGTCGAAAGTAGCGACGTCGGAATGGGAAAGTTCAGTCATGAAAATACTCACAGCAGCGCCTGCGTGGTGCAGCGCCGTCATTCGATGGTTGAAAAACATCAACCATTCAAACGACGTCGGGACCGGAGGCCCCGCGGCTCATTCGTTGAGCCAGTGTGAGAAGGCAGATGCGCGAAACAATTGACCGCACGCGGTGCAGCCAAGCCCACGATTATCGCAGATTGCGGGATAACCCTCAAGCGCGAATATTCGCGCAGCGTTTTACGAGGGCGCCTGGCTCATCCGGATGAAGTGCTCGCGGTAGTGCGCCAGTTCGTCGATCGACTCCTGCACGTCGGCCAGCGCCGTGTGCTGCTGGCGCTTCTTGAACGAGGCATACACGTCCGGCCGCCAGCGGCGAGCCAGTTCCTTCAAGGTGCTCACGTCCAGGTTGCGGTAGTGGAAGAAGGCTTCCAGCTTGGGCATGTACTTCACCAGGAAGCGCCGGTCCTGGCCGATGGTGTTGCCGCACATCGGGCTGGACTGCTTGGGCACGTAGCGCTCGATAAAGGCCAGGATCTGCCGCTCGGCCTCGGCTTCGTCGATGCCGGAAGCGCGCACACGGTCGGTCAGGCCGCTCTTGCCGTGCGTGCCCTTGTTCCAGGCGTCCATCAGGTTGAGCTGCGCTTCGCTCTGGTGGATGGCGAACACCGGGCCTTCGATGCGCGGCTGCAGGTCGGGCCCGGTGACGATCACGGCGATCTCGATCAGGCGGTCGCGTTCGGGGTCCAGGCCGGTCATTTCGCAGTCGAGCCAGACCAGGTTCTGGTCGCTTTTGGCGAGCGTGGGTGCGGCGGGTGGGGAGGATTCCGCGGGAAGTTCTGACATCTTGGGATTGTCGCCGATGACCTAACATAGGCGGGATGCATTCCGCTTCGATCCTGAGCCTGGCGTTCGCCGCCGCCCTGCTGTGCGGCCTGGCCATGAAGTTCTGGCTGGCAACCCGGCAGGTGCGGTACGTGGCGGCGCACCGCGACGCAGTGCCCGCGCGTTTCCACGGTGTCGTCAGCCTCGCAGCACACCAGAAGGCCGCCGGCTACACCATCGCCAAGAGCCGCGTCGGCCTGATCGATGCCGCATTCGGTTCGGCCTTGCTGCTGGGCTGGACCCTGCTCGGCGGGCTCGATGCGCTCAACCAGGCGCTGCTGGCGTGGCTTGGCCCGGGCATGGTCCAGCAGCTCGCGCTGATCGCGGCTTTCACCGCCATCGGCGGCCTCCTGGAACTGCCGCTGTCGCTCTACCAGACCTTCGTGCTCGAGCAGCGCTTCGGCTTCAACAAGATGACCTGGAAGCTCTGGCTTGCCGACACGGTCAAGGGCACCGTGCTGGGCGCGCTGATCGGCCTGCCCATCGCCGCGCTGGTGCTGTGGCTGATGGGCGCGGCCGGCACGCTGTGGTGGCTGTGGGCCTGGGGCGTGTGGATGGCCTTCAACCTGCTGCTGCTGGTGATCTATCCGATGTTCATCGCGCCGCTGTTCAACAAGTTCCAGCCGCTGGAAGACGAAACGCTCAAGGCACGCGTGACCGCGCTGATGCGCCGCTGCGGCTTCGCGGCCAAGGGCCTGTTCGTGATGGACGGCAGCAAGCGCAGCGCGCACGCCAACGCCTACTTCACCGGCTTCGGCGCCGCCAAGCGCGTGGTGTTCTACGACACGCTGCTGGCCAAGCTGTCGGCCGGCGAGGTGGACGCGGTGCTCGCGCACGAGCTGGGCCATTTCAAGCACAAGCACATTGCCAAGCGCATCGCGATGCTGTTCGCACTGACGCTGGCCGGCTTCGCCCTGCTGGGCTGGCTGGCCACGCGCAGCTGGTTCTACCTCGGCCTGGGCGTGCAGCCCGCCCTGGCGGCGCCCAACGACGCGCTGGCGCTGCTGCTGTTCATCGTGACGGTGCCGGTGTTCAGCTTCTTCGTGTCGCCGCTGCTTGCGCAACTGTCGCGCCGCCAGGAGTTCGAGGCCGACGCCTACGCCGCGACACTGACCAGCGGCCACGACCTGGAAACCGCCCTCCTCAAGCTCTACGAGGACAATGCGTCCACCCTCACGCCCGACCCGGTTTATGTGAAGTTCTACTATTCGCATCCACCGGCCTCGGAACGGCTGGCACGTTTGGGAGCTGCTGCATGACTTCGATGCTCAAGATCAAGGATTGGTCGCAAATCAAGCGCCGCGCGCTCACGCCCACCGAAGTGGTGATGCGCCTGAGCGCGGCGCCGGGCTGGAAGTTGAGCGGCGACGGCGCCGATGCTGCCGTCGAGAAGACGTTCAGCTTCGCCAATTACCACGAGACCATGGCCTTCGTGAACGCGGTGGCCTTCGTGGCCCACCGTGAAGACCACCACCCCGACCTGTCGGTGCACTACAACCGCTGCGTGGTGCGCTTCAACACCCACGACGTCGGCGGCATTTCCGAGAGCGATTTCGAATGCGCCGCCCGCGTCGACGCGCTGCTGCAATGAGGCGGCCGCGTTTTGGCTGAGGCGCAGCACCAGGGCCTGGTGGTGGCCGGGCACGGCCGCCACGTGCTGGTCGAAACGCCGGAGGGCGAGCGGCTGATCTGCCATCCGCGCGGCAAGAAAGGCGCCGCGGTGGTCGGCGACCGCGTGCAGTGGCAGCGCACCGGCGACGAAGGCGTGATCGAGAAGGTGCTGCCGCGGCGCAACCTGTTCTTCCGCCAGGACGAAGTCCGCACCAAGTCGTTCGCGGCCAATCTCGACCAAGTGCTGATCCTGGTGGCGGCCGAGCCGGAATTCTCCGAAAGCCAGCTGGCGCGGGCGCTGATCGCCGCCGAAGCCGAGCACATCGTGCCCGTCATCGCGCTCAACAAGAGCGACCTGGTCGAAGCCTTCGAGCGCGCCTGGGGCCGGCTGGGGCCGTACCAGCGCATGGGCTATGGCGTGCTGCCGCTGTCGCTGCGCCTGTCCAAGGAAGTGGACCGCGAACACCTGCTCGCACACCTGAAGGGCAAGACCACGCTGGTGCTCGGCCCGTCCGGCGCCGGCAAGAGCACGCTGATCAACCTGCTGGTGCCGGGCGCTCAGGCGCAGACGGGCGAGATCTCGCAGGCGCTGAACTCGGGCAGGCACACCACCACCAGCACCAGCTGGTATTGGCTGGACACCGGGCGCACCACTGCGCTGATCGACTCGCCGGGCTTCCAGGAATTCGGGCTGCAGCACATCGAGCCGATGCAGCTCGCCGCCTGCATGCCGGATCTGAAAGCGCACGCGACGAACTGCAAGTTCTACAACTGCACGCACCTGCACGAGCCCGGCTGCGGCGTGCTGGCGGCCGTGCAGCACAGCGGGCCGGACGGCGTGCATCCGAACCGCCACCGCATCTACGCGGAGCTCTTTGCCGAGCTGTCGGCGCCGCCGAACTACTGAGCCTGCGCCCGTCTTGCGGATCGCCCCAAGCGGCCCCACCTGGGGGCGAAGCCCTGCGGAGATCTTCACCATGAGCGACACACTGCACGTCGTCTGCCCCCATTGCCAGGCCACCAACCGGGTGCGCCAGGACGACCTGGGCCGCGCGCCCGATTGCGGCCAGTGCCACAAGGCGCTGTTCACCGGCCATCCGGTGCAGCTGGACGCGCCAGGCTTCGAGCGGCAGGTCGGCCGCAGCGAACTGCCGGTGCTGGTGGATTTCTGGGCGCCATGGTGCGGGCCGTGCCGCACCATGGCCCCGGCCTTCGAGCAGGCCGCAGCGGCGTTGGAGCCGCGCGTGCGGCTGGCCAAGGTGAACACCGACGAGGCACAGGCGCTGGGCGCGCAGCTCAACATCCGCAGCATCCCGACCTTGGCGCTGTTCGCGGGCGGCAAGGAGATTGCGCGCCAGGCCGGCGCGATGGGCGCCGCCGACATCGTCCGCTGGACGCAGGCCCAGCTGCAGCGCGCACGCTGAGCCGGCCGCCGGATCAGCCGAGCAGGTTGGCCAGCGTCAGCAGCGCCAGCAGGACCATCCACAGCACAACGGAGCGCCACACCAGGCCGACCACGCTGCGCAGGTGCCCGACCTCGGCTTCGCGCCCGGGCGTGCTCTCGGTGTCGGCCACCGCCTCGGCCACGTCGGCCTGGAACGACTGCGAGGCGTTCGGCGCGAACGCCGGCTTCAGCGCCTCGCCCCCCAGCCGCACACCGACCGCGCCCGAGGTGGCGGCCAGGATCACGCCGTCGTTGTCGTTGGGAAAGCGTTGCGCGTGGTTGCGCCAGCAGTCGATGGCTTCCTCGAAGCTGCCGACCACCGCGAACGCCATCGCCGTGATGCGTGCGGGCAGCCAGTCGACGGCGGCCCAGGCACTGGCCGAGGCGGATTGCAGTGCAGGGCTGGCCGGCTGCAACTGCCGATCCTGCATCGTGCTGCGCTGCTTCCAATAGCGCATCACGAACTCGCTCATGCGGTAGAACACCGCACCGGCCGGGCCCAGGCCCAGGGCCGCCAGCACGCAGTACCAGGTGAGCACGCCGAACACGTGGCGGTGCGCAGCCAGCACGGAGTATTCGATGACGTGGCGCACGATCTCGCTGCGCGGCAGCTCGGAGGCATCGACCTGCTGCCAGTTGGCGAGCAGCTCGCGCGCCCTGGCCTCGTCGCCGGCGTCGAGCGCGTCGCGGATGTCGGTGAAGTGGTGGCTGAACTGGCGAAAGCCCAGGGTGATGTACAGCACGGCCACGCTCCACAGCACGGCCGCCAGCCAGCCCAGCGTGTACAGCAGCAACAGGTGCACGGCCAGCACGGCCAGCGCGGGGCCCGCCACCGCCAGGGTCCAGGCGACCCAGCCGTGCTGCGGCTTGCCGGCGTCGAAATTGCCGCTCACCCAGCGCGCCCAGCTGCGCAAGCCGGCATGGATGGGGTTGCGTGCACCCAGCGGCCGCACCTGTTCGATCAACAGCGCGAACAGGATGGCGAAGAAACTCATGCGGGAATGATAACGGCGCCGTTCATGGCAGCCGCGGCCCGCGTCAGGCCGCGAGGAAGCGGTACAGGTTGCGCAGCATGCCGGCGGTGGCGCCCCACACGAAGCGCTCGGTGTTGCCGTCCATGTAGGGCATGGAAAACCACTCGCGCCGCCCGCCCGCCAGTTCCATCGCGTGGCGGCGGTGGTGCGCGGGATTCATCAGGAAGTCCAGCGGCACCTCGAAGGCGTCGGCCACCTCGTGCGCATTGAGCGTGAGGCGGTAGTCCGGCTGCACCAGCGCCACCACCGGGGTGATGATGAAGCGCGTGCCGGTGGTGTAGGTCGGCAGCATGCCGATCACTTCGGCCAGTTCGCGCGCCAGGCCGATCTCCTCGTGCGCCTCGCGCAGCGCGGTGTCGGCCTCGTCGACGTCGGTGTCGTCGCGCTTGCCGCCGGGAAATGCCACCTGCCCCGAATGGGTGGACAGGTGCGTGGCGCGCTCGGTCAGCAGCACCATCGGGCGCTCGCGCATCACCACCGGCACCAGCACCGCGGCGCGCATCGGCGGGCGGTCTGTGAACTTGGGTTCGGCCCGCACCTCGGGTTCCCAGTGCGGCGGCTCGGCGAAGCGCTGGCGCAGCGCGGCGGGCGCCAGCGCCTCGGGCGGCACGGCCGGCAGGTGCGCATCTGTCCCGATGACCGGCACGGCGCGCGCGTCGAAGTTCGGCAACTGCGACAGCGGTGTCTGGGGCGTGGGGTTGATCGGCATGGTGCAAAAAAGAAAAACCGCCGCGAGCCTCGAAGGCCAGCGGCGGCGTTCCGGAGGACGGTCGCTTATTCCGCGGCGGCCGCTGCGGTGGCAGCCGCGGCTGCGTTCTTGGACGACATGGCCAGCTTTTCCTTGATGCGGGCCGACTTGCCGCTGCGCTCGCGCAGGTAGTACAGCTTGGCGCGGCGCACGTCGCCGCGGCGCTTGACTTCGATGCCGGCGATCAGCGGGCTGTAGGTCTGGAAGGTCCGCTCGACGCCTTCACCGCTGGAGATCTTGCGCACCGTGAAGGCGCTGTTCAGGCCGCGGTTGCGCTTGGCGATCACCACGCCTTCGTAGGCCTGCGCGCGCTTGCGGGTGCCTTCGACGACGCTGACGCTGACGATCACCGTGTCGCCGGGGGCGAAGTCGGGGATCTTCTTGCCCAGGCGGGCGATTTCCTCTTGCTCGAGGGTCTGGATCAGATTCATGCTTACCTCTGGCGATCTTGCCCGCGCGACACTGGAGGTTCTGGCTTCGCGCCGCGCGGTGCGCGGGCGGCTCGAACGGCCGGGTAGAGGATCGAAAAGCCTTCGATTATAACAACTTGGGCAAGCCGCCAAGGAAGGCCTCGTCGGCCCGCGTCAGGCGCCCCGCCGACCGGGCCGCGGCGATCAGGTCCGGCCGGTGCCGCGCCGTGATCTCCAGGCGCTGGCGGCGGCGCCACTGCGCGATCTGCGCATGGTGGCCCGACAGCAGCTCGGCCGGCACCTTCTCGCCCTGCCATTCCTCCGGCCGCGTGTAGTGCGGGCAATCCAGCAGGCCGTCCAGGACAGGGTTGAAGCTGTCTTCCTGGTGGCTGCCGGCGTCGTTCAGCACGCCCGGCTGCAGGCGGGCCACCGCGTCCAGCAGGGCCATGGCAGCGATCTCGCCGCCCGACAGCACGAAGTCGCCCAGGCTGAGCTGCACGTCCACGTATTTGTCGATGAAGCGCTGGTCGATGCCTTCGTAGCGGCCGCACAGCAGGATGGCGCCGGTGCCGGCCGACCAGTGCTCCACGGCGGCGTGGTCGAGGCGTTGGCCGATGGGGGAGAACAGCACGACGGGCACGTGCGCTTCGACAAGCTCAGCGCGAGCGGATTGCCGCTCGGCCCGCACTGCCGCCAGGCATTGCACCAGCGGCTCGGCCAGCATCACCATGCCGGGTCCGCCGCCGAACGGCCGGTCGTCCACGCGGCGGTAGTTGCCTTCGGCGAAATCGCGCAGGTTCCACAGGCGCACCGCGACCTGCCCCGACTCGAAGGCGCGGCGCGTCACGCCGGACTTCAGGAACGGCTCGAACAGCTCGGGAAACAAGGTGACGACGTCGAAGCGCATGGCGATCGCGTCAGTAGTCGGGCTGCCAGTCCACCGTGATGCGCCGGGCCTGCAGATCGACCTTGTCGACATACACGGCGACGAACGGAATCATCCGTTCCTGCGGCTTGCCGGCTTCTTCGTAGTCGACCACCAGCACCGTCTGCGGACCGGTGGAGAGCAGCTCGCGCACCGCTCCCAGCGCAATGCCTTCGCGGTTCACCACCTCCAGGCCGATCAGGTCGACCCAGTAGTACTCGTCCTCGGCGGCGGTCGGGAAGCTGGAACGCGGCACGAACACGCGCGCGCCCTTGAGTGCCTCGGCGCCGGAGCGGTCCTCGATGGCGTCGGTGCGCGCGACCACGGAGTCGGAATGCTCCTTGGCCTCGCGCACGCGCAGCAGCACCGTACCGGCAAAGGTCTTGGCACCCCTGTCGGACGGCTGCAGATACCAGCGTTTGGAAGAGAACAGCGCCTGCGGATCGGCGCTATGGGGCAGGACCTTGAACCAGCCCTTGATGCCCCAGGCATCGGCGATGCGCCCGACTTCGATGGCATCCGCCGGCAGGTCGGCGGACTCCAGGCCGGCGGGCAGCGCCGCTGCCGGACGGTCGGGCGGCATGCCTGCTTACGCCGTCTTGGGTTCGGCTTGCTTGAGGATGCGCTCCACGGTGGGAGACGCCTGCGCGCCGACCGAGCGCCAGTAGGTCAGGCGGTCCTGCGCGATGCGCAGGCCCTCTTCGCCTTCCTTGGCGATCGGGTTGTAGAAACCCAGGCGCTCGATGAAGCGGCCGTCGCGACGGATGCGCTTGTCGGCAACGACGATGTTGAAGAACGGGCGCGCTTTGGCGCCGCCGCGGGAGAGTCGAATGACGACCATGATTTATCCTTCGGGTGGACGGGGCGTCAAGCCCCGGAATTCTCCCAGCGTTGAGACACGCAACATGGCCACCCGGCCAGCGACACGCTGAAAAGCCTTCGATTATAACGTTTGCCGCCATGCCGACCATCCGAGCCAGCCAAGACCAGGACATCGCCGCCATTGCCGCCATCTACAGCCACCATGTCCTGCATGGCACCGGCACCTTCGAAACCGCGCCGCCGAGCCAGGAAGAAATGGCCGCGCGGCGCGCCGACGTGCTCGGCAAGGGCCTGCCCTACCTGGTGATCGAAGAGGACGGCCGCGTGCTGGGTTTCGCCTACTGCCAGTGGTTCAAGCCGCGGCCGGCCTACCGCTTCTCGGCCGAGGATTCCATCTACATGCACCCGGACGCCGCCGGCAAGGGCCTGGGCCGCCAGCTGCTGGACGCGCTGTGCGGGGAGGCCGAAGCGCGCGGCCTGCGCAAGCTGATCGCCGTGATCGGCGACTCGGGCAACGCCGGCTCCATCGGCGTGCACCGCGCGGCCGGCTTCACCCCGGCCGGCGTGCTGAAGTCCTGCGGCTGGAAGTTCGGCCGCTGGCTGGACATCGTGATCATGGAAAGAGCCGTCGGCGACGCCGACCGCACCCCGCCGGAAGCCGGCACATGAAACGCAAGACCTGGGCCGCGTGGCTGGCCTTCCTGGGCGGCCCGGTGGGCCTGCACCGCTTCTACCTGCACGGCCTGCGCGACCCCTGGGGCTGGGCACTGTTCGTGCCCACCCTGCTCGGCATCTACGGCATCGAACGCGTGCAGGCCTTCGGGCAGGACGACGTGGCGAGCTGGCTGCTGGTTCCCCTGCTCGGTTTCACCGTCGCCGGCTGCTGCCTGACCGCCATCGTCTACGGCCTGATGACGCGCGAAAAGTGGAATGCCCGCTTCAACCCGGGCCTGCCGCAGGACGCGGCGCCCGGCGGCACCAGCTGGCTCACCATCTTCGCCGTCGCCATCGCGCTGATGGTCGGCGCCGCCGTGCTGATGGCCAGCATCGCCTTCAGCTTCCAGCGCTACTTCGAGTACCAGGTGGAAGAAGGAAGGCGGATCAGCCAATGAGCGGCGACACCCCGGCGTTCACCATCCGGGCGCAGGAACCCGCGGATGCGGCGGCTGCCTCCGCCCTCATCGGCCGCATCGGCGTGGTCGAAGGCACGCTGCAGATTCCCGACATGCCGGTCGCGTCGCGGCTGGACTTCCAGCAGCGTATCGAGCCGCGCGACTGCCGGTTGGTGGCCATTGCCGCCGGCGAGCTGATCGGCCTGGCGGCCCTGCACGGCGTGCAGCCGAGCCTGCGGCGCAGCCACGTGCGGCTGCTGGCCATCGCCGTCGCGCCGCAATGGCAAGGCCGCGGCGTGGGCCGGCAGCTGATGCTGCGCCTGATGGATTGGGCGGACCGCTGGGCCGGCGTGCTGCGCATCGAGCTGAACGTGCATGCCGACAACACCGGCGCGATCGCGTTCTACCGCAGCCTGGGTTTCGCCGAGGAGGGCCGGCACCGCGCCTACGCTCTGAAGGATGGCCGCTACGTCGACAGCCTGAGCATGGCGCGGCTGCATCCCAGCCCGCCGCGGCTCGGCGGCTGAGTGCGGCCGCGTCAGAACACCTGCAGGCTGACCCAGTAGGCGATGGCGGCGACGAAGGCCGCCGCCGGGATGGTGAAGATCCAGGCCCACACGATGTTGCCGGCCAAGCCCCAGCGCACCGCGCTGGCGCGCTGGGTGGAGCCGACGCCGACGATGGCGCCGGTGATGGTGTGCGTGGTCGACACCGGAATGCCCAGCGCGGTGGCCAGGAACAGCGTGAGCGCGCCGCCGGTCTCCGCGCAGAAGCCGTGCACGGGCTTGAGCTTGGTGATCTTCTGGCCCATGGTCTTGACGATGCGCCAGCCGCCGAACA
>JAZKIV010000066.1:0-25076 GCA_040384685.1 Pseudomonadota bacterium | reverse complement strand
GACAACGTGAACTTCATGGCCGGCAACCTGACCTCGCAGGTGCGCGGCATCGCCAAGGTGGTGACGGCCGTGGCCAACGGCGACCTGGCGCAGAAGCTGACCGTGGAAGCCAAGGGCGAGATCGCTTCGCTGGCCGACACCATCAACTCCATGACCGACACGCTGGCCACTTTCGCCGACCAGGTGACGACGGTGGCGCGCGAAGTGGGCGTGGAAGGCAAGCTGGGCGGCCAGGCCAAGGTGCCGGGCGCGGCGGGCACCTGGAAGGGCCTGACGGAAAACGTGAACCAGCTGGCGGCCAACCTCACCACCCAGGTGCGCGCCATCGCCGAGGTGGCCACCGCGGTGACGCAGGGCGACCTGACGCGCTCCATCACGGTGGAGGCGCAGGGCGAGGTGGCGGCGCTGAAGGACACCATCAACGAGATGATCCGCAACCTGCGCGACACGACGCAGGTGAACACCGAGCAGGACTGGCTGAAGACCAACCTGGCCAAGTTCTCGCGCATGCTGCAGGGCCAGCGCGACCTGGTCGCGGTGGGCCACCTGATCCTGTCGGAGCTGGCGCCCGTGGTGGGCGCCCAGCAGGCCGAGTTCTACGTGCTGCGCTACACGCAGGAGCAGCCCAAGCTGCGCCTGATGGCCAGCTACGCGTCCGACGGCCACGGCTCCTACGGCAAGGAGATGGACCTGGGCCAGGGCCTGGTCGGCCAGTGCGCCTTCGACAAGAAGAAGATCCTGCTGACCTCGAATTTCCCGGAGAGCCTGCGCATCGCCTCCGGCCTGACCGAGGTGCAGCCGCTCAACGTGCTGGTGCTGCCCATCATCTTCGAAGGCCAGGTGCGCGGTGTGATCGAGCTGGCCTCGGTGGAGCGCTTCAACCCGACGCACCAAGCCTTCCTGGACCAGCTGACGGAATCGATCGGCATCGTGATCAACACGATCGAGGCCAACATGCGCACCGAGGACCTGCTGACGCAGTCGCAGTCGCTCGCGCAGGAGCTGCAGAGCCGCCAGCAGGAGCTGCAGCAGACCAATGAGGAACTGCAGGAGAAGGCCCGCCTGCTGGCCCACCAGAACCAGGAGGTGGAGCGCAAGAACCAGGAAGTGGAACAGGCCCGCCAGGCGCTGGAGGAAAAGGCCAAGCAGCTGGCGCTGACGTCCAAGTACAAGTCCGAGTTCCTGGCCAACATGTCGCACGAGCTGCGCACGCCGCTGAACTCGCTCCTGATCCTGTCCGACCAGCTGTGCAAGAACCCCGACGGCAACCTGAGTGCCAAGCAGGTGGAGTTCGCCAAGACCATCCATTCGTCGGGCAACGACCTGCTGATGCTGATCAACGACATCCTGGACCTCTCGAAGATCGAGTCGGGCACGGTGGTGGTGGACATCAACGAGCTGCGCCTGTCGGACCTGCAGCTGTACGTGGAGCGCACCTTCCGCCACGTGGCCGAGGCCAAGGGCGTGGACTTCCTGATCCGCACCGGCCTGCACCTGCCGACCGCGGTGGTGACGGACGCCAAGCGCCTGCAGCAGATCCTGAAGAACCTGCTGTCCAACGCCTTCAAGTTCACGCACACCGGCCACGTGACCTTGACCGTCGAGCAGGTCTACACCGGCTGGAGCCCGGACAACGACGACCTGAACCGCGCCACGCAGGTGATCGCCTTCGGCGTGTCGGACACCGGCATCGGCATCTCGCAGGACAAGCAGCAGATCATCTTCGAGGCGTTCCAGCAGGCCGACGGCTCCACCAGCCGCAAGTACGGCGGCACCGGCCTGGGCCTGGCGATCAGCCGCGAGCTGTCCAAGCTGCTGGGCGGCGAAATCCGCCTGACCAGCATGCCGGGCCAGGGCAGCACCTTCACGCTCTACCTGCCGCTGGTGTACTCGGCCACGCGCACCTCGCGCCGCCTGACCTCCACCGCCGACTACCGCGCCGACCTGCCGCCGCCGCAGCTCAACCGCCTGCCGCCGCCTGAACTGCAGGCGCCGGCCGACGCGCAGCAGGAGGAGCCGGAAAGCGAAGAGGCGCTGGCCCTGCTGAACCCGGCCAACGACGACCGCGACACGGTCCGGCAGGGCGACCTGGTGCTGCTGATCGTGGAGAACGACCTGGCCTTCGCCCGCTTCCTGCTGGACGCGGCGCGCGCCAAGGGCTTCAAGGGCCTGGTCACCACGCTGGGCGCCGGCGCGCTGAACCTGGCCAACCAGTACAAGCCGGCCGCCATCACGCTGGACATGTACCTGCCCGACATGGCGGGCTGGCGCGTGCTCGACCGCCTGAAGCAGGACCTGGGCCTGCGCCACACGCCGGTGTGCGTGGTCTCCACCGACGACTCGCGCGAACGCGCCTTCAAGTCCGGTGCCATCGGCTTCCTGGAAAAACCCATCCAGTCCAAGGAAGTGCTCGACGGCATGCTCGACCGGCTGCACGCCTATGTGTCGCAGACGCAGAAGAGCCTGCTGGTCGCGCTGGAGGACGATGCCGCGCGCAGCGAACTGCTGGCGCAGCTCGACGGCGAGCAGATCGACGTGACGCTGGTCAACGACAGCCGCCAGCTGCTGGAGGCGCTGGACGACGGCCGCTTCGACTGCCTGGTGCTCGAAGATGGCTTCGGCGGCCTGCAGCCCGGCCAGCTGCGCCCCATCCTGGCGTCGCACGGCGGCATCGGGCCGCTGCCGCTGGTGCTCTACCACGGCCAGCAGCAGCACTCGGACTACTCGGGCTGGCACTCCGACGAAAGCGCCACGGTCCAGGAGGCACACTCGGTCTCGCGGCTGTTCGACCTGGCGCTGTTCGCGCTGCACCACAACCTGGCGCGGCTGCCGGAGCCCAAGCGGCTGCTCATCAACGGCGTGCACGAAGCCAGCAAGCCGCTGGCCGGCAAGCGCGTGCTGATCGTGGACGACGACATGCGCAACATCTTCGCGCTGGCCACGGTGCTGGAGGAGCACGGCATGGACATCGTGTGGGCCGACAACGGCCGCGAAGCCATCAACCGCGTGGCCAGCGATCCCAACATTCAGGTCGTGTTGATGGATATCATGATGCCCGAGATGGACGGCATGACCACCATGAAGGAAATCCGCAAGCTGCCGCAGGGCAAGAGCCTGCCGATGATCGCTGTGACCGCAAAGGCAATGAAGGGAGATCGCGAGAAATGCATCGAAGCAGGGGCGTGGGACTACCTGTCCAAGCCGGTGAACACGGCCGACCTGCTGACGGTGCTGCGCGCATGGCTGCACCATTGAAACGGGAGTCGCCGTGACCGCGCCGATCCTGGACAACCAGGAGAAGGCCAACATCCTCGTGGTGGACGACCTGCCGGAAAAGCACGTCGTCTTCCGCACCATCCTGGATGAGCTGGGGCAGAACATCATCAGCGCGCGCTCCGGCCAGGAGGCGCTGAAGTTCATCCTGGAAAAGGAATTCGCGGTCATCCTGCTGGACGTCAACATGCCCGACATCGACGGGCTGGAGACGGCCGGCCTGATCCGGCAGTACAAGAAATCGGCGCAGACGCCGATCGTCTTCATCACCGCCTACGTGGACGAGCTGCAGGCGCGGCGCGGCTATGCGCTGGGCGCGGTCGACTACATCCCCTCGCCGGTGGTGCCGGAGGTGCTGCGCTCCAAGGTGCGTGTGTTCGTCGAGCTGTTCCGCATGAACCGGCAGCTGCAGGTGCAGGCGGCGCAGCGCGAGCAGCTGGCGCGCTCCGAGGCCGCGCGCGCCGCGGCGGAGGAAGCCATCCACCGCGCCGACTACCTGGCCGAAGCCAGCCAGCTGCTGTCGCGCTCGCTCAACCTCGACGACACCATCGCCGCCGTGCTGGATCTGTGCGTGCCGATGCTGGGCGACCGCGCGATCCTGGGCCTGGCCGGCAAGAACGGCGGCGTGCGCCGGCTGGAGATGCATCCCGCGCCGCCGGCCGGCGACGACGAGGCGTTCAGCCCCGAGCTGCGCGCGGTGGCCGACAGCGTCATCCGCGAAAAGCAGTTCCGCCTGTGGCGCAGCGGCGATCGCGCCGCCGCCGTCTGCCCGCTGATGGCCGGCGACGAGGTGCGCGGCGCCCTGGCGCTGCTGGGGCCGAAGGAGCATTTCGATTCCAACCGCGTGTCGCTGGTGCGCGAGCTGGCCAGCCGCGCCTCCATCGCCATGGAGAACGCGCGCCTCTACACCGCGGTGCAGGAGGCCGACCGGCGCAAGAACGAGTTCCTGGCCATGCTGGCGCACGAGCTGCGCAACCCGCTCGCGCCGATCCGCAACGCGGTGCACATCATGCAGGGCATCGGCGGGCTGCCGGCCAAGCTGAACTGGGCGCGCGACGTGATCGGCCGGCAGGCCGACCACATGACGCGCCTGATCGACGACCTGCTGGACGTCTCGCGCATCGTGCAGGGCAAGGTGGTGGTCAAGCCCGAGCGCCTGACCCTGGGCGGCCTGGTCGACCGTGCGGTGGAAGCCTCGGCGCCGCGCTTGGCCGCGCGCGAACAACTGCTGGACGTGCACCTGCCAGCCGAGAACGTGGTGCTGGACGGCGACGCCGTGCGCCTGTCGCAGGTGCTGTCCAACCTGATCAACAACGCCTCGAAATTCTCGCCGGCACGGACCCACATCGCGCTGGTCGCCAGCTACCAGACGGGCGAGGTGCGCATCGCCGTCAAGGACGAGGGCGCGGGCATCGCGCCCGAATTTCTGCCGCACATGTTCGAGCTGTTCGCGCAGGCCGACCAGTCGCTGGACCGCTCGCAAGGTGGCCTGGGCATCGGCCTGACGCTGGTGAAGCACCTGGTCGAGCTGCACGGCGGCCGCGTCTGGGCCCACAGCGATGGCCTGGGCCGCGGCTGCGAAGTGACGATCTCGCTGCCGGCGCAGCTGGCCGTGCCTGCCGCGCAGGAGAGCGCGCCGGCACCGGCGCTGGTGAGCCCGGCCGCCGCGGCGGCGGCGCCATCCGGCGGCCGTGTCCTGGTGGTCGACGACCTCGCCGCGTCGGCCGAGACGCTGATGGCGCTGCTGGAGATGGAAGGCTTCGAGGTCAAGGTCGCCAACGACGGCGCGGCCGCGTTGAAGATCGCGAAGGAGTTCCGCCCCGAGGTGGTGCTGCTGGACATCGGCCTGCCCGGCATGAACGGCTTCGAGGTAGCACACCGCCTGCGCGACCAGCCCGAAAACCGCGACGCGCTGCTGATCGCGCTGACCGGCTACGGCGAAGCCGAAAGCCGTTCTCGCTCGGCCCAGGCCGGCTTCGACTTCCACATGGTCAAGCCGGCCGACGTGAACCTGCTGCTGTCGATGATCGCGAACCCGCGCGAATCGCGCCGCGCCAGAGTCGCATAGGCCTTGCCTTCCTCCCTCTCCCGCTGCGCGGGAGAGGGCCGGTGCGAGGGCGCTGCGCCCGCCGCTACGCCTCCTCCTCGCTGTGCGCCTCCAGCCGGTACCCATCCGGATCCACGATGAAGGCCGCGTAATAGTGCGGCCCATAGTCCTTGCGCGGCCCCGGCGCGCCGTTATCGCGGCCGCCCTGCGCGAGCGCGGCGGCATGGAACGCGTCGACCGATTTGCGGCTGGGCGCGACGAAGCTGAAGTGCAGGCCCGAACCGGTGTCGGCCGGCACCGGCCGCTCCACGGCGTACAGCCAGAGCTGCACCGCGCCGGCGCCGTAGCCGAGATAGCCGTCGCCGCTGTCCAGGCAACGGTAGCCGAGCGGCGCGAAGGCGGCGTCGTAGAAGCGCCGGCTGCGCGCCAGGTCGCCGATGCCGATGGAAATGTGATCGATCATGGGGAAAAACCTCCTGCGGGTGAAAGAGGCCGCAGCTTCGCAGCGCGGGCCTCAGGCCGCTTGGAGAATCTTGCGCAATCGCGTCGGTGCCATGCCCGCCGCGCGCCGGAAGGTGCGCACGAAGTTCGACAGGTCGGCGAAGCCCGCGTCCAGCGCGACCTGCGTGACCGGGCGGCGCGGCTCCTCGGCCAGCAGCCGCGCCGCGCGGCGCAGGCGGCAGCGCAGCAGGTACTGGTGCGGCGTGACGCCGAAGATCGCGGAGAACACGCGCAGGTAGTGGAACGGGCTGAGCGCCGCGCGGGCGGCAAGCGTGGCCAGGTCCAGCGGCTGGTCCGCATGCGCCTCGATCCACAGCGCCGACTCCACCGCGCGGCGCCGGTCGCGCGGGCTGCGGCGATGGCGCGGCAGCGGCCGTTCGCCGGCCGCGCGCGCAAAGCGCGTCACCAGCGCCAGCGCGGCCTCGTCCAGCCCGACGTCGGTGGTCCCGTTGGCAGCGGCCCGCGCCAGTTCGCCCTGCACCACGACTTCGGCCAGCGGCGGCAGCGCGCCGGACTGCCAGGGCCGCCCGCGCGTGATTTCGTCGACCAGTTCGGGCGCGACGAACACCGCCAGGCAGGTGTCGCCGCCGTGCCGGTGGTCGTGCGTGCAGGTGTATTCGTCGCCGGGGCGGCCCAGCAGCAGCGCGCCCGGCACCAGCTCGTCGTGCCGCGCGCCGCAGCGGCAGCCGAAGCTGCCGCGGTGCACGTACGACACCGACCAGCCGCGGTGCGCCTCCGCGTACGGCCGGTCGTCCGGCCCGGCGGCACAGGCGAATTCGACCACGGTCAAGGGGCCGGCGAGGAGGGGACGGGTGGTCAGCATGGTGTGGACGGCCGATTGTGCCGAGGCAATGAAAAAGCCCCGCGGTGCGGGGCTTTCACATATCGAGATTGGCGGAGAGGGCGGGATTCGAACCCGCGGAGGGCTATTAACCCTCACACGCTTTCCAGGCGTGCGACTTAAACCGCTCATCCACCTCTCCAGCAAGCCCGCGATTGTAGCAGTGCGCCGAAGGCACCGGCCGGCAGGCGCTGCGGGCCAAATCGTCCTCAGAAATGGAAATCCGTGCTCGCCAGCGTCCGGTGCACGGCCTGCAGCGCGGCCTCGGGCGTCGCGCTGCCTTGCTGCACCTGGCGAATGCCGGGCAGGTGGTCGTCCATGGCGTCGAGCACGGCCTTGACCAGCGCGTTCACCTGCTCCACGGACAGCTCGTCCTGGCCCACGTCCAGGCCGGCCTTGTAGCGCAGCTCGCCGTCCGCGAAATCGAGCTCGAAGTTGCCGATCACCAGGCCGAAGTTGGCGCGCGTGAGGAACTCCGCCATGGCGGCACGCCGGGCTTCGGGCACGCGCTCGGGCAGCACGGAATAGGCCAGCACCTGCTTGCGCTGGTCCTCCACCTGCACGTAGCAGTCCCACACGCCATTGTCGGTTTCATAAGCCATCTGCAGCACCGGAAGGCTCTGGTGCTGGCGCACCGGCCAGCCCTTTTCCAGGAAGCTGTCCAGGACGGTCTGGAAGAGTTCGGACATTGCGGCTCCGTTTCGGTAAAGGCGCGCCTACCAGGTGCTGACGTCCAGGCTGCTTTCCGCCGCCTGCTGCTGGAAGTTGGTCTTGGACACGCCGGACCAGAGTCCGGGCGACCGGAAATCCGCGCGAAGGTCGGCCACGGGCGCGATCTTCAGGTCGAGGCTGAGGGTCACGCCCTTGTTGGTGGTCAGGCGCGCGAAATTGCCGCCGCCGTAGATCATCAGGAACTCCGTGCGCACCGTGGGATGGTACAGGCCGGCGGTCTGCAGCGGGTCGCCCCCGCCACCGCCCAGCAGGCGCAGCCGCGCCATCTGTGCCGCGTTCAGCCTGTTGATGGTGGGCACCCCGCTCATCTTCACCACCATGACCCGCTTGCCCGCTTCGGCGCCGTAGCCCGACGAGGTGACCACTTTCCTGCCGATGTAGAGCCCCGGCCCCTGGGTGCTGGGCACGGCCGAGGTCGCTTCGCGCAGCGAGGCCGCGTTCATGTTGTTCAGGTGGCTGGCCCGCGAGCTCCAGGTGTACCAGGTGGCGGTCGTCCGCTCCATGTTGGCGATCTCCTCGACCTGGGCGATCCGGTTGAGCACGTCGGCCTTGGGCTGCTCCGTCAGCGGCACGTGCAGGTTCCCGTGGTATTTGCGGATGAGCGCCGCCTTGACCTGCTCCTTCCTGGCGGCGGACAAGGTCGAAGGCAGCAGCGCGGTGTCGATGGGGACCATGTCCAGCCCGAGCACGGGATCGACCGCCGCGGCCTGCACGGCCACGCGCACGGCTTCCAGGCGGGTGTGCTCGGCGGCATCGACGAAGTCGAGGATGACGTTCGGGATACCCGCGTTCTGCAGCCGCAAGCGTTCCGAGTCCTTGGTCACGCCCTTGCCGGCGTGATGGGTCAGCAGCAGCGAATTGAGCAGGTTGAGCGCGCGTTTCTCGCCGAAGGTGTTGCCCAGGTAGGTGAACGCGGGGCTCTGGCGGATGCGCCGCACGGCCTGGGCCTTCACCTGCGGCTGGTCGGGGCCGTTGATGCCCTGCGCCGCCACCACCGCGTCCAGGCTTTGCAGCGCGGCGGTGTCCCGGGGTGTCATCACGTCCTGCGAAATCTCCGAAATGCCGTGGCCGCGCAGCCCGGTTTTCACCTGGTCCTGGGTGTTCGCCGCATTGGGCAGGGCGAGCGCGAGCGCGTCCTTCCAGGCGATGGAGAGATAGTCCCTGGGGAACACGTTGTTGAGCACGCCGTCGTTGGGCAGGATGCCGGCGAAATCCTGGCGGGACATGGGCGAGAGATTCTCGGCGGCTTCGTACTCGGCCCCGGGGTTGTTGCGGTCCAGGATGAAGGGCACGCCGTAGGCCGCGGCGGCCTTGAAGACCTCGTAGAAGCTGTGGTCGCGGTTGGCCATCATCCAGCCGGCCAAGGCCAGGCGCAGGCCCTTGAGGACCCCCTCGCCGTTGATGCCCAGGTTGGTCGCCGCATGCAGCATGAGGTCGGTCGAGCCGGAGATGCCGGCCTCCATGCGTGCCTTCACCTCGGAGGCGGCCCGGGAGCTTTCGGACCCCAGCTCCACGTCGTAGTACTCGCCGCCCTGGGCCCAGGGCAGCTTGTTGGTCGCGGTGCCGCGGTAGGTGCCGCGCGCGCCGCCGTCCGGCGCCGGGTTGCCATTGCGCTTGAGGGCCAGGTCCACTTCCTCGTCGGTGAGATCGGGGATGTCCGCCACCGTCAGGGTGTTCTGCTCGCCCAGCGCGACGCCGCGGCTCGCATTGCCGCGGCGTTCCCGGTTGGCCTTCTTGGTGGAGTCGTGCCAGCCGAGCACCTCGCCGAAGTTTTCCTGGTCGAACACGTCGCGCTTGGTGGAGGAGAACCAGCCTTCGGTGCGCCGCTCGCGGTTCGCGATATCGGAGATCTCGGTGACTTTCTCCGGCGCCAGCCCGTGCAGCCTGGCGGTGGTGGCGAAGCCCGAGGTCACCGTGTCCTCGGTGGTGGTCTTCCTGACGCGCCGGCCGGTGGGCCCGGTCACCACCTGGTGCGAGTCGGACTTGATCTTCCAGTCGCGCGCCGTCTTGCCCTTGGCCTGCCGGTCCAGCTCGGTGGCCGCCACCTTCAGCCATTTGGTCAGGCTGTTGTTGCGCACGGCGTTGTAGACCAGCTTCAGCTTCATCCGCATCGGCTTGCGCCGGTCCCGCAGCACCGCGTTGACGTTCTGCGCCGTGGTCTCGAAAGCGCCGTAGTAGCCGTCGCCGGGAGGCCAGCCGAACTCCCGCTCGTAGGTCACGCCCTTGGCCCTGCCGGTGTGCGTGGCCCACGCGTCCACGATGTCGCGGATCTTCACGATCAGCCCGTCCACGACGCTGTTCACGACGGCGTCGTCCATGATGCGCTGGGCCATGCCCAGCTCGAACTCCAGCGCCTTGCGCGCGTAGTCTTCGTCCGCCTGCTGGTCGACGCGGGCCTTGCCCATGTCATTGAGCGCACCATAGTTGCACTGGATCGCAGAGGACTGCGGCGTCGCCGCCCGCGCCTGGACAGCGGGCCGGCCCGGCGCGGCTCTCACCTGCAGCGCCCGCTCGCCCATCCGGTCGGCTTCCTGTTCCAGCGCGGGGTCGTCGTTGATCCCGACGCCGCCCTTGGCCTGCACGGTGGCCTGCACCCGTCCCTGGCGCTGCTGCACGACGTGCCAGGCTTCGTGCGGCAGGTGGCGCTCCTGGCCCGGGGCGAGGTGGATGTCGTTGCCTTGCGCGTAGGCAAGCGCCTGGAGCTGGGTGGGCCGGCTGGAGTTGCGGTGGACGCGCACGCCGCCCATGTCCATTCCGGACAGGGCTTCGATGCCGGAGCGCAGTTGGGCCGGCAACCCGCCCGGGTCGTTGCGCGGGCGCGCCGCCGCGAGCGAGGCATCGGGGGCGAGCCCGCCGAGCAGCTGCCGCTGCGCCGCCATGCGCGGGCTGCCGTGCACCTGCGTGCTGGCCGCGCGCTGCCGCGCCAGGGCAGGGCTGTTGCCCATGCCCTCATGGACCTTGCGCTGCAAGGCCGTGGCCGCACGGTTGTCCGGCAACGCGTCCAGCGCGTGTTCCGGCGTTGCCATCTCGCCTTGCGCGGCCGGTCCGGGAGCCGCTGTCTTGTTCGCGAATCCCATCCGCGGGAATCCTCAAGCACCAATGATGAAAAGCATCATTGGCGGACGGCGGCCTGCCGTCCATCGGCGAAATGCTGAGATCCGGCTTCGGAAACCTCCTGAATCGGTTACAGCCGTGCCGGCCCCCCGAAATGTCGACTTTGTCACGGTCGAGGCCAGGAAAAGACGTTACTCGTCACGGATGGGCATTAATCCCATGTAACGTTCTATTGCACAGGGAGCTCCTCCCGGAGAGCACACAAGATGGCACAACTGAGTTTCGGCAACGCGTACCAGGTCTACACCGCCACCACCCCGGCGGCCAAGGAACAGAACGGCCTGGACTTCATCTTCACCGCGCTGGGCACGACCACGGTCGACGATGGAAACGGCACCTACCAGTTCAACGGCAACGATGTTTCGGTCATCAGCATCGTCATCAACGGCTCCACCTACTACGGCTGGATCAGCCGGCCGGTCAAGTCCGGCGGGGACGTCAAGGGCTTCTATTTCTGGACCGACCCGCAGTTCACCAGCCTCGCGGCCGCCACCGCCGACGGCAACCAGGACGGCGACAACGACGACTCCGACAACCTGGGCTTCATCCTGGTGGTCGACCAGGCTTGGTTCGACGCCCTGGATTGGGAGAATCAGGGGCTGAACCTCAAGAGCGCCAAGACCTCCTCGGACAAGGTGGACGACGCGCTTAACGCGCTGCTGCCGCCGGAGCCGCCCGGCACGCCGGTGGTCGTGATCACGGAGGACACGAACAACAACGGCGTCATCAGCGGCAGCGAACTCTCCGGCAACGTGGACGTGAGCATCGCGCTGCCCGGCGACGCGGTGGTGGGCGACACACTGGTCGTGAGCGACGGCAACACCACCCAGAACCTGGTGTTGACCGGGGGCCAGATCAATGCAGGCACGGTCACGACCAGCTTCGCGCCGCCGGCACAGGGCGGGACCATCACGGTCACGGCCCACGTGACTCGGGACAACGTGTCGGGCAATTCGGGCAGCGACTCGGCGGTGCGCGACACGGCCGGGCCGGGCGCTCCGGTGGTCACCATCACGGAAGACGCGAACAACAACGGCGTGCTCACCGCGGGCGAGCTGTCGGGCGACGTGGACGTGAGCATCGCGCTGCCGGGCGACGCGGTGGCGGGCGACACGCTCACCGTCACCGACGGCACCACCATCCAGACCCTCACGCTGACGGCGCAGCAGATCCTCGACGGCACGGTGACGACCACATTCGCCGCGCCCGCGCCGGGCGACGGGATCACCGTGACCGCCTCCCTGACCGACCAGAACGGCAACCAGGGCGGGCCGGGCAGCGATTCGGCGGTCCGCGAGAACGGCGGCGGGCCGCTGGCCGTCACGGTGGTGATCACCGAGGACGCCAACAACAATGCGGTGATCAGCGGCTCTGAACTCAGTGGCGACGTCGACGTGCTGATCTCGCTGCCGGACAACGCGGTGGCCGGCGACACGCTCACGGTGGACGACGGCGTCACCACGCAGGTCTTCGTGTTGACCCAGCAGCAGATCGGTGACGGGCAGGTCACGACCACCTTCGCGCCGCCCGCCCAGGGCGCGGGGATCACGGTGTCCGCCCATGTCACCGACCAGGAAGACAACGACGGCCCGGTCGGCACCGATTTCGCCGTGCGCGACACGGCCGGGCCCTCCGCCCCGGTGGTGGTGATCACCGAGGACGCGAACGACAACGCCGTGATCAGCGCGCCGGAGCTGGTCGGCGACGTGGACGTGAGCATCGCGCTGCCGGGCGGCGCGGTGGCGGGCGACGTGCTGTCGGTCACCGACGGCGACACCCTGCGCACCTTCGTGCTGACCGGGCTGCAGATCGCCGCCGGTTCGGTCGCCACCAGCTTCACCCCACCGCCCCAGGGCGCAACCATCACCGTCACCGCCTGGGTGACCGACGCCCAGGGCAACGACGGCGACTCCGGCAGCGACTCCGCCACCAGGCTCGTCGCGCCCACGCCGCCGGCCACGCCCGCGCCGGACCCGCTGCCGTTCTTCCCGATCGTGCTGATCACGGAGGACATCAACAACAACGGCGTGATCGGCGGCAACGAGCTGGTCGGCGACGTGAACGTGGTGATCATGCTGCCGTTCAACACCGTTCTCGGCGACGTGCTGACGGTGACCGGCGGCGGCCACAGCTGGGACCTTGCGCTGAACACCGGCCAGATCGCGTTCGGCGAGATCACCGCCACGTTCGCGCCGCCGCTCGACGGCGAAACCCTCACGGTCTCCGCCTACGTGACCAACCGGGCCGGCCAGCAGGGCGCGTCCGGCAGCGACAGCGCGGTGCGCGACACCAGCGGGCCGGCGGCGCCGCGGGTGGTCATCACCGAAGACACCGACAACAACGGCGTTCTCTCGCCCGGCGAGCTCAGCGGCAACGTGGATGTCGCCGTGACGCTCGGCGCGGGTGCGGTGGCCGGCGACCTGCTGCAGGTCACCGACGGCACCACCATGCAGGCCTTCACCCTGACGGCGCAGCAGGCGGCCGCAGGCACGGTGACGACCAGCTTCGCTCAGCCCTCGCAGGGCGTGACGATGGTCGTGTACGCGGCGGTCACCGATAGCCACGCCAACCGCGGCGCGATCGGCTACGACAGTGTCGGGCGCGCGCCCGACCCCGTGTATTCGGTGCTGATGGCCAACGGCGACCGCGTCTACACGGCCGATGCGCACGACGCGGCGCTGATGGCGCGCGGCACCGGCAACGTGCTCGAAGGCGCGCGCTTCGACTCGCTGTCCGCCGCGCAGGGCGGGGTGCAGATGTACGCCTTCTACCAGCCCGCCAGCACCGACTGGTACTTCGCCGCCAACGGCGCGGTGGCCAGCCTGTACGGCTACCAGCAGGTCAAAGGTGTGTTCATGGCCGCCACCACGTCCGGCATCGGCGTGGGCGACACCTACCACCTCTACGTCAACGAGGCCGCCATCACGCAGCTGGTGACCCAGTCCGAGGCGGCCGAACTCGGCCTGCTGGCGGCGGGCTACCAGGACTGGGGCGCGCAGTTCAGCACGACGGCGGCTTCCGCCTTCCGCTTCGACGCCGAGGGCTATCTGGTGGCGAACAAGGACAACGCCGCGGTGCAGGCGCTGGTCCACACGCTGGCCGGCCAGTTCTCTTCATCGAGCGCCGCCGGCTTCATCGAGGCGGTGGAGCAGGACTACCTGGGGCGCGTCCAGCTCACCGGCACCGCGCACGGCGGTGCCGCGAGCGCCGCGGACCTCAACGCGGCATTCGGCACGGCGTTCGGCGCCTGATCCCTGGTCGCGCGGAGGTTCAGGCCGGCGCCTTGCCGGTCTGCACCATCCGCATGGCCGAGGCGATCAGCCCCGACACCTCGCTCATGTTGTTCGGCACGATCAGCGTGGTGGTGGCATCCGCGGCCACCTTGCTGAAGGCCTCGACGGCGCGCTCGGCCACCTTCAGCTGCACCGCCTGCTCGCCGCCGGGCTGGCGGATCGCTTCGGCCACCTGGCGGATCGCCGCGGCCGTGGCTTCGGCCACCGCCACGATGGCCGCTGCCTCGCCCTGCGCCTTGTTGATCTCGGCCTGCTTGGCACCTTCGGAGCGCGCGATGAAGGCCTCGCGCTCGCCGGTGGCGATGTTGATCTGCTCCTGGCGGCGGCCTTCGGAAGCGGCGATCAGCGCGCGCTTCTCGCGCTCGGCGGTGATCTGCGACTGCATCGCGTGCAGGATTTCCTTGGGCGGCGTCAGGTCCTTGATCTCGTAGCGCAGCACCTTCACGCCCCAGTTGAGCGCGGCCTCGTCGATGGCCTGCACCACCTGCGCGTTGATGATGTCGCGCTCCTCGAAGGTCTTGTCCAGTTCCAGCTTGCCGATCACGCTGCGCAGCGACGTCTGGGCCAGCTGCGTCACCGCGATGATGTAGTTGGACGAGCCGTAGCTGGCGCGCATCGGGTCGGTGACCTGGAAGTACAGGATGCCGTCCACCTGCAGCTGGGTGTTGTCGCGCGTGATGCAGACCTGGCTGGGCACGTCCAGCGGGATCTCCTTCAGGCTGTGCTTGTAGGCCACCTTGTCGACGAAGGGCACCAGGATGCTCAGGCCGGGCGTGAGCGTGGTGTGGTACTTGCCCAGGCGCTCGACCACCCAGGCGTGCTGCTGCGGCACCACCTTGAGCGAGCGCATGATGAAGATGGCGGCGATGATGAAGAGGACGAGGGCGATGGTCATGCGGGTTCTCCGTTCTTTGTTTGTGTTCTCAGATCTTTTCCACGACGAGGCGGCTGCCCACCACTTCGCGCACGCGGTGCGCCCCGGTGCCCTGCGGCGCGCCGGTGAACGAGCTGACGGTCCATTGCGCGCCGCGGTACTTCACCGTGGCGGTGCCGTCGGGATTCCACAGGTCCACCTGCACCGTGGCGCCGATGTCGAGGTTGACGTCGCGGTTGGTGCTGGCGGCCGCGGGCGCCGGCTTCTTGCCGCGCAGCACATGCCAGGCGGCGACCGCGCCGCCGCCGACGGCGGCGGCCACCACCAGTTGCAGCGGCAGCTCCGCGCCGGCGTGCGCCGCCAGCGCGCCGGCCGCCAGGCCGACGGCCAGCATCAGCAGGTAGAACGTGCCGGTGAGCAGCTCGATGCCCACGGCCGCGCCGGCCAGCAGCCACCACATCGTCGATTCAGCCATCGCCTGCGCCCCTCATGAGTTCGTTCAAGCCGCATTGTGGAAGAAAAGCCGGGCCGTGCAACCAGGATGCCCCGCGAATTTCATACACTTCGCGCCTTGTCCGCGTTTTCGGCTGCGTTCTCCGAGGTCCGCCCCATGAAGTTTCGCTTCCCCATCGTCATCATCGACGAAGACTACCGCTCCGAGAACACCTCGGGCCTGGGCATCCGCGCGCTGGCGCAGGCCATCGAGGCCGAGGGCTTCGAGATCCTGGGCGTCACCAGCTACGGCGACCTGTCGCAGTTCGCCCAGCAGCAAAGCCGCGCCAGCGCCTTCATCCTGTCGATCGACGACGAGGAGTTCACGCCCGGCCCCGACCTCGACCCGGCGGTGCTGAACCTGCGCAACTTCATCGCCGAGGTGCGGCGCAAGAACACCGAGGTGCCGATCTACATCTACGGCGAGACCAAGACCTCGCAGCACCTGCCCAACGACATCCTGCGCGAGCTGCACGGCTTCATCCACATGTACGAGGACACGCCGGAATTCATGGCGCGCCACCTCATCCGCGAAGCCAAGTCCTACCTGGAAGGCATCCAGCCGCCGTTCTTCAAGGCGCTGCTCGATTACGCGGAAGACGGCTCGTACTCCTGGCACTGCCCGGGGCATTCCGGCGGCGTGGCCTTCCTGAAAAGCCCGGTCGGCCAGATGTTCCACCAGTTCTTCGGCGAGAACATGCTGCGCGCCGACGTCTGCAACGCGGTCGACGAACTGGGCCAGCTTCTGGACCACACCGGCCCGGTGGCGGCCAGCGAGCGCAACGCGGCGCGCATCTTCAACGCCGACCATTGCTTCTTCGTGACCAACGGCACGTCGACCTCGAACAAGATCGTCTGGCACCATGAAGTGGCGCCTGGCGACGTGGTGGTGGTGGACCGCAACTGCCACAAGTCGATCCTGCACTCGATCATCATGACCGGGGCGATCCCCGTGTTCCTGAAGCCCACGCGCAACCACTTCGGCATCATCGGGCCGATCCCGCAGAGCGAGTTCACGCCCGAGGCGATCAAGGCCAAGATCAAGGCCAACCCGCTGCTGAAGGGCGTCGACCCCGAGACGGTCAAGCCGCGCATCCTGACCTTGACCCAGTCGACCTACGACGGCGTGCTGTACAACACCGAGACCATCAAGGGCATGCTGGACGGCTACGTGGAGGCGCTGCACTTCGACGAGGCCTGGCTGCCGCACGCCTGCTTCCACCCGTTCTACGGCAGCTTCCACGCCATGGGCAAGAAGCGCCCGCGGCCCGAGAAGTCGCTGGTGTACTCCACCCAGTCCATCCACAAGCTGCTGGCCGGCATCAGCCAGGCCAGCCACGTGCTGGTGCAGGACGCCAAGGAGAACCGGCTGGACCGCCACCTGTTCAACGAGGCGTTCCTGATGCACACCTCCACCAGCCCGCAGTACGCCATCATCGCCAGCTGCGACGTGGCCGCGGCCATGATGGAGCCGCCCGGCGGCACCGCGCTGGTGGAGGAATCCATCCTGGAAGCCCTGGACTTCCGCCGCGCCATGCGCAAGGTGGACCAGGAGTACGGCAAGGACTGGTGGTTCAAGGTCTGGGGACCGGAGAAGCTGGCCGAGCAGGGCATCGGCCGCGCCGACGACTGGATCATCAAGGGCGAGGCGCGCGCGGCCAAGTGGCACGGCTTCGGCCAGCTGGCCGAAGGCTTCAACATGCTGGACCCGATCAAGTCCACCATCGTCACGCCCGGCCTGGACATGAACGGCAAGTTCGCCAAGACCGGCATCCCGGCGTCCATCGTCACCAAGTTCCTGGCCGAGCACGGCGTGATCGTGGAGAAGACCGGGCTCTACAGCTTCTTCATCATGTTCACCATCGGCATCACCAAGGGCCGCTGGAACACGCTGCTCACGGCGCTGCAGCAGTTCAAGGACGACTACGCCAAGAACCAGCCGATGTGGCGGATCCTGCCGGAGTTCTGCCAGCGCTATCCGCGCTACGAGCGCATGGGCCTGGCCGACCTGTGCCAGTACGTGCACGAGCTGTACGCCAAGTACGACATCGCGCGGCTGTCCACCGACATCTACCTGAGCGACCTGCAGCCGGCCATGAAGCCGAGCGACGCGTTCTCCTACATCGCCCACCGCAAGACCGAGCGGGTGGAGATCGACCACCTGGAAGGCCGCATCACCACCAGCCTGGTGACGCCTTATCCGCCGGGCATTCCGCTGCTGATCCCCGGCGAGGTGTTCAACAAGAAGATCGTCGACTACCTGAAGTTCTCACGCGCCTTCAACGCCGAGTGCCCGGGCTTCGAGACCGACATCCATGGCCTGGTGGAAGAAGAGGGGCCGGACGGCAAGCCCCGCTACTACGCCGACTGCGTGAAGGCGGATTGAACGGCCGGGGCCGCTCAGGCCTCGCCCATGGCAACGGCCGTGTGGCTGAAGCCGCCGTCCACGTAAGTGATTTCGGCGGTGACGCCGCCGGCCAAGTCGCTCAGCAGGAAGGCGGCGACATTGCCCACGTCCTCGATGGTCACGTTGCGGCGGATCGGCGCGATGTCCGAGACCACCTTCAGCAGCTTGCCGAAGTCCTTGATGCCGCTGGCCGCCAGCGTCTTGATCGGCCCGGCGCTGATGCCGTTGACGCGGATGCCCTTGGGGCCGAGCGCGCCGGCCAGGTAGCGCACCGAGGCTTCCAGCGAGGCCTTGGCCAGGCCCATGGTGTTGTAGTTGGGCACGATGCGCATGGAGCCCAGGTAGGTCAGCGTGAGCAGCGCGGCCTTGTCGTTGAGGTAGGGCAGGGCCGCCTTGGCCAGCGCCGGGAAGCTGTAGGCGCTGATGTCGTGCGCGACCTTGAAGCCTTCGCGCGACAGGCCTTCCAGGAAGTCGCCGGCGATCGCTTCGCGCGGGGCGAAGCCGATGCTGTGCACGAAGCCGTCGAACTTCGGCCAGGTCTGCGCCAGGTCGCTGAACAGCTTGGCGATCTGCGCGTCGTCGCCGACGTCGCAGTCGAAGATCATGCTGGAGCCGAACTCGGCCGCGAATTCGGTGATGCGGTCCTTGAAGCGCTCGCCCACGTAGCTGAAGGCGAGTTCCGCCCCCTGCGCATGGCACGCCTTGGCGATGCCGTAGGCGATCGAGCGGTTGGACAGCACGCCGGTGATCAACAATTTCTTGCCAGACAGGAAGCCCATGGGTCTCTCTCTTGAAAAAACTCGGCAGAATTGTCGCATGCGAGGTTTGCTGGTCTTTGCGGCCGTGGCACTGGCGGCCGTCCCGGCCTGGGCGGCGCACGGCTATGCCCTGTGGGACGACCTGAAATACCCGGCGGGCTTCGCCGCCTTCGACTACGCCGACCCGGCGGCATCCAAGGGCGGCGAACTGCTGCTGGTGAGCAACCAGCGCGTCTCCACCTTCGACAAGTACAACCCGTTCACCATCAAGGGAACGGCGCCGGCCTACCTGTCGGCGCTGATGTTCGACACGCTGCTTACCGGCTCGATGGACGAGACCGCCTCCGGCTACGGCCTGCTGGCCGAGGACGTGGAGGTGGCCGAGGACCGACTGAGCGCCACCTTCCGGTTGCGCCCGCAGGCGCGCTTCCACAACGGCGGCCCGGTCGAGGCGGCCGACGTGAAGCACAGCTACGAAACGCTGATCGGCCAGTACGCCATGCCCAGCTACAAGTCGCTGCTGGAGGAGGTGGCCGGCTGCGACGTGGTGGATGCGCGCACCGTGCGCTTCCGCTTCAAGAAGCCCAACCGGGAACTGCCCCTGACGGTGGGGGGCCTGCCGGTGTTCAGCCGGGCCTGGGGCGTGGTGAACGGGCGCGCCAAGCCGTTCGACCAGGTGGTGATGGACCCGCCGATCGGCAGCGGCCCGTACCGCATCGGGCCGGTGCGCTTCGGGCGCGACATCACCTACGTGCGCGATCCCGGCTACTGGGGCCGCGAGCTGAACGTGAAGCGCGGGCAGCACAACTTCGAGCGCATCACGGTCAAGATCTACAAGGACAGCACGGCCCGGCTGGAAGCGCTGAAGGCCGGCGAGTTCGACATGATGAGCTTCTACTCGGCCGGCGACTGGGCGCGCCGGGTGAATGGCCGGCGCTTCGACAGCGGCGAGCTGGTCAAGCGCGAATTCCAGAACCGCCAGCCGGCAGGCTTCCAGAGCTACGTGCTCAACACGCGCCGCCCGGCGCTGTCGGACCCGCGCGTGCGCGAAGCGCTGGGGCTGGCGCTGGACTACGAGTGGATGAACCGGCAGATGTTCTACAACGGCTATCCGCGCGTGAAGGACCTGTTCGGCAACACGGACTGCGCCGCGACGGGCTCGCCGCCGGCTGAGGAAATGGGACTGCTCGAACCCTGGCGCGGCAAGGTGCCCGATGCGGTGTTCGGCCCCATGTACGAGCCGCCCACCACCACCGGGCCGGGCCATTCGCTGCGCGACAACCTGCGCCGCGCCCAGGCCCTGCTCAAGGCCGCCGGCTGGGATTACCGCGACGGCGCGCTGCGCAACGCCAAGGGCGAGCCCATGGTGCTGGAATTCCTGGACAGCCGAGACACCGGCCTGCGCACGGTCGCGCCCTGGCTGCGCAACCTGGAGAAGCTCGGCGTCGAGGTGAAGTTCTCGGCGGTGGATTTCGCGCTCTACCAGCAGCGGCTGGACAAGTTCGAGTTCGACATCACGTCCATCAACTTCCCCGGCACGCACAACCCCGGCCAGCAGCTGGCCGACATCTTCGGCAGCAAGGCGGCCGACATCGAGAGCTCGGGCAACTTCATGGGCGTGAAGAGCCCGGCGGTGGACGCCCTGGTGGCGATGGTGGGGTCGGCCAAGAGCAAGGCGGAGCTGCTGCCCGCCTGCCGCGCGCTGGACCGTGTCATCATGCACAGCCACTACCTGATCCCGCAGTGGACGCTGCTGGCCTACCGGCTGGTCTACAACAGCCGCAAGATCGCGTTCAAGGAGCCCATGCCGCCCTATGCTTCCGCCGAGGAGTGGGTGATGTTCACCTGGTGGTCGCGCGGTGCCGCGCAGGCGAGGCCCTGACCCATGTTCGCCTACATCCTCAAGCGCCTGCTGCTGATGATCCCCACGCTGCTGGGCGTGCTGCTGCTCACGTTCGTCGTCATCCAGTTCGTGCCGGGCGGCCCGGTGGAGCAGTACCTGTCGGACGCGCGCGCCGCGGCTGGCCGCGGCGGCTTCGAGTCCGGCGGCTCCAGCTACCGCGGCAACCAGGGCGTGGACCCCAAGCGGCTGGCGCAGATCAAGGCGCTGTACGGCTTCGACAAGCCGCCGCACGAGCGCTTCCTGCAGATGGTGGGGCAGTTCGCGCGCTTCGACCTGGGCAAGAGCTTCTTCCAGAACAAGGACGTCGGCACGCTGATCCTGGAGAAGCTGCCGGTGTCCATCAGCCTGGGCTTGTGGACCTTTCTCATCAGCTACGGCGTGGCGGTGCCGCTGGGCGTGGCCAAAGCGGTGCGCGCCGGCTCGCGCTTCGACTTCGTCACCACACTGCTGGTGCTGGTCGGCTACGCCATCCCGGGCTTCGTGCTGGGGGTGGCGCTGCTGGTGATTTTCGGCGGGCAGCTGCAATGGTTTCCCCTGCGCGGACTGACCTCGCCCAACTGGGACGACCTGAGCTGGCCGGCGCGCATCGTGGACTACCTGTGGCACATCACCCTGCCGGTGACGGCCATGGTGCTGGGCAGCTTCGCCGTGACGGCCATGCTGA
The DNA here is from genome assembly GCA_040384685.1 of Pseudomonadota bacterium. Classification (GTDB taxonomy): domain Bacteria; phylum Pseudomonadota; class Gammaproteobacteria; order Burkholderiales; family Burkholderiaceae_C; genus Ramlibacter. The sequence goes on along the minus strand of JAZKIV010000066.1, from coordinate 4,177 downwards.
CCAAGAACGCCTTCCTGGAGGAGATCCGCAAGCAGTACGTGCTGACGGCGCGCGCCAAGGGGCTCGCCGAACGCCAGGTGCTGTGGAAGCACGTGTTCCGCAATGCGCTGATCCCGATCGTCACCGGCTTTCCGGGTGCTTTCATCGGCGCCTTCTTCACCGGGTCGCTGCTGATCGAAACCCTGTTCTCGCTCGACGGCCTGGGCTTGCTGAGCTACGAAAGCGTGATCCGGCGCGACTATCCGGTGGTGATGGGGACGCTGTTCCTGTTCACGCTGATCGGGCTGGTGACCAAGCTGATCAGCGATCTTTCCTATGTCTTGGTGGACCCGCGTGTCAAGTTCGACTGAGGTGGCCAAGGACGTGCCCAGGCACGCGCACATCTCGCCCGGCCGGCGCGCCTGGCAGCGCTTTCGCCGCAACAAGCTGGGCTTCTACAGCCTGGTGCTGTTCAGCCTGCTGGTGGCGCTGAGCCTTGCCGCGGAGCTGCTGTCCAACGACCGGCCGCTGGTGGTGCGTTACCAGGGCCAGCTGTATTTCCCGGTGCTGCAAGACTATTCCGAGAAAACCTTCGGCGGCGACTTTCCCACGCCGGCCGACTACCTGGACCCGTACATCCGCAAGCGCATCACCTCGGGTGACAACTGGGCGCTGTACGCGCCGAATCCCTACGGCCCCAAGACCATCAACTACTTCGCCAAGTCGCCCAGCCCGGCCGCGCCTTCCGCGGACAACCTGTTCGGCACCGACGACCGCGGGCGCGACCTGCTGGCGCAGCTGATCTACGGCTTCCGCGTCAGCGTGCTGTTCGGCCTGGCGCTGATGGCGGTGGGCTCCGTGCTCGGCATCCTGGCCGGTGCGGTGCAGGGCTATTTCGCAGGCAAGACCGACTTGGCCATGCAGCGCTTCATCGAGATCTGGAGCTCGATGCCCGAGCTGTACCTGCTGATCATCTTCAGCGCCATCCTGGCGCCCAGCATTGCGCTGCTGCTGGTGCTGCTGAGCCTGTTCGGCTGGATGTCGCTGGCCGACTACGTGCGCGCCGAGTTCCTGCGCAACCGCCAGATGGACTACGTGCGTGCCGCCCGCGCGCTGGGCGTGGGCAACGGGCGCATCATGTGGCGCCACATCCTGCCCAACAGCATGACGCCGGTGGTGACCTTCCTGCCGTTCCGCATGAGCGCGGCCATCCTGGCGCTGACCTCGCTGGACTTCCTGGGCCTGGGCGTGCCGCCGGGCACGCCGTCGCTGGGCGAATTGCTGTCGCAGGGCAAGAACAACATCGACGCCTGGTGGATCTCGCTGTCCACCTTCGCCGTGCTGGTGGTCACGCTCCTGCTGCTGACCTTCATGGGCGATGCGCTGCGCGACGCGCTCGATCCGCGCAAGGTTGACGCATGACGGCGCCGCTGCTCGAAGTCAAGGACCTGCGCGTCGCCTTCGGCGACAAGGAAGTGGTGCACGGCGTGAGCTTTTCCATCGCGCCGGGCGAGAAGCTGGCGCTGGTGGGCGAGTCGGGCTCCGGCAAGACCATCACCGCGCTCAGCCTGGTGCGGCTCGCGCAGAACGCCCAGGTGAGCGGGTCGGCGCGCCTGTTCGGGCGCGAGGGCGAGCCCGACGGGCTGGAACTGCTGTCCCTGTCCGAGCGGCAGCTGCTGGGCGTGCGCGGCCAGGACATCGCCATGATCTTCCAGGAGCCGATGACGGCCCTGAACCCGCTGTACGCGGTGGGCGACCAGGTCGCCGAGGTGCTGCAGCTCAAGCAGGGCCTGAGCAGGCGGCAGTCGTGGGACGGCGCCGTCGAGGCGCTGGCCGCCACCGGCATTCCCGAACCGGCGCGGCGCGCCAACGCATTTCCGCACCAGCTCTCCGGCGGGCAGCGCCAGCGCGCCATGATCGCCATGGCCCTGGCCAGCCGGCCGCGGCTGCTGCTGGCCGACGAGCCGACCACCGCGCTGGACGTGACGCTGCGCCTGCAGATCCTCGAGCTGCTGAGCGACCTGCAGCGCCAGACCGGCATGGCCGTGCTGCTGATCACGCACGACCTCAGCCTGGTGCGCAGGTTCGCACAGCGGGTTGTGGTGATGGAGAACGGCCACCTGGTGGAGCAGGGCGCGGTGGCCGAGGTGTTCGCCCATCCGCAGCACCCTTACACGCGCAAGCTGGTCGACAGCCGCCCCGAGCGGGACGTGGAAGAAGAGGGTGAATCCGCGCAGGAGCCGGTGATGCAGGCACGGGACCTGCAGGTGGCCTATCCGGTGTCCATCCCCGGCCTGCGCGGCTGGTTTCGCAAGGGCGAGTTCATCGCCGTGCAGGGCGCGGAATTCGCCATCCGGCCCGGCCGCACGCTGGGCGTTGTCGGCGAATCCGGCTCCGGCAAGTCCACCCTGGCCCTGGCGGCGCTCGGGCTGATGCCGCACCGCGGCGCGCTGGAGGTCGTGGGCAGGCAGTGGGGCCCCGACGCGGCGGCGAACCGCGCCATCCGCCGGGTGGTGCAGGTGGTGTTCCAGGACCCGTTCTCCTCGCTCTCGCCGCGCATGACGGTGGAGGAGATCGTCGGCGAAGGCCTGCTGGTGCACGAGCCGGCGCTGTCGCTGGACGGCAGGCGCGAGCGCGTCTTTCAGGCGCTGGCCGAGGTCGGGCTGACCGAAGAGCAGTTCCCCGGCCTGCTGGACCGCTATCCGCACGAGTTTTCCGGCGGTCAGCGGCAGAGGCTGGCGATCGCCCGGGCGCTGATCGTGCGGCCGCAGCTGCTGGTGCTGGACGAGCCGACCAGCGCGCTCGACGTCACCATTCAAAAGCAGGTCTTGAAACTGCTGCAGCGGCTCCAACGTGAGAAGGGCCTCAGCTACCTGCTCATCACGCACGACGTGATGGTGGTCTACGCGATGGCGCACGACGTGCTGGTGCTGAAAGACGGGCGGATCGTCGAAGCCGGCACGGTCCAGCAGGTGCTGGGCGCCCCGCAGGACCCGTACACGCAAGCCCTGGTGATGGCGGCTGCCTGAGGTGCAAAACCCGTTGTGAGGCCTTGAAAAACTGTATCCCGCGCGGTACAATCCTTGCTTCACGACCAAACGGGCGGGTACCAACCGCCCGTTTTTTTTGGTCTCACGCTTTTGAAAGGTACGTCGGGTCAGTGGCGCTGCAGGATATCGTCGAGCAGACCGTGAGCGGTCTTGGCTACGAATTGGTGGAGCTGGAACGTTCCGCCGGAGGCACCTTGCGCGTGACCATCGACCAGCCGTGGCAGCCTGGGGCCGAGAAGTCCGTGAACGTCGAGGATTGCGAGCGCGTGACGCGGCAGCTGCAGTACACGCTGGAAGTCGAGGCGGTGGACTACAAGCGGCTGGAGGTGTCGTCGCCCGGCATCGATCGGCCGTTACGGAAAGCCGTGGACTTCGAGCGGTTCGCCGGCGAGCTGGTCGACATCACGCTGAAGGCGCCGATCGGCACCGCGGGCGCCGGCCAGGTGGCCGCCAGCCGCCGCAAGTTCCGCGGCACGCTGGAGCGCAACGGCGAAGCGGGCTGGCAGATCGTCTGGAGCGACGAGCCGGCGCCGGTGCCCGGCCAGAAGCCGCCGCGCAGGAAGAAGGAGCCTGCCGCGTTGCAGGTGCTTGGATTTACGCTGGACGAGCTCAAGGAAGCACGGCTGGCGCCGATTGTGGATTTCAAGGGCCGCAGGCCCAAGTCAGTTGCAGGAGAGTCGTGACATGAACCGCGAATTGTTGATGCTGGTGGATGCCATTTCGCGCGAGAAGAACGTGGAGCGCGACGTCGTGTTCGGCGCGGTGGAAGCGGCGCTGGCCCAGGCCACCAAGAAGCTCTACCCGGGCGACGTGGACATCCGCGTGTCGGTCAACCGCGACACCGGCGACTACGAGAGTTTCCGCCGCTGGCACGTTGTGCCGGACGAAGCGGGCCTGCAGTTGCCCGACCAGGAAATCCTGCTGTTCGAAGCCAAGGAACAGCTGTCCGACATCGAGGTCGACGACCACATCGAGGAGCCGATCGACTCGGTGCCGATCGGCCGCATCGGCGCGATGGCGGCCAAACAGGTCATCCTGCAGAAGATCCGCGACGCCGAGCGCGAGATGCTGCTCAACGACTTCATGTCGCGCGGCGACAAGATCTTCGTGGGCACCGTCAAGCGCATGGACAAGGGCGACATCATCGT
>JAZKIV010000065.1:0-116811 GCA_040384685.1 Pseudomonadota bacterium | reverse complement strand
CCATGGGCTACAAGTTCCAGTTCATCACGCTGGCCGGCTTCCACAGCCTGAACTATTCGATGTTCAACCTGGCCTACGGCTACGCCCGCAGCAACATGACGGCCTTCGTCGAGCTGCAGCAGGCCGAGTTCGCCGCCGCCGAGAAGGGCTTCACCGCGGTGAAGCACCAGCGCGAGGTCGGCACCGGCTACTTCGATGCGGTGACCACCACCATCGAGGCGCAGGCTTCGACGGCCGCGCTGAAGGGCTCGACCGAGGACGCGCAGTTCTTCGACGAGAAGAAAGCCGCCTGAGCGGCGGCGCCTCGCCTTCAGCACGAAGCCCCGGGTGCTCCCCGGGGCTTTTTGCGTCACATGGCCTTGTAGAAGATGTAGTCGGCCTGGTACTTCACCACCTGCTTCGCGCCCATGTTCGCGGCGCCGCAGGAGGCCGCCGGAGCCACGCCGCCGACCGTGGACACGCGCTGGATGTAGGCCACGCCGGTCATGGCGCCGCTGCCCATGGCGGGGTTCGCCTTGACCAGCTGCATCGGGATGTTGCCCGCCGCGGCGGGCGCCACCGCCAGCTGGGCGCCGGTCAGTTTGGAGCCGTCCATGGCCTCCCAGGTGGCGGGCGGGCCGTAGTACTTGCCGACCAGCTTCCCGCCGCGGTCGGCCAGCTTCGCATCGGGGCCGACGAACGCCCACTCGAACTCGCCGGCCACGGCCGCCTTGGCGCGGCACTCGTAGGTGATGTCGCCGGCACCGACGGTCTCCATGGCCACCTTGTGGCCGGCGGGCACCTGCACGGCCGCGGGCAGGGCGGACTGGTCGTAGGGCTTCATCATGGGTTGGGACGCGCAGGCGGCGAGGGCGCCGACGGCCGCGGCGGTGAGGCAAAAACGAAGCATGCGGAGACTCCTTTTGGGATGGGGTTGTCGATGCGCCGCGACACGCGGCACCGCACCGGGTACGCAGCTCAGCTCGGGGTGGATTCAGGTGCTAGGGAATTCGCGGCCTTGCCCGCGCCCGCGGTGGTCGCTAGAGTGAGGCCCTGTGACGACACGGAGGAGCTGCAGATGGATGGATCGACCGAGAAGACAGGCGTGTTCGACGCCAGCAAGCTCAACCAGATGAAATGCCCGGACTGCGGCGGCACGGGCGAGCTGCGCATCGACAGCGAGAACATCAACGAGCATTTCGAAGTGGAGAAGCAGACCGTGATCACGCCCTGTCCGCGCTGCGGCGGCAGCGGCTTCGTCGCGGCAGGTTAAAATCCCGGCTTCCCCGCGAGCGACCATCCCTGCGCGGGACACAAGAGCGAGAAAGGCATGCTGGTTATGACACCGCGAACTACCACTGAAGGGTTCACGACTCCTTGAGGGTCGGTGGTCGCGCGCATGCACTGAATCGTTCCGAGGTTCGTCCAACACAAGCGCGGCTGCAGACCGCGCTTTTTTGTTTTCGACGAAACGCTTTCCACCATGATCAAAGTCACGCTTCCCGACGGTTCCCAGCGCGAATATCCCGGCCCGGTGACGGTCGGGGAGGTTGCCGCCTCTATCGGCCCCGGCCTGGCCAAGGCGGCCATCGCCGGCAAGGTCGACGGCAAGGTGGTCGACACCGCCTTCACGATCCAGGACGACGCCCAGGTGGCGATCGTCACGCCCAAGGACCCCGACGGCCTGGAGGTGATCCGCCACTCCACCGCGCACCTGCTGGCCTATGCGGTCAAGGAGCTGTACCCGGACGCGCAGGTGACCATCGGCCCGGTCATCGAGCACGGCTTCTTCTACGACTTCGCGTACAAGCGGCCGTTCACGCCGGAAGACCTGGCCGCCATCGAGAAGCGCATGGGCGAACTCGCCGCCAGGGACGAGCCGGTGACGCGCCGCGTGCTGCCGCGCGACGAGGCGGTGGCGCACTTCAAGAGCATCGGCGAGAACTACAAGGCCGAGATCATCGCCAGCATTCCGCAGGGCGAAGAGGTTTCGCTGTACCGCGAAGGCGGCTTCGAGGACCTGTGCCGCGGCCCGCACGTGCCGAGCACCGGCAAGCTGAAGTTCTTCAAGCTCATGAAGGTGGCCGGCGCCTACTGGCGCGGCGACCACCGCAACGAGATGCTGCAGCGCGTCTACGGCACGGCCTGGGCCACCAAGGAGGAGCTGCAGCAGTACCTGACGATGCTGGAGGAGGCCGAGAAGCGCGACCACCGCAAGCTCGGCCGCGAACTGGACCTGTTCCACATCGACGACGTGGCGCCCGGCGTGGTGTTCTGGCATCCCAAGGGCTGGGCCATCTGGCAGGCGGTGGAGCAGTACATGCGCGGGGTCTACCGCGCCACCGGCTACCACGAGGTCAAGGGTCCGCAGATCCTGGACCGCAGCCTGTGGGAGAAGACGGGCCACTGGCAGAACTACCGCGAGAACATGTTCACGACGGAGAGCGAGAAGCGCGACTACGCGCTCAAGCCGATGAACTGCCCGGGCCACGTGCTGATCTTCAAGCAGGGCATCAAGAGCTACCGCGACCTGCCGCTGCGCTACGGCGAGTTCGGCCAGTGCCACCGCAACGAGCCCTCCGGCGCGCTGCACGGCATCATGCGGGTGCGCGGCTTCACCCAGGACGACGGCCACGTGTTCTGCACGGAAGACCAGATCCTGGAGGAGTGCGTCGCCTACACGGCCCAGCTGCAGAAGGTCTACAAGGACTTCGGCTTCAACGACATCCTCTACAAGGTCGCCACGCGGCCGGAGAACAGGGTCGGCTCCGATGAACTGTGGGACAAGGCCGAGCACGCGGTGATGGAAGCGCTGCGCCGCTCGGGCGTGGATTTCATCGTGTCGCCCGGCGACGGCGCCTTCTACGGCCCGAAGATCGAGTACACGCTGAAGGACGCGTTGGGCCGGCAGTGGCAGTGCGGCACGATGCAGGTGGACTTCAACACGGCCGAGCGGCTGGGCGCGGAATACGTCACGGAAACCAGCGAGCGCGCGCATCCGGTGATGCTGCACCGGGCCATCGTGGGCAGCCTGGAACGTTTCATCGGCATGCTGCTCGAACACCACGCCGGCGCCCTGCCGGCCTGGCTGGCCCCGGTGCACGCTGTTGTGCTCAACATCACGGGCCAGCAGGCCGATTACGCCCGTGATGTGGCCAAAACGCTGCTAGATCAAGGGCTTAGGGTGGAGCTGGACCTGCGCAACGAGAAAATCACGTATAAAATACGAGAGCATTCGTTGCAAAAGCCGCCTTACCTCCTGGTCGTAGGTGACAAGGAGCGGGCGGCTGGTGCCGTCGCAGTGCGCGCCCGGGGCAACCAGGACCTGGGTGTCATGTCCGTGGAAACCTTCTCGCAGAGGCTTCTGGCGGACATCGCAAGCAAGAGCTGATTCTTCACCCAGTGAGTCTGCAGCCCGCGCGCACGAAGGCGGTTTCGCTACAATTATTGTAGCTATTTAATTAGGAATCAAGACCATCGCTACTGAATTTCGCGACCGCCGCCAGCGGGAGGAACGCAAGCACCGCCTGAACCGGGAAATCATGGCCCCGGAGGTCCGGCTTTCCGGACCCAACAACGAGCCCCTGGGCATCGTGAGTTTGCAGGAAGCCCTGCGCATGGCGGGTGAAGCCGACGTGGACCTGGTTGAAATCGCCGCGACTGCCGTTCCGCCGGTGTGCCGGCTGATGGACTACGGCAAGTTCAAGTACCAGGAACAGAAGAAGGCCGCCGAAGCGAAATCGAAGCAGACGGTCATCGAAATCAAGGAAATCAAGTTCCGCCCGGGCACGGATGACGGCGACTACAACATCAAGTTGCGCAACATCCGCCGCTTCCTGGCTGAAGGCGACAAATGCAAGATCACGCTGCGCTTTCGCGGCCGCGAGATCACGCACCAGGAAATCGGCATGGCGCTGCTGCAGCGCCTGCGCGACGACCTTGCGGACACGATCATCGTGGAGCAGTTTCCCAAGCTGGAAGGCCGGCAGATGATCATGATGATCGCACCGGGCAAACGCAAGATTGCCCCTGCCAAGCCCGCCGAAGCGGCGGCCAGCCCGTCGCCCACGACGACGGCCTGAGGTTGGAAAAGACGGTTCAGTGATCCAGCGGCTGGTCGCCGCTGGTGAACTTAAAAGTGGCTCGGGGCCATCAAGACGCGAAGGATTCGCGGCGCCTCACGAGCACAAGGTAGAAGGAGCATTCACATGCCCAAAATGAAGACCAAGAGCGGCGCGAAGAAGCGCTTTCGCGTGCGCCCCGGCGGCACGGTCAAGCGTGGCCAGGCGTTCAAGCGCCACATCCTGACCAAGAAGTCCACCAAGAACAAGCGCCACCTGCGCGGCCCCGTCGCTGTCCATGAGACCAATATGGGTCACATGGCGCAGATGCTGCCGTTCGCGGGCCTGTAATCCACCAGACGAAGAAGGAGAACACACATGCCTCGCGTCAAACGTGGTGTCACGGCTCGCGCCCGCCACAAGAAGGTCCTCGCCCTCGCCAAGGGTTTCCGCGGCCGCCGCGGCAACGTCTTCCGCATCGCCAAAGAAGCGGTGATGAAGGCGGGGCAGTACGCCTACCGCGACCGCCGTGCCAAGAAGCGCGTGTTCCGCCAGCTCTGGATCGCCCGTATCAACGCGGCGGCCCGTGCCAACGGCCTCACCTACAGCCAGTTCGCCAACGGCATCCGCAAGGCCGGCATCGAGATCGACCGCAAGGTCCTGGCCGATATCGCCGTGCATGACCCGGTGGCGTTTACCGGCATCGTGGAGCAAGTCAAGGCCAGTCTGGCTGCTTGAGTTCACGGTGGGCGTCGCGCGAGCGGCGTCCGGTGCACACAAAAAGACAGGGGCTAGGGCTTGCAGCACTAGCCCTTTTTCATTTGCGCGAAAGATCCATGACTGAGCTCGATTCCATCGTCGACGCCGCGCGCGCCGCGTTTGCCCAGGCCGCCACGCCCGCGGAGCTGGAGAACGCCAAGGCGCAGTTCACCGGCAAGTCCGGCCGCGTCACCGAGCTGATGAAGGGCATGGGCGCCCTCTCGGTGGAAGAAAAGAAGACGCGCGGCGCCGCCATCAACCAGGCCAAGCAGGCGATCGAGGCCGCGCTGAACGAGCGCCGCCAGGCACTGGCCGAAGCCGAACTGGACGCGCAGCTGAAGGCCGAGGCGCTGGACGTGTCGCTGCCCGGGCGCGTGCGCGATCCCGGCGGGCTGCATCCGGTCAGCCTGACGCTCGAGCGCATCGAGCGCATCTTCGCCAGCATGGGCTTCGACGTGGCCGATGGCCCCGAGGTCGAGAGCGACTGGCACAGCTTCACCTCGCTGAACAACCCGCCCAACCATCCGGCGCGCTCGATGCAGGACACGTTCTACGTGGACATCAAGGGCGACGACGGCATTCCCTACAACCTGCGGCCGCACACCAGCCCGATGCAGGTGCGCTACGCGCAGGCGCACGTCAAGAAGCACGCCGACCTCGTGAAGTCCGGCCAGCCGATGCCCGAGATCCGCGTGATCGCGCCGGGGCGCACCTACCGCGTGGACAACGACGCCACGCACTCGCCGATGTTCCACCAGTGCGAAGGCCTGTGGCTGGGCGAGAACGTGAGCTTCAAGGACCTGAAGGTGGTGTTCACCGAGTTCTGCCGCCGCTTCTTCGAAACCGACGACCTGGCCCTGCGTTTCCGGCCCAGCTTCTTCCCGTTCACCGAACCCAGCGCCGAGATCGACATCCAGTTCGGCAGCGGCCCGCTGGCCGGCCGCTGGCTGGAGGTGTCCGGCTCCGGCCAGGTGCATCCGAACGTGGTGCGCAACATGGGCCTGGACCCCGAGAAGTTCATCGGCTTCGCCTTCGGCATGGGGCCGGACCGCCTGACCATGCTGCGCTACGGCGTGAACGACCTGCGCCTGTTCTTCGACGGCGACATCCGCTTCCTGCGCCAATTCCGCTAACCGACCGCGACGACAAGAACATGCAATTCCCCGAGTCCTGGCTGCGCGAATTCTGCAACCCGCCGCTCGACGCGCAACAGATCGCCGACGTGCTCACCATGGGCGGGCTGGAGGTGGAAGACCTGCGCCCGGTCGCGCCGCCGTTTTCCAAGGTGGTGGTGGGCGAGATCAAGGAAGCGGTCCAGCACCCCAACGCCGACCGCCTGCGCGTGTGCAAGGTGGACGTCGGCGCGGGTGCCTTGCTCGACATCGTGTGCGGCGCGCCGAACGCGCGCGTCGGCATCCGGGTGCCGACCGCGCTGGTGGGCGCGGAACTGCCGCCCGGCGACGACGGCAAGCCGTTCCAGATCAAGACCGGCAAGCTGCGCGGCGTGGAGAGCCAGGGCATGCTGTGCTCGGCGCGCGAGCTCAAGCTGAGTGAGGACCACTCCGGCCTGATGGAGCTTGCGCCAGATGTTCCGCTGGGCACCGACGTGCGCGACCTGCTGAAGCTGGACGACCGCGTCTTCACGCTCAAGCTGACGCCCAACCTCGCGCATGCGCTCAGCGTCTACGGCGTCGCGCGCGAGCTGTCCGCGCTGACCGGCACGCCGCTCACGCAGCCGGCGTTTCCGGCCGTGCAGCCCGTGCACGACCAGCGCATGAAGGTGAAGGTCGAGGCGCCCGACCTGTGCGGGCGTTTCTCCGGCCGCGTGGTGCGCAACGTGAATACGAAGGCGCAGACGCCGCAGTGGATGGTCGAGCGGCTGGCGCGCTGCGGTCAGCGCAGCGTGACGGCGCTGGTGGACATCTCCAACTACGTGATGTTCGAGTTCGGCCGGCCCTCGCACATCTTCGATCTCGACAAGATCCACGGCGGCCTCACGGTGCGCTGGGGCCGCAAGGGCGAGCAGCTCAAGCTGCTGAACGGCAACACCATCGAAGCCGACGAGACGGTCGGCGTGATCGCCGACGACCAGGAAGTCGAGTCGCTGGCCGGCATCATGGGCGGCGACGCGACGGCGGTGTCCGACGACACCCGCAACGTCTACGTCGAGGCCGCCTTCTGGTGGCCCGAGTCGGTGCAGGGGCGTTCCCGCCGCTACAACTTCGCAACCGACGCCGGCCACCGCTTCGAGCGCGGCGTCGATCCCAGCACCACGGTCGAACACATCGAGCACATCACGCGGCTGATCCTGGACATTTGCGGCGGCGAGGCCGGCCCGATGGACGACCAGGTGCTGCGCCTGCCCGAGCGCAAGCCCGTGCACCTGCGCGTCGCCCGCGCCGCCAAGGTGATCGGCATGCCGGTCAGCGCGCAGCAATGCCTGGACGTGTTCCGGCGCCTGGGTGTGCCCGCCGAACACGAAGGCGGCGTCGTCACCGCGTCGCCGCCGGCGTACCGCTTCGACCTGGCCATCGAGGAAGACCTGATCGAGGAGGTCGCGCGCATCGTCGGCTACGGCAGCCTGCCGGAAACCCCGCCGCTCGCGCCCATCACCGCCAAGCCGGCGACCGAGACGCAGCGCAGCCCGTTCGCGGTGCGGCGCCTGCTGGCCGCGCTGGGGTTCCAGGAGACGATCAACTTCAGCTTCGTCGAGGAGCGCTGGGAGCGCGAGCTGGCCGGCAACGCCGACCCGATCCGCCTGCTCAACCCGATCGCCAGCACCCTGGACGTGATGCGCTCGTCGCTGCTCGGCTCGCTGCTGCAGGTGCTGAAGTTCAACCTGGACCGCAAGGCCGCGCGCGTGCGCGTGTTCGAGCTGGGCCGCGTGTTCGTGCGCGACGCCGCGGTGCAGACCACCGACACCACGGTGCGCGGCGTGCGCCAGCCGATGCGCGTGGCCGGTTTGGCTTACGGCGAGCCCGACGGCCTGCAGTGGGGCCGCAAGAGCGGCGGCGCCGATTTCTACGACGCCAAGGGCGACGTCGAGGCGCTGCTGGCGCCGCGGCGCGCCGAGTTCGTGCCGGGCATGCACCCGGCCATGCATCCGGGCCGCTGCGCCACCGTGCGGCTGGACGGCCGCGACATCGGCGTGGTGGGCGAGCTGCATCCGCGCTGGCGCCAGCAGTGGGAATTCGCCCAGGCACCGGTGCTGTTCGAGCTGGATCTCGACGCCGTGCTCGCGCGCCAATTGCCGGCGTTTGCGCCGGTGCCCAAGTTCCAGCCGGCCGAGCGCGACCTCGCGGTGATCGTGGCCGACGGCGTCACGCATGCGGCGCTGATGGATGCGGTGCATTCGGCCGACACCGGCGGGCTGCTGCAGGGCGCCATGCTGTTCGACCTGTACAAGCCGAAGCAGCAGGTCGCAGGGCTCGCCGCCAATGAAAAAAGCCTGGCGGTGCGCTTGACGCTCGCCAGCGACGCGGCCACACTGACCGATGAGCAGATCGATGCGGCCGTCCGGTCCGTGGTGGACCGCATCGCCGGTCGCCTGGGCGGTCGATTGAGAGGGTGAGATGACCGATCTGACGACAACGACCCAGCGAGGGGACAGCATGGAATTGGCGGTGGAGAGCCTGGAGACGCCGGCGCTCACGAAGGCGCAGCTCGCCGAGCTGCTGTTCGAGCAGATCGGCCTCAACAAGCGCGAATCCAAGGACATGATCGACGCCTTCTTCGACCTGATCTCCACCAGCCTGGTGGAAGGCAAGGACGTCAAGATTTCCGGCTTCGGCAACTTCCAGATCCGTACCAAGGCGCCGCGCCCCGGGCGCAATCCGCGCACCGGCGAAGCCATTCCCATCGACGCGCGCCGCGTCGTCACCTTCCACGCCAGCCACAAGCTCAAGGAACAAATCCAGGGCGCGCCTGGCGGCGGCGGCGACGGCACGCTGTCGTAACACGGACTCACAAAAGCAACGCTTCGCGCACAGCGCGCGTGTCGGCCTTTGTTTTCGCAGCGGGTTAGAGTAACCTAGCAACTCCCCCGCCTACGACATTGATTTCAATGGAGAAATCGCTCCCTTCCATTCCGGCCAAGCGCTACTTCACCATCGGTGAAGTCAGCGAGCTGTGCGGCGTCAAGCCGCACGTGCTGCGGTACTGGGAGCAGGAATTCACGCAGCTGCGGCCGATGAAGCGGCGCGGCAACCGGCGCTACTACCAGCACCACGAAGTGCTGATGATCCGCCGCATCCGCGACCTGCTGTACGACCAGGGGTTCACCATCAGCGGCGCGCGCAACAAGCTGCAGGAGATCGTGCAGGTCGAGCGCGACAAGCGCCGCGCCGGCGAGGTCATGCTCGAAGGCGTCGAGGTGATCGAGCTGGAGGACTCGCGCTTTCCCGATTTCGAGGAAAGCGAGCTGTCGCCGCAGGCCGACCTGGTGCAGCAGAAGCTGCAGTACGTCAAGCGCGAGCTGTTCGAGATTCGCGACCTGCTCGGCCCGCTGCACTGAGCGCGGCCGTACCTACACGCTATAATCGCGGGCTTCGGCGTGTAGCGCAGCCTGGTAGCGCACTTGCATGGGGTGCAAGGGGTCGCGAGTTCGAATCCCGCCACGCCGACCAAGTACAGGAAAGCCGGTCGACCCGTTTGGGGCGACCGGCTTCTTCTTTGGCGAGCTCCACACATACAATCCCCTGCAATGGCCACTGTCGTCTTCGCCGATCTGGTCGGCAGCACCGGGATCTTCGAGCGGCTCGGTGACGAAACCGCGGGACGGTTCGTCACGCAGCTGACCACCGCACTGTCCAAAACCTTCGAGCAGCACAGCGGCCGCGTGGTCAAGCTGCTGGGCGATGGCCTGTTCGTCGTGTTCCCGCGCGAAACCGACGCGCTGGCGGCCTGCATCGCCATCCAGCAGCGGCTGCAGGACAAGCCCGTCTATGCCGGCGGCGCCGGCCGCGACCCCGTGCAGATGCAGATGGGCATCGAGGCCGGCGAGGTGGTCGAGATCGACGGCGACTGCTACGGCGACGCCGTCAACAGCGCCGCCCGCCTGGCCGACCTGGCCGGCGCCGACCAGATCCTCACCACGCAGCGGGTGCGCGAGGCGCTTCCCGCGGAGCAGCAGCGCCTGCTGCGCAGCCTGGGCCCCATGTACCTGCGCGGCAAGAACGAGGGCACCGAGGTGTTCCGGGCCGATTGGCAGCCCGAGCGCGACACCGACGCCACCGTGATGGGCGTGTCGCTGTTCAAGCCGATGAAGGACGGCGTGCTGGAAATCTCCGCGGCTGGCCAGACGGTGCAGCTGAACCCGCGCGGCGAGCGCCTGACGCTCGGCCGCTCGATCACGGCCTCGCTGGCCATCAACGATTCGCGCGTCTCGCGCATCCACGCCACCATCGAATGGCGCGGCGGCCATTTCGTGCTGAGCGACGCCTCCAGTTTCGGCACCTGGGTCTACATGGGCAACCAGAGCGAGGCGGTGGTGCTGCGCCGCACCGAGTGCTACCTGGTCGGCCAGGGCCAGATCGCGCTGGGCTGCGACCGCAATGCCGAGGAAGCGCCGGTAGCGGTGTTCTCGGTCAAGGGTTGACGGCGCACGTGGCCACACTGGAAGTTCGCATCGCCGGCCCGGGCCTCGACACGGTGCGGCGCCTGCAGCCGGACACGCCGCCGCTGGTGATCGGCCGCGACCGCGAATGCGCCGTCTGCCTGCCCGACCCCGAGCGCAACGTGTCGCGCCGCCACCTGAGCGTGTGGAACCAGGACGGCGTGCTGCACTTCCACGTGCTGTCGGTCGTCAATGGCGTGGAGATGCCGTTCGGCGAAGCCCCGCCGGGCGCGCGCGGCGTGCTGCCGGTGGGGCAGTTGCTGAAGCTGGCCGGCTACAGCCTGAGCGCGGAGCCGGTCGCGGCGGATGCGCAGGACGACCCGTGGTCGGTGTTCGACAACGACAACTCCGGCACCGGGCCGACCATGCCGGCCATGCTGTCGCCTGGCGCCGAGGCCGATCCTTTCGGCGAGTGGGGCTTCGAGAGCACCTTCGGCAGCGGCACGACGGCGGGCGGCGGCGCACTGGAAGCGGACAAGCTCGGCATCGCGGGCGACTTCTCGCCGTTCTTCCGCGGCCTGGGCCTGAACCCCGCGGACATCGGTGCGCTCAGCGAAGGCGAGCTGGAAACCATCGGCCGGCTGGCGCGCGATGCCGTGCTGGGCCTGCGCGCCATGCATGCGCTGGCCGAGCACGACAAGCAGGAGCTGTCCGCCGAAGACCGCACCATGGTGGCCACGCCGCAGTCCAACAACCCGATGCAGGGCGACTGGCCGGAAGAGGCGCTGCTGCAGTACCTGTTCGGCGGCCGCGGCGCCAGCGTCGGTTTCATGCCGCCCGAGCGCGCGATGCGCGAAGCGGTGGGCGCGCTGCGCCTGCACGAAGCGGCGACCAGCGCCGCCATCCGCGCCCTGGCCGAGGGGCTGCTGCGCGAATTCGAGCCCGAGGCGCTGAAGAAGCGGCTGCTTGGCTCCGGCACGAAGCTGTTCGAATCGGCGCGCGCCTGGGACGCCTACACCAGGTACTACGAAGAGCAGAAGAAGGACCTGCCGGGCTGGGTCGAGCGGATGCTTGGGAAATATTTCACCGAGGCGTATGTGCGCGAGAGCGTGCGCGCCAAAAGGGGCACCCGGCCCGGCGTGCATGGCTGAGGTGCAGGCTAGAATCGGCCTTCCTCCTCCCACGCCATTGCTGAAGTGAGTCTCAAGAAGCTGGGCCGCTACGAGTTGATCCGCGTCCTCGGCAAGGGCGCGATGGGCGTGGTCTACGAAGGCCGCGACCCCAACCTCGACCGGCGTGTTGCCATCAAGACCGTCAAGGTGGAAAACCTGTCGGAGGAGGCAGCCGCGGAATACGAGCACCGCTTCCGCACCGAAGCCCGCTCGGCGGCTCGCCTGCAGCACCCCAACATCGTCAGCGTCTACGACTCCGACCGCGACGGCGACATCGCCTTCCTGGTGATGGAGTACATCCAGGGCGACGACCTCAAGCACCACCTGGACCGCGGGGTGCGCTACTCGCTGGAGCATTCGCTCAAGATGGTGCGCGACCTGCTGAGCGCGCTGGACTACGCGCACAAGCAGAGCATCGTGCACCGCGACATCAAGCCGGCCAACCTGCTGATCGAGCCGGGCGGGCGCGTCAAGCTCACCGATTTCGGCGTGGCGCGCATCCAGGATTCCAGCGAAGCCACGCGCACCCAGGGGAGCATGGTCGGCACGCTGAAGTACATGTCGCCCGAGCAGGTGCAGGGCCAGAAGATCGACGCCCGCGCCGACCTGTTTTCGGTCGGCGTGGTGCTCTACCAGCTGCTGACGGACAAGCGGCCGTTCGACGGCGACAACGATTTCTCCATCATCCACCAGATCATCGGCCACAGCCCGCCGGTGCCCAGCTCGTTCAACGCGCGCCTGCCCTCGGCCATCGACGCGGTGGTGGCCCGCGCCCTGGCCAAGGACCGCGAGCAGCGCTTCGCCACCGCGCGCGATTTCGCGGCGGCGCTGCAGTCGGCCATCCGCCGCGCCGAGGACCAGACGGTGGTGCCGCCGGCCGACCCGACCAAGCGCCTCGAACCCGTGCCCACCGGCTCGCGCGCCGGCTTCACGCAGCCGGGGCTCGCCACCAACGCCACCAATGCGGCGACCTCGCCCTCGACGGTGACGCAGGAGCTGGAGCTGGTCTACTGGAAAGACATCAAGGACTCGGCCGACCCGGAAGAGCTGCAGGGCTTCCTCGACAAATTCCCGGCCGGCATCTATGCCGACCTGGCGCGGCGCCGCATGCGCCGGCTGGCCAGCGGCGCCTCGGCCGACCAGACGGTGCTGAGCGGCATGCCGCCCGGCAGCAACGCAGACCACGACCTGGACGCCACGCGCCTGCGCACCGACGCGTCGCAGCCCTTCGTGATGGCGCGCCCTTCCGGCTCGCAGGACACGGTGACGGCGACGCAGCCGTTGGCCGGAATGGCGACGGTGACCGTCGCCACGCCCCCGGCGGTTGCAGAGCCGCAGCTGCCGCACGCAACCGCCGCCGAGCCGTCGGCCGCATCTGCCACGCCTGTTGCCGCATCCGCCCCCGCGGCGCTGCCGCGCGCAAGCCCCGCCAGGAAAGTGCCGATCGCGGTGATCGGCGGCGTTGCCGTCGTTGCGATCGCGGCCATCGCGGTGTTCCTGGCGTCCGGGCGTGGCGGGGACAAGGCGGTGGAGGCAGCGGCAGCCGCGGCCTCGGCCGCCGCGCCGGTGGCGTCGGCGGCGGCAGCCCCGGCTTCGAGTGCGGCTTCTGCCGCTGTTGTCGCCGCCTCGGCCACCGGGCCGGGCAGCATGTGGGTGGTCAGGAGTCCTGCCAGCGCCGCGGCGGCCGTTGTGGCCGCCAGCGCACCGAAGCGCAGCGCAAGCCAGTCGGCACGCCAGGCCCGTACCCCGTCCGCGACGGAGCCGTCGCGCATGGCCGCGCCCGCCACGGCGCCGGCGCCGCAGGAAGAGGCCCGGCCTGCACCCGCGCCGGCGGCGCCCGCCGCGCCGTCCGCGATGGCGCAGGTCGAGCAATGCCGGGACAAGGTCTTCCTGTCGCGCGAGTTCTGCCTGGCCGAGCAGTGCGACAAGCCCGGCACGCGCAATCACCCGCTGTGCATCAAGCGTCGCGAGGACGCCAAGCTGCGCGAGGAAAGCCGGATCAGGCAGGGGCCGCAGTAGTCCGCCGGCACGACGTCGTCAAAGCGCGTCAGACCACGTCGACGTTGTGGACCGCGAAGTGCCCCCGCCGGCGGTCCTCGAAGTAGTGCAGCAGCGTTTCCTTCACCGTGCGGAAGGCGATTTCCTCCCACGGGATCTCGGCTTCGGTGAACAGGCGCGCCTCGATGGTTTCGTGGCCGGGGTCGAAGCTGTCGCTCAGCAGCCGCGCCAGGTAGAACATGTGCACCTGGCCCACGCGCGGCACGCTCATCACGCTGAACAGCTGTTCCATTTCGAACTGCGCGCCGGCTTCCTCCACCGTCTCGCGGGCCGCGCCCTCGAGCGTGGTTTCGCCGAGTTCCATGAAGCCGGCCGGAAGCGTCCACTTGCCCCAGCGCGGCTCGATGTTGCGCTTGCACAGCAGCACGCGCTCGCCCAGGTGCGGCACGGTGCCGACCACGTTGAGCGGGTTCTCGTAATGGATGGTGCCGCAGGCCGGGCAGACGGCGCGTTCGTGCACGTCGCCGTCGTCGGGCACGCGGTACACCACGGCGGTGCCACAGGTTCGGCAATGCTTGATCGGGGTGCGCAGTGTCACGCACCCGAGTTTACCGGGCCGCTCAGGTCTTCGTGGTCTTGGTGTGTTTGTCGATCAGGCTGCGCGCGGTGTCGAGCAGCTTGCGGCCGTCGAAGCCGCGCTTGTTCATCTCGTCCATCCACTCCACCTCGATCGCGCGCGAGCGTCGGCGGAATTCCTGCGCCTCGGCGGCGCCCACGGTGAAGATCGTGTTGCCGCGTTCGCTGGCCGACCGGCGGCCGATCGGGTCGTTGCCCTGCTGCGTCCTGCCCAGCCAGGCCGAGGTGGCCATGCCCGAGTTGTTGTCGATCACCTTCTTCAGGTCGGGCGGCAGCGCGTTGTACTTGGCCTTGTTCATGGCCATCACGAAGTTCGTGGTGTAGAGCGAACCGCCGGCCGGATCGAATTCCGCGTGGTACTTCGTCAGCTCGTTCACCTTCACGGAAGGCACGACCTCCCACGGGATCACGCAGCCATTGATCGTGCCCTTGCTCAGCGCATCGGGAATGCCCGGCAGTGGCATGCCCACCGGGATGGCGCCCAGCGCGCCCAGCAGCTTGGTGACCGGGCGGGTCGGCCCGCGCACCTTCAGGCCGCGCATGTCGTCCACGGTGCGCACGGGCTTGTCCACGGTGTGGATGACACCGGGGCCGTGCACGTGCAGGGCGAGCACCTGCGTGTCCTTGAACTCGTCAGGCGCCATCGCCTGCACGTACTCCCAGTACGCCTTCGAGGTGGCCTCGGCGTTGGTCATGATGAAGGGCAGGTCGAACACCTCCACCCGCGGGAAGCGCCCGGCGGTGTTGCCGGGCAGCGTCCAGACCACGTCGACCACGCCGTCCTTGGCCTGGTCGTACAGCTGCACCGGCGTGCCGCCCAGCTGCATGGCCGGATAGCCCTCGAACTTGATGCGGCCGCCCGACTCCTTCTCGACCTTGTCCATCCAGGGCTTGTGCATGGTCAGCCACACGTTGGACTGCGGCGCCATGAAGGTGTGGAACTTGAGGACGATGGACTGCTGGGCCAGGCCGCTCAGGCCCGGGGCGCCGAGCGCCACCGCGGCCGAGGTTTTCAGGAGCGTTCTACGCTGGATCATGCAAAGTCTCCGGTGAGCTGATCGATGAACTTAACGCACTGGGCGGCGCGCGCCTTCGGGGCTTTCCCTCAACTGACGTACTTCACCAGCCACAGCGAAATGGCGGGGAAGAACAGCAGCAGCAGCGTGCGCAAGGTGTCGCTGATGAGGAATGGCATCACGCCGCGGTAGCTCTCGGCGATGGGCACGTCGCGCGCCATGCCGTTGACGACGTAGACGTTCAGGCCGACCGGCGGTGCCAGCAGGCCGAACTCCACCACCATCAGCACCATGATGCCGAACCAGATGGCGACCGATTCCTTGGGCATGCCGAAGTCCAGGGCCATCACCATCGGGAAGAAGATGGGGATGGTCAGCAGGATCATGCTCAGTTCGTCCATCACCGCGCCGAGCACCACGTAGAACAGCAGGATGGCGGACACCACCATCAGCGGCGACAGCCCCCAGCCGCCGACCAGGCCGGCCAGCTGGTTGGGCACCTGAGTGAGCGCCAGCGCCGAGTTCATGAGGTCCGCGCCGATGAAGATCAGGAAGATCATCGCGGAGCTTTCCGCCGTGGCGTAGAAGCACTGCTTGAATTTCTCCCAGGTGATCTCGCGCTTGATCAGCGCCGCCACGAAGGTGGACGCGGCGCCGACGCCCGCGCCCTCGGTGGGCGTGAACAGGCCGCCGTAGATGCCGCCGAAGACCACCAGGAAGATGATGGCGATGGGCAGGATGCCGGCCAGCGCCGACAGCGTGAGCTTGGAGGTTTCGCGGTCCACTTCCGGAGCGTGCCCCGGCACCAGGCGCACGTAGATCGCGATGGCGACCATGTAGCCCACCATGGCGATGATGCCGGGGATCATGGCGGCGGCGAACAGCTTGGCGATGTTCTGCTCGGTCAGGATGGCGTAGATCACCAGCGGCACCGACGGCGGGATCAGGATGCCCAGCGTGCCGGCGGCGGCCAGCGTGCCGGTGGCCAGCCGGCCCGAATAGCCGTGGCGCTTCATCTCCGGCAGCGCCACCGAGGTGATGGTGGCCGCGGTGGCGACCGACGATCCGCAGATCGCGCCGAACGCGGCGCAGGCGAGCACCGCCGCCATCGCCAGTCCGCCGCGAAAGCGCCCCATCACGCCGGCGGCGAACTGGAACAGCGCCTTGCTGATGCCGCCTTGCGTGGCGAAATGCCCCATCAGGATGAACAGCGGGATCACCGACAGGTCGTAGCTGGCGAAGCGCGCGAAGGCCTGGGTGTTGAGGAAGTTGGCGAACGGGCTCCAGCCGGTCTGCATGACGTAGCCGATGGCGCCGGCCGCGAACATCGCCACCGCGATCGGCACGCGGACGGCCATGAAGGCCAGCATGATGCCGAAGATGACCAAGGTCAGCGTCAGGGCGCTCATGCGTGCGCCTCCGGTGTATCGCCGAAGCCGAAGGCGGCCTGGCGCAGCGCGATCAGCGCCGTCAGCACGAAGGGCGGCACCATCGCCGCATAGGTCAGCCACTCCGGAAAGCCGAGGATCTGCGTTTCGGAATGGGTGCTCCAGGAATTGAGGCCGCCCACCGAGGTGCGCCAGGCCAGCAGCACGTAGACGCAGGCCAGCAGCAGGGCGCCGAAGCGGTCCAGCCGCGCGTTGGTTCGCGCGCTGGCCTTCGCGGTGAAGAAGTCGACGATGATATTGCCGCGGCGCAGCTGGCACCAGGGCATGAACAGCGCGATGGCGGCGCCGGTGGCGACGCCGGTGAGCTCGAAGTCGCCGACCAGGGTGGTGCCGACGGTGTTGCGCCCGATCAGGCTGGCGCAGATCATGAGCGTGATCCCGGTCAGCAGCACGCCAGCGAGCACGGCGCAGAACTTCGCCAGGGGTTCCAGAATGCGCAATCCGCTCTCCTCGTTGTGGTGCCCGGCATTCTGCGCGCCGGTGCCCGTGGACTCGCTCCCTCGTGTGGCCTTATTTTGCCGGTGCGATCTTCACGCTCAGCGTACCCAGGCCGGCGACGCCGCCCACCAGCGTGTCGCCGGGGTTGACCGCCGCCACGCCTTCGGGCGTGCCGGTGAAGATCAGGTCGCCGGGCTGCAGGTCCCAGGCGGCCGACAGGTGCTCGATGGTTTCGCCGATGTTCCAGATCAGCTTGGAGACGTTGCTGCGCTGGCGGTCTTCGCCGTTCACCTGCAGCCAGATCTCGGCCTGCGCCACGTCGCCGGCGTCGGCCGCCGGCACGATGTGCGCGATCGGCGCGGACTGCTCGAAGGCCTTGCCGATGCACCAGGGCCGGCCCTGCTTCTTCATCTCGCCTTGCAGGTCGCGCCGCGTCATGTCCAGGCCGACGGCGTAGCCGAAGATGTGTTTCGCCGCATCGGCCGCCAAGATGTTGCGGCCGGCCGTGCCGATGGCCACCACCAGTTCGATTTCGTGGTGCAGGTTCCTGGTGAGCGAGGGGTAGGCGGCGCTGCCGGTGTCGCCCTGCGCCACCGGTACCACGGCGTCGGCCGGCTTCAGGAAGAAGAACGGCGGCTCGCGGCCGGTGAAGCCCATCTCCTGCGCATGCTCCACGTAGTTGCGGCCCACGCAGTAGATGCGGTGCACGGGAAAGCGTTCGGCGCGGCCCTGCACCGGCACGGCTGCCTGCGCAGCGGGTTCGAAGACGTAGCTCATGACAACCTTTCTTCCTTGTGGACGCCCAGTGCCTGGTGCACCGGGCGGTCCGAAAAACTGAACAGCACGCAGCCTGTGGCCGACGACAGCCGGGCAGTGTGCCACGACGGCACCACGAAATGGTCGCGCGGACCGAACGCGAAACGCCAGCTCCGGCCCTGGTGTTCGACCAGCGCCTCGCCTTCGCCTTCCACCACCGAATACACGGCGCCGTCGGTCTGGCGCCAGGGCTTGCCCGCGAAGCCGGCCGGCAGGCGCTGCATGAAGGTCCCCATGGTCGGCATCGGCCAGCCGCCGGTGAGCGGGTTCACGTAGCGCAGCTTGACGCCGTCCCAGGCGTCGATGGGCGCACTGCGTTCCAGCTGGTCCAGCGCCTCGCGGCTGCGCTCGTACGGATAGCTGAAGATCGGCGAGGTGGCGCCGTATGGCGATTCGTTGCGCACCGGCGCCATGTTGTGGCCGAAGCGCGCGAAGCTGGTGCCCTCCGGCCGTACCGCGGCCTGCGTCTTGGCGCCGGCGTTTTCCGCGAAGCCGGCGTCGAAGAAGCGGACCATGGGGATGTCCAGGCCGTCCAGCCACACCACCGGCCCATCGGCCTCGCTGCCGTGGTCGTGGAAGGTCCAGCTCGGCGTGATGATGAAGTCGCCCGGCCGCATGGTGGTGCGCTCGCCGTCCACCGCCGTGTAGGCGCCCGAGCCTTCCACGATGAAGCGCAGCGCGCTCTGCGTGTGGCGGTGGGCTGGCGCCACCTCGCCGGGCAGGATCAGCTGCAGGCCGGCATAGAGCGACTGCGTGATGGCCGACTGGCCACGCAGGGCAGGGTTCTCCAGGATCAGCACGCGCCGCACCGCCTCCTCGGCGGTGATGGCCTCGCCGGCGCGCATCAGGAACGGCCGCACCTCGCCGTAGGCCCACAGCGCCGGCACGCAGGGCGTTGCGGGCTGCGGCGGCACCAATGCATGCAGCACTTCCCACAGCGGCGTGAGGTTCAGCGGAGACATCTCGCGGTACAGCTGCTCGCGCTGCATGGCGGCCGGATGCGGGGCATTCATCGCGTTCACCAGCTGCGGCCCAGGTAGGCGCCGGCGGCTTCCAGGCGCGATTGCAGTTCCGCGACGTCGACTTCCGCGTTGGTGCAGCCGCTGGCCAGCGACAGCGCCGCCGCCGTGCCCGCCGCCTGGCCCATGACGAAGCAGGCGCCGGTGACACGCGCGGCCGATTGCGCCTCGTGGCTCATGGAGGCGCAGCGGCCGGCCACCCAGACGTTGTCCAGGCCGAGCGGCACGGTCATGCGGTAGGGCAGCTGGTTGAAGCCGCGGCTCTCGGGGATTTTCGGCCAGCGGAATTCCACGTCGCCCTTCAGGTGCAGCTCCAGCGGCCAGCCGTTGACGCCGATGGTGTCGTCGAAGCTCGCGCACTCCAGCACGTCGGGCTCGGTCAGCTGGTAGAGGCCGCGCACGCGCCGCGTCTCGCGGATGCCGACCTGCGGCGCGATGTCCACGATGTAGCTGCGCTCGAAGCCCGGTACTTCCTTCAGGAAGCCGGCCACCTCGGCGATCTGCCGGCGGCCCTGCATCTCGGCGGCGCTCAGCTCGCGCGCGTCGGTGCCGTCCATCGCGTTGCCCTCGGCATTGGCCAGCTGCGTCAGGTTGACGCGCCACTCGATGCCGCTTTTCTGCGGCCGCACGATCGGCGTCTTGCGCGGAAAGCGGTAGCGGCCTTCGGCTTCGGCCTGCAGCATCAGCTTGGGGATGGTTTCCCAGGCGGCACCGGCACGCTCGGGGTCGATGCCGTTGATGCGGAACATGGTCGAGGGGTAGAGCATGTGGCCGGCGCCGTCGCCCTTGTCGTACGGTGCGCCGGCCCAGGCCGCCAGGTCGCCGTCGCCGGAACAATCGATGAAGGCGCTGGCCAGGACTGCGCGGCGGCCGGATTTGGTCTCCAGCAGCAGCGCGCGCACGCGTTCTGCAGATGCCATCAGCACGCCGGCGCCGAGTGCATGGAACAGCACGTCGACACCCGCCGCCAGCATCAGGTCGTCGGCGGCGATCTTGTAGGCGGCCGTGTCGTAGGCCTGCGCCACCGTCTTGCCGAACAGCTTGTGCGGCTCGTTCAGGCCGCCCAGCCGCGCGATGCGCGCCAGCAGGTCGTCGGCCACGCCGTGCACCACCTGGCGGATGTCGCCGTGCACGTTGGCATGCAAGCCGCAGAAGTTGGTGACGCCCGCGGCCGTGCCCATGCCGCCAAGGAAGCCGTAGCGCTCCACCAGCAGCGTGGAGCAGCCGATGCGCGCCGCGGCGACGGCGGCGGCAATGCCGGCCGGGCCGCCGCCCAGCACCACGACGTCGTATTCGCCGTGGATTTCGGTTTCTCGGCTGGGTTCGGTGATGTGTGCGGTCATGTCAGGTGAACAGTTTGTGCGGGTCGATGCCTTCGTACATCCACTTCAGGCCCGCGAAGCCGGCGGACTCTTTTCCGCTCTGGAACATCTGGTTGCGCAGCTCGCGCGTGACGCCGCAGGCATGGTAGATGTCGCCGTAAAAGCGCGCCGTCAGCTGCACGCGGCCGGTACGGAGGTAGCGCGCCTGCTGGTATTTTTCGAAGGCGCTGACGACGTCGCCGCCCGTCGCCTTGAGCGCCTCCCCCAGCACCACCGCATCCTCGATCGCCTGGCCCGCGCCTTGCGCGAGGTACTGCAGCATCGGGTGCGCGGCGTCGCCCAGCAGGGTGGCGCGGCGGTCGCTCCAGGTCTGCACCGGCTCGCGGTCGCACAGCACCCACATCTTCCAGGTCTCGATCTTGCCGAGCAGTTCCTTCACTTGCGGCACGGCGTGGGCGAAGCGCTCGTTGAGTTCTTCCGTGTCGCCGAAGGTGTTCCAGCCTTCCTCGTACTTGTTGCTGTGGAACACGGCGACCAGGTTGAACAGTTCGCCGCGGCGCAGCGGGTAGTGCACCAGGTGCGTCTTCTCGCCGCCCCACAGCAGCACGTCGTCGTTCCACAGATGCTCCGGCACGTCCTCTCGCTTGAGCACGGCGCGGTAGGCGATGTGGCCCGACACGCGCGGCTTGCCGTCGCCCACGATCTGCTGGCGCACGCGGCTCCACAGCCCGTCGGCGCCGATCAGCGCGTCGGCTTCCAGCGTCTCGCCGCCCACATGGACGCGAACGCGCCGTCCGTCCTGCTCGAACCCTTCCACCTTGGCCGAGGTGCGCAGCCGCACGGTGGGCGTCGCGCGGCAGGCCTGAAGAAACACGTCGTGCAGGTCGGCGCGGTAGATCAGCCCGTACGGATAGCCGTAGACGGCGCGCGCCGCGTCGCCCAGCGGCACGCGCACCACTTTCTCGCCGGTGCGCACGTCGTTCATGCCCATGCCGGGCGGAAAGTAGGCCACCGCGTTCACCGCCTCGGTGAGGCCGAGGAACTCGAACATCCTGAAGATGTTGGGGCCGAGCTGGATGCCGGCGCCGATCTCGCCGAAGGCCGGCGACTGCTCCAGTACGGTGACGGCATGGCCCTGCCGGCCCAGCACCAGGGCGGCGGCCAGGCCGCCGATGCCGCCGCCGGCGACGATCAGTTCAAGAGGCTGGATCATGGATCGATAAGCATACATATGATCAGGTGCCGCAGCAAGGCGGAATTCGCGCGCCCCGCGGCTACACTCGCCGCATGGCAACGGCCTTCGATTTCCGGCATGCGCCGGGCCACCTGATCCGGCGCGCGCACCAGCAGGCGGTGGCGATCTTCATGGAAGAGACGGCGGATTTCGACGCGACGCCGGTGCAGTTCGCCATTCTCAACGCGCTGACCGACGACCCCGGCGAAGACCAGGTGACGCTGGCGCGCAAGGTCGCGTTCGACGCCGCCACCTTCGGCTCGGTGATCGGCCGGCTGGAGGCCAAGGGCTGGGTGCGGCGCGAGCCCGATGCGGTGGACCGCCGGCGCAAGCTGCTGTGGGTCACCCCCGCGGGCGCGGCCGTCGCGCAGCGCATGAAGCGCGCCGTGGCCAAGGCGCAGGCGCGCATCCTGAAGCCGCTGTCGCCGCGCGAGCAGCAGCAGCTCGTGGCCCTGCTGGACCGCCTGGTCACCGGCCACGAAGCCGCCTGAGCGGCCGGCGCGAAGCCGGCCGCGTCCTACAGCAACGTCAGCCATCGCGCCTTTGCCTGCTGAGCCCGCGGCTGTTCAATGCAGGGGGCCTCTTGGGCCTGTCGAAAAGGAGAAAGAACATGCAGAACACGCAACAACGGCAACGCGGCCTGGTCGCCCTCGCGGTGGCGGCGGCCCTGGTGGTCGCCGGCTGCGCCGACATGAGCCCGACCCAGCAGAATACGGCGATCGGCGCGGGCGTGGGTGCGGTGGCCGGTGCGGCCATCGGCGGCGGCCGCGGCGCGCTGGTCGGGGCCGGCCTGGGTGCCGCCGGCGGCTACGTATGGTCGCAGCACATGCAGCAGAAGAAGATCGCCATGGAGCGCGCCACCATGGGCAGCGGCGTGGCGGTGACGCAGATGCCGGACAACCAGCTGAAGCTCAACATCCCGAGCGACGTGTCCTTCGACACCGGCCGTGCCGACATCAAGCCCAACCTGCGGCCGATCCTCGACCAGTTCGCCAACGGCCTGGCCTCGCAACCCAACACCGAGGTGCGCATCGTCGGCCACACCGACAGCACCGGCTCGGACGCGCTGAACAACAGGCTGTCGCTGGACCGCGCGCAGGCCGCGAAGAACTACCTCACCGCGCGCGGCGTCGACCCGCAACGCATCCAGATCGCCGGCCGCGGCGAGCACGAACCGGTGGCGGACAACAGCTCGGATTCGGGCCGCGCCCGCAACCGCCGCGTGGAAGTCTTCCTGGGCGAGCGCGCGAACGTCGCTTCCCGCTGACCGCCTAGTGCTGCGTTGCCGGCAGCTCGACGGTCAACCCGTCGAGCGCGTCGGTCAGGCGGATCTGGCAGCTGAGCCGGCTGTTCGGCTTGCGCGGCGCCGCGGTGAACTCCAGCATCGCGAGTTCCTCTTCTCCGGGCGGCGGAAGCTGCGCCGCGAACGGCTCGCGCACGTAGACGTGGCAGGTGGCGCAGGTCATCATGCCGCCGCAGTCGGCGTCAATGCCTTTCACGTTGCCGACCACGGCCACCTCCATGAGGCTGCGGCCGGTTTCGCATTGCAGGCGGGTGTCGGTGTCGGCGGGCGCGGGGCCCAGGAGATGGATGGTGATCATCAGATGCGGCTGAAATATTCGCGTCGTTGGAAGTCGTCCTTGTCCTCGGCCTGGTCGAAACGCAACTGCTCGGCCGCTTTGATGCGCACGAAGTAGTCGCTGAACCCGGGGCCGAAGGCGGTGCAGAGGATGGTATCGGACTGCAGCGCTTGCAGCGCCTCGCCCAGGCTGGTGGGCAGGCGCGGCGAAGGGTCTCCATAGGGCGCGTCGGTGGCCGGCGGTGCCGCGAGCTTGCGTTCGATGCCGTCCAGCCCCGCGTGGACCTGCGAGGCGAGGTAGAGATACGGGTTGGCCGCCGGCTCGCCGATGCGGTTCTCGATGCGCGTGGCCGCGTCGCCGCACTGGCCGATCACGCGCAGCATCGCGCCGCGGTTGTCGCGGCCCCACAGCACCGATTGCGGCGCCAGCGCATTCGGCCGAAAGCGGCCGTAGCCGTTGGCCGTTGGCGTGCAGAACACCGCCATGGCGCGCGCATGCTCCAGCAGGCCGGCCAGGTAGTGCTCGCCGGTGGCCGACAGGCTGTACGCGGCCTGCCCGGGCGTCGTGCCCTCGGCGGGCGCGTCGCGCATGAAGGCATTTTTGCCGGATGCGGAATGCACCAGTGACTGGTGCAGGTGCCAGCCGCTGGACATGATGTTCGGGAAGGGCGGGCGGCACATGAAGCTCGCGTGGTAGCCGGCGCGGCGCAGCGCCATCTTCACCGCGTTGCGGAACAGCACCATGTTGTCGGCCGCTTCCAGCGCGTCGGTGACGCCGAACACCGCCTCCACCTGGCTCGGTCCGAGCTCGATTTCCAGCGACAGCAGCGGCAGGCCCAGCGCCTGCGCCGTGCGCTGCACGATGCGCAGCGGCTCCTCGGCCATGTCGTGCCAGCCCTCGGCCAGCAGGTGGTAGCCGGGGTGGATCATGCTGACTGTGGGCGGCAGGCCGGGCCAGCCAGCCTGCTCGGGGTCGAGCTGCGCCCGCGTGTCCTCGATGCGGTAGATGTGGAATTCGATCTCCAGGCCGCAGCGCATGGCGAAGCCCGCCGCGGCCAGGCGCGCGAGCGCGCGCTGCAGCACGCGGCGCGTGTCTAGCTCCACCGGCGTGCCGTCCTGCAGCCAGGGCTGGGCGCGCACCCAGCCGGTCGATTCCGCCCACGGCAATTCCCGCAGGCTGGCGGGATCCGCCAGCAGCAGCAGGTTGTTGGCGTACTGGAAGCCGGGCAGGCCGTCCGCGCCGCCGGGCTCGAACACCTTGTAGGCCGCGCGGTCGGACGTGTCCTTGAGCATCAGCGTGCTGACCATGCCGACGCCGTCGCGCATGGCGCGCTCGGCCGCGGAGGCGACCAGCGTCTTGCCGCGCGTCACGCCGTGCAGGTCGCACCAGGCGAAGCGCACCAGCTGCATGCCGGTGTCCTCGATCCGCCGCGCGGCGCGCTGCAGCGCCTCCTCGCGCGCGGCGTCGTGGATGCCGCAGTGCTCGGCGAACGAGGTCATGCCGACGTGGCCGTGTCCGCCCTGGCCAGCCAGAGCGCGCCGCGCCGCTTGGCCGCGGCCTGTTCCTGCCACCAGCCGGGCCAGCTGCCGGCCGGCGCGATGCCGTCCACCGTGTCGGGGCCGGCCATCTGCGCGGCCAGCGCGGGATCGGCCGCGCCGGGGGCCGGCCGGCCGGCCTGCACGTCGTCGATGGCCTTCAGCAGCATGCGGCGGTTGGCCATGATCACCTTGTCGCTGGAGCCCAGGTGCTCGCGCGTGCGGTCCTGGATCGCGCCCATGCTCTCCACCGCCCACTGGTCGTGCACATTGATGTCCTCCTCGCCCATGCCGAGGTAGGTCTGCTCGCGCTGCTCCTTCGCGTCGAAGCCCCAGTTGTTGTGCCGTCCCGACTTGGGGATGTAGTCGGGCAGCGAGATGGACTGCAGCCGCTGCCGGCGCATGGCGTCCTGGTCCACCGGGCCCGCGAAGCTGGTGAAGACGGAGTACCAGTAGGTGTGTTCGTCGTCCACCGGCACGTGCATCTGCGTGATGGTCAGCGTTTCCGACAGCGGGATGACGAAGGTGTGCGGAAAGATCGCGTTCGTCACGCGCACGTGCGTGAGCTCGGGCGTCATCGGCCGCAGCGCGGTGAGCTGCAGGCCCCAGGGCCGCGGCTCGAAACTGATGTCGGGCTGGTGGAACTCGCGCATGATGCGCGTCATCGGCCAGCGCTCGCCGCCGAAGTCGCCCGCGCTGGCGCTGCGGAACTGCTTGCCGGCGGCGTTCTCGCCGATGTCCGCAAGCGGTTCATCCGCCAGGAACCTGTGCAGGAACGACGGATGCGCCGGATCGATGCCGACCTCGAAGGCCTGCAGCCAGTTGCAGTGCCACAGGCACTTGAATGCGAAGGTGTGGCTGGCGGGCGCGGCGAAGCAGTCGAAGGCGGGGAAGGGCGGCGCCGCGTCCTGCGCGCCGAACCAGGCGAACAGCACGCCGCTGTGCTCGCGCACCGGGTAGCTGCGCTGCTTCACGCGCTCGCACACGCGGCTGCCGGTGGGTTCGGCGGGCGTTTCCAGGCAGTTGCCGGCGGTGTCGAATTTCCAGCCGTGGAACGGGCAGCGCAGGCCGTCGCCTTCGGCGCGGCCGAACGACAGGTCGGCGCCGCGGTGCGCGCAGTCGCGGTCCAGCAGGCCCCAGCGGCTGCTCGCATCCTTGAACAGCACCAGGTCCTGGCCCAGCACGCGCAAGGCCTTCACCGGCCGCAGCGCCATGCGCGGGTCCAGCGCGGGATCGAATTCATCGACCAGCGCCACCGGCTGCCAGTAGCTGCGCATCAGGGCGCCGCATGGAGTGCCGGGGCCGATGCGGGTGACGCGTTCGTTCTGGTCGGCTTTCATGGCATCTCCATGGGATGGCAAAACGGTATACCGAAATCTAGTTTCAGTGTACATTGCGCTGCATGGGACTGCAAGAAACCGTGCTGATGCAGCTGCGCGACCTGATCCTGCGCGGCGAGTTCGAGCCTGGACAGCGCCTTGCCGAGCAGCAGCTGGCCGAGCGCCTGGGCGCCTCGCGCACGCCGGTGCGCGCCGCGCTGGTCGCGCTGGAACAGGAAGGGCTGGTCCAGGCCAACGAGACCGGCGGCTACCTGGTGCGCCAGTTCACCGTGCAGGAGGTGGCGGATGCCATCGCCGTGCGCGGCCAGCTGGAAGGCATGGCGGCCCGCCTGGTGGCAGAACACGGGATCCCGCGCCAGCTGGAAGGCGACCTGCGCTCCTGCCTGGACGAGGGCGATGCCGCGCTGGCGCCCGAAGCGCTTACCTACGAGTGCTACGCGCGCTACGCGGTGGTGAACGACCGCTTCCATGCGCTGGTCCTGCAGGCCTGCGGCAACCGCGCCCTGCAGCGAGCCGTGGCGCTCAACGACAAGCTGCCGTTCGCGCCGGCCTCGGCCATGCTGCCGATGCAGGGCGCGGTGCAGCCGGACCGCGACTGGATGCGCTATGCCCATCGGCAGCACCACATGCTGTTCGACGCCATGAAGCGCGGCGAGGGCGCGCGGGCGCAGGCGCTGGCCGCGGAGCACACCGAGGTGGCGCAGATGAACCTGCGGCGCGCGCTGGAGCGGCGCAGCGAAACCGAGCCGGTGATGCCGGCGCTGCGGCTGGTGATGGGACGTTGAGCGCGCAGCCGGTCAGCTTCACGCGCGCAGGGGTGTGGCGCGGCTTCGTGCAGGCGCAGCCGCTGGCGCCGGGCGTGGCCCTGTACGGCCTGGTGTTCGGCGTGCTGGCCAGCGAGCGCGGCCTCGACTGGCTGCAGGCCGCGATGATGAGCCTGCTGGTGTACTCGGGCAGCGCCCAGCTGGCGGCGCTGCAGGTGTGGGCATCGACCCCCGCGGTGGCGCCGCTGCTGCTCACCATCTTCGCCATCAATGCGCGCTACGTGCTGTACAGCGCGGCCATCCAGCCCTGGCTGAAGGAAGTGCGCGGCCCGCGCGCCTGGGCCAGCCTGTTCATGCTGGGCGACGCCAGCTGGGTGCTGGCGATGCGCGAGCACGAAAAGGGCGAGCGCGATGCAGGCTACGTGCTGGGCACCGGCATCGCCGGCATGCTGCCCTGGGTGGCCGGCACCCTGGCCGGGCACCTGCTCGCGCGCGGCGTGCCCGACCCGCGCGGCTGGGGGCTGGACTTCATGCTGCCGGCGTTCGCCGCGGCGATCGGCATCTCGGCCTGGCGCGGCCGCGCTGACTGGTGGCCGCTCGCGGCCGCGGTGATCGCGGCGCTGGCGGTGCACCGGCTGGTGCCCGGCGGCTGGTACATCGTGGCGGCGGGCCTGGCGGCCGGCGCACTGGGAGCCTGGCGACATGGCCGCTGAGAACCTCTTCTGGTGGGCGCTGCTGGCGATGGCGCTGGCCTCGTACGCATGCCGGCTGGGCGGCTACCTGCTGATGCGCTGGGTGCCGGTCACGCCGCGCGTCGAGGCGGCCCTGCGCGCCATCCCGCTGGGGGTGATGGTCGGCATCGTGACGCCGGCCGCCAGTTCCGGCCGCGTGCCGGAACTGGCCGGGCTCGCGGTGGTGGTGCTGCTGATGCGGCTGACCGGCCAGGACGTGGTCGCCGCGCTCGGCGGCGCGGCGGCCGTGGCCGTGGGCCGAGCGCTGGGGTTCTAATTTTCGAGGTGGCGGCGCAGCTGCAGCGCGCACAGCTGCACCGCGTCGTCGGCCTCGTGCAGCACCCGGCCCATCAGGATGAAACCGTGGATCTGGCGCTCGAAGCACACCTGCGTGGTGCGCACGCCGGCTTCGGTCAGGCGCTGCGCGTAGTCCAGGCCCTCGTCGCGCAGCGGGTCGTAGCCGGCGGTGAGCACGAAGGCCGGTGCCAGCCCGCGCAGGTCGTCGCGCAGCAGCGGCGAGGCGCGCCAGTCGGTGTCGTGCCGCGCATCGTCGATGTAATGGTCGTGGTAGTAGCGCAGGCTGTCGCTGGTGAGCATGTAGCCCCGGCCGTTGGTCTGGTGCGACGGCGCGCCGCGGCGCATGTCGGTGGCCGGGTAGACCAGCAGCTGGAAGCGCAGCGGCAGGTCGCCGGCGTCGTGCGCCGCGATCGCCACCACCGCCGCCAGGTTGCCGCCGGCGCTGTCGCCGCCCACCGCCATGCGCGACGCATCCAGCCGCAGTTCGCCCGCGTTGCGCGCGACCCAGCGCAAGGCGGCGATGGAGTCGTCCACCGCGGCCGGGAAGCGGTGCTCGGGCCCCATGCGGTAATCCACCGCCACCACAGCGCAACCGGCAGCGTTGGCGAGCTGCCGGCACAGCGTGTCGTGCGTGTCCAGGTCGCCGATGGTCCAGCCGCCGCCGTGGTAGTACACCAGCACCGGCAGCTGCTGCGCTGCCTCGCTGCCGAGCGGCCGGTACAGCCGCAGCGCAATGGGGCCGTCCGGACCGTCGGCCGTGAGGTCCCGCGCCAGCGCCACGTCGGGCGGCGCCGGCTGGGTGAAGCCGCGCCGCTCGCGGTAGACGCGCCGCGCTTCCTCGGGCGACAGCAGGTGGGTCGGCGCAACGCCTGTTTCCTCGATCAGGCGCAGCAGCGCGCGGGCCTGGGGGTGCAGCATGGTGGGGTCTCCGTGGGGATGGCCGCAGTGTAGGGCGGCCACCTGCGTTTATGCTTCCGGGCATGAAGCTGTTCAACTACTTCCGCTCATCCGCCTCGTTCCGCGTGCGCATCGCGCTGGAGCTCAAGGGGCTTTCCTACGAGTACGTGCCGGTGCACCTGGCCAAGGGCGAGCACAAGCAGGAAAAGTACGGTGCGGTCTCCGGCTCCATGCTGGTGCCCACCCTGGAGCTCGACGGCGGCGAGCGCCTGGGCCAGTCGATGGCCATCATCGAATACCTCGAGGACATGCACCCGCGGCCTGCGCTGCTGCCGGCCGACCCGATGCGGCGCGCGCAGGTGCGCGCACTGGCGCAGCTGATCTCCTGCGACATCCATCCGCTGAACAACCTGCGGGTGCTGAAGTACCTGGTGCACGACCTGAAGCAGGACGAGCAGGCCAAGGGCGACTGGTACCGCCACTGGGTGCGCGACGGGCTGGAGAAGTACGAGAGCGAACTGGCGCGCCTGCCCGCGTCGATCTACAGCTTCGGCGACACGCCGACCCTGGCCGACTGCTGCCTGGTGCCGCAGATTTTCAACGGCCGGCGCTTCGACTGCGACTTCAGCGGGCTGCCGCGCACCATGGGCGCATTCGATGCGTGCATGGCGCATCCCGCGTTCCAGAAGGCGCAACCTTCCGCCTGTCCTGACAACGAACCCTGAGATGCCGGATTCGCCGCTCCTGCTTGACGTGGACTGGCCGGCCCCCGCCGGCGTCCGCGCGGCTTGCAGCCTGCGCGAGGGCGGCGTTTCGCGCGACGCCTACGCCAGCCTCAACCTCGGCGACCACGTCGGCGACGATCCGGATTGCGTCGCGCGCAACCGCGCGCGCTTCGCCGCGGCGCTTGGCGCGCGGCCGGTGTTCTTGAAGCAGGTGCATGGCACCGGGGTGGCGGCGCTCGATGCGTCCACGCCCGACGGCACCGAGGCCGACGCCTGCTTCACCGACACGCCGGGCATCGCCTGCACGATCATGGTGGCCGACTGCATGCCGGTGCTGTTTGCATGTGAAGGCTCGCCGGTCGTCGGCGCCGCGCATGCGGGCTGGCGCGGGCTGGCCGGCGCGGGCGGGCGGGGTGTGCTGGAAGCGCTGTGGGCCGCGATGCGCGAGCGCCTCCCGGCGGATGCCGCGCGCCACACGGTGGCGTGGCTGGGACCGTGCATCGGCCCGCGCGCGTTCGAGGTCGGCCCGGAAGTGCGCGACGCGTTCGCGGCGACCGATCCATCCGCCGCCGGCTGCTTCGTGCCGCATCCGCACAACGCCGGCAAGTGGCTGGCGGACCTGCCGGCACTGGTGCGCCTGCGGCTGCGCGCGCTCGGCATCGAACAGGTGTCCGGCAACGACGGCGGCGATGCGTGGTGCACCGTCGCCAATGCCTCAAGGTTCTTTTCGCACCGGCGCGACCGGGTCAGCGGGCGCTTCGCCGCCGCCGTCTGGCGCACCGCCTGAGGCAGCATCCGCGGCGGCCGGCGCCGGATTGCGTGCACGCCATTCGGCCAGCTCCGCGGCTTCCCGGGCCAGCCGCGCGCGGCGCCGGCCGGGATGCCCCATCAGATACAGCAGCAGAGCCACAGGAAGCGCTCCATAGAGTACAAAGGTGATGGCGGCGCCGAGCAGCGTGCCGCTGGACGCTTCGGCCGCGGCCATCATGAGTGCGACGTAGAGCCAGCCGATCGGGATCAGATACATGCTTGGAGAAGTTTCCTTGCGGTGAAATGTTGCACTGCAACATGATCGATGGGATACTTCGGGTTAACCCGAATAACAGCAACCGGAGACAAGCGATGAATTTTGAACCCGCCTGGGCAGGCGCAGCCCAGCAGTTCCAGCAAGACCTCGCCCAGAACTGGACCAAGGCGCTCCAATCCTTCCAGCTCGCCGCCCAGCCCGCGGGCATGCACACCGGCGGCATCCCCCAGATCTCTTTTTCGCCCGACAAGCTCGGTGCGCTGCAGCAGGCCTTCGTCAAGGAAGCCGCCGAGCTGTGGAACCAGGGCCTGCAAGGCAAACCCGTCACGGCCGACAAGCGCTTCGCCTCCGATGCCTGGGCGAACAACCCGGTCGCCTCCTATTCCGCCGCCTTCTACTTGCTGAACGCCCGCACCCTGCTGGGCCTGGTGGAAGCCGTCGACAGCGACACCAAGACCAAGTCGCGCCTGCGCTTCGCCGTCGAGCAATGGATGGCCGCTTCGGCGCCCAGCAACTTCCTGGCGCTGAACGCCGAGGCGCAGAAGAAGGCGCTGGAAACCAAGGGCGAAAGCATCGCGCGCGGCCTGCAGAACCTGCTGGCCGACATCCGCCAGGGCCATGTGTCGATGACCGACGAGAGCGCCTTCGAGGTCGGCAAGAACGTCGCCACCACCGAGGGCGCCGTGGTGTTCGAGAACGAGCTGTTCCAGCTGGTCGAGTACAAGCCGCTCTCGGCCAAGGTCTACGAGCGTCCGTTCCTGATGGTGCCGCCCTGCATCAACAAGTTCTACATCCTCGACCTGCAGCCGGAGAACTCGCTGATCCGCTACGCGGTGGAGCAGGGCCACCGCACCTTCGTGGTGAGCTGGCGCAACCCGGACGCCTCGCTGCAGGACAAGACCTGGGACAACTACATCGAGGACGCGGCCATCAAGGCCATCGACGTGGTGCAGGACATCACCGGCGCCAAGCAGATCAACGCGCTGGGCTTTTGCGTGGGCGGCACCATCCTGGGCACCGCGCTGGGCGTGCTGGCCGCGCGCGGCAAGAAGCCGGTGGCTTCGGCCACGCTGCTGACCACCTTCCTGGACTTCCAGGAAACCGGCGTGCTCGACGTCTTCGTGGACGATGCCTTCGTGCAGTTCCGCGAAGCGCAGCTCGGCAAGGGCGGCCTGCTCAAGGGCCAGGAACTCGCTTCCACCTTCAGCTTCCTGCGGCCCAACGACCTGGTCTGGAACTATGTGGTGGGCAACTACCTCAAGGGAGAAACCCCGCCGCCGTTCGACCTGCTCTACTGGAACAGCGACTCCACCAACCTGCCGGGCCCGATGTACTCCTGGTACCTGCGCAATACCTACCTCGAGAACAACCTGGTGAAGCCGGGCAAGTGCACGGTGGGCGGCGTGCCGCTCGACCTGGGCCAGGTGGATATTCCGGTTTACATCTACGGTTCGCGGGAGGACCATATCGTTCCGGTGGCCGGTGCCTACGGTTCGGTGAATCACCTGCCGGGCAAGAAGCGCTTCGTGATGGGCGCCTCCGGCCACATCGCCGGCGTGATCAATCCGCCGGCGAAGAACAAGCGGTCCTACTGGACCAACGACAAGCTGCCGGCCGCCTTCGATGCCTGGTTCAAGGGCGCGAAGGAAACCCCCGGCAGCTGGTGGCCCGACTGGGCCGCGTGGCTGAAGGGCAATGCGGGCAAGCAGATCGCTGCGCCCAAGGGTTACGGCAAGGGCGCGCAGTACAAGGCAATCGAGGCCGCGCCGGGCCGCTATGTGAAGGCCAAGGCCTGATGCAAGGAGATAAAGGCATGGAAGACATCGTCATCGTTTCGGCCGCGCGCACCGCCGTCGGCAAGTTCGGCGGCTCGCTCGCCAAGGTCCCGGCGCCGGAGCTCGGCGCCATCGTCATCAGGGAAGTGCTGGCGCGCGCCGGCCTCGACCCCGCGCAGGTGGGCGAGGTCATCATGGGCCAGGTGCTGACCGGCGGCTCCGGCCAGAACCCGGCGCGCCAGTCGCTGATCCGCGCCGGCCTGCCCAAGGAGATTCCGGCGCTGACGGTGAACGCCGTGTGCGGCTCGGGCCTGAAGGCCGTGATGCTGGCAGCGCAGGCCGTGGCCTGGGGCGACAGCGAGATCGTGGTGGCCGGCGGCCAGGAGAACATGAGCGCTTCGCCGCACGTGCTGCTGGGTTCGCGCGACGGCCAGCGCATGGGCGACTGGAAGATGGTCGACTCCATGATCGTCGACGGCCTGTGGGACGTCTACAACCAGTACCACATGGGCATCACGGCGGAGAACCTGGCCAAGCAGTACGAAATCGACCGCGCCACGCAGGACGCCTTCGCGCTGGCCAGCCAGCAGAAGGCCGTGGCCGCCATCGAGGCCGGCCGCTTCAAGGCCGAGATCGTGCCGGTGCGCATTCCGCAGAAGAAGGGCGATCCCGTGGTGTTCGACACCGACGAAGGCCCGCGCAAGGGCACCACCGCCGAAGCGCTGGCGTCGCTGGCGCCGGCCTTCGCCAAGGGCGGCACGGTGACCGCGGGCAACGCCTCGGGCCTGAACGACGGCGCCGCCGCCGTGGTGGTGATGAGCGCCAAGAAGGCCGCGGCGCTGGGCCTGAAGCCGATCGCGCGCATCGCGTCCTTCGCCAGCTCCGGCGTCGAGCCGTCCATCATGGGCATCGGTCCGGTGCCGGCCACCCGCAAGGTGCTGGAGCGCGCCGGCTGGAACATCCAGGACGTGGCGCTGTTCGAGCTGAACGAGGCCTTCGCCGCGCAGTCGTGCGCGGTCAACAAGGAGCTGCAGATCGACCCGGCCCGCATCAACGTCAACGGCGGCGCCGTGGCGCTGGGCCACCCGATCGGCGCGTCCGGCGCGCGCGTGCTGGTGACGCTGCTGCACGAGATGCAGCGGCGCGAGGCGCGCAAGGGCGTGGCCGCGCTGTGCATCGGCGGCGGCATGGGCGTGTCCATGGGCGTCGAGCTGGTCTGACGCATCGCATCCCGCGACAACAACAAACAAGCAACAAGGAGACTTCATGAGCCAGAAAATCGCATACGTCACCGGCGGCATGGGCGGCATCGGTACCGCCATCTGCCAGCGCCTGCACAAGGAAGGTTTCAAGGTCATCGCCGGCTGCGGGCCGACGCGCGACTTCACCAAGTGGCTGGACGAGCAGAAGGCGCTCGGCTACACCTTCTACGCCTCGGTCGGCAACGTCGGCGCCTGGGAATCGACGGTGCAGGCCTTCAGCAAAGCCAAGGCCGAGCACGGCCCGATCGACGTGCTGGTGAACAACGCCGGCATCACCCGCGACCGCATGTTCCTGAAGATGACGCGCGAGGACTGGGACGCGGTGATCGAGACCAACCTGAACTCGATGTTCAACGTCACCAAGCAGGTGGTGGGCGACATGGTGGACAAGGGCTGGGGCCGCATCATCAACATCTCGTCGGTCAACGGCGAGAAGGGCCAGGCCGGCCAGACCAACTACTCGGCGGCCAAGGCCGGCATGCACGGCTTCACCATGGCGCTGGCGCAGGAACTGGCCAACAAGGGCGTGACCGTCAACACGGTGAGCCCGGGCTACATCGGCACCGACATGGTCCGCTCGATCCGCACCGACGTGCTGGACAAGATCGTGGCCACCATCCCCGTCAAGCGCCTGGGCGAGCCCGGCGAGATCGCCTCGATCATCGCCTGGATCGCGTCGGACGAGAGCGGGTATTCGACCGGGGCGGATTTCTCCGTCAACGGTGGGTTGCACATGGGGTGAGGCGTTTTGCGCAGGGCGAGGGGCCCCGCTTGCGGGAATCGACCCGCAAAACGCCTCACCGCTTCAGTGGGCCTCGATGGCCCGCTGAAGCAGCAGGAGCGACGACACCTTTCTGAAGCCCGCGCGAGCGGGCTTTTCTCTTGCTTTTCAACCCGCCACGTCCTCGATCACCAGCTTGCGGTACTTCTGGCCGTACGAGATCGGCGCGTCCTTCAGGATCTCCATCACGCGGTCGCCGTCGTCGCCGCTGGGTGCGTGCACCATCAGGCCGTGGTGGCCCTTGCTCGCGAAATCGGCGAATTTGCGCACTGTGTCGGCTTCGGTTCCTGCTGAAGGCAGCGGGATGTCGGCGCTGCCGACCGAGCGCACGATCTGCTCCTGGATGATGCTGGGCGTCAGCAGCGAAATCGTGTCGCCTGCGATGCCCGCGTCCTGCAGGCTGCGCGCTGCATTCTGCGCATCGTTTTCGGTCGGGAACATCAGCACCATGTGGCCGGTCGGATAGAACACGCCACGCAGGGTGGTCATGCTGGAATCGAGTTGGAATGGTTTCATCGGCATCTCCTTTCCCAGCATTAAGAGCCAAAGCCGCGCCAAGCCGTGTCGGCTCCGCAATGACAGCCATGTAGGAAAGCCTGCCGCGGCCCGCGCACTACAGTCTCGGCAGTGATGCAAACACTAAATTCTCCCGGCCTCTGGCGCCTGAGCGTGGCGCCGATGATGGACTGGACAGTTTCAGCCCGGCTTCAGAGGGGAACCGGCTGACTGGACGACCCAGTTGCACCGGGTCCGGTTGCACCGCTTGCCGCTACACTGGATGTATGCACGCGTTAATCGAATCCCACCGCGAACAGCTTCTGTCGCTTGCTCGGCGCCGCGGCGTGACGAGCGTGCGTGTGTTCGGTTCGATGGCTCGCGGGGGAGAACGCGAGGACAGCGATGTCGACCTGTTGGTAACGCTGGCGCCTGGCACTAGCGCTCTTGCGCTCGGTGGGTTGCTGCTGGATGCTCAGGAACTGCTGGGTCGCCGCGTGGACGTCACCACTGAAGCGAGCCTGCATCCGGCGATGCGCGACCGCGTGCTTGCCGACGCGATTCCACTGTGACTCCGGGGCCTGATACCGACCGTGTGTTGCTCGCATACATGAGCGAGTGCATTGAGCGGATCCACGAGTACACCGCAGGCAACCGGTCGCTTTTCGAGGCATCGCGCCTGGTTCAAGACGCGGTAGTCCGCAATCTGCAGACGCTCACCGAATCGAGCCAACGCCTGTCCGATGGCATCAAGGCTAGCGAGCCGCAGGTACCGTGGCGTGAGCTGGCCGGCTTTCGCAACGTGATCGTTCATGGCTACCTCGGGATCGACCTGGCGGCGATCTGGCTCGTTGTCGACCAGGATCTGCCACCTCTGGCCGTAGCACTCGCGCGCATGATCGGCCGCAGCTGCCGCGAGGATTGAGTTTCAAGTTGACGAGGCCATCGCCGCTGCCTCGCTTCGCGCTCGACCGCTCATGAATCAAGAAGTTAGATCCATTCACTCGCCGTGGAAACTTTCGGTCGCACCAATGATGGACTGGACCGACCGCCACTGCCGCTACTTCCACCGGCTGCTGAGCCGCCATGCGCGGCTGTACACCGAGATGGTGACCACCGGCGCGCTGCTGCACGGCGACGTGCCGCGCCACCTGGACTTCGACGCGGCCGAGCACCCGGTGGCCCTGCAACTGGGCGGCAGCGAGCCCGACGCGCTGGCGCATTGCGCCAAGCTGGGCGAGCAATGGGGCTACGCCGAGATCAACCTCAACTGCGGCTGTCCCAGCGAGCGGGTGCAGCGCGGCGCTTTCGGTGCCTGCCTGATGGCCGAGCCGCAGCTGGTGGCCGACTGCGTCAAGGCGATGGTCGACGCGGTGGCAATCCCCGTCACGGTGAAGCACCGCATCGGCATCGACAAGACCGAGAGCTACGGCTTCGTGCGCGACTTCGTCGGCACCGTGGCCGAGGCCGGCTGCGAGGTCTTCGCCGTCCATGCGCGCAATGCATGGCTGAAGGGCCTATCGCCCAAGGAGAACCGCGAGGTGCCGCCGCTGCGCTACGAGGTCGTGCACCGCCTCAAGGCCGAGTTTCCGCGGCTCGTCATCTGCACCAACGGCGGCGTCACCACCGACGCGCAGGTCGCGGCCGAGCTGGCGCAGGTCGATGGCGTGATGGTCGGCCGCGAGGCGTACCACAACCCCTGGTGGCTGGCGCGCTGGGACACGGAGTTCTTCGGTGACGCCGGCACCGGGCTGGAGCGCGAAGCCGTCGAGGAGCAGATGGTGCGTTACATGGAGCGCGAGTCCGCGCGTGCCGGCGTGCCCTGGCACTCGATTGCGCGGCACATGATGGGCCTGTACAACGGGCTGCCGGGCGCGCGGCGCTGGCGCCAGGTGTGGAGCGACCACAAACTCAAGACGCTGCCGCCGCGCGAGGTGATGGCGCTTGCCCACCAGCGAGCCCTGGTCCCCGCGTAATCCCTGGCCGCCCGTCTCCAGCCCCCTAGGCCGTTCCCCGCAAATGCTTTAAACTTAAAATATCGAGGTTTGGAGTAACCATGAACATCGTGTGCGTCGGCGGTGGCCCGGCCGGCCTGTATTTCGCGTTGCTGATGAAGCAGCAGGACCCCGCGCACCGCATTCGCGTGGTCGAGCGCAACCGGCCGTACGACACCTTCGGCTGGGGCGTGGTGTTCTCCGACCAGACGCTGGGCAACCTGCAGCAGGCCGACCCGAAGACGGCCGGCGAGATCCTCGGCGCGTTCAACCACTGGGACGACATCGAGGTCAACATCCGCGGCCACAAGGTGCGCTCCGGCGGCCACGGCTTCTGCGGCATCGGGCGCAAGCGCCTGCTCAACATCCTGCAGCGGCGCTGCGAGGAACTGGGCGTGGAACTGGTGTTCGAGACCGACGTGCAGGGCGATGAGCAGTACCCGGATGCCGACCTCATCATCGCCAGCGACGGCTTGAACAGCCGCATCCGCACCAAGTACGCCGCCACCTACCAGCCCGACATCGACCTGCGCAAATGCCGCTTCGTCTGGCTGGGCACGCACAAAAAATTCGAGGCTTTCACCTTCGCTTTCGAGGAAACCCCGTGGGGCTGGTTCCAGGCGCACGCCTACCAGTTCGACGGCGACACCTCGACCTTCA
The DNA here is from genome assembly GCA_040384685.1 of Pseudomonadota bacterium. Taxonomy (GTDB): domain Bacteria; phylum Pseudomonadota; class Gammaproteobacteria; order Burkholderiales; family Burkholderiaceae_C; genus Ramlibacter. The sequence continues at coordinate 79,496 of JAZKIV010000065.1, read as the reverse complement.
TCGTCGAGGCGCCGGAAGATGTCTGGCAGGCCGCAGGGATGGACACGATGGAGAAAGAGGAGTCCATCGCCTTCTGCGAGAAGCTGTTCGCCGCGTACTTGGACGGCAATGCGCTGATGTCCAACGCCTCGCACCTGCGGGGTTCGGCGCAGTGGATCAAGTTCCCGCGCGTGATCTGCAAGACCTGGGTGCACCGCAACGCCGCCGGAACACCCATCGTGCTGATGGGCGACGCCGCGCACACGGCGCACTTTTCCATCGGCTCGGGCACCAAGCTGGCGCTGGAGGATTCGATCGAGCTGGCGCGCTGCATCGGGCGCAACGGCGGCGACCTAGCCCAGGCCCTGCAGCAGTACGAGGAGATCCGCAGCGTCGAGGTGCTGAAGATCCAGAACGCGGCGCGCAACTCCACCGAGTGGTTCGAGAACGTCAGGCGCTACGCAGGCCTGCCGCCCGAGCAGTTCGCCTATTCGCTGCTCACGCGCAGCCAGCGCATCAGCCACGAGAACCTGCGCCTGCGCGACCGCGGCTACGTGGAGCAGTACGAGGACTGGATCGCCGAGCGCTGCGGCAGCCCGCGCGCGCCGCAGCGCCAGCCGATTCCGCCGATGCTGACGCCGTTCACCGCGCGCGGCGTGACGCTCAACAACCGAGTCGTCGTGTCGCCGATGGCGCAATACTCCTGTGTCGACGGCGTGCCGGCCGACTACCACCTGGTGCACCTGGGCGCGCGCGCCATGGGCGGCGCCGGCATGGTGATGGTGGAGATGACCTGCCCCACGCCCGATGCCCGCATCACGCCCGGCTGTCCCGGTTTGTGGAGCGAGCAGCAGCGTGACGGCTTCAGGCGCATCGTCGATTTCGTGCATGCCAACAGCGGTGCGAAGATCGCCATGCAGCTGGGCCACGCCGGCCCCAAGGGATCGACCCGCGTGCCCTGGGAAGGCGAGGACCTGCCGCTGGAGGAAGGCAACTGGCCGCTGGTCTCGGCCTCGCCGCAGCAGTACCTGGATGGCGTGAGCGACTGGTCGCGCGCCATGACGCGTGCCGACATGGACCGCGTGCGCGACGACTTCGTGCGCAGCACGCAGTTCGCCGCAGAAGCCGGCTTCGACTGGCTGGAGCTGCACTGCGCGCACGGCTACCTGCTGTCCAGCTTCATCTCGCCGCTGACCAACCAGCGCACCGACGACTACGGCGGCTCGCTGGAGAACCGGCTGCGCTATCCGCTGGAAGTGTTCCGCGCCATGCGCGCCGTCTGGCCTGAGAACCTGCCGATGTCGGTGCGCATCTCCGCGCACGACTGGGTGGAAGGCGGCATCACGCCCGACGACGCGGTGGAGATCGGCCGCGCCTTCAAGGCCGCTGGCGCCGACATGATCGACTGCTCCTCCGGCCAGGTGAGCAAGCGGCAGCAGCCGGTGTACGGCCGCATGTACCAGACGCCGTTCGCCGACCGCATCCGCAACGAAGCCGGCATCGCCACCATCGCGGTGGGCGCGATTTCCGAGGCCGACCACGTCAACAGCATCATCGCCGCCGGCCGCGCCGACCTGTGCGCCATCGCGCGGCCGCACCTGGCGAACCCGGCGTGGACGCTGCTGGAAGCCGCGAAGATTGGCTACACCGAGCTCGCCTGGCCGAAGCAGTACCGCTCGGCCAAGACCCAGCTGGAACGCAATCTCGAACGTGAAAAGACGCTTGCAACGCAGGAGACGAAAATTGAGCGATTCAACTGAAAACCGCGTGGACCCGGCGCTGGCCGCCGGCAACCGCCGGCAGCTGGCCGGCTACCAGGCGCAGCACTTCGCGTGGGAAGTGGCCGGCGCCGTCGCCACCGTCACGCTGAACCGGCCCGAGCGCAAGAACCCGCTGACCTTCGATTCGTACGCCGAGCTGCGCGACCTGTTCGGCCAGCTGAAATACGCCACCGACGTGAAGGCGGTGGTGGTCACCGGCGCCGGCGGCAACTTCTGCTCGGGCGGCGACGTGCACGAGATCATCGGCCCGCTGGTGCGGCTGGAAGCGCCCGAGCTGCTGATGTTCACCCGCATGACCGGCGACCTGGTGAAGGCGATGCGCGCCTGCCCGCAGCCGATCGTGGCGGCCATCGACGGCGTGTGCGCTGGCGCCGGCGCAATCGTCGCGATGTCGTCGGACCTGCGCTTGGGCACGGCGCGCAGCAAGACCGCGTTCCTGTTCAACCGCGTCGGCCTGGCCGGCTGCGACATGGGCGCCTGCGCCATGCTGCCGCGCATCATCGGCCAGGGCCGCGCCAGCGAGCTGCTGTACACCGGCCGCTCGCTGGGTGGCGAAGAGGCCGAACGCTGGGGTTTCTTCAACCGCCTGTGCGCGCCGGAGAACGTGCTGGCCGAGGCGCAGGCCATGGCCGCCGAGCTGGCGCAGGGACCGAGCTTCGCCAACGGCATTACCAAGACCATGCTGCACCAGGAATGGGCCATGACCATCGAGCAGGCCATCGAATCCGAAGCGCAGGCCCAGGCGATCTGCATGATGACCGAGGACTTCACGCGGGCCTACAACGCCTTCGTGGCCAAGCAGAAGCCGAAGTTCGAAGGCAACTGATGGAGCACGCCGCCATGGAACACCGCCGCCATCTCGACTGGCCGTTCTTCGAGCCGCGTCACCGCGAACTGGCCGTCGCGCTGGACGACTGGGCCGCCGGGCACATCGGCCATGCGCACGGCCCCGACGTGGATGCCGAATGCAAGCAACTGGTGCGCTCGCTCGGCGCGGCCGGCTGGCTGCGGCATGCGGTGGGCGACGCGCAGCACGGCGCTGGCGCCGCCATCGACACGCGCGCCATCTGCCTGATCCGCGAAACCCTGGGCCGGCACAGCGGCCTGGCCGACTTCGCTTTCGCCATGCAGGGCCTGGGCTCGGGCGCCATCAGCCTGCAGGGCACGCCGCAGCAGAAGGCGCGCTACCTGCCGCGCGTCGCCAATGGCGAAGCCATCGCGGCGTTCGCCTTGTCCGAGCCGGAAGCGGGGTCGGACGTCGCCGCCATGCAGTGCAAGGCGCACATCGAAGGCGATCACGCGGTGCTGAACGGCGAGAAGACCTGGATCTCCAACGGCGGTATCGCCGACTTCTACGTGGTGTTCTGCCGCACCGGCGAAGCACCCGGTGCGCGGGGCATTTCGGCCTTCATCGTCGACGCGGGCACGCCGGGCTTCGAGATCGCCGAGCGCATCGACGTCATCGCGCCGCATCCGCTGGCGCGGCTGCGCTTCACCGACTGCAAAGTGCCGCTGGCGCAACGCATCGGCGAACCGGGCGAGGGCTTCAAGGTGGCGATGCGCACGCTGGACGTGTTCCGCACCTCGGTCGCCGCCGCCGCGCTGGGCTTCGCGCGCCGTGCGCTCGATGAAGCGCTGCGCCGTGCGACCACGCGCAAGATGTTCAACCAGGTGCTGGCCGACTTCCAGATCACGCAGTCGAAACTGGCCGAGATGGCGACGACCATCGATGGCGCCGCCCTGCTGGTCTACCGGGCCGCCTGGCAGCGCGACCAGGGCCGTCTCGTCACGCGCGAAGCCGCCATGGCCAAGCTGGCGGCCACCGAAGGCGCGCAGCGGGTGATCGACGCGGCGGTGCAGATGTTCGGCGGGCAGGGCGTGGTCAGCGGCGAGCCGGTCGAGCAGCTCTACCGCGAAATCCGCGCGCTGCGCATCTACGAAGGGGCGACCGAAGTGCAACAACTCATCATCGCGCGCGAGCTGCTCAAGGGCGCGGGCGCAACCGGAGCATCGAAATGACCCATCAGGCAATCCTGCCCGAAGGCTGGCCGCGGCCCAAGGGCTACGCCAACGGCGTGGTGGCGCGCGGGCGCATGCTGTTCATCGCCGGCATGATCGGCTGGGACGCGCAGGAGCAGTTCGCCGGCGACGATTTCGCCAGCCAGGCACGCCAGGCATTGGACAATGTCGCGCAGGTACTGCGGGCGGCGGGTGGGAAGCCCGAAAATATCGTCCGCATGACCTGGTACGTGACGGACAAGCGCGAATACCTGGCCGCGGCGCGCGAGATCGGCCAGGCGTTTCGCGAGATCATCGGCTGCTACGACATCGCCATGGCGGCGGTGGAAGTCAAAGCCCTGATCGAGGACCGCGCCAAGGTCGAGATCGAAGCCACGGCGGTGTTGCCGGACTGAAGGAAAGACGAACGATATGGCCTCCAAAGCCTCTTTCAACTGGGCCGATCCCCTGCTGCTGGAGCAGCAGCTGAGCGGCGACGAGCGCGCCGTGCGCGAGGCCGCGGCGGCCTATTGCCAGGAACGCCTGGTGCCGCGCGTGCTGGAGGCCTTCCGCCACGAGAAGACCGACGCCGGCATCTTCCGCGAGATGGGCGAACTGGGCCTGCTGGGCCCGACCATTCCCGAGCAGTACGGTGGCGCCGGCCTCAACTACGTCTGCTACGGCCTGATCGCGCGCGAGGTGGAACGGGTGGACTCGGGCTACCGCTCGATGATGAGCGTGCAGTCGTCGCTGGTGATGGTGCCGATCAACGAATTCGGCAATGAAGAAACCCGGCAGAAGTACCTGCCGAAACTTGCCACCGGTGAGTGGATCGGCTGCTTCGGCCTGACCGAGCCGAACCACGGCTCCGACCCCGGCAGCATGGTCACGCGCGCACGCAAGGTGGACGGCGGCTACAAGCTCACCGGCAGCAAGATGTGGATCACCAACAGCCCGATCGCCGACGTGTTCGTGGTCTGGGCCAAGGACGACGAAGGTGCGATCCGCGGCTTCGTGCTGGAAAAGGGCTTCAAGGGTCTCTCCGCGCCCAAGATCGAGGGCAAGGTCGGCCTGCGCGCCTCCATCACCGGCGAGATCGTGATGGACGAGGTGTTCTGCCCCGAGGAGAACGCGTTTCCCGACGTGCGCGGCCTGAAGGGCCCGTTCACCTGCCTGAACTCCGCGCGCTACGGCATCGCCTGGGGCGCGCTGGGCGCGGCGGAAGACTGCTGGCACAAGGCGCGCCAGTACGTGCTGGACCGCAAGCAGTTCGGCAAACCGCTGGCGGCCAACCAGCTGGTGCAGAAGAAGCTGGCCGACATGCAGACCGAGATCACCCTGGGCCTGCAGGGGTGCCTCCGCCTGGGCCGCATGAAGGACGAGGGCACGGCCGCGGTGGAGATCACCAGCATCATGAAGCGCAACTCCTGCGGCAAGGCGCTGGACATCGCCCGCACCGCCCGCGACATGCTGGGCGGCAACGGCATCAGCGACGAATTCGGCATCGCGCGGCACCTGGTGAACCTGGAAGTGGTGAACACCTACGAGGGCACGCACGACGTGCATGCGCTGATCCTCGGCCGCGCGCAGACGGGGATTTCGGCGTTCTGAAGTGCGGTCGGCAGCACTGCTCCAGCACACGGCGTGGCCGTTCTTCGACGACCGGCATCGCGGCTTCGCCGAGGAATTCGGCTCCTGGGCCGAAGCTCGGTTGGGGCCGTTCGAAGCCGACGAAGGAAATGACGGCCGCGGCGCGCGCGCCGTGTTCGAACTGCTGGCTGCCGGCGGCTGGCTGCGCGATGCCATTGCCGGCACGGAAGACGGCGAGCGGCTGGACCTTCGGCGCACCTGCCTGATGCGCGAGATCCTGGGCTTCTGGTCGGTGCTGGCGGATGTCGGCTTTTCCGAGCCGTGGCTGGCGGCACTTCCCATCATGCTGTTCGGTCGCCCCGACCAGAAGCGGGAATTCGCCGTGGGCTTTCTCGCCGGCAGGTGCTTGCCCGCGTTCGCGCTCTCCGAACCAGAGGCCGGCTCCGACGTGGCCGCGATCGGCACGGTCGCGCGGCCGGCAGCCGGCGGCTACGTCCTGCGCGGCAGGAAGACCTGGACGTCCAACTGCGGGCTGGCCGATCTCTACGTGGTGTTCGCGCGCATCGAGGGCTCCTCGGGAACCGACGGGATCACGGCCTTTCTGGTGGACGGCGACAGCCCCGGCGTGGTGTTGGAACAGCGCCTGCGCGTGCTGCCTCCGCACACGGTCGGCACCTTGCGGCTGGACGACTGCTTCGTCGGCGAATCCGCCGTGCTGGGCGAGCCCGGCCAGGGCTTCAAGGCGGCCATGGCGGCACTGGAGCTGTTCCGCCCCACGGTCGGCGCCGCGGCGCTGGGCATGGCCCGCCGCGCGATGGCGGAGGCGCTCGCGCGCAGCGGCGAACGGGTCGCCTTCAAGAAGCGCCTTGCCGAACACCAGCTGATCCAGGAGAAGCTGGCCGACATGGCGGTGAAGACCGACGCCGCGGCGCTGCTGGTCTACCGCGCGGCCTGGGCGCACGACAGCGGGACGGCGTCGGGCGGCAAGGAGGCCTCGATCGCAAAACTGTATGCGTCCGAGTCGGCCCAGGAGGTCGTCGACCAGGCGCTGCAAATCTTCGGTGGCCTGGGCGTGGTGCACGGGTCCGTGGTGGAACGGCTGTACCGCCACGTCCGCGCCTTCCGCATTTTCGACGGCACGAGCGAGATCCAGAAGCTGATCATCGCGAAGCAGTTGCTGCGATAGGGCGGCACCAGGCCGCCGTCTCGGGCCCCGGCGCCGCCCGCCCGCCGCTCACCCCCCGATGTTCTGGAAGTAGATGGCTTCCGCGTCGTCGAGGTCCGTCGTCATGGCGCTGATCAGCGCCACCAGGTTGCCGCCCAGGTAGGACACGCCCTGGCCGAACACCGCGATTTCGGGCTGTTCGATGGCGGTGGCCACGCCGGTGACGATGCCGCCGCCGTTGGAGCAGATGTCGACGCACCAGGTGGCGCCGCTCGGGTCGCCCTCGATGTCGCTGGCGATCGCCAGGATGCCGATGACGGCGTCGAAGGCGGCCTTGATCCCACCGCGCACCGCCACCGACGGGATGGGCAGCGCCGTGCAGATCATGCGCAGGATGCTGCCGGTCCACACCGCAACGCGCAGGTTGTGCGCGGTGCCTGCCGGCATCTTGTCCGACTTGATGGGCCAGGTCATGGACGCGGCGATGGCGCCCACGCCCAGGATGGCCCCGATCAGGAACTTGCCGAGCTTGCCCTTCTGTTTTGCCTCGGTCAGCCCGGCCCGCACGAAGCCCATCAGCGAGGCGATGAAGGACGCCACCGACCCGATGCCCGCGCCGATGACCGCGTAGCGGGCAGCCGCCTGGCTGGGCTCGTCGCCGCCCTCCGGATCGGCGCGGCTTCCCGCCTGCAGCCCGCTCATGGCGGCCCAGAGGTTCAGCGGCTCCACCGCCAGGCTCTGGCTGCCATCCTGGGGAGGGAACGGCGCATCGCCGTGGTTGGCGATCTTGTAGATGTAGGTGTAGGGAATCGCCACCAGCAGCGCCATGAGGTTCACCGGCGTGAGCTGCTCCTCGGCGTTGTCGCCGCCGCCCAGCGCGCTGGTCAGCCAGGTGTAGAAGCCCGAGATGAACGGCATGTTGACCGGCTCGGTCAGCAGCTGCACCACCCAGGGGATGAAGTCCACCAGGTAGTCGATGCAGCCCAGCAGCACGACCTCCATGGTGTCGACGATGGTCGTCACCATGCTTTGCAGGAAGGTGACGATGGCCTCGACCGTGGTGCCCTCGCTGGTGAACACGGCCTGCAGGTCCTGCCAGTTCTTTTCCAGCGACGCCACCAGCACCATGCAGGTGGGGACCAGCACGTCGTCGATGAATTTCTGGATCGGCGCGGGCAGGTCGGCCGCCGGGCCGCCGCCCAGCAGCATGCCGCTGTACGCCGTCTGGTAGCCGGACCAGCCCGCGATCGGGCTGTTCATGTTGACGTCGGGCTGGCTTTGCTGGGTGGCGGTGGCCGTCTGCATCGGCACCATGGAGGCCACGCTGGCCGGCACCGTCATGCTGGCGAAGTTGGCGCGGGTATAGCCCATCTGCTGGGCGATGATGGCGGCCATCTTTTTCTTCAAGGCGGCCGAATCCTGCTGCGCCTCCTTGGCCAGCGCATCCAGCGCGCCGGTGACCGTCTTGGCGATCACGATGTGCGTGGCCCAGATGTCGTCCCAGCCGAACAGCTCGCCCAGCCAGCCGATCAGCTTGTCCAGGCCGACCAGCAGCACCTTGAACAGCGCCGTGAGGAAGGCGAACAGCTGCGGGAAGCTCTGGATCACGAACTTGATCACGCGGCCGGCGACATTGAGCGTGATCTTGATGACCGTGGCGGCCACCTCGAACAGCATGTGGCCGATCTGGCCCACCACGTTGCCGATGAACTGCACCACGTCGCCCACCGCGTCGACGATCCAGTCGCCGACGGATTCGACCACGCCGAAACTGGCCGCCTCGGCGCCGCTGTGGAAGCGCATGCCCTGCGGCCCGAAGGACAGCGCGAACACCTGCGGCGGCCGCGCCGTGCCGGCCACCGCCTTGGCCTGCGGCGCCGTGCCGGCGATGCTCAGCACCTCGGTGGGATAGGGCTGGTCGGGCGTGAAGGCCATCATCTGCGCGATGGCGCCGGCAATCTGGTCGGCCGTGACGCCCGGCGGCAGGGTCGACGGCAGCACCGGGATGTCGGCGCCGGTCTGCACCGCGGCCAGCTTCTTGTAGACGTTGCTGGCCGGGTTGACCTGCAGCGTGTCGGCGAAGGCGCTGCTGGTCAGCGTGAAGGTGGAGACCGCCAGGTCCTGGATCTGTTGGATGATGTCGAGCTCGCCGGTGGCACCGGTGGTGAGCTGCAGGCTGGCGCCGGCGTCCACCGTGTACTTCAGGCCGTTGACCAGCAGGCTCTGGTAGCTGGCGCTGGTGAGGGTCAGCGGCAGCCGCACCGCCGGCGCCTGGCCGTTGAGGCGGAAGCCCAGCTTGGTGCTGTAGCTGCTGACCTCCTGCACCTTGTCGCTGTTGTACAGCGGGATGGTCTCCTCCTGCCACAGCGTGGTGGCCGGGTCCTGCCACAGGTAGTGGATGGCCTTCTGGCTCTGGTAGTCGGTGGTGAGGAACACCAGTTCGTTGGCGTGGTTGCCGGGGTTGATCAGCGGCGCGATGACGGCGATGCCGGTCTTCAGCACCAGCGGCGTGGTCCAGTGCAGCTGGCCCTGCACCTCGAACTGGCTGAGCAGGTAGAGGTTGCTGCCCGAGAGCGCCCAGGCGGAGATGGCGTTGGGCTGGCTGAAGTTCTGCCGCACCACCAGGCCACCGGCGGCCATGCCGGGCAGCTGGCTGCCGCTGGCCACGGTCTGCGGGCCCGTCGCGCCCGTGCTGCCCGAGTCGAGCTGGGCGCTGGCAGTCCAGAACACGACGCCAGCCGCGCCGCCTGCGTACAGGTAGCTGGTGCCGCCGTGGCCCGCCGTGGTCTGCAGGCTGTTCTGGCCCTGGGGCACCGTCAGCGCGCGCACGTAGTCGCGCCCGAACTCGTTCAGCAGTGTCTTGAACATCAGGTAGGTGCTGCCGTCCGGCCCGGTGTACAGCGTGTACATGCCCTGGCCCAGGTCGGCGATCGCGCCGGGCGCGTAGTCCAGCACCGTCTGCGCATCGGTGGGCGAGGGAAAGTCGGTCCAGTTCCAGGCGATGGCGCCGGTGCTGGTGTTGACCGTGGCCTGCATCAGGTAGGTCATCACGTCGCCGTTGCCGGGGTCGGTGAGGCCCACCGCGATGTTCGGGATGCCGAAGCCCTGGCCGTCGTCCAGCGGGCTGATGCTGGCGCGGTTCACGCCGGAGCCGGGCAGCGGGTTGCCGGCCGGCGTCCACAGCGCGGCCAGCTGCGCCAGGTCGGTCACCTGCAGGTTGTTGGACAGCGGCCCGGCGACGTAGGTATTGACGGCGCCTGACGCCGCGTCCTGGCAGGCGACGAACAGGCAGAGGTTGCCGTTGCTCAATTGGCCGCTGGCGAAGTAGACCGGCTTGCCGAGCGCGGCCACACCCGGCAGCAGGTCGATCTGGACCCAGCCCGTGGGGTTGTCGGCGGCGTTGGCGATGGCGTAGAAATCACCGGTGTCGGCGCCGAACGAGAAGGTGATCGGGTAGCCGTTGGAGTCGCAGGTGGCGCTGACCTGGTCGCCAGGCTGGATCGGCAGCGCCGGCAGGTAGTTCTTCATCAGCGAGCCGCTGGCGCTGACGGTCAGCGAGGGGTTGTGCGGCAGCGTGCTGGGAATGACGAGGCTGGTAACGGACGAATTGGGTGCGGTGGTCATGGCGGTTCCGGTCAGACGCTGTAAGTCACGTCCATCTGCAGATCGAGCGTGTTGTTGAAGCGCGGTGCGTTCAGCAGGAACACGGTGCCGGTGGGGGCGATGAAGTTGCCGGTGGCGCCGCCGGTCAGGTTGGTGTTGAGCTGCCTGTTGAGCTGGTTGAAGGCGTTGTCGATGCTGGTGTGCGCCGTCTGCGTCATGTAGGTCGACGGGTCGAGCGATTTCATCAGGAACGACATCGGGAACAACAGGTCGATGATCGCCTCCGCCGCGTCGATCACGAACGAGCTCAGCCCGGCCTCCCAGTTGTTGGCCACCACCGGCCCGTTCACCGGCTCGGTGAAGGTGGCGTTGGGCTGGTTCACCGACAGCTCGGAGCCGTTGCCGGTCACCTCCATGGTCAGGACCTGCGAGAAGGTGGATGAGCAGGTGACGCTCCAGACCACCGGGATATTGATGCTGAGCACCACCAGGGTGGCCGCCAGCTGCTGCGTGACGGTCAGCGTGCCGGAGGCGGTGACCGTGCTGCCGGCGACGACGATCTTGTAGTTCGGGTTCTCCTCCTGCGTCACCACCTGGTAGGTGCCGGTCTTCAGCCAGTTGTCTGGCGGCGGCGTGCTGCTGATCGTCCAGGAATAGTTGGTGTTGTAGGTGAAGGTCGACCCGCTCTGCTGCCAGTTGGGCGTGGGAGCGTGGTCCGAGGTGAGCGCCACCACCAGCGGGTTGAATATCTGCGGCGTGAAGAACGTCGCCTCGGAAAACAGCAGCTCGCCCGAGTAGTCGTTGCTGGTGACGAAGTTGGTGGCGACGGCGGGTGCCGGCTGGGTGGGGTTGGAGGTTCCGCCGCCCATCACCTGGTAGTTGAGGACGGACAGGCCGCTGTCGGCGGAGTCGAGCAGGGCGGTGAATCCCACCGAGGTGGGCACCAGGATGGCCACGTCGTCGGGGTTGCTCTGCGCCGGGTTGGTGGAGGTGGCGGTGATTCCGATGATGTAGGGCGTGGAGGCCGGGTTGTTGTCGTAGGTGGAGCCCACACCGAAGGCGTATTGCAGCGCCACGCTCACTTCGGTCAGGAAGCTGGGGTCTTCCTCCAGTTGCGACAGCGCGACGGTGGAAATCGAAAACGTGCCGGTGGCCGTGTCGATCGACGCGCCGCTCACCATGGTGCTGGACGGCGGCGCCGTGGTGCTCCATTGCGTGAAGTCGGTGGTGTCGAAGTTCAGGAACAGCTGCTGCAGCGAGAAATACGCGCTGTTGAAGCCGTTGCCGGTGATCGTGTCCAGCACCTGCGGGGGCATGACGCCCGCATTGACCAGGGCGGTGATGCCGTCCGGCGTGGTGGGAATGGCGCCCAGGTCCACGGTGAAGCGCAGCGGCAAGCCGGTCAGGTCCACCAGGGTGGGGTAGTCGCCGCCCGACATGTAGAACAGCGCCGGCACGAGGTAATTGGTGTAGGTAGTGCTGGTGCCCACCGTCAACGCGGTCCTTTGCAGCCAGTAATACACCGTCTGGTTCGCCAGCGTCTCGGCCACGCCGTTGCTTTCGTAGGCGATGTCTTCCTGGTTCACCAGCAGGCCATACTGCGAATTGTCCGGGCCGGGCTGCGGCTGGGCGAATGCGGCATTCACCTGGTCCTGCGTGAAGCCGAGCGCGGTCATGACCGTGTCCGTGAGCTGCTGGCTTTGCAGCGCGAACTGGAACATGCACTGCTCGGGGTTGCCGCCGTTGGCCAGGATGACCATCGGCTGCGCCGCGGTGGGCTGCGCGATGTAGCCGCGCAGATAGGAACTCAGCTCCATCTGGCCGCCGCCGAAGGCGCCGCCCGCGGCGGACAGCGCGTTGGTGGTCAGCAGCGAGTCGATGTAGCCCTGCTGCATCAGCAGCGAAAACTGCGAGTTGATTTCGTTCTGCGTGATCTGCAGAACCATGTCGTAGCCGAAAAGCGCGTCCGCCATTTTTTACCCTCCTCAAATTTGTGGAGGGCAGTCTGGCAGCGTTGTGCCGGAAAAAAAGGAAATTACTTCACAGCTTTTTTTCGGCGCCCGTGCGGCGCCTGGGTTTCAGGCGCAACGCGCGGCTTTCGACGAAGTGCCAGGACGCGGCGGCGAAGGCGAACGCGGTCACGAGCACCAGCACGAACACCACGCCCCACGGCAGCTGCCGCCCATACAGCCAGATCAGCGTCTGCTGGATCGGGAAGGTGTAGATGTACAGGCCGTAGGAGAAGTCGCCGAAGCGCCCCGCGCGCCGCAGGTACGGCAGCGACGCCGCGCCGAGCACCACGACGGTGGTGGGCACCACGAACCACAGCGCCAGCAGCGGCCGCTGCATCGCCAGCGCCAGCGCCCCGAGCAGCCAGGCCGCGCCCACCAGCAGCACGGCGCGGCGCGCGCCCTTCACGTCGACGAAGTGCAGGATGACCCCGGCGGCGAAGAACAGCCCGAACTCCAGCAGGTAGCGCTGCTCCAGCGTCCAGGCCAGGTTGTCGATGAGGAAGTCGCCGCGCGGCTCGATCACCGCATAGCGCACCAGCAGGACGGCCGTGAGCGCGATCGCCCACCACTTGCTTCGCAACAGCCCGGCGACACCCAGGATCGCCAGCATGACGTAGCACTTCAGCTCCAGCGGGATGGTCCACAGCGGGCCGTTGACGGCCAGCGGCAGGGCGTTGCCTTCGAAGCGCAGGGGCAGGATGTCGCGCATCATGAAGCGCAGGTTGTTCAGGTAGTCGCGTGTCCAGACGTGCCGGAAGTATTCCTTGGTGGGCAGGAAGGTCAGCAGCGGTCCCCAGACGAAGGCGGCGAGCAGCACCACGACGGCCAGGCCCGGCCAGATCCGCAGCAGGCGCCTGGCGCCGAACCGCAGCAGGTGCGGATCCGCCGTCCAGCTCTGCGCCACCAGGTAGCCGCTGACCGAAAAGAAGATCAGCACGCCCAGGCCGCCCAGGGTGTGGACGTTCAGCAGCGTCGGCTCGCGCAGCCCCGTCAGGGCGAACTGGTGCGACACGACGACGCACAGCGCGGCGGCGAGGCGGACGAAGTCGAAGTTGTTGGCGTGCGGCTTCAAGCCGCCGCCTCCAGCCCGTTCCTGAAATGCTCGCGCATCCGCAGCACCGCCGCGGAGGAATCCCGGCGGGCGATCGCCTCCATGATGGCGCGATGCTCGGCCAGCGACTCGGCGACGCGGCCCGCTTTCAGCAGCGAGTTGTGGCGGTTCAGTTTCATCACCTTGCGCAGGTCGGCCACCAGCTGGTTGCGCCAGCGGTTGGCGGCGATCTCCAGCAGGCGCATGTGGAAGCGTTCGTTGATCGCGAAGAACTCGTCGCGGCGGTCGACCGCGGCTTCCAGCTGCGCGTGCAGCTGCCGCAGTTCGTCGATCTGGGTGTCGGTGGCGCTCGCGGCCACCACGCCGGCGGCGTCGCTTTCCAGCAGCGAGAGCAGGTGGTAGACCTCGCTCAGGTCGCGCTCCGACACCTCGGTCACGTAGGCGCCGCGCCGCACCTTCATGGTGACCAGGCCCTCGGCCGCCAGCACCTTCAGCGCCTCGCGCAGGGGTGTCCGGCTGATGCCGTATTCTTGCGCCAGCTTCACCTCGTCGATCCACGCCCCCGGCTCCAGCTCGCGCCGGAAAATCCGCTGGCGCAGCAGTTCGGCCACCTCTTCATAGAGGGCGCGCGGCGCGAGCGTGAGGGCTGACATGGGACGGGATTCTACGGGTTTGTGATCAATAATTATGTATGATTCGGCCATCACAGGAAACGCCATGAGCCAAGCCGCGCCCGAATTCCAACCCGCGAGCCTCGAAGACTGGGCCAAGGCCGCCGCCAAATCCGCGCCCAAGGGCCTGCAGTCGCTGGAGTGGGTCACGCCCGACGGCATTGCGGTCAAGCCGCTGTACACCGCGCAAGACCTGCAGGGCCTGCCGCACACCGACAGCCTGCCCGGCTTCGAGCCTTACATCCGCGGCCCGCAGGCCACCATGTACGCGGTGCGGCCCTGGACCATCCGGCAGTACGCGGGCTTCTCCACCGCCGAAGAATCGAATGCCTTCTACCGCAAGGCGCTGGCCGCGGGCGGGCAGGGCGTGTCGGTGGCGTTCGACCTGGCCACCCACCGCGGCTACGACAGCGACCATCCGCGCGTGCTGGGCGACGTCGGCAAGGCCGGCGTGGCCATCGATTCGGTGGAGGACATGAAGGTGCTGTTCGACGGCATCCCGCTGGACAAGGTGTCGGTGTCCATGACCATGAACGGCGCCGTGCTGCCGGTGCTGGCCGGCTACGTGGTGGCGGCCGAGGAGCAGGGCGTGGCGCAGGACCAGCTGTCGGGGACCATCCAGAACGACATCCTCAAGGAGTTCATGGTCCGCAACACCTACATCTACCCGCCGGAACCGTCGATGCGGATCGTCGGCGACATCATCGAGTACACGGCGCAGAAGATGCCGAAGTTCAACTCGATCTCGATCTCGGGCTACCACATGCAGGAAGCCGGGGCCAACCAGGCGCTGGAGCTGGCCTTCACCCTGGCCGACGGCAAGGAGTACGTGAAGACGGCGATGGCCAAGGGCCTGGACGTGGACGCCTTCGCCGGACGGCTGTCGTTCTTCTGGGCGATCGGGATGAACTTCTATCTCGAGATCGCCAAGATGCGCGCGGCGCGCCTCCTGTGGTGCCGCATCATGAAGGACTTCGGCGCCAAGAGCCCGAAGAGCCTGATGCTGCGCACGCACTGCCAGACCTCCGGCTGGTCGCTGACCGAGCAGGACCCCTACAACAACGTGGTGCGCACCACCGTCGAGGCGATGGCCGCGGTGTTCGGCGGCACGCAGAGCCTGCACACCAACAGCTTCGACGAGGCGATCGCGCTGCCCAGCGAAACCTCGTCCCGCATCGCGCGCAATACGCAGCTGATCATCCAGGAAGAGACGCACATCACCAGCGTGATCGATCCCTGGGCCGGCAGCTACATGATGGAGAAGCTGACGCAGGACATGGCGGACGCGGCCTGGGCCATCATCGAGGAAGTGGAAGCCATGGGCGGCATGACGCGCGCCGTGGATTCCGGCTGGGCCAAGCTGAAGATCGAGGCCGCCGCCGCCGAGAAGCAGGCGCGCATCGATTCGGGCAAGGACGTGATCGTCGGCGTCAACAAGTACCGGCTGGCCAAGGAAGACCCGGTGCAGATCCTGGAAGTGGACAATGTCCGGGTGCGCGAGCAGCAGGTCGAGCGGCTGCAGCGGATCCGCGCCACGCGCGACGGGCAGAAGGTGCAGGCCGCGCTGGAGGCGCTGACGGCAGCCGCCAAGGCCGGCACGGGCAACCTGCTGGACCTCGCCATTCAGGCGAGCCGCCTGCGCGCGACAGTGGGCGAGGTGAGCGACGCCCTGGAAAAAGTCTTCGGGCGCCACCGCGCCGATACGCAGAAGGTGACCGGCGTGTACGCAGCAGCTTACGACTCGGCCGAAGGCTGGGACAAACTGAAGACCGAGATCGCGGAATTCGCCGAGCAGCAGGGCCGGCGCCCGCGCGTGATGGTCGCCAAGCTGGGCCAGGACGGCCACGACCGCGGCGCCAAGGTGGTGGCCACGGCTTATGCCGACCTCGGCTTCGACGTCGACATGGGCCCGCTGTTCCAGACGCCCGAGGAATGCGCCCGTCAGGCCATTGAGAACGACGTGCACGCGGTGGGCATCAGCACCCTGGCGGCTGGCCACAAGACATTGGTGCCGGCGATCATCGAAGAGCTGAAGAAGCAGGGCGCCGACGACATCATCGTGTTCGTCGGCGGCGTGGTGCCGCAGCAGGACTACGAGTTCCTGTACCAGGCCGGCGTGAAGGGCATCTACGGCCCCGGCACGCCGATCCCGGCCAGCGCGAAGGACGTGCTGGAGCAGATCCGCAAGGCGCAGGCCTGATGTTGCCCAACTCACCGTTCGGGCTGAGCCTGTCGAAGCCCGCCGAGTGAAGAGACCTTCGTGAAACCCTTCTACGCGTACCTGCTCCGATGTGGCGACGGTTCGTACTACGCCGGCCACACGGACGACATCGATGCTCGCATGCAGCAGCACTTCGCGGGTGACATCGGGCACACATCAACGCGCAAACCGGTAGAGCTTGTGTGGCAGGGCGAGTTCGAGTCGCGTGAGGGCGCGCTGGTGTTCGAGCAGCAGATCAAGGGCTGGTCGCGGGCGAAGAAGGAAGCGTTGATCGCCGGGGATTGGGGGCGGGTTCAGGAGCTGGCACATTCGCGTCCTTCGACAAGCTCAGGACGAACCGCCGCTTCCGTTCGGGCTGAGCCTGTCGAAGCCCTCCCTCGCCAGAGCCCTTCGACAAGCTCAGGGCGAACGGTGGCGGAACTATCCTCTGCGATCCTCGGCACTAACGGCCCGCAGCAGCGCCGCGCCATGGCCAAGGCCATCACGCTGCTGGAGTCCACCCGAGCGGACCATCGCGTGCAGGCCGACGAGCTGCTGACCGGCTTGCTGCCGCACACCGGCAACGCGTTTCGCCTGGGCATCAGCGGTGTGCCTGGCGTGGGCAAGAGCACCTTCATCGAGGCGCTGGGCCTTCATCTCATTGCAAAAGGGCACCGCGTCGCGGTGCTGGCGGTCGATCCGTCTTCCAGCGTGTCCGGCGGCTCCATCCTGGGCGACAAGACGCGGATGGAGCACCTGTCGGTGCACGAGCGCGCCTACATCCGGCCCAGCCCGTCCAGCGGCACCCTGGGCGGCGTGGCCGAAAAGACGCGTGAATCCATGCTGGTGTGCGAGGCCGCCGGCTACGATGTGGTGATCGTCGAGACTGTCGGCGTGGGCCAGAGCGAAACCGCCGTGGCCGGCATGACCGACATGTTCGTGCTGATGCAGTTGCCCAACGCCGGCGACGACCTGCAGGCCATCAAGAAGGGCGTGATGGAGCTGGCCGACCTGGTGGTGATCAACAAGGCCGACATCGATGCCGATGCCGCGATGCGCGCGCAGGCGCAGATCACGAGTGCATTGCGGCTGCTGGGGCAGCATGGTCGCGCGCCTCACCCTCTCCCCAGCCCTCTCCCGCAGGCGGGAGAGGGCGTGGACTCCCTCTCCCCCGGCGGGGGAGAGGGCTGGGGTGAGGGGGCGTGGCGCCCCGAAGTGCTGCAGCTCAGCGCCCTGAAAGTGCAAGGCGTCGAAGCCTTCTGGGACACGGTCACGCGTTTCCGCCAGCTGCAGGAGCGCAACGGCCAGCTCGCCGCCCGCCGCAAGCTGCAGGCGCGCGCCTGGATGTGGGAGCGCATCGACCATGGACTGAAGCAGGCGTTCCGCCAGCACCCGGCAGTCAAGGGCCTGCTGCCGCGGCTCGCGCGCGAGGTGGAGCACGGCCAGCTGCCGGCCTCCACGGCCGCGCGCCAGCTGCTGAACGCGATGAACACAGGGACATAAAACGGAGCAAGACGACATGCAAGACATCCTCGAACAACTTGAAAAGAAACGCGCCGCGGCGCGCCTGGGCGGCGGCACCAAGCGCGTCGACGCGCAGCACAAAAAGGGCAAGCTCACGGCGCGCGAGCGCATCGAGCTGTTGCTGGACGAAGGCACGTTCGAGGAATGGGACATGTTCGTCGAGCACCGCTGCACCGACTTCGGCATGGAGGACAACAAGATCCCCGGCGACGGCGTGGTCACGGGCTACGGCACCATCAACGGCCGCATGGCTTTCATCTTCAGCCAGGACTTCACCGTGTTCGGCGGCGCGCTGTCCGAAGCGCATGCCGAGAAGATCTGCAAGGTGATGGACCAGGCCATGAAGGTCGGTGCGCCCGTCATCGGCCTGAACGACTCCGGCGGCGCGCGCATCCAGGAAGGCGTGGCCTCGCTGGGCGGCTATGCCGATGTGTTCCAGCGCAACGTGATGGCCTCCGGCGTGGTGCCGCAGATCAGCATGATCATGGGCCCGTGCGCCGGCGGCGCGGTGTACTCGCCGGCCATGACCGACTTCATCTTCATGGTCAAGGACAGCTCCTACATGTTCGTCACCGGCCCCGAGGTGGTGAAGACCGTGACGCACGAGGAAGTGACTGCCGAGGAACTGGGCGGCGGCATCACCCACACCACCAAGAGCGGCGTGGCCGACCTGGCGTTCGAGAACGACGTGGAAGCGCTGCTGATGCTGCGCCGGCTGTACAACTACCTGCCGCTGAACAACCGCGAAAAGGCGCCGGTGCGCCCCAGCAACGATCCGGCCGACCGCATGGACATGTCGCTGGACACGCTGGTTCCGGAGAACCCGAACAAGCCCTACGACATGAAGGAGCTGATCGCCAAGACGGTGGACGACGGCGATTTCTTCGAGCTGCAGCCGGAGTACGCCAAGAACATCATCATCGGCTTCGCCCGCATGGAAGGCCAGAGCGTGGGCATCGTGGCCAACCAGCCGCTGGTGCTGGCCGGCTGCCTGGACATCAAGAGCAGCATCAAGGCGGCGCGCTTCGTGCGCTTCTGCGACGCCTTCAACATTCCGGTGGTCACCTTCGTCGACGTGCCGGGCTTCATGCCGGGCACCAGCCAGGAGTACGGCGGCATCATCAAGCACGGCGCCAAGCTGCTGTACGCGTACGCCGAATGCACGGTGCCGAAGATCACGGTGATCACGCGCAAGGCCTATGGCGGTGCCTACGACGTGATGAGCTCCAAGCACCTGCGCGGCGACGTGAACCTGGCCTGGCCGAATGCCGAGATCGCGGTGATGGGCGCCAAGGGCGCGGTGGAGATCATCTTCCGCGAGGACAAGAACGACCCGGTGAAGCTGGCCGCGCGCGAGGCCGAGTACAAGGCCCGCTTTGCCAACCCATTCGTGGCCGGCGCGCGCGGCTTCATCGACGACGTGATCCTGCCGCACGAAACCCGCAAGCGCATCTGCCGCTCGCTGGTGATGCTGCAAAGCAAGAAGCTCGAGAACCCGTGGCGCAAGCACGGAAACATTCCTCTTTGAAGCGCCGGGGAGACAAGAACATGTTCACCAAAATCCTGATCGCCAACCGCGGCGAAATCGCCTGCCGCGTCATCAAGACCGCCCGCAAGATGGGCATCAAGACAGTGGCCGTGTATTCCGAAGCCGACCGCGACGCGCGGCACGTGGCGCTGGCCGACGAATCCGTGCTGATCGGCCCGGCGCCCAGCCGCGAGAGCTACCTGGTGGCCGACAAGATCATCGCCGCGTGCAAGCAGACCGGCGCCCAGGCCATCCACCCCGGCTACGGCTTCCTGTCGGAGAACGAGGAGTTCGCGCGGCGC
Organism: Pseudomonadota bacterium; assembly: GCA_040384685.1. Lineage (GTDB taxonomy): Bacteria > Pseudomonadota > Gammaproteobacteria > Burkholderiales > Burkholderiaceae_C > Ramlibacter. The sequence continues at coordinate 60,092 of JAZKIV010000065.1, read as the reverse complement.
GTGGAGGAAGAGGGCATCGTCTTCATCGGCCCCAAGCACTACTCCATCGCCGCCATGGGCGACAAGATCGCCTCCAAGAAGCTGGCCAAGGAAGCGCGCGTCAACACCATTCCCGGTTGGAACGAAGCCATCGAAACGGCCGAGCAGGCCGTGTCCATCGCCAAGGACATCGGCTACCCGGTGATGATCAAGGCCTCGGCCGGCGGCGGCGGCAAGGGCCTGCGCGTGGCCTTCAACGACAAGGAAGCCTTCGAGGGCTTCACCTCCTGCCGCAACGAGGCGCGCAACAGCTTCGGCGACGACCGCGTGTTCATCGAGAAGTTCGTCGAGGAGCCGCGCCACATCGAGATCCAGGTGCTGGGCGATTCGCACGGCAATGTGATCTATCTGAACGAGCGCGAATGCTCGATCCAGCGGCGCCACCAGAAGGTGATCGAGGAGGCGCCGTCGCCCTTCATCAGCGAGGCCACGCGCAAGGCCATGGGCGAGCAGGCGGTGGCGCTGGCCAAGGCCGTGAAGTACCAGAGCGCGGGCACGGTGGAGTTCGTGGTCGGCAAGGACCAGAGCTTCTTCTTCCTGGAGATGAACACCCGGCTGCAGGTGGAGCACCCGGTCACCGAGTGCATTACCGGCCTGGACCTGGTGGAGCTGATGATCCGCGTGGCGGCCGGCGAGAAGCTGCCGCTGACGCAGGCCGAAGTGAAGCGCGACGGCTGGGCCATCGAGTGCCGCATCAACGCCGAAGACCCGTTCCGCGGCTTCCTGCCGTCCACCGGCCGGCTGGTGCGCTTCCAGCCGCCCAAGGAATCGATGTGGGCGTCGGACACAGAACACCTGCAAGGCGTGCGGGTGGACACCGGCGTGGCCGAGGGCGGCGAGATCCCGATGTTCTACGACTCGATGATCGCCAAGCTGATCGTGCACGGCACCGACCGCGCCGACGCCATCGCCAGAATGCGCGAGGCGCTCAACGGCTTCGTGATCCGCGGCATCTCCAGCAACGTGCCGTTCCAGGCCGCGCTGCTGGCCCACCCCGATTTCCAGGCCGGTGACTTCAACACCGGCTTCATCGCCGAGCACTACGCCCACGGCTTCTCGGCCGCCGACGTGCAGCACGACGACCCCGATTTCCTGGTGGCGCTGGCGGCTTACGTGAACCGGCGCGCGCTGCAGCGCTCGGCCGGCATCGCCGGCCAGCTGCGCGGCCACGAGTTCAAGGTAGGCGAGGAGTTCGTGGTGGTCCAGCTGGGCGCCGAAGGGAAAAACAGCCGCCAGCCGGCGCGCGTGAGCGATTTCCAGGCCGTCAGCGGCTCCAGCGTGGTGGAGACCAACGGCAAACGCTACGAAATCTGCAGTCCCAAGTGGCACCTGGGTGGTGCGCGCATCCGCGGCACCTGCAACGGCAAGCCGTTCAACGCGCAGATCGAGCGCGGCGCGGCGCGCAACCCACTGGGCTTCGCGCTGTCGCACAACGGCACCCGCATCGACGCGCTGGTGCTCACGCCGCGCGCCGCCGAACTGCACACGCTGATGCCCTACAAGGCACCGCCGGACATGAGCCGCTTCCTGCTGTCGCCCATGCCCGGCCTGCTGGTCGACGTGGCGGTGCAGCCCGGCCAGAAGGTGCAGGCCGGCGAGCGGCTGGCGGTCATCGAGGCCATGAAGATGGAGAACGTGCTGTTCGCCGCCGCCGACGGCGTGGTCGGCAAGGTGCTGGCCGGCAAGGGCGAGTCGCTGGCGGTGGACCAGCCGATCCTGGAGTTCGCATGAGCATCAGCATCGAGAAGCGGCCGTTCAAGGTCCTCGGGATCCAGCAGATCGCCATCGGCGCGCCCGACAAGGAGCGGCTGAAGACGCTGTGGGTCGACCTGTTCGGCCTGGAGCTCACCGGCAACTTCCGCAGCGAGCGCGAGAACGTGGACGAGGACATCTGCGCCATGGGTGCCGGGCCGTTCAAGGTCGAGGTGGACCTGATGCAGCCGCTGGACCCGGAAAAAAAGCCGGCGGTGCACACTACGCCGCTCAACCACGTCGGCCTGTGGATCGACGACCTGCCGCGTGCCGTGGAATGGCTGGGCGCCAAGGGCCTGCGCTTCGCCCCGGGCGGCATCCGCAAGGGCGCGGCCGGCTACGACATCTGCTTCGTCCATCCCAAGGGAAGCGAGGAATTCCCGGTCGGCGGCGAGGGCGTGCTGATCGAGCTGGTGCAGGCGCCGCCCGAGGTGGTGGAGGCCTTCGGCAAGCTGGGCGCCGCCCGATTCTGAGCGACTGACGAGCGGTCTTTTTTCTCCGACTTGCGGCTCCCGCACCTTTGGTGCATGATGAGTCGAAGTTACAAAGTCAAACATTTGGCGCCCCTTGCTTACCGTTCGGGGCGGTCTGTGTCTTGAGCTGAAGGGAGGAAGAAGAATGAACTTCTTGCGTGCCGCCGTGCCGGCGGCTCTGGTTTTCGCCTCTGCGCTTGCCTGGGGCGCGGATTGCCACGGCAACGACAGCAACTGCATCGCGCGCCAGCGAGCCCAGCAGCAACAGCAACAGCAGGCGCAGCAGCGGCAGGCCGCCGCCGCGGCGCAGCAGGCCTTGCGGCAGCAACAGCAGCAGCAAGCCATGCAGCAACAGCAGCAAATGCGCCAGCAGCAAGAGTTGCAGCAACAACAGCAAGCGCGTCAGCAGCAGGCGTTGCAGCAACAGCAGCAAGCGCGCCAGCAGCAGGCGTTGCAGCAACAGCAGCAAGCGCGCCAGCAGCAGACGTTGCAGCAACAGCAGCAAGCGCGCCAGCAGCAGGCGTTGCAGCAACAACAACAGCAACAACAGCAAGCGCACCAACAACAGGCCAGGCAACAGCAAGCCGCCGCAGCCGCCCAGCAGGGCGTGAGAACCCAGCAGCAGCAGGCGCAGCAAGCCAGGCAGCAGCAGGCGCTGCAGCAGCAACAAACTAGGCAGCAGCAAGCCGCCGCAGCCGCAGCCGCCCAGCAGGGCGCGAGGACCCAGCAGCAGCAGGCGCAGCAAGCCAGGCAGCAGCAGACACAGCAGCAGCAACAAACCAGGCAGCAGCAAGCCGCCGCAGCCGCAGCCGCCCAGCAAGGCGTGAGAACCCAGCAGCAACAGCAGGCGCAGCAAGCCAGGCAACAGCAAGCATTGCAGCATCAGGCCGGCAGGCCGCAAACGACTGTGCCGGGACCGCAGCACGCGCAACCTCCATTTCCCGGCACCAACCAGTCGCAGGCGCATTCGGGAAGCCGGTTCGCGCCACCGGCAACGCCGCCAACCGTAACGCGCCAGGCCATTGCCGTGAACAACACCACCCGGGTGATCCCGCACTCGCGTCCGGGAGGGTTCGCGATCGACCGGCAGAACGCCGACGGCTCGCGGACGGTGATGGTGCGCAGCCGCCTGCCCGGCGGGGCAGCGCAAATGACGGGATACCGGCAGATCGAGAACCGGGGGACCACGACGCGCATCTACAGCGACGGCCATCGCTCGGTTTCGGGGCCCGACTTCAGCAGCCACGCCATGCGCGGCGGGCCGACGTTCTCCACCTTCAAGACCGGCCTGCACGGCGCCACCTTTGCCGGCAAGACGATGTTCGCGGAGAAGTTCGCCACCGGCCGCGCGCGCGATGGCCACGAGGAACAGGTCGTGCAGCGCACGGTCTATTCCCGTTTCGGGCGCGGTGGCCCCGTGCCCCTCGAGTCCCCGATCGTGCGCGAATACAGCGTCGTGCAGCTCAACGGCGAGCCCGCCCATGTGTACCGCCCGGAACCGCGTGAGCCGGCCTACTACCGGCGCTTCTGGGCGCCGCTGCCGGCTCCCGTGGTTGTCGCGGACGCCTGCAACATCTGCCCGGGGCCCAGCGTCGCGTTCGACGCGCCGACGGTGAGCTACACGGACCCGATCGTCCTGATGGCCGACCTGCAGCTCTCCACCGCGTTCGACGAGGCCTCCTATGCCGCGCCCGGCGATCGAGCCGAGTCCGCTGACGTGCGCGCCCAGATCGCGGAGCTGCAGCAGCAGATCGATGCCGCCATCGGCGGCAACGAAACGCTGAAGGCGGAGTTCGCCGCACAAGGCCTCGACGTCAACGAACTCAAGGCGCAGATCGCGGCCCTCAAGGTGCAGCAGGCGATGGTGGACATGACGCCCGTGCATGTCCCGGAGGAGGTTCGCCGGCAGGTGCAGCAGCAGATGCGCCTGAGCCTCGCGCAGCACCGCAATGGCCACCAGGCCCTCCTGTCCGACGTCACTTCCCGCGGCTATGCCCGCATCTACCTGTTCCAGGCCACGGCGCCGCTCAAGGTCGCCGACGTGGACACCGGGGAAGACTGCTACCTCAATACGGGGGACCTGATCCGCTTTTCCCGCACTCCCGCCACCGACGCGGGCATGGCCCAGATGTCCGTCGTGGCCAGTGCTTCGAACAGTTGCGCAGCCAAGCAGGTGGTCGATGTTCCGTTGATCAGGCTGCAGGAGATGCTGAACGGGTTCAACGAGCGGATGGACGACAACATGAAGCGGGTCTATGTTTGCACCAGCGCGTCGGGCGGGTGTCCGCGCAGCTGAGGCCGGGCGAAGAAAGGGAGCGAAAGCGATGCATTGCACTCAGTGCGGAACCCAATTGGCCGACGCGACGACGTTCTGCGGCCACTGCGGCGCAAGACAGGGCGGTGCGCGGCCCACGCCCATCCAGCCGGGATTTGCCGGCGCCGCGCCGGCGATGGCGGTACATCTTGTGTCGGCACCTGCGCCGCGCCAGGCGTGGCCCTGGCTGGTGGTGTCGGCGTTGGTGGTGGCCTTGGGCAGCGGTGCCGGTTACATGGTGTGGCGCAGCAAGGTCGCCAAGGACGACGCAGACCGGAAGCTGGTACAGCTCAGAAGCGAAAGGGACCGGCAGATTGCCGAGGAGGCGGCGCTCAGGGCCGCCACCATCCGCCAATCTACCGCCGGAGATACGAACGACCAGGCGACCGTCGAACTCGCCAGGGCGGCACTGGCCCGGCATATCGAGGAGGAAGAAAAGCTTGCGCGGACCTCCCTTGCCGCCAACTAGCGCAGGATCGGGATCGCCATGGCGGCGGGACGCTCTGGAGATCCTGCTGAGCCTTGCAGTCGTCGCGCTGCTGTTGCCCCTGTTCCTGCAGCTGCGCCCGCTTGCCGACGAGGGCGACGGCCGCTACCTCCAGGGCCGGGTGCAGCAGGTCCACCTGCCGGATCGCCAGCTGGGGGCCGCCTGCGCGCGGTTCGGTGGCCTCGCGCTTCCCGAGGCCGAGAAGGTATGCGGTGCCGGCATGCGCGGCCACGAGGATCCCGGCAGAGCCCTGCCCACCGCGCTGCAGTCCGCGTTCGGGCAGCTGCGCGAGAGTTTCGTCGAACCGGTCCGGGCCACCCTCGACCGGATTGCCGGGCAGCAGCAGCTGATCGACGAACGCCTGTCGAAGGACGATCTGCTCTCCGATGCGCAAGCGCTGACGGAAAGCCGCGCTTCGGTGGCGGACTACCTGTCCGCGTTCGCGATGGAAGCCGCGCCGCGCGGCGGCCCGCAGCCGCTGCAGTGCCTGGCAGCCGCGTTTCCGGCGGCCTGGCAGGCAGCGGATGAGGCGGGCACGCGCGCGCGGCTGGCGCTGTGGGTGGCGGCCGTGCTCGATGGCACGCAGGCGTCCGCGCTGCTGGACGCGCGCGCCGAAGCCGCCCTCGCGGGTACCCGGGAACCGGGCTGCGCGGGCTTCGGCTCCACGCTCGATGCGGGCGAGGCGCTGGCCGCACTGGTTGGCCGGGCTCGGGGCGACTCCATCGGGGCGGGCAAGGCGGACGCGATGCGCCATTTGCTGAAGAACGCCTGGTGGCAGTGGGTTGCCTGGTCGTTCCTCGGTCTTGCGCTGGTGCTGCTGGCGCGCCGCGCCAGCGCGGTCTGGCCGGCCACCGGGGCGGTGCTGTGCGCCTGGGGAATCGCCGCGTGGGCCAGCCGGGTCTGGCTGCCCTTGCCGGATGCGCTCAACACCGCCTGGACCCGGCTGCACTTCGTCGCGCTCGCGGTACCGCCGTGGCCCGTGGTTGTGCTGGTGGTGGCCGGCGCGGCGACCTGGGTCGCCGGTGCTGCCCTGGGCCGCACGCATGCGCGCGCGCAGCCCGTGCCCCAGGGCGCGGCCAGCGTTCTCGGCTATGCCGGATGGCTGCTGTTCGCGGGCCTGGGCTGGCTGGTGCTGCTCGACCTGAGCGCCACCGGCCATCCGCGCAACCGCTTCCTGGCCCTGTACCAGCAGGGCTTCCTGTGGGGCGCCTTCGCCATCCTGTGCCTTGCGACGGTCTGGCGGCAACCGATCGGCCGCGGCCTGCTGCGCATGCTGGCCACGGGCCAGGCGCTGGGGTCGACGCTGGCGCGCCGCCGTCCGCGTGGTTACTGGTTCTGGCAGGCCTTCCTGGTGGGCGCGGTGGTGGGCGCGTTCGCCCTCATGCAGAACCTGCGGCAGTTCACCTCGGAGCTGGCACGCCTGTGCCTGGTGCTGGCCGTGGCGTGGCTGTTCCACCTTCGCATGGACCTGGCGTTCGAGCTGCCGCGCGGCGCGCGGTGGCGGCACCTTCTTGCGTTCCTCGCGCCGCTCGGGATGGTGCTGGCCACGCTGGTGCTGGCCATGCTGGTCACCGACGACAACGGGCCGCTGCTGGTCGTCGGCTATGCCGGCATGGTCTTTCTTGCCGCAGCCACGATGTACGGCGTGCAGCAGCGCGGCGGCAGGCTTGCGGTGGCGCTGCCGACGGGCCTGGCTGTCCTGGTGGCGGGATGCTGGGTGCTGACCGAAACTCTCTATGCCTTCGGTTCGGCCAAGGTGCTGGTTGCGCGGCGGCTCGAAGCGGCCGCCAATCCGCTGATTTCGACCAACGACCAGATCGGGCTGATCAGCTGGTTCCGCCAGGCGACGCCCCCGTTCGGCTACGGCGTCGGCAACGTGCCCTGGTGCGGCCACGCGGGCGGCAACGCCTGCCGTGGCGTGCCGCTGCAAATCCAGAGCGACTACAGCTTCACGGCCCTGTGGGGCGTGCTGGGGGAATTGGGCGCGTGGCTGTTCGTCGCGTTCTGCGTCGCCTGGATCGCCTGGCTGATCAAGGGGCATGCCGGTGCCACCTCGGGCAACGCCGGTGCGCACCGCGGCGAGGACGGCATGCTCGCCGCCGACCACCAGGGCCTGCTCGGCTGGATCTGCGTCACCTGGCTGGTCCTCTGCCTGCTGCAGATGGCCATCACGGTGGCGGGCAACCTGCGCGTACTGCCGCTGACCGGCATCACCTATCCCTTTGTGAGTTTCGGCAAGACCTCGTTGTGGGTCAACGTGTTCCTCCTCGGGCTGTGCCTGAGCGTCGACCGGCGCAGGGAGGCCGCTCGTGGCTGAGACGCCTCGCGCCGATGCCGTGACGGCGGCCGCGTCCAGGATCCGCCCGCGCACCCTGTTCGCCATGACGACCTTGAGCCTGGTCATGGCCGGCGTGCTGATCGGCGTGTTCCTGCTGCTGTCCGGCCGCGACAGCGAGCGCGAATTCAGCGCGCAGGAAAACGCCGCTGGCAACCGCTTCCTCAACGTGCGGCTTCTCGCGGCCCTGAAGACCTTCGAATACGGCTTCGTGGCCCGTGACAGCTTGGCGGGCGGCGAGCCCGTGCCGCCGGACGCGGCGCAACTGCTGCGCGGCGTGGGCGTGTGCGGCACCGAATGGAACAAGCGCTCGCCCGGCATGGTCAAGACGCTGGTTGCCGAGGTTCGAGGCCAGAAGACCGATCCGGTCGACACCGGCGCGGCGCTGGCGGCGAAGCTGGAGGCGATGGCCCGCTACCTGGCGCTGCAGCGCGACAGCGGCAACCTGCGCACCGACCGGCCACTGGCGCTGGACACCGTGCGCTGGTTCGAAGCAGTCAACACCGCCTTGCTGCATCCGGTTCACCCGGCAGACCACCCCGGGGTCGCGCTGCGCCTGCAATGCGGGGACATCGCCGAAGCGGTCAACCACCTGATGCCCAGGCACTGCCAGGCGGTGGTGTCGGCACCGGGCGCCGCCGGCGCGGCGAGCCTGGCGAGCGCTTGCGTGGCTCTGGACAACCTGGCGTGGCGCGGCACCACGGCTGCCGCCCAGGTGCGCGGCCACTGGCGCGCCGACCAGGTGGTGGCCGTGCCGGATTCGCTGATCGCGCAGCGCAACCCCTGGCGTGGCGTTCCGGGCTGCGTCTACCTGCGGCAGGCCGCGGGCCCAGGCAAGTACTTCTATGTGTCCGACAAGCGCAGGAGCAACAGCACGGTCTGCGAAGAAGAGCAGGTCAGCGGCATCGCGCCCGTGCCGGCGCGCCGGCCCGCCAGTGCCGCACTGATCGCTGTGCCCGGGCCTGCCGCCGAGGGCGTGGCGCTCGACGACGCGCGCTGGTCCGTGCCGCCTTCGCTGGGGCTCATCCTGCGGCCGCTCGATGCCGTTCGCCTGCCGGGTTCGGCGCTCTACAAGGCCTACACCGAGCGCAGCAACCGCCAGCCCGACAAGCCGGAGCAGTACGGCTACGGCCCCAACCAGGCCAGGATCGGCGGCGTCACGCTCGATGTGGGCTATTCGGTCGAGCTGAGCACCGACGCGCGGACGCAAGCCCTCGCGCAGCAGGTCGCGGCCTGCTACACCGGCGCGCAGTCCGTGTGCCGCGCGCTGGGCATCCGGCGCCAGGAAGACAAGGGCCGGCCGATCGGCGCGAGCCTGCTGGAACAGGCCATGGTGCGGATGGCGGCGGTCGCGATCATCGACATCGAAAGCGGCCGCATCGATGCCATCGCGGGGGCGCTGTCGCCCTGCACGCGGCAAGACTACGACGGCCCGGGCCGCGGTCCCGAATGCGACGGGCGGCTGCCCTGGAAACCCGCCTACCGGCCCGACCTGCTGGAGAACCCGGCGCTGTTCCACGACGCCATGCCGGCTTCGACCGTGAAGCCGATCATGGCGGCGGCATTCCTGTCCGACGGTGCGTATGGCGCCAAACTGCTCGCCCAGGAACTCGCGGCGGCCCGCACCGGCGGCCCGCCCGCCGGCGGGCTGCGCCGCGAGCTGATGCGCTCCGATTCCGCGCGCTTCCTCGATCGCATGTTCTGCGCCGAGAACGAGTTCGGCGCCTGCGAACGGCCCTGGCGGGTGCAGGCCGAGGCCGATGTGCTGGGATGGAATGCGGGTTGCGGCAGCGGCGCGGGCGCACGCGCCGATTGCGGCAAGCGCGACGTGCTGTTCGGCATCGCGGCCGCGGCGGGAGCCGGTGCCCAGGCCCTGACCTTGCCCGTGATGTACGGCCGGCTGCTGTCCGAGCCCGCGCGGGTCGAAGGCGCGCGCTTCGGGCACATGCCGCGCACGGCGATTCCCGCCGAGCCCATCCGCGATTGCGCGCAAGGCGCCGACGGCAGGCGCTTCACGCAAGACGATTGGGAGAAGTGCCACGGCAATGCCGCCAGGCTGGTGGCCGAAGGCTGGGGCCAGGGGCATGCAAGGGCCACCACCCTGGGCATCGCCGGCGCGATGGCCTTGCTGGGCGCGGCGGCCAATGGCGCGAAGGCGGTTCCCGCGCCCCACCTGGTCAGCGCGGTGCGCGGCACCGGCGCCCTGGACGCCGGCCCGGGCAACAGGCTGCGCACCGCCATCGAGCGCTTCGGGCTGAATCCGCCGACGACGGTGGCCGTGCCGCAGGAGTCCGCCGGGCTGATCCTCGGTGGCCTGGCGTGGAGCCATCGCGGCGGAACCGCGTCCAGCGCCTGCAACCAGATCCTCGACCCGAAGGAATGCAGCCGCATCGACTGGCTGGCGGGCAAGACCGGCACGCCGACCTTCCGCAACGACGGCCGCCGGCTGGACGACATTCACGCGGCCTGCGAGCGCGGCGGCGAGTGCTCCACCACCCGCCCGCACAAGTGGTATACGGCGGTGTACCGGCAAAACCCCGGCTCGAAAACCTGGGACAAGGCGATCGCCGTGCTGGTGGAGCGCAACTGGGTGCGCGCCTCCGGCCAGGTGCATGGCGCCGGCGACCAGGGTCCCAATCCCGCGGCCGAGATCGCGGTCCAGATCGTGTCGCGCTCGCGTGCCGGCGCGGTCCCGGCAGTTGCAGCCTTGCCGGCCGAAAGGTGAGCGATGCCGACCCAGTACAGCAAGCAGGACAGCTTCACGCAGCCATGGCCCGTGGTGCTGGTGGAGATCGAGGCCTGGATCCGGCTGCAGGCCATCCAGGCCGGCGAGATGCAGCAGCCGGTGCTGGAGATCCGCTATTCGCGCGAAGACCTGCGGCGCGCCAAGGCACAGGGCGTGTCCATCCAGCCGGCCTATGGCAGGTTCTGCGAGAAGCTGCTGCGCGACTGGCAGATCACGGTCGCCAGGCCCGAACCCGGCAAAAGCCTGCATGATGGCCCGGACCATCTGGTGACGTTCCACTACTGGAAATAGGCATGTCCATCTTCACGAAGATCGCCGTGGCTGCCGGCATGACGACCCTGCGGCGCGGCAGCGTGCCGCCCGCCGGCATGACCGGTTCCGGCCACCCGCAGGGCGCGAGTCCCTACGGGCGCTTCCAGGGCATCGCCGATGCGCTGCGCGAGGCGCTGGCGCGGCTGGCGCAGGAGGAGTTCCGCGACTACCACGCCTTCGCGCCGGACCTGTTCTGCCAGGTCAAGCGCATCGAGATCCGTCCCATGGACGCCGCGGGCGAAGAGGCCCTGAACGCGCTGCTCGCGCGCATCAACCAGCCTTCGGTCATCGCGGACTTCATCCGGCGCGAGCTGCTGAAAGACCTGCCGATGGGCCGGTATCTCGACTTCAACCGGTTCGAGGCCTTCGTGCCCCTGCCGGTGGCGCCCGTGGCCGGCCCGGCCGCGGGCGGCGCGCAGCAAAGCGATGCCGCTTCGCTGGAGGATGCGCAACTGCTGCGCGAGTTCGACGGTGCGCCCGCGCAGCCCGTGATCATCGGGCCGGGCTACGAAGTGACGTTCCAGTGGGACGAGGTGCGGGAGCCAGCGTCGGCCGCGCCCGATGCCGACGTCTGGCAGCTCGAGGACGGCCAGGGGGCGCGCCCCCTGCGGCTTGCGCGCCGCGGCGCGCAAGCCAAATGGATCCTGGGTTCCGGCGAGGACGTGGATGTTCGCCTCGACGGCCGGTTCACCAGCGGGCGGCATGCCGCGCTGTGGTTCGACCGTGGAACCTGGTGGTACGAGGACCTGCGGTCGAGCAACGGCAGCAGGGTGATCCGGCGCGGCCGCGAGGACCACGTGTTTCCGCCGAGGGCGGCGGGCGCTGCCGCCGTGGCCGCGGTCGAGGTCGGGCCCGACTGCGCGATCTTCCTGGCCGCGCAAAGCGACGGGCCGCGCAGCGACGTGCCCAAGCTGGTGTGGGGATCCGGCGGCACGCGCACGGCGCCCGCGACGCCGGTGGCGCCCGTCAACCGCGCCCCGGCCGCGGACGAGGGCGGTACCGGTACCGGCACGGGCCTGCGGCTGGCCCTGGATCGCCAGCCCGACGCCAGCCTGCAGGTCGACGACGGCGACGGCAGCCGGCGCCTGCCGCTGTATGCCTTGACGCTGCCGTTCCACATCGGCCGCGCCCTGGACGCCGACTGCTGCGTGCCGGCTCTCCATGCGAGCGTGTCGGCGCAGCACCTGGAAATCCATGCGATCGAAGCGAATGGCGTGCTGGTGCGCATCGTGGGCTCCAATGGTGCGGTGCTGGACGGCGTGCAGCTGCCGCAGGACAGCCGCACGCTGTGGCGCTGGGGCCAGACGCTGGCGATCGGCGAGCCGCGGCAGCCGTGCCGCCTCACCATCCTGCCGCCCGGCATGGGACCGTGAGCCGCGTGATGCGCACGCCGGTCCGCCGCTTCGAGCCGGTGGCGCACGAAGCGCCGGCGGTGCGCTGGCTGTGGCTGCGCGGTGCCGCACCGTGGACGCCGCGCTTCGAGACCGGCGCCGCGAGCCTGCGCGGCAGCGCGCACCTGGAGAACGAGGACAGCGCGCTCGCTGTCCTGCCGGCGCCTGCGCTGCTGGCGGTGGCGGACGGCGTTGGCGGCGGCGCGCAAGGCAAGGTCGCCAGCGGTGCCCTGGTGGAACGCCTGCGCCTGCTGCGCCCCGGGCTGCTGTCGGACCGGCAGGCGCTGCGCGAGTGGTTGCTCGCTGCCGACGACGCCGTGGCCGGCGAGGTGGCGCGTTACAGCGACCAGGCGGGCGCGTCGACCTTCGTGGCCGCGGTGCCTGCGCGGCGCGGCCGCCGGTGGCTGCTGACCTGGACCGGTGACTGTCGCGCGTACTGTGCATCGGCCCGGCGGCTGGCGCAGCTCACCCAGGACGAAACCTATGACAACCTTGGCGAGGCGCCGCCGGCCGGCGCCCAGGCCGATGATCCGGCACGCATGGTCGGCAGCGGCGCGGTGGACCAGCCGCAGGTCGCGGCGTACAGCCTGGCGGACAGCGAGGTGCTGATGCTGTGCTCGGACGGCGTGCACAAGTGGGTGCCGCCGCAGCAGATGCTTTCGCTGCTGCGCGGCGGGGGAAGCCTGCAGCAGCGCTGCATGGCCTTGGTCGCGGCGGCGCACGCGAACGGCGGGACCGATGACGCGACGGTGGTGGCGATCCAGCGCCATGGCCACGCGCTCAGCCGGCGCGAACGCGGCCTGCTCGTGCTGGCGCTGCTCGCCGGCGCGGCCGCCGGTGCATGGCTGTGGTGGCCGCGATGAGCACGCCGATCATCCCTTCCCACCCGCCGCGCCTGGACGACCATCTGGACAAGATGTTCGGCCGCACCCGAAGGCGCATCGACACCGGCCCGCACGTGGAAGTCTGGCGCGAGGTCGAAAACACGGGCGAGCGCTACTTCCGCAAGCATTTCAAGAAACCCGACGACGGCGCGCAGGACGACCTCAGCTTCTGGACGGTCCGCGAGTTCAGCCTCGCCAGCAGCCTGTGGCGTCGCACCACCTCGGTCCACACGCAGCGGGTCAAGAGCCTCGCGAACGAGCTGGCGGGTGGACAGGAACTGCAAACCTTCGATGCGGGGCCGACGCTGGAGCAGTGGCTGGACCTGCCGGTGGTGGGCGCGGCCGGCGTCCTGCCCAACGTGTTCCACGACTGTGCGCATTGGCTTGCCCTGGCGCATGCGGTGCTCCAGGCCCTGCACGACGTGCATTCCGTGGGCTTCTTCCATCTCGACATCAAGGCCGACAACCTGTGCATACCGGTGCAGCCCGGCTTCCGGGTTGGCGGCGATGCACCGCTGCACGCGGATGTGGCCAGCCTCAAGCTGATCGATTACGCCTTCAGCGTCTGGGAGCGCGAACTGCCGCTGCCGCGCGAGCGCGCGCTCGGCATGGCGGTATCCGACGAAGAGCCCTACCAGTCGCGGCAGCTGCGCGCGGCGATCCATGCGGGCTACGGCGGTATCGCCGGGCTCGACTGGCGGGCCGACCTGTACGGGCTGGGCTGGACCCTGGGCACCATCCTGCCGGCGGTGCTGGCGCATCCCCGGGCAACCGGCTGGACGCCCGAGCGCCGGGCGCAGGCGCAGGCGCTGGTCGACCGCCTGGTGGGCTACGACCTGCAATGGGACAGGCCCGCGCCGCCGCAGCCGCACCGCGACCTGATCGCCGTGCTGGCGCGCACGCTCGGCGAGCCCGACCTGCAGTCCAGCCTGCGCGCGCCGGGGTGGCGCATCGCCCGCGAGCATGTCGAGGCGGGCCGCGGCCGGCAGGTGCCGCGCACGGTGCCGGCTCCGAGCCTGCGCGCCGCGGGCGCGCCGCCTGCCGCGAAGCCACCGGTCGTGCCGCAGACGCGGGTTGCGTCGCTTGCCGACCGTTCCGTGCCCGATCCGCCGGCGCGGGCCGGGGCGCCGCACGGCCTCTGGAAAGTCGCGGGCTTCGCGGTCGTCGGGGTGCTGGCGGTGGCCGCGGGCTTCTATCTGCCGGCGCGGCTGGGCGGTCGCGATGCGCCGCGGCAGGCCCGGCCGCCCGCGCAGTCGCCCCAGCCCGTCGTCGCGGTGCCGGCGCAGACGCGCCGGGTCCTGGTCGGCCATGCCGGCCCGTTGAGCGGTCCGAGGCAGTATGTCGGGCGCGACGCCGAGAACGGCGTCCGCATGGCCATCGACGACCTCAACGCCGAGCGGCTGGTGATCGGCGGGCAGCGGATCGTCTTCGAGCTGCTGTCCGTCGACGACGGCGCCGATGCCGCGCAGGCCGCCGAGGCCGCGCGGCACTTGTGCCGGGCAGGCGTGGTGGGCGTGGTGAGCCAGCTGCGGCTCGGCCAGACGTCGGCGGCCGCGCGCGTGTACGACGAGTGCGGCGTGCCGCACATCGCCGTGGGTCCGGCCGATCCCGGGCTCACGCGGCTGGGATACCGGTCTACGTTCCGCCTGGTCGCCGACACCGCCCAGGCCGCGGCCGCCATGGCGCGTTACGCGCACGACCGCCTGGCGGTGCGCCGTGTCGCGGTCCTCCACGACGACAGCGCCGAGGGCGCGGCCAGTGCGGCCCGTTTCGCGGCGGCGGCGCGCGGCGAAGGCCTCGAGATCGTCGACGAGCGGCCGCTGCCGCCGCGCGCGGCCGATGTGAGGTCGAGGTTGCTGGCCGTGCAGGCCAGGCGCCCCGACGCGGTGTTTCTCGGTGTCGACGGACGGGATGACAGCGACCTGCTCGCCCAGCTGCAGCGCCTTGGCCCGGGCACCCGGCTTCTGGGCGGCGCCGATCTGTGCAAGGCCGTCGACGTGCACAACGCGACGGGCGCCAGCCTGGCGGCAACCGTCTACTGCGCCGAGAGCGGGATTCCGCTGGAGTGGATGAAGAACGGCCCGGCCTGGAAGGCCAGGTACGAGCTGAAGTATCCGGAGCAATTGCGCAAGCTCAGTCCCTACAGCTATGACGCGTCGTTCGTTTTCGCGGAAGCAATGAAGCGCGCCGATTCGGTGGACCCCAAGGCGCTGCTGGCACGGCTGCCACAGCTGAGCTATGCGGGGATGTCGGGGCCGATTTCGTTCGACGAGCGCGGCGAGCCTGTCCATCCCGCGATGACGTTCTATGCCTATGCGCGTGGCAGCAAGCGGATGCTTCCTCCCTCGAATTGAGGATTGCGGCTGCACATGCTTTCGTGCATCATGATTCGAGAAGTAAAAGCGGAAGATGGTTGAGAGGGGAGGGTGGGCGATGAGTTCGACTTGCGCGCACTGCGGCACCGTGAACGCGGACACCGCAAAGTTCTGCCGCGGTTGCGGCACCGCATTGGCCCAGGCGCCGGCCGCAGCGGACCAGGCCGGTACGGAGTGTCTCCGGTGCCGCGTGATGAATCCGGCAGGTGCGCGGTTCTGCAAGGCCTGCGGCAGCACGATGGGTGCGGCGTTGCCGCCTGTCGCGCAGCCGCGCTCCGGCGGCACGGGCAAGCTGGTGGCCGCCGTCCTTGCCGCCCTGCTGGCCGTTGCCGGCGTCGCAGGGGGTGGCTACTACTGGTACCAGCAGGAAGAGCAGCGCAAGGCGCTCGAGGCGGAGCGCGTCCGGCTGGAAGATGAAGCGAAGCGGCAGGCCGAACAACGCCAGCAGGCGGAACTCGAAGCCGCCCGCAAGCGTGCCGAGGAGGCCGAACAGGCCCGGCGCCAGGCGCAAGAGCAGGCCGCCCGTGCACAACAGGAGCAGGAAGCCGCGCGCCGGCAAGCCGAGCGGGCGCAGGCCAACGCCAAGGCAGCGGCCGAGCGGGCGGCGCGGGAATCGCAGGCGCGGCAATTGGCGGACGAGCGCGCCCAGCGCGAAGCCCTGGACAGGCGGCGGGCCGAAGAGGCGGCGGCACGGGCCAGGCAGGCGGCCATCCGGCCCCAGGCACCCGCTGTGGTCCCCGAGCCCCAGGCGGTCCAGGCGTCGCCCGAGCAGTTCTGCCGCTCCAAGACCAACTTCATCAGCAAGGGCATCTGCGACGCGCGCGAATGCAGCAAACCGCAGTACATGGGCTCGGACTATTGCAGGGCCATACGCGCCCGCTCGGGGCAGCAGCCTTAGCATGATGAAAAAGGCGCTTTCGCGTATGGCCGCGGCGCGACACTGGCCCCCTCGGGAGAACCCCGGGGAAGCGCCCGGCGCGGCTGAGGCGTAGACTGTTTGGGGGACTCAGGTCCCGATGAGCCGCACGCGCCATCCGGCGCAAGCGGTGCGCAAGGAGACAAAAGCTTTGCAGCCGACCGACATCGCGAATCCCGCGTACTTCCACAAAGTCGTGGATTGCCAATGGGCCTGCCCCGCCCACACCCCCGTTCCCGAATACATCCGCCTGATCGCGCAGGGCCGCTACAGCGACGCCTACATGGTCAACTGGGCGTCCAATGTGTTCCCGGGCATCCTCGGGCGCACCTGCGACCGGCCCTGCGAGCCGGCCTGCCGGCGCGGCAGGGTGGAGGAGAACAACGGCGACCAGCCCGAACCGGTGGCCATCTGCCGGCTGAAGCGCGTGGCGGCGGACAACAAGGATGACGTGCGCCACCGCATGCCGGAGATCGCCCCGCGCAACGGCCGGCGCATCGCCTGCGTCGGCGCGGGACCGTCCTCGCTCACGGTGGCGCGCGACCTCGCGCCGCTGGGCTACGACATCACCGTGTTCGACGGCGAGGCCAAGGCCGGCGGCTTCATGTGGACGCAGATCCCGCGCTTTCGCCTGCCCGAGTCGGTGATCGACGAGGAGACCGGCTACATCCTGGACATGGGCGTGAACTTCGAGAGCGGCAAGCGCATCGATTCCATGAAGGCGCTGCTGGACGAAGGCTACGACGCCGTGTTCGTCGGCTGCGGCGCGCCGCGCGGGCGCGACCTGGACATCCCCGGCCGGCAGGAAGCGGCGGCCAGCATCCACATCGGCATCGACTGGCTGGCCTCGGTGTCGTTCGGCCACGTGACCAAGGTCGGCCGGCGCGTGATCGTGCTGGGCGGCGGCAACACCGCCATGGACTGCTGCCGCTCGGCGCGGCGCCTGGGCGGCGACGACGTGAAGGTCATCGTGCGCAGCGGCTTCGAGGAGATGAAGGCCTCGCCGTGGGAGAAGGAAGATGCCATGCACGAGGACATCCCCTTCATCAACTACCACGTCCCCAAGTCCTTCGTGCACGAAGACGGCCGGCTCACCGGCATGACCTTCGAGGTGGTGCGCGCCGAGTACGACGCCAAGGGCCGCCGCAGCCTGGTGCCCACCGGCGAGCCGGACGCCTTCTTCGCCTGCGACGAGGTGCTGATCGCCGTCGGCCAGGAGAACTCCTTCCCCTGGATCGAGCGCGACTGCGGCGTCGAATTCGACAAGTGGGGCCTGCCGGTGCTGGACGCCACCACCTTCCAGTCCAGCGTGCCCACCGTGTTCTTCGGCGGCGACGCGGCCTTCGGCCCGAAGAACATCATCACCGCGGTGGCGCACGGCCACGAGGCGGCGGTGTCGATCGACCGCTTCCTGAACGGCGAGGACATCGCCGTGCGGCCGTCGCCGTTGACCAACCTGGTGTCGCAGAAGATGGGCATCCACGAGTGGAGCTACGACAACGACACCTCCAACGACGAGCGCTTCAAGGTGCCATGGGCGAAAGCCGAGATCGCGCTGGCCAGCATCAAGGTCGAGGTCGAGCTGGGCTTCGACGCGGCCACCGCCTTCAAGGAAGCGCAGCGCTGCCTGAACTGCGACGTGCAGACCGTGTTCACCCAGACCGCCTGCATCGAGTGCGACGCCTGCATGGACATCTGCCCGACCGACTGCATCAGCTTCACCGGCAACGACGACGAGCCGGCGCTGCGCACGCACCTGAAGGCGCCGGCGCTGAACCTGGCGCAGGCTCTGTACGTGTCCGGCGGCCTGAAGACCGGCCGCGTGATGGTGAAGGACGAGGACGTGTGCCTGCACTGCGGCCTGTGCGCCGAACGCTGCCCCACCGGGGCCTGGGACATGCAGAAGTTCTTGCTGAACATGGCGCACGCAGGCACCCCCGTTCGGGCTGAGCCTGTCGAAGCCCTTCGACAGGCTCAGGGCGAACGGCAATTGGGAGCCGCAGCATGAACGCGCCCGAGCAGATGCGCCCGCCGGCGCCGATCGCGGCGGTCAACGACTTCGTCGTCAAGTTCGCCAACGTCAACGGCTCGGGCTCGGCTTCGGCCAACGAGCTGTTCGCCAAGGCCATCCTGCGCATGGGCGTGCCGGTCAGCCCGCGCAACATCTTCCCCAGCAACATCCAGGGCCTGCCCACCTGGTACGAGGTGCGGGTGAACGAGCGCGGCTGGCTGGGCCGGCGCGGCGGCGTCGACATGATGGTGGCGATGAACCCGCAGACCTGGGACGCCGACGTGGCCGAAATCTCGCCCGGCGGCTACCTGTTCTACGACAGCACGCGGCCGCTGCCGGCTTCGCGCTTTCGCGACGACATCCACGTGGTCGGCATGCCGCTCACCGAGATCTGCAACGCGGTCTACACCGATCCGCGCCAGCGCCAGCTGTTCAAGAACATCATCTACGTCGGCGCGCTGTCGGTGCTGCTGGACATCGATCCGCAGGTGATCGAAAAGCTGTTCGGCGAGCAGTACAAGGGCAAGGAGAAACTGCTGGCCTCCAACGTGCGCGCGCTGCACCTGGGCCGCGACTTCGCGGCCGAGCACCTGCGCCAGCCGGTCGGCCTGAAGGTGCGCCGCGCCGACGCCGTGGGCGACCGCATCTTCGTGGACGGCAACACGGCCGCGGCGCTGGGCTGCGTGTACGGCGGCGCCACGGTGGCCGCCTGGTACCCGATCACGCCATCGTCCTCGGTGGCCGAGGCGTTCCAGAAATACTGCGCCAAGTACCGCGTCGATCCCGACACCGGGCAGAACCGCTACGCCATCGTGCAGGCCGAGGACGAGATCGCCTCCATCGGCATGGTGGTGGGCGCGGGCTGGAACGGCGCGCGCGCCTTCACCGCCACCTCCGGCCCCGGCGTGTCGCTGATGACCGAGTTCATCGGCCTGGCCTACTTCGCCGAGATCCCGGTGACCATCATCGACGTGCAGCGCGGCGGCCCGTCCACCGGCATGCCCACGCGCACCCAGCAGGCCGACATCCTGTCGTGCGCCTACGCCTCGCACGGCGACACCAAGCACGTGCTGCTGCTGCCGGAAGACCCGCACGAATGCTTCGAGCATGCGGCGGCGGCGCTGGACCTGGCCGACCGGCTGCAGGCGCCGGTGTTCGTGATGACCGACCTGGACATCGGCATGAACCAGCGCCTGTGCAAGCCGTTCGCCTGGGACGAGAGCCACGGCTACGACCGCGGCAAGGTGATGACCGCCGAGGAGCTGGAAGCCGGCAAGGACTTCGGGCGCTACAAGGACGTGGACGGCGACGGCATTCCCTGGCGCACCTTGCCCGGCACACATCCGACCAAGGGCAGCTACTTCACCCGCGGCACCACGCGCGACCCGTATGCGCGCTATTCGGAGCGCGGGCCGGACTACATCTACAACATGGAGCGGCTGCTGAAGAAGTTCCAGACCGCGGCCACCCTGGTGCCGCAGCCGGTGGTGCGCGTCGCGCAGCAGCCGACGCCGCTGGGCGTCATCTACTACGGCTCCACCAGCCCGGCGATGGAAGAGGCGCTGGAGCTGCTGGCCGCACAGGGCATCCACGTCGACGCGATGCGGCTGCGGGCGTTCCCGTTCCCCGACAGCGTGCCGGAGTTCCTGGCGGTGCACGAGCGCGTGTTCGTGGTCGAGCAGAACCGCGACGCGCAGATGCGCAGCCTGCTGGTCAACGAGCTGGAGGCCAACCCCGCGCGGCTGACCAAGGTACTGCACTACGACGGCACGCCGATCACCGCGCGCTTCATCGCCGGCGCCATCGCGGCGCACCTGCAGGCCGACGTCGGCGCCAAGGCCAGGGAGACCGCATGACCTACATCGCCAAGCCGCGGCTGCGCCATCCCACGCTGGAAACCAACAAGGTCGGCTACACCCGGCGCGACTACGAAGGCAAGATCTCCACGCTGTGCGCCGGCTGCGGCCACGACTCGATCTCGGCGGCGATCATCCAGGCCTGCTGGGAGCTGGACATCGAGCCGCACCGCGTGGCCAAGCTGTCGGGCATCGGCTGCAGCTCCAAGACGCCGGACTATTTCCTCGGCGCCTCGCACGGCTTCAACACCGTGCACGGTCGCATGCCCTCGGTGCTGACCGGCGCCAACCTGGCCAACCGCGCGCTGCTGTACCTGGGCGTGTCGGGCGACGGCGACTCGGCCTCCATCGGCCTGGGCCAGTTCGCCCACGCCATGCGGCGTGGCGTGCGCATGGCCTACATCGTGGAGAACAACGGCGTCTACGGCCTGACCAAGGGCCAGTTCTCGGCCACGGCGGATGCCGGCTCCAAGAGCAAGAAGGGCGTGATCAACAGCGACAGCCCGGTCGACCTGGTCGGCATGGCGCTGCAGCTGGGCGCCACCTACGTGGGGCGCGGCTTCTCCGGCAGCAAGGAGCAACTGGTGCCGCTGATCAAGGGCGCCATCAGCCACGGCGGCGCGGCCTTCATCGACGTCATCAGCCCCTGCGTGGCCTTCAACAACCACCCGGGCAGCACCAAGAGCTACGACTACGTGCGCGAGCACAACGAAGCGGTCAACCGCATCGACTTCATCACGCCGCGCGCCGAGATTACCGCCGAGGCCGTGCCGGGCGAGGTGGTCGAGGTGCGCCAGCACGACGGCACCCTGCTGCGGCTGCGCAGCCTGCACAGCGGCTACGACCCGACCGACCGCAACGCCGCGCTCAACCACATGCACGCCCACCAGGCGCGCGGCGAGGTGCTGACCGGGCTGCTCTACGTGGACCCGCTGGCCACCGACCTGCACACCGCGCTGAACACCAGTGCAAGGCCGCTCAACGCCCTGGACGCCGCCGAGCTGTGCCCCGGCGCCGGCGCGCTGGACAAGCTCAACGCGTCGCTGCGTTGAACGGCTGGCACAGCGGCCAGCTCGGCCGTGCCGCCGGTTGCGAAATGGCGGCTTGATTTACCGCGCGGCGCGGCGGATCATGGGTCTTCCGAAAGGGAGTCGCCCATGGCCGAGCGCACGGTGTTCCAGTCCATCCCCAAGAAGCGCGTGCTGAGCCTGCCGCCGCGCGCCAGCGTGTACGAGGCGGCGTGCGCCATGACGCGCGAGAACAGCAGCAGCGTGCTGGTAATGGAGCCGCCCGATGCGCTGCTGGGCATCGTCACCGAGCGCGACCTGACCACGCGCGTGCTGGCCAAGGCGCGCGAGCCGCGCCGCACGCCGGTGCGCATGGTGATGACGCCCACGCCGATCTGCGTGCCGCCGGAAATGCGCGTGTCGGACGCGGTGCTGATCATGATCGAGAAGGGCTTTCGCCACCTGCCCATCGTCGGCCCCGGCGGCAAGATCCTGGGCGTGTTCTCGGTGCGCGATGCGCTGCCGCAGGAGATCGGCACGGCGCTCAGCCAGGCGGAGTTCAACGAACAAGTCAACGACGTCTTAGGGTGAAGCTCTTGCTGGGCTACGATGCCCGGCAATGCTTTCCATCGACGACCCGGACGAACTGCGCAGGCTGGCGCGCCTGCAGATGCTGGGCATCCTGGACAGCGCGCCCGAACCGGTGTTCGACCGCCTGGTCCGCCTCGCCGCCCAGACCTGCGGCACGCGCATCTCGCTGGTCACGCTGGTGGACCGGCGGCGCCAATGGTTCAAGGCCAACATCGGGCTGGAGCCGCTGAGCGAAACGCCGCGCGAAGTGGCGTTCTGCAACCACGCCATCCAGGGCGACGCGCTGTTCGAGGTGCCGGACGCGGCGCTGGACCGCCGCTTCGCGGACAACCCGCTGGTCACCGGCGAGCCGCGCATCCGCTTTTACGCCGGCGCACCCATCGTCATGCCGGGCGGCGAGCGCGTCGGCGCGCTGTGCGTGATCGACCCGGCCGCGGGGCGCCTGAGCGAGGCGCAGCGCGCGACGCTGTGCGACCTGGCGGCGCTCGCACGCGACGCGCTGCTGCAGCGCGAAGAACTGCACCTGGCCCGGCTGCAGGCCGACGAGGCGCGCTTCGGCTCCATCCTGGAGGCGGCGCCGATCGGGCTGATGCAGGCCGACGCGCAGGGCAACTGCATCCACACCAATCCGCGCTGGCGCGAAATCTTCGGGCTGGACGCAGCCGCCAGCCTGGGCCGCGGCTGGCGCACGCGCGTGCATGCCGGCGACATCGCCGGCGTGGACAGCGCCTGGGCCGAGGCGGTGCGCTGGCGCACCCTGTTCGACCGCGAGTTCCGCGTGGTCCGCGATGACGGCATCAGCCTGGAGGTGCGCTGCACGATCCGCCCGATCGCCGCGGCCGAGCCGGCGCGCGGCGGCTTCGTCGGCACCGCCGCCGACGTGTCGGTGCGCGCGCGCGCCGAGGCGCGGCTGCGCGACGCCAACCGCTTCCTGGAGCGCGCGGAGCGCATCAGCGGCGTCGGCGGCTGGGAGATGGAGCTGCCCGCGCGCAAGCTGAAATGGACCGACCAGACGCGCGCCATCCACGACCTGTCGCCGCACCACGTGCCCGATGCCGACGACCAGCTCGACTACCTGGAATGGGAGGAGCGGCCGCGGCTGCAGGCGGCGCAGGCGCGCGCGGTCGCGCAGGGCGAGCCGTGGGACCTGGCGCTGCGCATGAAGACCGCGCGCGGCCGTGCCATCTGGGTGCGCTCGGTCGGCCGCGCCGAGTTCGAGGACGGCGTGCCCGTGCGCCTGGTCGGCACGCTGCAGGACATCACCGCGCAGCGCGGCCGCGAGCAGGCGCTGCGCGAGGCCAACACGCTGTTCCAGGCGGTGGTCGACAACCTGCCCTGCGGCCTGAGCGTGTTCGACGCGGAATTCCGCCTGATCGCGCACAACGCGCAGTTCCGCCAATTGCTGGACTTCCCGGCCGAGCTGTTCGAGGAGCCCGTCACCTTCGAGCAGCTGGCGCACTTCAACGCACTGCGCGGCGAATACGGGCCGGGCGATCCGCACGAGCAGGTGCGCCGCGCGTTCGCGCTGGCCCGCGTGCCGGTGGAGCACCAGTTCCAGCGCACGCGGCCGAACGGCCGCACGCTGGAAGTGCGCGGCGCGCCGATGCCCGGCGGCGGCCTGGTGACCACCTACGTGGACGTGACGGCGGCCAAGGCGGCCGAGGCCGCGCTGCGCACCAGCGAGGAGCGCCAGAAGCGCGCGCTGCAGGCATCGCGCCTGGTGCTGTGGGACGTGGACGTGGCGGCCGGGCGGCTGTACATCGCCGGCAACGGGCTGGGGCTGGCGGCCGGCGAAGCCGGCATGGGCGCGTTCGAGACGCTGGTGGAGCGCGTGCCGGCCGGACAGCGGACAGCGCTGGAAGCCGCCTGGCGCGCGGCGCTCAAGGGCGAAACGGAGAACTACGAAGTCGAGCACCAGATGTGGACCGACGACGGCCGGCTGATCTGGACCCACAGCCGCGGCCAGGTGACCAGCCGCGACACGAGCGGCCGGGCGCTGCGCGTGAGCGGCACCAACACCGACATCACCGAGCGCCGGGCCGCCGCGGCCGCGCTGCTGGAGGCCAAGGAGGCGGCCGAGGCGGCCAACCGCGCCAAGACCGAGTTCGTGACCACCATCA
Organism: Pseudomonadota bacterium; assembly: GCA_040384685.1. Taxonomy (GTDB): domain Bacteria; phylum Pseudomonadota; class Gammaproteobacteria; order Burkholderiales; family Burkholderiaceae_C; genus Ramlibacter. Next base: position 36,483 of record JAZKIV010000065.1, on the reverse strand, counting down.
GCCACGAGATCCGCACGCCGCTGAACGGCGTGCTGGGCATCACGCGGCTGCTGCTGGCGCAGGAGATGGAGTCCACGCACCGCCGCCTGATCGAGCTGCTGGACACCAGCGGGCAGGCGCTGATGGCGCTGGTCAGCGACGTGCTGGATTTCGGCAAGATCGAGGCCGGCCAGCTCGCGCTGGACAGCAACGACTTCGACCTGCGCCGGCTGGTGGAAGACCTGGCCGACCTGTACAGCCTGCGCGCCAGCGCCAAGGGCCTGCGCCTGCGCTTCGCCGCCGATCCCGCCATTCCCGAGGCGGTGCACGGCGACGCGCACCGGTTGCGCCAGATCCTCAACAACCTGCTGTCCAACGCGTTGAAGTTCACCGAGCATGGCGGCTTCGCGCTGGAGGTGCGGCCGGTCGCCTCCGGCGAGGGCACGGTGCGCGTGCGCTTCACGGTGAGCGACAGCGGCATCGGCATTCCCGCCGAAGTGCAGCCGCGCCTGTTCGAGCGCTTCGTGCAGGCCGACGGCACCACCACGCGCCGCTACGGCGGCACCGGCCTGGGGCTGGCGATCGCGCGCGAGCTGTGCCTGAGGATGGGCGGCGCCATCGCGCTGCGCAGCATGCCGGGCGAGGGCAGCGTGTTCACGGTGGAGCTGCCGCTGGCGGTCGTGCAGGCGCGGGAGCGCCCGCCCATCAGCGGTTTCGTCGGGCTCGCGTCGTCGTCGCGCACCACGCATGCGCTGCTGGTGGCCGAGGACAACCCGACCAACCAGGTGGTGGTGCGCGGCCTGCTGGCGCAGGCCGGCTGGACCGACGTGGTGCTGGTGGCCGACGGCGCGCAGGCACTGCGGGCGGTGGAAGAGGGCAGTTTCGCGGCGGTGCTGATGGACTGCCACATGCCGGTGCTGGACGGCTTCGAGGCGACGCGGCGGCTGCGCGCGCAGGGCCTGACGATCCCGATCCTGGCGCTCACGGCGGGCGTGACCGACGCGGAGCGCAGCAAGTGCCTGGCCTGCGGCATGAACGACGTGATCCCCAAGCCGGTGGACCCGAAGAACCTGGACCGCACCCTGCGCCGCTGGATCATGCCGCCGCCGGCCGCGCAGGCGGCGCGCTTCGCCGGCGCCGCGCTGCTGTTCGACCGCGGCGGCGTGCTCGAGCGGCTCGGCGGCGACGAGGAGCTGCTGTCGGCGGCGCTCGGCGCCTACCTGGACGAATGGCCGGCGCTGAAGGCGCGCATGGCCGATGCGATGCAGCGCGGCGACGCGGCGCAGCTGCGGCGCGAGCTGCATTCGCTGGCGGGCTCGTCGGCGGCGGTCGGCGCGGTGCAGGTTGCCGGCATCGCGCGGCAGCTGCATGCGCGCATCGGCGGCGAAACGCCGCCCGGCACCGCCGACGTCGCGCGGCTGCACCACGAAGTGGGGCGCTTCGCGCAGGAAACCGCGGCCTGACAGGCGGCCGGCGTCAGGGCTCGCGCCGGGCCAGCCGGTAGCCGTGGCCGTAGGCCGCGGCGATCATCCAGGGCGAGCCGTCGCCCAGGCCCAGTTTCCTGCGCAGCCGGCTCACGTGCGCGTCGACGGTGCGCGTGTCCACCTCGGCCGACACGCCCCACACCTCGTCCAGCAGGCGCTGGCGCGACACCAGGCGCTCCTTGTTGCGGTACAGGCACCACAGCAGGTCGAACTCCTTGGCGGTGAGCTCGACCGCCTTGCCGTCCAGCGCGAGCAGGCGCTCGGCCGGATGCAGTTTGTACGGCGCCAGCTCCAGCGTTTCGCCGCCGGCGGGGCTACCCTTGCGCAGCTGCGCGGCGATGCGCGCCAGCAGCTCCTGCACGCGCACCGGCTTGAAGATGTAGTCGTCCGCGCCCAGCGCCAGCGCCTCGACCACCTGGTCCTCCTCCGAGTGCAGGCTGGCCACCACGATCGGCATCGACCAGCCGTAATGGCCGCGCGTCCAGCGGATCACGTCGGCCGCGGTGCCGTCGGGCAGCATCCAGTCCAGCAGCTGCAGGTCGCAAGGCTGCGCGGTGCAGCGGGCGATGAAACCCGCCACGGTGGATTCGACCTCGCAGGCATAGCCGGCCCGCCCCAGCGCCACGCGGTAGATGGTGGCGCTGACGGGATCGTCTTCCAGCACGGCGATGCTCCGCCCGAGCGTCGAGAAAGGCATGGCGCAATGTAGCCGGCAATCCTGAACCGGCCTTGACGGCGCGAATTTACGTTCTCGTCATCATTGGCCGCGCCGCGTCCGTAACCTCCGGGCATCGATGGCCAACTCATCCGTTCAAACCACGCTGTCCGCGGCGCGCGAATCCCGCGCGCTGCGGATTGGCGCGCAAGGGCTCGGCCCCGGCGAAGCCGGCCTGCTGCGCGCGCTGGTGACCCTGATCGCCAATGGCCGCAGCGACTTTCCCTGGGTGTATGCCGAGCACGGCATGGACGCGGTGGTGTTGCGGGAGTCGGCCGGCTCGCAGCGCCTGGTGCTGCGCATCGACGACGCGTTCGGCGAACGGCTGGAGTCGCCGCTGAGCGCGCGCCAGCTCGAAGCCTGCCTGGACCGCGCGGCGGCGACGCGGGAATCGGCGGCTTCCTCTTCCTTCGGCGAATCGGCCTGGGCGGCCACCGAGCGCTACCGGCTGCGGCGCTGGCCGCAGGCCGAGCTGCTGCGCGGCGACAGGCAGCACGTGCGCCTGGCCACGCTGCTGTCGCGCCAGTCGCTGACGGTCGACGAGCTGGCGGAACTGTCGCAGCTGCCGGCCGAGCGCTGCCAGGCCTTCACGCAGCTGTTGCAGGGCCACGGCCTGCTGCACGTGGCGCAGCCGCTGGCGGCGCCGTCGCGGCCGGTGCGCCGCAGCGAACCGGAGCCCGCCGCGCCGGCGGCCGGCCGCTGGAACCTGGTGCGCAGCATCCGCCGCAAGCTGGGCCTCTCGAGCGACGCCTCATGAGCGACTACAAGATCCTGTTCTCCGGCACCATGGGCGCGGGCAAGACCACCGCCATCGCCGCCGTGAGCGACACCGCGCCGCTGGGCACCGAGGTGGCCAATTCCGACACGTCGGTCGCCAAGAGCCACACCACGGTGGGCCTGGACTTCGGCGTGCTCACGCTGGACACCGGCGACCGCGTGCGGCTGTTCGGCACGCCCGGCCAGGCCCGCTTCGACTTCCTGTGGAAGATCCTCGCGCGCAACGCCCTGGGCCTGGTGATCCTGTCGGACAACTCGCGGCCCGACCCGCTGGCCGACATGGAGGTCTACCTCGACGGCTTCGCCGACGAATTCGCACGCATTCCCTGCGCCATCGGCGTCGGCCGCCTGCAGGCGCACCCGTGGCCGTCGCTGGACGACTACGCCGCGCTGCTGGAGCGCCGCGGCCTGGTGCTGCCCGTGCTGGACGTGGACGTGCGCGAGCGCGACGACGTGCTGCTGCTGATCGACACCCTGCTGGCCCAGATCGAGGCCATGTCCCTGGAGAACCGCATTGACTGATCCCGCCCTGTTCAGATTGCCGCCCAGCGTGCGCGGCCTGGCGCGCCAGGAAGCCGAAACCCTGCTGGCCGAGGTCGGCGGCGTCGCCGCCGTGGTGATCGCCACGGTCGACGGGCTGGAAGTCGGCTCGGCGGTGCGCAACGGGCTGGACGTGAGCCGCGTGGCGGCGCTGGCCAGTTCCATCGCGGCGATCGGCGAGGTGGTGTCCGGCGAGGCGCGCCTGGGCGTGTCGCGCAGCATCACCGTCAACACCGATACCGGCTTCGCCGTGGTGCACAGCGCGCCGCGGCGCGACCTGGGGCTGGTGGTCAACGTCATCTCCAGCCAGGACGGCGTGCTGGCGCACGTGAACTACCGCGCCGCCGCCGTGGCGCGCAGGCTGGAAGCCGCAGTGTGAAGGAGGGCATGGTCCGCATCGCGCTGGAAGCCATGGCCGCGATGGACGGCCTGGACGGCTGCGCGCTGGCCGATGCCGAGACCGGCATGGTGTGGCACGCGGCGGGGCAGGCCGGCGACATCGAGGGCCTGTCGGAAGCGGCCGTGGATTTCTGGCGCCTGCATTCGCGCCTGCGGCGGAAATTCGATCCGCTCGGGCAGCTGCAGGTGCTGGTGCTGGTGCACTCGCGCCAGCGCATGAGCATCGTCGGCTGCGGCCCGGCGCTGCTGCTGGTCGCCGTCTCGGCGCGCGACGCGCGGCTGGACTGGGTGCAGTGGCGCAGGCGAACGACGGAACTGCAGGAATTGGCCAGCTCGTTCTGAGCCGGCACGGCCGGCGCGTTGCGTGGCGCGCCGGCACGGGGAACAACACGTGACAGACACAACCAAGAAGGAAGCCGCAATGGCGACGATCAAGCAGACCCTGGAAGAACTGATGACCCTGGATGGCGCCATGTGCGGCGCGATCGTGGACTCCTCGAGCGGCATGATGCTGGGCTCGATAGGCACCGGCGTGGACCTGGAGGTGGCGGCCGCGGGCAACACCGAGGTGGTCCGCTCCAAGATGAAGACCATGCGCGCGCTGGGCCTGAACGACGTGATCGAGGACATCCTCATCACGCTGGGCAAGCAATACCACATCATCCGCCCGTCGGCGCGCAAGGAAGGCGTGTTCATCTACGTCGTGCTGGACAAGCAGCGCGCCAACCTGGCGATGGCCCGCCGCAAGACCCAGGACGTGGACAAGGACCTGGCGTTTTAAGAGCTGATCCGGCTCAAGCCCCGCGCTTCGCGCGGGCGCGCGCCAGCGCGGCTTCGATCACGGCGCGCTTGCGCGCCAGCTCGGCGCCCTCGGCACCGTGCGTGAGCGCGGGCAGGTCGGCCAGCTTGGCTTCGGCCTTTTCGGCCAGGCGCTGCCCGTGCTCGACCGCGTCGCGCGCCAGGCGCTGCTTGCGGAATTCGTAGCGCTCGAGCGCCTGCGCCGCATCAGGCGCCGGCCAGGCCTGCCAGCCGGTGCGCCCACCGCTGGCGTTCACCAGCGCGATGCAGTCCACCGGGCAGACCGGCACGCACAGCTCGCAGCCGGTGCAGTACGGCTCGATCACGGTATGCATGCGCTTGTTGCCGCCCAGGATGGCATCGGTCGGGCAGGCCTTGATGCACAGGGTGCAGCCGATGCACCAGTCCTCGTCGATCACCGCCAGCGTGCGCGGTGCCTCGGTGCCGTTGGCCGGGTTGAGCGGGATGGCGGGACGGCCGGTCAGGGCGGCCAGCCGGGCGATGCCTTCGGCGCCGCCGGGCGGGCACTGGTTGATGTCCGCATCGCCCGCCGCGATGGCCTGCGCATAGCCCGCGCAATCGGGGTAGCCGCAGCGCGTGCACTGGGTCTGCGGCAGCGCGGCGTGGATGTCCGCCGCCGACGCCATCACTTCGCGCGGCTTCTCTTCGCCGCTGCCGTCTTCGCCTTGGCGCCTTCGGCCTGGCGCTCGTCGGCGGTGTTGACCATCGGACCGTCGTTGAACTGCAGAATGAAGTCGCGCACCTGCGGGTAGACCACGTCGCGCCAGCGGCGGCCGCTGAAGATGCCATAGTGGCCCGCGCCCTTGACTTCCAGGTGCTTTTGGCGCGACTTGGCGACGCCGGTGCACAGGCCGTGCGCGGCCTCGGTCTGGCCGGAGCCGGAGATGTCGTCCAGCTCGCCTTCGATGGTGAGGTTGGCCGTGGTGCGGATGTCCTCGGGGCGCACGCGCTCCAGCTCGCCGTCGTCGTTGATCACGTCCCAGGTGCCGTGCACCAGGCTGAACTCCTGGAACACCGTGCGGATGGTGTCCAGGTAGTAGTCGGCGTCCATGTCCAGCACGGCGTTGTATTCGTCGTAGAACTTGCGGTGCGCCTCGGCGCTGGCGTCGTCGCCGGCGATCAGCTGCTTGAAGTAGTCGTAATGGCTGGACATGTGGCGGTCGGGGTTCATCGCCACGAAGCCCGCGTGCTGCATGAAGCCCGGGTACACACGGCGGCCGGCGCCGGGGAAGCGGGTCGGAACGCGGTAGATCACGTTGTTCTCGAACCACTCGTAGCTCTTGTTCATGGCCAGGTTGTTGACCGCCGTGGGCGACTTGCGCGCGTCGATCGGCCCGCCCATCATGGTCATGGTCAGCGGCGTCACCTCGCCGCGCGTGGCCATCAGCGACACCGCGGCCAGCACCGGCACGGTCGGCTGGCAGACGCTGATCACGTGGCAGTTGCCGTAGGTCTTCTGCAGGTGGCGGATGAATTCCTGCACGTAGCCGACGTAGTCGTCCAGGTGGAACTCGCCTGCTTCCAGCGGCACCGTGCGGGCGTTCTTCCAGTCGGTGATGTAGACCTTGTGGTCGCGCAGCATGGTGCGCACCGTGTCGCGCAGCAGCGTGGCGTAGTGGCCCGACAGCGGCGCGACGATCAGCACCGCCGGCTGGCCCTTCAGGCTCGCCAGGGTGGCGGTGTCGTCGGTGAAGCGCTTGAAGCGGCGCAGCTCGCAGAACGGCTTGTCGATCTCGATGCGCTCGTGGATGGCGATCTCCACGCCGTCGAGGTCCACCGTGTTGATGCCGAACTCGGGCTTCTCGTAGTCCTTCCACAGGCGGTAGGCCAAGTCGTAGCTGGCGGCCACGCGCTGGGCGAACGGGTTCTGCCCGAAGGGGGACAGCGGATTGCCGTAGAGTTTGGAGGCGGCCTGGGCGAAGTCCGCGAAGGGCTCCATCAGGGACCGCTGGGTTTCATAGATCTGGTAAAGCATGCTCCGACCCCAATTGTTGCAATGCAATATAACAGTCGCGGCTGACCCGCGCATGAGAGAGGAACTACTGATGCCGCGCGGGAACTCGCCGACAAGCTCGGCAATCACAGAATGGTTATAAGAAGGAACGGGTTCAGATGCAAAGGCGCCATTGGCTGGCCGGCGCGGCGGCGGCTGCCGCCACGGCAGGAGGATTCCCCATGAACGACGCGACGGCCGCGACCGGCTTGGCGGGCTTGAAAGCGCTCAAACCCAGTCCCCGCATGCCGGTGCTGTTCCTCGGGCACGGCAGCCCGATGAACGCCATCGAGGACAACACTTGGCGGCGCAGCTGGCAGGCGCTGGGCGCCGAATTCGGCAAGAGCCTGCCGCAGCCGCAGCTGATCCTGTGCATCTCGGCGCACTGGCTGACCGAGGGCTGGTGGCTGACCGGCATGGACAAGCCAAAGACCATCCACGATTTCGGCGGCTTCCCGCAGGAGCTGTTCGCCCAGCAGTATCCGGCGCCGGGCGCCCCGGCGGCGGTGCGCGAGCTCAGCGACGGGTTGAAGAAGCCTCCGGTCGGCATCGACGCCAGGGAGTGGGGGCTGGACCATGGCACCTGGTCGGTGCTGAAGCCGATGTTTCCCAAGGCCGAAATCCCCGTGGTGCAGCTGAGCATGGACTATGCGCGGCCGCCGGCGGAGCACTTCGCGCTCGGCCAGCAGCTCAAGCCGCTGCGCGAGCGCGGTGTGCTGATCGTGGGCAGCGGCAACATCGTGCACAACCTGCGCGCCACCCGCCGCGACGCGGCCGACAACCAGGCCTACGACTGGGCCGCCGAATTCGACCAGAAGACCGCCGAGCGGCTGCGCAAGGGCGACCTGAAGGGGCTGGCGGACTTCCAGGCACTGGGCCGCGTCGCGCAGCTGGCGCACCCCACCCACGACCACTACCTGCCGCTGCTGCACGCGGCCGGCGCCGCGGACGGCGGCGAGCCGCTGCGCTTCTTCAACGAGAACTACCAGTCGGCATCGATTTCGATGCGGTCCGTGGTCTGGGGCTGATCGCCAGCGCCAGCGCCAGCGCGATGGTGGCGGCGCACAGCAGCACCACGCCGGGGCCGATCAGCCGTTCGGCCGGCAGGCCCAGCAGCCAGGCCGTATTGGCGGCCAGACCGAGCACACCAGCCGCGCGCATCAGCCACAGCACGTGGGCGCGCCGGTATTCCGGCCAATGGGCCGACCACGCCGCCGCCAGCGCGCCCGCGCCGGCCGTCCAGCCGCCGATGGCGAACAGAACGTCGAACAGCGCCCGCAGGCCGGCGTAGGCTGCCGGGTCGCTGCCGGCGGCCGCCACGGCCGGCAGCACGAAGGACACCATGGCATCCACCACGATGAACAGCACGCTGGCGATGCCGAGCGCGAGCCAGCCGCCGACGGCCGTCGCCGCGCCCGGGCCGCGCCGGGTGGCGGCCATCATCAGGGCGCCGGCGGCCAGCAGCACGTCGGCGGGCATGCCGAACAGGCCCGCCGCGCGCATCCAGCCCGCAGCGGCGCCGGTGGCGGCGCGCGCCGCCTGCATGTCCGCCGCGCCGCCCGGCATGGCAGCCAGCGGCCCGGCCAGCACGTAGCAGGCGCTGGTGGCCAGCACGCCCAGCGCGCCCGCGCCCAGCAGCACGGCCGCGGCGCGGCCGAACCCCGGATCGTCCATGGTGAGGGCAGGGGAGGTCATGGCGGGCTCCGGAGTTAGGATGAAGGCATTCTAGCCTCAATGTTATCTTTGTTAACATGACTGCCCGCAAAGCCGCCGCGAAACCCGCCTACCACCACGGTGACCTGGCGCGCGCGCTGGTGCAGGCGGCGCAGCAGCTGATCGAGCTGGGCGGCGGCGCGCGCCTGACCCTGCGCGAAGCGGCGCGGGTGGCGGGCGTGAGCGTGGCAGCGCCGTACCGGCATTTCGCCGACCGCGAGGCGCTGCTGGCCGCGGTGCTGGCCGAAGGTTTTCGCGAACTGACGGCGATGACCGACGCGGCGCGCCGGGCCGCCCCGGATCCGATGGCGGGCCTGATGGCCGTCGGCCTGGCCTACGTGCGCTTCGCCGCCGGCCATCCGCAAACCTACCGCCTGATGTTCGGCCCCGAGTGCGACAAGGCCGCGTACCCGGAACTGATGGCGGCGGGGCAGCAGGCCTTCGGCGTGCTGGTGGACGCGGTGACGGCATGCCAGGCCGCCGGGCTGGTCGGGCTGCAGGCGGACGTCGGGCAGCTCGCGCTGGCCGGCTGGGCGCTGTCGCACGGCCTCGCGTCCCTGCACGCCGACGGCATGCTGGAAGGCCGGCTGCCGGTGGGCCTGGAGCGCACGGCCGAGGCGCTGTTCACCCTGCTGGCGCGCGGCGCGCGGCCATGAAAAAAGCCGCCCGCGGGCGGCTTTCCTGCTGCGGCTGAATAGGCCCTCAGATCACCTTGGCGATCGACGCGCAGACGTGGTCGATGTTCTTGCTGTTGAGCGCGGCCACGCACATGCGGCCGGTGTCGGTGCCGTAGACGCCGAACTCGTCGCGCAGGCGCACCATCTGGTCCTTGGTCAGGCCCGAGTAGCTGAACATGCCGACCTGGCGGGTGATGAAGCTCATGTCTTCCTTCACGCCGGCGGCCTTGAGCTTGTCGACCAGCATCACGCGCATCTGCTTGATGCGGGTGCGCATGCCGGCCAGTTCCTGCTCCCACTGGGCGCGCAGCTCGGGCGTGTTGAGCACCGTGGCCACCACCGTGGCGCCGTGCGTGGGCGGGTTGCTGTAGTTGGCGCGGATCACCGCCTTCAGCTGGCTCAGCACGCGGTCGGCTTCTTCCTTGCTCGGGCACAGCACGGACAGGGCGCCGACGCGCTCGCCGTACAGGCTGAAGCTCTTGGAAAACGAGGTGGAGACGAAGAACGACTGGCCCGACGCGATGAACTTGCGCAGCGCCACGCTGTCTTCCTCGATGCCCTGGCCAAAGCCCTGGTAGGCCATGTCGAGGAAGGGCACCAGCGCGCGCTGCTTGACGGTGGACACCACCTGGTCCCATTGGGCGGGCGTCAGGTCGTAGCCGGTCGGGTTGTGGCAGCAGGCGTGCAGCACGACCACGGTGCCGGCCGGCGCCGTGGCCAGCGCGGTCAGCATTCCGTCGAAATCGATGTCGCGCCGGGCGGCGTTGTAGTAGGGGTAGTTCTCCACCGTGAAGCCGGCCTGGCTGAACAGGCCGCGATGGTTCTCCCAGCTGGGGTCGCTGATCAGCACCTTGGCGCCGGGGTCGAGCTTGCGCAGGAAGTCGGCGCCGACCTTCAGGCCGCCGGTGCCGCCCAGGCCCTGGATGGTGGCCACGCGGCCGCTCTTGACCGGCTCGCTGTCGGCCCCAAATACCAGGTTCTTGACGGCCGAGTCGTACGCGGCGATGCCGTCGATCGGCAGGTAGCCGCGCGCCTTGGGCGCTTCCATCAGCTGGCGCTCGGCGCGCTGGACGCATTCCAGCAGGGGCAGCTTGCCGTTGTCGTCGTAGTAGACCCCCACGCCGAGATTCACCTTGCTGGGGTTGGTGTCGGCGTTGAACTGTTCGTTGAGACCCAGGATCGGGTCGCGGGGGGCCATCTCGACGGCGGTGAACAAAGACATGAAGGACCTTTTGTCGTCAGTAGCAAAGAGACCGGGGCTGCGGTACGCTGTCCGGTTTCCCGATTTTAGTGCCCGCCTCGGGATTTACCCTCGAAAGCCTCATGCCAGAAGTCTCAGAAGCTCCACAGGACAACAAAAACGGCGAGTTCATCACGTTTCCTGATTCGCCCTTCGAGCTGTTTTTGCCGTATCCGCCGGCGGGCGACCAGCCCCGCGCCATCGAGAAACTGGTGGAAGGCGTGCAGGACGGGGAGGTCTATCAGACCCTGCTGGGCGTGACCGGTTCCGGCAAAACCTTCACCATGGCCAACGTGATCGCCCGCATGGGGCGGCCGGCCATCGTGTTCGCGCCCAACAAGACGCTGGCCGCGCAGCTGTACAGCGAATTCCGCGAATTTTTCCCGAAGAACGCCGTCGAGTACTTCGTCAGCTACTACGACTACTACCAGCCCGAGGCCTACGTGCCGCAGCGCGACCTGTTCATCGAGAAGGACAGCTCGATCAACGAGCACATCGAGCAGATGCGGCTGTCGGCCACCAAGAGCGTGCTGGAGCGGCGCGACACCGTGATCGTGGCGACGGTCAGCGCGATCTACGGCATCGGCGCCCCGGAGGACTACACGCAGATGCGTTTCATCATGCGGATTGGCGACAAGATCGGCCAGCGCGACGTGATCGGCCAGCTGATCCGCATGCAGTACAACCGCAACGAGCAGGACTTCGCGCGCGGCACTTTCAGGGTGCGCGGCGACACCATCGACATCTTCCCGGCCGAGCACAGCGAGCTGGCCATCCGCATCGAGCTGTTCGACGACGAGATCGAGTCGCTGCAGCTGTTCGACCCGCTCACCGGCCGCATCCGCCAGAAGGTGCCGCGCTTCACGGTCTACCCGTCCAGCCACTACGTGACGCCGCGCGAGAAGGTGGTGGGCGCGGTCGAATCGATCAAGCTGGAACTGGCCGAGCGGCTGAAGTTCTTCGTCGGGGAAGGCAAGCTGGTGGAGGCCCAGCGGCTGGAGCAGCGCACCCGGTTCGACCTGGAGATGCTGGCGGAGCTGGGCCACTGCAAGGGCATCGAGAACTACACGCGCCACCTGTCCGGCGCGCCGCCGGGAGCGCCGCCGTCCACCCTGACCGACTACCTGCCCAAGGACGCGCTGATGTTCCTGGACGAGAGCCACCAGATGATCGGCCAGCTCAACGGCATGTATGCGGGTGACCGCGCCCGCAAGCTGACGCTGGTGGAGTATGGCTTTCGCCTGCCGTCGGCCATGGACAACCGGCCGCTGAAGTTCGAGGAGTTCGAGACGCGCATGCGCCAGGTGATCTTCGTCTCGGCCACGCCGGCCGACTACGAGAAGCAGCATGCCGGCCAGGTGGTCGAGCAGCTGGTGCGCCCGACCGGCCTGATCGACCCGGAAGTGGAAGTCCGCCCGGCCACCCGCCAGGTCGACGACGTGCTGCAGGAGATCCGCCTGCGGGTGGACAAGGCCGAGCGGGTGCTGATCACCACGCTGACCAAGCGCATGGCCGAACAGCTCACCGACTACCTGAGCGACAACGGCGTGAAGGTGCGCTACCTGCACAGCGACATCGACACGGTGGAGCGGGTGGAGATCCTGCGCGACCTGCGGCTGGGCACCTTTGACGTGCTGGTGGGTATCAACCTGCTGCGCGAAGGCCTGGACATTCCCGAGGTGTCGCTGGTGGCGATCCTGGACGCCGACAAGGAAGGCTTCCTGCGCGCCGAGCGCTCGCTGATCCAGACCATCGGCCGGGCGGCGCGCAACCTGAACGGCAAGGCCATCCTGTACGCCGACAGGATCACCGAGTCGATGAAGAAGGCCATCGGCGAGACCGAGCGCCGGCGCGAGCGGCAGATCGCCCACAACCTGGCCCACGGCATCACGCCGCGCAGCATCAAGAAGGAGGTGCGCGACCTGATCGACGGCGTCTACAGCGAAAAGGCCAGCAAGGAGCAGGAGAAGCAGGAACTGCAGCGCGCGATGGTCGAGGACATGTCCGAGAAGGACATCGCCAAGGAAATCAAGCGCCTGGAAAAGCTGATGCTGGAGCACGCCCGCAACCTGGAATTCGAGAAGGCGGCGCGCGTGCGCGACCAGCTGGCGGCGCTGAAGGAGCAGGCCTTCGGCGCGGTGGTGCACGACAACGTGGTGCCGATCCAGGCGGGGCAGCGCTGAGCCATGGCGGGCAGCCACTACGCCGTGCTGATGGTCTGCACCGGCAACATCTGCCGCAGCCCGACGGCCGAAGGCGTGTTGCGCCACCTGGTGCATGAGGCCGGCCTGCAGGACCGCGTCCGCATCGACTCGGCCGGCACCCACGACTACCACGTCGGCGCGCCGCCGGACCACCGCAGCAGCCACCATGCCGCGCTGCGCGGCTACGACCTCAGTGACTTGCGGGCGCGCCAGGTGAGCCGCCGCGATTACGAGCGCTTCGACCTGATCCTGGCGATGGACCTGGGGCACGTCGAACTGCTGCTGGAAGAGTGTCCGCCGCAGTACCGGCACAAGGTCAGGCGGCTGATGGAGTTCGCGCCGCCCGGGCTGGGCGACGAGGTGCCCGATCCCTACTACGGCGGCAAGGACGGCTTCGAGCTGGTGCTGGACCACATCGAGGCGGCCTGCGCCAATCTGCTGGTGCATGTGCGGTCTGAACTGCAGCCCGGCCAATCCCCCGATTCCCGGAGTACCTGAGCGCATCGCTGGGGTTTCTGGTAAACTTGACGCAATTAGTCAAGAACCAACCCAAGCCCAACAGAATCAACGACTTACGTTGACTGCGGGGCGTGAAGGAGCAAGCGATGCGACTCACGACCAAAGGCCGCTTTGCGGTCACCGCGATGATCGATCTGGCCCTGCGCCAGAACAACGGCCCGGTCACCCTGGCTGCCATCAGCCAGCGGCAACAGATCTCCCTGTCCTACCTCGAGCAGCTGTTCGGCAAGCTGCGCCGCCATGAGCTGGTGGAATCCACCCGCGGCCCCGGCGGCGGCTACACCCTCGGCCGCAAGGCGGCCGACATCACCGTCGCCGACATCATCGTCTCCGTCGACGAACCCATCGACGCCACCCAGTGCGCCGGCAAGGAAAACTGCCAGGGCGACGGCGGCCGCTGCATGACCCACGAGCTGTGGGCCGCGCTGAACCAGCGCATGGTGGAGTTCCTGGATTCCATCACCCTGCAAAAGCTGGTGGACGACCAGCTGGCCAAGGGCGTGCAGGTCGAGGACAAGCCCTCGCCGAAGCGCGCGATTTCCAGCCAGCCCGTGGTCAAGCCGATCCGCGTGAACGCGCCGAACTCGGTGTTCGCGCTCGGCAACTCCTTCGCCAAGTCCTGATCCCTGAGAAGAGCAGCGCAATGGACATGACCCCGCATTTCCCGATCTACATGGACTACGGCGCAACGACGCCGGCGGATCCGCGCGTCGTCGACGCCATGATCCCGTGGCTGCGCGAGCACTTCGGCAATGCCGCGTCGCGCAGCCATGCCTGGGGCTGGGAAGCCGAGGAAGCGATCGAGAAAGCGCGCGCGCAGGTGGCCGAGCTGATCGGCGCCGACCCGCGCGAGATCGTCTGGACCTCCGGCGCCACGGAATCGGACAACCTGGCGATCAAGGGCGCGGCGCACTTCTACAAGACGCGCGGCAAGCACCTGATCACCGTGAAGACCGAGCACAAGGCCGTGCTGGACACCATGCGCGAGCTGGAGCGCCAGGGCTTCGAGGTGACCTATCTCGACGTGCAGGAAGACGGGCTGCTGGACCTGGAGACCTTCAAGGCGGCGATCCGCCCGGACACCATCCTGGCCTCGGTCATGCACGTCAACAACGAGATCGGCGTGATCCAGGACATCGTGGCGCTGGGCAACATCTGCCGCGAGAAGGGCGTGATCTTCCACGTGGACGCGGCGCAGTCCACCGGCAAGGTCGAGATCGACCTGAAGGCGCTGCCGGTCGACCTGATGAGCCTGGCTTCGCACAAGACCTACGGGCCCAAGGGCATCGGCGCGCTGTACGTGCGGCGCAAGCCGCGCGTGCGCCTGGAAGCCCAGATGCACGGCGGCGGCCACGAGCGCGGCATGCGTTCGGGCACGCTGCCCACGCACCAGATCGTCGGCATGGGCGAGGCCTTCCGCGTCGCCAGGCAAGACATGGCGAAGGACCTGGAGCACGCGCGCAAGCTGCACCAGCGCCTGCTGGACGGACTGGGTTCCATCGAGCAGGTGTTCGTCAACGGCAACCTGGAACAGCGGGTGCCGCACAACCTGAACATGAGCTTCAACTTCGTCGAAGGCGAGTCGCTCATCATGGGCATCAAGGGTTTGGCTGTGTCGTCGGGCTCGGCCTGCACCTCGGCCAGCCTGGAGCCCAGCTACGTGCTGCGCGCGCTCGGCCGCAGCGACGAACTCGCGCACAGCAGCCTGCGCATGACCATCGGCCGTTTCACGACCGAGGAAGAAATCGATTACGCAATCGCCACGATCAAGCAGAACGTGGCCAAGTTGCGCGAACTCAGCCCCTTGTGGGAGATGTACCAGGACGGCGTGGACCTGAGCACCATTCAGTGGTCCGCGCATTGAGAGGAGAACAACATGGCCTATTCGCAAAAAGTCGTTGAACACTACGAGAACCCCCGCAACGTCGGCTCCTTCGAAAAGGGCGACGCGTCGGTCGGCACCGGCATGGTCGGCGCGCCGGCCTGCGGCGACGTGATGAAGCTGCAGATCAAGGTGAATCCGCAGACCGGCGTGATCGAGGACGCGCGCTTCAAGACCTACGGCTGCGGCTCTGCCATCGCCTCCAGCTCCCTCGTGACCGAATGGGTCAAGGGCAAGACGCTGGACGAGGCGGCGGGCATCAAGAACAGCCAGATCGCCGAAGAGCTGGCGCTGCCGCCGGTGAAGATCCACTGCTCGATCCTGGCCGAGGATGCGATCAAGGCGGCGGTCGAGGACTACAAGAAAAAGCACGGCGCCGCTTCCGCTTCCGCTCAGGCTGAGCCTGTCGAAGCCCTTCGACAAGCTCAGGGCGAACGGATGTGAGCGGCGCCATGGCAGTGACCCTGACGGAAGCCGCGGCGCGCCACGTGACCCGTTACCTCGGCAAGCGCGGCAAGGGCGTGGGCGTGCGCCTGGGCGTGAGGACCACCGGCTGCTCGGGCCTGGCCTACAAGCTCGAGTACGTGGACGAGATCGCGCCGGAAGACATCGTGTTCGAGAACCACGGCGTCAAGCTGCTGATCGACCCCAAGAGCCTGGCCTACATCGAAGGCACCGAGCTGGACTTCGTGCGCGAAGGCCTGAACGAAGGCTTCAAGTTCAACAACCCCAACGAGCGCGACCGCTGCGGCTGCGGAGAGAGCTTCCGCGTCTGAGGTGGCCCTCGATCTGCAATCCGACGATTTCGACCTGTTCGGCCTGCCGCGGCGTTTCGCGCAGGACCGCGCGGCCATCGACGCGCGCTGGAAGGAGCTGCAGCGCGAAGCCCACCCCGACCGTTTCGCGGCGCAGGGCGGGGCCGCGCAGCGCATCGCCATGCAGTGGTCGGTGCGCATCAACGAGGCCTACCAGCGCCTGAAGGACCCGCTCAAGCGCGCCGCCTACCTGTGCGAGCTGCGCGGCGCGGCCATCGACGCGGAGAAGAATACGTCCATGCCGGCGGTGTTCCTGGTCGAGCAGCTGAAGTGGCGCGAAGAGCTGGAAGAGGCTGAGACCCAGGAAGCGCTGGATGCGTTGTGCGGGCACATCGAGCACACGCGGCGGCAGGCCCTGCAGCGCATCGAGCACCTGCTGGACGACGAGCGCGACGCGCCCGCCGCGGCCCAGCAAGTGAGAGCCCTGATGTTCGTCGAGCGCTTTGCCCAGGACGTCGATCGGCGCTACGAGCAACTGGGACAATAGGCCGGTAACGAAAAACGACACGATGGCTCTGCTGCAAATCTCCGAACCCGGCCAGGCACCCGACCCGCACCAGCGGCGCATCGCGGTCGGCATCGACCTGGGCACCACGCATTCGCTGGTGGCCGCCGTGCGCAACGGCGTGGCCGAGTGCCTGCCCGACGACCAGGGCCGCGTGATCCTGCCGTCGGTGGTGCGCTTTCTGCCGGACGGCGGGCGCCGCATCGGCCACGAGGCGCAGGCCGCGCAGGCGGAAGACCCGGAGAACACCATCGCCTCGGTCAAGCGCTTCATGGGCCGCGGCCTCGCCGACATCCCCAACCGCGAGAAGCTGCCCTACCGCTTCGTCGACAAGCCCGGCATGCTGGCACTGGACACGCGCGCCGGCGAGAAGTCGCCGGTGGAAGTGAGTGCCGAGATCCTGGCCACCCTGCGCTTTCGCGCCGAGGACACGTTTGACGACGACCTGTACGGCGCGGTGATCACCGTGCCCGCGTACTTCGACGACGCGCAGCGCCAGGCCACCAAGGATGCGGCGCAGCTGGCCGGCATCAACGTGCTGCGCCTGATCAACGAGCCCACCGCCGCCGCCATCGCCTACGGCCTGGACAACGCCAGCGAAGGGACTTATGCGATCTACGACCTCGGCGGCGGCACCTTCGACATCTCCATCCTGCGCCTGTCGCGCGGCGTGTTCGAGGTGGTGTCCACCGGCGGCGACTCGGCGCTGGGCGGCGACGACTACGACCGCGCGCTGGCCGACTGGCTGCTGCGCCAGGTCGAGGTGGAAACGCTCAGCGCCTCGGACAAGGCCTCGCTGAAGATGCTGGCGCGCCGGGTCAAGGAGCAGCTGTCCGACCAGGAGAGCGTCACCGCGCGCGTGCAGCTGACCGGCGCGGTCGGCGACGTGCAGGTCGGCCGCGCCGACTTCGAAGCCATCACCGCGGAGCTGACCGCGCGCACGCTGTCGGCAGTGCGCAAGGCCTTGCGCGACGCGAAGCTGGCCAAGGACGAGATCAACGGCGTGGTGCTGGTCGGCGGCTCCACCCGCATGCCGCAGGTGCGCCGCGCGGTGGCGGACTTCTTCGGCACCGAGCCGCTAGTCAACCTGAACCCCGACGAGGTGGTGGCGCTGGGCGCGGCCATCCAGGCGAACCAGCTGGCCGGCAACAACCCGCAGGGCGAGCTGCTGCTGCTGGACGTGATCCCGCTGTCGCTGGGCGTCGAAACCATGGGCGGGCTGGTCGAGCGCATCGTTCCGCGCAACGAAACCATTCCCACTGCCAAGGCGCAGGACTTCACCACCTTCAAGGACGGCCAGACCGCAATGGCGATCCACGTGGTGCAGGGCGAGCGCGACCTGGTGGCCGATTGCCGCAGCCTCGCGCGCTTCGAGCTGCGCGGCATCCCGCCGATGGCGGCGGGCGCCGCGCGCATCCGCGTCACCTTCACCATCGATGCCGACGGCCTGCTGCACGTCGGCGCGCGCGAGCTGGGCAGCGGCGTGGAAGCCGAGGTCACCGTCAAGCCGTCGTACGGCTTGTCCGACCAGCAGATCGCGACCATGCTGCAGGAAAGCTTCAGCACCGCGCAGCAGGACATGAAGGCGCGTGCCATCGCCGAGGCCAAGGTGGACGCCGAACGCATGCTGGCGGCGACGCAAAGCGCGCTGGACGCCGATGCGCAGTTGCTGGACGAGGAAGAGCGCAAGCGCATCGACGGCCTGATGGTCACGCTGAAGCTGGTTGCCGCCGGCGAGGACGCCGCGGCCATCGAAGCCGCCATCGACGCATTGGCCAAGGGCACCGAGGCTTTTGCCGCCCGGCGCATGAACGAAGGCATCCGCCGCGCGCTGGCGGGCAAGAACGTGGAAGCCATCTAATGCCCGTGATCCGGATCCTGCCGCACCCCGAATACTGTCCCAACGGCGCAGAGGTCAAGGCGCCGGCCGGCACCTCGGTCTGCGAGGCGTTGCTGGACAACGGCATCGCCATCGAGCACGCCTGCGACATGAGCTGCGCCTGCACCACCTGCCACGTGGTGGTGCGCGAGGGCTTCAACTCGCTCAACGAGATGGACGAGAACGAAGAGGACCTGCTGGACCGCGCCTGGGGCCTGGAGCCCAACTCGCGCCTGTCCTGCCAGGCCATCGTGGCGCAGCAGGACCTGACGGTGGAGATCCCGCGCTACTCCATCAACCACGCCAAGGAAAAGCACTGAGGCCGCGCGGCCTCGCGCTCTTCAGGCGATGGAATAGCCGCCGTCCACCGGGATGGCGGTCCCCGTGACGAAATCGCTGGCCGCGCTGGCCAGGAACACCGCCGTGCCCGCCAGGTCGGCCGGCGCACCCCAGCGGCCGGCCGGCGTGCGCGCCAGCACGCGTTCGTTGAGTCCCGGCACCTGCTCGCGCGCGCCTTGCGTGAGCTCCGTGTCGATCCATCCCGGCAGGATGGCGTTGGCCTGGATGCGGTCCTTCGCCCAGGCGGTGGCGATGGAGCGCGTGAACTGCACGATGCCGCCCTTGCTCGCGCCATAGGACGGCGCATAGGGCGCGCCGAAGATCGACATCATCGAGCCGATGTTGATCACCTTGCCGCCTTCGCGCTGCAGCCAGTCGTGCGCCGCGCGGCAGCACAGGAAGGCGCTGGTGAGGTTGGTGTCCACCACGTGGTTCCACTCGTCCAGGCTCATGTCCTGCGGCATCTTGCGCACCGTGGTGCCGGCGTTGTTCACCAGGATATGCAGCCGGCCGTGCCGCTTGCCGAGTTCCTCGAACAGCTGCGCCACCTGCGCCTCGTCGGTGACGTCGGCCCGGATCGCATCGGCCTGCAGGCCCTCGGCGTCCAGCGCCTCCACCGCGGCGCGCGATTTCTCCGCGTCGCGGCCGGCCAGCACCACCAGTGCGCCGGCCTGCGCCAGCCCGCGCGCCATGCCCAGCCCGATGCCGCCGTTGCCGCCGGTCACCAGCGCCGTTTTTCCCGTGAGATCGAACATGCAACAGCCTCTTTGGATACGCAGCGCTCAAGCATAATCGCAGCCCATGCGACAGATCGTCCTCGACACCGAAACCACGGGCCTGTCGGCCGAAGCCGGCGACCGCATCATCGAGATCGGCTGCGTCGAACTGGTGGCGCGCAAGCTCACCGGCAACAACAAGCACTTCTACCTGAACCCCGAGCGCGACAGCCACGAGGACGCGCTCAAGGTGCACGGCATCAGCAACGAATTCCTGCGCGACAAGCCCAAGTTCGCGGCCGTCGCCGACGAGCTGCTGGAGTACCTGGCGGGCGCGGAAATCATCATCCACAACGCCGCATTCGACGTGGGTTTCCTCGACAAGGAACTCGAACGCGTAGGCCAGCCGCGCTTTCGCAGCTTCGTCGCGCAGGTCACCGACACGCTGGCCATGGCCAAGGAGATGTACCCCGGCAAGCGCAACAGCCTGGACGCGCTGTGCGACCGCCTGGGTGTGGACAACTCCGGGCGCACCCTGCACGGCGCGCTGCTGGACGCGGAGCTGCTGGCCGACGTCTACATCAACCTCACGCGCGGCCAGGACGCGCTGCTGATCGACATGGCCGAGACCGACAGCGCCGCGGGCATCGTGACGCGGGTGGACCTGCGCCAGTTCACGCTGCCGGTGCTGCTGGCCAACGACCAGGAAGCGGCCGAGCACGAAAAGGTGCTGCAGCAGCTCGACAAGGCCAGCGGCGGCAAGACGCTCTGGCGGATGAGCGCGGTTTCGCCTGTGGCATAATCCCGGCTTCCCGAAAACGGGATCGGGTGATTAGCTCAGCGGTAGAGCACTGCCTTCACACGGCAGGGGTCGCAGGTTCAAACCCTGCATCACCCACCAGAATTCAGCGAGAAAACGGCACCTTCGGGGTGCCGTTTCCGTTTGTGCGAGCGCAACGCGTGGTCCCACCTCAGCAGTGCATGGCGTCCTACGACTGTGCCGTTTCCCGCGCGCTCCAATCCGGATTCCAGATGGAGGACACGTGAAGCTGCGGGTGTTTCTGGTGGAGGACTACAAGAGGCTGCACAGCCTGTTGGCGGAGCTGTTCGCGCGGCTTGGGTCCTTCGAAATCGTGGGCACCGCGGCCACGGAGGCGGAGGCCTTGCTGTGGCTGGACGAGCATGCGCAGGAATGGGACCTCGCCGTGATCGACCTGATCCTGGACCAGGGCAGCGGCCTGGGCGCGATCGCCCGCTGCCACCGGACACGCGGCCCGGCAACGGCGATCATCGTCTTCAGCAGCTACGCCACGCCGGGGATGCGCAAGCATTGCCTGAAGCTCGGCGCCGACGCGGTGTTCGAGAAGAGCGACTCCGCCGCCTTCATCGACTACTGCATGCAATGGAGCGACAAGCGGCTGGGCCAGCCGCCCGCGCCGGACCTCTGAGGGGGGCCGGCTTCCTTGTACGCCACGGCGTACGCGATCCGTCGGACTGCGCCGACCTCAGCAGCGAGCCGGGCGAGTTCCACTGACATCATGACGACCACTGGTGCACGCAAGACAACGAGTTCGGATGCCGACACCAGCTGGGCAAACGAAACGCTGCCGCTGGATCTGCGGCGCGAGCTGCTGAACCAGGAACTCGAGCGCTTCACCGCGCGCAGGCAGCACACGTCCGGCGCGGGGCTCGACGCGGGCAAATCCTCCTCAGGACACCATCGGGGCGGTGGCGGCGATCACCCTTCGGCCACCGGCGAGGACGCGGCCCACGACTGATGCCGCGGTGGTAGCCTCGCGGTCGATGACGTCCATTCCCCCCGTCTTCCGCTACACCCTCTACGGCGCCGCCGGCTCCGGCTCGGTGGCCGTCGAAGCCACCCTGGACCTGGTCGGCGCGCCCTACGACCTGATCGACATTCCCACCTTCGAGAGCGATGCCCAGCGCGAGCGCATGGCTGCGATCAACCCGATGCGGCAGATCCCGGCGCTGGTGCTGCCCGGCGGCGAACTCCTCACCGAAAGCGCGGCCATCCTGATGTGGCTGGCCGACCGGCATCCGGAGGCGAAGCTCTGTCCCGCAATCGATGACGCGGCGCGCGCGCAGTACCTGCGCTGGATGGTGTTCCTGCCCGCCGCGATCTATCCCATGTACTGGGTGCGCGACGTGCCCTCGCGGCTGGCCGAAGGCGCCGATGCGGAGCGCGTGATCCGGCAGCGCACCATCGAGCGCATCGCCGAATGCTGGCGCGCGATGGAGGCGCAGGTGCGGCCCGGCCGCTACATCCTGGGCGACACGCTCACTGTGCTGGACCTGTACGTGGCGGTGGTGTCGCGCTGGAGCCCGGGGCGCGAGCGTTTCGCCCGCGAGGCACCCCGGTTGGCGGAGGTGGTGGCCCGGGTGGACGCGGATCCACGGCTCACGGATTTGTGGGCACGGAGGTTTCCCAGCGGCACCTGAGCGGGCGCGCCTGCGCCACAATCTCGTCCATGAGTTCCCTGGTTCGCGTGGTCCCCGGCAGCACGCCCCTGGTGCTGGATTCGCCGCACAGCGGCGTGCACTATCCGGAGGATTTCCGCCATGCCTGTTCGCTGGAGGCCCTGCGCACGGCCGAGGACACGCATGTGGAAAAGCTCTACGACTTCGCGCCCGCGCTCGGCGTCGCCTGGATCGAGGCGCTGTTTCCGCGCAGCTACCTGGACACCAACCGCGACACGGCCGAGCTGGACCTGGATCTGCTCGACGGCGCCTGGGACCAACCGGTGCGCACCGATGCCGCCGCCGTCTCCAAGATCCGCCTGGGCAAGGGCCTGGTCTGGCGCTACACCGACGAAGGCGTGCCGATCTACGAGCGGCAGCTGGCCGTGGCCGAGGTGCGCGCGCGCATCGACCAATGCTGGAATCCGTACCATGCCGCGGTGGCGGCGGCCATCGAGGCGGCGCATGCGCGCCACGGCTACAGCATCCACATCAACTGCCATTCGATGCCGGCCGTCGCCTCCAGCCACGCCACCGAGTTTCCCGGCATGGTGCACGCCGACTTCGTGGTCGGCGACCGCGACGGCAGCACGGCCGACCCGCGCCTGTCGCAGCGGCTCGCGGCCTTCCTGCGCGGCTTCGGCTACGACGTGGCCTACAACCACCCGTACAAGGGCGTGGAACTGGTGCGGCGCTACGGCGACCCGGCGCGGCAGCGGCACAGCATCCAGCTGGAGATCAACCGCAAGCTGTACATGGACGAGGGCACGTTCGCGCAGCATGAAGGCTTCGACACCTTGCGCCTGCACCTGATGCGCATGGTGGAGATGCTGCTGGCGCTGGACCCCCGGCAACTCGCCTGATGGACCGCATCGACGCCGTCGTCATCGGGGCGGGCGCGGTGGGCCTGGCGGTGGCGCGCGTGCTGGCGCAGGCCGGCCGCGAGGTCATCGTCGTCGAGGCGCAGACCGCCATCGGCCAGGGCGTGAGCTCGCGCAACAGCGAGGTCATCCACGCCGGGCTGTACTACGCACCGGGCTCGCTGAAGGCGCGGCTGTGCGTGCGCGGCAAGCAGCTGCTGTATGCGCTGTGCGACAGCCACGGCGTGGCGCACCGCAATTGCGGCAAGCTGGTGGTTGCCACCAGCGACGGCGAAGCGGCTGCGTTGCGCGGCCTGCAGGACCGCGCCGTCGCCAACGGCGTGCCGGTGCAGTGGCTGACGGGTGAGGAGGCGCAGGCACTGGAGCCCGGGCTGCGTTGCAGCGCCGCGCTGCTGTCGCCCACCACCGGTATCGTCGACAGCCACGGCTTCATGCTGGCGTTGCAAGGCGACCTGGAACGCGCCGGCGGCATGGTCGCGCTGGGCTCGGCGGTCGAGAGCGCCGTGCTGGGGCAGGGTGGTGCGCCGCACGTCGTGCGCATGGCGGACGGCAGCGAGCTTGCCGCCGACGTGGTCGTCAATTCCGCTTCGCTGCATGCCTGCGCGCTGGCGCGGCGCTTCGAAGGGCTCTCTCCGGACTTCATCCCGCGCGAGCATTTCGCCAAAGGCAGCTACTACGCGCTGGCCGGCCGCGCGCCGTTCTCGCGCCTGGTCTATCCGGCGCCGGCCGACGCCTGGCTGGGCGTGCACCTCACGCTGGACCTGGGCGGCCAGGCCAAGTTCGGGCCCGACCTGGAATGGCTGGACACCACCGATCCGGCGCGCATCGACTACGCCGTCGATCCAGCACGCGCCGACGGCTTCTATGCCGAGGTGCGGCGCTATTGGCCCGGCCTGCCCGACGGCGCGCTGGTGCCCAGCTACAGCGGCGTGCGGCCCAAGATCTACGGGCCGGGCGAGGCCGCGCCGGATTTCCGCATCGACGGCCCCGCGCTGCACGGCGTGCCGGGGCTGGTCAACCTGTTCGGCATCGAGTCGCCGGGGCTGACCAGCGCGCTGGCGATTGCCGAAGAGGTCGCCGCGCAGCTCGAGGCGCGTTGATGCGGCGGCGCCGTGTCGCCCTGCTTCCACTGGTGCTCGCGCTCGCGCCGTCCTTCGCGCAGACGCTGCCGCAAGTCACCATCAGCGCCACCCGCACCGAAGCCGCGCCGTTCGACGTGCCGGCCTCGGTGGACGTGGTGTCCGGCGAGCGCCTGCGCTCCGCCGGCCGGCCCGAAATGCAGCTGTCGGAAAGCCTGGCGCTGGTGCCGGGCGTGACGGCGCGCGACCGGCAGAACTGGGCGCAGGACCTGCAGCTGTCCATCCGCGGCTTCGGCGCGCGCTCCACCTTCGGCGTGCGCGGCGTGCGGCTGTACGTGGACGGCATTCCAGCCACCATGCCCGACGGCCAGGGCCAGCTCTCGCACTTCGACCTGTCGTCGGCCGAGCGCGTCGAGGTGCTGCGCGGACCGTTTTCCGCGCTGTACGGCAATTCGTCGGGCGGCGTGCTGCAGCTGTTCACCGAGCGCGGCGAAGGCCCGCCCGTGCTGACCACCAGCATCGCCGCTGGCAGCGACGGTTTGCTGCGCCCAGGGCTGCGCCTGTCCGGTGCGCAGGGCGCACTCGGCTACCACCTGAGCGCCAGCGCGCTGCGCGCCGGCGGCTGGCGCGAGCACAGCGCGGCGGACCGTGGCGTCGGCAACCTGCGACTGGACTGGAAGCAAAACGAGGGCAGCGACTGGATGCTGGCCGCCAACGCGATGGACCTGCGCGCCGACGATCCGCTGGGCCTGACGCGCGCGCAATTCGAAGCCGCGCCGCGCGGTGTCGATGCGTCGGCGCTGCAGTTCGACACGCGCAAGACGGTGCGGCAGGCGCAGCTGGGCCTGGTGCACGAGCGAGACCTCGGTGCGGGGCGCACGCTGCGCGTGATGGTCTATGGCGGCGACCGCAGCACGGTGCAGTACCAGGCGATTCCCACCGGCGCGCAGGCCAATCCGCTGCATCCCGGCGGCGTGATCGACCTCGGCCGGCACTACGGCGGCGCCGACGTTCGCTGGACGGCGCGGACCGAACTCGCGCAGCGGCCGCTGGAGTTCGTGGCCGGCCTGGCCTGGGACCGCCTGTCCGAGCAGCGCCGCGGTTTCCAGAATTTCATCGGTCCCGTCTTCGGCGTGCAGGGCGCGCCGCGGCGCGACGAGGACAACACGGTCAGCAACCTCGATCCGTATCTGCAGGGGATGTGGAAGCCGACTCCGCGCTGGACGCTGACGGCCGGCCTGCGCCACAGCAGCGTGCGCTTCGCCTCGCAAGACAGGTACATCGCCGGCCCCAACGGCGATGACAGCGGCGGCCTGCGCTATGGCGCCACCTTGCCGGTCGCCGCCGCGATGTTCGCGTTGTCGCCGCGGCTGCACGCGTACGCCGCCTGGGGCCGCGGCTTCGAGACACCGACCTTCAACGAGCTGGCGTACCGGCCGAACGGCACGCCGGGGCTGAACCTGAACCTGCGGCCCTCGCGCAGCCGCAACCTCGAGCTCGGCCTGAAAGGCCGATCCGATCCGCAAGCCGCCGTGCGCACGCATTGGTCGGCGGCGGTGTTCGACACCGATACGCGCGACGAGATCGTCACGCAGACCAACAGCGGTGGGCGCAGCACCTTCCAGAACGCGGGCGCGACGCGGCGTCGCGGGCTGGAGCTGGCGTTCGACGCGGCATTCGCATCGGCCTGGCACCTGCAGCTGGCGCACACATGGCTGGATGCGCGCTACCGCGATGCCTTCGCCACCTGCGCCGCCACGCCGTGCACTACGCCGACGCTGGCGGTGCCGGCCGGCAACCGCATTCCGGGCACGGCCAAAACGTTCACCGCGGCCGAACTGCGGTGGGAGCCGGCGCGCGGCTGGCGCGGCGGCGTCGAGCTGCGGCACGCCAGCCGCGTGTTCGTCAACGACACCAACACCGACGCCGCGCCCGCGTTCACCACCTGGGCGGCGCACGCCGGCTATGTCTGGGACGCGGCCGGCTGGCAATGGCGCGCGTACGCACGCATCGACAACCTCACCGGCCGCCGCTACGCCGGTTCGGTCATCGTCAACGAGGGCAACGGGCGCTTCTTCGAGCCGGCGCCGGGGCGCCAGCTCACGGTCAAGCTGAGCGCGAGCCGACCGTTCTGACTGCCGGCCCCAGGCGACGGAGCGCGCGCGCGACCTCGTCCACCAGCGCCGGGCCGCGGTAGATCAGGCCGGTGTAGATCTGCACCACGTCGGCGCCGGCGCGGATCTTGGACTCCGCATCCGCCGCGCTGAGGATGCCGCCCACGCCGATGATGGGAAAGCCCGGGCCGAGCGCGGCGCGCAGCTGCGCGATCACCCGGTTGCTGGGTGCCAGCACCGGCGCGCCGCTCAGGCCGCCGGTTTCCTGCGCGTGCGGCAGGCCTGTCACTGCCTCGCGGCCGATGGTGGTGTTGGTGGCGACGACGCCGTCCATGCCGTGGCGCTGCAGGGCATCGGCGATGAAGCGCACCTGGGTCTCGTCGAGATCCGGCGCGATCTTCACGAACAGCGGCACACGGCGGCCGTGCCGCTCGGCCAGTTGCGTGCGGCGTTCGGCGACGGCCGACAGCAGGCCGTCCAGCGCCGCGTCGGACTGCAGCGCGCGCAGGTTCTGGGTGTTCGGGCTGGAGATGTTGACGGTGACGTAGTCGGCGTGCGGGTACACGCCTTCCAGGCAGGCCAGGTAGTCGTCGGTGGCGCGCTCGATCGGCGTGGCCGCGTTCTTGCCGATGTTCAGGCCCAGCAGGCGCCCGCTGGTGCGGAAATCGGCACGCTTGACGTTGGCGAGAAAGGCGTCCAGGCCGTCGTTGTTGAAGCCCAGGCGGTTGATCAGCGCGTTGGCTTCGGGCAGGCGGAACATGCGTGGCTTGGGGTTGCCCGGCTGCGCCTTCGGCGTGACGGTGCCGACCTCGACGAAGCCGAAGCCCATGGCACCCAGCGCGTCGATGCAGCGCGCGTTCTTGTCCAGGCCGGCGGCCAAGCCCACGCGGTTGGGAAAGCGCAGGCCGGCGAGATCCACCGGGTCCTCCACGAAGCTGTTGCAGTACGCCCAGCGCAGCGGCGTGCCGTGCAGGCGCGCCAGTGTGCCCAGCGTGAGGTCGTGGGCGGCTTCGGGGTCCAGGCTGAAAAGCAGGGGCCGGGCCAGCGGGTAGGGCAGCAGCGACATGGATAATCTTGGTCGGAACAACCAAGGATTGTCGCAAATGGCCTCCATCGATCAGGACGCACTCAAGGCCATGGTGGGCCAGGCGGCGCTGCAGTACGTCGTGCCCGGCGAAATCGTCGGTGTCGGCACCGGCTCCACGGTCAACAAATTCATCGAGGCGCTGGCGTCCATGAAGAACCGCATCCGCGGAGCCGTGTCCAGCTCGGTTGCCTCCACCGAGCGGCTGCGCGCCATCGGCATCCCGGTGTTCGACGCCAACGAGGTCGACGAACTGGCCGTCTACATCGACGGCGCCGACGAGATCGACGGCCGCGGCCACATGGTCAAGGGCGGCGGCGCCGCGCTCACGCGCGAGAAGATCGTCGCGGCCCAGTCGCGCCGCTTCGTGTGTATCGCCGACGAATCGAAGCTGGTGCAGGTGCTCGGTAAATTTCCGCTGCCGGTGGAGGTGATCCCGATGGCGACGCGGCGCATCGTGCGCCAGTTCGCGGCGCTGGGCGGCACGGCGACATTGCGCCAGAAGGACGGCCAGCCGCTGGTGACGGACAACGGCCAGCACATCCTGGACGTGATCGGCCTGTCGATCGCCGATCCGCTCGGATTCGAGAGCGACGTCAACCAGTGGCCGGGCGTGGTGACGGTGGGCGTGTTCGCCCACCAGAAGGCCGCGGTCTGCCTGCTCGGGACGCCCGATGGCGTGCGAACGCTGGAGTTCTAGGCCGGTCGCCTAGAACTGGATTCCGTTGGGATTCTCAGCGGTCGGCCCGGACTGCGGCAAATCCACCGACGCTGGCGCAGCCGGTTGGGTCTGCGCGGGCTGAGGCGCACGCGGCTGCTGCGGCGCCTGCGCCGCCACCAGCGGCGATGCCGGCGGGCGGCGATAGCTGGTCGGCAGCTGCGAGCTCTGCGGATAGCCGGCGGCGTCCAGGAACTGCTGCCATTCGACGGCGGAGAAGCCCTTGAGCTGCTGGGTGCCCACGGTCAGCATGGGCAAGGACGGCGCCGCGCCGGTCAGCCGCTGCAGCGCCTCGATGTCCTCGCGCGAACTCACGGTCCTTTCGCTGAACGGAATGCCGCGCCCGCTCAGGTACACGCGGCCGCTGTCGCAGGGGCCGCAGTCCGATTGCGTGTACAGCACCACCGGGTAACGGCTGGCCACCGCGCGCAGCTCGAAGGGCAGCGACCCGCCCCCGTCGCCCCCGGGCAGCGGCACCGTCGACGCCGTGCTGGCACGGGGGGTGCCCTCCGCCGGCGGGCGGTCGCTGAAGGTCACCCTGCCGTCAGGGCCGACGATGCGGTAGATCGGCTGGGCGCCGGCGGGAACGCTCCACGCGGCGGCCAGCAGGCCCAGCCATCCGGCAACAACAAACAGGCGCGCAGCGGACATAGGGTGGCGAACTCCAGAAGGGCGTTGGTCGAAATCGATCAGGCCATGCCCTGGTGGCGCAGTAGCGCGTCCAGCGTGGGCTCGCGCCCGCGGAATTCCTTGAAGGATTCCATCGCCGGCCGGCTCCCACCGACCTCCAGGATAGCTCGGCGGTATTTTCTACCGGTTTCCACGCTCGGCAATCCGTCGTTACCAGAGGTTTCTTCGAAGGCGGCATAAGCGTCGGCGCTCAGCACCTCGGCCCACTTGTAGCTGTAGTAGCCGGCCGCGTAGCCGCCCGCGAAGATGTGGCTGAAGCTGTGCGCCATGCGGCTGAAGGCCGGCGGCTGCAGCACCGACACTTCGTCGCGCACGCGCGCCAGCAGCGGCTGGATGTCGGCCTCGGGGTCCTGTTCGCTGTGCAGCAGCATGTCCAGCAGCGCGAATTCGATCTGGCGCAGCGTCTGCAGCCCGCTCTGGAAGTTCTTGGCCGCCAGCATCTTGTCGAACAGCGCGCGCGGCAGCGGCTCGCCGGTGTCCACGTGCGCCGTCATGTGCTTGAGCACGCCCCATTCCCAGCAGAAGTTCTCCATGAACTGGCTGGGCAGCTCCACCGCGTCCCATTCCACGCCGCTGATGCCCGACACGTCGCGTTCGTCCACCTGCGTCAGCATGTGGTGCAGGCCGTGCCCGGATTCGTGGAACAGCGTGATCACGTCGTCGTGCGTCAGCAGCGGCGAGCGGCCCTCCACGCCGTCGGCGAAGTTGCACACCAGGTGCGCCACCGGCGTCTGCAGCCGGCCGTCGTCCGGGCGCAGCCAGCGCGCGCGCACGTCGTCCATCCAGGCGCCGCCGCGCTTGCCGCTGCGGGCAGAAGGGTCCAGGTAGAACTGGCCGACCAGCTTGCCGCCTCGCTCGATGCGGTAGAACTCCACCGACGGGTTCCACACCGGCGCATCGTCGCGGCGGATCTCGACTTCGAACAGGGTCTCGACAATCTTGAACAGGCCGGCCAGCACCTTGGGCGCCGTGAAGTACTGCTTGACCTCCTGCTCGCTGAAGGCGTAGCGCTCTTCCTTGAGCTTCTCGCCGATGTACGACCAGTCCCAGGCCTGCGGGTCGGCGATGCCCAGCTTCTCCTGCGCGAAGGCGCGCATGTCGGCCACGTCGCGTTCCGCGTAGGGCCGGGCACGGCGCGCCAGGTCGCGCAGGAACTGGATCACCTGGGCCGGCGATTCGGCCATCTTCGGCACCAGCGACACTTCGGCAAAATTCTTGTAGCCGAGCAGCTGCGACTCTTCCTTGCGCAACGCCAGGATGTCGCGGATCAGCGGCGTGTTGTCGAAGCGCGGCTCGCCCTGGTCGCTGGCGCGCGTGACGTAGGCGCGGTACAGGCGCTCGCGCAGCGTGCGGTTGTGGCCGAACTGCATCACCGGCAGGTAGACCGGCATCTTCAGGGTGAGCTTGTGGCCGGCCTTGCCTTGCGCTTGTGCAGCGGCGCGCGCGGCCTGCACCACGTCCGGCGGCACGCCGGCCAGTTCGCTCCCGTCCGCGTAGTAGGAGTACGCATCGGTCGCGTCCAGCACGTGCTCGCTGAACTTCTGGCTGAGCTCGGCCTGGCGCTCCTGGATACGCGCGAAGCGTTCCTTGGCCTCGCCGTGCAGCTCGGCACCCGAGAGCACGAAGTTGCGCATCGCGTTCTTGTGGGCCTGGCGCCGCTCGGCGTTCAGCACGGCCGGGTCGATGGCCTTGTACTTGGCATAGAGCCGCTCGTCGGCGCCCAGCCGGGTCCAGAACTCCGTCACCTTGGGCAGCGCGGCGTTGTAGGCGGCGCGCAGCTCCGGCGTGTCGGCCACGCCGTTGAGGTGGCTGACCACGCCCCAGGCACGGCCCAGGTTCTCGGTCGCGACGTCCAGCACCTTGGCGATCGCATCCCATTGCGCGGGAAAGTCTTGGGCGGTCACCGTTTCCAGCGCACGGTCGGCCTGGGCGAGCAGGTCGTCCAGCGCCGGGACCACGTGCTCAGGCTTGACCTGGTCGAACAGGGGAAGGTCGTGGAAATCGAGAAGCGGGTTGGCGGCAAGCGGATGTGTCATCCGACGCATTTTGCGGCAGCGGCGGGCGTTTCAACGCCGTGCGGGCATTGACGTTGCCGATGGCCGTGATGCATTGCCACGAAGCGCCACGGACGGCGGCGCTGCTCAGCCGCGGCCCGCGCGCTCCGCCGCGTCGATGGTGTTGGCCAGCAGCATGGCGCGCGTCATCGGGCCGACGCCGCCCGGCACCGGCGTGATCCAGCCGGCGACTTCCTTCACGCCGTCGAAATCGACGTCGCCGCAGAGCTTGCCTTCGTCGTTGCGGTTCATGCCGACGTCGATCACCACCGCGCCGGGCTTGACCATGTCGGCCGTGACGATGTTGCGCCGGCCGACAGCGGCGACGACCACGTCGGCCTGCAGCGTGTGCGCCTTCAGGTCGCGCGTGGCGCTGTGGCACATGGTGACGGTGGCATTCTTCTGCAGCAGCATCAGCGCCATGGGCTTGCCGACGTTGTTGCTGCGGCCGATCACCACGGCGTTCTTGCCGCGCAGGTCGATGCCCGTGCTTTCCAACAGCTTCATGCAGCCGTAGGGCGTGCAGGACCAGAAGCCGGGCAGGCCGGTGAGCAGGGAGCCCGCGCTGACCACGTGGAAGCCGTCCACGTCCTTGGCCGGGGAAATCGTCTCGATCACCTTGTGCTCATCCATGTGCGCGGGCAGGGGCAGCTGCACCAGGATGCCGTGCACCGCCGCATCTGCATTGAGCGCGCGCACGCGGGCGAGCAGCGCCTCCTCGGCCATGTCGGCCGGATAACGCTCCAGCGTGACCTTCAGCCCGGTCTTCTGGCCGTCGGCCACCTTGTGCTTGACGTACACGTCGCTGGCCGGGTCGTCGCCCACCAGGACGATGGCCAGGTGCGGCTGCACGCCGCGCCCCTTCAGGGCGTCGATGCGGCCGGCCACTTCGGCACGGACCTGGTTGGCGACGGCATTGCCGTCAATGAGCTTGGCTGTCATCGGTTGCGTCAGGCTTTCGGCGCGTTCTGCCCCAGCGCGATCTTCAGCAGGTCGGCCACGGTGTTCGCGTTGAGCTTTTCCATGATGTTCGCGCGGTGCGCCTCCACCGTCTTGATGCTGATGCCCAGGTCGTCGGCGATCTGCTTGTTCAGGCGCCCGGCCACGATGCGCTCCAGCACCTGGGCCTCGCGCGAAGTCAGCTTGGACAAGAGCGCGTCGCGGCTGGCCGCGCTCTGGTATTCGGCGAAGGTGTCCTTGGCGCGCTCCAGCATGCGTTCGACCAGGCTCACCAGCTCGTCTTCCTTGAAAGGCTTCTGGATGAAATCCATGGCGCCCTTCTTCATGGTGTTCACCGCCATCGGCACGTCGCCGTGGCCGGTGATGAAGACGATGGGCAGCGGCGATTTGCGCTCCACCAGCCGGTCCTGCAGTTCCAGCCCGGTCATGCCGCCCATGCGGATGTCCACGATCAGGCAGGCCACTTCGCGCGGGTCGTAGCGGGCGAGGAAGGACTCGGCCGATTCGAAGCAGCGCACGCGGTAGTCCTTGCCTTCCAGCAGCCACTGCAGCGAGTCGCGCACGGCCTCGTCGTCGTCGACGACGTACACCGTGCCCTTCTTGGGAATCAAGCTCATTGGTCAGTCTCCGCGGACGCGCATGGCACGCCGCCTGGGCGGCTCAGGCCACGATGCCCGTGTCCTTGCCTACTACAGAATTGATAGCGGAAGAGACCGGAATCCAGAAGGAAAACCGGCAGCCCACCACATCGGCGCCATTGTAGATGTTCTCCGCCTGCATCCTGCCCTGGTGCGACTCCACGATGGTGCGGCACAGGTTCAGCCCGATGCCCATGCCTTCGGCCTTGGTGGAGAAGAAGGCCTCGTACAGGCGCTCCATCACCTCGGGCGCCAGGCCCTGGCCGGAGTCCAGCACCGAGAACTCCACCACCGGCTGTTCGTCGATGTGGCGCGGGATCACGCGCAGCTCCACGCTGCGGCGCGACACCGGCCGGCGCGCGTGCTCGATCGATTCGGCGGCGTTCTTCAGCAGGTTGACCAGCACCTGCTCGATCAGGATCGGGTCGACCATCAGCCGCGGCAGCCGCGCGGCCACGTAGTGCGACAGCCGCACGTTGCGCCGGCGCAGCTCGATCTCGGCCAGCTCCACCGCCTCGTTGACCATCACCGCCACGTCCGAGGGCGTGCGGTTCGGCTCGCTGCGCTTCACGAAGGAGCGGATGCGCTGGATGATCTGGCCGGCGCGCTGCGCCTGGCGCGCCGTCTTCTCCAGCGCGGCCAGCACGTCCTCTTCCGGGATCTGCCGGGCGCGGATGCGCGAGATCAGGCCGTTGCAGTAGTTCACGATGGCCGTCAGCGGCTGGTTCAGTTCGTGCGCCACGCTGGAGGCCATCTCGCCCATGGTGATCAGGCGGCTGGCGGATTGCGCGCGCTCGGCCTGCGCCGACGACAGTTCCTCGGCGTGGCGGCGCGGCGTGATGTCTGTGGCGATCACCATCTGCGCCAGCCGGCCGTCCACCCAGTTGAGGTAGCGCGAGCGCACCT
The DNA here is from genome assembly GCA_040384685.1 of Pseudomonadota bacterium. Taxonomy (GTDB): domain Bacteria; phylum Pseudomonadota; class Gammaproteobacteria; order Burkholderiales; family Burkholderiaceae_C; genus Ramlibacter. The sequence goes on along the minus strand of JAZKIV010000065.1, from coordinate 3,686 downwards.
CGATCCACTTGCCCAGGTCGGGCACGTAGATCTCCGCATGCTCCGACTGCGCCGAGGTCAGCGTGCCGGTCGGCAGGCCGACCAGCGAATCGACCTCGTCCAGGCTTTCGCCGGTGGTGCGCGGATGCTCCGGCACGCCGGCCTGCGCCACCATCTGCAGGTGGCCGGTGCCGAGGCTGCCGAACCACTGGCGGTACAGCTTGTTGGCGAACAGCAGCTCCTCGCTGCCCAGCGGCGTCACCGACACCGCGGCGTCCAGCGCTTCCAGCACGGTGGTGAAGCGCTCGTGCGCGGCCTGCAGCTGCTCGCGGATGCGGTTGGGCTCGGTGATGTCGGTCATCGAGGTCATCCAGCCGCTCTGGTGGCCCTTGGCGTCGACCAGCGGCGACACGTACAGGCGGGCGTCGAACAGCGTGCCGTCCTTGCGCTTCACGCGCGTCTGGATGCCGCCCGGCGAGGCGCGCCCGTGCAGCTCGTCCTGCAGCCTCGCGCTCAGCATGTCGCGGTCTTCGTCGGGCCAGTAGGGGAAGGGCGGGGTGCAGCCGACCAGCTCGTGCTCGTCCCAGCCGGTCATCTGGCAGAAGGCTGCGTTCACGTAGGTGATGCGCGCATTCAGGTCGAGCGCGCGCATGCCGGTGAGCACCGAGTTCTCCATGGCGCGGCGGAAGTTGGTCTCGCGGATCAGCGCCTGCTGCGCCTGCATGCGCCGGCGCGTGTGGCGCCAGTTGGCCAGCAGCATCCACGCGGTCATGGTGGACAGCGCGATCACCAGCCAGAACAGGCCGCTGCCGATCACGCCCAGCGAGGTGCGGTAGGCCTGCGCGCGCAGCACCAGGCCGTTGCCCACCGGCGAGACCGGCACCTCGTACTCGTTCGGCTGCGCGGCCGCCCAGGGCAGCAGCTGGGTGGCCGGGTTGCGTGCCGGCACGGTGGCGCCGGCCAGCACCCGGCCCTTGCCGTCCAGCAGGGCCACCGCGTACTTGGCCGACACGTCGGCCGGCACGGCGTAGCGCAACAGGCCGTCGATGGAGTACTCGCCCAGGATCACGCCGCCGAAGCGGCCCTGGTCGGACAGCGGCACGTGCAGCTGCAGCAGCCCCGAGCTGTCGGGCCCGGCGGCCGGCTGCGAATACACCGGCTGCTGCAGGTCGCGCGCCAGCCCGAAGATCACCTCGGTCTCGCCGGCGCGCAGCGTGTCGCCCGGCGCGCGCAGCTGCGGCCCGCTCAGGCTGGGGGCGGCATAACTCGCGCGGATGCGGCGGCGCTCGTCGATCCAGGTCAGCGCCTGCAGCTCGGGGTACTGCACCACCATGGCTTCGCTGCGGCCGGAGAACTCCTCGGCGTCCACCTCCTTGTTGGAGATGTCGCGCGCGATGCGCATGATCTGCTCCTGCCGCTCCAGCAGGCGCAGCCGCACGCGCTGCTGCGCGTACTCCACGTCGCGCTTGATCGCCTCCTGCTCGCGGTCCACCTCTTCCAGCCGCAGGTACCAGAAGGCCGACACGATGGCGGCCAGGAACAGCAGCACCGCGGCCAGCGGCGCCAGCATGGCGAAGCGGTCCTGCCGCGTCGGCGTCTGGCGGCGCCACCAGAGGCGCCACACCGCGGGCGCGGGCGCGAGCGTGTCCGGCAGCAGTTCGGACGCGGGGGAGTCTTGCATCGCGACAGTGTAGGTGCTGCGAACGGCCGCACCATGCCTGGAAGTCAGGTCAAAACCACATTATGGAATGCGAAGGCACCATTTGAAATGACCTTCGAAACATGCGACACTTGCCCCACGAGCGGAATGCCCGTACTAAATTCCCCAAGAGAACACAGGAGACAAGACGATGTCAGCTCAGCCCGACAACCTGTTCGGCTCGGCCGCCAACGATGCGGACGCCCAGGAAACCCGCGAGTGGATCGACGCGCTGTCGGCCGTCATCGCCTCGGAGGGCCGCGAGCGCGGCCACTTCCTGCTGGAGCAGCTGCTCGAGCAGGCGCGGCAGGAGGGCATCGACATGCCGTTCTCCGCCACCACCGGCTACGTCAACACCATCGAGCCGCAGGACGAGGAGCGCTGCCCCGGCAACCTGGAGATGGAAGAGCGCCTGCGCGCCTACATGCGCTGGAATGCCATGGCGATGGTGGTCAAGGCCAACCGACTGCACCCCGAGGACGGTGGCGACCTGGGCGGCCACATCAGCTCCTTCGCCTCGGTGGCCACCATGTTCGGCGCCGGCTTCAACCACTTCTGGCACGCCGAAAGCGAAGACCACGGCGGCGACTGCCTCTACATCCAGGGCCACAGCTCGCCCGGCGTCTATGCGCGCGCCTTCCTGGAAGGCCGCCTCACCGAGGAGCAGCTGCTGAACTTCCGCCAGGAAGTGGACGGCAAGGGCCTGTCGAGCTATCCGCACCCCAAGCTGATGCCCGAGTTCTGGCAGTTCCCCACGGTGTCGATGGGCCTGGGGCCGCTGATGGCGATCTACCAGGCGCGCTTCCTGAAGTACCTGCACGCGCGCGGCATCGCGAACACCGAGAACCGCAAGGTGTGGGTGTTCTGCGGCGACGGCGAGATGGACGAGGTGGAGTCGCTGGGGGCCATCGGCGTGGCCGCGCGCGAGAAGCTGGACAACCTGGTCTTCGTGGTCAACTGCAACCTGCAGCGGCTGGACGGCCCGGTGCGCGGCAACGGCAAGATCATCCAGGAGCTGGAGGGCGAATTCCGCGGCGCCGGCTGGAACGTCATCAAGCTGATCTGGGGCAGCTACTGGGACCCGCTGCTGGCGCGCGACAAGGAGGGCGTCCTGCGCCAGATCATGATGCAGACGCTGGACGGCGACTACCAGGCCATGAAGGCCAACGACGGTGCCTTCGTGCGCAAGCATTTCTTCGGCCAGCACCCCAAGGCGCTGGAGATGGTGGCCAAGATGAGCGACGAGGACATCTGGCGCCTGAACCGCGGCGGCCACGACCCGCAGAAGGTGTATGCGGCCTACCACCGCGCGGTGAACCACAAGGGCCAACCCACGGTGCTGCTGATCAAGACCGTGAAGGGCTTCGGCATGGGCAAGGCGGCCGAAGGCAAGAACATCGCGCACCAGGCCAAGAAGCTGACCGACGACGACGTGCGCATCTTCCGCGACCGCTTCAACATCCCGATCCCCGACGACAAGCTGGCCGACATCCCGTTCTACAAACCGGCCGACCACACGCCGGAGATGGAGTACCTGCACGCGCGCCGCAAGGCGCTGGGCGGCTACCTGCCCAAGCGCCGCACCCGGGCCGACGAGCAGCTGAAGGTGCCTGACATCGAGGCTTTCAAGGCCGTCACCGAGCCGACGGCCGAGGGCCGCGAGATCAGCACCACCCAGGCCTACGTGCGCTTCCTCACCGTGCTACTGCGCGACAAGGAGATCGGCCCGCGCATCGTGCCCATCCTGGTGGACGAGGCGCGCACCTTCGGTATGGAAGGCCTGTTCCGCCAGATCGGCATCTACAACCCCGAAGGCCAGAAGTACACCCCGCAGGACCGCGACCAGGTCTCCTATTACAAGGAGGATGTGGGCGGCCAGATCCTGCAGGAAGGCATCAACGAGGCCGGCGGCATGGCCAGCTGGATCGCCGCGGCCACCAGCTACAGCACCAGCAACCGCATCATGGTGCCGTTCTACATCTACTACTCGATGTTCGGCCTGCAGCGC
>JAZKIV010000064.1:0-53903 GCA_040384685.1 Pseudomonadota bacterium | reverse complement strand
ACACCCAGTCGCTGCTGTTCAAGCGCAAGCGCTTCTGCCGCTTCACCGTCGCCGGTGTCGAGGAAATCGACTACAAGGACGTCGACACGCTGCGCGATTTCGTCGCCGAGAACGGCAAGATCATCCCGGCGCGCCTGACCGGCACCCGCGCGATCTACCAGCGCCAGCTGAACACCGCCATCAAGCGCGCGCGCTTCCTGGCCCTGGTCCCGTACAGCGACCAGCACAAGATCTAAGGAGCACCCATGCAAGTCATCCTGCTCGACAAGGTGGTGAACCTGGGCGATCTCGGCGAGATCGTGAAGGTGAAGGACGGTTACGCCCGCAACTTCCTGATCCCGACCGGCCGCGCCCGCCGCGCCACCGATGCCAACAAGGCGGAATTCGAAGCCAAGCGCGCCGAACTGGAAAAGGCCGCCGCCACCAAGCTGTCCGCGGCGCAAGCCCAGGGCGAGAAGCTGGCCGGCACCACCGTCAAGCTGACCCAGAAGGCCGGCGTGGACGGCCGCCTGTTCGGCTCGGTCACCAACTTCGACATCGCCGAGGAACTGACCAAGATCGGCTACCCGGTCGCCAAGGGCCAGGTGCGCATGCCCAATGGCCCGATCAAGACCGTGGGCGAGAGCCAGGTCTCGGTGGCGCTGCACACCGACGTGGTGGTGGACATCAGCGTCACGGTGCTGGGCGAAACCGCTTAAGCGCTGAAGCTTCGGAAAGCCGCCTGCGGGCGGCTTTTCTTTTTGGCGCAGGGGGTTGTCCCGCGTTGGTCACTGCTTGTCCACAGGCTGTTCCCAGCCTTGTGCACGCACGCCGCCGAGCGGCATGGCGCTCGTACCGGCCGCCACATAGGATTGCCAAGATGAGGAAAAGCCGCTGATGTCCGCCGTCCTGACACCGATCAACGACGAAGGCCCGCGCGACCGCCAGGTTGCGCAGCTGCGGGTGCCGCCGCATTCGGTGGAGGCGGAGTCCAGCGTGCTGGGCGGCCTGCTGCTGGACAACGGTGCCTGGGACCGCGTGGGCGACCTGCTGACCGATGGCGACTTCTATCGCTACGAGCACAAGCTGATCTACGCCGCCATCGGCGCGCTGGTCAATGCTTCCAAGCCGGCCGACGTGATCACCGTCAACGAGCACCTGCAAAGCCAGGGCAACGCGGACGCGGTGGGCGGGCTCAATTACCTCAACGCGCTGGCGCAGTACGTGCCCAGTGCCGGCAACATCCGCCGCTACGCGGAGATCGTGCGCGAGCGCGCGATCCTGCGCAAGCTGGTGAGCGCCAGCGACGAGATCGCCACCGCGGCCTTCAACCCGCAGGGCCGGGCGGTCGACAAGATCCTGGACGAAGCCGAACAGAAGATCTTCAACATCGGCGAGGAAGGCTCGCGGATGAAGCAGGGCTTCCAGGGCATGGACAGCCTGGTGGTGCAGCTGCTGGACCGCGTGCAGGAGATGGCGGACAACCCGAACGACATCACGGGCGTGCCGACCGGCTTCTACGACCTGGACCGCATGACCTCGGGCTTCCAGGCAGGCGACATGGTGGTGCTGGCGGCGCGGCCGAGTATGGGAAAAACCGCGTTTGCAATCAACATCGCCGAACATGTCGCCCTGAACGAAGGCCTGCCGGTGGCCGTGTTCTCCATGGAAATGGGCGCCTCGCAGCTGGCGGTGCGTATCGTCGGTTCGATCGGCCGCATCGACCAGGGCCACCTGCGCACCGGCAAGCTGACCGACGACGAATGGCCGCGCCTGACCGAGGCCATCGAGAAGCTGCGCAACGTGTCGCTGCACATCGACGAGACCCCCGGCCTCACCGTCAGCGAGTTGCGCGCCAACGCGCGGCGGCTGGCGCGCCAGTGCGGCGGCAAGCTGGGCCTGATCGTGGTGGATTACCTGCAGCTGATGAGCGTGTCCGGCAGCATGAGCGAGGAGAACCGCGCCACGGCGGTGGGCGAGATCTCGCGCGGCCTGAAGATGCTGGCCAAGGAACTGGGCTGCCCGGTGATCGCGCTGTCGCAGCTGTCGCGCGGCGTGGAGTCGCGCACCGACAAGCGTCCGATGATGAGCGACCTGCGCGAGTCCGGCGCCATCGAGCAGGACGCCGACGTCATCATGTTCATCTACCGCGACGACTACTACAACAAGGACTCCAAGGAGCCCGGGGTCGCCGAGATCATCATCAGCAAGCAGCGCAACGGCCCCACCGGCACGGTGAAGCTGGCCTTCCTGAAGCCGCTGACCAAGTTCGAGTCGCTGGCCTCCGGCAGTTCGGACTTCTGAGCCGCAGCCGCGCGCGCAGGCACGCCGCCGTCCTACGCGGCAGCGCCAGGGAGCGCGGGACACTGCCGGGCATGCAGCCCAGCGCCGACGACACGCCATCCGCCGCCGATCCGCGCGAAGCCGCCGAATCGGCCGGGCTGGTCTACGTCACGGACGAGATGCCCGGCATCCGGCGCGAAGCCGGGCGCGACGGCTTCGGCTACCTCAAGGCCAACGGCGATCCGGTGTCCGACGAGGCCGTGCTGGACCGCATCCGCCGGCTGGCGATTCCGCCGGCCTGGACCAATGTATGGATCTGCACCAGGGCCAACGGCCACCTGCAGGCCACCGGCCGCGATGCGCGGGGCCGCAAGCAGTACAAGTACCACCCGCAGTTCCGCGAGGCGCGCGAGAGCACCAAGTACGAGCACATGGTGGCGTTCGCCAAGGCCTTGCCCGCGCTGCGCGCGCGTGTGGCCGAACACATGGCGCTGCGCGGGCTGCCGCGCGAGAAGGTGCTGGCCACCGTGGCGCACCTGCTGGACACCACGCTGATCCGGGTCGGCAACGACGATTACGCGAAGGCCAACGGCAGTTACGGGCTGACTACCCTGCGCAACCGCCACGTGAAGGTGGAGGGCACGCAGCTGCGGTTCCAGTTCAAGGGCAAGAGCGGCAAGAGCTGGAAGCTGCAGGTGAAGAACCCGCGTGTGGCCAGGATCATCCGTGCCTGCCAGGACCTGCCGGGGCAGGAACTGTTCCAGTACGTCGACGAGGATGGCGAGGTGCGGCGGATCAGCTCGTCGGACGTGAACACCTACCTGAAGGACATCACCGGCCAGGACATCACGGCCAAGGACTTCCGCACCTGGGCCGGCACGGTGATGGCCGCGCTGGCGCTGCACGGCAGCGAGAGCGCGCAGACGCAGGCTGCGGCCAAGCGCATCCTGCGCGCGGCCATCGAGCAGGTCGCCGCGCGCCTGGGCAATACGCCGGCCATCTGCCGCAAATGCTATGTGCACCCCGAGGTGTTCGCGGCCTATGCGCAGGGCGCGCTGCAGCTGGAGCTGGCGGACCAAGCGCTGCAGGAGGCGCAAGCGCAGGCCGACATCGCGGCGCTGAAAGCCGAGGAAAAGGCCGTGCTGGCGTTCCTGGAAAACCGGCTCAGCCGCACGCTGGCCGAGGCGCTGGAACAGAGCGTGAAGCAGGCACGCCGCACCGGCCACGCGCCTTCTTCCAGGAGTGCCTCTAAAGCACCTCGCTCGCGAAGTCCGCGAGACGCGACCGCTCGCCCCGCGCCAGCGTGATGTGGCCGCTGTGCGGCCAGCCCTTGAACTTGTCCACCGCGAAGGTCAGGCCCGATGAGCCTTCGGTGAGGTAGGGCGTGTCAATCTGCGCCAGGTTGCCCATGCAGATGATCTTGGTGCCGGGGCCCGCCCGCGTGACCAGCGTCTTCATCTGCTTGGGCGTGAGGTTCTGCGCCTCGTCGAGGATCACGTACTTGTTCAGGAAGGTGCGCCCGCGCATGAAGTTCATGCTCTTGATCTTGATGCGGCTGCGGATCAGCTCGTTGGTGGCGGCGCGCCCCCATTCGCCGGCGCTGGTGTCGGTCTTGCCCAGCACTTCCAGGTTGTCGTCCAGCGCGCCCATCCACGGGCCCATCTTTTCTTCCTCGGTGCCGGGCAGGAAGCCGATGTCCTCGCCCACGCTCACGGTGGCGCGGGTCATGATGATCTCGGTGTAGCGGCGGTCGTCCAGCACCTGCGTCAGGCCGGCGGCCAGCGCCAGCAGCGTCTTGCCGGTGCCGGCTGTGCCGGACAGGGTGACGAAGTCCACTTCCGGGTCCATCAGCAGGTTCATCGCGAAGTTCTGTTCGCGGTTGCGCGTGGTCACGCCCCAGACGGCGTTCTTCAGGTGGTTGTAGTCCTTCAGCGTCTTCAGCACCGCCGTCTTGGCGCGGATCTCCGTCACGCGGGCGTACAGGCTGGGCTCGCCGGGCGACTCGAAATAGACGAACTGGTTGATGAACAGGCTGGGCACGATCGGCCCGGTGATGCGGTAGAAGGTGTGGCTGCCCGACTGCCAGCTCTCCACCGTCTTGCCGTGCTTGGCCCAGAAGTCCGGGGGCAGGGCGAGCGAACCCGAATACATCAGGTCCAGGTCGTCCAGCGTCTTGTCGTTGCGGTAGTCCTCGGTGTCCAGCCCGAGCGCGCGCGCCTTGACGCGCATGTTGATGTCCTTGGACACCAGCACCACCTCGCGCGGCGCGAATTTCTCGCGCAGGGCCGCCACCACGCCCAGGATCTGGTTGTCCGCCTTGCCGGGAGGCAGGCTGTTGGGCAGCTTGGACTCCATCGCGGCGGTCTGGAAGAACAGCGACCCGCCGGCTTCGCGGTGGCCGGTGCTGTCGAGCTTCAGGCCGCTGGCGATGTCGGCGCCCTGCGGCGCGGCCAGCGCATCGAGCGAGCGGCTGACCTGGCGGGCGTTGCGGGCGACCTCGGTGGTGCCTTTCTTGTGGCCGTCGAGCTCCTCCAGCACGATCATCGGCAGGAAGATGTCGTGTTCCTCGAAGCGGAACAGGCTCATCGGGTCGTGCATCAGCACGTTGGTGTCCAGCACGAACAGCTTGGCCGGGCCGGTGGATTTCGGCTTGCGCGGCCGCGGCGCCGCCTGGGCGCGCTCGCGCATCCGGGGCGCGACGGCTGTGGGAGCGTCCTCGACGATGACGTCCTCGGCGTCGAATTCCTCGGCGAGCACCGCGGGAAGCAGCTCACCGCCGCCCGCGCGCGGATCGAAGTCGCCCTGGGCCTGCGGCCGCTCGGCCCGCGGGTTGTCCTGCGCTTCCGCCGCTTGCGATTTTCGCGCGCCCTTCAGCGAAGGCCGGGCCGGGGCATCGTAGGCCTCCGGCGGGAGCATGGCGGCGCGCTTGGCAGGTGCGGGGGGAAGAGGCATGGAGAGGGTAGCTCCCTGTTGAGGTCGGCGTGGAAACAAAAAAGCCGCCTGGCATGCCAAGCGGCTTTTGTCGGGTTTGCGGTGATGACGCTGGGCGTCGGGATCAACGGCATGAATTCATTATGCACATCGGTCGCCGCCCAACAATGTCAGCCGGCTTCCTGTTGCGGGTACGCGTCAGAGCTCGGCAGTTGCCGGACAGCGGCGATGCGCGGAAATCAGGCCGCCTTCTTCAGCAGCTTGACCGCCTTCAGCACGTCGTCGACGTGGCCGGGGACCTTCAGGCCGCGCCATTCCTGCTTCAGGATGCCGTCGGCGCCCACCAGGAAGGTGCTGCGCTCGATGCCCTTGACCTTCTTGCCGTACATGATCTTGTTCTTGACCACGCCGAACATGTGACACATCTTTTCTTCGGTGTCGGCAATCAGCTCGAAGGGGAGTTCCAGCTTGGCCTTGAACTCGTCGTGCGACTTCATGTTGTCGCGCGACACGCCGAAGATCACGGCGCCGGCCTTGACGAAGTCCTTGTACTTGTCGCGGAACTGCATGGCCTCGGTGGTGCAGCCCGGGGTGTTGTCCTTCGGGTAGAAGTACAGCACCAGGGTCTGGCCCACATGCGAGTTGTTGGTGACCTTGACGCCACCGGTGGCGTTCGCTTCGAATTCGGGCAGGGGTTTGTTGACAACGATCGCCATGGGATGTGTGGTTTTCTGTGTGACGTACTCTGCGCGATGTGTGCAGCTCAGTGAAGACCGCCTCGGGAGAAGAGAGGATCGGCGGCGACCTCGCAACCTGTGATTTTACCGCGAAACGGCCCTCTCGGGCCCGAACGGCTCAGGCCGCCTCTTCCAGCAGCAGGGCCACTGCCACATCGCGGCCCTCCTGGGCCAGGATGTTGTAGGTGCGGCAGGCCGCCGCCGTGTCCATGGTTTCGATGCCGATGCGCCGCCCGGCCAGGGGCGCGAGCCACGCCGGTTTCGGGAACCGGATGCGCGCGCCGCTGCCGAAAATCACCACCTCGATGGCCATGTCGGCCAGCACCGCGAAGTGCTCGGGCCCGAGGTCCTCGAACCGGGCGGCCCAGCGGATGCGCTCGCCCCGCGCGCCCAGGATGACGCTGTGGGCGATCTTCTCGCCGGCGACGCCGACCCAGCCGGGGCCATAGGCGCTGATGGTCTGGGCGTCGGATTGATCGGGTTGCAGCTTCATGGTGCGTGGGGCCTGCACTGCACGGAAAACAGGCAGAACTATGGTCAAATTATAAGTTTCCGCACTGCCACATTCGCCTCGGAGGGGCTTTGAGAATCGTCCAGAAATCGGCCAAGCTGGCCAACGTGCTCTACGACATCCGCGGCCCCATCATGGACGCGGCCCGCCGGATGGAAGAGGAGGGCCACAAGATCATCAAGCTGAACATCGGCAACCTGGCCCCGTTCGGCTTCGACGCCCCCGAGGAAATCCAGCAGGACATGAGCCGCAACCTGCCGAATTCGGCCGGCTATTCGGACAGCAAGGGCATTTTCGGCGCGCGCAAGGCGGTGATGCACCTGACCCAGCAGCAGGGCATCAAGGGCGTGACGCTGGACGACATCTACCTCGGCAACGGCGCCAGCGAGCTGATCGCCATGGCCACCAACGCGCTGCTGAACGACGGCGACGAGCTGCTGCTGCCGTCCCCCGACTACCCGTTGTGGACGGCGGCCACCACCCTGTCGGGCGGCACCGCGGTGCACTACATGTGCGACGAGGCCAACGGCTGGATGCCCGACCTGGAGGACATCAAGCGCAAGATCACGCCGGCCACCAAGGGCATCGTCGTCATCAACCCGAACAACCCGACCGGCGCGCTGTACTCGGATGCGCTGCTCAGGGAGATCGTGGCGCTGGCGCAGCAGCACGGCCTGGTGATCCTGGCCGACGAGGTCTACGACAAGGTGCTGTACGACGGCGTGAAGCACACCGCCATCGGCAGCCTGTCGGAAGACGTGCTGACGCTGACCTTCAACTCGCTGTCCAAGAGCTACCGCTCCTGCGGCTACCGCGCCGGCTGGGTGGTGGTGTCGGGCGACAGGAAGCCCGCGGCCGACTACATCGAGGGCCTGAACATGCTCTCGAACATGCGGCTGTGCGCCAACGTGCCCGGCCAGTGGGCGATCCAGACGGCGCTGGGCGGCTACCAGAGCATCAACGAGCTGATCGCCCCCGGCGGGCGGCTGCGCCGCCAGCGCGACCTGGCCTACGAGCTGATCACCGCGATTCCGGGCGTCAGCTGCGTGAAGCCGCAGGCGGCGCTGTACATGTTTCCCAAGCTCGACCCCAAGCTCTACCCGATCGCCGACGACCGCCAGTTCTTCCTGGAACTGCTGGAGGAAACGCGTGTGATGCTGGTGCAGGGCTCGGGCTTCAACTACCCGGACAACCAGCATTTCCGCATCGTCTTCCTGCCCCATGAAGACGACCTGCGCGACGCCATGGGCCGCATCGCACGATTCCTCGACAGCCGCCGCAAGCGCATTACCGAATGAAACCTATCCAAGTCGGCCTGTTGGGCATCGGCACCGTCGGAAGCGGTGTCTTCAACGTCCTGAAACGCAACCAGGAGGAAATCAAGCGGCGCGCCGGGCGCGGCATCGAGATCGGCATGGTGGCCGACCTCGAGGTCGAGCGCGCGCAGGCCATCGTCGGCCCCGGCATCCGCGTGGTGAAGGACGCGCGCGAGCTGGTCGCCAACCCGGACATCGACATCGTGGTCGAGCTGATCGGCGGCTACGGCATCGCCCGCCAGCTGGTGATGGAAGCCATCGAGCAGGGCAAGCACGTGGTCACCGCCAACAAGGCGCTGCTGGCCGTGCACGGCACCGAGATCTTCGCCGCCGCGCACCGCCGCGGCGTGATGGTGGCGTTCGAGGCGGCGGTGGCCGGCGGCATCCCCATCATCAAGGCGCTGCGCGAGGGGCTGACCGCCAACCGCATCGAGTGGATCGCCGGCATCATCAACGGCACCACCAACTTCATCCTGTCCGAGATGCGCGACAAGGGCCTGGACTTCGAGGCCGCCCTGAAGGACGCGCAGCGCCTGGGCTACGCCGAGGCCGACCCGACCTTCGACATCGAAGGCGTGGACGCGGCGCACAAGGCGACCATCATGAGCGCCATCGCCTTCGGCATCCCGGTGCAGTTCGACAAGGCCTACGTGGAAGGCATCACCAAGCTGGCGCCGCAGGACATCAAGTACGCCGAGCAGCTGGGCTACCGCATCAAGCTGTTCGGCATCACCAAGCGCACGGCCAAAGGCATCGAGCTGCGCGTGCACCCGGCGCTGGTGCCTTCCAAGCGGCTGATCGCCAACGTGGAAGGCGCGATGAACGCGGTGGTGGTGCAGGGCGACGCCGTCGGCACCACGCTGTACTACGGCAAGGGCGCGGGCAGCGAGCCCACCGCCAGCGCCGTGATCGCCGACCTGGTGGACATCACGCGCCTGCACACGGCCGACGCCGCCCACCGCGTGCCGCACCTGGCTTTCCAGCCCGACCAGATGAGCAGCGAGCCTGTGCTGCCGATGAGCGAGGTGGTGACCAGCTACTACCTGCGCCTGCGGGTGGCCGACCAGGCCGGCGTGCTGGCCAAGGTGACCGGCCTGCTGGCCGAGAGCGGCATCAGCATCGACGCCATGCTGCAGCGCGAAGCCGGCGAAGGCGAGAAGCACACCGACCTGATCCTGCTGACGCACAACGTGCGCGAAGGCACGATGAACCAGGTGATCGAGGCGATGCAGGCGCTGCCGACCGTGGTGGCGCCGATCACGCGGATCCGCAAGGAAGAACTGGCCTGATGCTCTACCTCTCCACCCGCGGCCACCCCGACCGCAAGCATTTCTGCGAAATCCTGCTCGAAGGCCTGGCGCCGGACGGCGGCCTGTACCTGCCCGAGCGCTATCCGCAGATCGACGCCGGCATGCTGGACAGATGGCGTGGCCTGGCTTACCACGAGCTGGCCTTCGAGATCCTGTCGCTCTACATCGACGACATCCCGGCCGACGACCTGCGTGCGATCTGCCGCAAGACCTACACCGAGGAGGTGTTCGGTTCGCGCGAGATCGTGCCGCTACGGAAGCTGGAACCCGGCGTGTATCTCGAAGCCTTGTCCAACGGCCCCACGCTGGCCTTCAAGGACATGGCGATGCAGCTGCTGGGCAACCTGTTCGAGTACGAACTGGCGCGCCGCGGCGAAGAGCTGAACATCCTGGGCGCGACCTCCGGCGACACCGGCAGCGCCGCCGAATACGCGATGCGCGGCAAGCAGGGCGTGCGCGTGTTCATGACCTCGCCGCACGGCCGCATGAGCCCGTTCCAGCAGGCGCAGATGTTCAGCCTGCAGGACGCCAACATCCACAACATCGCCATCGAGGGCGTGTTCGACGACTGCCAGGACATCGTGAAGGCGGTGTCCAACGACCTGGCATTCAAGCGCAAATACCGCATCGGCACGGTCAATTCGATCAACTGGGCGCGGCTGGTGGCGCAGGTGGTGTATTACTTTGCGGGGTATTTTCAGGCGACGGGCCCTTCGACAGGCTCAGGGCGAACGGAAACCGTCAGCTTCGCCGTGCCGTCGGGCAATTTCGGCAACATCTGCGCCGGCCACGTGGCGCGCATGATGGGGCTGCCGATCGCGCAGCTGGTGCTGGCGACCAACGAGAACGACGTGCTCGACGAGTTCTTCCGCACCGGCGTCTACCGCGTGCGCGCCAGCGCCGACACCTACGAGACCTCCAGCCCGTCGATGGACATTTCCAAGGCCAGCAACTTCGAGCGCTTCGTGTTCGACCTGGTGGGCCGCGATGCGACGAAGCTCAAGCAGCTGTTCGGCGACGAGCTGTCGCGCAACGGCAGATTCGACCTGAGCGGCGATGCGGCGTTCAAGAACATTGGCGCGCGCTACGGCTTCGCCAGCGGCAAGAGCACGCATGCCGACCGCCTGGCCACCATCCGCGACACCTGGGAGCGCTTCGGCACCATGATCGACACGCACACGGCCGACGGCCTGAAGGTGGCACGCCAATTCGTGCAGCCCGGCGTGCCGATGGTCGTGCTGGAGACCGCGCTGCCGATCAAGTTCGCCGCCACCATCGTGGAAGCGCTGGGCCGTGAGCCGGACCGGCCGGCGAAGTTCGAAGGCATCGAGGCGCTGCCCAAGCGCGTGACGGTGCTGCCGGCCGACGCCGAGCGCGTCAAGGCCTTCGTCGCGGCGCAGTGCGGCTGATGCCATGAAGGTCGTCGGCTTTGCGGGCTTCTCCGGTTCGGGCAAGACCACGCTGGTGGAAAAACTCATTCCCGCGCTCAAGATGCGCGGGCTGCGCGTGTCGGTGGTCAAGCATGCGCACCACAAGTTCGACATCGACCATCCCGGCAAGGACACCTGGCGCCACCGCGAATCCGGCGCCTTCGAGGTGGTGGTCGCGTCCGACCGGCGCCTCGCGCTGATGCGCGAGTTCGAGCAGCCGGCGCGCCTCACGGTGCACCAGCTCATCGCCGAGCTGTACGACGGCGTCGACTGGGTGCTGGTGGAAGGCTTCAAGGACAGCGACCTGTTCAAGATCGAGGTCTGGCGCCCGGACGCCGACAAGCCGGCGCGCTATCCCGAGGACCCGTTCATCGCGGCGATCGCCACCGACGCGGCCGGCCGGCTGCCCATGCCCACCCTGCGGCCGGTGCTGGATTTGAACGATCCCGACGCCGTGGCGCAGTGGCTGGTCGACAATCAGGACCGTTTTTCCTACGACTTCGACAACTACGCATGAACGCGCCCCGCGCCCCGCTCAAGCCGCTGGATGAAGCCCTGGCCGAGCTGCTGGCCCATGCCCGGCCGCTGGGCGCCGCAGAGCAGGTCTCCACCTTCGATGCCGACGGCCGCGTGCTGGCCGAGGACCTGGTGTCCGCCCTGCAAGTGCCGCCGCAGGACAACAGTTCGATGGATGGCTACGCGGTGCGCAGTGCCGAGATCGCGGATGAAGGTGTGCTGCTGCCGGTGAGCCAGCGCATTCCCGCCGGCAGCGCGGCGCAGCCGCTCGCGCCGGGCAGCGCCGCGCGCATCTTCACCGGCGCGCCGGTGCCCGAGGGCGCGGACGCCATTGTGATGCAGGAGGAAACCGAAGCCGCGGGCGAGGGCAGCGTGCGCATCCAGCGCGTGCCCGATGTCGGCCAATGGATTCGCCGCAGCGGCGAGGACGTGGCGCGCGGCGCCGTGGTGCTGGCGCGCGGCGAGCGGCTGTCGCCGGCATCGCTCGGCCTGGCCGCCAGCATCGGCCGCGACACGCTGGCCGTGGCGCGCCGCCCGAAGGTGGCGCTGTTCTCCACCGGCGACGAACTGGTGATGCCCGGCGCGGTGCCGCCCGAACAGATGCCGCCGGGCGCCATCTACAACTCCAACCGCTTCTTCCTGCGCGCGCTGCTGCTGCGCCTGGGCTGCGAGGTGAGCGACTTCGGCATCGTGCCCGACCGTCTCGACGCAACGGTCGACGCGCTGCGCGACGCGGCGCGCGAACACGACCTCATCCTCACCAGCGGCGGCGTGTCGGTGGGCGAGGAAGACCACATCAAGCCGGCCGTGCAGCAGCTGGGCGCGCTCACCCTGTGGTCGATCGCCATGAAGCCCGGCAAGCCGTTCGCCTACGGCACCGTCGCGGATGCGCATTTCATCGGCCTGCCCGGCAACCCGGTGTCCAGCTTCGTCACCTTCCTGCTGCTGGTGCGGCCGTTCCTGCTGAAGCTGCAGGGTGCAAGCACGCTGGTGCCCGCCACCATGCAGCTGCCGGCGCACTTCGACTGGCCGCGCGCCGACAAGCGCCGCGAGTTCCTGCGCGCGCGCCGCGACGCCGAAGGCGGGCTGGAACTGTTCGCCAACCAGAGCTCCGGCGTGCTGACTTCCGCCGTGTGGGGCGATGGCCTGGTGGACAACCCGCCCGGCACCACCATCGCGCGCGGCGACCTGGTGCGCTTCATCGCGCTGGCGGAGCTGCTGGCGTGAAACTCTCGGTGCGCTACTTCGCTTCCATCCGCGAGGCGATCGGGCAGGGCGGTGAAACGGTCGAGACCGGTGCGGAAACCTTGAGCGCGCTGCGCGACGAGCTGATCGCGCGCGGCGGCGCGCACGCATCGGCCTTGGCGCGCGGCAAGGCCGTGCGCATGGCGGTGGACCAGGTGATGTGCGAGGAATCGGCGCCGCTGCGCGAAGGCAGCGAGATCGCCTTCTTCCCGCCCGTGACCGGCGGCTAGTGCGAGGCCGGCAGCGATGCGCGTTTCCATCCAGGCCCAGGACTTCGACGTCTCCGAGGAGATCGCCGCACTGCGTGCCGGCGACAGCGGCGTGGGCGCAGTGTGCAGCTTCATCGGCACGGTGCGCGACCGCAACGATGGCGACGCGGTCAGCGCGATGGAGCTGGAGCACTATCCCGGCATGACCGAGAAGGCGATCGAAGCGATGGTCGACGCCGCGCTGCGCCGCTTCGACATCCGCGGCGTGAAGGTGATCCACCGGATCGGTGTGCTGCAGCCGAAGGACCAGATCGTGCTGGTGGCGGTCACCTCGGCGCACCGCGGCCAGAGCTTCCAGGCCTGCGAGTTCCTGATGGACTACCTCAAGACGCAGGCGCCGTTCTGGAAGAAGGAGCGCACGCCGCAGGGCGAGCGCTGGGTCGATGCGCGCGTCGCCGACGACGCCGCGCTCGCGCGTTGGGGCATTGAGGCGCGCAACTCTAGTTGAGATAGCGCGGCTTGCGCGCGGCCGGCTCCTCGTCCCCCGCGGGCTCTTCCACCGGTGCCTCCGACACGAACGATTCGCGCCAGCGCGACTGCTGCAAGGCGGTGTCCAGCAGGTGCATCAGCCCCTGCATGAGCTTCGGTTTCATCTCCAGGTTGAAGCTGCGCGGCTTCTCGCCGGTGGGCGGGCGCTCGTTGAACGTCAGCTTCAAGGGGCCGCCGGCCATCGGGGTGGCATCCACGTCGGTGATGAGCAGCGGCTCCTCGCCCAGCGGAAGCTGCGCCGGCTCGGCCGCCTGGAAGGGGGTGTCGAAGTCGGCCTGGCGCAGGAACTCTTCCTTGCGGAAGTCCGCCAGCATCCTCTTCAGCGAATCGTCGGCCGAGGTGAGCGAGGTGCCCGCGTCTTCCAGCTTGAGCAGGTGGTCCGTCAACAGCCTGGTCAGCAGCGGCCACAGGCCGGCCATCAGGCGGCGCGTGAGCCACACCCGCATCTCCTCGCCTTCGCGCGTGTTCACGCGCATGAGGATGCGGTCCTGCTCGGGGACGTAGGAAACCGACATCTGGTGAATGTGCATTTGCTTTGATTCTAGTCAGACACGCAGCCCGGCCGTGGACCAGGATGACCCTTGAAAAGCCAGGGAGAACGCCTCAGGTGGGGCCGTAACGGAGAGATTCCATGCGACTCGACAAACTCACCACCAAATTCCAGGAGGCCCTGGGCGAAGCACAGACGCTGGCCCTGGGCAACGACCACGCCTACATCCAGCCGGCCCACGTGCTGGTGGCGATGCTGCGCCAGGAAGACGGCCCGCGCGCCCTGCTGCAGCGCGCCGGCGCCAACGTGCCCGGCCTGCTGGCCGCCACCGAGGCCGCCATGCACAAGCTGCCCCAGGTGCAGGGCCAGGAGCAGGTCCAGGTCGGCCCCGACCTGGCCGCGCTGCTGCAGGCGACCGAGAAGGAAGCCATCAAGCGCAGCGACCAGTTCGTCGCCGGCGAGCTGTTCCTGCTGGCGCTTGCCGACACCAAGCAGGACATCGGCCGCATCGCGCGGGAAAACGGGCTTTCGCGCAAATCGCTCGAATCCGCCATCGACGCCGTGCGCGGTGGCCAGAACGTCAACAGCGCCGAGGCCGAAGGCCAGCGGGAAGCGCTGAAGAAATACTGCATGGACCTGACCGAGCGCGCGCGCGCCGGCAAGCTCGACCCGGTGATCGGCCGCGACGAGGAAATCCGCCGCGCCATCCAGGTGCTGCAGCGGCGCACCAAGAACAACCCGGTGCTGATCGGCGAGCCGGGTGTCGGCAAGACCGCCATCGTCGAAGGCCTGGCGCAGCGCATCGTGGCCGGCGAGGTGCCCGAATCGCTCAAGGGCAAGCGCGTGCTGTCGCTGGACATGGCGGCGCTGCTGGCTGGCGCCAAGTTCCGCGGCGAGTTCGAGGAGCGCCTGAAGAACGTGCTGAGCGAGCTGGCCAAGGACGAGGGCCAGACCATCGTCTTCATCGACGAGCTGCACACCATGGTGGGCGCCGGCAAGGCCGAAGGCGCCATGGACGCGGGCAACATGCTCAAGCCGGCGCTGGCGCGCGGCGAGCTGCACTGCGTGGGCGCCACCACGCTGGCCGAGTACCGCAAGTACATCGAGAAGGACGCCGCGCTGGAGCGCCGCTTCCAGAAGATCATCGTGGGCGAGCCCACGGTGGAAGCCACCATCGCCATCCTGCGCGGCCTGCAGGAGAAGTACGAGGTGCACCATGGCGTGGAAATCACCGACCCGGCCATCGTGGCCGCGGCCGAGCTGAGCCACCGCTACATCACCGACCGCTTCCTGCCCGACAAGGCGATCGACCTGATCGACGAGGCGGCCTCCAAGATCAAGATCGAGATCGACTCCAAGCCCGAAGCCATCGACCGGCTGGACCGCCGCATGATCCAGCTGCAGATCGAGCGCGAAGCGGTGCGCAAGGAGAAGGACGAGGCCTCGCAGAAGCGCATGGCGCTGATCGAGGAAGAGATCGGCCGGCTGCACAAGGAGATCTCCGACCTCGAGGAGATCTGGAAGGCCGAGAAGGCGCAGGCCCAGGGCAGCGCGCAGATCAAGGAAGAGATCGAGAAGCTGCGTGGCCAGATCGAGGACCTCACCCGCAAGGGCGATTTCAACAAGGTCGCCGAGCTGCAGTACGGAACGCTCCCCACGCTGGAAAAGCAGCTGAAGGACGCGCAGGCGGCCGAGGCCAGCAAGGGCAAGAGCGGCAAGCCGCAGCTGCTGCGCACCCAGGTCGGCGCCGAGGAAATCGCGGAAGTCGTGGCGCGCGCCACCGGCATCCCGGTGTCCAAGCTGATGCAGGGCGAGCGCGAGAAGCTGCTGGTGATGGAAGACAAGCTGCACGAGCGCGTGATCGGCCAGGACGAGGCGATCGGCGCGGTGGCCAACGCCATCCGCCGCTCGCGCTCCGGCCTGTCGGACCCGAACCGTCCCACCGGCTCGTTCCTGTTTCTCGGCCCCACCGGCGTCGGCAAGACCGAGCTGTGCAAGGCGCTGGCGACCTTCCTGTTCGACAGCGAGGACCACCTGGTGCGCATCGACATGAGCGAGTTCATGGAGAAGCACTCGGTGGCGCGGCTGATCGGCGCGCCGCCCGGCTACGTGGGCTACGAGGAGGGCGGCTACCTGACCGAAGCCGTGCGCCGCAAGCCCTACAGCGTGCTGCTGCTCGACGAGGTGGAAAAGGCCCACCCGGATGTCTTCAATGTGCTGCTGCAGGTGCTGGACGACGGCCGCCTGACCGACGGCCAGGGCCGCACCGTGGACTTCAAGAACACGGTGATCGTGATGACCAGCAACATCGGCTCGCACATGATCCAGGCGATGGTGGGCAAGCCCTACGAGGACGTGAAGGACGCGGTGTGGGACGAGCTGAAGAACCACTTCCGCCCGGAGTTCCTCAACCGCATCGACGAGACGGTGGTGTTCCACGGGCTGGACGCCAAGCACATCGCCAAGATCGGCAGCATCCAATTGCGCGTGCTGGAGCAGCGCATGGCCAGGATGGATCTGCACCTGCAGGTGTCGCCGGCGGCGCTGGAAGAGCTGGCCAAGGTCGGCTTCGACCCGGTGTTCGGCGCGCGTCCGCTCAAGCGGGCGATCCAGCAGCGCATCGAGAACCCGCTGTCGCGGCTGATCCTCGAAGGGCGCTTCCCGCCCAAGAGCATGGTGCGGGTGGAAGTGGATCCGGTGCGCGAGCCCGGGGTGTTCCACTTCACCGAGGCGCAACCGCCGGAGCAGGCGCAGGCGCAGGCGGCGTGAGGATGGTCCACACGGCTTCCTCATCTCCCGTTGCCGTGGTCACCGGTGCCGCGCGCGGCATCGGCCTGGGCATCGCGCGCTGGTTCCTCGGCCGCGGCTACCGCGTCGCGCTGCTGGACATCGACGGTGCGGCGCTGCAGCAGGCGGCCGCGGCGCTCGATGCCGGCGAGCGCGTCCTGGCGCTGGTGTGCGACGTGTCGGATCCGCGGCAGGTCAACGAGACCTTCGCTGCCGTCGACCGTGCATGGAATCGCCTTGACGCGCTGGTGAACAACGCCGGCATCGCCATCTTCAAGCCCATCGCCGAGACCGGCTTCGACGAATGGCGCAGCGTGATGGCGATCAACCTGGACGGCCCCTTCCTCTGCACCCAGGCCGCCGTGCCGCTGATGCGGCGCCACGGCGGCGGCAGCGTGGTCAACATCGCCTCCATCTCCGGCCTGCGCGCCAGCACGCTGCGCGTGGCCTACGGCACCAGCAAGGCGGCGCTGATCCATCTCACGAAGCAGCAGGCGGTGGAGCTCGGCACCGTCGGCATCCGCGTGAACGCCGTCGCGCCCGGGCCGGTGGACACCGAGATGGCCAAGCAGGTCCACACGCCGGCCATCCGCAAGGACTACCACGACGTCATTCCGCTCAACCGCTACGGCCTGGTCGAGGAGATCGCCGAAGCCGTCGGCTTCCTGTGTTCCCCGGCGGCGGGCTACGTCAACGGCCAGGTGCTGGCGGTGGACGGCGGCTTCGACGCGGCCGGTGTGGGCCTGCCGACGCTGCGCGCCGGCCAGGGCGAGTGAGGCGCCCGGCTCAGGACAGCGCGCGGTAGAACAGCACGGTGTCGCACAAGCCGCCCTGCGGCAGCAGCGCATAGCCGGGGATCGTGCCCAGCCGCGTCCAGCCGGCGCGCGCGTAGACCCGTTCCGCGTCGGCGCTGGCGGTGTCCAGCACCAGCAGCGTCTTGCCGTGCTCGCGCGCCACGCCTTCCGCGGCGCGCATCAGCAGCGCGCCCAGGCCCCGGCGGCGCGCGCGGCGGTGCACCAGCATCTTGGCGACGTCGGCGCGGTGCGGCTGGTTTTCCGGCTGCTGCAGCACCACCTGCACCGTGCCGACGATGCCCTCGTCGTCCTCGGCCACCAGCAGCATGCGCTCGCCGCGCGCGGCGCTGTCGGCCACGCCGCGCCAGAACGCCACCGCCTTGTTCTGCGGCAGCGGATGCATGAAGCTGACCGACGCGCCGCCTTCCACGCAGTCGATCAGCACCGCAGCCAGCCCGTACAGGTCGGCCTCGGACGCGAGGTCCAGGCGGCGCAGGCGCACGCCGGTGGGCGAAGGCTCGGTCATGTCATCTCCGGGATTGCGAGGCGAGCACCACCGCGTAGCGGGTGGTCTTGCGCGTGGGGTTGTGGAAGCTGGTCGGCCGGTCCAGCACCATGGCGACGCAGTCGCCGGCGTCGAGCCGGTACAGCGTCTCGCCCAGCGTGATCTCGATGCGGCCTTCCAGCACCCACACCTGCTGGTGCAGCGCCGGCTCGCGCGGGCCGCTTTCGTAGGCCACGCGGGCGCGCGGCGGAAACGCCACCTCGACGATCTGGATCGGCGAACCGGCGCCGGCCGGCGACACGTTGCGGCGCACGTAGCCCGAATGCGGATCCTTCCACTGCGGCTGGTCCTTGGCGCGCGCGACCGGCTCCGGGGCGGCTTCGGGCGCCTCGAACAGCGAGGCCAGGCCGACTCCCAGGCCGGCCGACAGCTTTTCCAGCACCACGGCGGTGGGACTGCTCTCGCCGCGCTCGACCAGCGAGATCATGGAACGGCTGACGGCGCTGCGCGCAGCCAGCTCCTCCAGCGACAAGCCGGCCGCGGCGCGCAGCTCGCGCAGCCGCCGGGCGATGCGCCGGGTGAGGTCGCCGGCCGGAACGTCTTCTTCCGTCATGGTGGAAGAAGTATCCAGAATAGTGGACGACGCGTCAACCCGGAACGGGCACACCTTCGGGCAGCAGCAGGCGCACGAGCGGCCGCACCTCCACGTGGGCGCCGAACGCGCGGCCGGGGAACTGCCGGGCCAGCGCTTCGGCGGCGTGCAGGTCTTCGGCCTGAACGATGGTCACGCCGGCCAGCCCGGTGTGCGGCAGCACGGTGCCGGCAGGCGGCGGCACGGCATTCACCGCCTCGTCGAACACGCAGGCGCACAGGATCACGCCCTGCGCGCGCAGCGGCAGCAGCCACGCGCGGATGGCCGCGGCGCGGCGCGCGAGCGCGTCGTCGTCCAGCGTCTGCGTGGCACGGTAGAGAAAAGCGAACTGTTGCATGGGACATCTCCTTTTGGTGCCGCAGCATCGCCAATGCGCGGTCCGCGCGCTTGGACAAATTCCGCCGGCACGCGGTGCGATACTGGCCGCATGCGAATGGCACGCTATCGCGCACCGGAACAGCTGGCGCATCTGGTGCAGTCGTTTTCAGTGGTGGAAACCACGGCGGAAGCGACGCGCCTGCTGCTGCCCGAACCGGGCATCGCGGTCGCGGTGCGCTACGCGGGCGCGGCCCGCCTGCACGCGCAAGGCAGCTGGCATGCCTTGCCGGACATGGCGGTGAGCGGCCTGCAGGACCACGCGCGCGAAATCCGCACGGCCGCCGGCGGCGGCCTGCTGGTGGCGCAGCTGCACCTCGCCGCGGCCGCGGCCTTTCTCGGCGCGGCGCCCGCGGCCCTGGCCGGCCGCACACTGGCGCTGGACGACCTGCTGCCCGCCGCGCAGGCCGCGTCGCTGGCCGGCGCGGTTGCCGCGCAGAGCGACGATGCCGGGCGCATCGCGGCGTTCGGGCGCTTCCTGCGCGCGCACTGCCGCGCCGAGCGCGCCGACCCGCTGCTGCACGCGGCGGTGGAGCGCATCGCGCGCAGCGGCGGCACGCTGCGCATCGCCGAGCTGGCCGCGCAGCTGGCGGTCAGCGAGGACACGCTGGAAAAGCGCTTCGCCCGCGTGCTCGGCATGAGCCCCAAGCGCCTGGCGCGCCTGGTGCGGCTGCGCGGCACGCTGCGCGCCTACCGCCCCGGCACGCGGCTCACTCAACTGGCGCACGAGGGCGGATTCGCCGACCAGTCGCATTTCAACCGCGAAGTGCGGCGCGTCACCGGCGTCGCGCCATCGCGGCTGCTGCGCGACGGCGTGCATTGCTGAGCGCCCGGCGCCGCCGTCCCCTCAGGCGCCTGCGCGCGCGGCGCGCAGGCCGGCCAGCAGCCGCGGCCCGGCCAGGTTGATCACCACCCCGGCCAGCACCAGCGCGCCGCCGGCCAGCTTCCAGCCCGGGAAGGTTTCATGCAGCGTCAGCGCCGAGAACAGGCCGGCCAGGGGCGGCACCAGCAGGGTGAAGGGCGCCACGGTGGAAGCCGGGTGGCGCGCCATCAGCCAGGTCCAGCCGGTGTAGGCGAGCAAGGTGCTCGCATAGGCGATGTAGGCCACCGACAGCGCGCCGATCATGCTCACGTGATGGAGGCCGTCTACGATGCGCTGCGGCCCCTCCAACAGCAGCGACAGGGCCATCAGCGGCAGCGGTACGGCCAGGCTGGCCCAGACCACCAGCGCCAGCATGTCCACCTTGCCGAGCGACTTGCCCACCATGTTGCCGATACCCCAGCAGCAGGCCGCCGTGAGGCCCAGCAGCAGGCCGGCCACGGTGACGTCGCCGCCGGTGTTGGCGGCGATCAGGCCGATGCCGCCGGCGGCCACCGCCGCGCCGAGCAGCTGCACCGGCCCGACGCGCTCACGGTAGAGCAACGCCGCCAGCGCGATGGTCACGAACACCTGCAGCTGCAGCGTCAGGGCGGCCAGCGCCGGCGGCATGCCGGCCGCCATGCTGGCGAACAGGAAGCCGAACTGGCCGGCAAAGGCGAACAGGCCGTACATCAGCACCCGGCCCACCGGTGCCTTGGGCGGGCGGATGAAGAACACCGCCGGCAGCGCGGTCAGCACGAAGCGCATCGCCGCCATGAAGATCGGCGGCAGCTCGGCCAGGCCGACCTTGATGGCGACGAAGTTGAATGCCCAGGCGGCGGCGACAGCCAGGGCCAGCAGGAGGTGGAGGAAGGGCATGGTCGGCTGTGGCAGGGGACCGTTGCACCTCGGCTGTCGGCTCAGAACAGCACCAGCACCCGCACCTCGATGCTTTGCCGCAGCGGCGCCTTCGGCGGCGTGTCCGGATGGTCGAAGGCAGCGTGGGGCGTGAAGCGTGCCGGCACCGGGGCCGAGTCGAACTGCTTGAACACGATGGCTTCGCTCGGTTCCATTTCGTGGAAGTAGGCCCAACGGTGCGCCGGGTTGTGCCGCGCCAGGTAGACCTCGCCGGTGCGGTCGGGATAGCGCATTTCGCTCACCACCAGGTCCTGCGGCGCCACCGAGCGGCCGTCGCACACCGCCAGCGGCGCGTCCAGCACCGGGCCCGAGGTCGAGCGCCAGATGTTGACGATGCAGTAGCGCCCGCGCATCTCGCGCGCGGCGTCCTGGCCCAGCACCAGTGACAGGCGGCGCCGGCCGGAAGCCTCGGTGTAGTCGTTGTGCACCCGGCCGGCCGGCCCCGGCGTGCTGCCCTGCACGCGGTCCGGGTGGCGGCCGAAGGTCATGGGGCGGCGGTCCGGTTCGCGCCGGCGCAGCAGGTGGTCGAACACGATGGCTTCGCAGCCGCCGGTGGCCTGCAGCGCGGCCGCTTTCATCTCGGGGTAGTAGATGCGCTCGACCTGCCGCGCGTCGCCGAAGTCGCGCACCCGCGTCGGCGCGTCGACCAGCTCGAAACCGCAGGCGTCCAGCGCCGGTGCGCAGATGAATTCGCGCGCGTTGGCGATCGGCACCTCGCGCGCCTCGTATTCGCAGTTCTGCCACGCCCCGCCGCCGGGCGGATCGAAGGTGTAGTTGTACGGCGTGCCTTCGGCGTGCTTCAGGTAATTGAGGCGGCTGCGCACCGCGGCGGACATGGACACTGCGGACATGCTGTGGCTCCCCTGCGGCAACGCACCGGCGCCGCGCTTCCGCATTGAAGCCGCTCCGCCGAGGCGCCTCAAGCGAGATGTCCGCCGGGCGCATGCCTGCGCATCATGCGAGGCGGGCACAAGCCGGCGATACTCGCGCTTTGCACACCAGGAGACATTCCATGCAATACATCCAGCACATCGGCCCCGTGGCCGCCCTGATCGCCGGCGTCCTGATCCTGGTGATGCCGCGCCTGCTGAACCTGATCGTCGCGCTCTACCTGATCATCGTCGGCCTGACCGGGCTGCTCGGACGCTGAGCGAACCCGGTCACTGCGCGGCCTGCTGGCCCATGTGCATGCCGTACAGCTTCTGCATGCCGCCCAGCCAGCGGTCGTAGTCCTGGCCCTTGGCGCGCAGGTACTGCAGCACCGAGGGGTGCGGCAGCACCAGGAAGGTCTCGTCGTGCATCGTGCGCACGATGTCTTCGGCCACCTGCTCGGGCGTGACCACGCCGTCCAGCCCGGCCGAACCGGTGCCGTCGCGCGTCATGTCGGTCTCCACCGACTGCGGGCACAGGCAGGACACGCGCACGCCGCGCCGGCCGTAGGCGATGCGCAGCCATTCCGCGAACGCCACCGCGGCGTGCTTGGTGACGCCGTAGGGCGCCGACTCCACGATGTTCAGCAGACCCGCCGCCGAGGCGGTGACCAGGAAGTAGCCTTCGCCGCGCTGCACCATTTCCGGCACCACGGCACGCGCGGCCCACACATGGGCCATGCCGTGGATGCGCCACATCGCATCCCACAGCGCATCCTCCAGCTCGATGCCGCCCAGCCGCCCCAGGATGCCGGCGTTGGAGAAATAGATGTCGATGCGGCCGAAGCGCGCGCGCGCCTGCTGCGCCAGTGCCTGGATGTCGGCTTCCTGCCCGACGTCGCAGCGCAGGGCGAGGGCGGTCGGCCCGATCGACTCGGCCACGGCCTGCGCACGCTCGAGGTTGATGTCGGCCACCACCACCCCGGCGGCGCCTTCCTGGGCGAACCGCCGCGCCGCGCCGGCGCCGATGCCGCTCGCGCCGCCGGTGACCACCGCCACTTTTCCGGAAATGTCCATGCTGTCCTCCAGATGTGGACGCAGCGTAGCCGCACCGGGGCGCGCTTTCAGCCGCCGAGGCGACAGCGCGCCGTCCTACAGGGCTGTTTGCTGAGCTTGCCTAGCATGGCGGCTTGTTTCATTTCTTCCGAGCAACAGGTAGGCGCAATGCCGTAGGTGCACATCGGGTGCGAGGCACACCGGGGCGCCGACAGCGGGCTACGCAGGGCACCGACGGCCGGCCGATGGGCGCAGCCGCAATATTCGTTCAACAGATCCACGGAGAAATTCCGATGTCCGCCACCACGCAACAAGATACCTGGAGCCTCGACGAAGACGACCATGTCGAGGTGTCGCTGCACGACGTGCGCAAGCAGGATGCCTATTGGCAGAAGGCCCATGCAAAGGAAGGCTACTTCCGCGCCGGCCTGAGCTACGACGACTATGCGCCGGCCTACTGCGTGGGCTACACCGGCCAGATGCAATACGGCGGCTCCTGGGACGATGCCGAGAAATCGCTCATCTCCAACTGGGTGCGCATCAAGGGCGATTCGCGCCTGAGCCTGGAAGACGCGCTGCTGGCGATGCGCGCCGCCTGGGACCGGCTGGCGCAGCCGCAGACGGCCCGCAAGGCCGTGCCGGCACGCCGCCGTGCCGCACAGCCGCGCCGCAACCCCTGGGGCCGCCTGCTGGAAGGCGCCGCCGCGTTCAAGCGCGACCTGGACCGCAGCCTGGCGCGCCCGCGCGGCCCGCAGGGCGGCCTGGTGCGGCGCTAACACAGGGCTTCGCAGATTTCCCGTGCGCGAGATGGCGGGCGCCTACATGGCTCGTCTCTCGCGTTGCACGAACATCGAGGCATGTCCTCGAAACAAGCCTTCAGCGTCGACGACCTCTACCTTCACCACAAAGTCACCGACCTCGACTGCGCGCGCGGCTCACCCGTCGCGGCCTGCGCGGTGCGCTCGGTCGACCGTGATTCCGACGGCTACATCTCCTGCATCTGGGCCTTCGCGCTCGACGGCAGCTGGCACCGCCAGCTGACCCGCAGACCGGGGCACGACAGCTCCCCCGTGTGGTCACCCGACGGCGGGCAGCTCGCCTTTCTCTCCGACCGTGCGGGCGGCGGCTCGCAGGTGTACCTGCTGCCGCGCGACGGCGGCGAGGCGCGGCAGGTGGGCCAGTTCGCGCAGTCGGTATCGGATCTGCAGTGGATGCCCGACGGCCGCGGCGCGCGCGGCCACGACGCCGGGGAACGCAAGCAGAGCGCGCCGGAGGTCGCCTGGAAGCTGCCGTACAAAAGCGACGGCATCGGCTACATGCTGGCGCGCGAAATCCGGCTGTTCCGCCTGGATGCGGGCAGCGGCAAGCAGCGGCAGCTGTCCGACGGCGCCTTCGACGTGCTGGGCTTCGGCATCTCGCCGAACGGCCGCCACATCGCCTATGCGCGCACCCGCGAAGGCCGCTTCGCGCACCGCACCGACCTGTGGGTGTGCGACGCCGACGGCTCCAGCCACCGGCAGCTCACGCGCGAACTGGCCATGGTGCTGGAGCCGGCGTGGTCGCCCGACGGCCGCTGGATCGCTTTCGCCGGCGCGCGCGAGGAGGGCGACGCGCAGGAGTGCCTGTGGCTGCTGGAGTTCGCCACCGGCACGCTGCGCCGGCTGGGCGACGATTCATTGAACGTGGGCGGCGACGCGCTGCACTGGAGCGCCGACGGCAAGAGCATCGTCTGCGTGCGCCCGCACCGCGGCCGGCACCAGGTGGTGAGCGTCGGCGTGGAAGAAGACGGCGGCATCGAGGTGCTGCTGGCAGGCGACCGCCAGCTGGGCGCCTTCGCGGCCTGCGACTCGCACTTCGCGTATGCGGTGGACAGCCCGGCACAGCCGAGCGAGCTGTGGTGCAGCCGCACCGATGGTTCGAACGAATGCCAGCTGAGCGATTTCAACCCGTGGTGGAAGGAACGCACGCCCATCGCCGTGGAAACGCGCGAATTCCGTGTGCCCGACGGGCGCGGCGGCGAGGAGATGGTCGAGGGCTGGCTGCTGCGCGCGGCCGGTGCCGAGGGCCCGCTTGCGCTGCTGAACGACATGCACGGCGGGCCGGCCAGCTACGCGCTGCTGGACTTCGACACCAACGTGTACTGGCAAGCGCTGTGCGCGCGCGGCTGGGCGGTGCTGGCGCTCAACGCGGTGGGCTCGGCCAGCTACGGCCGCGAATTCTGCGACCGCCTGATGGGCCACTGGGGCGAGTACGACCTGCCGCAGCACCTGGCGGCGGTGCGCCAGCTGCAGTCCGAAGGCGTATGCGACGCGCGCGTGGCGGTCTGCGGCAAGTCGTATGGCGGCTACCTGAGCAGCTGGGCGATCGGCCACACCCAGCTGTTCCGCGCCGCCATCGTGATGGCGCCGGTGGGCAACATCGAAACCCACTACGGCACGTCTGACGGCGGCTACTACGCCGACCCGCTCTACATGGGGTCGGGTGAGCGCTTCGACCGCGAACTGGCGCGCAGGCTCTCGCCGCTGCAGCACATCGAGAAGGCGCGCACGCCCACGCTGTTCCTGCAGGGCAAGGACGACGAGCGCTGCCCGAAATGCCAGTCGGAGGAACTGTTCGTGTCGCTGGCACGCGCGGGGGAGACGCCGGCCGAGCTGGTGCTGTATCCGGGCGAAGGGCATCTGTTCCTGAGCGAGGGCGCGCCATCGTGCCGGGCGGATGCGTCGCGGCGCATCGTGGACTGGGTGCAGCAGCATGCCGTGAATTCACCCTCTCGCACCTCGCCTGCCCTCACCCCAACCCTCTCCCAGAGGGGGCAGGAGAGGGAGAGGGGGGAGGAGCCGGGGCAAGAACCGCAAGCAGGCGATCGATGAACCCTGCCTGGCCGGGCAGCAGCCGCCGCCTTGCCTCGTCCAGGTCGAACCACTGCACGCGGTCGATCTCCGGGAAGCTGCGCATCTGGCCGGAGCGCGGCGGCCACTCGATCTCGAAGCTGTTGCACTCCAGCTGCGTGGGGTCGGCGTCGCCTTCGAACGCCCAGGCGGTGATGCGCTTGCCGCTTTTCAGCCGCAGCTCGCCCAGCGGCAGGAAGGGCGGCGCCGCTGCGAAACCGGTCTCTTCGCCGAACTCGCGCTGCGCGGCGTCCAGCGGTTGTTCGGTGTGGTCGTATTCGCCTTTGGGCAGCGTCCAGGCGCCGATGTCCTTGCGCGTCCAGTACGGCCCGCCGGGATGCCCGAGCAGCACTTCCACCGCTGCATCGCGCAGGCGGTACATGAGAAGTCCGGCGCTCTGGGGTGCGGGCATGGTCCGAGTCTATCGGGCGCGGGCCTGGAACTGGCTTGGGGGCTGCCCCATGGCGCCCTTGAACATGGCGGTGAAGGCGCTTTCGCTCGCATAACCGGTGGCTGCGGCCACGCGGCTGACGGACGTGCCGCGCGCCAGCATCGGCAGTGCCTGCGCCAGCACGGCCTGCTGGCGCCACTGCTGGTAGCTGGTGCCCAGCTCGTCGCGGAACAGGCGCGCCAGCGTGCGCTCGCTGGCGCCCACGCTGTTCGCCCATTGCGCCAGCGTGGCGCGCCGGCCGGGGTCGCGCAGCACCGCGTCGCACAGCGCGCGCAGGCGCTTGTCGCCGCCTTGCGAAGGCGGCAGCGGCACGCCCAGCGCCTGCGTGTCGGCATGCGCCAGTTCGTCCAGCACCAGCCGTGCGAGCAGGGCTTCGCGCTGGGGCACGAGCGGCGGCGTGTCCAGCGCCTGCACCAGCTCGCGCAGCAGGGACGACACCACCAGCATGCGGCAGCCGCGCCAGCCGGGCGGCGTGGCGGACGCGTCGATGTACAGGGTGCGCAGCTGCGCGGCTTCCAGCACGTGCACCGAATGCCGCGCGCCGGGCGCGATCCAGACGGCGCGCGAGGGCGGCACGATGTAGGTGACCTCTTCCGGCGCATCGTCGCGCACCGCCGCGGTCACCTGGATGATGCCGCTGGCGCAATAGGCCAACTGGGCCCAGGCATGGTGGTGCGGCTCCAGGTGGGTGTCGGCCGGCATGGTGCGGGCGCGCACGCGCACCGGCCGGGCGAGCTCGGGGCGGAATTCGCCCGAATCGCCGGCGGGCAGGGAGGTGGAGGTGGCGCGGCGCGGCATGCTTGGCTGAATCTAGCAGAAAGCTGTCGTTTCGTCGCATTCCAGAAACGCAGTGCGCTGGCTACGATGGGGACATGAGCACCATGAGCAATGCCGCCGCGCTGCCGGCAACCCCCTGGCGGCAGGACGCCGGCGTCATCGGGCTGGTGAGCGCCGCCCACCTGGTCAGCCACTTCTCCCAGCTGCTGCTGGCGCCGCTGTTCCCCTGGCTGAAGGAGGAATTCCACGCCAGCTACACCGAGCTGGGCTTCCTGATGACCCTGTTCTTCGTGGTCTCGTGCACGGTGCAGGCGCTGTCCGGCTTCATCGTGGACAAGTACGGCCCGCGCCCCATCATGCTGGGCGGCCTGGCGCTGCTGGCGGCCGCGGCGTTCGGCTTCGCCGCCAGCCCGAACTATTGGACGATGGCGTTCTTCTCGGTCGTCGCAGGCGTGGGCAACGGCGTGTTCCACCCGGTCGACTACACGCTGCTCAACCGCAAGGTCAGCCCGCGCCGGATCGGCCATGCCTACAGCGCGCACACCATCACCGGCAGCCTGGGCTGGGCGCTGGCGCCGGCCCTGCTGGTGCCGATCGCGCTGGCCGTGTCCTGGCGCGCGGCGCTGGTCGCGGCGGGCTGCGTCGGGTCGGCGGTGCTGCTGCTGCTGTGGTTCAACCGCGAGCAGCTCGCGCTTGCGCCCTCTGTCAAGCCGCAGCCGGCGGCCGGCGCGGCACGCGGCGAAGGCGCGTACGACTTCCTGCGCATCCCGGCGGTGTGGATGTGCTTCGCGTTCTTCTTTTTCTACTCGGTGGTGCTGAGCGTGGTGCAGGCCTTCGCGCCGGAAGCCGCGCGCCAGCTGCACGGCGTACCGGTGGCCTGGGCGGCCATGTGCCTGAGCATCTACATGGTGTGCAGCGCGGGCGGGGCGGTGGTTGGCGGCTTCCTGGTGTCCGATCCGTCGCGCTGCGAGCGCATCGTCGGCATCGGTTTCGGCGTCGCCGCGCTGATCGCGCTGACCATCGGCTTCGCGCCGGTGCCGGCGCCGGCCGTGCCGGTGCTGTTCGGCCTGATGGGGTTGGTGGCCGGCACGGCCGGACCGTCGCGCGACCTGCTGGTGAAGCGCTCCACGCCCGAGAACGCCACCGGCCGCGTCTACGGCGTGGTGTATGCCGGCCTGGACATCGGCCAGGCCCTGGCGCCGCTGGTGTTCGGCGCGCTGATGGACCGCCACAACTACCAGGGCGTGTGGATCGGCCTGGTGACGATGCAGGCGGTGCTGATCGCCAGCGCCTTCAACGTGCGGCGGGTGCGCCGCACGGCCCTCGCCATGCCGGCCTGACGCCGCATGGGCTACCTGCGCGACACGCTGCTGCGCACGCCGGTGCTGGTGTGGGAGCGCGTCGCGCTGGAATCGCCGCAGCCGGCCTGGAGCGACACCTACCGCGTGCAGAGCACGCGGCTGCTGCTGCCGCAGCAGGGCAACTTCGAATGCGAGCTGGGCGGCGCGCGCTGGACCTGCGATGCGCGCAGCGCGCTGGCGCTGACGCCGGGGCAGGACTACCGGCTGCGCCAGCCGGACGCGGGGCAGCACGGCATGCTGATCGTGCTGCCCGGCGCCGAGCCGGCGGCGGGCCGGCGCGAGCTGCGGCCGGCCATGCGCATGCGGCTCGCCCTGCTGGCCCGTGCCTGGCGCGCCGGCGCGGCCGATGCGCTGCAGGTGGAGGAAGGGCTGCTCCAGGCGGCCTGGCAGGTGCTCGGGACGGCGCCGCCGGGCGCCGCGCACCGCGCCGTCGAACGCGCGCGCGATTACCTGGCGCGCAACTTCCACCGGCGCGACACGCTGGCCGAGATCGGCCGGGCCGCCTGCTGTTCGCCCTACCACCTGGCGCGCAGCTTCCGCCGCGGCACCGGCTCCAGCCTGCACGCCTTCCGCACCGAGCTGCGCATGGCCGAGGCGCTGCGGCGCATCGAGGCCGGCGAGCGCGACCTCGCCGCGCTGGCGCTGGACCTCGGCTTCAGCGGCCACAGCCACTTCGGCGCGGTGTTCGCGCGCTGCTACGGCGCGCCGCCCGCGCGCTTGCGCACGAAATTGATAACGTAGCCGGCCACCGCACACAGACACTCGCGCCTTCCGAGGAGGTGCGATGCGGCAAGGGGCATGGTTGGGAACGGCGGCGGCGCTCGCCTCGGCATTGATCGGCGGCGGCTGGCAGGTGGCCACGCGGCATTCCACCACGGGCGGCGGGCTGGGGCCGCTGGACCTGGCGGTGCTGCGCTACTGCATTCCGGCCGCCGTGCTGCTGCCCTGCTGGTGGGGGCTGCTGCGCACGGTGGACCTGCGGGGGCAGGGCATGCGGCTGCTGTGGATCGCGGTGGGCGGCGGCCTGCCGTTCGGCCTGCTGGCCATGACCGGCACGCGTTTCGCGCCGGCGGCGCACATGGGCGTGCTGATGCCGGGCATCTCGCCCTTGCTGGTGGCGGCGCTGGCGTGGCTGCTGTGGCGGGAGCGGCCGCGGCGGGCGCAGCTGGCCGGGCTGGCCTGCATCGCGCTGGGCGTGGCCGGCCTGGGCGCCGGCAGCTTCGCGCAGGCCGACGCGCGGGTGCTGCTGGGCGACCTGCTGTACCTGTCCGCAGCGCTGCTGTGGACGGCGTTCATGCTGGCCTTCCGCGGCAGCGGCCTCTCCCCATGGCAGGGCGCGGCCTGGATCAACGCGACGTCCACGCTCCTGCTGCTGCCCTGGCTGCTGTGGCAGGGCGCTCCCGTGCTTGCCGCCGCGCCGCTGTCGCAGTGGCTGCCGCAGGCCCTGTGGCAGGGCGTGCTGGCCGGGCTGGTGGCCCTCGGCTGCGTCGCCATCGCGCTGCATCGGCTGGGGCCGGCCAAAGCCGCGGCATTCAGCGCGCTGGCGCCGGCGGTGTCGGCACTGGGCGGCTGGTGGTGGCTGGGCGAGCGGCTGGCGCTGCACGAATGGGCGGCGGTGGCCTGCGCCACGGTGGGCGTGGCGCTCGCCAGCGGCGTGGTGCGGTACGGCGCGGCGCCGCGCTGAGGCGGCACGCGCCGCCGCGCGCTGTATCCTTGGCGCCCTATGTATGCCGCCTATTTCGGGCTGAAGCGCGAGCCGTTCTCGATCGCACCCGACCCGCGCCTGCTGTTCATGAGCGAACGGCACCGCGAAGCGCTGGCGCACCTGCTGTACGGCGTGCAGGGCGGCGGCGGCTTCGTGCTGCTGACCGGCGAGATCGGCACCGGCAAGACCACCACCTGCCGCTCTTTCCTGGAGCAGGTGCCGGGCCACTGCAACCTGGCCTACATCTTCAATCCCAAGCTCACCGTGGCAGAGCTGCTGGAGACGGTGTGCCACGAGTTCGGCATCGCGGTGCGCCCGCGTGATCTGTTGCCGCCCACGGTCAAGGACTACCTGGATCCGCTGAATGCCTTCCTGCTGGCGGAGCACGCCGCCGGGCGCAACAACGTGCTGGTGATCGACGAGGCGCAGAACCTGTCGCCCGACGTGCTGGAGCAGCTGCGCCTGCTGACCAACCTGGAGACCAGCGAGCGCAAGCTGCTGCAGATCATCCTGATCGGCCAGCCGGAGCTGCGCGGCATGCTGGCGCGGCCCGAGCTGGAGCAGCTGGCGCAGCGCGTGATCGCGCGCTACCACCTGCAGCCGCTGAACGAAGCCGAGACCGCTCAGTACGTGCACCACCGCATGGAGGCCTGCGGCCTGCAGGGACCGCTGCCGTTCGACCGCCGTGCGCTGCGGCGCGTGCACCGGCTGGCCGGCGGCGTGCCGCGGCGCATCAACCTGCTGTGCGACCGCGCGCTGCTGGGCGCCTATGCAGGCGGGCAGCGGCAGGTGAGCGCCGCGATGGTGACGCAGGCGGCGCGAGAGGTGTTCGGCGAAGCACCGCAGCCGGCAGCTTGGGGGTGGCGGCGCACCGCGGTGGCGGCCGGCATCGCGCTGGTCGCGGGGGCCGGCCTGCTGGCGGCGGTACAGCAGGTGCAACAGGGAAGCGCTGCGACACGCGTTGCCGTAGCGCCCGTGGTTGCAGCGCCGCGCGTTGAACCTGCGGCCGTGCCGGCGTCCGCTGCGCATGTGGCTGTTGCTGCGCAAGCCGCACCGTCCGCACCCATTCCCCCACCGGCACCGCAAGCCGCGCCGGTGCTGCTGCACGACGAAGACCAGGCCTGGCGTGAACTGGCCCAGGCGTGGAAGCTCATGCCGGGCGAGGGCGATGCCTGCAGCGCGCTGCAGCGCGACAACGTGCAGTGCTTCAGCCGCAAGCTGCCGCTGGCGCTGATCCGCCAGCTGAACCGCCCCGGCATCGTGACGCTGGATGCCGCCGCCGGCCGGCCCAGCTATGCGGTGCTGGTGGCGCTGACCGACACCACGGCCACGCTGCGCGCGGCGGGCACCGAGCAGACGGTGACGCTGGCGGCGCTGGCCGAGCGCTGGCAGGGCGACTTCGGCACCCTGTGGCGCAGCCCGCCCGGCTACGGCGCGCGCGGCGCGCTGGCGCAGAACGCCTCGGTGATGGAATGGCTGGCGGCCGGCCTGGCCAAGGCCAAGGGACAGCCGGTCGATCCGAAAGCCGATGCCGCCGCCCTGCGCAACGACCTGCGCGCCTTCCAGGTGGCGCAGGGCCTGCCCGCCGACGGCAAGCCCGGCTCCATGACCTTCATGCAGCTCAACCGCGCCACCGGCGTGGACGAGCCGCGCCTGCGCACCGCGCCCTGATTCCATGTCCTACATCCTCGACGCCCTGCGCAAAGCCGACGCCGACCGCGAACGCGACCCGTCGCGCGGCA
Source organism: Pseudomonadota bacterium (assembly GCA_040384685.1). GTDB lineage: Bacteria > Pseudomonadota > Gammaproteobacteria > Burkholderiales > Burkholderiaceae_C > Ramlibacter. Next base: position 22,658 of record JAZKIV010000064.1, on the reverse strand, counting down.
TCCATGCACAGCCAGTCGGCCCCACCCTGGCGCCGGTGGCGAATCGCCGTGCCGGTACCTGGGTCGCCGCCGGCCTCGCCGTGGCGGCGGTGCTGGTTGCTGCCTGGTTCTGGAAAGCGGATGACAAGCCGGCCGCGCCGCTCGCTGGGCCTGCCGCGACGCCGCAGCGCGAGGTGGCTGTGGCTACCGTGCAGCAGCTGCCGCCGGTCACGCTGCCGCCGATGCAGCAAGCGGTGCCACCGCAGCCGGCCACGCAGGTGATGCCGCCCCCGCCGCCGGTGGTGGTGCAGGCGCCACCGCAACAGGTTGCTCCACCGCCTGCGCCTAAAGCCGCGCCGTCGCCGGTCCCGGCCCCGGCGGTTGCGAAGGCACAGGAGCCCGCAACGGCCGCACCGGCAGCCACACCTGCACCTGCCTCAGCCGCTTCCGCGAACAACGCACGCATCGTTGCCCAATCCGACCTGCCGCCCGACGTGCAGCGCGAGCTGCCCAAGCTGGCGATCAGCGGCGGCGTCTATTCGGAGAACGTGGCGCAGCGCATGCTGATCGTCGGCGGCCAGGTGGTGAACGAGGGTTCCGAGGTCGCCCCCGGCGTGGTGCTGGAGCAAATCCGGCCGAAGACGGCCGTGCTGCGCTTTCGCAACCTGCGCTACGCGGTGCCGTATTAAGGCAGCTGCTGCGGCGCCTCGTACACCGACCAGTGCCCGTCCTTGAACAGGTACAACGCCGACGAGATGCGCGAGCGGCGGTTGCCGGTGTAGAGCGCCACGGTGCTGAAGCGCAGGCTGGTCACCGCCGCCTGGTCGCCCGCCGGCGCGAACACCAGGCCGCCGCGCGCAGGCACCGACACCACCAGCCCATCGGGATGCTCGCGCGCCTGGCCGACCCAGAAATCGCGGTCGAGGAAATAGCTGCTGTTCAGGTCGTACGAACTGCCCTCGACCTGCATCAGCCCGCCAGACCAGGGCTTGGCCACAGGGGTTCCGTAGCGGCGCCGTAAATTTTCCACGGCTTTGGCCATTGCCTGCTGCGGGTCCAGCTGCAGCCGTTGCAGGTCGTCGGGCGACGCGGTCATCACCTCGCGCTCGCTGTCGAACACCAGCCGCACGTGGATGTCGCCCAGGTACTGGAACCAGCTTGCCTCGATCTCCACCTCGCGGCCGTCGGGCAACGATGCGCGCACCTTGCCGAACGGCTGCAACGCGTCTTCCTGCTGGTTGGCGCCGGGCGTCTGGCGCAGCACGGCGATCAGGTTGCCGGCGCTGGTGTCGAAGGTGTCTGCGGCCCAGGACACCGCGGCGCTGCAGGCGCAGGCCAGGGCCGCGCACAACGCGCGGAAGCGTTTCGGACGGTGCATGCGAATCCCCTTTGTTGTGGAGCCATGCTGCGCCGATCTCGCTGTGCTTGCAACTGCTGTGCTTGACGAAGCGTGGAAATAGTTGGCGTCTTGCGGCTGTTACGCCGCAAAAAGGCGCGCGGATGGTTACCGATCTTGCGCAAGCGGATGAACATGTAATGTGAGCCGTGCGTAGCATCGGCAGCTCTCTTCAACGCCCTCAGAGGAATTATTCGATGGCACTGCAGTCCCCCTTCTTCAACAACAACAAGCGCGAAGGCGAAGCCGGCTACCAGCCGCCGCGCACCGGAACCACTCCCACCACCTCGGGCGCATCCAGCGCTTCTTCGATGTCCACTTCCTCTGCCTCCTCCAGCGCGCCGCTGCCCGTGCCGGCCCCCGTGACCGGTGCCGAAAGCAAGCTGACCGTCGGCCCGAACATCAAGCTGAAGGGCGTGGAGATCACCGACTGCGACACGCTGGTGGTCGAAGGTTCGGTGGAAGCCACCATGGATTCGCGCGTGATCCAGATCTCCGAGCGCGGCGCCTTCAAGGGCTCCGCCGAGATCGACATCGCCGAGATCCGCGGCGTGTTCGACGGCAACCTGACGGTGCGCCAGAAGCTCACGATCTTCGCCACCGGCAAGGTCACCGGCCGCGTGCGCTACGGCAAGATCGTGATCGAAGAGGGCGGCCAGCTGTCGGGTGAAATCGAAGCGGGCGCGTCCGCCGTCCGTGCTGCCGGCACCGCAGCCGGCAACGCAGCTCGCCCCGAGCTGCAACAGGTTCGCACCGCCTAATTCTTCACTTGGAAATCGCTGCGCGATTTCCAAGTGGCTGGTTAGTGCAAGGTGGCCCGGCGAAGCCGGCTCCACCTTGCAAGAAGGACCGCGCTGCACGTTGTTGCGCGCGGTCCGGGCGATGGGCTCCTCACCGCGCAGCGGCACTGGAGCGCGCGAAATGAAATGCAGGGCGCTCCTTCATGAGAAGAGGAGCCGGCTCTGCCGGTCCTCTTCTCACTGATCAAGCAACTTTGAAATCGCGCAGCGATTTCAAAGTTAGACAACCGTTCGGTGCCGCGCGATGCAGGTGTCGAGGGTGGCACCGGCGTCGCGCTGCCACCAGTTTCCCGTCGAGAAAATCTCCACCTCGCTGAAGCCCCGGTAACCCTGGGCCTCGACCCAGCCGCGGATGCGCGGGATGTCGATCACGCCGTCGCCCATCATGCCGCGGTCGTTCAGCAGGTCGGTGGTCGGCGTCAGCCAGTCGCAGACGTGGAAGGCCAGCAGCCTGTGCTGCCCGGCGCGCGCGATCTGCGCTTCCAGCTTCGGGTCCCACCACACGTGGTAGACGTCCACCGCCACACCCAGCGCGGCCAGCGCCGCGCGCGGCGCATCGGTGCGCGGGTCCAGCGCATCGCATAGGTCCAGCGCCTGTTCCATCGTGTTCACGCAGGCCCGGTCGGCCGCGTACATCGGGTGCAGCGGCTCGATGGCCAGCGGCATGCCCAGCGGCCGCGCGTAGTCCAGCAGCTCGGCGATGCCGTCGCGCACCTGGCCGCGCGCACCGGCGATGTCCTTGTGCGCGGCACGGCCCTGCAGCGCGCCGGGCAAGCCACCCACCACCAGCACCAGGCACTGCGCGCCGAGCTCCAGCGCCTCGTCGACCGCGCGGCGGTTGTCGTCGCGCGCCGCCTGCAGGCCCGCAGCATCGGCCGCCGGGAACATGCCGCCGCGGCAATAGCCGGACAGCTGCAGCCCGTGCGCGCGCACCAGCCGCGAGACGTTGGCCAAGCCCGCCGCCTGCACCTGGTCGCGCCACGGCGAGATCGCACGGATGCCGCGCGCCACGCAGGCATCGATGATGTCCGCAAGCGGCAGGTCGGCGCCGGCGCTCTTGCGCACCGTCGCGGTGTTGATCGAGAGCCATTCGTGGCCCTGGGAAAAGTCGCGCATCGCCAGCCTCACTCGACGCCGTGCAGTGCCAGCAGCGTGTTCATGCACCGCGCCGCCAGCTCCGGCTGCTCCAGCAGGTTTGCTTCGTCGGCCAGCCGGAACAGCTGCGCCAGGTGCGGCAGGCTGCGCGTGCTCTGCTGGCCGCCCACCATGGTGAAGTGGTTCTGGTGGCCGTTCAGCCAGGCCATGAACACCACGCCGGTCTTGTAGAAGCGCGTGGGCGCCGCGAAGATGTGGCGCGACAGCGGCACGGTCGGCCCCAGGATGGCGTGGAAGCGCTCGATGTTGCCGCGCGCCAGTTCGGCCAGCGCCGCGCTGGCGGCGGGCGCGATGGCATCGAAGATGCCGAGCAGCGCATCGCTTTTTCCATGCACCGCATCCGTGCCGAAGCCGTCGCCGGCGATCAGCTCGGCGTAGTTGAAGTCGTCGCCGGTGTACATGCGCACGCCGGCCGGCAGCTTGCGGCGCATCGCGATCTCCTTGTCCTTGTCCAGCAGCGAGATCTTGATGCCGTCCACCTTGTCCGCATGCGCGGCGATGATGCCCAGCGCCGTGGCCATGGCGCGGTCGACGTTGGGCGTGCCCCAGTAGCCGGCCAGCGCCGGATCGAACATGTCGCCCAGCCAGTGCAGGATGACCGGCTGCTTCGCCTGCGACAGGATGCGGCCGTACACGCGCTCGTAGTCCTGCGGCCCGCGCGCCACGCGCGCCAGCGCGCGGCTGGCCATCACGATCAGGCGGCCGCCGAGTTTCTCGATGGCTTCCATCTGCGTCTCGTAGGCGCGGATCACGTCGTCGATGCTGCGCGCTTCCTCGGGCGGCAAGTGGTCGGTGCCGCAGCCTGAAGCCACCAGCGCTCCTGGAAAATCACGCGCCGCATCCAGCGAGCGGCGGATCAGCTCCAGCGAGGTCGGCCAGTCCAGGCCCATGCCGCGCTGCGCCGTGTCCATGGCTTCGGCGACGCCGAGGCCCAGCGACCACAGGCGTTGCCGGTAGGCGATGGTGGCGTCCCAGTCGACGGCGCATTGCAGCCAGGGATCGACGGCCGCGCGCGGGTCGGACACCACGTGCGCGGCGGAGTAGGCGATGCGGTCGAACTTCGCGCCCGCCGTGGGGGCGGCCGGCGGCTGGCCGCGCAGCGTGTAGGGCTCGATGGTGCCGGCGGCCGTGGGCAGCTTCAGGCTGATGGGCATGATGGCCTCCCTATTTCCCGATCACAGCGCCAGCGGCTGCACGTCCACCCAGCGCCGCTCCTTCCAGCTTTGCAGCGCGGCTTCCACCAGCTGCACGCCCTTGGCGCCTTCGGGCAGGGTCCATTTGTAGGGCGCGTCTTCCACCACGTGGCGGATGAAATGCTCCCACTGCACCTTGAAGCCGTTGTCGTAGACCTCGGCGTCGGGCACCAGCTGCCACTGGTCGAAGAAGTTCATCGGCTGCTTCACGTCCGGGTTCCACACCGGCCGCGGCGTCGCCACGCGGCTCTGGATGCGGCAGTCGGACAGGCCGGCCACGGCGGAGCCGTGCGTGCCGTCGACGTGGAACGTCACCAGGTCGTCGCGCCGCACGCGCGTGGTCCACGACATGTTCATCTGCGCCACCACCGGCTCGCCGCCGTGGCCGACCAGCTGCGCCATCGCGTAGGCGGCGTCGTCGGCCGTGGCCGGGTAGGGCTTGCCGTTCTCGTCCCAGCGCTGCGGGATGTGCTGGGCGCCCAGGCAGGAGATGGATTTCACCTCGCCGAACAGGTTGTCCAGCACGTAGCGCCAGTGGCACATCATGTCCAGGATCATGCCGCCGCCGTCTTCGGTGCGGTAGTTCCAGCTCGGGCGCTGGATCGGCTGCAGGTCGCCTTCGAACACCCAGTAGCCGAACTCCAGCCGCAGCGACAGCATGCGGCCGAAGAAGCCCGAGCGGCGCAGCATGTCCAGCTTGCGCAGGCCGGGCAGGAACAGCTTGTCCTGCACGGCGCCGTGTTTCAGCCCCGAGGCCTGGGCCGTCTTGGCGATTTCCACGGCCTCGCCCAGCGTGGTGGCGATCGGTTTTTCGCAGTAGACGTGCTTGCCGGCGCGCAGCGCCTTGGCGAGCAGGGTGGGGCGCATCTGCGTGGTGCCGGCGTCGAAGAACACGGTGTCGTTCCTGTCGGCCAGCGCGGCGTCGAGGTCGGTGCCCCAGCGCGCGATGCCGTGCGCCTTGGCGAGCGCCGCGATCTTCTCGGCGTTGCGCCCGATCAGGACCGGGTCGGGCATCACGCGGTCGCCGTTGGACAGCGCCACGCCGCCCTGGTTGCGGATGGCGACGATGGAGCGGATGAGGTGCTGGTTCATGCCCATGCGTCCGGTGACGCCGTGCATGATGATTCCGAGTCGTTGGGTGGCCATGGCGGGCAGGCTCCTTGTCAATTAACTGATTGGTGAATTATAAAAAGCAAAGCTTCCCGGAGCCAAGAGGCCGCGCCGCCGTGTCAGCTTCTGAGCACGTAGCCGAGGATCACGTCGACCATGTGCGACAGCCGCTCCTGGCGGGCCTTGGGGCTGAGCAGGTCGTGGCCGAAGATGGCCGACAGGGTGTGGTTGTTGGACAGGTAGAAATACGCCAGCCCGGCGATGGAGATGTACAGCTGCATCGGGTCGACACCGCCGCGGAAGCTGCCGTCCTTGCGGCCGCGCTCGAGGATGCCGGCCAGCATCTCGATCAGCGGCGAGTTCAGCTCGCGCGCCCGCCGCGACTGGTGCAGATGGCGCGCCTTGTGCAGGTTGGCACTGTTGAGCAGCGTGATGAACTCCGGGTGCTCCAGGTAGTACTCCCAGGTGAACTGCACCAGCCGCTTGATGGCGTCGGCCGGCGCCATCTCCTGCAGGTTCAGCTGCTGCTCGGCATCGCGGATGTCGCGGTAGGTCAGCTCCAGCACGGCCTCGAACAGGCTGTCCTTCTCGTCGAAGTAGTAGTAGATCAGCCGCTTGTTGAGCCCGGCGCGCTCGGCGATGCGGTCCATGCGGGCGCCGGCCAGGCCGTGTTCGGCGAACTCGTCGCGCGCCGCCGTGAGGATCAGCATCTGCGAGCGCTCGGCGTCGCGCGAGCGCTGCTCGGCGGCGGGTGCGAGTGCGGGATCGCGCCGGGGCGCGCGTGGGCTGGCCGTCATGCGGGCCTTCGGAGATCGTGCATGGCGGCGAAGTGTGGCATGGCACCGCTGGCGTAGCCCGGCTGGGCGAGCGAGGCCAGGGCGATGCGGCCGTCGCGGATCTTCAGCCGCACGGCGCCGTGGCTGTCCTCGTACAGATCCGGGTGCGCCTGCAGGAACTGCAACTGTTCGGCACGCGGCAGCGCCGCCATGCCGTCGACGTAGTGGTGGCCGTTGCGCTCGACGTGGGTGATGCCCAGCAGGTTCACCAGCGCCAGGTCCTGCTGCACGGCCAGGCCGGCCTGCGTAGTGAGGTCCTCGCCCGACAGGAAGTAGCGCGTGCCGGTGTCCTGCGCGTTCCACGCGTGGCAGCGCGCGCCGTTGAGCAGTGAGCGGTAGATGCCCTTGCAGGTCTTCGACGACACGCCCGCGTAGCCGCGCTCGCGCGCCCGCACGAAGGCGTCGAGCTCGCCGTCGGACTCGTCGATGATGACCGGCTTGCCCAGGTCGGCACCGCGCAGGTCGGCATCGAGCGCGAGCTTGCGCGCGATCGGCTGCTCGATGAAGGCGATGGACTCCCACAGGCGCCGCAGCCGCGGCGCGGCGCGGATCGCCGCGACCAGCGCGGCCACGCCGGCGGCGTTCTCGTACTGTTCGTTGCCGTCGAGCGAGGCGAAGTAGGCGTGCGGCAGCCGGTCCAGCACGGCGGCGATGGCGGACAGCCGGGCGATGTCGGCATCCACCTGGCCGCTGACTTTCAGCTTGAACCAGCGGTGGCCGTAGGCCGCGATGACGTCTTCCAGCGTCTCGGGCAGGCCGTCGCCGACGCGCTCGTTCAGGTCGGCGGAAGTGATCGCATCCACCAGTCCCACCGTGTGGCGCGCCTCGATGCTCTGGGCTGGACGCAGCGTTTGCAGCCACGACGGCATGTCCAGGTCCTCGAACTCCGGCCGCCCGGCGCCGATGCCCGGCAGGTTGCCCTGCACCGCGTCGTAGAACGACACACCCAGCAGCCGGCACAGCGCATCCAGCACCGCGCGGTCCACCAGGGCCGGGCCGTAGCTGGCCAGCAGCGGGTTGAAGCCGCGGCCCGCGCACGTGGCCCGGTGCGCGTCGTGATTGCGCGCGAAGTGGCCGAAGGCGGTGGCCGGCGAGGCATCGGCGAGGTAGGCGTCGCGCGCCAGGTGCAGCACGCTGCGCAGCTGGTCGAAGTTGTCCTCGTTGGACAGCTGCAGGTTCTTGTCGAACCATTTCGGCGCCATGAGCTCGGCTGCCCCGCCCCAGGCACTTGCACCGTCGGCGGTTTCGATGCGGGCGCGCACGAAGGCCTGCGGCGCCTCGGTGAGCGTGACAACGCCGAAGCGGAACGGCAGCCGCAGCCGCACCGGCCGCTCGTAGAGTGCGATCTCGCGGATGCGCAGCTGTGGCGTCTCAGCCATGCCCTACCTCCTGCAGAACGCCGCGCAGGTAGCCGATGGCGCGCGCGGCCGAACCGGGTCCGTCGGGCACGTAGTCGAACGGCTCCACCGCGACGATGCCGCGGTAATGGCCTTCGCGCTGCATCCGCGCGATGGTGCGCAGGATCGGCCCGAAGCGCATGTCGCCCTGGCCCGGGCCGCGCCGGTTCGGGTCGTTCACCTGCACATGGCCGATGTGGCCGGTGGGCATCCAGCGCGCCATCAGCGCTTCCACCGGCTCGGCCTCGGCCTGGCCGGCGGCGCTGCAGTCGATCATGGTCTTGAAGGCCGGGATGCCGATTTCCTCCACCATGCGCACGGCCTCGGCCACGGTGTTGATCACGTCGGTCTCGCGCGGCGACAGCGGCTCGATGCAGTAGGTGACGCCGCAGCCATGCGCCCGTTCGGCCGCGCGCCGGAGGCACTCGCGCGCGCGCTCCCAGGCCTGCCCGGGCGTCGCGCCGGCGGGCACCGAGCGCTGCTTCGGCGATCCGTGCACCAGGTAGCTGCCGCCCAGCGCGGCGCACAGCTCCACCAGCCGCTCCATCACACCGGCGGTGCGGGCGCGCAGCGCGTCGTCCTCGCTCACCATCGACAGGCCGGCCGGCGCGACCAGCAGCCAGTGCAGGCCGTCGATGCGCAGGCCGTGGTCTTCGGCCACGCGGCGCAGCTGCGCCGCCTGCGCGTCGTCGATGCGCGTCGGATCCTCGGCGAGCGTGAACGGCGCCACCTCCAGGCCGTCGTAGCCCATGGCGGCCGCCAGCCGGCATTGCTCGGCGAACGGCAGCGGCTGCAGCACCTCGTTGCACAGGGCGATGCGCATGCGGCGTCCTCAGGCGCCGCGGGCGAACAGCCCGCGCAACGCACTCCCGGCGGCGCCGCGCGCCCGCCCGATGGCGGCCTTCACGCCCGGCACGTACAGCAGGATGACGATGATGGTCACGGCGGCGAACGCCATCGCGATCGGCCGCGTGAAGAACGGGCCGATGCTGCCGTCGGACAGCACCAGGCCGCGGCGCAGGCTCTTGTCCAGCAGCGGCCCGAGCACCAGGCCCAGCACCAGCGGCGCCATCTCGTAGCCGCGGCGGCGCAGGAAGTACGCGCCGATGCCGATGGCCAGCATCATCCAGATGTCGAACAGGCGCGAGGCGGTGGCGAACGCGCCCACGGTGCACAGCAGGAACACGATGGGCATCAGGATGCCGCGGCGCACCTTCAGCACCTGCAGCAGCGGCCGCACGCCGAACAGGCCGAACAGCAGGATGGAAATCGACGCCAGCGTGGTCATCGCCACCACCTCGTAGATGAACTGCGGGTGCTGGATCATCAGCATCGGGCCGGGCTGCACGCCATGGATGATCATCGCGGCCATCAGCACCGCCGACGGTGCCGAGCCGGGAATGCCGAGCGCGAGCGAGGGGATGATGTGGCCGGGAATGGAGGACATGTCGCCGGTCTCGGCGGCCATCAGGCCGTCGATCGAGCCCTTGCCGAATTTCTCCTTCTCCTTGCTCAGCGCCTTTGCGGCGGCGTAGGACATCCAGGCTCCGGCATCCTCGCCGACACCGGGCAGCAAGCCGGTGAGCACGCCGATGATGCCCGAGCGCAGCACGGTCCACTTGTAGACGATGATCTCGCGCCAGCGCGGAAGCACCGAGTCCTTCAGGTCGGCGATGCGCCGCTCGATCGGGTCGGCCAGCGTGGTCAGCACTTCGGCCAGGCCGAAGGCGCCCACCAGCGCCGGGATCAGCGCGATGCCGCCGGACAACTCGTCCCAGCCGAAGGTGAAGCGGTTGTAGGCATACAGGCTTTCCTGGCCGATCTGCGCCAGGAACAAACCCAGCAGGCCCATCAGCCAGCCCTTGAGCGGGTCGCCGCCGACGATGCTGCCGGACATGGTGACGCCGAACAGCGCCAGCCAGAAGAACTCGAAGGCACCGAACTGCAGCGCCACCTCGGCCAGCAGTGGCGTGAACAGCGCCAGGCAGACCACGCCGAGCAGCGTGCTGACGAACGCGCCCGAGGTGGCGATGCCGATGGCGCGGCCGGCCTGGCCCTGCAGCGCCAGCGCGTAGCCGTCGGCGCAGGACGCGGCGTTGGCGGCGGTGCCCGGGATGTTCAGCAGGATGGCGGTGCGCGAGCCGCCGTACAGCGCGCCCACGTACGAGCAGATCAGCACCAGGATGGCGTCGTTGGCCTGCAGCTTGATGGTGAGCGTGGTGAGCAGCGCGATGGCCAGCGTGGCCGACAGGCCGGGCAGGATGCCCATGACGATGCCCACGAAGGCGCCGCCCAGCCCGTAGAGCAGCGTCATCGGGTTCATGAAGCTCAGCCAGGCGGAGCCGAGGTCGTGCAGTCCTTGCAGCATGGTCAGTCTCTCGGGCCGGTCAGGGCAAACGCACCAGGAACAGCTTCTCGAAGGCGGCCCAGGTCACCGCCGAGGCCAGCACGGCGATCACCAGCGCCTTGGCCCAGGACTTCGCGTCCAGCCGGCGTTCGGCCGGGTCGGGGCTGATGCGCTGGAAGATCAGGATGGAGGCCGCCACGTAGACCGTGGAGGCGAGCCAGAACGGGATGCCGTGGCCGACCAGTACCATGCCGTAGCCGGCGCACAGCGCCACCGCGATCCACACGCGCTTGCGTTCCTCGCGCCGGCGCGCGGTCGGCGCGGGCAGCGGCTGCACCAGCGCGCCGGCGCGCACGCTGCGCAGCGCCATCACCGCGCCCAGCAGCACCATGGCGATGCCCAGCAGGCCCGGCAGCAGGCCGGGCGCGGTCACCGGGTTGATGTTCTGGGCTGCCAGCCGGTCCATGGTGATGGAGCCCACCAGCACGGCGATGCCGAACACCATCCAGCCGATCGCGTCCTTGAGGTCGGAACGCGGCGGCGATGCTTCGTCGTCGTCGTCGCCGGCGATTGCGTGTTCGGCGGAGACAGCCGGATCGTGCGTGCTCATGCGCCGCGCTCGCTCAGGGCTTGGGAATGCCGACGGTGTCGGGCGCGACCTTGGTCTTGCCGCCCGCGTGCAGGTTCCAGGCGTTGGTCTGCACGGCGGGGAACACCGCCTTCTGCGCGGCGTCGCCGTACAGCGGGTTGTACAGCGCGCCGCGGCTGGTGGCGTACTTCTTCAGCGCGTCGCTCTTGGGCATCTGCTCGGCCCAGATGCGCTCCACCGTTTTCACCACGTCGTCGGGCACGCCCTTGGGAATGAAGATGCCGAAGTAGTTGGCCGGCGCCGTGAAGCCCTTGAGCGTGTCCGACAGCGGCGGGATGACGCCGTAGCCTTCCAGCTCCAGCGGCTTGTCGCTCACCGTGGCCAGCGGGCGCAGCCGCTTGCCGCGGATCATGTCGGCCTGCTCGACCGCCAGCTGCGTGGTGAGGTCGGCCTCGCCGGCCACCGTGGCCACCACCGCGGGATTGCCGCCGTCGTAGGAGACTTCCTTGTACTTCACGCCGGTGGCCTTGACGATCTGGTCCATGGCGTTGTGCGCCGCGGAGGTCACGCCGGCGGTTGCCACGCTGATCTGGCCGGGGCGCTTCTGCATGTCGTCCAGCAGCTCCCTGGCGTTCTTCCACGGGCGCGACGGATTGACGCCGATCACCTGGATGTTGGCCACGTTCAGGAACAGGTGCCAGTCCTTGATGCTGGTGTTGACCGCGCCCAGCGCCTGGTAGGCGCCCAGGTCCTGCGCGGCGCCCGCCGTCCAGGTGTAGCCGTCCTTGGGTGCGTCCAGCGCGCTCTTGGTGCCGATGGCGCCCGAGGCGCCCGGCTGGTTGACGATCACGATGGTCTGGCCCAGCGCCTTCTCCATCTCGGCCGCGGCCACGCGCGTGACCTGGTCGGTGGAGCCGCCGGCCGCCCACGGCACGATCAGGTTGATCGGCCGGCTCGGTTTCCAGTTCTGCGCGGCGGCGGGACCGGCCACGGCGACGATGGCGGCGGCAGCCGCGGCCTGCAGGAAGAAGCGCTTGTGCATGGGCTTTCGCATGGGTGTCTCCTGGGTTTAATTCTCTAACCGGTGAATTAACAACTCTAGATCAAGCCCGCGCCGGCTGTCAACGCGGCTTGCCCGGAGGGCGGGAGGCGTCAGCCGAGCCAGCGGTCGCGGTGCTGCGTCACGAAGCCGTCGTCGGTCAGGTGCGGGTAGTCGCGCGCCACGCGGCTGAGCTCCTCGGCCTGTCCCGGGCTCAGGCCCTCGGCCGGGTCCAGGCACCAGGTGCCTTCCAGCAGGCCCTGGCGGCGCAGCACCTCGTGGCAGCCGGCGATGCAGCCGTGGAAGTCGTGCGCCACGTCGAACAGGGCGGCATTGCAGTCGGTGACCTGCGCGTCGAGCGCAAGCAGCTCGGGCGGTGTGGCGCCGGCCTCGATGGCGGCGTGGATGCGCGCCAGCAGCTCCACCGCGCGGCGCGTCCACACGCTCCAGTGCCCCAGCAGGCCGCCGCGGATGCGCACCGTCACCGGCTGGCCGTCGCGCATGAGCATGAAGGGCGCGAGCAGGTCCAGCACGATGTGGTCGTCGTTGCCGGTGTAGAGCGTCACGCGCTCCTCGGCGCGTGCGGCCACCACGCCGCGGATCACGTCCAGCGTGCGGTAGCGGTGGAACGGCGCCATCTTGACCGCCACCACGTTGTCGATGGAAGCGAAGCGCTGCCAGAACGAGGCCGGCAGGTGGATGCCGCCGACGGCCGGCTGCAGGTAGAAGCCGACCAGCGGAATCGCCTCGGCCACGGCCTGGCAGTGCGCGATCAGCGCGTCTTCGCCGGCGCCCTTCATGGCCCCCAGGCTCAGCAGGCCGGCGTGGTATCCCAGGCCGCGGGCGATGCCGGCTTCGCGCACCGCCTGGTCCGTGCGGCCGGCCAGCCCCGCCACCATGAACAGCGGCCGGCGACCGCCCAGCGGTTCCCACTCGCGCGCGGTGTCCATCGCCAGCCGCAGCACCGGCTCGTACAGGCCGACGTCGCGGATCGCGAACTGGGTGGAGTGCACGCCGACCGCGACGCCGCCGGCGCCGGCATCCAGGTAGTAGCGCGTGAGCGCCCGCTGGCGCCGTTCGTCCAGGCGGCGCTGGCTGTCCAGCGCGAGCAGGTGCGCGGGAATGGCGGTACCCCGGCGCAGCAGGGCGAGCGATTCAGGGGGGATTTCGGACCAGTGCATGTCAGTACTTCCCGTCGCGTGCTTCGTAATGCGTCGGCTTGCCCAGGCTGGCGCCGCCGTGCGCCGCCCAGTCGGCGGTCCAGTCCAGCATGGTGTCCAGGCCCACGCGGGGCGGGCCGAACAGCCGGAACGCTTCGCCGCAGTCCACCAGCCAGGCGGTCGGCGCTTCCTGGCCGCGCAGCACGGGTGCGATGCCCAGGCGCTGCCCCAGGCCGGCCGCGACGTCGCGGATCGCGATCTTCGGGCCGCTGATGTTGAGGGGGCTGGTCGGCGTGTCGCAATGCGCCAGCGCGCGCAGCGACCAGTCGTTGGCCTCGCCCTGCCAGATGACGTTGGCATGGCCCATCGCCAGGTCGATCGGCTCGCGCTGCAGGATCTTCTGTGCCACGTCGTGCAGCACGCCGTAGCGCATGTCGATGGCGTAGGACAGCCGCAGCAGCCGCCCCGGCATGCCGCACTGGTGCGAGAAATGCTCGAACAGGCGCTCGCGCGCCACGCAGGAGTTGGCGTACTCGCCCGACGGCGCGGTCGGCGGCACCGACTCGGCGGCGCCGGGGCCACCCGTGTCGGCGAACGGGTACACGCAGGCGGTGGAGAAGGCGACGATGCGCGAGCGCGCGAACCGCTCGGCCACCAGCGCCGGCACATGGGCGTTCATGGCCCAGGTGAGCCATTCGCTGCCGGTCGAGCCGAATTTGCGGCCTGCCATGAAGACGATGTTGGGCGCATCGGGCAGCCGCTGCAGTGCTTCGCGCGAGAGCAGGTCCGCCTCGATGCAGTCGATGCCGTCCTGCTCCAGCTGCGCGCGCAGCCCGGGCTGCGAGAAGCGGGCCACGCCGATCACGCGCCGCGCCGGATCGGCGCGCTTGGCCATCCGCGCCAGCGTCGGGCCCATCTTGCCGCCCACGCCCAGCACCATCAGGTCGCCGGGGACGGTGCGCAGGTCGGCGATGAGCTCGGCCGAGGGTTCGGACAGCGCCTCTTCCAGCCGGGCGACATCTTGGAAGCGTTGGGGAAAGCTCATGTGGCAGCCTCGGGGGAAAGCGAAGCGCCCGATCTTTTCACCAATGGGTGAATTGCGGCCACCCGGGAGAACACCTAAGACCAAAGGCAGCCTGGGCACGCGCCACCGAACGCGCGGCTAAGATCGCGCCACTCCCATCCATCCAATCCCATGGCGTCCACCACCTCTTCTTCCGCCTCGCAGCTGGCGGGCCACCTGCTGGTCGAATGCCTGGCGGCCCAGGGCGTGACGCATGCCTTCGGCGTGCCGGGCGAGAGCTTCCTGGCGGTGCTCGACGGCTTCCATGCCTACCGCGACCGCATCCAGTTCGTCATCAACCGGCAGGAGGGCGGCGCCGCCTTCATGGCCGATGCGCACGGCAAGATGACCGGGCGGCCCGGCGTGTGCTTCGTCACGCGCGGGCCGGGCGCCACCAACGCATCCATCGGCGTGCACACCGCGTTCCAGGACTCCACGCCGATGGTGCTGTTCGTCGGCGACGTGGCGGCCGACCAGCGCGACCGTGAGGCCTTTCAGGAGCTGGACTACCGCAGCTTCTTCGGGCCCAGCACGGGCGGCATGGCCAAGCGGGTGGAGCGCATCGACGACCCGGCGCGCATTCCCGAGTACGTGGCGCGCGCCTTCGCCACCGCCATGAACGGCCGGCCCGGCCCGGTGGTGCTGGCCTTGCCGGAAGACATGCTGGTCAAGCCCACCGACGCCCGGCCGCTGCCGCGCGTTGAGGCGGTCGCGGCCTGGCCCGATCCGCAGGCGCTGCAGCAAGTGCGCGCGCTGCTGCTGGCGGCGAAGAAGCCCTTCGTCATCGCCGGCGGCACCGGCTGGACGCCGGAATCGGCGCGGGCGCTGCAGCAGTTCGCCGAAAACTGGAAGCTGCCGGTGGGCAACGCCTTCCGCTTCCAGGACACCTTCGACAACCACCACCCGCTGTACGCCGGTGACGTCGGCATCGGCATCAACCCGAAGCTGGCGGCGCGCGTCAAGGACAGCGACCTGATCCTGGCGCTGGGCCCGCGCCTGGGCGAGATGACGACCAGCGGCTACACCCTGCTGGCGCCGCCGAAGCCGGTGCAGAAGCTGGTGCACGTGCACTCCGGCGCCGAGGAACTCAACCGCGTCTACCACGCCGACGTCGCGATCCAGGCCTCGATGGGCGTGGCCGCGCTCGCATTGCTGCGCGACCTGCCGGCGCCGGCCGACGTGCCCTGGGCCGCATGGACCGAAGCGGCGCATGCCGACTACGAGGCCAACCTGGTGCCGCAGCAGCTGCCCGGCGAGATCGACATGCCGGCCATCGTGGCCGTGCTGCAGAAGCACCTGCCGGCCGACGCGGTGCTGACCAACGGCGCCGGCAACTTCGCCAGCTGGGTGCACCGCTTCTTCCGCTTCCACGGCCTCGCCAAGGGCCACAAGACGCAGCTGGCGCCGACCGTGGGCGCCATGGGCTACGGCGTGCCGAGCGGCATCGCCGCCAGCATCGTGAGCGGCCGCACGGCGTTCACCATCGCCGGCGACGGCGACTTCCTGATGAACGGGCAGGAGCTGGCGACGGCGGTGCAGCACGGCGGCAAGAGCATCGTGCTGCTGCTCAACAACGGCATGTTCGGCACCATCCGCATGCACCAGGAGCGCGACTATCCGGGCAACGTCAGCGGCACCCAGCTCGCCAATCCGGACTTCGCCGCGCTGGCGCGCGCCTACGGCTACGCCGGCGTGCGCATCACGCGCACCGAGGAGTTCGAGCCGGAACTGCTCGCCGCGCTGGAGCGCCCGCAGGGCACCTTGATCGAGGTGACGCTGGACCCCGAGGTGATCACCACGCGCGGCACGCTGAGCGCGATCCGCCAGGCCGCCCTCAAGGGCAAGTAGGCCGGGCGGTCAGCGCGCCGCGGCGGCCGGGCGCTTCATCTGGCAGGTGGTCGGCAGCATCACCGTGCGCGGCGGCAGGCTGCGGTCGGGCTTCCAGCCGTAGCCGGTGTCTTCCTCGTCGAAGCGCACGTCGCGGCCGTTGGCCTTGGCCCAGGTGGAGATGAACAGCGTTCCCTGCACCTGGTGGTCGTCGGCGCGCATGGTCACGTCGCCGCCGGCGAAGCCCGTGACGCTGAGGTTTTCCAGCGCCATCGCCACCTTCAGCGGCTCGGTGGAGCCGGCCTTGCCGATCGCCTTGGTCAGCATCGCGACGACGGTGTAGGTGGGCGTGGCGTAGAAGTTTTCCTTGTACCTGCGCCGGAACGCCTCCTGCACGTCCTTGCCTGGGAAGTTCTCGATGTTGGCGTGCCAGTTGCCGATCTGCTTGACCTTGCCGGCCTCGGCCGGGCCCATGGTGTTCATCACGCTGCTCGACATGCCGGCGTAGTACGTATAGAAGGTCGCCTGCAGGTTCGCCTCGCGCGCCGCCTTGATCAGCAGCGCCAGGTCGGAACCCCAGTCGCCGGTGAGCACGGTGTCGGCGCCCGCCGCCTTGATGCGCGCGATGTAGGGCGAGAAGTCCTGCACGCGGCCGATCGGGTGCAACTCGTCGCCGACGATCTGGACGTCCGGGCGCTTGCGCGGCAGGAACTCGTGCGCGGCGCGCGACACCTGGCGGCCGAAGCTGTAGTCCTGCCCCACCAGGTAGACCTTCTTGATGCCCGGGTCGGTGGCCATCAGGCTGGTCAGGCCCTCCATCTTCATGTCGGCGTGCGCGTCGAAGCGGAAGTGCCAGAAGCTGCACTTCTGGTTGGTCAGGTCCGGGTCCACCGCCGCGTGGTTGATGAACAGCACCTCGCGCCCGGGGTTGCGCGCGTTGTGGTCGTTGACCGCGTCGATCAGCAGGGCGGCGATCTCCGAGCTGGTGCCCTGCGCGATGTAGCGGTAGCCCTGGTCGATGGCGGCCTTCAGCAGCGCCAGCGATTCCTGCGGGCTGCCCTTGTTGTCGAAGCCGGTGAACTCGAGCGTGTGGCCGGCGCCGGTCCAGTTCTCGCGCGCGGCGATCTCGGAGAAGGTCTGGTAGCTGTTCATCAGGTTGTGGCCGGTGGGACCCAGCGGGCCCGACAGCATCTCGATCATCGCGACGCGCACGGTCTCGGCCTGGACGGCGGGTGCTGCGAACGCCAGCAGGAACGCGATGGCGCCGAGCAGGCGCCTGGATGGCAATGTCATGATTTCCCCTCTGTGTGGGCGTGCGTCCCCTCCGGACCCATGCGCCAGCGGATCATAGCCAGCACGCCTGCCGCGTGTTTGCGCGGTGCAAAAGAAAAGGGCCGCTTGCGCGGCCCTTCGGATACCGGGGGAGGTCCCGGTTTACTTCACGTGCTTGCCGATCAGGCCGGCCATCTCGAACATGGACACCTGCGGCTTGCCGAAGAGTTCCTTCAGCTTCGCGTCGGCGTTCACCATGCGCTTGTTGGCGGCGTCCTGCAGCTTGTTCTTCTTGATGTAGGCCCACAGCTTGCTCACGATTTCCGTGCGCGGCAGCGGGGCGCTGCCGACCACGGCGGACAGAGCGGCGTCGGGCGTCAGCGGCTTCATGAACGCGGCGTTCGGGGTGCGCTTCTTGGCCGGGGCCTTGGCGGCTGCCTTCTTGGCGGGCGCTGCCTTCTTGGCCGGAGCGGCCTTCTTCGCCGCCGCCTTCTTGGCCGGAGCAGCAGCCTTCTTCGCCGGAGCCGCCTTCTTGGCGGCGGCCTTCTTGGCCGGAGCGGCCTTCTTCGCGGGAGCCTTCTTTGCCGGCGCTTTTTTCGCGGCCGCTTTTTTCGCAGTTGCCATTTTGATTTTCCTTCTAGAAGTTGATGTCAACCAGTGGAAAAAACAGCACTCGCACTGGCACTGCGGATGCTAATGGAGAAAAACCCCGTTTCCAAGGGAAAAACGGGGTTTTTCGCTGGGGCCTGTTGTTTTTTTTATCCCGTGCGCGAGGGCGTTTTCCCTCTGAAGATGAGGAACACGCCCAGCAGGATCACGCCGCAGGCGATCCACTCGCCCCGCGTGACCGCTTCATCGGCCACCGCGATGCCCAGGAGCAGCGCGATCACCGGGTTCACGAAGGCGTAGCTGGTGGCCATCGCGGGGCTCGCGTGGCCCAGCAGGTACATGTAGGCGCTGAAGGCGATGATCGATCCGAACACCACCAGGTAGACCCAGGCGAGCGCCGCCTGCGGCCGCGGCGGCCATGCGAACTGTTCACCCAGCACGAGAGAAAGCAGCATCAAGATCGCGCCGCCGCACAACATTTCGCTGGCGAACCCGGTCGGCCCCGCGGCCAGCGGCAGGCGCGTGGCCGACAGCACCGAACCGAGCGACCAGGCCAGCGTGGCGCCGACGATGTAGGCCAGGCCGGCGGGTGCGGCGGAGAAGCTGGCGCCGCGCACCAGCAGCACCACGCCGGCGATGCCGACCACCATGCCGGCGAGCTCCAGCCGGCTGGGCCGCTGGCCGAACAGCAGGCCCCAGCC
Source organism: Pseudomonadota bacterium (assembly GCA_040384685.1). Taxonomy (GTDB): domain Bacteria; phylum Pseudomonadota; class Gammaproteobacteria; order Burkholderiales; family Burkholderiaceae_C; genus Ramlibacter. The sequence continues at coordinate 4,185 of JAZKIV010000064.1, read as the reverse complement.
GCAGACCATCATCGGCACCACCGCGATGAAGGAGGCGATCAGCCCGGAGCCGATGTGCTGCTCGGCGCTGGCCATCAGGCCCATGCCGCCGCCCAGCATCAGGCCGCCGACGACGGCTGCGTTGCGCCATTCGCGCCGGGTCGGCCAGGGCGTGGGCGCGGCGCCATTGCGCCCGGAGCGCCAGCGCACCCAGGCCATGAGCAGCACGCCGGCGGTGAAGAAGCGCGTGCCCATCTGGAAGAACGGCGGGAAGCTCTCCAGGGCCAGGCGGATGGCGAGGTAGGTGGAGCCCCAGACCAGGTAGCAGGCGAGCAGGGCGGCGATCAGGAGGCGGGACGGGGAGCCGGCGGATGCGCGGCGCATGACTGCGGTGTTCATGCCGGCAATCGTAGGTTGTGCCGCCGGTTCGCTCCATGCATGATTGCAGGTCCGAACCACTTCTCTCCTTCAATTTCAAGGCAAATGCCAGATTTCACCGAAACTCCCGAGCTCGACGCCTACGACGGCCGCATTCTCGCCGAGCTGCAGCGCGACGCGCGCATCACCATGGCGGAGCTGGGCCGCCGCGTGCACCTCAGCCAGCCGGCCGTGACCGAGCGGGTGCGCAAGCTGGAGGTGGGCGGCTTCATCAAGGGCTACCGCGCGGTGGTCGACTACGCCCGGCTGGGCTACGGCATCCGGGCGCTGGCGCGGGTCGGCCGGGTGGAGTACGCGCGGGTGGTCAAGCTGATCGAGCAGACGCCCGAGGTGGTGAACGCCTTCAACGTGACCGGCGAGGACAGCTGGATCCTGGAGATCGCGGTGATCGACGTCGAGCACCTTGACGCGGTGGTGACCAAGTTCTGTATCCTCACGGAAACCTCCACCTCGATCGTGCTGAACATGCCGCGCGAAAACGCGGTGGTGCTGCCGGCGCGCCGCGAGAACATCAAACCCGCCATCCGAAAGGTCACCGGCCGATGAGCCCGTCATCCGACTCCCCTGACTTCAACACCTGCGACCTCTGCGACGCGCACGAGAAGGACGATCCGCCCGGCTTCGCCGCGCTGCCGCCGGTGTTCCGCGACTACGGCCCGACGCCGCGCTTTCGCGGCCAGGTCAGCACGGTGCGCTGCTTCGAGGACAACACCAAGGTCAAGGAAGCGGTGGAATCGCCCGGCAACGGCCGGGTGCTGGTGGTCGACGGCGGGGCCTCGGTGCGGCGCGCGCTGGTGGGCGGCAACCTGGCGACCGCCGCGCGGAACAACGGCTGGGCCGGCATCGTGGTCGACGGCGCGGTGCGCGACGCCGCGGAGCTGCGCGCGGCCGGCATTGGCGTGAAGGCGCTGGCGCTGATGCCGCACCGCTCGACCAAGCGCAACGAGGGCGCGCGCGACGTGCCGGTGACGGTCCAGGGCGTGGCCGTGCGGCCGGGCGACTGGCTCTATGCCGACGAGGACGGCATCGTCGTCAGCCCGCGGCCTTTGATCTGACCGGCAATGTGGCGAGCAGCACGCCCGCCAGCGCCATGACGAAGGCGACCAGCTGCAGCGTGCTCAGGCTTTCGCCGAGCACCAGCAGTCCCACCAGCGCGGCCGAGACCGGCAGCATGACGGCGAACACGCCGCCTTGCGACGCCGGCACGGTCTTTAGCCCGGTCATCCACAGCCACACGGTCCAGACGCTGGCCGCCAGCGAGTAGAAGACGAGCAGCAGCCAGATGCCGGGCCGCACACCGGCGAAGTCGAACTGCAGCGCCGCATACAGGCCGAACGGCGTGACCAGCACGAAGCCCCACAGGTTGATCAGCGCCGAGATGCGCTTGGGGCCCATGGCGCCGGTGAGCGTCTTGCCGATCACCGCGTACGCGGCCTCGCACAGCACGGCGGCGAACACCAGCAGGTGGCCGAGCAGGGAGCGCGAATCGCCGGTTGCGCCGCTGCCCGCGCCGTGGGCATCGGGCCTGGCCAGCGCCAGCAGCGCGATGCCCGCCATGGCGCAGGCGATGGCGGCCCAGGTGCGCGGCACGACGCGCTCGCGCAGGAAGACCCAGCTGAGCAGCGCCACCGCCGCGGGAATGGCGGCCAGGATCACGCCGGCCGACACCGCGCTGATCATGCTCACGCCGTACAGCATGCAGATGGAGAACAGGAAGTTGCCGATGAAGGATTCCAGGAACAGCAGCCAGCGCATGCGGCGCGACAGCGGCGCCTCGCCGGCCGGACGCCGCAGCCAGGGCAGCATGGACAGCCCGCCGATGCCGAAGCGCAGCCAGGCCAGCAGGAAGACGGGAATCGTGGCGGCCAGTGGCTTGGACAGGGCGACGTAGCCGCCCACCAGCGACATGCTCAGGGCCAGGCAGGCATAGGCGAGCGGGCGGCTCGGGGTGAAGCTCATCGACAATCCGGGTTGCGAAAGACGCGCATGATGCCCCAGGCCGCCGAAACCACCCCAGACACCGCCCCCCAGTCCGCCGACCCCGAAGGGATGGCGCCGCGCCGCGTGTTCGTCTACGGCACCTTGCGGCGCGGCGGCGCCAACGACATCAACCTGCTGCAGCCCGCACCCCACTACCTGGGCATGGGCGAGGTGCAGGGCGTGCTCTACCACTTCGACTGGTATCCCGGCCTGGCCCTGGGCGGCGAAGAGGCCGTGACGGTGGTGGGCGAGGTCTATGAAATCGCGCCGGCGCTGGAGTCCGTGCTGGACGGCATCGAGCAGATCGTGCCCGGCGACGCCGCCAGCGAATACATCAAGCGCGAAATCGACGTGGACGCGCAGGGTGCCCAGCTGCGCTGCCTGGTGTACGAGATCAACCCCGAACGGGTGCGCGGGCGCCAGCCGATCGGGCACGGCGACTGGATCCTGTTTCACAGCGGCTGACGATGTTCCGCATTGTGGAATTTCGCCATGCTGCGGTGCGCAAAATTTTCTCAATACAAGAAATGATTTTTCGCATTGAGAAATAATCTGCCTAAGCCTTTGATTCGACTGAAGATAAAAATATCTCTTGTATAAGACAGAAGAGGTTCGAGAAGTCTTGTAGAAGACTTAAAGTTCACCCAACGGCATCGCTCTTGCGAGCCCCGGTTTTCCGACATCAATTTGGAGTGAACGCATGACTTCCTGGACCCACCTCTCGCGCGAACAGCAGATCGCCCAGCTGGAAAAAGACTGGGCCGAGAACCCGCGCTGGAAAGGCATCAAGCGCGGCTACAGCGCCGCCGACGTGGTGCGCCTGCGCGGCTCGCTGCAGATCGAGCACACGCTGGCCAAGCGCGGCGCGGAAAAGCTGTGGAACCTGATCAACACCGAGCCCTTCGTCAATTCGCTGGGCGCGCTGACCGGCAACCAGGCCATGCAGCAGGTCAAGGCCGGCCTGAAGGCGATCTACCTGTCCGGCTGGCAGGTGGCGGGCGACGCCAACAGCAACGGCGAGATGTACCCCGACCAGTCGCTGTACTCGGTGGACTCGGTGCCGAAGGTGGTGAAGAAGATCAACGCCACCTTCGCCCGCGCCGACCAGATCCAGTGGAGCGAAGGCAAGGGCCCTGGCGACGAGGGCTACATCGACTACTTCGCGCCGATCGTGGCGGACGCCGAAGCCGGTTTCGGCGGCGTGCTGAACGCCTTCGAACTGATGAAGGCGATGATCGAGAACGGCGCCGCCGGTGTGCACTTCGAGGACCAGCTGGCGGCCGCCAAGAAGTGCGGCCACATGGGCGGCAAGGTGCTGGTGCCCACGCGCGAAGCGGTGTCCAAGCTGGTGGCCGCGCGCCTGGCGGCCGACGTGATGGGCACGCCCACCGTGCTGCTGGCCCGCACCGACGCGGAAGCGGCCGACCTGGTGACCAGTGACGTCGACGAGAACGACAAGCCCTTCTTCACCGGCGAGCGCACGGTGGAAGGCTTCTACCGCAGCAAGAACGGCGTCGAGCAGGCGATCAGCCGCGGCCTGGCCTATGCCGAGTACGCCGACCTGATCTGGTGCGAGACCGGCACGCCGGACCTGGCTTTCGCCAAGCAGTTCGCCGACGCCATCCATGCCAAGTTCCCGGGCAAGCTGCTGGCCTACAACTGCTCGCCGTCCTTCAACTGGAAGAAGAACCTGGACGACGCCACCATCGCGAAGTTCCAGAAGGAACTGGGCGCCATGGGCTACAAGTTCCAGTTCATCACGCTGGCCGGCTTCCACAGCCTGAACTA
>JAZKIV010000063.1:0-24547 GCA_040384685.1 Pseudomonadota bacterium | reverse complement strand
CCTCGGTCTGCCGCCGTCACGCAGCTACCCTGGGAGTACCGGCCTGTGCCGGCCAGGCGTTACTTTGCTACATACAAGGGGGCAATACCCGTCGAATGGCGCGGGCGTCCGTCGAGCCACCTGCATCCCAGCGCGGCCGCGCTGCACGCCACCCCCACCGCGCAGACACCCGGCCAGCCGGCCGCCGCGTACACGCGCGTCGACAAGGCCGCACCCGCAGCGCAGCCTGCCGAATAGAACACCATGTAGCCGGCCGCCAGGCGGCTGCGCGCCCCAGCCACCGAGGCGTAGATCACGCCCTGGTTGGACACATGCACCATCTGCAGCGCGAAGTCGAACGCGAACAGGCCCACGGCCAGAGGCCACAGCGCGAACGGCAGCAGCGCTACCGCGCCCCAGGCCGCCAGCATCAGCGACAGGCCGGCCAGCGTGGCCGCGCGCTGCGCGCCCGCGTCGGCGCACCGCCCGGCGAACGCGGCGCCGCAGGCCCCCGCCAGCCCGGACAGCCCGAACAGGCCGACCTGCGCGGTGGACAGCTGCCACGGCGCGCGCGACAGCACCAGGGCCAGCGGCGTGACCAGCACGGTGATCGCCGCGAAGGCGAACAGTCCCATCAGCCCGCGCGCGCGCAGCACCGGCTCGCGCACGAACAGCAGCGCCGTGGAGGCCAGCGCATGGCGGTACGGCAGCGGCGCATCCGCGCGCGGCCGCGGCGGCAGTGCCTTCCACAGGATCACCGAGACCGTGGCGCTGGCAACGGCGGACAGCGCGAACACGGCGCGCCAGCCCGCGGCCTCGGCCAGCAGGCTGCCCAGCACCCGCGCCGACACGATGCCGATCACCACCCCCGCCGTCGCGGTGCCCACGGCGCGGCCGCGCAGCGCCTCGGGCACCAGCAGCGAAGCCTGCGCCACCATGGTCTGCGTGACCACCGCCAGCGCGCCCACCACGGCCATCGCCGCCAGCAGGAAACCCGGCGCGGGCGCCGCCGCGACGCACAGCAGCGCCACGCCCAGCAGCAGCAGTTGCGCGGCGATCAGGCGCCTGGGATCGACCAGGTCGCCCAGCGGCACCAGCAGCAGCAGGCCGGCGGCGTAGCCGAGCTGGCCGGCCGCCACCACGTTGCCGGCCGCCGCCCGCGACAGGCCGAGGTCCGCCGCGATCTGCGCCAGCAGCGGCTGCGCGTAATAGACGCTGGCGACGGCGACGCCGCAGCCGAGCGCCAGCAGCCGGACCGGGTTCACCCCGGCAGCGCCTGGTGGAAGCGGCGGATGTGGGCCGCGATGGTGTCCGCGTGGTCTTCCAGCGCAAAGTGGCCGGTGTCCAGCAGATGCAGCTCCGCGTTGCGCAGGTCGCGCTGGAACGGGTGGGCGCCCGCCTCCGGGAAGATGACATCGTTCTTGCCCCACACCACCAGGGTGGGCGGCTGGTGCTGGCGGAAGTAGGCCTGCCAGCGTGCGTAAAGGGGCGGATTGGTCCGGTAGTCGTGCAGCAGCGCCGCCATCGCCTCCTTGTTGCCCGGCCGCGCCAGCAGCGCGCGCTGCAGCACCCAGCTGTCGGGATTGACCAGCGAGGCGTCGCGCGTGCCGTGCGTGTAGTTCCAGGCCAGCGCTTCGTCCGACATGGCGAGCGAGCGGATGCGCGCGAAGTTCTCCGGCGACGGGTCGCGCCACAGCGCGCGGGCCGGCGCCCAGAAGGCGTCGGGCAGGCCCTCGTCGTAGGCGTTCGCGTTCTGCGCGACCAGGAACGTCACCTTGGCGGGTGCGCGCACGGCAAGACGAAAGCCGACCGGCCCGCCGAAGTCCTGCATGTACAGGCCGTAGCGCTGCAGCTCCAGCCGCTCGGTCAGCTTCTGCACGAAGTCGGTGAGCCGCTCGAAGCTGTATTCGAAGGCGTCGGGCGGCGGCGCGTCGCTGTGGCCGAAGCCCGGGTAGTCCGGCGCGACCAGGTGGAAGTCGTCTTCCAGCCGCAGCATGAGCTCGCGGAACATGAACGACGAGGCGGGAAAGCCGTGCAGCAGCACGAGCGCCGGTTTGTGCGGCGCGCCGGCCTCGCGGTAGAAGACCTTGGTGCGGTCGATGACGATGTCGCGGTGGTGGATCACGGTACTTGCTCCTGACTGGTTTCAAATTGGAACCAGGCGGTTTGTAGCATCGAAGCAGTTTTAAAATGCAACCACTCGGCAAACCCAGGAGAACGCCATGGTCAAACGCACCAGCCACAAGGACGCGAGCTGCCCCGTGGCAAGGCCGCTGGACGCCATCGGCGACTGGTGGTCGCTGCTGATCGTCAGGGATGCCTTCGACGGCTTGCGGCGCTTCGGCGAATTCCAGAAAAGCCTGGGCCTGTCGAAGAACATCCTGGCGGCGCGGCTGCGCAACCTCACGGCGCACGGCATCCTGGACACCGTGCCGGCCAGCGACGGCAGCGCCTACCAGGAGTACGTGCTGACCGGCAAGGGCCGCGGGCTGTTCCCGCTGCTGGTGGCGCTGCGCCAATGGGGCGAGGACCACTTCTTCGCGCCGGGCGAAGAGCACGTGGTGCTGGTCGAGAAGAAGACCGGCGAGCCGGTGCCCCGGCTGGAACTGCGCTCGCGCCGCGGCAAGGTGCTACGTCCCGACGACACGGTGGTCGTGCCCGGGCCGCAAAGGCTCAGCTGATTCGCTTGTCCAGGGCCGGCGCCTCGATGCCGAGCGGCAACGGCACCTGCGCGTCGCGGTCGCCTTCGTTTTCGCCCTGGCCCTCGCCTTCGGCCTGGCGCGCCGGGATCGCCTCGGTCCACACCGCCACGTCTTCCGGCGTCATGGTGCTGGCTGGCGTCAGGCGACCGTCGACGTAGCCCAGCCGTTCGACGTCGTGCAGGTACTGCTCGCGCGACAGCAGCGTGCCGGCGCAGATGTGGCGGTCTTCGGGCGCGCCTTCCTTCAGCTCGGCGGTCAGGCGGCCCATCAGCGTTTCCATCAGCCAGCGCGGCACGCGGTGCCGCTCGCCGGGATAGATGAAGCCGAACAGCGTGAGGTGCGCCAGCAGCACCCGCCAGTTCGGCCCGAAGCGCTCCAGCAGGCCCTTCCAGTCGATGTGCTCGGCGTTGGCCTGGATCAGGTGCGCGATGTCGGCGCCGTCGTAGCGCTCGCGCTCCATGATGAAGGCCTTGGACAGCAGGCCGTCCTCCATGTTGGCCAGCTTCACCGGCACGCCCAGGATGTCGGCCTCGGCGTTGCCGCGGAACCACTTCTCGTCCACCGGCGTCACGCCGTTGCCCGAGTTGTAGATGAGGTCGATGAAGTCCTCGCCGTGGTGGATCTTGCCGAGCCAGTGCGGATACGGCAGCTCGGTGGTCCAGCCTTCGGCCACCGCCAGCGCGGCCACGCGGTCGTAGTCCTCGCGCCGGATGAACAGGTCCAGGTCCTTGGTGGAGCGCCGGATGCCGGTGAAGCAGGCATGCGCGAAGGCACCGCCCACCAGGAACGGCACCTGCGCGTCCACCAGCAGCTGCAGCACGCGGCGGTAGAAGGCCGCGGTGGCGGGCTGGACTTCGTCCTCCAGGGACGGTGCGAGGGGAGCGGTGGTGCACATGCGAGGCAGATTAAGCAAGTGCGCCCATGCCCCGCCCTCAGCCGGAATGCCATCCGCAGGCGGATGGGCAGCCTGACCGGACGTCGGCGGCGGACTACAGCCGTCGCGGCCGATGGACGAACGCGCCGCCGCGCCGCGCGCTGCATGATGGGCTCATCCTCTGCACTGAAACGAAGAACTCGACCATGGGCAAATCCGCCACCAGCGTGCGCTTCGCGGCCGTCGGCGACATCCACGTGAACAAGGACATGGCCGGCACGCTGCGCGCGTTCTTCGCGCAGGCTTCGGAAGTGGCCGACGTGCTGCTGCTGTGCGGCGACCTCACCGACTACGGCACCGCCGAGGAGGCCCACGTGCTGGCCGACGAACTGGCGGTGGTGAAGGTGCCGATCGTCGCCGTGCTGGGCAACCACGATTTCGAATCGGGCACGCCGGAGATCGTGATCGAAACCCTCACCCGCGCCGGCGTGCGCGTGCTCGATGGCGAGGCCTGCGAGATCGAGGGCGTCGGCATCGCCGGCACCAAGGGCTTCGCCGGCGGCTTCGGCCGCGGTTCGCTGGGCGCCTGGGGCGAGTCGGCGATCAAGCTGTTCGTGCAGGAGGCGCTGCACGAGGCGATGAAGCTGGAAGCGGCGCTGGCCAAGCTGCGCACGCCGCAGCGCATCGCGCTGCTGCACTACTCGCCCATCGCCGGCACCATCGAGGGCGAGCCGCGCGAGATCTTCCCGTTCCTGGGCAGCAGCCGGCTGGAAGACCCGCTGCTGCGCTACCCGGTGGACGCGGTGTTCCACGGCCACGCGCACCGCGGCACGCTGGAGGGCCGCACCATCAACGGCGTGCCGGTCTACAACGTGGCCAAGCCGCTGCTGCAGCGCAGCCGCCCGGACCAGCCGCCGTTCCGCCTGTTCGAGCTGCCGCGCGAGACCAGCGGGAAAGTGGAAGTGCCGGCCGCGCAGGTATAGTTTCGCCGCCTGCGAGCGAAAGGAATACCGTGTCGATTTTTGAGCGAGTGCTGGTCGAATTGCCCCAAGACGGCGACCCGAATGCGACGAACTACAGCATCGAGTCCGCCACCGAAGGAAAACAGGTGGCGCTGCTGCGCGACCTGTCGTGCCAGCCGCAGGGGCTGCGCAGCGCCGCCGTCAAGGCGGGCATCAAGTACGCCGACGTCTACGACACCTGCGTGGTGGTGCTGGACAAGCCCGGCACGGTCGCCGGCATCTTCACGAAGAACCGCAGCGCCGCGCCGGCGGTGCTGATCGATCGCGAGCACATCGCCGACGGCAAGGGCCAGGGCCTGGTGGTGCTGAGCAAGAACGCCAACGCCTTCACGCCCACCGACCGCGAGAACGCGCTGAAGGTCTGCGGCCTGGTGGCCAGCCACATCGGCGCGCCCGTGAGCGACGTGATGATCTCCTGCACCGGCGTGATCGGCGTGCGGCTGCCGATGGATGTGGTGGAAGCCGGTGTGCGCAAGGCGCTGGACTCGCTGCAGCCGGGCCTGGTGGCGGAAGTGGCGCAGGCCATCCTGACCACCGACAAGGGTCCCAAGGTGTGCTCGATGCGCTTCGGCGGCGTCAACGTGGCCGCCATGGCCAAGGGCGCCGGCATGATCGAGCCGAACATGGCGACCATGCTGGTCTACTTCTTCACCGACCTCGCGGTGGAGCAGGCCGAGCTGCAGAGCATGCTGGTGCGCGTGGCCGACAAGACCTTCAACAGCATCAGCGTGGACAGCGACACCAGCACCAGCGATTCGCTGATCGCGTTCTCCACCGGCGCGGTGCCGGCCACGCCCGAGCGGCTGCGCGACTTCGAAGCCGCCCTGGGCGCGATGATGCTCAAGCTGGCGGTCGACGTGGTCTACGGCGCCGAGGGCGCCACCAAGCTGATCGAGGCGCGCGTCAACGGCGCGGTGTCGACGAAGAACGCGCGCGAGGTGGCGCGCCTGATCGTCAATTCGCCGCTGGTGAAGACCGCGGTGTTCGGCTGCGACCCCAACTGGGGCCGCATCGCCATGGCGATCGGCAAGCCGGGCCAGCAGCAGACCGGCACGATCGACGTGCGCGGCGTCACCATCCGCATGAACGGCGCCACGCTGTTCGCCAAGGGCGAGGCGGTGCCGCTGCAGCTGAAGGAGCTGTCGGCCGACATGCGCGCGCGCAAGAAAATCGACATCGAGGTCGACCTGGGCGAAGGCGACGGCAGCTGGACCGCCTGGGGCTGCGACCTGAGCTACGACTACGTCAAAGAGAACGCGGACTACACGAGCTGAGGAGGCTCCGCGCGCCGCTCACTGCGACGCGGCGTACTTCATCACCTGGCCGATGGATGCGGCGCCGGGCGCGTAAAACGCCATCGCCGCGCCGACGACGGCCAGGAACAGCGCGGTGGCCGCGAACGGGATGGCGGTGCGCTTGAAAGCACTCACCAGCCAGCTCTGTTCATCGTGCTTGCGCAGGCGCCGCAGCAGCGCATAGGACAGGCCGCTGTCCACCAGCACCTCGGCGAACAGGATCGGTGCGATGTACACGATGTAGAGCGAGGCCAGCGCGAGGCCCACGACCAGGGCGATGACGACCAGCGGAACAGCCGCGTCGTCGCTGCCGGCGACGGCGCCCAGCGCATCGCCGGCGGCGGAGCCCGATGTGTCGGCGGCCGAATCCCACGCCGCCGCCGCGCCCTCGAAGTCACCCGACGCGCCGCCGCCGCCGAAGTCGCCGCCGCCGCCGCTCTGCATGCCGGGCGAGAAGCCCGACCCGCCGCCGACCGGAAAGACGCTCGGGAGATCGGGCACGTCCAGGTAGTCCTTCGCGTTGGTGCGCAGCCACAGCCAGACCAGGACCAGGAAGAACAGGTAGGCGACGCACAGCGCCAGCGGATAGCGCGCCGCCATGCTGTGCAGCCCGAGGTGCAGCAGCGAGAACGAGGCGAGCAGCCCCGCGGCGCCGGTGAGCGACACCAGCAGCGTCATCTGCATGCGCGGGAACGAGTCGCGCACGAGCCGGTCCCGGATTTGCTGGATGGCCAGCGAACGGGTGAAGCGGCGGGGTCGGATCTGCATCGGGGGCCATGTTAGACGACACGCACGCCCTCACCCCGGCCTTCTCCCGCACGCGGGAGAGGGAGAGAAAAACCGCTACGCGCCGCAGCGCGTCCACTTCATCTCGCTCGCAGCGGAAGCCACCACGGCTTCGATGAAGCGCACGCCGCGCAGGCCGTCGGCCACATCGGGATAGGCATGCAGCGACGCAGCGGACGCCGAGGCATCGCCCTGCCGCGCGCGGATCGCCGCCGCCACGCCCAGGTACACGTTCGCGAATGCCTCCAGGAACCCTTCCGGATGTCCCGCAGGAATGCGCGACGCGGCACGCGCCGCTTCGCTCAGCCAGGGCGACGCGCGCGTCAGGATGCGCGCCGGCCCGTCATCGGGGAAATGCAGCAGCCGGTTCGGCTCCTCCTGGTTCCATTCGAGCGTGCCGCGCGTGCCCGACACGCGCAGCCGCAGCGCGTTTTCCAGCCCCGTCATCACCTGCGACGCGGTCAGCACGCCGCGCGCGCCGCCAGTGAAACGCAGCAGCACGCTGGCGTCGTCGTCGAGCCTGCGGCCGGGCACCAGCGCGCCCAGGTCGGCGCAGACCGACTCGATTTCCAGCCCGGTCACCGTCGCCACCAGGTTCTCGGCGTGCGTGCCGATGTCGCCGATGGCACCGCCCGCGCCGCTCTGCGCCGGGTCGGTGCGCCACTCTGCCTGCTTGTTGCCCGCGGCCTCTTCGGCGCCGGCCAGCCAGCCCTGGTGGTACTCGACCACCACCTTGCGCAAGGTGCCGAGTTCGCCCGCGCGCACCATGTCGCGCGCCTGCCGCACCATCGGGTAGCCGGTGTAGTTGTAGGTGACGGCGAACACGGTTTGCTGACGGGCCACCGTCTCGGCCAGCGCGCGCGCCTGCTCGCCGGTGTGCACCAGCGGCTTGTCGCAGACAACGTGGAAGCCGGCTTCGGCGAAGGCCAGCGCCACCGGGTAGTGCAGGTGGTTGGGCGTGACGATGCAGACGAGGTCGATGCGCTCGTGCGCCGGCCGCTGCAGCTCGTCGGCCAGCAGCGCCTGCCAGTCGCCGTGGTTGCGCTCGTCGGCCAGCCCGAGTTCGCGGCCGGACGCGCGCGCCTTCTCGGGCGTGGACGACAGCGCGCCGGCGGCCAGTTCGAACTGGCCGTCCAGCGCCATCGCGTGGCGGTGCACGGCGCCGATGAAGGCGCCCTGCCCGCCGCCGACCATGGCGTAACGCAGCCTGCGTGGAGGGGTTGTTGCTGTCACTGGTTCTCCCGCGCGAACACGGCGTCGAAGGCGCCGGCGGCCGGCTTGAAGTCCAGCCGCCTGCAGAAGGCGGCGCTCTCGGTTGCGCCGTGCACGCGGTCCATGCGGCTGTCTTCCCATTCCACCGACAGCGGGCCGGCGTAGCCGATGTCGTTGAGCGCGACGATGATGGATTCGAAGTCCACCAGGCCGCGGCCGACGCTGCGGAAATCCCAGTGCCGCCGCGTGTCGCCGAAGCTGGTGTGGCCGCCGAACACGCCCACCGTGCCGTCGCCGCGGCCCCACCACACGTCCTTCATGTGCACGTTGTAGATGCGCTCGCTGAAGCTGCGCAGGAACTTCACGTAGTCCACGCCCTGGTAGGCCAGGTGGCTGGGGTCGAAGTTGAAACCGAAGCGCTTGTGGCCGCCGACGGCGCGCAGTGCGCGCTGGCTGGTGGCGATGTCGAAGGCGATCTCGGTCGGGTGCACTTCCAGCGCGAAGTTCACGTCTGCGTTCTCGAAGGCCTGCAGGATCGGCATGAAGCGCTGCGCGAAGTCGGCGAAGCCGGCGTCCCAGTACGCCTGCGAGGTCGGCGGGAAGGCGTAGGTGGCGTGCCAGATCGACGAGCCGGTGAAGCCCGTGACCGTCTTCACGCCGAACGCGGCTGCCGCACGCGCCGTGTCGGCCAGCTCGCGCGCGGCGCGCTGGCGCACGCCCTCGGGGTCGCCATCGCCCCACACGTGGTCGGGCAGGATGGCCTGGTGGCGCTCGTCGATGCGGTCGCACACCGCCTGGCCCACCAGGTGGTTGCCGATGGCTACGCAGCCGAGGCCGTGCTCGCGCAGCAGCGCCCACTTCGCTTCGGCATAGCCGGGCGAGGCCAGCGCCTCCTGCACGTTGAAGTGGTCGCCCCAGCACGCCAGCTCCAGGCCGTCGTAGCCCATGCCCTTGGCCAGCGGCGCCAGCTCGGCCAGCGGCAGGTCGGCCCACTGGCCGGTGAACAGCGTGACGGGACGGGCCATGGCTTTTTAGAACGGCGAATCGGGGAAGTAGAAGCTCTTCGCGTTCGCCTTGGTGATCAGCACCGACGGGATGATGGTGGTCGGCGGCAGCTTGTCACCCTTCAGCCGCGCTTCGGCAGTGAGCTTCACGGCGTCGTAGATGAACTTCGGCGAGTACGACACGTTGGCCTTGATCATCGGGTTGCTGCCGTCCATCAGCGTCTTCACCATGCCTTTGGCGCCGGCACCGCCGAACACGATCTTGATGTCCTTGCGCTTGGCCTGCTCGATGGCCTTCAGCACGCCGATGGCCATGTCGTCGTCGGCCGCCCAGATGGCGTCGATCTGCTTGAAGCGGGTGAGGAAGTCCTGCGTCACCTTGAAGGCGTCGTCGCGGTTCCAGTTGGCGTGCTTGGCGTCCAGCAGCTTCACGTCCGGGTAGTTCTTCAGCACCGCGTTGAAGGCGTCCATGCGCTCGTTGTCCAGCGTGGTCGGGATGCCGCGCAGCGCCACCACGTTGCCCTTGCCGCCCAGCTCCTTGGCGATGAATTCGGCCGGGATCTTGCCGAACGCGGTGTTGTCGCCGGCCACGTAGGCGTCCTGCGCGCTGGTGTCGGTCAGGCCGCGGTCGACCACGGTCACGTAGATGCCCTTGCCCTTCACCTGCGCCACCGGCTTGGTCAGCGCGGCCGATTCGAACGGGAAGATGACCAGTGCGTTGATCTTGTTGACCGTCACCAGGTCCTGCAGCTGGTTGGCCTGCTCGGAGGCGTTGGCCGCCGTTTTCACGATCACCTGCAGTCCGGGGTTGGCCTTCTCCAGGTCCTTCTTGGCCTGGTTGGCCCAGTAGACGATGCCGCCCGTGAAGCCGTGCGTGGCGGCGGGAATGGCGACGCCCAGGGTCACCTTGTTCTGCGCCAGGGCCGGCAGCGCGCCGGCGGCAAGGGCGACGGCGGTGGCCGCGAGGGCCAGCCGGCGGGTCAATGCGTTCTTCATTGTTGTCTCCTGTGGAAAGTCAGCGCTTGAAAAAAACACGGGTCAGCGGCGGCCGCGCTGCAGGAAGGCCACCACGATGATCACGAAGCCCTGCACCGCCGCATTCAGGTACACGCTGATGATGCTGGTGAGGTTGAGGATGTTGCTGATGACGGACAGCAGCACGGCGCCGACCACGGTGCCGGTGATGCTGCCCGCGCCGCCCTTGAGCGCGGTGCCGCCGACGATCACCGCGGCGATCGCCTCCAGCTCCCACAGCAGGCCGGTGGTCGGCGAGGCGGAGCCCAGGCGCGGCACGTACAGCAGGGTGGCGATGCCCACGCACAGGCCGAGCAGCATGTAGGTGAGGATCTTCACGCGGTCCACGTCCACCGCGGCGTAGCGCGCCACCTGTTCGTTGGAGCCGATCGCCTGCACGTAGCGGCCGTAGGCGGTGCGGTTGAGGATGACGCCGCCGGCCAGCGCCACCAGCAGGAACACCCACACCGGAATCGGCAGGCCCAGGATGCTGGCGTAGTACACCGGGCTGTAGACGTCGGCCAGCGCGTTGTCCAGGGTGATGGCGCCGCCGTTGGCGAAATACGTGAGGTAGGCGCGGAAGATGCCCAGCGTGCCCAGCGTGACGATGAAGGGCTCGATGCGGCCCTTGGTGATCAGCAGGCCGTGCGCCAGCCCGAACACGCAGCCCAGCACCAATGCCAGCAGCATGCCCAGCGCCACCACCAGCAGCGGCGAGGCGATGCTGGCCGCCAGGCTGTTCATCAGCAGGATCACGCAGCCGGCGATCAGCGCCGCCATCGACCCCACCGACAAATCGATGCCGCCCGCGATGATGACGAAGCACATGCCCACCGCGATGATGCCGATGAAGGCGGTGCGCGTGAGCACGTTGAGCACGTTGTCCAGCGTGGCGAACTCGCCGTTCAATGCGGTGCCCGCGATGCACAGCAGCACCAGCCCGATGACCGGCCCGGCCCCGTGCAGCCGGCCCCACAGGCCGGCGCGCGCGGTGCGGCGGGCCGTCGCGCCTTCAGCGTGTTCCGGTGGCATGGCCGATCAGCTCCTGTTCGTTCAACTGGTTCTGCTCCAGGGTGGCGGCGATGCGTCCCGCGCGCATCACGGCGACGCGGTGGCACAGGCCGATCAGCTCCGGCAGCTCGGAGGAGATCACCACCACCGCACGGCCTGCGTCGGCCAGTTTCCGGATCAGGAAATAGATGTCGCGCTTGGCGCCCACGTCGACGCCGCGCGTCGGTTCGTCGAGCACCACCACCTTCGGCTGCGGCTGCAGCACTTTCGCGAGCGCCAGCTTCTGCTGGTTGCCGCCGGACAGTTGCGAGGCGCGGCCGTCGAGCGCGCCGGTGCGGATGCCGAATTCGGCGACGGCGTCTCGCAGTGCCTGCTGTTCCGATGCGGGCGACAGCCACGGTGTCGCATGGCGCTTCAGGTCCATCAAGGTCAGGTTGGCCGCCAGCGAAAACTGCACGTGCAGGCCCTTGCCCTTGCGGTCCTCGCTCAGGTAGGTCAGGCCTTCGGCCGCGGCGGCGCGCGGGCTGTCCGGCAGCGCCGCATGGCCGGCGATCTCCACCGCTTCGGCTTCGCAGGGCCGCAGGCCGAGCAGGCCTTCGAACAGTTCGGTGCGCCCCGCGCCGACCAGGCCCGCGAAGCCCAGGATCTCGCCGGCGCGCACCTCGAAGCTCACGTCGTGCGCCCAGCCGGGCACGCTGAGTCCGCGCACGCGCAGCAGCACCGGCGCGTCGGCGGGTGCGGCTTGCTTCTCGGGAAACAGGTCGGCGAGTTCGCGGCCGACCATCAGGTTGGCCATCTCGCGGCGGCCGATCTCGGCGGTCGGCCGCCGCGCGACGAGGCGGCCGTCGCGCATCACCACCACTTCGTCGGTGATGCGCTCCACCTCGTCGAGCTTGTGCGAGATGTAGACGATGGTGGTGCCGCCCGCTTTCAGCCGCGCGATCAGCGCGAACAGGCGCTCGGTCTCGCCGGGCGTCAGCGTGGCGGTGGGCTCGTCCATCACCAGCAGCTTCGCGCGGCGCGCCAGCGCCTTGGCGATTTCCACCAGCTGCTTCTCGGCCACGATCAGCTCGCGCACGCGCTTGTCCGGCGGAACGTCGAGGCCGACCTGCTCCAGCACCTCGCGCGTGCGCTCGGCCATCGCGCGTTCGTCCAGCCACCAGCCGCGCCTGATCTCGTGGCCGAGGAACACGTTCTGCGCCACCGTGAGATCCTCCGCCAGGTTGAACTCCTGGTGGATCAGCACGATGCCTTGCGCCTCGGCTTCGCGCGAACTGGCGAAACGCCGCAGCTGGCCGCCGATGCGCACGCCGCCGGCGGTCGGCTGCTCGTAGCCGGCCAGGATTTTCATCAGGGTGGACTTGCCCGCGCCGTTCTCGCCCAGCAGGCCGACCACGCGCCCCGGCTCCAGCGCGAAGCTCACGCCGTGCAGTACCTGCACCGGCCCGAAGGACTTGTCGATGCTTTCGAATTCGACGGCAAGGCTCACGCGCGCGCTCCCGGCAGGCGCAGGGCTTCCTGCATCGCCAGCACGCCGGTGCCGGTCAACCCGACCCGTCCGCCCAGCGGCGAATACTGGATCTCCAGGTGCCGCGTGGACAGCGCCAGCGAGCGCTGGTAGACGCTTTGCCGCACCGAGGCCAGGAACAGCGGGCCGATCTGCGTGACGCCGCCGCCGATGAACACGTGCGAGGGGTTGAAGAAGTTCACCACCGAGGCCAGCATCTGGCCGATCAGGCTGCCGGCGCGCTGGATGATGGCGTTGGCCGCCGCGTCGCCGCCGCGGCTGGCCTGGCCGACGTCGGTGGCGCTCAGGCGTCCGCTTGCGCGCAGCATGTCCGCAAGCACGGCGCTCTCGCCGCGCTCGGCCGCATCCGTGCCCATGCGCGCGATGGCCGGCGCCGCGGCCATGGCTTCCACGCAGCCCAGGTTGCCGCAGTGGCAGCGCGGGCCGGCCTGGTCCACGCAGATGTGGCCGACGTCGCCGGCCGAGCCGGTGGCGCCGCGGTACACCTCGCCGTGGCAGACGATGCCGCAGCCGACGCCGGTGCCGACCTTGATGACCAGGAAGTTCTGCAAGGTGCGCTGCAGCCGCCACAGCTCGCCCAGCGCCATCAGGTTGACGTCGTTGTCGACGAACACCGGCACGTCGAAGGCGTCGCGCAGCGCGTCGCGGATGGAGAAACTGTCCCACAGCGGCATCAGCGGGGGGTTCACCAGCTGGCCGCTGTCGAAGTTGACCGGGCCCGGCACGCCCATGCCGATGGCGATGACCTGGCGCGGCGACGTGCCGGTGTCGGCCAGCAGCTTGCGCACCACCTCGATCACGCGCGCCATGACGATGCCGGGGCCGGTGCGCACGTCGGCTTCCTCTTCGTGCCGCGCCAGCACGCCCAGGTCCGGCCGCATCACCGCCGCTTCCAGGCTGGTGGCGCCCAGGTCGATGCCGATCACCACGCCCAGGCTGGCCGCCAGCTGCAGTGTTTCGGGCCGGCGGCCGCCGGAGGAGGCCTGCAGGCCGGCCTCTTCGACCAGGCCCTGTTCGACCAGGCCAGCGATCAGGCCATTGGCCTTGCTCTTGGAGAACGCCAGCCGGTCCGCCAGCTTGTGGCGCGAGGTGGAAGCCGACCAGAACACGGTCTGCAGCACTTCCATTTCCGGGGTGGACAACCGATCCCAGCGTGGCACGCCTTGTCTCCAGCCGCCCGTCGTGGTGCGGGCGTGAGCCGGATGTTAGGCAGGCCGACTTCAGCCAGGCAAGAGCAAACTTTGGCCAAATCCAGGTTTATTTCAATGCGTGCTCAACCGTTGCGGAACAGGAAGCTGTAGGCATTGAGCGCCGGCACGCCACCCAGGTGGGCGTACAGCACCTTCGAGCCTTCCGGGAATTCGCCGCGGCGCACCATGTCGATCATGCCGTGCATGGACTTGCCCTCGTACACCGGGTCGGTCAGCATGCCTTCCTGTCGCGCGCACAGGCGGATGGCTTCCAGCGTGCCCTCGTTCGGCAGGCCGTACTCGGGCGCGGCGTAGCGGGTGTCCAGCACCACGTCGTCTTCCGTCAGGCGCTGGCCCAGGTCGACCAGTTCGGCCGTGTGGCGCGCGATGCGCAGGATCTGCGCCCTGGTTTTCTCCGGCGTAGCCGAGGCGTCGATGCCGATCACGCGGCGCGCGCGCCCGTCGGCCGCGAAGCCGACCACCATGCCGGCCTGCGTGCTGCCGGTGACCGAGCAGACCACGATGTAGTCGAACGCGAAGCCGAGTTCCTTTTCCTGCGCCCGCACCTCCTCGGCGAAGCCGACGAAGCCCAGCCCGCCCAGCGGGTGCTCGGAGCAGCCGGCGGGAATCGGGAACGGCTTGCCGCCGGCCTTGCGCACGTCTTCCAGGGCGGCCTCCCAGCTGGGGCGGATGCCGATGTCGAAGCCGGCCGCATCCAGCCGCACGTCAGCGCCCAGGATGCGCGACATCTCGATGTTGCCCACGCGGTCGTACACCGCGTCGGAGTAGTTGACCCAGTTCTCCTGCACCAGCACGCACTTCATGCCCAGGTGGGCCGCGACGGCCGCCACCTGGCGCGTCTGGTTGGACTGGATGCCGCCGATCGACACCAGCGTGTCGCAGCCCTGGGCAATCGCCTCGGGGATCAGGTATTCGAGCTTGCGCGTCTTGTTGCCGCCGAAGGCGAGGCCGCTGTTGCAGTCCTCGCGCTTGGCATAGAGCTCCACCTTGCCGCCCAGGTGCGCGCTCAGGCGCTTGAGCGGATGGATCGGCGTCGGCCCGAAGGTCAGCGGATGGCGGGGGTGGCGTTGCAGGTTCATGGTGAGTGAAATTCTAGGAAGCGCGTGGCTTCACAGGGTTGCGTTGTGGATGCAGCATCCGGAGAATGAGCCATATCAGAACAAAGACATGCGAGCCATCATTTCGTGAAGCCCTCGAAACGCACAACAAACGTGCGCCCCACGCCGAAGGAGGCAGCCGAGCCGCCGCAGCTGGACCGCATCGACCGCGCCATCCTGAAGACGCTGCAGCGCGACGCCTCGCTGTCCAACGTGGCGCTGGCCGCCAAAGTGCATCTCAGCCCGCCGGCCTGCCTGCGCCGCGTGGAGCGGCTGAAGCGCATCGGCCTGATCGCGCGCACGGTAGCGCTGCTGAACCCGCAGGCGCTGGACGCCGGCATGCTGGTGCTGATCGGCGTGGTGCTGGACCGCTCCACGCCGGAGTCGTTCGGCCTGTTCGAGAAAGCGGTGATGAAGGTGCCGGGCTGCATGGAGTGCCACGTCGTCACCGGCGAGTTCGACTACTTCATGCTGGTGCGCACGCGCGACAACGACAGCTACAACCGGCTGTTCATGGAGCAGCTGCTGCAGCTGCCCGGTGTGCGGCAGGTGCGCTCGTTCATCGGGCTGAAGCAGGTGCTGTCGACGACCGAACTGCCGATCTGAGAGCTCAGCGCGGCGGCGTCGTGCCCGCCACCGCCACCGGGCCGGCGGTCGGCCTGCTCTTCCACGCCAGTGCCAGGCCGATGAGCGTGAGGCTCATGAGCACCGCGGACATGAGGAAGGTCTGCTGCATCGCCTGGGTGGCGCTCGCCGCCTGCACCGCCTGCAGAGCCGGCGCGCCCTGCGCCGCGCCGGCGGCCACGGCATGCTCGGTGGCGATGTCGGCCAGCGCCTTGGCGATCGCGATGCCGGAGATCAGCAGCACGTTGATGCCGATCAGGCGCGAGAACAGCGCCAGCGAATTGGCTTCCAGCCGGCGCGGCTCGGCCAGCGTGGCGATCATCAGGTAGCTGCCCGGCGAGAGCAGCGCCAGGGCGAAGCCGCAGACCACGCGCGGCAGCGCCAGGTCCCAGGTGTGCGCGCCCAGCGTGAGGCGCGCGGTGACGAGCAGCGAGGCGATGAACAGCAGCACGCCGACCATCACCAGGATCGGTTGCTGGCGCGGCGTGGCGTACTTGCCGATCAGTGGCGAGAGCACGCCGGCGATCACGCCCGAGCTGGCCAGGATGGCCGCCACCTGGGGCAGCGGCAGTTGCAGTTGCAGCTGCATCCACAGCGTGTAGACCACCGAGCTCATCACGATCAGGGCGCCCTGCATCGTGTTGAGGAACAGGTAGGCCGCGAAGGACTTGTTGCGCAGCAGGCTCCAGTCGAACAGCGGGGCGGCGCGCGAGCGCGTGCTCCAGCGCAGCACGGCGATGCTGGCCACCATCGCGCCCAGGTAGATCCAGCGCGCCGGGCCGGCCTGCGCGCGGTTCAGGAAGGCCTCCAGTGCCAGTTGCCCGAACAGCAACGCTCCCGTCAGCGCCACCACCAGCAGCACCGAGGGCGGAGCCCCTTCCCGGTCCAGCGCCATGCCCAGTTCGCCGCGGATCACGAAGATGCACACCAGCAGGATCGGCACCTGCCCCAGGAACACCCAGTGCCAGCCGAAAGCGTCCACCACCAGGGCGCCGGCCAGCGGGCCGACCACCGGGGCCAGTGCCAGCGCGCTGATCCACAGGCTCATGGCCAGGGCGGGGGCTTCCTTCATCATCGCCAGCAGCAGCTTTTGCGACAGCAGCAGCACGGCGCCGGAGGCCAGGCCCTGCAGCAGCCGGCCCGCCAGCAGCAGCCAGAAGTTGCTGGTGCTGCCGCACAGCACCAGCGCGGTGAGCGAAACCGCCAGCACCGCCAGGAAGGCGGCGCGCGCGCCCATCCACCGCACCAGCGGCGGCACCGCCGGGATGGCAGCGACGATGCCGATGCCGAAGGCGACGATGATCCACTGGCTGCTGTAGGCGTCGATCCCCAGGCTCAGGGCAATCGGCACCAGCGCGATGTTGGCCACCGACATGTCCATGAAATGGAAGATCAGGATCACGTAGACGGCGGCGACCTTCAGCATGCGGCGACTCGGGTGGAGTGAAAGGGAACGCGGGCGCGCGGCGGGCTCAGTGCCGAACGACGTTGTTGGGGTTGTCGCCCAGCTGCTTGCCGTTGACACGGGCCGCGTGCCGGATGGCGTCGACCTTCTTCAGCAAGCCTTCGTAGCTCGCGTCCTGCACCTGGTAGCGCACGATCAGGTCGTTCTGGAAGTCGGTGGACTCGAAGCGGTGGCCGGTCGGCTTGGTCTGGATGATGTCGAACACGTCCGGATCCACCTCGATCGAATCGAGCTGCTCGGTGCCGGACGGCGCCAGCAGCATTTCCATGCTCACGTAGCGGCGCGGCGTCGGCAGCGGCTGCACCTTCGGCGCGCCGCCGCGGGCGACTTCCAGCAGCAGCTCGTCGAGCGGCAGGTCCAGGGCGCGGCTGATCATCGACAGGAAGTCGTAGCCGCCGAGCCGCACGTTCATCTCGACCAGCTCGATCTCGCCGGACGCCGTCACGATCAGCTCGGCATGGGTCGGGCCGTGGACCAGCCCGAGCACCTTGTGGATCGCGGTGATCTTCTCGACGATCTTCCCGAGCAGGGGGTGCGGGTAGGGGAACGCGGCGGCCATCTCCACCGATACGTCGCGGGCCAGCACGGTGCGCGATGCGATGC
Source organism: Pseudomonadota bacterium (assembly GCA_040384685.1). Classification (GTDB taxonomy): domain Bacteria; phylum Pseudomonadota; class Gammaproteobacteria; order Burkholderiales; family Burkholderiaceae_C; genus Ramlibacter. The sequence goes on along the minus strand of JAZKIV010000063.1, from coordinate 7,120 downwards.
CCAGCGGCGTGTACTCGCCGTTGGCGACCCAGCCTTCCAGCGACATCAGCTGGCCCGCGGCCTCCTCTTCCAGGAACAGGCCGCCGCCGGAGGTCAGGTGGTGGCGGAACACCGGGCGGTACGCCTGCAGCTGCCGGTCCCACACGTCCAGGCCGCGCGCCACGTCCTCGACCGTGTGGCAGTGCGTCACGTGGATGCTGCCCAGGCCCTGGATCGGCTTGAGGAAGGCGCCGGTCGCGCCTTCGGGGAAGCGGCCTTCCGCCACCACGGCGCGCGGATCGAACATGCGCAGCCGGGTCAGCCCGGCTTCGTGCAGGCGGTCGCGCACCCATTTCTTGTTGACCAGCTTGCGCAGCAGTTCGGCGCCGTGGGTGGGCAGGCCGGCCTGCGCGCGCAGCCTGGCCTCCAGGGCCAGCGCCGGCTCCACGCCGCCGTAGGTTCCGCCGACTTTCCGTCCTTCGAGCTTGGCGTTGACGAAGCGCAGCGCGGCGTCTTCGTCGTCCCAGGAGTCGAGCTGCCAGGACTCGCCGATGGATGCCAGCGCGGACTTGTAGATGCTGCCGGGCTTCAGGTCCATGGTGTGGAAGACCACCGTGTGCAGGCCGGCGCGCTTGGCCGCCTCGATCAACTTGTACATGTGGTTGACCGGCTCGAAGACGACAAAACAGTCGCTCATATCATGTCCTTTCGTTACGTTGGCCTGCGTAGGGAGCACCTTCCGCCTTGTGGGCGTGGGTACGGTCGAGCTGACGCTCCAGCAGCCGCGGCATGCGTCGTCTCGCGCATCTCTCCCTCGTGGACTCGTTCGCCCTCCCGTGCGCGCTCAGACAGCGCGCATGGGCAATGGCGGAGTCGAAGAATGACGGTTTTTAATGCGAATGGCAACTGCCCTCTTTGGAGCAAACACGCCGCCGAATTCATGCGACCGTGACGCAAGATCGCGTCAGATGCGCGAACCAGCCGGCGACAAGAGGACATGCGGCGCGACTTCCCGCACGATGCGCGCACGGGCCCGGTTGCCGGCGCGCCCGTGGAATTGCTTAGCTCGTTTCCCGCATATCGCGGCGCCGCCTCAATCGAGCCTGGCGCCGGACTTGCGCACGGCGTCGGCCCAGCGCGGCATCTCGGCGCGCAGGAAGCCGCTGAAGTCCTCGGCGCCCAGGAAGGCCGGGTCGGCGCCCTGCGCCACCATGCGGTTGCGCACCTCCGGCGTGGCCAGCACCTGGCGGAACGCGTCGCTCAGTTTCTGCGCCACGTCCCTGGGCAGGTTGGCGGGCGCGAGAAAGCCGTAGAAGCCCACCACCTCGAAGTTCGGGATGCCGCTTTCGATGACGGTCGGCGTGTCGGGCAGCGCCGGGTTGCGCTCGCGGCTGGTGACCGCCAGCGCCTTCACCTTGCCCTGCTTGTGGTACGCCGCGGCCTGCGGGATCGACTCGGCCATGAACTGGACCTGGCCGCCCATGAGATCCGTGAACGCGGGCGCGCTGCCCCGGTACGGGATGTGCACCATGAACAGGCCGGTGGCGCTCTTGAACATCTCGGGCACCAGGTGGCTGATGCCGCCGTTGCCGGCCGAGCCGTAGTTCACCTGGCCCGGGCGCGCCTTGGCGTAGGCGACGAACTCGCGCAGGGAATTCACCGGCAGCTTCGGCGTCACCAGCAGCGCGAGCGGCTGCATCGCGGTGCGGGCGATCGGCGTGAAGTCGCGCAGCGTGTCGTAGGGCAGCTTGGTGTACAGGGCGGGGTTGATGACCATCACGCCGGTATTGGCCAGCATCAGCGTGTAGCCGTCGGCCGGCGCGCGCATCACTTCCTGCGCGCCCACCGTGCCGCCGGCGCCGGCCTTGTAGTCGATGAGGATGGGCTGGCCGAGCACGGCCTGCAGCTTGTCGGCGAGCAGGCGCGCGTGCTGGTCGAGCGGGCCGCCGGCCGGGAAGCCGATCACCACGCGGATCGGCTTGTCCGGAAAGGCGGCGAAGGCCTGCGATGCGGCGAGCAGCAGCGCGACGGTGGCGAGCGCGCGTTTCCAGAATGGCATGGCGTTTGTCTCCGGGAACCGCCGACGGCGGCGATGCGCGGCAGCATACGCGAACGCGGGCGGCTGGCAGCGCGAACGTCAGCGCGACGGCGCCCTGGCGTCCACCATCCAGCAGGCGGCGGTGTAGCGGACTTCGCCGCCGTGCACGTACGGGTCGAAGGCGGCGCGCACCACGTCGATGACTTGCGCACGGGTTTGCGCGTCCGCCTCGCGCAGGAACAGGCCGACGGGGCCGAGCAGGCTCAGGTAACGGACGAGCTCGGCCGCGGGAAAGGCGCAGGCGACGTCGATCGGCCGGATGCCCACGCCGGTCCAGCCGCTGCGCTCCAGGATGTCCTGAACACGGCGCGGGTCCGCGAATGCGAACTGCCCCGGCCCGTCCGGCCGGCGGGCCGGCAGGTCCGGCAGCAGCGGCGCCGCGGCGCGCTCGGCCGTGGTCATGAACGGGTTCTCCCCGGGGCCGCGCCAGGCGGCGAACCGCAGCGCCGCACCGGCCTTCGCGGCACGCCGCAGGTTCGCGAAGGCGCCCACCGGGTCGGCGAAGAACATGACGCCGAAGCGCGAGATCAGCACGTCGAATTCCGCGGGCGGGAACGCGTGGACCTGCGCGTCGGCGCAGACGAAGCTTGCCGCAATGCCTTCGCGCCCGGCGCGGGCACGGGCGGTGGCGAGCATCGGCTGCGAGATGTCGATGCCGGTGGCCGCACCCTGTGCGCCGAGGCGCCGTGCGGCGGCCAGCGTCGTGCTGCCGGTGCCGCAGCCGACGTCGAGCACCTTGGTGCCCGGCCCCGGGGGAATCGCCTCGGCGAGCAGTTGCTCGAACGGCGCGAACATCCGCTCGAGCACGTCCTGGGCTTCGACCCAGGCGCTGCCGGCGGGGCCGTTCCACAGCGCGGCCTGCTGGGCATCGGCGGGTTGGGTGGTATGCATCGTCATCTCCTTCATCGCATCATGAGCGGTCCTACACTGTGCAACGTCAAGTCCACTTGAAGTCAAGGCCCCCATGCAGGAACTGGATATCGCCGAGCTCGCACAACGCTGCGGCCTGCCCGCGTCGACCTTGCGGTTCTACGAAGAGAAGGGACTGATCGCCTCGGTAGGCAGAAGAGGCCTGCGCCGCCTGTTCGATGGCGGCGTGCTGGAACGGCTGAGGCTGGTGGCCCTGGGTCGCGCCTCGGGCTTTTCGCTCGACGAGATCGCGGCGATGTTCGCCCCGGACGGGCAGCCGCGCATCGACCGGCGCCTGCTCGCCGCTAAGGCGGACGCGCTGGACCGGACCATCCGCGAGCTGAGCGCCATGCGCGATGGATTGCGGCACGCCGCCGTCTGCCCCGCCAAGAACCACCTGGAATGCCCCACCTTCCGCCGCCTGCTGCGCGCCGCCGGGTCCGGCGCCATCGGGGTGCGCGGCCAGCGCGAGGCGAAGGCACCGGGCAAGCGCACCGCCGGATAGATCTCAATCCCGCGACTGCTCCGGCTCCGCATGCCGCCCGACGGCGAGCCCACCGATCCCGGCGCCGCCCAGAGCTTCGCCACCGCCACCGTCCTGCCGTCCACCACCCGCACCGCGCCCCTCCGTGCGCGCCTGCCCCTTGCCGGCGCCACCGCGCCCGGCGGACGAGACGGTGCGCGCCGGGCCCTGGCGCGGAATGCCCAGCGCGGGCAGGGGCTCCAGGTCCAGCGCGTGGCGGATGAAGGTCCTGAGCGCGACCACGAGTTCGCCGGTTTCCACCTTGCGCCCGGCCACGAGGTCGTTGGCCGCCCGCACGGCCAGCTGCACCTGGTCCGCGGTGCCCAGCAGGATCACGTCCGACAGGGCGGCTTCCACCGCATCGCGGATGCGCCGGCGGCGCTCCGAACTGGGCGTGCCGGATGGGTTGTCGGCACCCTCCTGCGCCTGGGCCGCCGCCAGGCTGCGCAGGTGGGCCGGATCGACCGTCAGGTCGCCGGTGAAGGAGCCGCCCAGCGTCTTGTAGGCGGCGATCAAGGTGCGCAGCCGTTCGTTGATCTGCCGGTTCTCGCGCTCGCGCCGGCGCTGCACGGTCTGCATCACCAGCAGCCGCACGCCCACCATGATGAGCGTGACGACCGCAAGGCCGAGCAGCGTGGTCAGCAGCGACTGCCACGAGCTGAAGTCGAGTGCGCCGCGCATGTGCGCCGATCAGCGGGACCGCGGTCCGCGTCAGTGCGGCGTGGTCTTCTTCTCGCCGTGCTTGATCGGCCCGGTCGGGGAACCGGTGGAGCGGCCGGATTTCTTCGCGGCTGCCTTGTCCGACACCGCGCCGCTGGCGTGCGTCTTCTTCTTGGAATGGGTCTTCCCGCCCTGGGTGTCCTTGGTCGATTGCGGCATATGCGTCCTTTGGGGTCTGGCACCGGGACAATCCGGCTTTCACTGGAATCTAGGCATCCGGCCAACAATGCGGTGTGGGCGGCCGGGGCCGATGCCCGTAGGACCAGAATCCACACACACCGCCTCCACTCCCCCTTCCACCATTCAGCATGTCCTCTCCCTCCCTGCACCAACTCGCCGTCGAGGCCATGCGCGCGCGCGGCCTGGACCCCGACTTCAGCCCGGCGGCTCTGCAGGAAGCCGCCGCCGCGGACGGCACGGCGGCGGTGCAGCGCGGCGACATCCGCGACCTGCGCCGGCTCACCTGGTTTTCCATCGACAACGACGACACGCGCGACCTCGACCAGCTGAGCGTGGCCGAGCCGCTCGCCGGCGGGGCGGTGCGGCTGTTGGTCGCGGTGGCCGACGTGGATGCGCTGGTGCCGCCGGGCGGCGCGGTGGACGCGCATGCCGCCGCCAACACCACCTCCGTCTACACCGCGGCCGGCGTGTTCCCGATGCTGCCGGAGGTGCTGTCCACCGACCGCAGCTCGCTGCACGAGGGCCAGGAGCGGCTGGCGGTGGTGGTCGACGTGCAGGTGCAGCCCGACGGCGGCCTGCAGTCCGCGCAGCTGTACCGGGCGACCGTGCTCAACCGCGCCAAGCTCACCTACGACCGCGTGTCGCGCTGGCTGGACGGCGACGCTGCCGCGCTGCCGCAGCTGGCGGCCGTGCCCGGGCTGGAGCAGCAGCTGCGCGTGCATGACACGCTGGCCGCGCAGCTGCGGCAGCGGCGCCAGCAGAGCGGCGCGCTGAACGTCTCCACCGTGTCCCCGCGGCCCGTGTTCCAGGATGGGCGGCTGGTCGACCTGCGGCCGGACGAGAAGAACCGCGCCAAGGACCTGATCGCCGACCTGATGATCGCTGCCAACACCGCCACCGCGCGCTTTCTTGCGGCGCAGGGCCTGCCGTCACTGCGCCGCTTCCTGCAGTCGCCGCGGCGCTGGGACCGCATCGAGGCGCTGGCCGCCGGCTACGGCGTGACCTTGCCCGCCGCCCCGGACCCGGTCGCGCTCGACGGCTTCCTGCGCACACGGCGCGAAGCGGACCCCGCCGGCTTTGCCGACCTGTCGCTGCGCATCGTGAAGATGCTGGGCTCCGGCTCCTACGTGGCGGCCGCGCCGGGCGCGACCAACCTCGGCCACTTCGGCCTGGCGGTCAGCGACTACGCGCATTCCACCGCGCCCAACCGCCGCTTCCCGGACCTGGTGACGCAGCGCCTGGTGAAGGCCGCGCTGGCCGGCGATGCGCCGCCCTACGGCTTCGACGAACTCACGGAGATCGCGCGCCACTGCACGCTGCAGGAGGACAACGCCAGCAAGGTCGAGCGGCAGGTGCTGAAGGCGGCGGCGGCCTGGCTGCTGCGCGAGCGCATCGGCGACACGTTCGATGCCATCGTCACCGGCGCGTCGGCCAAGGGCACCTACGTGCGCATCGCGCGGCCGCTGGTGGAAGGCCGGCTGGTGCGCGGGCATGAAGGCGCCGACGTGGGCGATGCGCTGCGGGTGCGGCTGGTGGATGTGGACGCGGGACAGGGGTTCATCGATTTCGAGCGGGCCTGAGTCGCCGCACAAAGAAAAAAGCCCCGTCCTTGCGAACGGGGCCGAGCGCGCCGATTGTTGTGGCGCTTATTCGGAGGGGACAGGACTGAAGGCCTGTCCCCAGGTCCTTATCTTTTCTGCAGGTACTTCCGCGCCGCGGCCATCTCGGCCACGGCAAGAGCCAGCTCCGAGGTCGCACGGGCGACGTCCACCTCGCTCTTGGCGTTCTTCAGCGCTTCTTCGGCCAGGCGCTTGGCTTCGTTGGCCTTCTCTTCGTCCAGGTCCTTGCCGCGGATGGCGGTGTCGGACAGGACGGTGACGCGGTTGGGCTGCACTTCCAGGATGCCGCCGGCGACGAAGACGAATTCCTCGCTGCCGTCCGCCCCTTCGATGCGCACCGAACCGGGCTTCACGCGCGTGATCAGCGGCGTGTGGCGCGGGTAGATGCCGAGCTCGCCCGCTTCGCCGGGCAGCGCGACGAAGCGCGCCTCGCCGGAGAAGATGGACTCCTCGGCGCTCACCACGTCGACGTGGATGGTGTGCGTGCTGTCCACCATGCTCAGGCCGCCAGCTTCTTGGCCTTCTCGAAGGCTTCGTCGATGGTGCCGACCATGTAGAAGGCCTGCTCGGGCAGGTGGTCGCATTCGCCGGCCACGATCATCTTGAAGCCGCGGATGGTTTCCGACAGCGGCACGTACTTGCCGGGCGTGCCGGTGAACACCTCGGCCACGTGGAACGGCTGCGACAGGAAGCGCTGGATCTTGCGGGCGCGCGACACGGCCTGCTTGTCTTCCGGCGACAGCTCGTCCATGCCCAGGATGGCGATGATGTCGCGCAGTTCCTTGTAGCGCTGCAGCGTGCCTTGCACCGCGCGGGTGGTGTTGTAGTGCTCTTCGCCGATCACGTTCGGGTCGACCTGGCGCGAGGTCGAGTCGAGCGGGTCGACCGCGGGGTAGATGCCCAGCGAGGCGATTTCGCGCGACAGCGCCACGGTGGAGTCCAGGTGGGCGAAGGTGGTCGCCGGCGACGGGTCGGTGTAGTCGTCCGCGGGCACGTACACGGCCTGGATCGAGGTGATCGAGCCGACCTTGGTGGAGGTGATGCGCTCCTGCAGGCGGCCCATTTCCTCGGCCAGCGTCGGCTGGTAGCCCA
>JAZKIV010000062.1:0-1928 GCA_040384685.1 Pseudomonadota bacterium | reverse complement strand
CCGCTGACCTCTTGCATGCCATGCAAGCGCTCTCCCAGCTGAGCTATACCCCCGTTGGGTGTCGAGCCTCGAATTATAGCCCGAAATTTCAGCCGTTTTTCAGCCGGCTCACCACGGTTTGCCGTTCCGACAACGCCAGCACCGCATCCAGCGACGGCGTCTGCGGCGTGCCCACCACCAGCACCCGCACCGGCATGGCCAGTTGCGGCATCTTCATGCCCGTGGCGCGCAGCGTTTCCTTGATCGCCTCGGCGATCGCCTCCTTCGTCCACGGGCAGCCTTCCAGCATCTTCGCCAGCATGGCGATGGCCGGGCGCACGCCGTCGGTGATGTGCTTCGCAATGTCCTCCGCGCTCGGGGCCACGTCGGCATAAAAGCGCTGCACCCAGTCGGCCAGCGCCACGGTGGTGTCGCAGCGGTCCTTCAGCAGGCCGCACAGGGCGGGCAGGCGCGCATCGGACACGATGCCGCGTTGCCGCAGCCACGCGTCCACCAGCGGCGCCAGCGCCTCGCCGGGCATGGCCTTCAGGTGCTGCGCGTTCACCCAGCGCAGCTTGGCCTCGTCGAACTGCGCGGCGCTCTTGCCCAGGTGGTCCAGGTCGAACCATTGCAGGAACTGCTCGCGGCTGAAGATCTCGTCGTCGCCGTGGCTCCAGCCCAGGCGCGCCAGGTAGTTCACCATGGCGTCGGGCAGATACCCTTCGTCGCGGTATTGCGTCACCGGCTTGGCGCCGTTGCGCTTGCTCATCTTCTCGCCCTGCTCGTTCAGCACGGTGGGCAGGTGCGCGTAGATGGGCGGCTCCTGGCCGAGCGCGCGGAAGATGTTGATCTGCCGCGGCGTGTTGTTCACGTGGTCGTCGCCGCGGATCACGTGGGTGATGCGCATGTCGATGTCGTCCACCACCACGCAGAAGTTGTACGTCGGCGTGCCGTCGGGCCGCGCGATCACCAGGTCGTCGAGTTCGTCGTTGCTGATCTCGATGCGGCCCTTGACCTTGTCCTCCCACACCACCGAGCCGCCTGCCGGGTTCTTGAAGCGCAGCACCGGCTGCACGCCTTCGGGCGGCACAGGCAGCGTCTTGCCCGGCTCGGGCCGCCAGGTGCCGTCGTAGCGCGGCTTCTGCTTGTCGGCCATCTGCCGCTCGCGCAGCGCGTCGAGTTCGGCCACGCTCATGTAGCAGGGATACACCAGGTCCTTGGCGCGCATCTGCGCCAGCACTTCGCGGTAGCGGTCCATGCGCTGCATCTGGTAGAACGGCCCCTCGTCGGGGTCCAGCCCCAGCCAGGACATGCCTTCCAGGATGACATCGACGGCCGCCTGCGAGGAGCGCTCCAGGTCGGTGTCCTCGATGCGCAGGATGAAGTCGCCGCCCTGCGAGCGCGCGAACGCCCACGGGTACAGCGCGGAACGGATGTTGCCCAGGTGGATGAAACCGGTGGGCGACGGGGCGAAGCGGGTTCTGGCTTTCACGGGATGCTGACGTTGTTCTTCTTCAAGCCTCTTGGGGATTCGGGATCGACAGGCGCGAGGTGCTTTCCTCCAGCGGATCTTCCTGCCCGATGCGCGCCTCGTTGATCTTCGCGATGTCTTCCGGGTTGACGTCGCCGGTCACGTACACGCCGTCGAAGCACGAGGCATCGAAGCCCTTGAGGCTGGGGTTGAGCGAGCCGATGGCGTGCTTCATGCCGTCCACGTCCTGGTAGATCAGCGCGTCGCAGCCGATGATCTCGCGCACCTCGTCCACCGTGCGGTCGTGCGCCACCAGCTCGCTGGGGGTCGGCATGTCGATGCCGTACACGTTGGGAAAGCGCACCGGCGGCGCGGCACTGGCCAGGTACACCTTGCGCGCGCCCGCCTCGCGCGCCATCTGCACGATCTCGCGGCTGGTGGTGCCGCGCACGATCGAGTCGTCCACCAGCAGCACGTT
>JAZKIV010000061.1:0-11110 GCA_040384685.1 Pseudomonadota bacterium | reverse complement strand
CGGGACGCCCTGTCCGCGCGACACGGCCCGCCCGCGTGCGGCTTTGCCGCGTGGTCGATGCCAGTCAGCGCTTCCGCCCCCCTAGCAGCCCGCCCAAAACACCCCGCACGATCTCACGCCCCACCGAACTCCCGATGGTCCGCACCGCCGACCGCGCCATGCTTTCCACCAGCCCTTCGTGCTTGCCGCCACGCGGCCCCGTGGAGCCGAACAGGATGCTGCCGATGCCCCCGGCAATGCTGCCCGCAATACCGCCGGCATCTCCAGCGGAAGAGGGCGCCGTCCCCGCACCAGCCGGCGCACCGCCACCAACGGAAGGACCCGCAGCCACACCGCCGGGAGCTGTGCCAGACGCCTCGACCCGCCCCTTCAATTTCTCGTACGCCGACTCCCGGTCCACCGCCTTCTCGTACACCCCAGCCACCAGCGAATCCGCCATCAACGCCTTGCGCTGCTCGGGCGTGATCGGCCCCAGGCGGCTGGCGGGCGGCAGTACGTAGGCGCGCTCGGTCGGGGTTGGGCGGCCTTTTTCGTCCAGCAAGCTCACCAGCGCCTCGCCCACGGCCAGTTCGGTGATGGCCGCGGCGATGTCCAGGCCGGTATTGGGCCGCATGGTGTCGGCCGAGGCCTTGACCGCCTTCTGGTCGCGCGGGGTAAAAGCGCGCAGCGCGTGCTGCACCCGGTTGCCCAGCTGGCCCAGCACGCTGTCGGGGATGTCCAGCGGGTTCTGCGTCACGAAATACACGCCCACGCCCTTGGAACGGACCAGCCGCACGACGAGTTCGATGCGCTCGACCAGCACCTTGGGCGCGTCGTCGAACAGCAGGTGCGCCTCGTCGAAGAAGAACACCAGCTTGGGCTGCTCCAGGTCGCCGACCTCGGGCAGCTGCTCGAACAGCTCCGACAGCAGCCACAGCAGGAAGGTGGCGTACAGGCGCGGCGCGTTCAGCAGCCGGTCGGCCGCCAGGATGTTCACCACGCCGTGGCCGGCCGCATCGGTCTGCAGCAGGTCCTGGATGTTGAGCATGGGCTCGCCGAAGAAACGGTCGCCGCCCTGCGACTCCACCTGCAACAGCCCGCGCTGAATGGCGCCCACGCTGGCGGCGCTCACGTTGCCGTACTCGGTGGTGAACTGCCCGGCGTTGTCGCCCACGTGCTGCAGCATGGCGCGCAGGTCCTTCAGGTCCAGCAGCAGCAAACCGTTGGCGTCGGCCACGCGGAACACGATCTGCAGCACGCCGGCCTGCGTCTCGTTGAGGTTGAGCATGCGCGCCAGCAAGAGCGGCCCCATGTCGGACACCGTGGCGCGCACCGGGTGGCCCTGCTCGCCGAACACGTCCCACAAGGTCACCGGGCAGGCGGCCGGCGCCGGCTCGGGCAGGCCGCGCTCCTTGAGGATGGCGGCCAGCTTGGGGTTGCCGCCGCCGGGCTGGCTGATGCCGGTCAGGTCGCCCTTCACGTCGGCCATGAACACCGGCACGCCGATACGCGAAAAGTTCTCGGCCAGGGTCTGCAGGGTGACCGTCTTGCCGGTGCCGGTGGCGCCCGTCACCAGCCCGTGGCGGTTGGCCAGGGCCGGCAGCAGGTGGCACTCGGCCTTGGCGTTGCGGGCGATGAGAAGGGGTTGCACCATGGGGCGAAAAGTAGAATGCGGTTCAAGCGATAGTAGCAACGCGAACACAAAAAGGACATCGAACGTGGCCGGACACAGCAAATGGGCGAACATCCAGCACCGCAAGGGCCGCCAGGACGAGAAGCGGGGCAAGGTCTGGACGCGTGTGATCCGCGAGATCATGGTGGCGGCGCGCCAGGGCGGCGGCGACCTCACGGCCAACCCGCGCCTGCGGCTGGCGGTGGACAAGGCCAAGGCCGCCAACATGCCGGCCGACACCATCAAGCGCAACATCGACAAAGCCACCGGCAACCTCGAAGGCGTGCACTACGAGGAAATCCGCTATGAAGGCTACGGCCTGGGTGGCGCCGCGGTGATCGTCGACACCATGACCGACAACAAGGTGCGCACCGTGGCCGAGGTGCGCCACGCCTTCAGCAAGTACGGCGGCAACATGGGCACCGAAGGCTCGGTGGCGTTCCAGTTCAAGCATTGCGGCCAGCTGATCCTGGCACCCGGCACCGACGAGAACAAGGTGATGGAAGTGGCGCTGGAAGCCGGCGCCGAGGACGTCATCGCCGACGAGGACGGCGCCATCGAGGTGATCACCACGCCGCACGACTTCGAAGCGGTGAAGAACGCGCTGGAAGCCGCCGGCCTGAAGCCCGAGGTCGCCGAGGTCACCATGCGCCCGGAAAACACCATCGACATGGCCGGCGAGGACGCGGTGCGCATGCACAAGCTGCTGGACGCGCTGGAAGACCTGGACGACGTGCAGAACGTCTACCACAACGGCGCGCTGGAGAGTTGATTTGAAGGTTCTCGTCATCGGCAGCGGCGGCCGCGAACATGCACTGGCCTGGAAGCTGGCGCAGTCGGAAAAAGTGCAGGCGGTCTACGTCGCGCCCGGCAACGGCGGCACCGCGCAGGATCCGCGGCTGGAAAACGTGCCCATCACGGACCTGGCCGCGCTGCGCGACTGGGCCATCCAGCAGAAGATCGCGCTGACGGTGGTCGGGCCCGAGGCGCCGCTGGCTGCCGGCGTGGTCGACGATTTCCGCGCGCACGGCCTGCGTATCTTCGGCCCGACGCAGGCGGCGGCGCAGCTGGAAAGCTCCAAGGCGTTCTCGAAAGACTTCATGAAGCGCCACGGCATCCCGACGGCGGAGGCCGAGACCTTCACCGACGCGGCGGCCGCACATGCGTATGTCGACCGCAAGGGCGCGCCCATCGTGGTCAAGGCCGACGGCCTGGCGGCCGGCAAGGGCGTGGTGGTGGCCATGACCGCCGCCGAGGCGCACGAAGCCATCGACTTCATGCTGCTGGACAACAACAAGCTGGGCATCACGCACAACCAGGGCGGCGCCCGGGTGGTGGTCGAGGAGTTCCTGTCGGGCGAGGAAGCCAGCTTCATCGTCCTGTGCGACGGCAAGAACGTGGTCGCGCTCGCCACCAGCCAGGACCACAAGCGCCTGCTGGATGGCGACGAAGGCCCGAATACCGGCGGCATGGGCGCCTATTCGCCGGCGCCCGTGGTCACGCCCGAGGTGCATGCGCGCGCCATGCGCGAGATCATCCTGCCGACCGTGCGCGGCATGGAGCAGGACGGCATCCCCTACACCGGCTTTCTCTACGCCGGCCTGATGATCGACGCGCAGGGCCATCCGAAGACGCTGGAATTCAACTGCCGCATGGGCGACCCGGAAACCCAGCCGATCATGATGCGGCTGAAAAGCGACCTGTTCGACGTGATGGTGGCCGCCACGGCCGGCACGCTGGACCAGGTGGAGCTGCACTGGGACAGGCGTACGGCGCTGGGCGTGGTGATGGCCGCCCACGGCTACCCGATGAACCCGCGCAAGGGCGACGCCATCGCCGGCGTGCCCAAAGAGAGCGAGGACGCCATGGTGTTCCACGCCGGCACCGTGCGGCAGGACGGCAAGACCATCACCTCGGGCGGCCGCGTGCTGTGCGTCACCGCGCTGGCCGACTCGGTGAAGGCGGCCCAGCACCGCGCCTACGAGGTGCTGTCGGCGATCCAGTTCGATGGCGCGCAGTTCCGGCGCGACATCGGGCACCGCGCCATCCGCAGCTGAGCATGGCGCCGGACCACGCCGAACGCGTCGCGCAGGTCCGCGGCTATCTGCTGGACCTGCAGCAGCGCATCACCGCTGCCGCCTCCGCCGTCGACGGCCAGGCCTTCGCCGCCGACGCCTGGCAGAAGGAGCCGGGCGAGCCGCTGCAGGGCAGCGGCATTTCCATGATCCTGGAAGGCGGCGCCGTGCTGGAGCGTGCCGGCTGCGGCTTTTCGCACGTGCGTGGTCCCAAGCTGCCGCCTTCGGCCACGCAGCACCGGCCGGAACTGGTCGGCGCGGCGTTCGAGGCGCTGGGCGTGTCGCTGGTGTTCCACCCGCGCAACCCGTATGCGCCCACGGTGCACATGAACGTGCGCATGATCACGGCCACGCCGGAGCAGGGCGAAGCGGCGTTCTGGTTCGGCGGCGGCATGGACCTGACGCCGCACTACGGCTTCGAGGACGACGCCGTGCACTTCCACCGCATCTGCCGCAGCGCGCTGGAGCCCTACGGCCCCGACAAGTACCCGCGCTTCAAGCAGTGGTGCGACGACTATTTCTGCCTGAAGCACCGCAACGAGCAGCGCGGCATCGGCGGCATCTTCTACGACGACCTGTCCGAGCTCGGCTTCGAAGGCGGCTTCGCCCTGATGCGCTCGGTGGGCGACGGTTTCCTGGACGCCTACCTGCCGATCCTGGAGCGCCGCAAGGACACCGCCTACGGCGAGCGCGAGCGCGAATTCCAGCTGGTCCGGCGTGGCCGCTACGTGGAATTCAACCTGGTGTGGGACCGCGGCACGCATTTCGGCCTGCAGTCGGGCGGCCGCACCGAATCGATCCTGATGTCCATGCCGCCGCTGGTGAGCTGGGCCTATGCGCGCACGCCCGAGCCGGGCACGCCCGAGGCGGCACTGACCCGCGATTTCCTGGTCCCGAGGGACTGGCTTTGAGCCAGGCTGTCCGGCGCCTTGGCATGTTCGGCGGCGCGTTCGATCCGCCGCACCGCGCCCACGTCGCGCTGGCGCAGGCGGCAGTCGGACAGCTTCAGCTCGACCAGCTGCGCATCTTCCCCACCGGCAACGCCTGGCACAAGAGCAGGGCGCTGACGCCGGCCGAACACCGGCTGGCGATGGCGCGCCTGGCGTTCGCCGCCATCCCCGAAGCCGACGTCGACGACCGCGAGATCCGCCGCGACGGGCCCACCTACACGGTGGAGACGCTGCGCGAGCTGCATGCGGAGTTTCCCCAGGCCGAGCTGTTCCTGGTGATGGGCGAGGACCAGGCCCGCGCCTTCACCGGCTGGCGCGACTGGCAGGCCATCGCCGGGCTGGCGACGCTGGCGGTGGCCCACCGGCACGACGATGCCGCCGCCACGGAACCCGCCTTCGGCCTGCCCGCGCAAGCCCGCGTCCGCCCGCTCCAGCTGCCCCTGATGCCCGACAGCGCCACCGGCATCCGCACCCGCCTGACGGCCGGGCAGGACGCCGGCACCCTCCTGCCGGCAGGGGTTGCCGGTTATATTGCCGCACATTACCTTTACCAACCCACTTGATGAGCACAGAAGCCACCGCCAAAAAAGACACGCAAAAACTCCAGCGCGCCATCGTCGATGGCCTGGAGGACGTCAAGGCGCAGGACATCCAGGTGTTCAACACCGAACACCTCTCGCCCCTGTTCGAGCGGGTCATCGTGGCGTCGGGCACCTCCAACCGCCAGACCAAGGCGCTGGCCTCCAGCGTGGTCGACGCGGTGCGCGAAGCGGGCTTTCCCAAGCCGCGCATCGAGGGCCAGGAAAACGGCGAGTGGATCATCGTGGACTGCGGCCAGGCCGTGGCGCACATCATGCAGCCCGCCATCCGCCAGTACTACCACCTGGAAGAAATCTGGGGCGACAAGCCGGTGCGCCTGCGCCTGGGCGCGCCCCAGCCGGCCGCCGCGGCGCCCAAGCCCGCGGCGGCCAGCAAGGCCAAGCCGAACGTGTCGCTGCGCCGCAGCAGCGCGGTGAAGACGGCCGCGCGCGACGCCAAGCGCGAGGCCGATGCCGCCAAGGCCGCGCCGCGCAAGACCGGCGCGAAGTCCGCGGCCCTGAAGGCGGCCGGCACCAGGCCGCCGGCGAAGAAGGTTGTCGGCAAGCCCGCTCCCGCGAAGAAGGCGGCGCCCGCCAAAAAGCCAGCAGCCAAAAAGCCAGCAGCCAAGAAGAGCGCTCCCCGCGCCCGATGAAGCTGCGGGTGGTCGCGGTCGGCCTGCGGGTGCCCGACTGGGCCGACACCGCCTGGGACGACTACGCCAAGCGCTTTCCGCCCGAAGCGAAGCTGGAGCTCAAGGCCGTGAAGACCGAGCCGCGCGGCTCGAAAGCCGTGCAGACCCTGCTGGCGGCCGAGCGCGAGCGCATCGAGGCGGCGATCCCGAAGGGCGCGCGCATCGTGGCGCTGGACGAGCGCGGCACGGCGCTCACCACCGTGGCGCTGGCGGCCAAGCTCAAGGCCTGGCAGCTGGAAACCGACACGGTGGCCATCGTCATCGGAGGGCCGGACGGTTTGGACCCCGAATTCAAGGCCGCGGCGCACGAGCGCATCCGTTTATCCGACCTGACCCTGCCGCACGCCATGGTGCGTGTGCTGCTGGCCGAGCAGCTGTACCGCGCCTGGTCGATCAACGCCGGCCATCCCTACCACCGCGAATGACACCCACGAACATCACGTGAGCGACTTCATCTACCTGGCCTCGCAAAGCCCGCGCCGCCGCCAGTTGCTGGAGCAGCTGGGCGTGCGCCACGAACTGCTGCTGCCCGACGACAGCGAGGACGCCGAGGCGCTGGAAGCCGTGCTGCCCGGCGAGGCGCCCGCCGCCTACGTGCGCCGCGTCACCGGCCTGAAGCTCGATGCCGCCATCGCGCGCATGAAGCGCCGCGGCCTGCCGGGCGCGCCGGTGCTGTGCTCGGACACCACGGTGGCCCTGGGCCGCGCGATCTACGGCAAGCCCGCCGACGCGAAGGACGCGGCGCGCATGCTGCGCGAGCTGTCCGGCGCCACGCACCGCGTGCTGACGGCGGTGGCGGTGCAGAACGGCCGCAAGCGCAGCGAAGCGCTGAGCGATTCCAGGGTGACATTCGCCACGCTGACACCAGCGCGCATCCGCGCCTACGTCGCCAGCGGCGAGCCCATGGGCAAGGCCGGCGCGTACGCGATCCAGGGCCAGGCCGGCGCCTTCATCTCGCGCATCGCCGGTTCCTACACGGGCATCATGGGCCTGCCGCTGTACGAGACGGCTTGCCTGCTGGGCCTGTCGCGCTGAGCGGCATCCGAAGCGGACCGGTTGCGCCCGCGCGCGGGCCCTGGGGTATTCTCAGGCCACACACAGGGGCGCGAACGCATGCAGCAGGACATCCTGATCAACTGGTCGCCACAGGAAACGCGGGTCGCCATTGTCGAGAACGGGGCGGTGCAGGAACTGCACGTGGAGCGCACGCTGGAGCGCGGCCTGGTCGGCAACGTGTACCTGGGCAAGGTGGCGCGGGTGCTGCCGGGCATGCAGTCGGCCTTCATCGACATCGGCCTGGAGCGCGCCGCCTTCCTGCACGTGGCCGACCTGCATACCAACGCCCCGCACGCGCCGCGCGATGCCGATGCGGCCGGGCGCAACGGCCAGCCGCAGGTACCGATCGAAAAGCAGGTGTTCGAGGGCCAGGCGCTGATGGTGCAGGTCATCAAGGACCCGATCGGCACCAAGGGCGCACGGCTGTCCTCGCAGATCAGCATCGCCGGGCGGCTGCTGGTGTTCCTGCCGCAGGACGACCACATCGGCATTTCGCAGAAGATCCCGGCGGACCAGCGCGAAGCGCTGCGCAACCGCCTTACCGCGCTGGCCGGCGAGGGCGGCGGCGGCTTCATCCTGCGCACCAACGGCGAGGACGCGAGCGACGCCGAGCTGGCCGAGGACATTGGCTACCTGCGCAAGACCTGGACGCGCATCAAGGACGGCGCGCAGCGCCTGCCGCCGCCGTCGCTGCTGCACCAGGACCTGAACCTGCTGCAGCGCGTGCTGCGCGACCTGGTGACCGAGGAGACGCAGACCATCCGCCTCGACTCGCGCGAGCAGCACGGCCTGCTGCTGGCCTTCGGGCAGGAGTTCATGCCGGCGGCCGCGGGCCGGCTGCAGCTGTACAAGGGCGAGCGGCCGATCTTCGACCTGTATTCGGTGGACGAGGAGATCGCCCGCGCGCTGGGCCGCCGGGTGGACCTGAAGTCCGGCGGCTACCTGATCGTCGACCAGACCGAGGCGCTGACCACGGTGGACGTGAACACCGGCGGCTATGTCGGCGCGCGCAATTTCGACGACACGATCTTCAAGACCAACCTGGAAGCCGCGCAGGCCATCGCGCGGCAGCTGCGCCTGCGCAACCTGGGCGGCATCATCATCGTGGACTTCATCGACATGCAGCGGGAAGACCACCGCGACGCGGTGCTGGGCGAGTTCCGCAAGCAGCTGGCCCGCGACCGCGTGAAGACCATGGCTGGGGGATTTTCCCAGCTGGGGCTGGTGGAGATGACGCGCAAGCGCACGCGGGAGTCATTGGCGCACCTGCTGTGCCAGCCCTGCGATGCATGCCAGGGCAAGGGGACGGTGCGGACCGCGCGGACCGTTGCCTACGACATCCTGCGCGAGATCCTGCGGGAGGCGCGCCAGTTCAATCCGCGCGAGTACCGGGTGGTGGCGGCGCCCCAGGTCGTGGAGCTGTTCCTCGATGAGGAGAGCCAGCACCTGGCGGGCTTGTCCGACTTCATCGGCAAGCCGATCTCGCTGCAGTCCGAAAGCTCGATGGGACAGGAGCAGTACGACATCGTGCTGCTGTGACGCGCTGCCGCAGATGAGGCGATGTCCGACAAGGCGCTGCATGCAATCCCGTTAGGGTCTTGCATGGGTTGCTGCGCGTGCTGAAGAGATCGGCTGGCTCGGTTCCTGTTCCAGGTAGAACCGAAGGAGACACCGTGCCGATGACGCTTGCACAGCAGGGCACCCCCGCCCTCCCGGAGACCGACCACGCCGTCCGTTTCTACACGCGCGACGAGCAACTGCTCGACGAAGTCACCGATTTTCTCGATGCCGCGCTGCGCGCCGGCGGCCTGGCCGTGGCGATCACCACGGCCGAGCATGGCGTGCAGCTGCGGCAGCGCCTGAGCGGTTTCGGCGGTCCCCTGGACCGTGCCACCACCTGGGTTTCGGGCCGCTTCGTGCTCCTCGACGCCTCGGAAACGCTGGCGCTGTTCATGGTGGACGGCAGGCCGGAGCCGGCGGCATTCGAGGCGGTGATCGGCCCGGTCCTTGCGCAGGCGCCGCCCGGCAGCCCGCTGCACGCGTTCGGCGAGATGGTGGCCGTGCTGTGCGAAGCGGGCGACTACGAGGCCGCGCTGGCGCTCGAGGCCTTGTGGAACGACATCGCCGCGAAGCACAGGTTCTCGCTGTTCTGCGCCTACCCGCGCCGCCTGTTCTCGTCGGCGGACAAGTCCCGGGTGTTCCGGCACGTCTGCGCGGCGCACACGCAGGTGCTCGACGTCCCGTATGCCGCGCCATCCCCGCCGCCGGATGGCGAGGCCGAGGAGCTCGCCGGGCTGCGCCGGCACGCCGCGGCGCTGCAGGCGGAAGTGGAGCGCCGCAAGGCGGCCGAGCAGGTCCTGCGGCAGCGCGAGCGCGAGCTGGCGGAGTTCCTGGAGAACGCCGGCGAAGGCATCCACAAGGTGGCCGGGGACGGCACCATCCTCTACGCCAACCGGGCGGAGCTCGAGATGCTCGGCTACCAGTGGCAGGAATACGTGGGCCACAACATCGCCGAGTTCTATCCGGACCAGGCGGCCATCGGCGACATCCTGCGCCGCCTCGGATGCGGCGATGTCCTGCGCGACCAGCCGGCCGTGCTGCGCTGCAAGGACGGTTCGTCCAAGCCCGTGCTGATCTGCTCGAACGCCTGCTTCGAGAACGGCAAGCTGGTCTACACGCGGTGCTTCACGCGCGACGCGAGCGAAGCCATCGCACGCCAGCAGGCGCTCGAGCGTTCGGCGGCCGAGCGCGAGCAGTTGCTGCAGGACGTGCGCGAGTCGAGCCGTGCCAAGGACGAATTCCTGGCGATGCTCGGCCACGAGCTGCGCAACCCGCTGTCGCCCATCGTCACGGCGCTGCAGCTGATGCGCATGCGCGGCGACACCGGCACCGCGCGGGAGCAAGCCATCATCCAGCGCCAGGTGGACCACATGGTGCGGCTGGTGGACGACCTGCTGGACATCTCGCGCATCACGCGCGGCAAGATCGACCTGCAGCGCGAGCGCACGGATCTGTCCGGCGTGCTGTCCAAAGCGGTGGAGCAGGCCAGCCCCCTGCTGGAGCAGCGCAGGCACCGCCTGGACATCCAGGTCGAGCCGGACCTGCTGTGCGACTGCGACCCGACCCGCATCTCGCAGGTGGTCGCCAACCTGCTGACGAACGCGGCGCGGTACACCGACGCAGGCGGCGAGATCGCGCTGCGCGCGTCGCGCGCAGCGCGGCAGTGGATCGCGATCAGCGTGCGCGACAACGGCTCGGGCATTCCGTCCGAACTGCTGCCGAAGGTCTTCGAGCTGTTCTACCAGGCGCCGCGCGGACTCGCGCGTTCCGAAGGTGGCCTGGGCGTCGGCCTGGCGCTGGTTCAAAGCCTGGTGCAGCTCCATGGCGGGACCGTGCAGGCGTTCAGCGAAGGCAAGGGCCGCGGGAGCGAATTCGTGATCCGGCTGCCGGCGCTGCCCGCGCGCGCGCCGCGCATCCCGCGCAAGCCGGCGGCGGCCCGCAGCCGCCCCAAGGTGCCGGCGCCCGCGTTCTCTCCCTCGCATATCCTGCTGGTCGACGACAACGAAGACGCGGCGCGCACATTGGCCGAGCTGCTGAGGTCGGTGGGCCACCAGGTGGCCGTCCACACCGATCCGGTGACCGCGCTCGACTGGCTCGAATCGCACCGGCCGGAAGTCGCCATCCTCGACATCGGCCTGCCGGTGATCGACGGCTACGAACTGGGCCTGAAGATCCGCGAGCGCTGCGGGCCGGCCTGCCGCCTGATCGCCCTGACAGGCTACGGCCAGGACGCCGACAAGGCGCGGGCGACCAAGGCGGGGTTCAACCACCACCTGACGAAGCCGGTGTCTCCTGGGGAGTTGCTGGCGCACCTTGCGCTGTAGCCCCGCCGTTCATGCGCGAAGACCACGAGGCAAAGTCGCACGCGGGCGGGCCGTGTCGCGCGGACAGGGCGTCCCGCGCTTTGCGCGGGCAAACCTGAGACGGTTGGACGGACGGCAGCGCGGGCAAACTCCCTGCGCGTTTGCAAGCAAACGCTCCGGTCAAACAGTGCCCGCGAGTCAGTTCACGAAGCGCGCTGCGCGCGCCTGCCGTCCGTCCAACCACC
>JAZKIV010000060.1:0-7841 GCA_040384685.1 Pseudomonadota bacterium | reverse complement strand
CGCCCTTGACGATGGACTCGTACACCTTGGTGCGGCCCTGCACGTCGTCGGACTTCACGGTCAGCATTTCCTGCAGCGTGTAGGAAGCGCCGTAGGCTTCGAGCGCCCACACTTCCATCTCGCCGAAACGCTGGCCGCCGAACTGGGCCTTGCCGCCCAGCGGTTGTTGCGTGACCAGGCTGTAGGGGCCGGTCGAGCGCGCGTGCATCTTGTCGTCCACCAGGTGGTGCAGCTTCAGCACGTGCATGTAGCCGACGGTCACCGGCCGCTCGAACTGGTCGCCGGAGCGGCCGTCGTACAGCATCGCCTGCGTGCGCGTGGCCGTCAGGCCCTTGCGCTGCGCGACGTCTTCCGGGTAGGCCAGGTGCAGCATGCCGCGGATCTCCTGCTCGGAGGCGCCGTCGAACACCGGCGTGGCGAAGGGCACGCCCTTGGCCAGCTCGCCGGCCATCTCGGTGACCTCCGCGTCGGACAGCTCCACCAGGTTCTCGCGCCGGCCCGAGCCGTTGTACAGCGGCTCCATGAACTTGCGCAGTTCCTCGGTGCGCGCCTGCTGCTGCAGCATGTCGCCCAGCCGCTGGCCGATGCCCTTGGCGGCCCAGCCCAGGTGCACTTCCAGCACCTGGCCCACGTTCATGCGCGAAGGCACGCCCAGCGGGTTGAGCACGATGTCGCACGGCGTGCCGTCGGCCATGTAGGGCATGTCCTCGACCGGAACGATCTTGGAGACAACACCCTTGTTGCCGTGGCGGCCGGCCATCTTGTCGCCCGGCTGCAGGCGGCGCTTGACGGCCAGGTAGACCTTGACCATCTTCAGCACGCCGGCCGGCAGCTCGTCGCCCTGCGTCAGCTTCTTGCGCTTTTCCTCGAACGCCAGGTCGAAGCTGTGGCGCGTCTGCTCCAGCGAGTTCTTGATCGACTCGAGCTGCGAGGCGACTTCGTCTTCGGCCGGGCGGATGTCGAACCAGTGGAAGCGCTCGACCGACGACAGGTAGGCCATGTCGATCTTGGCGCCCTTGGACAACTTGTTCGGGCCGCCGTTGGCCGTGCGGCCGTTCAGCAGCTTGCCGATCCGGTCGAAGGCGTCGGCTTCCACGATGCGCAGCTGGTCGTTCAGGTCCAGGCGGAAGCGCTTGAGCTCGTCGTCGATGATCTGCTGGGCGCGCTTGTCGCGCTGGATGCCTTCGCGGGTGAACACCTGCACGTCGATCACGGTGCCCTGCGAGCCCTGGTCGACGCGCAGCGAGGTGTCCTTTACGTCGGAGGCCTTCTCGCCGAAGATCGCGCGCAGCAGCTTTTCTTCCGGCGTCAGCGTGGTCTCGCCCTTCGGCGTGACCTTGCCCACCAGCACGTCGCCCGGCTGCACTTCCGCGCCAACGTAGATGATGCCGGACTCGTCCAGGCGGTTGAGCTGCTGCTCCGACAGGTTCGGAATGTCGCGGGTGATTTCCTCGGGGCCCAGCTTGGTGTCGCGCGCCATCACCACCAGTTCCTCGATGTGGATCGAGGTGTAGCGGTCGTCGGCAACCACGCGTTCGCTGATCAGGATCGAGTCCTCGAAGTTGTAGCCGTTCCAGGGCATGAACGCCACCAGCATGTTCTGGCCCAGCGCCAGCTCGCCCAGGTCGGTCGACGCACCGTCGGCGATCACGTCGCCCTTGGCGATGCGGTCGCCGCGCCGCACGATCGGGCGCTGGTGGATGTTGGTGTTCTGGTTGGAACGCTGGTACTTGATCAGGTTGTAGATGTCCACGCCGACTTCGCCGGCCGCCGCTTCGGCGTCGTTCACCCGCACCACGATGCGGGTGGCGTCCACGTAGTCCACCACGCCGCCGCGGGTGGCGGTGACCACCGTGCCGGAGTCGATCGCGGAGACGCGCTCGATGCCGGTGCCCACGAAGGCCTTCTCGGGACGCAGCACCGGCACCGCCTGGCGCTGCATGTTGGCGCCCATCAGCGCGCGGTTGGCGTCGTCGTGCTCCAGGAACGGCACCAGCGAGGCGGCCACCGACACGATCTGCGCGGGCGACACGTCCATGTACTGGATGCGCTCGGCGCCGCACAGGATCGATTCGCCCTTCTCGCGCGCGGACACCAGGTCGCCGATCAGGCGGCCTTCCTTGTCCAGCACCGCGTTGGCCTGGGCGATCACGTACCGGCCTTCCTCGATGGCCGACAGGTAATCGATCTGCATCGTCACCTTGCCGTCGATCACCCGGCGGTACGGCGTCTCGATGAAGCCGTATTCGTTCAGGCGGGCGTACAGGGCCAGCGAGTTGATCAGGCCGATGTTCGGGCCTTCCGGCGTCTCGATCGGGCAGACCCGGCCGTAGTGCGTGACGTGCACGTCGCGCACTTCGAAGCCGGCGCGCTCGCGCGTCAGGCCGCCCGGGCCCAGCGCGGAGACGCGGCGCTTGTGCGTGATCTCCGACAACGGGTTGGTCTGGTCCATGAACTGCGACAGCTGCGACGCGCCGAAGAACTCCTTCAGGGCCGCGGAAATCGGCTTGGAGTTGATCAGGTCGTGCGGCATCAGCGGTTCTTGCTCGGCCTGGCCCAGGCGTTCCTTCACGGCCTTCTCGATGCGCGCCAGGCCGGTGCGGTACTGGTTCTCGGCCAGTTCGCCGACGCAGCGCACGCGGCGGTTGCCCAGGTGGTCGATGTCGTCGACTTCGCCGCGGCCGTTGCGCAGGTCCACCAGGATCTTCACCACTGCCAGGATGTCGTCGTTGGTCAGCACCATCGGGCCGGTGCTCTCGTCGCGGCCGACCTTGGCGTTGAACTTCATGCGGCCCACGCGCGACAGGTCGTAGGTGTCCGGGTTGTAGAACAGGCGCTGGAACAGGGCCTGCACCGCGTCCTCGGTCGGCGGCTCGCCGGGGCGCATCATGCGGTAGATGGCCACGCGCGCGGCGAACTCGTCGGCGGTTTCGTCGATGCGCAGCGTCTGGCTGATGTAGGGACCCTGGTCCAGCTCATTGGTGTAGATGCACTGGATGTCCTGGATGCCGGCCGTGCGCAGCTTCTTCAGCAGCGCTTCGGTCAGCTCGTCGTTGGCCTTGGCGATGATCTCGCCCGTGTCCGGGTCGATGATGTTGCGCGCGACCACGCGGGCGACCAGGAAGTCTTCCGGCACGCTGATGTGGGTGGTGCCGGACTGCTCCAGCTCGCGGGTGTGGCGCACCGTGACGCGCTTGTCCTTGGCCACCACCACCTTGCCGCTCTTGTCGGTGATGTCGAAGCGGGCGACTTCGCCGCGCAGGCGCTCGGGCACGAACTCGAGCTGCGCGCCGCTGTCCATCAGGCGGAAGTTGTCGTTGACGAAGAAGTTCGCCAGGATGGTTTCCGGCGTCAGGCCGATGGCCTTCAACAGGATGGTGACCGGCATCTTGCGGCGGCGGTCGACGCGGAAGTACAGCATGTCCTTCGGGTCGAACTCGAAGTCCAGCCAGGAGCCGCGGTAAGGGATGATGCGCGCGGAGAACAGCAGCTTGCCCGAGCTGTGGGTCTTGCCCTTGTCGTGCTCGAAGAACACGCCCGGCGAACGGTGCAGCTGCGACACGATGACGCGCTCGGTGCCGTTGATGATGAACGAGCCCTTGTCGGTCATGAGCGGCACTTCGCCCATGTAGACCTCCTGCTCCTTCACCTCTTTCACGACCTTCGACTGCGGCGTGGACGACTCCCGGTCGTAGATGATCAGCTGGACCTTGGCCCGCACGGCGGACGCGAAGGTCAGGCCGCGCGTCTGGCACTCGCGCACGTCGAACGCGGGCTTGGCCAGGTTGTATTCGATGAACTTCATCTCCACGAAGCCGTTGTGGGAGACGATCGGGAAGGCGGCGTCGAATGCGGCCTGCAGGCCCTCGATGGTGCGTTTTTGCGGCGCCATGTCCGCCTGCAGGAAGGCGGTGTACGCATCTTTCTGCATCTGCAGCAGGTACGGCACTTCGAGCACGCTGTCGCGTTTGCCGAAACTCTTGCGGATGCGTTTGCGTTCGGTATAGGAATAGGCCATGAGATCTCCGGGCTAGCGAATTTCTGAAAAATTCGTCAACTGTCGCGCGCCGGGCGGGGCGCATTCTTGGCGGGTTGGCCTCTACCAACCTTGGCGGACAGCCCGGCATTGCACCGGGCCCGAACCAAGCAGTCTTCTGCAGTCGGGTCAGAAGACACTAGGAAAGACGCTTGGTGGCGTATTTCCTGCTGTCCTCATCAAGCAGCAAAGGCTGGAGGCCCTTTCGGGACACTCCAGCCTCGGGCCGGGATCGAGTTACTTGAGCTCGACCTTGGCGCCGGCGTCTTCCAGCTTCTTCTTGGCGGCTTCGGCGTCGGCCTTGGCGATGCCTTCCTTGACGGCCTTCGGCGCGCCGTCCACCAGGTCCTTGGCTTCCTTGAGGCCCAGGCCGGTGATTTCGCGCACGGCCTTGATGACCGACACCTTGTTCGCGCCGGCTTCCAGCAGCTGCACGGTGAACTCGGTCTTCTCTTCGGCCACCGGGGCGGCGGCGCCACCACCGCCGGCGGCAGGAGCGGCCATGGAGGCGGCGGACACGCCGAACTTCTCTTCAATGGCCTTGACCAGGTCATTGAGATCCATGACGGACATGCTGTCGAGCGCCGTCAGAAATGCGTCTTTGTCGAATGCCATTTTGATCTTTCCGAAATAAGTTGGTTACCAGCAGGGCCGTTACGCGGCCACTGCCTCTTCCGTCACTGGTGCTTCCTTGTGCTTCGCCAGCGCCGCGATCACAGCCGCGGTGCGCGACATGGGCGACATCAGCAGCCCGCACAGCTGGGACAGCAGCACTTCCTTGGAAGGAATGCTGGCCAGCTGCTTCACGCCGTTGACGTCCAGGCTCTTGCCACCGAAAACGCCGCCGCGAATGACCAGCTTGTCGTTGGTCTTGGCGAAATCGGCCACCACCTTGGCGGCGGCCACAGCGTCCACGGAGAAGCCATAGATCAGCGGGCCGGTCATCTGCTCGCTCGCCACTTCGAAAGCGCTTCCCGCCACAGCGCGGCGCGCCAGGGTGTTCTTCAGAACACTCAGGTTCACGCCGCTGCTGCGCGCGGTGGTGCGCAGTTTCGTCATGTCGGCGACCGTGATGCCGCGGTATTCCGCCAGCACCAGCGTCTGGGCAGAAGCGGCGAGACCGGTCACCTCTGCGATGACCGCTTGCTTCTCACTGCGATTCAGACTCAAGGTCTACTCCTTGCAAATTGCGCTTCGGGTTGCCCCTTTGCGCGCCCTTGTTGCAGCGACCAACCGTTTCGGAAATCTCTCGAATTCGTCTTCGGCGGGATCGCCATCTGCGTTGGCGTTTTCAGGATTAAGCGGAGTCGTCCCCGCACCAACGGTCTTGGATGGCCCGCGGGGTTGCCCCCGCGGCCCACCACGTGCGGTTTACGCCTGCGAAGCGGTGAGCGTCTGCATGTCCACGCGGACACCCACACCCATCGTCGACGAAACCGCGACTTTCCTCAGGTACACACCCTTGCTCGATGCCGGCTTGGACTTGTTCAGCGCGTCGATCAGCGCCGCCAGGTTGCCCTGCAGCTTGTCGATGTCGAACGAGCGGCGGCCGATCGTGCCGTGGATGATGCCGGCCTTGTCGACGCGGTACTGCACCTGGCCGGCCTTGGCGTTCTTCACCGCCGTAGCGACGTCCGGGGTCACCGTGCCGACCTTCGGGTTGGGCATCAGGCCGCGCGGGCCCAGGATCTGGCCCAGCGTGCCGACCACGCGCATCGCGTCGGGGGCGGCGATCACCACGTCGAACGGCATGTCGCCGGCCTTCACGCGGGCAGCCAGGTCGTCCATGCCGACGATGTCGGCGCCGGCGGCCTTGGCTTCCTCGGCCTTGGCGCCCTGGGCGAACACCGCCACGCGCTTGGTCTTGCCGGTGCCGTTGGGCAGCACGACCGCGCCGCGCACGACCTGGTCGGACTTCTTGGCGTCGATGCCCAGCTGCACGGCCACGTCGATGGATTCATCGAACTTGGCGGTGGCGGCGTCCTGCACGATCTTCAGCGCGTCGGCCAGGGGGTACAGCTTGGTGCTGTCGACCTTGCCCTGCATCGCCTTCTGCTTCTTGGTGAGCTTGGCCATTTACACGCCCTCCACGGTCACGCCCATCGAACGGGCGGAGCCGGCAATGGTCTTCACGGCGGCGTCCAGGTCGGCGGCCGTCATGTCCTTCATCTTGGTCTTGGCGATCTCTTCGAGCTGCGCGCGCGTGATCTTGCCGACCTTGTCGGTGTGCGGCTTGGCCGAGCCCTTGTCCAGCTTGATCGCCTTCTTGATCAGGGTGGTCGCCGGCGGCGTCTTGATGATGAAGGTGAAGCTCTTGTCCGCGAATGCGGTGATCACCACCGGCAGCGGCAGCCCGGGCTCGACGCCCTGGGTCTGGGCGTTGAACGCCTTGCAGAACTCCATGATGTTCAAGCCGCGCTGGCCCAGGGCGGGACCGATGGGCGGCGACGGGTTGGCTTTGCCAGCTGGCACTTGCAGCTTGACGAAGCCGACGATCTTCTTGGCCATGTCTTACTTTCCTTGCGGGTCCAAACGCTTGGGCCTCGCGGCCTCGGCTCCCCGGGGTTTAAAAACTCTCAGGTCTTTTCGACCTGGGAGAACTCGAGCTCCACGGGGGTCGCGCGACCGAAAATGGTCACCGACACGCGGACCTTGCTCTTTTCGTAGTTGACTTCCTCGACCGTGCCGTTGAAGTCGGTGAACGGGCCGTCCTTGACGCGCACGTACTCGCCCACCACGAATTCGACCTTGTGGCGGGGCTTCTCGACGCCCTCCACCATCTGGCCCAGGATCTTCTTGACCTCGTCGTCCGAGATCGGCGCCGGGCGGTTCTTGGCGCCGCCGACGAAGCCGGTCACCTTGTTGGTGTGTTTCACCAGGTGCCAGGACTCGTCGTTCATGATCATCTGCACCAGCACGTAGCCGGGGTAGAAGCGGCGCTCGGAGGTGCGCTTCTGGCCGTTCTTGATCTCGACCACTTCCTCGGTGGGCACCAGGATATCGCCGAACATGTCCTGCATGCCGGCGCGGTTGATGCGCTCGCGGATGTTGCGCTCGACCGCCTTTTCCATGCCGGAGTAGGCATGCACCACGTACCAGCGCAGGTCGGGGTTGACCGGCTTGGCGGGCGTGGCGTCGGCTTCGGGCTGCACGCCCTCGTTGGCCTGGTCTTGGCTGTCGGTTTCGCTCATCACTTCTTCCATCCCAGGATCAGGTCGTAGAACACCCATTCCAGGGTCTTGTCGGTCAGCCACAGGAACAGCGCCATGATCACCACGAAGCCGAACACGTAGGCGGTCATCTGGATCGACTCCTTGCGGGTCGGCCACACCACCTTGCGCACTTCCTTCCAGGCGTCGCGGCCGAAGGCCACGAACTGCCGTCCGGTCTCGGAGCTGAAGAACACGGCTGCCGCGGCAATCAGGCCGACGATCAGCGCGCCCCATTGGGCGATCTGGCCTTGCTTGCCCAGCACATAGAAGCCCGCCAGCGCGGCGATCACCAGGGCAATCGCGGCTCCAAGCTTCGCCTTGTCGGCGCCGGTGCTGACGGTTTCAACTTGAGAAGTGGCCATGTTTCGGCGTTTTCCTGCTCTGTCTCAAACGTGCCCTTGAAGACACTGAAGCCCGACACGCGGTCGGGCTTGTTTCGGAGGCTTGCCACTCAGGTGGCAGGGGCAGTAGGAATCGAACCTACAACCTTCGGTTTTGGAGACCGACGCTCTGCCAATTGAGCTATACCCCTCCGTTGATCACTCCATGATTTTGGCGACGACGCCGGAGCCCACGGTCTTGCCGCCTTCGCG
>JAZKIV010000059.1:0-14331 GCA_040384685.1 Pseudomonadota bacterium | reverse complement strand
ACCTGAACATGAAGCTCGAATTCCAGCGCAACCGCGAGCGCTACGAGTTCATGAAGTGGGGCATGCAGGCCTTCAAGACCTTCGGCGTGGTGCCGCCCGGCTTCGGCATCGTGCACCAGGTGAACCTGGAGTACCTGGCGCGCGGCGTGCACAGCACCGCCGACGGCATGCACTACTTCGACTCGCTGGTCGGCACCGACAGCCACACCACCATGATCAACGGCATCGGTGTCGTGGGCTGGGGCGTCGGCGGCATCGAGGGCGAGGCCGCCATGCTGGGCCAGCCGGTGTACTTCCTCACGCCCGACGTGGTGGGCTTCGAGCTCACCGGCAAGCTGCGCGAGGGCGTCACCGCCACCGACCTGGTGCTGACGGTGACCGAGATCCTGCGCAAGCACAAGGTGGTGGGCAAGTTCGTCGAATTCTTCGGCGAGGGCACGCGCAGCCTGGCCGTGCCGGACCGCGCCACCATCGGCAACATGGCGCCCGAATACGGCGCGACCATGGGCTTCTTCCCGGTGGACGAGAACACCATCGAATACTTCGAGGGCACCGGCCGCACGCGCGAGCAGATCGAGGCCTTCGAGGCCTACTTCCGCGCGCAGGGCATGTTCGGCGTGCCGATGCCCGGCGACATCGACTATTCGCAGACCGTGCGGCTGGACCTGGGCAGCGTCACGCCCAGCCTGGCCGGCCCGAAGCGGCCGCAGGACCGCATCGAGATCGGCAAGGTGGCGGCCAACTTCCGCGAGCTGTTCTCGCGCCCGGCCGCCGAGAACGGCTTCAACCAGCACGCCGAAACGCTGATGACGCGCCACCTGGTCAAGCGCGACGACAACGACCTGAACCGCAAGGTGCCGGACAACCCGCCCACGCCGCTGGCGGCGCCGCGCTTCGAGATGGAGATGGAGGCCAACAAGCCGACGCTGCCGGCGGCGCACGCGCGCGCCGAACCCGGAAGGCCGCAGCGTGCCGAGACGTCCGACGACATCACGATCGGCAACGGCGACGTGCTGATCGCCGCCATCACCAGCTGCACCAACACCTCCAACCCCGGCGTGCTGCTGGCCGCGGGCCTCCTGGCCAAGAAGGCGGTGGAGAAGGGCCTGCGCGTGCAGCCGCACATCAAGACCTCGCTGGCGCCCGGTTCGCGCATCGTCACCGAGTACTTCGAGAAGACCGGCCTGCTGCCCTACCTGGAACAGCTGGGCTTCAACGTGGTGGGCTACGGCTGCACCACCTGCATCGGCAACTCGGGCGACCTCACGCCGGAAATCAACGAAGCCATCACGCAGAGCGACCTGGTGTGCGCGGCCGTGCTGTCGGGCAACCGCAACTTCGAGGCGCGCATCCACCCGAACATCAAGGCCAACTTCCTGGCCAGCCCGCCGCTGGTGGTGGCCTATGCGCTGGCCGGCACGGTGCTGAAGGACCTGATGACCGAACCGGTGGGCGTGGGCGCCGACGGCAAGGACGTGTGGCTGGGCGACATCTGGCCGACCAGCAGCGAGATCTACAAGCTGATGAAGTACGCGATGAACGGCAAGGCCTTCCGCGCGAACTACGGCAAGGTCAAGAGCGACCCGGGCGCGCTGTGGCAGGAGATCCACGGCGTGTCCGGCCAGACCTACAACTGGCCGCTCAGCACCTACATCGCCCAGCCGCCGTTCTTCGAGGGCTTCAGCCTGCAGCCGCCGGTGGAAGGCGCGGACGGTGTCACGGTGCGCAACGCCCGCATCATGGCGATGTTCGGCGACTCGATCACCACCGACCACATCTCCCCCGCCGGATCGATCAAGGAGAACTCGCCGGCCGGCAAGTACCTGCTGGAACACAAGGTGTTGAAGCCGGACTTCAACAGCTACGGTTCGCGCCGCGGCAACCACGAGGTGATGATGCGCGGCACCTTCGCCAACGTGCGCATCAAGAACCTGATGATCCCGGCGCGCGACGACGGCTCGCGCGAGGAGGGCGGCCTCACCATGTACCGCGATGCGCAGGGCAGCGCAGAGAAGATGTTCATCTACGACGCGGCCATGAGGTACATCGCCGAGGGCCGCGCCACCGTGATCTTCGCGGGCGAGGAGTACGGCACCGGGTCGTCGCGCGACTGGGCGGCCAAGGGCACGCAGCTGCTGGGCATCAAGGCCGTGGTGGCGCGCAGCTTCGAGCGCATCCACCGCAGCAACCTGGTGGGCATGGGCGTGCTGCCGCTGCAGTTCCAGGGCAGCGACACCTGGCAGTCGCTGCGGCTGGACGGGCAGGAGCTGATCGACATCATCCCCGACCCCGAACTGCGCCCGCAGAGCGACGCGCTGCTGGTGGTGACGCGGCCCGACGGTTCCAGGCAGGAAGTCACGGTGACCCTGCGCATCGACACGCCGATCGAGGTCGACTACTACCAGCACGGCGGCATCCTGCCCTACGTGCTG
Source organism: Pseudomonadota bacterium (assembly GCA_040384685.1). Lineage (GTDB taxonomy): Bacteria > Pseudomonadota > Gammaproteobacteria > Burkholderiales > Burkholderiaceae_C > Ramlibacter. The sequence goes on along the minus strand of JAZKIV010000059.1, from coordinate 11,899 downwards.
CGCCAGTTGCTGGCCGCGTGAGCCGGCGGTCCAGCCAGTGACCCAGGCGCTGCTGATCGCCGGCGGCGGCATCGGTGGGCTGGCCGCGGCGCTGGCGGCGCGCCGCGCCGGCTGGCAGGCGCGCCTGTTCGAGCAGGCCGAGGCCTTCTCCGAAGTCGGCGCAGGCATCCAGCTCGGACCCAATGCCACGCGCATCCTGCGCGAATGGGAACTGCTGGATGGAAAACTGGATGCACGTGTCGCCCGGCCCGGGTTCCTGAGCGTGCGCGAGGCGTCCGACGGCGGCGAACTGGGGCGGCTGCGCCTGCAGGATTTCGCGCAGCGCTACGGCGCGCCGTACTTCACGGTGCATCGCGCGGATCTGCAGCAGGCCTTGCGCCAGGCGGCGCAGGATGCGGGCGCGGTGCTCGTCCCGGGCCGCCGCATCGAGAGCGTGCAGGCAAGTGACGATGCCGTGCATGTGGATGGCGGTGTGGAAGGCGATGCGCTGGTGGTCGCCGATGGCGTGTTCGGGCGGCTGCGCCAGCAGGTGATCGGCGGCGATGCACCGCACTTCACCGGCCACGTCGCGTATCGCGCGCTGGTGCGCCAGGACGCGCTGCCGCAGGCACTGCGCAGCGGCGACGTGACGGTGTGGCTCGGCCCCAGGCTGCACCTGGTGCGCTACCCGGTGCGCGGCGGCGAGTTCCTCAACGTGGTCTGCCTGGTGGAAGGCCGATTGCAAGGCGATCCGCGCAGCTGGGACCAGGACGCCGCGCTGGCCGACCTGCAGGCCGCGATGGGCCCCGCCTGCACCGAAGTGCGCGACTTGGTCGCTGCCATTGCCCAGTGGCGGCTGTGGGCGCTGCACGGCCGCGCGCCGGTGTCGTCCGCCGGGCAGATGGCGCACGGCCGCATCGCGCTGCTGGGCGACGCGGCGCATCCCATGCTGCCCTACCTGGCGCAAGGGGCGGGCATGGCGCTGGAGGACGCGCGCGAGCTGCAGCGCGTGCTGGCCGTGGCCGACGGCCGGACGCTGGACGTGCCCACCGCGCTGCGGCGCTATGCGCTCAGCCGCTGGCAGCGCGTCGCGCGCGTGCAGGCGCGCTCGCAGCGCAACGCCACCATCTTCCACGCACGCGGGCTGCTGCGCCTCGCGCGCAACGCGTCGATCCGATTGCTGGGCGAGCGGGTGCTGGATGTGCCCTGGCTGTATCAGTCCTGATCGACGTGCGGCGCGAAGCGCGCGATCATGTCCGCGACCTGCGGGGCGACGTTGGCGGTGCGCAGGCGGACCTCCGGATGCGCCGTGGCAAACACGCGGAACACTTCGTCGATGAAAGAATGGCCGACCATGTCGACGCCAGCGAAGTCGAGGATGACGGTGTGGAACCGAGTGGCGCTTGCAAGGACTTGCTTTCCTTGCGAGCGCGCAACGAACTGGCTGTTCAGCTCGCCAAGCCTGATCGAAAGCGTCGTGGCGTCGGCCATTACAAGTCCGTCCGCAGCCGCCAGATCTCCGGGAACAGCACCACATCCAGCATCTTGCGCAGGTAGCTCACGCCGCCGGTGCCGCCGGTGCCGCGCTTGAAGCCGATGATGCGTTCCACCGTGGTCACGTGGCGGAAGCGCCAGAGGCGGAAGGCGTCTTCCAGGTCGGTCAGCTCCTCGCCCAGCTGGTACAGGTCCCAGTGGTGCTCGGGGTCGCGGTACACGACGAGCCAGGCCTGCTCGACCTGCGCGTCTTCCGTGTACGGCTGCGTCCAGTCGCGCTCGGTGTGCGAGGCCGGCACCGGCAGGCCGCGGCGCGCCAGCAGGCGCAGCGCCTCGTCGTAGAGCGAGGGCGCTTCGTACGCCGCGCGCACCTGACCCAGCCGCAGCTCGCTGTGCTGGTGCGGCTTCAGCATGGCCGCGTTCTTGTTGCCCAGGCGGAATTCCACGCAACGGTACTGCCAGCTCTGGAAGCCGCTGGAATTGGCGAGGTAGGGGCGGATCGCGCTGTACTCGGACGGCGTCATGGTCGCCAGCACGTCCCAGGCGTGCACCAGCTGTTCCATGATGCGCGAGACGCGCGCCAGCATCTTGAAGGCCGGTGCCAGCCGGTCCGCCGCCAGGTGCTCGATCGCCGCGGCCAGCTCGTGCAGCATCAGCTTGATCCACAGCTCGCTGGTCTGGTGCTGGATGATGAACAGCATCTCGTTGTGGTCGGGCGACAGCGGTTTTTGCGCCGACAGCACGGTGTCCAGCTGCAGGTAGTCGCCATAGCTCATGTCGCGGCTGAAATCGAGCTGCGCCTTCTCGGCGTGCACGATGTCTTCGGGACGTTGTGGTTCAGTCATGTCAAGTGACCGCGTGCTTGCGGTTGAATTCGGGCTTGCGCCACTCTTCGGTGTCCAGCACCTGGCGCAGGTGTTCGACGGCGTTCCACACGTCCTCGTAACGCAGGTACAGCGGCGTGAAGCCGAAGCGCAGGATGTCCGGCGCGCGGAAGTCGCCGACCACGTTGCGAGCGATCAGCGCCTGCATGATGGCGTAGGCGCCGTCTTCGCGCGACAGGCAGACCTGCGAGCCGCGCAGCGCGTGCTCGCGTGGTGTCACCAGTCGCAAGTCGTGGTTCGCGCAGCGCTCCTCCACCAGGGCGATGAACAGGTCGGTCAGCGCCAAAGACTTGGTACGCAAAGCGTCCATGCCACCCAGCGGCTGCGCGGCCAGCACGGTGTCCAGGCCGCAGTCCAGCGCGGCCAGGCTCAGCACCGGCTGCGTGCCGCACAAATAGCGCGAGATGCCGGCGGCGGGCTTGTAGTCGGGCGTGAATTCGAACGGCGCGGCATGGCCCCACCAGCCTGCCAGCGGCTGCCAGAAGCGGTCGGTGTGGCGCGGGGCCACCCAGATGAAACCGGGCGCGCCGGGGCCGCCGTTGAGGTATTTGTAGGTGCAGCCGACGGCGAAATCCGCGTCCGCTCCCCGCAGGTCCACCGGCACAGCGCCGGCGCTGTGGCACAGGTCCCAGATCGCCAGGATGCCCTGGCGGTGCGCCGCTTCGGTCACGGCCTGCATGTCGTGCATGGCGCCGGTGCGGTAGTTCACGTGGGTGAGCATCAGCACCGCCACGTCGTCGCGCAAGCGCCCGGCGATCTGCTCGGGCTCGACCAGTTCCAGCCGCAGGCCGCGCTCGCGACAGACCGATTCGGCGATGTAGAGATCGGTCGGGAAGTTGCTGCGTTCGCTGACCACCACCTTGCGGCCGGGCGCGTCCTGCGCCGCCATGTTGAGCGCCGCGCACAGCACCTTGTACAGGTCGATGGAGGCGGTGTCGGTCACCACCACTTCGCCGGGGCCGGCGCCCACCAGCGGCGCCAGCTTGTCGCCCATGCGCTGCGGCATGGCGAACCAGCCGGCGCTGTTCCACGAGCCGATCAGGCCCTGGCCCCATTCCTGTTCCACGGTGCGCGCGACACGCGCGGCGGCGGTGCGCGGCATGGCGCCGAGCGAATTGCCGTCGAGGTAGATCAACCCCTCGGGCAGGATGAACTGGTCGCGCAAGGCGCGCAGCGGGTCGGCCGCATCTTTCGCGCGGCAGTCTTGCAGGCTGGTCATAGGTCCCTCAACACGGCGCGCACCGGCGAGGCGTCGGCCGTCATCAGTTTCAAAGGCAGGGCGATCAGTTCGTAATCGCCTTCAGGTACGTCGTCGAGCACCAGGTTCTCCAGCACGCGGATGTTGCGTCGCCGGATCACCTGGTGGCTGGGCAGCTCCTTGCTCTCGGCGGGATCGATGCTCGCGGTGTCGATGCCCACCAGCAGCACGCCGCGTTCGGCCAGCTGCTCGATGGTGTCCGGTGCGAAGGCGGCGAGCTGCGCGTCCCATTCCTTCACCGGCATGCGTGCGTAGGTGCGCACCAGAACGCGCGGCGGCGCGTCGTGCATCGCGTGCGCGATGTCCTGCCATTCGACGAGGGGGCGTTTGCCGATCGCGTGCACCACGCGGCACGGGCCCAGGTACGGCGCGAGATCGACCGCGCCGATGGATGCGCCGGCGGGGTCGTAGTGCAGCGGTGCGTCGGCATGCGCGCCGATGTGCGGCGTGAGCGTGAGGCTGCTCACGTTCACCGGGCAGCCCGGCGCGATGGTCGCCACCCACTCCTGCCGGTAGGCCGTGTCGCCGGGAAACACGGGGCTGTCCTGCGCCACCGGCGGCGAGATGTCCCAGATCCGTTTCATGCGGCGCAGTTTGCGCCGCTGGAAAAAACCGTGGTGTCGGTTAATTCCAACATGAAGTAAAAATACTTGAGGCTTAAAGCATCTGGCGCAAGCAGGCCTAGTTTTCCAACGGAGGCAAGCCATGGCGCAGGCGGGCCTTTTCGCAGGCGTCGCTGCCGCGCTCGAGCTCGCGACAGGGGCCGGGACGCCATTCGTAGATGCCGCAAGCCACGCGCTGGCCGATGGCTCCTGACAGCGCCGCGCAGCGGATCGGTTGGTGATCGGTGCCGCGCATGCGGCAGGTGCTGCCGCTCACTTCCACCGCAAGGCCCGCCGGGACGCTGCCACCCATCTCGTCGAGTTCATATACCGAAAAATCGACGCGAAAACTGGCGCAGCAGGCGCCGCAGCCCTGACAAGGATCGAGCTCAGCCATGGCCGAAAACCCGCGTCATCACTGGCTTTTTGGCAAGAAGCTGGATATAAATACAGTACTTATTCGGGAGAACATCATGGAGCTTCAAGCAGCCCGCCAGATCATCGACACCCTCGCGCAGGGCATCCATCCCGTCACCGGCGAAAGCATGTCGGATGACAGTCCGTACAACGCACCGCCCGTCATCCGGGCCCTGTTCACCGTGTCGCGGGCGCTGGAGGATTCGGCGCCGGGCAAGCAGCGCCGCGCGCTGCCGCCCAACACCGGCAAGGCCTGGACTCTTCAGGAGGACGCGCGGCTGCAGGAGGCCTTCGCGTCCGGAATCGCACCGATCGACATCGCGCAGGAACTGGGCCGCACCCGCTGGGCGGTGGAGTCGCGGCTGGTGAAGCTGGGCCGCCTGCCCGGCCGCGGCGACGTGCCCTTCGCGGCCACGCGCTAGGCCATCAGGAAGGCGCGCAAGGCGCTGGTGGATGCCTGCTGCCGGGGGCCGGCGACCTGTCACTCGACGCGGCCGAGCAGCAGGTATTCCATCAGCGCCTTCTGCGCGTGCATGCGGTTTTCCGCCTCGTCCCACACCACCGACTGCGGGCCGTCGATGACCTCGGCTTCCACTTCCTCGCCGCGGTGCGCGGGCAGGCAGTGCATGAACAGCGCGTCGGGCTTGGCCGCGCGCATCATCTCGCGGTCCACGCACCAGTCGGCGAACACCTTGCGGCGCTCCTCGTTCTCGGCCTCGAAGCCCATGCTGGTCCACACGTCGGTGGTAACCAGGTCGGCGCCGCGGCAGGCTTCCATCGGGTCGGCGAACACGCGGTAGCTGTCGGCGCTGCGCACGCCGGCGATCGCCTGGTCGACTTCATAGCCGGTGGGCGTGCTCACGTGCACGCGAAAGCCCAGCAGGTCGGCCGCCTGCAGCCAGCTGTTGGCCATGTTGTTGCCGTCGCCTACCCAGGCCACCACCTTGCCCTTGAGATACGCCGGGTCGGGCACGCCGTCCTGGTTCAGGCCGCGGTGCTCCAGGAAGGTGAACAGGTCCGCCAGGATCTGCACCGGGTGGAATTCGTTGGTCAGGCCGTTGATCACCGGCACGCGCGAATGTTCGGCGAAGCGCTCGAGCTTGTCCTGGCCGAAGGTGCGGATCATCACCAGGTCGACCATGCGGCTGATCACCTTGGCGCTGTCCTCGATCGGCTCGGCGCGCCCGAGCTGGCTGTCGCCGGTGGTCAGGTGCACCACCGAGCCGCCCAGCTGGTACATGCCGGCCTCGAAGCTCACGCGGGTGCGCGTGGAGGCCTTCTCGAAGATCATCGCCAGCGTGCGGTCGGCCAGCGGATGGTAGGTCTCGTAGCTCTTGAACTTCTTCTTGATGGCGGCCGCGCGGCGGAACAGCCACTCGTGCTCCTGCGCCGTGAAGTCGCTGAACTGCAGGAAATGCCTGATCGGTGCGTGGGCGTTCATTCTTTGAGGAAGGTCTTGACCAGCGGTGCCAGGATGGCCACCACCTCGTCGGCCTGCGCCTGGGTCATGATCAGCGCGGGCACGACCCGGATCACATTGCCGGCCGTCACGTTGGTGAGCAGCCCCGCATCCAGCGCGCGCTGCGAGATCACGCCGCAGGGCTTGGCCAGCTCGATGCCGATCATCATGCCTTGCCCGCGGATCTCCGTCACCCCCGGCAGCTCGCCCAGCTCGCGAATGAGCGCCTGCTTGAGGTGGGTGCCGACGCGTGCCGCGTTCTCCACCACGCCGTCTTCTTCCATGATGCGGATGGTCTCGACGCCCGCGCGCATGGCCAGCGGATTGCCGCCGAAGGTGCTACCGTGGTTGCCGGGCTGGAACACGTTGGCCGCCTTGGGGCCGGCCACCACCGCGCCGACCGGCACGCCGGAGCCCAGGCCCTTGGCCAGCGGCATCACGTCGGGCACGATGCCGGCCCACTGGTGGGCGAACCATTTGCCGGTGCGGCCCATGCCGCACTGCACCTCGTCGATCATCATCAGCCAGTCGCGCGCATCGCACAGCTGGCGCACCTGGCGCAGGTACTCGGCCCGCAGCGGGTTGATGCCGCCTTCGCCCTGGATGGTTTCGAAGAACACCGCCACCACGTTGGGATTGCCTTCGGTGGCCTGCTTCAGCGCCTCGATGTCGTTGAGCGGCACGCGGATGAAGCCCTCCACCAGCGGGCCGAAGCCGCTGTAGACCTTGGCGTTGCCGGTGGCCGACATGGTGGCCAGGCTGCGGCCGTGGAAGGCCTTCTCGTAGACCACGATCTCGGGCCGCTCGATGCCGCGGTCGACGCCGTACTTGCGCGCCAGCTTGATCGCGCCCTCGTTGGCCTCCAGGCCGGTCGAGCAGAAGAAGGCGTTGGTCATGCCCGACAGCTCGGCCAGCTTGGCCGCCAGCTTCTCCTGGTTGGGCACGTGGTAGTAGTTGGAGCTGTGGATCATCTTGGCCACCTGGTCCTGCAGCGCCGGCACCAGCTTCGGGTGGTTGTGGCCCAGCGTGCTGACGGCGATGCCCGAGAACGCGTCGAGATAGCGCTTGCCGTTCACGTCCCACACATGCACGCCGTCGCCGTGCGACAGCGCGATCGGCAGGCGGCCGTACGTGTTCATGAGGTGCGGCGAGGCCGCTTCGATGAATGCCATCTCGTGTTCCTTGCGTAGAAGAGGCTGCCCAGGAGAGCCGCCCATGTGTGCAATTCTAGGCACACCCCTTGCTCGCGCGGGTTGAGAATTCCGCATCAGTGCGATGCGCACCGTACCCGGCGCCCGGAATGTTTCAAGTCTTATATAAGATACAATACTTGCTGCGCTGCAGCACGGGGCGACCGGCCTTGGGTGCGGCAAGGAAAATGCCTCACCGATGGTCTCCAGTTCCCACAAGGAAGTCTTCATCCAGGGCGTCACCCGCGACGGGCGGACCTTTCGCCCCAGCGACTGGGCCGAACGCCTGGCCGGGGTGATGAGCTCGTTTCGCCCCGGCGGCTCGCAGCCGGGCAGCCACCTCAGCTATTCCCCCTGGTGCGTGCCGACCGTGATCGATGGCGTGAAGTGCGTGATCGTCAACAGCGCGCTGCGCGCGCACGAGCCCATGGCCTGGGACTTCGTGATGAACTTCGCCAAGGACAACGACCTGCAGACGAAAGAGGTCGAGCGCTGAGCACGCCAAACGCTCAACCCAAAGAAAAACCGCCCCGAAGGGCGGTTTTCTTTTTTGCTTTGCTGGCAGCGCACCGGGATCAAACGGCGCAGGCGGTGCGGCCTGCGGGCTGGACCTGAGCCGGACTCAGGCGGTGGCGGCGGCCAGGGCTTTCACCTTGGCCGACAGGCGGCTCTTGTCGCGAGCGGCCTTGTTCTTGTGGAAGATCTGCTTGTCGGCGACGGTGTCGACGATGCTTTGCGCCTTGGCGAACAGCTCGGTCGCCTTGGCCTTGTCACCCGCCGCGACCGCCTTTTCGACGTTCTTCACAGCGGTACGGTACTTGGAGCGCAGCGAGGTGTTGGCTGCGTTGAGCTTCACGTCCTGGCGCGCGCGCTTGCGGCCCGACGCGAGGCGGGGGTTCTTTTTCTTCGGCTTGGTAGAGGCCATGGGGGAATTCCTTCGAAGGGTTTGAGGATGATGCCAGCAAAGCCCTCCATTATAGCCGCACGCCCAAGGCCTTCCCGGGCCGCCGGTCGCCCCGAAAACCGGCGGCTACACTCGCGCCGGTGAGCCTGTTCAAAGCCGCTTCCACCGTCTCGCTGCTGACCTTGGCCTCGCGCGTGACCGGGCTGCTGCGCGACGTGCTGTTCGCCGCGTTCTTCGGCGTCAGCGCGCTGACCGACGCCTTCTACGTCGCCTTCCGCATCCCCAACCTGTTTCGCCGCGTGTTCGGCGAAGGCGCCTTCAGCCAGGCCTTCGTGCCGGTGCTGGCGACCTGCCGCACGACGGAGGGCGACGAAGGCGCCAAGCGCATGGTCGACCATGTGTCCACCGTGCTGTTCTGGGCCCTGCTGCTGCTGTGCATTGCCGGCGTCATCGGCGCGCCGCTGCTGGTCTGGGCGCTGGCCAGCGGCATGAAGAAGACCCCGCAAGCCTACGACGCGGCCGTGCTGATGACGCGCTGGATGTTCCCCTACATCGGCTTCATGTCGCTGGTGGCGCTGGCCGGCGGCATCCTGAACACCTGGAAGCGCTTCGCCGTGCCGGCCGCCTCGCCGGTGCTGCTGAACGTCACGCTGATCGGCTCCATCGTGCTGGCCGCGCCCTGGTTCCAGCGGCTGGGGATCGAGCCGATCTATTCGCAATGCATCGGCGTGATGGCCGGCGGCGTGCTGCAGCTGGCCATCCAGGTTCCCGCGCTGCGCCGCATCGGCATGTGGCCGCGCATCGGCCTGGCGTTCTCCGCGCTGCGCGAGGCGTGGCGCGACGAATCCACCCGCGCCGTGCTGCGGCTGATGCTGCCGGCGCTGGTCGGCGTCAGCGTGGCGCAGATCTCGCTGCTGATCAACACCCAGATCGCCTCCTACCTGCCGGCCGGCAGCGTGAGCTGGCTCAACAATGCCGACCGGCTGATGGAATTCCCCACCGCGCTGCTCGGCGTGGCGCTGGGCGTGGTGCTGATGCCCCAGCTGGCTGCCGCGCGCGCCAGCGGCGACGAAGAGCGCTATTCCGGCATGCTCGACTGGGGCCTGCGGCTGGTGCTGCTGCTTGCCATTCCGAGTTCGGTGGCGCTGCTGCTGTTCGCCGTGCCGCTGGTCGCCACGCTGTTCCACTATGGTGCGTTCAAGGACAGCGACGTCGGCCAGGTGGCGCTGGCGCTGGCCGGCTACGGCTGCGGCCTGCTCGGGCTGGTGGCGATCAAGGTGCTGGCGCCGGGCTACTACGCCAGCCAGGACATGAAAACGCCGATGCGCATCGCCATCGCGTCGCTGGTCGTCACGCAGCTGTTCAATGTGGCACTGGTGCCGTTCCTGCACCACGTCGGGCTCGCGCTGTCGATCGGGCTGGGCGCGCTGGTGAACGCGGGCGCGCTGCTCGTGGGATTGCTGCGCCGCCGCAGGTACCGGCCCAGCCCGGGCTGGGGCCTGTTCGCGCTGCGCGTGCTCGCGGCCAGCGCCTTGCTCGGTGTGTTCCTGTGGTGGGTGGCGGGGCAGTTCCCCTGGGTCGGCTGGCACGCCGAGCCGCTCAAGCGGATCGGCGCGATGGCGGCGGTGCTGGCTGCTGCCGCGATCCTGTACTTCGGGGCGCTGGCGGCATCGGGTATGCGCCTGCGGCAATTTGTCACGCGATGATGCAAGCGCCTCAACCTCGGCTTGACGGGTGCGGGCGCCTCCATTAAAAACAATCCATGCTCAACTTCCTGTCGCCCAGCTCGCTCGAGTATTTCGGCTCGCTGGTGCAAAGCGATGAGCACTTTCCGTTGCTGGAAGCCTCGGCCTGCCTGGCCCAGGACGAGTACCCAGATCTCGACTTGCAGCAGGTGCTGGGCGACGTCGACCAGCTGCTCGCGCGCCTGAAGCGCCGCATCCCCTCCGACGCCGCCGCCCTGCAGAAGCTGCGCACGCTCAACCAGTTCTTTTTTCGCGACCTGAGCTTCGGCGGCAACGTCAACGACTACTGCGACCCCGACAACAGCTACCTGAACGTGGTGCTGCGCACCCGCCGCGGCAACCAGATCACGCTGGCGGTGCTGTGGATGGAGCTGGCCCAGGGCATCGGCCTGCACGCGCGCGGCGTGTGCTTTCCCGGCCATTTCATGATCAAGGTCAACCTGCCGCGCGGCCAGGTGGTGATCGATCCGTTCAGCGGCCAGTCGCTGTCGCGCGAGGAGCTGTCCGAGCGGCTGGAGCCGTACAAGCGGCGCAGCGGCCTGATCGACGAATTCGAGGTGCCACTGGGCCTGTACCTGCAGGCGGCGCCGCCGCGCGACATCGTCGCGCGCATGCTGCGCAACCTGAAGGAAATCCACCACGCGCAGGAAGACTGGCAGCGCGCCATCGCCGTTCAGGACCGCCTGCTGGTGCTGCTGCCCGACGCCTGGGCCGAGTACCGCGACCGCGGGCTGGCGCACGCCGAGCAGGGCCACACGGGCTTGGCGGTGGACGACCTGGAAACCTACCTGGTGCACGCGCAGGACGCGCTGGACATCGACGCCATCGCCGACCGCGTGGCCGACCTGCGCCGCGCCAAGCAGTAGGCGCGCGCTGCAGGCGCGCTCAATTCACCGTTTCAGGAACTGCGGAATCTGCCGCGCTTCGCCCGGCGTGGTGGCGCGCGGGCGTGCCGGCTGCGGCGCCGGCGTTTCCGTGCGCGACCGGCCGCCCGCCAGCACGGCCAGGCGCGTGCCGTGGATCAGCGACTCCTGGGCCGGCATCAGGCTGGCCGGGCGCGAGCCGCCGACACGGTGGTTGGCTGCCGCCGCCGGGTCGTTGGCGGCCGGCTGCGGCGCCTGCATCAGGGGCTGCAGCCAGTCGAGGATCGGCTCCCACTGCGCGAGGTCGGCGGTGGCCTTGCTGGGCGGCAGGTCGAACACCGTGAGGCCGCGCTCCAGCGCGCGCACGTAAAGCTGGGTTTCGCGCAGCACGCCCAGGAAGGGCATGCCCAGGTCATCCGACCATTGGCGCAACACCTCGCCGTGGCGGGTGCGGCCGTCCACGCGCATGCCGACCGAGGCCACCTTGCAGCGGCCCGAGGCGATACGCGGCAGCGTGGCGAGTTCCGCGTGGCAGGCCGCTGCCGATTCGCGGTCGAAGACGGAAGGGCACACCGGCATGACGATGGCATCGGCGAACATGACGATGCGCGCCAGCTCGAAGCCGTGCAGCCCGCCGGGCGTGTCCAGCACCACGTGGGTGATGCCGGTGGGCACGCGCAGCACCTGCTTCTGGTCCATGGCCCAGGGCGCGATGGCCGGCAGTTCCGCCGGCCGGCGGCGCAGCCAGCCCCGGCTGGATTGCTGGCGGTCCACGTCGCCCAGCATCACGGCATGGCCCTGGCGGGCGCACCAGGCCGCCACGTGCGCGGCAAACGTGCTCTTGCCGCTGCCACCTTTGCGGTTGACGACTGCGATGACGGGCATGGCGCCTTCTTCTCGTTGCGAGGATGAAACAGTTTGGTACGACTTGGCTGTGGCGTCCAGTGCATCAGGAGTTTGTGCTAGAAATTTTGTAGCGAAACAACGGTTTTTAGGGCGTTGCGTGGTGGCGGTGCGCCGCGGCAGGCGGCGCCCGGCGTGGGCTCATGCTGTGGCGGTCGGCGCTGAAGCGCCGACTCCGCTGCGATGACCGGTCCGGGGCCG
>JAZKIV010000058.1:0-5327 GCA_040384685.1 Pseudomonadota bacterium | reverse complement strand
GTCTGCTCACCACCACCACTGATCACTTGGCAAACCGGGAGCGTCCATGTACGGTTGCCACGGAGTTTGCGCACCACGACGTTGTTGACGACGTGAAGCAGGCACGCCCGGGCAGACGCCCGCGAGCGTGACCCGGAGCCCGGGCATCCCGGCCGCTGCCCGATGCCACCCAGGCAACGCGCGTTTTCAGTGCCGGAAGTGCCGCACGCCGGAAAACACCATCGCCACCCCGCGCTCGTCCGCAGCCGCGATGACTTCCGCGTCGCGCATGGATCCGCCCGGCTGGATCACGCAGGTCGCGCCGGCGTCGACCACCACGTCCAGGCCGTCGCGGAACGGGAAGAAGGCGTCGCTCGCCACCGCCGTGCCGGCCAGCGACAGGCTCGCATGCTGCGCCTTGATGCTGGCGATGCGCGCGGAATCCAGCCGGCTCATCTGGCCCGCGCCGACGCCCATGGTCATGCCGTCCTTGCAAAACACGATGGCGTTGGACTTCACGTACTTGGCGACCTTCCAGGCGAACAGCAGGTCTTCCAGCTGCTGCTGCGTCGGCTGCACCTTGCTCACCACCTTCAGCTCGCCCAAAGTCAGCTCGCGGTTGTCGGCGGTCTGCATCAGCAGGCCCGAACCGACGCGCTTCACATCCATGGCGTTGCGGCCGTTGGCCCAGTCGGTGTCGCCGCCCGGCGGCAGCGCGATCTCCAGCAGGCGCACATTGGCCTTGGCCTGGAACACGGCCAGCGCCTCGGCCGTGAACTGCGGCGCCATCAGCACCTCGACGAACTGCTTGGCGACCTCCTTCGCCGCCTCGCCGTCCAGCGGGCGGTTGAAGGCAATGATGCCGCCGAAGGCCGAGGTGGGATCGGTCTTGAACGCCTTGCCGTAGGCCTCCAGCGCGTCCTTGCCCACCGCCACGCCGCAAGGATTGGCGTGCTTGACGATCACGCAGGCCGGCGCGCCGAAGCTCTTCACGCATTCCCAGGCCGCGTCGGCATCGGCGATGTTGTTGTACGAGAGCTCCTTGCCCTGCAGCTGCTTCGCGGTAACCAGCGAGCCGGGCGCCGGATACAGGTCGCGGTAGAACGCGGCCTGCTGGTGCGGGTTCTCGCCGTAGCGCAGGTCCTGCAGCTTGACGAAGCGGCCGTTGGACTGGCCGGCAAACAGCGCGCGCGCACCATCTTCCTGCAGGCTGGACAGGTAGTCGCTGATCGCCGCGTCGTAGTTGCTGATGCGGTTGAAGGCGGCGACGGCCAGGGCGAAACGCGTGGCGTCCGCCAGCTTGCCGGCCGTTTTCAGCTCGTCGAGCACCGGCTCGTACTGCGACGCGTCGGTCAGCACCGCCACGTCCTTCCAGTTCTTGGCGCCGCTGCGCACCATGGCCGGGCCGCCGATGTCGATGTTCTCGATGGCGTCCTCCAGCGTGCAGCCGGCCTTGGCCACGGTCTGCTCGAACGGGTAGAGGTTGACCACCAGGATGTCGATGGTGGAGATGTTGTGGCGCTTCAGTGCCGCCATGTGCTCGGGCAGGTCGCGCCGCGCCAGCAGGCCGCCGTGCACCTTGGGGTGCAGCGTCTTCACGCGGCCGTCCAGCATTTCGGGGAACGCGGTGAGCTCGGCCACCTCGGTCACCGGCAGGCCGTTGTCGGCCAGCAGCTTGGCAGTGCCGCCGGTAGAGATGAGGCGGATGCCCAGCGCGTGCAGGCTCTGGGCCAATTCGACGATGCCGGTCTTGTCGGAAACGGAGATGAGTGCGTTCATGTTTTCAGCAGCTTGTGTTCGACCAGCTTCTTGCGCAGCGTGTTGCGGTTCAGGCCCAGCCATTCGGCGGCCTTGGACTGGTTGTATTCGGCTTTGGCCATCACCACCTCCAGCAGCGGACGCTCCACCACCTTGACCATCATGTCGTACAGGCCGTCGGGCTCGGTGCCGCGCAGGTCGCGAAAGTAGCCCTCCAGGCTGGTGCGCACGCATTCTTCGATGTGCTTCTTGCTCATGTCCCGGTTTCCGTCACGAATTGATCCTCCTCCACCGCGGCGCCGGGCGCCGCGGCCGGCATGCGGTCCATGCCCTGGCCCAGCGCATCGAAGAAATCCGCCACCGCGCGCAGCTGCGCCGGTGCGTCCTCGATCGCGTTCATGCCTTCGCGAAATTCCTCCGCCCCCGGCAGCCCGCGCACGTACCAGCCGATGTGCTTGCGCGCGCTGCGCACGCCGCTGAATTCGCCGTACAGGCCGTAGTGGTCCTGCAGGTGCTCCAGCAGCAGGCGCCGCACTTGCGCCACCAGCGGCGGCGCGAGGTGCGTGCCGGTGGCCAGGTAGTGCGCGATTTCGCCAAAGATCCACGGCCGGCCCTGCGCGGCACGGCCGACCATCACCGCATCGGCGCCGGTGGCGGCCAGCACGGCACGCGCTTTCTCGGGCGTGTCGATGTCGCCGTTGGCGACCACCGGAATGCGCACGGCCACTTTCACCGCGGCGATCGTGTCGTACTCGGCCAGGCCGCGGTAGCCCTGCTCGCGCGTGCGGCCGTGCACCGTGAGCATGCGCACACCCACATCCTCGAAACGGCGCGCCAGCGCGACGGCGTTCCTGTTGTCTTGCGACCAGCCGGTGCGCATCTTCAGGGTGACGGGCACGCCGTGGGGCGCGCAGGCGGCGACCACCGCTTGGGCGATGGACACGGCCAGCGGCTCGTCCTGCATCAGCGCCGAGCCGGCCCATTTGTTGCAGACCTTCTTGGCCGGGCAGCCCATGTTGATGTCGATGATCTGCGCGCCGCGCGCGACGTTGTAGGCCGCCGCCTCGGCCATGGTGGCCGCGTCGGTGCCGGCGATCTGCACGGCGATCGGGCCGGGCTCGCCGTCGTGGTTGGCGCGCCGCGAGGTCTTCAGGCTGTTCCAGAGCTCGCGCCGCGAGGTCACCATCTCGCTCACCGCGTAGCCCGCGCCCAGCCTGCGGCACAGCAGCCGGAACGGCCGGTCTGTCACGCCCGCCATCGGCGCGGCGAACACGTTGTTCGCCAGGAGGTGCGGGCCGATCTGCATGGGTGGAGGGATGGGGGCGGTGCTGAAAAATGAGGCACGATTGTAGGCCCGCGCCATTTCAGCGCTTGAAATCGCATTGCGACTTCTTTGACAGCCTTCGACGGCCTGATTTCCGACAAGGCGGCGCCGTTGAGCCTGCCTATACTGGCCCCGCAATGGAGGCATGGCTTCAATCGATGCTCGGACTGCTGGCCCTGCCCCAATATGGGCTCGGCACGCTGTTCGTCGTCGCCTTCGTTTCGGCCACGCTGCTGCCGCTGGGTTCGGAACCGGCCCTGTTCGGCCTGCTCAAGCTCAATCCCGAACTGTTCTGGCCGGCCGTGCTGGTCGCCACCGCCGGCAACACGCTGGGCGGCATGCTCGATTGGTGGCTCGGTTACGGGGCGCACCGGGTGGTGGACCGGTATGGCCATTCGCGCGCGCACGTGAAGGCGCTGGAATGGCTTGAGCGGCTGGGGCCCAAGGGTTGCTTGCTGTCGTGGCTTCCGGTGGTCGGTGATCCTCTGTGCGCGGTCGCCGGGTGGCTGCGGTTTCCGTTCTGGCCGTGCGTGGTTTACATGGCGATCGGGAAGTTCTTGCGGTATGTCACGATGACTGTGGCGCTGCTGTATGTGTTTCCTGGGAAGATTCCGTGGTTTTGATCGTGTGCTGGTGCTGCACCGCGCGTCGCGGCAGGCGGTGCCCGGCATGGGCTCATACTGCGGCGGTCGGCGCTGCGCGCCGACTTCGCTGTGCTGATCGGGCTGCAGCCGGCGCGGGCAACTTATATGGACGCCTCCCGTGTGGCAAGCGGGAATTGGAAGTTCCGGATCGGCGGGTTCATTGCGGACTTATATCCGGCCTGTGCGCTTGCGGAGCGAACTCCGCGGCTGGCCCTGATGGTCATTCGCGAGGCCGGCACTCATCTCACTGGCGGACTGACCCGAAGATCGTCCCGAGTTGCACTCAGTGTTGCCGGCCCACGGTCTGACCGCTTCGCCATCACTTCCTCTGCTCGCCTGCTCACTCTGTCGGGCAGCATCGCCCGGTTGTTCTCCTATTCAGTCATTGCTTCGATCTGGGCTGTGTCACTGCGCTGCAGCCGGCGCCTGGCGCGCACCGAACGCCCGCACGGGGTCGAACGAGCCGCCGTGGGCTGCGATCGACCAGGCGATGCGCGCCAGCTTGTGGGCTACCGCCGTGGCCACCACGTTGAACGGCCTTCGCTGCAGCATCTGGGCGATCCACTGTGGCGGGTTGGCTGTGCGCACCAGGTTGCGCGCACCGTGGGTCAGCAGGGTGCGCACGTAGGGGTCTCCACGTTTGCTGATGCCGCCCATGCGCACCTTGCCGCCCGTGCCGCTGTGGCGCGGCACCAGTCCCTGGCAGCAGGCGAACTCGCGCGAGTTCTTCCACGCCGCGCCATTGCCCAGGGTGGCTGCCAGCGCGCTGGCGCCCAGCGGGCCGATGCCGGGCACCTTGTTGAGCTCGCGCGCGGTCTGGTTGCCGCGCAGGGCCTGCTTGATCACCTGCTCGTCGGCAGCGATGCGCTCATCGATCTCACGCAGCGCCTGCAACTGCTGGTCGATCAGCCCCAGCACCGTGGGCGGCAGTTGCTCATCGATCTGGGCGCGGTGCTCGCCCACCCAGTCGATCACCGTCTTGCGGCCCTTGGGAGCAACCAGCCCGAACTCGTACAGCATGCTCCTGAGCAGGTTGACCGTGGCCGTGCGCACGCTCACCCAGTGCGAGCGCACGCGGTGGGTGAACAGCTCGCCCTGCTGGGCCACGCTCTTGACGGCCACCCGCCGCACATCCCGGTGGGTGGCCGTGATCCAGATCGCGCGTGCATCCCGCGCATCGTCCTTGTTGCCGCTCACGCTCTCCTTGACCTTGTGCGGCGGCAGCAGCTCCACCTGGTGGCCCAGCCGGGCCAGGGCACGTGCCCAGTGGTGTGCGCCGCCGCAGGCCTCCATCACCACGCGGGCCGGCTGCAGCTGAGCAAAGAAGTCGCAGAACTTGGCGCGCTGCAGCTTCTTGCGGTGCACCTCTCCCGTCTCGGGCTCGATCCAGTACAGCTGGAACACCGACTTTGCAATATCGACCGCATACGTCGTAGCATTCATGGCGGGGCCTCCATCGTCAGTGGTTGGACAGACCTCCACTTTGGCACTTCGATGCCGCAGATGCGAGGCCCCGCCCCGGCCACCGGCGCCGAAGCGGTGGGTGGGAGGCGTCCATACCATCTCGCTGCGCGTTTGCAAGCAAACGCTCCGGTCAAACAGTGCCCGCGAAGTCAGTTCAC
>JAZKIV010000057.1:0-10255 GCA_040384685.1 Pseudomonadota bacterium | reverse complement strand
CCTCGGTCTGCCGCCGTCACGCAGCTACCCTGGGAGTACCGGCCTGTGCCGGCCAAGCGTTACTTTGCTACATACAAGGGAGGAAGAGAGAGCGAGCGTCCTCACGCAACGTGGAGGGCAGTGGTTGGGGTACCCGGGCGTAGGGGCCATTCGCGGTCGCTACAGAGGATGCGTGGCACCACCTTGTTGACGACGGGCCGGTAGCGCGCCAGGGCAGACGCCCGCGAGCGTGATCCCGGAGCCCGGGTACCCCAGCCACTGCCCGATGCCACCCAGGCAGGCTTGATTTCAGGGTTTGTACGAGTGTTCAACCACTTTGTACAAACGTACAAATAAACCCAACATGTCCCCCCGCCGCGCCAGCCCCCCCGCACCCGAAGCGCGCCCCGACCGCAAGGCCGCCATCCTGCTGGCGGCCGAGAAGCTGTTCGCGCAGCACGGCTACGACGTGGTCACCATCCGCCAGATCGCCGAGGAGGCGGGCGTGCCGCTGGCACTCGTCGGCTACTACCACGGCCAGAAGCACGAGCTGTTCGAGGCCGTGTTCGCGCACTGGCAGGGCACCATCGACGAACGCCTGGCCGGCCTGCGCGACGCGCTTGCGGCACCGGTGCGCGAACGCCTCGCGCGCACCGTCGACGCCTTCCTGCAGCCGGTGCTGCGCCTGCGCGCCAGTGCCGAAGGCGAGTACTACGCGCTGATGGTGGCGCGCGAGCTCTCGCATGCGCGCGGCCACACCGATCGCGTGCTGCGCGAATTCTTCGATCCGATGGCGCATGCCTTCATCGATGCGCTGCAGGCTACTCTGCCGCGCGCGCGCCGCGCCGACGCCGCCTGGTGCTACCAGTTCATGCTGGGCGCGCTCTTGCACCACATCAGCGACGAGCGCATCGCACGGCTCTCGCGCAACCAGTGCAAGCCGGCCGACCCGGCCGCCGCGCCGCTGCTCACCCGCTTCATCCTGGGCGGCCTGCGCGCCGTCCTGCCCGCCAAATCACCGAGGAGAACTCCATGAAACGCCGCGACTTCCTGGCGGCCGGCACGGCCGCCGGCATCGCCATCGCCGCCGTGCCGGCACGCGCGCAGTCCCCGCGCATCGTGTTCGGCTACACGGCGGTCACCGATTTCGCCTCGGTGTTCGTGGCGGCGGAGGAAGGCTTCTTCAAGAAACGCAACCTCGACGTCGAGCTGAAGTTCATTCCGCTCAACTCCACCATCCCGGCCGCCGTGCAGGCCGACTCGCTGCAGATCGGCGGGCCGACCCCCAGCGTGTTCCTGCAGTCGGTTGACGGCGGGCTGGACCACGTGGTGCTGGCGGGGGGCGGCGTCACCTCCAAATCGATCACCGGCTTCGGCCTGGTGGCGCGCGCGGGCAGCGGCATCAAGACCGCGCAGGACTGCCTGGGCAAGAAGATCGGCGTGCCGGGGCTGGGCGCCTTCCTGCACGTCACCTTCCGCGGCTGGCTGAAGAACCAGGGCGTGGACTACCGCAAGGTCAACTTCGTGGAAGCCGCGTTCCCGCAGCACGGCGACCTGCTGCGCGGCGGCACGCTGGACGCTGTGGTGAGCGCCGACCCGTTCATGAGCCGCATCACCGACACCGGCATCGGCTACGTGGCCTCCTACTACTCCACCTTCCTGCCCGAAGGCGAGCCGACCATCATCTACACCGCCAAGCGGGACTGGGCGCAGAAGAACGCGGCCACGGCGCGCGCCTTCCAGCAGGCGGTGCAGGAAGCCGCTGCGTTCATGGGCAAGCCGGCCAACAACGGCAAGGTGCGCGACGCGATCGGCAAGTACATCAAGCTGCCGCCCGAGGTGCTGGCCAAGATGCAGATCTCCCCGCCCGGCCCGGTGGTGACCGAGAAGCAGCTGGCCTACTGGGTGAACCTGATGAAGGACCAGGACATGCTCAAGGGCAGCCCGGAACCGGCGAAGCTGATTTTCAAGTGACGCTGCTGCGCTTCGATTCCGTCGCCATCCATCTCGGCGGCCGCGAGATCCTGTCGCCCACCAGCTTCTCGGTCGGCCGGGGCGAGTTCGTCTGCATCATCGGCCCCTCCGGCTGCGGCAAGACCACGCTGCTGCGCGCCGCCGCCGGCTTCGTCGCGCCCAGCGCCGGCGCGGTGCTGCGCAACGGCGTGTCGGTGACGGCGCCGTCGCGCGAAGTGGCTTTCGTGTTCCAGGACTACGGCCGCGCGCTGCTGCCCTGGCGCACGGTGGAGGGCAATGTGCGGCTCGCACTGGAAGCGGCGAACGTGCCGGCGGCCGAGCGTGCCGCGCGCATCGCCGCCGTGCTGGACACCGTCGGCCTCGCCGCGCACGCAACCAGGTTTCCCGCGCAGCTGTCCGGCGGCATGCAGCAGCGCGTGCAGATCGCACGCTGCCTGGCGCAAGAGCCGCAGTTGCTGATGATGGACGAGCCGTTCGGCGCGCTCGATGCCATGACGCGCGAAGGGCTGCAGGACGAGGTCTCGCGCCTGGTGCGCGGCAGCGGCCTCACGGTGCTGTTCGTCACGCACGACCTGGAGGAAGCCATCTACCTGGGCGACCGCGTGATCGCGCTGCGCGCCAACCCGGATGCGGCGCACCCCAGCATGGCGGCGATGATCGACGTGGCCATCCCGCGGCCGCGCGACCAGCTCGCCACCAAGGAACACCCCGAATTCCTGCGGCTGCGGCGCGAGCTGTACCGCTACCTCGGGCACCACTGAGGAGGACACCATGCCGCGCCGCCTCGCCGCTCTCCTGCGCGCGCTCGCCTTCCCCGCGCTGCTGCTCGGCGCGCTGGAGTGGTATGCGCGCACGGCGGGCGCAGGCAGCGACGCCCTGGCGGCGCCGAGCGCGGCGGCCCTCGCCTTCGGCAAGGCCATGGCCGACGGCAGCCTGTGGGAGGCGACCGGCTTCACGCTGGCTTGCGCTGCCATCGGCCTGGGCATCGGCGCGGGCGCCGGCGTGCTGCTCGGCATCGCGCTCGGCCTGCTGCCGCGGCTCGCGCGCATGAGTTTCGTGTCGGTGGAAGTGCTGCGGCCGATTCCGTCGGTGGCGCTGATTCCGCTGGCCATGCTGGTGTTCGGCTTCGGCCTGCGCATGGAAGTCAGCGTGGTCGCCTTCGCCACCTTCTGGCCGATGCTGGTGCTGTCGCAGGCGGCGGCACGGCAGGTCGAGCCGCGCCTGCTGGAAGTGGCGCGCGCACTGGACCTGTCGCCCACCGCCCGCATCGCCAAGATCGTGCTGCCGGCCATGGTGCCGCGCCTGTTCGTGGCGCTGCGCCTGGGCGTCGCCATCGCTCTTGTCGTTGCAGTGACGGTGGAGATCGCGGCCAACCCCAGCGGCATGGGCTACGCCATCATGATCGCGCAGCAAAGCCTGGACCCCGCGCTGATGCTGGCCTGGCTGTTCTGGATCGGCGCGGTGGGCTACGCGGTCAACGCGGCGGCGCTGGCGCTGCAGCACACCGTCGCGCGGCGCATGGGAGCGCAGGCATGACGGCCATGCGCAACCACGCGCGCGCACTGCTGGAATCGGGCGCGCTGCTGGCCGCCGTGCTCGCGCTGTGGTGGGCTGCCAGCCACGCCGGCTGGGTGAGCCGGGTGTTCCTGCCGACGCCGGAAGCGGCGCTCGCCAGCCTGGGCGACGGCCTGAACCTCACCGGCAAGGGCGACGGCGAACTCGCGGCGTTCACTTTGCAGACGGTGCAGCGCATGCTGCTCGGCTGGCTGTTGGCATCGGCCGCGGGCATCGCGCTCGGCGCGCTGATCGGCATCTCGGCCGCGGCGCGCGGCTGGCTGCAGCCGATGCTGGAGTTCGTGCGGCCGCTGCCGGCCTCGGCCATCATGCCGCTGGCGATTTCCGTCTTCGGCCTGGGCGGCGGCATGGTGCTGTTCGTGGTGGCCTTCGGCGCGATGTGGCCGGTGCTGCTGGCCACCGTGCACGGCTTCGCCAGCGTGGAGCCGCGGCTGCGCGAAGTGGCCGCCGCGCTGCAGATGGGCAACGCCGCCTTCATCCGCAAGGTCGGCCTGCCCAGCGCCATGCCCGACATCCTGGCCGGCATGCGCCTGGCGATGACCGTGTCGCTGATCGTCGCCGTGGTCGGCGAGATGATCGCCTCGCAGCCCGGCCTGGGCCAGGCCATCCTGCTGGCCGCGCGCGCCTTCCGCGCCAGCGACCTGTTCGCCGGCATCGCCCTGCTCGGCGCCCTCGGCTTCGCCAGCAACGCCGCACTCGCCTTGGCCGAACGCCGCCTGCTGCGCTGGCGGTCCCCCTAATCACTGGAGCCCCAACATGCCCCGCAAATTCGTCGACCTTTCGATCTACCTGGAGAACGACGTGGTGTCGGACCCGCCGGCCTTCGCACCCAAGATCCAGTACTTCACGCACGAGAACACCTTCGCGCAGATCGAGCCGTTCTTCCCCGGCCTGAAGAAGGAGGACCTGCCCGACGGCGAAGGCTGGGCGGTGGAGCTGGTGCAGCTGTCCACGCACAACGGCACCCACCTCGACGCGCCCTACCACTTCCACTCCACCATGAACAGGAAGCTGGGCGAGAAGGAGCGCGCCATCGCCATCGACGAAGTGCCGCTGGAGTGGTGCTTCCAGCCCGGCGTGAAGCTGGACTTCCGCCATTTCGCCGACGGCTACGTGGTCACCGCCGACGACGTGCGGGCGGAGCTGGAACGCGTCGGCCATGCGCTGCAGCCGCTGGAGATCGTGGTGGTGAACACGCGCGCGGGTTCGCGCTACGGCCACAACGACTACGTGGCGGCCGGCTGCGGCATGGGCTACGAGGCGACGATGTACCTGCTGGAGCGCGGCGTGCGCCTCACCGGCACCGACGCCTGGAGCTGGGACGCGCCTTTCGTGCACACCGCGCAGAAGTACGGAGCCAGTCGTGATGCGTCCCTCATCTGGGAAGGCCACAAGGCCGGCCGCGACATCGGCTACTGCCACCTGGAGAAGCTGCACAACCTGGAGGCGCTGCCGGCCGACGGCTTCTACATCAGCTGCTTTCCGCACAAGGTGCGCGGCGCTTCCGCCGGCTGGACGCGCGCGGTGGCGATCTTCGACGACGCGCTGATGGCGGGCGGCAAGTGAACGCCATGGCCAACGCCACGTTGAACCACACGCACGACCCGGCCGCGCGCAGCTGGGTGGAGGCTGCCAACGCGCCGGGCGGCGACTTCCCGGTGCAGAACCTGCCGCTCGCGATCTTCCACCGCGCCAGCAGCGGCGAACCCCTGCGCGGCGGCTGCGCCATCGGCGACCGCATCGTCGACCTGGCTGCGCTCGCACGCACCGGCTTGCTGTCGGGTGACGCGCAGGCTGCGTGCGAGGCTTGCGCGCAACCGGCGCTGAACGCCTACTTCGCGCTGGGCGCCACGCACTGGCGCGCGTTGCGGCATGCGCTGTTCGACCTGCTCTGCGACCAGGCACCGGCCGCGACACAAGAGCGCGTGCGCGCCTGCCTGGTCGCGCAGTCCGACGCGCACTACGGCCTGCCGGCGCGCATCGGCGACTACACCGACTTCTACACCTCGATCCACCACGCCATTAACGTCGGGCGGCTGATCTTCCCGGACAACCCGCTGACGCCGAACTTCCAATGGCTCCCGATCGCCTACCACGGCCGCGCGTCCAGCGTGCGCGTCGGGCAGCCCGGCTTCGGCTTCAGGCGCCCCATGGGCCAGGCCATGCCGCCGGGGGCCGCCAAGCCCGCCTACGGGCCGTGCGCGCGGCTGGATTTCGAGCTGGAGATGGGTTTCTTCATCGGCCCCGGCAACACGCTGGGCGAACCGATCCCGCTGGCCGAGGCGGAACAGCACATCGCCGGCATGGTGCTGCTGAACGACTGGTCGGCGCGCGACCACCAGTTCTGGGAGATGAGCCCGCTGGGGCCTTTCCTGGGCAAGAACTTCTGCACCACGGTGTCGCCCTGGGTGGTGAGCCTGGAGGCGCTGGCGCCTTACCGCGTGCCGTTCGCGCGGCCGGCCGCCGACCCGCAGCCGCTGCCCTACCTGGACGGCGACGCCAACCGCGCGGGCGGCGGCATCGACGTGCAGCTGGAAGTGCGGCTGGACACACCGGCGCACCGTGAACGCGGGTTGCCGCCGAGCGCCATCGCGCGCACCAGCTTTCGCCACCAGTACTGGACCGTCGCGCAGATGGTGGCGCAGCACACCGTGGGCGGCTGCGACCTGCAGCCGGGCGACCTGCTGGGCACCGGCACGGTGTCGGGGCCGACGGCGGAGGAAGCCGGCGCGCTGGTGGAGCTGAGCAAAGGCGGCCGCGCGCCGGTCGCGCTGGCCGGCACCGGCGAGCAGCGCGGCTTCCTGGAAGACGGCGACACCGTCATCCTGCGCGGCTGGTGCGAGCAGGACGGCGCGGCGCGCATCGGGTTCGGCGAATGCCGAGGGGTGGTGCTGCCCGCGCAAGGCGGCTAGCGGCGCGTCACCAATAAGGCGGGATCGGCCCCGGGTGCGGCTTCGGCGGGTACGTCAGCGGTTCGTGGTGGGGATCGCAGTTGCGCATGGGGCCTCCTTGGGTCGCGCTTGTCACGCAAGAAACTTCTTCTGCTTCTCCTGCAGCAGGGCGGCATCGACGGTGGACGCCATGGCCCGGGTGGAGGCGATGGCGTAGGAGGTCGGCAGCCGGTGCAGCTCGCCGTTGCCCAGCACCTCGGCCACCAGCAGGATGCCCTGCAGGCCGTCGCAGATGCGGTCGCGGCGCATCTTCAGCAGGTCCACGTCGGTGGCGGTCAGCGGCTTGCCCTGCGTCGCGTGTTCCTGGACGCGCGAGAACAGCAGCACCTTCAGGCCGTCGCAATACAGGTAGTGCGAATAGAAAGCCAGCACCCTGGCGAAGACGTCGGGGCCCAGCAGGTGCAGCTTGGCCAGCAGCGTCTGGTAGGCCAGCGTCGGGGCCGGCACGTCCTTCGGCGCGCGGGTCAGCGTGTCGCCCACGCGCAGCCAGTAGTGCGCCGTGCCCGAGAGGTAGTCGCTGTTCTCCCTGGACAGCCGCAGCAGGTTGCGCATGTCGGTGAGGATGGCGGTGCGGATCGCCGTGCGCTCCCAGCGCGCGTCGAGCAGGAACTTGATGAGCGCCATGACCAGCGACACCCAGATTGCCGAGAGCAGGAAGGTGACGGTATCGATCATGGTCGGGCCATTATGGGGGCGGGGCCGCGGCGTGCAAACCCCGCGGGCGCCCGGGCTGGCGGTACGATGCCGGTGACGACACACGGGAGAGACCGATGAGCCTGCAGCTCTACACCTGGGCCACGCCCAACGGGCAGAAGATCCACATCCAGCTGGAGGAGATGGGCGTGCCTTACGAGGTGAAGCCGGTCAACATCTTCACCGGCGAGCAGCTGGAGGACTGGTTCAAGGAGATCAACCCGAACCGGCGCATTCCTGCGCTGGTCGACGCCACCGAGCCGGGCGAGCCGCTGCGCATCTTCGAGTCCGGCGCGATCATGCTGTACCTGGCCGACAAGTACGGCCAGCTGATCCCCCAGACGCGCACCGGCCGCTGGGACGCGATCCAGTGGCTGATGTGGCAGATGGGCGGCCTGGGCCCGATGTTCGGCCAGGCGCAGCACTTCGTCACCTACGCGATGGAGAAGCACCCCTACTCCGTCGACCGCTACGTGCAGGAGGGCGGCCGCCTGCTGGCCGTGATGGACAGGCAACTGGCGGTGCGCGAATACCTGGCGGGCGAGTACTCCATCGCCGACATCGCCTGCTTTCCCTGGGTGCGCATCCACAAGCTGGCCGGCCTGAGCCTGGAACCGTTTCCGCACGTCGCGCGCTGGTACGGCGCGATCCGCAAGCGGCCGGCGGTGGACCGCGGCATGGCGGTGCTGCGCGAGCACCTCACCGGCGTGCCGCGCACGCCGGAAGCGCATGAGGTGATGTTCGGCAAGACGCAGTTCAAGAACCCCTGAAAAGCGGAGGGCCGCCATGATCCAGGTCAATGGGATGGCGCACGTCATCCTCACCGTCTCCAGCTTCGATGCCGCGCTCGGCTTCTATGGCCGGCTGCTGCCCTTCTTCGGGCTGGAGCAGGTGTTCCGCGGCGCCGACTTCGCCTACTGGGTGGGCGGGCGCACCGCGCTGGGCATCCAGCGCTGCGAGGAGGCGTACCGCGAAGAGCGCTTCGTGCAGTACCGCGTGGGGCTGCACCACCTGAGTTTTCGCGCGCGCACGCGCGCCGACGTGGACGCCACCGGTGCCTTCCTGCGCGAGATGGGCGCCGCCATCGTGCGCGGGCCGATGGAAGGCAGCTGGGCGCCGGGCTATTACTACGTGCTGTTCGAGGACCCCGACGGCATCCGATTGGAGATCTGCCACGTGCCCGGCGCCGGCGTGCTGCAGGAGGATGTGGCGTTCGACGGCAGCAAGGACTTCAAGCCGGCGGACGCGCCGTAGCACGCCGCGTCCGCCTCGTCACTCCGGGAACCAGTACACCGGAAAACGCTTCGGCAGGTCGGCGGGCGCCTCATAAAGAGCCAGAAGCTGCTTCAGCATGTCGTCCTCGTCAGGTCCCGGGAACAAATGGCGCGCGCTGGGCAGGTGCATCGGGCGGAACTCGTCGGCAAACTTGATCTTCAGGCCGATGAAGCGGCTCGCCGCATTCCGATAAAGATTGCCGGCACCGCCCAGTACGGCACAAGCCTGTCGGTGCGGCCGCAAGGCTTCGCCCGGCGACGTGAGGTGCTCGGTATCGACCAGGGGTGCCATTCCTTGCGGAACCAGGAATACGAAAATCACCGGGTCGCGAAACGGCGCGCGCAACATCCCGCTGGCAGACAGGCCCGTTTCTTCGACGGTGATTTTGTTGAAAGCAAACCACTCGGCAACCTTGATGTCGCGCGTCACATCGACATACGAAGTCGGCGCGCCGTAGTGTTGAAGCACAAGGTTGCGCCGTACGTCGTCTCGGCCCAGCGCGTGACGCTTCACATACCGGTCCTGGACAGTTCCGTCCGCGCCGGTGACCGTCCAGACGGATTCCAGCCCGACGCCGTGGAACGCGCGTTGGGTCGCCGGCGGATCCCCTGCCAGCACTTGGCACGAAGCGGTCGCAGGGTCGCTGATCGACTTCGGCACGTATGGCTGGCCGTCCAATGTGAAATAGGAGGCCGGATCGCCGAACACCATGTCGGAGTAGAAGTTCCAATCCAGCAGGTGCGCGACGAATGCACGAAAGTCGAGAGGGTTGTCGAGAAACCCGTCGTAGTGCCGGTACAGCGAAGGCACGATGCTGTGGTCGCGAACATCCGAATACGGCGTGACGAGGGACGCAACGAGCTCCTGCCGGTCAGGAAGCCGATGCTCCTGCGTCTGGCCCCGGAAAACCGCCGAAACCTGGAGGGGTGCCCGTGCGCAGGCGATCCGCAAATCCTCCACGAGCCCATCGAGCTCGTGCTGGTCCTTCACGACGATCGTGGGAATACCGGCATCGTCGTCGACCACGTAGCGGCGGCGCGGCAGCAGCGGCCCGATCAGCCGCATCAGCAACGACCGTCCCGGGCAGAAATGGTCTGCCTGGGAGTGCAGCAGCAGATCCTTGAGTGCAGACTGCTGCGTTTGAAGCTCTACGAGGTCGCGCCAGTTCCCCAGCCAGGTGTTCCTGACTTTTTCACCCTCTCGCCAAATAACGAAGCCTGTCAGCGGGTCGAAAAGAAAAAGGTCAGGGTGCGAGGCGGGGGCGTCCACCACGTCGAACAACGATGCCACCGGGTGGTAGGCATTCACCATCGCCCGCGAGATGAGGCTGAGGCCCTGGTGCGCCGCGGGAGTTCCGATGCCCAGATCGGTGAGCAGGCGGGTGACTCGCAATGTGCGGTCCAAGTCGGGAACCGGATGCAGCGGTTCGATCGAGAGGCGAAGTTCGCCTGGAAGTGTTCCGAGCTGCGAGAAGCACATGCCGAACGACAGAAAATAGTGCGCCCGTTGCCGGTACTGCTCCTCGACGGCGTCAAGTGCATCCACCGTCAGCCGAGAGGGCGCAGCGGCAGCGTCGTAGAAAGGCAGTCCGCCCTTGGTCATGACATGCTGTACCGCACGCTGCTGCGCCCAGTCCATCGGACCGCTGTTCGTGTTGTTCATGCCGGCCTCCTTCAATCGCGCTGAAGCTTCGCAACGCTGATCTTCGCCAAAAAAAAAGCACCGTGCTGACGCACAGTGCTTTTCTCGATATTTGGCGGAGTGGACGGGACTCGAACCCGCGACCCCCGGCGTGACAGGCCGGTATT
>JAZKIV010000056.1:0-2578 GCA_040384685.1 Pseudomonadota bacterium | reverse complement strand
GCAGCGCCGACCGCCGCAGTATGAGCCCGCGCCGGGCACCGCCTGCCGCGACGCGACAACCTCCGAGAGAACAGACACGAAAGCCATGATCATCAACTCTGGTACAGGTTGCTGCCCAGATACCCTGCCCGAATCCGGCGAATGGCCACCAGCAGCACAGCACTCGCAGGCAGCGCCACCAGCACACCCAGAAACCCGAACAACTGCCCGAACGCCAGCAAGGCGAAGATCACCGCCAGCGGATGCAGCCCGATCCGCTCGCCCACAAGACGCGGCGTGATGAACAGGCCTTCCAGCAGCTGCCCGCTGCCGTACACCACGGCCACCATCACCAGCGCCTTGGCCGATGCGAACTGCAGGAAGCCGGCGACCAGCGCCAGGATCAGCCCGACACCGAAGCCGATGTACGGCACGAACATCGCCAGCCCGGTGAACACGCCGATCGGCAGCGCGAGATCCAGGCCGAACAGGGCCAGGCCGGTGCTGTAGAACACCGCCATCGTGACCATCACCAGCAGCTGCCCGCGCAGGTACTGGCCCAGCACCTGGTCGGATTCGGCGGTGAAGGAATCGACCGAAGGCCGCGCGCGCGGCGGCACCAGTTCCAGCATGCGCGCGACGAAGGGTTTCCAATCCAGCAGCAGGTAGAACAGCGCCACCGGGATCAGCAGCGCGTTGCCGACCACGGTGAGCGCCACGCTGCCTCCGAGCTTCAGCGAGGACAGCAGCGAGGAAAAACTTTCTTCCCAATTGGCGTTGAGGTACTTCAGCGCCTGCGCCTTCAGGCTGGCCATGTCCAGCGACACCGAAATGCCGAACTGTGCCAGCCACGGCGAGAGCACGGCGTTCAGCCGGTCGAGGAGCACCGGCAGCTGCTCGCGCATCAGCGGCAGTTCCTTGGCCAGCACCGGCACCACCAGCAGGAACACGCACAGCAGGGCCAGCATGAACAGCAGCTGCACGATCAGGACAGCAAGCACGCGCGGAAGGCGGCCGCGGCCCAGCTCATCCAGGCGATCCACCAGGGGCGTGAGCGCATAGGCCAGCACCGCCGCGACCGCGAACGGGGTGAGCACGGCCCCGAGCGCGCGCAGCGCCAGCAGGGCGAGCACGGCGATCAGCGTCCAGGCGGCGGCGCGAAGTTGGGTGGGGGTGAATTGCATGCAGCGGGCGTGGCGGCCCCGGTGGGCCGGCATGCCAAAGCTTAAAATCTTGCAAATTCTATCGGGCCGCCTGTCCAGGTGGCCGCGCCCCTCCCCGCATGACCTCTTCGCAGCGCCTTCCCCGCGGCATTTGGGCGCTGGGCGTCGTCAGCCTGCTGATGGACGTCTCCTCGGAGATGATCCACAGCCTGCTGCCCGTGTTCATGGTCGCCACCCTGGGCACCAGCATGCTGGCGGTCGGCCTGGTGGAAGGCCTGGCCGAGGCCACCGCGCTGGTCGTCAAGGTGTTTTCCGGCACGCTCAGCGACTATTGGCGCCGCCGCAAGCCGCTGGCCGTGGCCGGCTACGCGCTGGGCGCCCTGTCCAAGCCGCTGTTCGCACTGGCCACCACCACCGGACTGGTGCTCGGCGCGCGGCTGCTGGACCGCGTCGGCAAGGGCATCCGCGGCGCCCCACGCGACGCGCTGGTGGCCGACCTCGCGCCACCCCATCTGCGCGGCGCCGCCTTCGGGCTGCGCCAGTCGCTGGACACCATCGGCGCCTTCCTCGGCCCGGTGCTGGCCATCGGGCTCATGCTGCTGTGGGCCGGCGACGTCCGCGCGGTGTTCTGGGTGGCGGTGATTCCGGCGGTCCTGTCGGTCGCCGTGCTGGTGGCCGGCGTGCGGGAGCCCGAGCCGCGGCAAACCGGCAAGCGCGAATGGCCGATCCGCCGCGACAAGCTGCGCCAGTTGGGCGGCGCCTACTGGTGGGTGGTGGCCGTCGGGGCGATCTTCACCCTGGCGCGCTTCAGCGAGGCGTTCCTGGTGCTGCGCGCCCAGCAGGGCGGCCTGCCCATCGCCTGGGCGCCGCTGGTGCTGATCGCCATGAACATCGTCTATGCCGCGGGCGCCTATCCGTTCGGCAGGCTGGCCGACAGGATGAACCACCACGCGCTGCTGGCCATGGGCCTGGGCGTGCTGGTGGCCGCCGACGCCCTGCTCGCAGCGGCCGGGCAAGGGCCGCTGCTGTGGGCCGGCATCGCGCTGTGGGGGCTGCACATGGCCATGACGCAGGGCCTGCTTGCCGCCATGGTGGCCGATGCTGCGCCTGCTGCCTTGCGCGGCACGGCGTTCGGCCTGTTCAACCTGGCAAGCGGGGTCGCGCTGTTGATCGCGAGCGTGTTGGCTGGGTGGCTGTGGGACCAATGGGGTCCAGGCGTCACGTTTGTGGCTGGAGCCGTGTTCAGCCTGGCTGCTCTTGGCGTTCTGCTGTTGAAGCGAGGTTGGGGGGTGCGCTGAGGTTTTTTCTTCGCGCATGGACCTCGCGGCAAGCCGCGTGCGGGCGGGCCGTGGTGCGCGAAGACCTGTGCCCGAGCGTCACCACGACACGCGCGCCGCGGCAGGCGGTGCCCGGTGGGGGCGATTTCTGTGGCGGCT
>JAZKIV010000055.1:0-11039 GCA_040384685.1 Pseudomonadota bacterium | reverse complement strand
CTTCACCGTCACCGAGCAGATGCTCAAGCAGTTCATCAAGATGGTGCACCCGCGCGGCATCTTCAAGCCGAGCCCGCGCATCATCATCTGCGTGCCCTGCGGCTCCACCCAGGTCGAGCGGCGCGCCATCCGCGAATCCGCCCTGGGCGCCGGCGCCTCCGAGGTGTACCTGATCGAGGAACCCATGGCCGCGGCCATCGGCGCCGGCCTGCCGGTGTCGGAAGCATCGGGCTCGATGGTGGTCGACATCGGCGGCGGCACCACCGAGGTCGGCGTGATCTCGCTGGGCGGCATGGTCTACAAGGGCAGTGTGCGTGTCGGCGGCGACCGGTTCGACGAGGCCATCATCAGCTACATCCGCCGCAACTACGGCATGCTGATCGGCGAGCCCACGGCCGAGGCCATCAAGAAGGAAATCGGTTCGGCCTTCCCCGGCAGCGAGGTCAAGGAGATGGAAGTCAAGGGCCGCAACCTCTCCGAGGGCGTGCCGCGCAGCTTCACCATCAGCTCCAACGAAATCCTGGAAGCGCTGACCGACCCGCTGAACAACATCGTCTCGGCCGTGAAGAACGCGCTGGAACAGACCCCGCCCGAGCTGGGCGCCGACATCGCCGAGCGCGGCATGATGCTGACCGGCGGCGGCGCGCTGCTGCGCGACCTGGATCGCCTGCTGGCCGAGGAAACCGGCCTGCCGGTGCTGGTGGCCGAAGACCCGCTGACCTGCGTGGTGCGCGGCTGCGGCATCGCGCTGGAACGCATGGAACGGCTGGGCAGCATTTTTACCAGCGAATGATGACGCCTGCTCCGCAGGCATGACTTCGCTGGGCGCTTCGATGACAGAATGACAGATTGAGTCATGGCGCGCCGGCGCCGTCATTGAGC
Source organism: Pseudomonadota bacterium (assembly GCA_040384685.1). Lineage (GTDB taxonomy): Bacteria > Pseudomonadota > Gammaproteobacteria > Burkholderiales > Burkholderiaceae_C > Ramlibacter. The sequence continues at coordinate 10,157 of JAZKIV010000055.1, read as the reverse complement.
GCAGCGAAGTCATCCCGTCATGCCGTTAGGAACCCTCGACCGCACGCCGCCGCCCTTCTTCAAGCAAGGGCCGTCGGCCGTGTCCAAGCTGATGGTGTGCAGCGCGCTGGCGCTGTTCCTGATGGTGGCGGACGCGCGCTTCAAGATCACCCAGCCGCTGCGCGCCGGGGTCGGCGCGGTGCTCTACCCGATGCAGTGGCTGGCCACCCGCCCGGTGCTGCTGGCGCGCTTCGCCACTGATTACTTCCAATCGCTCACCAGCGCCCAGCGCAGCGAGGAAGAGGCGCGCCGCAAGCTGGCCGCCCAGTCGCTGCGGGCCAACCAGGTCGAGCAGCTGACGCTGGAAAACCAGCAGCTGCGCAAGATCCTGGCGCTGCGCCAGCGGGTGCCGGAAACCTCCCTGGCGGCCGAGGTGCTGTACGACGCGGCCGATCCCTATACCCGCAAGGTGATCATCGACAAGGGCATGGCGCAGGACGTCGCCCTCGGCTCGCCGGTGATCGACGAATCCGGCGTGATCGGCCAGGTGACGCGGGTGCACCCGCTGATCAGCGAGGTGACGCTGGTGTCCGACCGCGACCAGTCGATTCCCGTGCTCAACACCCGCACCGGCGCGCGCGGCGTGGCCTACGGCGACGCCTCGGCCGCCGCCGGCGCGATGGAACTGCGCTTCATGGCCTCCAACGCCGACGTGCAGCCCGGCGACCTGCTGACCACCAGCGGCGTGGACGGCGTCTACCCGCCCAGCCTGCCGGTCGCCAAGGTCGAGAAGGTCGAGCGGCGGCCCGACTCGGCCTTCGCGCGCATCGTGCTCAAGCCGCAGGGCCTGGTGGAAGGCGCGCGCTACGTGATGGTGCTGCGGCCGTCCGAGGTGAAGATTCCCAACCGGCCGGCGCCCGAGGACGCGCCGGCGGCCAAGCGCGGGCGCTTCGATGCCCGGGGAGCGGCCAGGCCATGATCATGCGTCCCGGGCAGCCGCTGCTGCTGCCCGCCAACCCGATCTTCATCTGGACCACGCTGCTGGCCGCGCTGCTGCTCAACATGCTGCCGCTCGGCCGCATCGCCTGGATGCCGGACCTGCTGGCGGTGGTGCTGGTGTTCTGGAGCGTGCACCAGCCGCTGCGGGTGGGCATCATCGCCGCCTTCATCTTCGGGCTGGCGATGGACGTGCACCAGACCGCCCTGCTCGGCCAGCACGCGCTGGCCTACACCGCGCTGTGCTATTTCGCCATCACCATCCACCGCCGGCTGCTGTGGTTCACCGTGCCCTCGCAGGCGGTGCAGGTGCTGCCGCTGTTCGTCGCGGCGCACGCCATCGAGCTGGCCATCCGCATGCTGGCCGGCGGCATTTTCCCCGGCCCGATGGCGGCGCTCGCCCCCGTGCTGGAAGCCACACTTTGGCCCATCGTCAGCGTGCTGCTGCTGGCACCGCAGCGCAGGGCGCACGATCCCGACGAAAATCGACCGCTGTGACCGAACTGCGCAACGTCGAAGCCGACCTGTCGCGCTTCCGCCTGCGGGTGCTGGCGGCCAGCATCCTGGTGCTGGTGTGCTTCCTGCTGCTGGGCTCGCGGCTGGTCTGGCTGCAGGTGGTCAAGCACGAGGACCTGCAGGAGCAGGCCGAGAACAACCGCATCGCCGTCGTCCCGATCGTGCCCAACCGCGGGCTGATCCTGGACCGCAACGGCATCGTGCTGGCCACCAACTATTCGGCCTACACGCTGGAGATCACGCCGGCGCGCATCGACCGCCCGCTCGACAAGCTGGTGGAGGACCTGGCCGAGGTGGTCGAGATCAGCACGCGCGACAAGCGCCGCTTCAAGAAGCTGCTGGAGGAGTCCAAGAGCATCGACTCGCTGCCGGTGCGCACCAAGCTCACCGACGAGGAGGTCGCCAAGTTCGCCGCCCAGCACTTCCGCTTCCCGGGCGTGGACATCAAGGCGCGGCTGTTCCGCAACTATCCCTGGGGCGAGCTGGCCAGCCACGTGATCGGCTACATCGGCCGCATCAACCAGACCGAGAAGAAGCAGATCGAGGAGTGGCCGGAGGACGACCAGGCCAACTACCGCGGCACCGAGTACATCGGCAAGCTGGGCGTGGAGCACAGCTACGAGTCGCAGCTGCACGGCGTCACCGGCGTCGAGCAGGTCGAAACCTCGGCCGGCGGCCGCGCCGTGCGCAAGCTGGCCAGCAGCCCGCCCACGGCCGGGCAGACGGTGAAGCTGTCGATCGACATCAAGATGCAGAAGCTGATCGAGGACCTGTACGGCGACCGGCGCGGCGCCATGGTGGCGATCGAGCCGAGGACCGGCGAGATCCTGTCGTTCGTGAGCAAGCCCACCTTCGACCCCAACCTGTTCGTCGACGGCATCGACCAGGAGAACTGGCAGCTGCTCAACGAGTCGATCGACAAGCCGCTGCTCAACCGCGCGCTGCGCGGCACCTACCCGCCCGGCTCCACCTACAAGCCCTTCATGGCGCTGGCCGCGCTGGAGACCGGCAAGCGCCGGCCCGAGCAGTCCATCTCCGACCCCGGCTACTTCTGGTTCGGCAACCACAAGTTCCGCGACGACAAGGAAGGCGGCCACGGTTCGGTGGACATGTACAAGTCCATCGTGCAGTCCTGCGACACCTACTACTACATGCTGGCCAACGACATGGGCGTGGACCTGATGGCCGAGCAGATGGCGCACTTCGGCTTCGGCACCATCACCGGCATCGACATTGCCGGCGAAGCCAAGGGGCTGCTGCCGTCCACCAAGTGGAAGCGCGCCGCGTACAAGAAGGCCGAGCAGCAGAAGTGGTATGCCGGCGAGACCATCTCGCTGGGCATCGGCCAGGGCTACAACAGCTACACCATCCTGCAGCTGGCCAACGCCATGAGCACGCTGGCCAACGACGGCGTACGCATGAAGCCACGCCTGGTCACCGAGATCATCGACACGGTGACCAAGCAGGGCAGGCGCCTCGAGCCGCAGGAAGGCGACAAGTGGCACGCCAAGCCGGAGAACGTGGCGGTGGTCCGCAAGGCCATGGTCGGCGTGAACATCGAGGGCACCTCGGCCGCGGCCTTCCGCGGCGCGCCCTACACCAGCGGCGGCAAGACCGGCACGGCCCAGGTGATCGCCATTGCGGCGAACGCCAAGTACAACGCCTCGCAGCTGGACGAGCGGCACCGCGACCACGCGCTCTACATCGCCTATGCCCCGGCGGAGAACCCCACGATCGCGGTGGCGATGGTGGTGGAGAACGCCGGTTTCGGCGCCGCCAACGCCGCGCCGATCGCGCGCCGCGTGTTCGACTACTGGCTGCAGGGCCAGTACCCGAGCGAGGAAGACATGGCGGCGGTGCGGCAGGGCAAGGCCACCACGCCGATCGGCAAGCCGCGCAGCGCCGCCGAAGCGGCCTGGCCGCCGGCCGGTTCGCCCGGCGCGCCGGGCCTGCCGGCCAGCCCGGCGTCGGCGGCTGCGCTGGCACAGGCCGCGGTGCCGCAGGCAGCCGTCACGCGGGTGGCGGCGTCGGCGGTGAAACCGGCGTCGGCAGCCAAGCCGGCATCCGCACCCGGGCCGGCGCGGCCCGCGGCGCCGGCTTCTTCAGCCGCCGCACCGGCGCCGGCGCCCGCCGTGGCGCCAGCGCAGCCGCAATAGCGGCCGCGCGCTCACGGCACGATCAGGTCGCCCAGCGCCAGGCCTTCGCGCCGCGGGTCGGCGCCGCCTTCCAGCACCCTGCCGTACGGCGGCTTGTCCCTGCGCAGCACCACGCTGGCGCCGCTGGACTGCGCGGCGAACGAGACCGTGTGGCCCAGGCTGCGCAAGCCATTCAGCAGCGGGTCGTTCAGGCCGTTGTTGCTGACGTCGATGGCCGGGTGCTCGCCGCCGACGCCGGTGGTCGGGCTGTTGGCTGCGCCGAAGTTCACCATGCCGGCGGCCTGCTGCGCGTCGAACCCCCAGTCGACCGCGCTCACCACCGTCTTGACCGCGAACTGGATGATGGTGGCGCCCCCGGGCGAGCCGGTCACCATCCTCAGGTCGCCCCGGCCGCCGTCGGCGGCGCGGTGGAACACCAGCGTCGGCGCCATCGAGCTGCGCGGGCGCTTGCCGCCCTGGATGCGGTTGGCGATCGGACCGGCGCTGTCCGACGGTTCGAACGAGAAATCGGTCAGCTGGTTGTTCAGGATGAAGCCGCGGGTGAAGTGGAACGAGCCCAGGCCCGACTCCACCGTGGTCGTCATGGTCACCGCGTTGCCGTACTTGTCGACGATGGACAGGTGGCTGGTGCCCTTGCCTTCGGTGGCGCTGCTGCCCATCGGCGGCGCGCCGAACTCGCCGGCCGCGGCCGTGCCCATGCTCTGCGTGGTGGAGATCAGCTGCGCGCGCTGGCGCAGGTAGTTCTTGTCCAGGAAGGACGGCACGCCGGCGCCCGGCAGCGGCACGAAGTCGGTATCGGCCACGTACTTGTTGCGATCGGCGTAGGCCAGCCGCTCGGCCTCGCTGATCAGGTGCACGGCCATCACCGTCGGCCGGCCGCCGTCGCCGTTGACCTGCGGCGGCGCCAGCGACGCCAGGTCGAAGTTTTCCAGAATGCCGAGCGTCTGCGCCACCGCGATGCCGCCGGACGAGGGCGGGCCCATGCCGCAGACCCAGTTGGCGCGGTAGGTGATGCACACCGGCGGGCGGCGCAGCGCGCGGTAGCCGGCCAGGTCGCTCAGCTCCATCAGGCCGGGCGTGATGGCCACGGTGGTGGTGACGCCGCCGCTGGTGGCCTTGACCTTGTCGACGATGGCCTGCGCGATCGCGCCGGTGTAGAAGGCGTTGGCGCCGCCCTGCGCGACGGCCTGCAGGGTGCCGGCGTAGGCCGGGTTCTTGATCGTCGTGCCCAGCGCCCTGGGCGAGTAGTCGGGGTTCAGGAAATAGGCGGTGGCGTCCGGGTCGCGCAGCAGGTCGTCGCGCGCGCCGGCGATGGCGGCGGCCATCCGCCCGCTGATCGGGAAGCCGTTGGTCGCCAGGCGGATGCCGGGGTCGAACAGGCTGGCCCAGGGCTTGCCGCCGTAGTCCTGGTGGGCGAGCTCCAGCGCGCGCAGCGCGCCCGGCACGCCGATCGAGCGGCCGCTGGCGCGCGTGCTGGCGAAGGAGCTGCCCAGCGAGGGCAGCGGGTTGCTGTGGTCGCTGGCGCTGATGTAGCGCAGGTAGTCCTCGGTCGCCGCGGCCGGAGCGGCATCGCGGCCGTCGTAGGTCTGCACGACGTTGCCGCGCGCGTCGTAGTGCACCAGGAACACGCTGCCGCCGACGCCCGAGGACTGCGGTTCCACCAGGCCCAGCACCATCTGCGCCGCCACCGCCGCGTCCACCGCGGTGCCGCCGTCGCGCAGCGTCTCGCAGGCGGCCTGCGTGGCCAGCGGATTGGCCGTCACGGCCATGTAGCTGCGCGCGGTCGCCACCTTCTTGCCGGTGCGGTAGCCGGACTGCGGCTCGGGAATCGCGGGATCGCCGGGCAGGCCCGAACCGACCACGACCGTGCCGTCGGCCGTCGGCTGCAGGCATTGGCGCAGCTCCTCGTCGCTGCTGCTGCAGCCCCACAACAGCAAGGCCGACAGCAACGCCGCGCAGTGCGCGCGGCCGAACCACGGCCGCCCTGGATCTCTCGACATGTGTGCTCCCTGTACAAAGGAAACAGTGTGGGCCGCCCGCGCACGCGAGGGACGCGCGAAAACCCGGAAGTTCAGCTCAGCCGTGCGTAACGGTGTGATGCAAGCGGGTGTGCTGCAGCAGCCAGCGCCCGACCGCTTCGGGCATGGCGCGCACGTGCGCCGGCCAGCGCCCCGCCGGAAACCCGACATGGCCTCCTTGTTCCGGCTGCCACAGCGTGACGTGCTCACCGACCTCGCCCGCGCGCGGCAGGCTGGCTGCCGGAATGAACGGGTCGTTGCGCGCGTTCAGCACCAGCGCCGGGATGCGGATGCGGTGCAGGTGCGGCTTGGCCGAGGCGCGGGCGTAGTAGTCGGGCGCGTCGCGAAAGCCGTGCAGCGGCGCGGTGAACACGTCGTCGAAGGCGAACAGGTCGCGCGCGGCAAGCAGCGTGTCGCGGTCGAACAGGCCCGGGTGCTGCGCCAGCTTGGCCAGCGCCTTGGGCTTCATGCTGCGCAGGAACATGGTGGTGTAGACCAGCCGGTTGAAGCCGCGGCCGATCGCCACCGCGCCGGCCGCCAGGTCGAGCGGCGAGCACACCGAGGCGACCGCCGCCACCGTGCGCGCCGCATTTTCACCGGCCTCGCCGGCCCAGCGCATCAGCGCGTTGCCGCCCAGCGAAACGCCGACCGCCAGCAGCGGCCCGCCGTGGCGCGCGCGCAGGCGCTGCAGGATCCAGCCGATCTCGGCGTGGTCGCCCGAGTGGTAGGCACGCGGTGCCTGGTTGAGCTCGCCGCCGCAGCCGCGGAAGTGCGGCACCACGTAGTCCATGCCGTTGGCGGCGGCGAAGTCGGCGAAGGCCTCGGCGTAGTGGCTGCGGGACGAGCCTTCGAGGCCGTGGAAGAGGACCAGCAGGGGCGGCTCAGCCCGAACGGAAACGGAAGGGGCGAGCCAGTCCACATCCACGAAATCCCCATCCGGCGTGTCCCAGCGCTCGCGCCGGAAGGCCGGCGGCGGCCCGAAGGTACGGCGTGCCTGCAGCGCGGCCCAGATGGTCTGCAGGTTGCCCCCGGGCAGCCAGCGCGGCGCGGCGTAATCGAAGGCGGCGTCCACTCAGTGCAGGACCGACGGCGTGTCCGAGATTTCCTGCATCTCGCTGGGCGTGCCCGGGCTCGCATGGTGCGCCACCATGCGCCAGCCCTGCGCGGTCTTGTGGTAGATGTTGGTGGCGATCACCCAGGCGTCGCCGCGCCCGTCTTCGCCCAGCACTTCCACCCGCTCGATCAGGCTGTGCACCGCGCTGGCGGCCGACACCGTCTTGCGCACGCGCTGCGGCCAGGCGCGGATGCTGCCGTTGGCGAACATCGCCTCGAAGGTGGCGCGGATGGCGCGCGGGCCGACCACGCGCGCACCGCCCGGATGGATGCAGACGATGTCGTCCTCATCGGCCCAGCAGGCCATCAGCTTGTCGATGTCGGCGTTCTGCAGGGCGTGGTAGAAGGCCGCCTCGACCTCGTCGGCATTGCCTTCGAGGTTGGCGGCCTGGAGCTTGGATTTGCGCATGGAGGATGGGCGAAGCGTGCGGCGATTGTGCCGGGGTTTGTTCGCGGGCTTCAGGCGCCCAGCCATTGGCGCGCCGCCGCGCGCGCGTCGCCCTGCGCGGCCCGCCACACGGTCTCGGGCGAGGCCACGTGGATGCCCGGCGGTGCCGACTCCAGCGCCAGCGCCAGCAGGTGCGCCACGGTGGCGGCGCGCACCGGCTGCTCGCTGGACGGCACCATGTACTGGAACACCGACAGCATCAGGCGCGCCAGGCGCTGCGCCCATGAGGTCGGCGCCGCCGCGGCCGGCTTGCGCGCCGAGCGGATGACGATCATCCGCTCGAAACCGAGCGCCGCCACCGCATGCTCGTCCAGGTCGGCCAGCCCGCGCTTGAGCGCGTCGGGCAGGCGCCCCTGGTCGTGCGGCAGCACCAGCGCCAGCGTGTGCACGCCGCTGGCGCGCAGCCAGCGCGCGAGGTCGGGCAACTGCGCCGGCTCGGGCGTCCACAGCGCGCGCTCGCGGTCGTAGAACAGGCGCGGCGGATCGAACAGCACGACGGCGACGTCGGCGGCGCCGGGCGGCCATCGGGCGGGCGATTCGGGCGGCACCATCACGGTGGCCACGCCGCGCAGCCCGGCGGTGATGGGTTCGCGCGCCAGCACCTGGGTATCGGAAAAGCCGGAAGAACCGGCCAGGCGGCGCAGCACCTCGTTGCCGAGCGCGCCGGTGGCGCCGGCGATCAGCAGCCGCGGCTTGCGCTGCGCCGGGCCCGGCGGCCGTGCGGCCTGCAACACTTGAAGCGGGTCATGGCGCATCCCATCTATGCTACCTTCTGCCCCACTTTGCGAACGAGAAGAAGGAAGGAACGCTCCCATGAAACGCTGGCTTTTCATCATTGCCTCGGTGCTCGCGCTGTCGGGCTGCGGCTACAACGACTTCCAGCGGCTGGACGAGCAGACAAAGTCGGCCTGGAGCGAGGTGCTCAACCAGTACCAGCGCCGCGCCGACCTGGTGCCCAACCTGGTTGCCACGGTCAAGGGCGAAGCGAACTTCGAGCAGGAGACGCTGACCCGCGTGGTCGAGGCGCGCGCCAAGGCGACCTCGGTGCAGGTGACGCCCGAAACGCTGAACAACCCGGCCGCGTTCCAGAAATTCCAGCAGGCGCAGGGCGAACTCTCCAGCGCGCTGTCGCGCCTCTTGGTGGTGAGCGAGCGCTATCCCGACCTGAAGGCCAACCAGGGCTTCCGCGACCTGCGCGTGCAGCTGGAAGGCACCGAGAACCGCATCACGGTGGCGCGCAACCGCTACATCCAGACGGTGCAGGAGTACAACGTGCTGGCGCGCAGCTTCCCGAGCAACCTGACGGCCATGGTGTTCCATTACGAACCCAAGCCGAGCTTCACGGTGCAGAACGAGGCGCAGATCTCCTTGCCGCCGACGGTGGACTTCGGCGCCAAGCCGGCCGCGCCAGCTGCACCGGCGGCACCGGCCGCGCCCTCCACGCCCGCCTCCGGCACACCCACGCGCTGACGACGGCGTGAAGCGGCTCTTCGCGCTCGTCTTCGCCCTGCTGGCACTGGCGTTCGCGCCGGCCGGTGCGCAGGGCGTGCTGCCGGTGCCCGAGCTCACCGCGCGCGTCATCGACCAGACCGGCACGCTGGACGCGATCCAGCGCCAGGGCCTGGAAGACAAGCTGGCCGCCTTCGAGCAGAAGAAGGGCACGCAGATCGCCATGCTGCTGGTGCCGACCACGCAGCCGGAAGACATCGCCAGCTACGCCAACCGCGTGGCCAATGCCTGGAAGATCGGCCGCAAGGCGGTGGGCGACGGCGTGCTGGTGATCGTGGCCAAGAACGACCGCAAGGTGCGCATCGAGGTCGCCAAGACGCTGGAAGGCGCGGTGCCCGACCTGGCGGCCAAGCAGATCATCGACGAGGCCATCACGCCGCGCTTCAAGCAGAACGATTTCGCCGGCGGCCTGCAGGCTGCGGCCGACCGGCTGATCGCGCGCATCGACCCCGAGGCCCTGCCCGCGCCGGCCGGGCAACCCGAACAGCAGGGCAGCGCAAGCTCGGGCGACGACGGCTTCGACCTGTTCAGCCTGGCCATCTTCGCCTTCATCGGCGTGCCGCTGGTCGGCGGCATGCTGCGACGCATGTTCGGCCGCGGCGTCGGTTCGCTGGTCACCGGCGGCGGCGTCGGCGCGCTGGCGCTGATGGCCAGCTCCAGCGTGGTCATCGCGGGGATCGCCGGCGTCGTCGGCCTGCTGTTCGCGCTGTTCTCCGGCCTGAACCTGCCGGCGGGGCAGCGCAGCTGGAGCAAGAAAGGCGGCGGGCCCTGGATCGGGACCAGCTCCAGCGGCGGCGGCGGCTGGAGCAGCAGCAGCGACAGCGGCGGCTTCAGCTCCGGCGGCGGTGGCGATTTCGGTGGCGGCGGCGCCTCGGGAGACTGGTGATGCCGAACCTCAAGCGCATGTTCAAGCACCGCTGGCTGGACGAGAAGGACACCGGCAAGGCGATCCCGCCCGACATGCTGGAACGCCTGACGCGGCGCGTGGCCGCCAGCGAGAAGCGGCACAGCGGCGAGATCCGCCTGTGCGTGGAAGCCGGCCTGCCGATGAGCTACCTGTGGCGCGACGCGGCGCCGCGCGAACGTGCGGTGGCCATGTTCGGCAAGCTGGGCGTCTGGGACACCGAGCACAACAACGGTGTGCTGGTCTACCTGCTGCTGGCCGAGCGCGCCATCGAGATCGTGGCCGACCGCGGCCTGAACCGGCACGTGAGCCCCGAGCAGTGGCGCGAGATCGTCGCGCGCATGGCGGGTAATTTGCGCGACGGCCGGTTCGAGGACGGGCTCACGCAGGCGCTGGAGGAAGTGTCGGCGCTGCTGGTGCAGCACTTCCCGCTGCAGGCGGGTGAGGCGGATAAGAACGAATTGCCAGACGAGCCGGTCCTCGGCTGAGGAAACTCCCTCTCCCCCGGCGGGGGAGAG